>CAXBHB010000013.1:0-103813 GCA_963975465.1 uncultured Chromatiaceae bacterium
GCCAGCAGGTTAACGCTGAAATCTTTATATTGTTCATAAATTTCGGCAGAGCTATCGGTATGACTACCAACGTTTAACACAGCCAGACAGCAATTACGGAATAAGTTAAAGGCTTCAGACTCAGTGTTGTTTTTTAAGCGTTCAACTTCAAGTTGCGACAATAAATCCATGGCGCCTAACGGGTTTAAATGCACCTGCATCTGTAAACTCCAATACGTAGTTATAAGTCGTGCCAGGGTCAGGTTTTTAAAATAACACGGTCACGGCCGGCTTTTTTTGCTTCATATAAGGCTTCATCTGCCCGATCAAAGACCTGACGGCTGGTATCTTCAGCGGTAAGTTGACTTGCCCCGAATGAAATTGTGATGGGCACTTTCTGATTTTTAAAGGTAAACACGATACTTTTAATTTTTTCCCGTAATTTATTCAGCGGGGCGGCCAGTTCGTCAAGGGCTGTTTCCGGGAACAATATAACAAACTCCTCACCACCATACCTAGCAATGAAATCCGTTTCGCGAAGGCCTTGCTGCAAGGCCTTGGCAATGACTTTAAGTGTTTTATCGCCAGCACTATGACCGTAGTTATCATTAATCTTTTTAAAATGGTCGACATCAGCTAATGCAATACACAGTGGTTTTTTATAACGTTGCCAGCGTTTTATCTCAAGTGCTAACCGCTCATCAAACGCTGCCCGGTTAGGTACCTCTGTCAGCGAGTCTTGCAGGCTTCGGAAATTTTGTTCGGCTAATTTTGTTCTGAAAGTCTTGGCCTCAGTCTCCAATTCTCTGAGGCGTAACTCCATCGCGTTCAGGGTGAGTAGCATGGCCTGACGTTCTTTTGTCTCAAGCTGCTCTTTCGATTTCAGCGAACTGCTGATGCTATGCAGACGTTGAGTTACTAACTCTTTTAATTGCTCAAGCGAGGTGGCACTTTTAGTATTTTGACCGAGCAGGGTAATTTGCTGTTCAATCTGCTGGTTTAACTTGTCCAGTTGCTGATGCAGCTGATCAGCATTTTTTAAGGTTAGACCAACAGCTTGCTGCACTGATGACAAAGCATCATTTAGTTTAAGTAAAAAATGCTCTGCCGATTGCCGTTCTTCATTAATACTGTTGACAATAATGGTGATGGTTTGCAGACACGCATCCAGCAGCGCTTCTATTGACAGGTCGTCGAGCAAACTTTGACGTATAGCGGCAATCTGAGCCGCACTATTTTCGGCAAAAGCCAGTTCACTCAATAAATTAGTCAGTTCAACACTAATTTGGCGGCATATATGCCCATAACGCACGTCATCATCCGCATCATTTTTTTCCAGCTGCTGCTTGGCCTGCAATGCCGTTTGATACAGAGTGGTCAGGCTGGTTAAATGGGGTAAAAAAGCCTGCACAGTTGATGGAGGCTCAGCCACTTTAGATAATAATTCACGCAAATCGCGGCGCAGTTGGTCAGGTAAGCCTTTTTGTTGCTGCAGTAATTTGCCAGCTTGATTCAGCTCTTGTTGCACTTGTTTAATGTCACGTTGCTGTTTGGCTTCAAGCAATTGCAGGCTTTGGTTTGTATCATTGATAAAAGGGATCAGCTTTTCCAGATCGGTGCCTTTTGCCAATTCATTGCGTAACTTCGCCAGTCGGTTATCCAGCTCAATATCGACACCTTTACAGACCAGTGACAAGCGCACTACAAACTGGGCTAGAATTTTAAACTGACTTTCATAGGCATCTTCCAGCGTTTTGCGGGCTTTTACCGCATTGGCCAGTTGCTGCTTGAGATCATCTTGCAATGGCTGCACCTTAAACATTCAAATGTTAAAAAAGCTGTTTAGATTTAAGTATATCCGTAAACAACACAAATGCGATCACTGTTTACACTTTTTATTGCGACAAACTGCAGACAAAAAAACAGCGAGCTAAAGCTCGCTGTGGTAGGGGATTATTATTGTTATGCCTGAACTTACTTATACAAGTAATAAGGTAACCAGGATGTTTCTTCATCAGCGGTAAGATATTGCATAATTGGCGATCCTTCATACTGCTACGGTGAGGTAGTCCATCTAACTCACCGCGCTATTAAAGCAGAATTCAGCTGATATTGAAAGTTGACCTGTAATGTTTCGGCATTACTTTCACTGGTTCTTGCTGTAATGCAGGTTTTACAGCTTATTTCCGCTATAAATGCCGTTATTTTTGAAAGTTTCACTGAAAGGTTACGGTTTATTGCCGGCTTAATCGTAAGTTCGGCAACTGATAACTGCTACTGGCTCTTACCGGGTTGATATCCAGACCACCCCGACGGGTGTACCGGGCGTATACCAGCAGGTACTCGGGTTTACAGCGTTGCCAGATGTCCAGATAGATGCGCTCAATACACTGTTCATGAAACTCATTGTGGCTGCGAAAGCTAATCAGGTAACGCAATAAAGCTGCATGGTCAATTGCCGGACCACGATATTGAATGTAGACACTGGCCCAATCGGGTTGTGAGGTAATAAGGCAATTGGATTTCAGTAAGTGTGAATGGACTTTTTCTTCGATAATCTCAGACGTCCCGGCTAACTGCAATAGCCCGGGTTGGTATTCATAGCAGTCAATACTGATATCCAGATCGTCAATACAGTGGCCAGGGATCCAGGTAGGCTGAAATACCATAATTTCGTTAACGTTGTGCAGGGTTACTTTAACAGGACTGCCGGCACACTCAGATAAATCGCGTTGCAAAGCCTGATATACCTGCCGTAAATCGGCAAAGCGGCTTTGATTAAAGCTATTCAGGTAAAGCTTGAAAGATTTGGACTCGATCAGATTGGCCGACGAAACCGGTACGACAAACGTGGCCAGTGCGACCATGGGCTTACCTTTTCCGTTCAGCCAGGACAGCTCATAGCCATGCCAGATATCTTCGCCAATAAATGGCAGTGGTTCCTGACTCAGGCCTAAATTATCCCGTCCCAGTGAACGTGGGACCGGTTGTAACAGACTCGGATCGTATTGCTGAGCATAGGCGGTAGTTTTGCCGAGGCTTAGCCCGGCCATTATTTCTGAGTGGCTTTTTGTCATCTGGCTGCAATTCCGGTTAGAATGCGCCAGATTTTAGCATAACTTCATCTCAGAGTAGAGGGACGTCCGTGTTGTCATTAGCAGAAAGTTATCAGCATTTTATTGAACAAACCCTGAGCTGGCATCAGCAGCATAATCAGACGTTGCAAGCCTGGACCGCTGATCCGGCTGCTGCAGCGCCCTGTCAACTTGCTGTTCTGGAAGATCAGCTAGTCAGCTGGCAGCCGGTAAGACAGCAACCTGCTGCAGATTTCAGCAATGTCGAACAAGCATTGGAGCTTGAGCTGCATTCGGATATTAAGCAATTTTACAGTTTGTACTTTGGTGCTGGCCTCGGAGCCAGCCATAGCCGGGGGACATTACAGTTACTCATGGTATGGGATAACACCGATTTGGCCAGATTACAGGAAAACCTGATTGGCCATATTTTAATGAAACGCCGTTTAAAACAACCTGAAACGGTATTTTTTGCCCTGACTGATGATGACAGTATTGTGCTGTCGGTACTGAATAGCACCGGCGAAGTTTATCTGGAAACCATAGGTAAACACGTGAGCGAAAAGTTGGCTGACTCTGTTGCTGAATTTTTTAGCCAGCTGAGCCCCGCTGCCTATCAGGGTGTCTGACACTCCCAGGCAATATTACTGACTAACTGACAACTGTCACACTTAAAATCAAACAGTTGCAGCAATGGCGTGGTCAGGCGCCAGTTGGCGCCACACAGTGGACAACGCTTTGCTGCATCGGCCTGGCAATTGTTGCTGCTTCCACTATATAGCGCGTAATACACCGGCAAGCCATTGTGCTGGCTGGTTTTTCTGGCCAACTGCCGGCCTTGCTTATTTAGCACGCTGTTTATTTGCTGCAGGCTGTTCTCTGCCGTTTTGGGCAGCACCCGTTGCTGTTGCTGCTGAACTTCATCCAGTGCCTGAAACTGAATTTGCCAGCGGATAAGTGCCTCATGGTCTGAGCCTTCTGCGTGTTTTAACAAATACAGGGGTACTGGCGCCAGATCAGCCAGGTTTCGCAGCGGCGAACAACTATCGCTGTATGTAGTAAATAGCAGCAGGGCATTGCCAGCACAAATACTGCTGTGCTGCGACATAATATCCATCCCCAGCACGTTTAACTGAGGATAAGCCAGCCCGGCGGCATTAAGCTGTTGTTCGGCGCTAATCGCGCGTTGGCTGAGGTTTGCCCGCTGCAGGGCATCGGTAGCCGGGATCACCAGCCGGCTACAAAAGCGGTCTTGTTGCCAGGCGGTGGCAAAATCTCTGCCCAGAATATTGCCATTAAAAATAAGCGCTTCGCTAAAGGCGCGGATAGCGGCCTCTGCCCGGCTGAAATTCGTGTCGGCAATGACTTTATAGCTAAGCTCAGCCAGATACATGTTGCTGTTCCAACAGGGCGATAAGTCTATCCAGTTTTGCTTCAATGCGTTGTAGCTGTGGTGTGGTATCAGTGGGTTCGGTTTCTGCAGCCGGCTGCTGTTGAGGCAACAAAACGGCAGCGTCGGGTATTGAGGCTTGTTTACGCCACTGTTGGTAGGCAGTAAACAGTGCTGGCGCCGAGAGCTGGTTGCCTAAACGCGCTTTGAATAACGCCAGGCTGGGTGTTTTACCTTCTTGCTGTAAACGCACAGCGACCTGGTTCAGTAAATCAATGGCTGATTGCATACCGGTTACTTATTTTGACTACTATTTGGCGAAATCTAGCACTTAAGCGCCAGGATAGATAGAGCGTTTAACTTAACATTATGATTTTTAATAATAAAATATTTGGTATCTTATTTGCTTTACCTGTTGGAGTATCGCTGTTGATAGCTGATACCATATCAACACAAAATAATAAGTAATGGAGTAACAACATGATAGTAAAATCTCTGAGTCTGCTGGTCGCGGTAAGTCTTTTATCCGGTTGCGTAGTGGCAATTGGTGATAAAGATTATGAAGGTGACAGCAATTCAAGCGAGTGGCGTAAAAAACAACAGCAAAACTTACAACAAATAAACCAGTTAACACCCGGTGTCGCATTTAATGAAGTCGTATCTCTGATGGGAACTCCTGATTTTACTGAGTTTTTGGTTAAAGATGAGCAGCAGGTGCAGGTGTTATTCTATCGCACGCAGCATCAGCGTAGTGACAGTAAAACCACTAAGGATGAGTGTACAGCACTGGTATTTATTAATGGCCAGCTGCATAGCTGGGGTGATAAAGCCTACCAGCAATTGTAAGACTCGCGGCTAGGTTGGCTGCGCTGATTGTGATCAGCGTAGCTGGGTATTTAATTCATCAATGACCTCTGCCCAGTCGGCATCTTGCTTTAGCGACTCCCGGATAAAGCCGGCCTGGGACGAGTTCCAGAACGGCGCGTCTGCTAAAGCGACGCCGGCGGCAAGCCGGTGCTTAGCAATAAAATCGGTTATATCCTTTGGGGTGTTGGCCAAACCTAGCTGCAGAAACAAGTTCGCCATGGTGTGCTGAGAGGTATCCATATTGACTCCTGGGTTATTTTATTGAGCAGGTTGCTGCCATCGCTTGCGCATTTATCTGGCAATGCATTAAGCATAGTCAGTCGCGACAAATTAACCTAATGGGCAACTGCGCAGGTCCGCAAAAGTCTCTTGGCAACAAGATCAGCGGCTGTTATTGTGGTTGAAAAAACAACAATAAGAGACAGGTGATGACGGCAATACTCAGTACATTTAATCCGGAGCAATTAAAAGCCGCGTTATTAACCGGTGAAGAGCTTAAGCTGGCAGCATCTCTGCTGTATCAGTCATATCATGATGACCCGTTGTTTATGACCATTTTCCGCGGAGAAACCAGCGATTATGAACAACGGCTGCGCTCGGCTATCCGGGAAGAGCTCAACACGTTCTGGCAAGCAGAACAACCGATAGTCGGGTTGTTTCATGCTGAACAATTATTGGGTGTGGCCTGTGTAGCGGGACCGGACTCTGGCATAGGCGGCAGCAGGCTCTGGCACTGGCGTCTGAAAATGCTGCTTACCGCTGGTTTTGTATCAACCCGGCAAATGCTGGAAAAGGAGCAGCGTATTCATGCTGCTATGCCTTATGAGCGTTACCATATGCTGGCTTTTATTGCTATTTCACCCAAATATCAGCATCTTGGTCTGGGACACTATTTAATTCATGCCGTTGACAGTATTGTCGATGCTGACAGCAGCTCAAGTGGTATTGGCGTATTTGTTACCCTGGCCAAGTATCAACCGTTTTTTGCAGACGACCAGTATCAAAAAGTAACCGAGCTGGCATTTGGAACCGTCAGTGGCAGCCTGATGTTCCGCAGCCGGCAGCATGTCGCCGCGGATATGGCAACAGCGCAAGAGCCGAAAAATGTCACGATTTAATAGTTTTAACGAGTTTTATCCGTATTATTTAAACGAGCACCGCCACCCGGTTTGCAGGGCGCTGCATTACATGGGTAGCAGTCTGGTTATTGCCGTACTGCTGTTTGCGCTAATTACTCAGCAGTGGCGCTGGTTGTGGTTGCTGCCACTGATTGGTTACGGGTTCG
The DNA here is from genome assembly GCA_963975465.1 of uncultured Chromatiaceae bacterium. Taxonomy (GTDB): domain Bacteria; phylum Pseudomonadota; class Gammaproteobacteria; order Enterobacterales; family Alteromonadaceae; genus Alishewanella. The sequence continues at coordinate 6,596 of CAXBHB010000013.1, forward strand.
CCTGGCTTGGCCATTTGTTGTTTGAACACAACAAACCTGCCACCTTTAAGTACCCGGTGTATAGCCTGGCGGCAGACTGGGTCATGCTGAAAGATTTCTTAACCGGCCAGCTTAAACGGAAACTCCCCTCTGCTTAAATGCGATGTGCCGGCAAATTGAAAGCAGCCAGGCGCATGCCATTTAACAATAGCTCGGCCTGATAACGGCTTTCACCATCGCCACTGAAATCGACCTGATAGCGGGTGATAAAGCGCAGTCTGCTTTGTATTTTTTGAAAGTTGTGGCCGGCACGACCACAATCTAACAGTTGTAAGTTTTGTTGCTGGCAAAGTTGCCTGGCCAGCATTAACGCACGTTCATCTTGTTTGCGCTGCAGCCAGAATACATAACAAATTGTGCTGATTAACAACAGCAGTAATACCGAACCCATAGCGCACTCCCGAAAGTATTGTCAGATAATGCTGCCTTGTATCGGTTATTACAAGGGCTGGCGAGTGCTTTTGCTTGTGTTAAACTATGCCTCTTACAACGAGGTAGTTATGTCTGACGCAGTACACGCCCTGCTCACTGCAATTGCAAGCGAGTTAAAACAACAGCAGCTGTGGAGCACTAAATCGCCAGATGCAGCAGCAATGACCAGCACCCTGCCATTTTGTTGTGACACCTTGTCAGTACAACAATGGCTGCAGTTTATTTTGTTACCGCGGTTAAAGGCAATGCTTGATGCCGGGCAGCCTCTGCCAGACAAGATATCGGTATTACCGTATGCAGAAGAAGCGTTTAAAGCTCAGGGACCGCGACTACAGCACTTGCTGCGGCTCATTGGACGACTGGACCGTGCATTGTCAGGTGCCGCATGAGCTCAGCCGCGCCGTTTGTGCTGGATACGCCTTTAACCATTCTGTATCAGGACACTTATCTTGTTGTAGTAGATAAGCCGAGTGGTATGTTGGTGCATCGTTCTTTTTTAGACAAACATGAAACAGTGTTTGCCATGCAAACCTTGCGCGATATGCTGGGTCAGCATGTTTTCCCGGTTCATCGATTGGATCGACCCACGTCCGGTGTGCTGGTGTTTGCGCTGTCGAGCGAAGTAGCGAGGCTGTTGGGCCAGCAGCAAGAGCAGCATTTGTGGCGAAAATATTATCTGGCGGTAGTGCGGGGCTTTTTACCAGAGGCGGGCGTGCTGGATTATCCGTTAAAAGAAGAACTGGACAAAATTGCGGATAAATTCAGCCGGGATGACAAAGCGCCGCAGCAGGCAGTGACCTATTATCAGCCGCTGCAACAAATTGAACTGCCAATACCCGTAAGCAAATATCCGGCGGCACGGTATTCATTAGTTGCATTGCAACCGGTGACTGGCCGTAAACATCAGCTACGCCGGCATCTCGCGCATTTGCGCTATCCGATAGTTGGCGATACCAGTCACGGTGATGGTAAGCATAATGCGCTGTTTAAACAGCATTTTAATTGCCGGCGTTTGCTGCTGATTGCCAAGCAGTTACATGTGCCACACCCCATTAGCGGTGAAACTTTATCTTTTAGCGCCGGTCTGAACGAGCTTGAACCGCTTTTCAGTCAATTTGGCTGGCCGGTAGACGAAGCTTACTATCAGCAGCAATTTGCTGCGCACTTTCTGGAGGAAAAATGGCAAAAATCGCCTTGATTGTTGGTTCTGTATATGGTGGCGCGCAATATGTAGCCGAGCAGGCAAAGCCGCTGCTGGCTGGTCTGGGGCACGATGTTGTTGTGTTTGAAGACGCCGCGTTGGACGATATACTGGCATTTGATGCAGGGGTTTGGCTGGTTATTACCTCAACCACAGGCCAGGGCGATATTCCCGATAATTTGCTGCCGTTTTACCTTGAGGTTAAAAACCGCTTTCCTTTATTAACCAACAGGCAATTTGCTGTTATCGCCATGGGTGACAGCAGTTACGACACCTTTTGCGGTGCCGGCGAGCAATGGCATGAACTGCTGACAGAGGTGCAGGGTACTGAACTGGCACCAATGTTACGGATTGATGCCTGTGAAACATTAGAGCCGGAAAACCTGGCGCTGCCCTGGTTAGAGCAGCACTTTACAGCACTCTGAGCAGGGTAATACTGACTGCACCGCTGAGGCAGATCAGTACCGTAGCCAGCACAAGTTTTTTAGCAAGTGGTTTGCTGCCCAATAGCATGACCATGCCACATTTTACTAAGGTATTACTCAATGCCGCAACGGTAATAGCACCTGCGGCAAGGGTAAGGCCGCTGGTAGCCGAACGGGCGTAGTCGGCCATAGACAAGGTTATAGCATCAACATCTGTTAACCCCGCGATGGCTGCCAGTACGTAGAGTGTTTCAGTCGGTGTGTAAAGTTGGACGAATTTCACCAGCAACAGCACTGTCGCGAACAACATACCAAACTTAACCGCTGCAAGCAGGCTAAAAGGGTTCTTTATTTTAACTTCACTGTGCTCCGGTGTATCAATATGCTTGCTACTTAGCCAGTAAAAGCTGCCCGCCAGTGCGGCAGTTGTCACGGCCATCGTCCCAAATGGTATCAATAGCAGTGGCAATAGCGGTTTAAACACAATAGCAATGGTCACCAGTACCCGGATAAACATCACCAGCCACGCCAGTAATATACCTGTCGCATGCGTATTTGCTGCCATACTGCCGGCATCTGTTTTACTGTTGCGGGCAAAGCTCAGGGTCGTTGCGGTAGATGATGCCAGACCACCGGTGACACCGGTTACCACTGCACCATGCGCTGCACCCAGCCAGCGCACAGCGACGTAGCCCAGTAATGACATGGCAGAGATCAATACGACTAACAGCCAGAGCCGGTGTGGATTTAGGGCTTGCCAGGGGTCAATGGGCTCATTGGGTAATAAGGGTAAAACAATAAAACTGGCGATCAATAATTTCATAATTGCGTACAGATCGTCAGTGCCAATTTTATCAACCAGGCTGTGAAGCGGTCGTTTAAAAGTAAGGATAGCAGAGGTCAAAATACCCAGCATCACCGCCAGTTCGGTATAGCCATACATCACTGCACCACCTAGCAAACACACGGTAATAGCACTGATTTCACTGGTCAGGCCGCCAAATTGATTCAAGCGCCGGTTTTCCATGATAAAGGCAACCGTTGCCACCAGACCGACGATTAAAACCACCATCACAAACAACCAGGGTGATTGCAGGTGCAATGATAACCAGGCTGAAATAGCACCGGCCTGTGCAACCAGAATAAAGGTGCGTAAACCGCCAAAACTGCCGGTTTGCTCACTGCGTCTGAATTTCTCCCGCTCCATACCCACCAGGGCACCGAGCAGCAGCGCTATCATAAATTTTTGTACCAGTTCGAAATCAAATGCATTCATGTAGAAGACTTATTTTTAACAGTATTTATCGAGTTTGCGATAAGCAGTATAACCCGGAGCCTGTTGCACAGGATCATGTTGTGCAGACAGTTTGTCGACCCACATCGCGGTTGCACCGCAAACGGCAATGGGCATTACAAACAGATTAAACAAAGGGATCATGCAAGCGATATTGACCATTATGCCGAAGCTGAAGCTGCTGGCAGGTTGACGGCGAAGTTGGGCACGCATGATATTAAAATCAATTTTGTGATTATCGAAAGGGTAATCGATGTATTGAATAGCCAGTAACCAGCTGGTGAACAAAAACCATAATACCGGGCCAACAACGGGTAAAAATAATAGCAACACAAATAATACTATTGCCCGGGGTAGCGAGTACCTGAGCTTCTGCCACTCTCTGGCGAACATGCGGGGAATATCGCGCATAAAGCCGGCCATATTGGTGTCAGCCATCGGCTTACCGGTTAAATGGGCTTCAACTTTTTCACTGAGTAAGCCATTAAACGGGGCGGCGATAAAATTGGCAATCATAGTAAAGCTGTATGCCAGACCAATGATCAGGGATAAAATACCTAAAGGGATAAGCAGGTATTCCAGCCAGTGCAACCAGGCAGGCAGATAGTGCTGCACTGCCGCAATCATCGCCTGTACTTGCTGTAGCAGAAAATAGAACGCCAGTGAAAACATCAACAGATTAATCAGCAACGGCACCAGCACAAAACGTTTGATGCCTTTGGTGCCCATTAAGGTCGCACCCCGAAAAAAATAATGCATTCAGCCTCCGCAAACCGGTTTATTGACAACGTTGCAGCCAGTATAAGATGGCGCTGGTATATTGCGCTGGTTTACTGCCGACTTTTTCGTAACAGAATATAACATGTCCTGCTGAGCAGTAGTCTTAATGGCGTTTTTTTGTGCTAGAATGCGCGCTGTTTTTGTCGTGCTATGCACTCTGTGTTTAGTGATAAACGAATAAATCCAATTAAAGGTGAAATATGGCAATGTTAGGTTCGGCGCTGGTATTTGGTTTAACTACACTGTTTTTTCTGGCAGGATTAACCTGTCTGATTTCAGCGCTGCTGGTGCCGGCTAATGTTGGTGCAGAAAAACGTTTTGAAAAACGACTGGAGTACAGCATTTTCGCGGTAGCCGGTCTGGTGTGTTTCAGTGTTCTGATGATATTTGGCTAAGCGATTTTTTAGCATTGGCGTTTAACCAACGGCCGCCAAGGCTGCCGTTGGTTACGCAATAACGATGCTGCTTATTCCACACTGCGCAGCAGGGCATTAATTCCTACTTTTGCGCGGGTTTGCGCATCTACTTTTTTAACAATGATAGCGGCATATAAACTGTGGCTGCTATCTTTAGAGGGCAATGTACCGGGCACCACCACTGCGCCAGCCGGAACACGGCCGTAGCTTACTTCACCGGTTTCCCGATCATAAATGCGCGTGCTCTGACTGATATATACGCCCATTGATAGTACCGCGCCTTCTTCGACAATAACCCCTTCAACCACTTCAGAGCGGGCACCGATAAAGCAATTGTCTTCAATAATTGTCGGGTTCGCCTGCAAGGGCTCCAACACGCCGCCAATGCCAACACCGCCGGATAAATGCACATTTTTACCAATCTGGGCGCAACTACCAACGGTAGCCCAGGTATCCACCATGGTGCCCTCGCCAACATAAGCACCAATATTGACGTAGGATGGCATCAGGACCACGTTTTTACCGATATAGCTACCCTGACGTGCCGCTGCTGGCGGCACGACCCGCACACCGTCTGAGCGAAATTGTTCATCAGTATAATTGGCATATTTCATCGGTACTTTATCAAAAAAGCGATTTTCAGCACCATCCATCACAACATTGTCATTAATCCGGAACGACAACAAAACGGCTTTTTTCAGCCACTGATGAACTACCCACTCACCGGCCACTTTTTCGGCAACCCGCGCCTGGCCGCTATCAAGCAGCGTGATGACTTGGTGCACAGCTTGCTTAACGTCAGCCGTTACCGTCGTTGGGGTAATATCTGCACGACGCTCAAACGCATTCTCTATAATGCTTTTTAAATCAGACATGGTGGTCATTCAGCCTTCTGTTTCCTGTAAAAGTTGTGAAATCAGGACCCGTTTAAGCTGGCTTTGTTCATCGCCGCTTAATGCCTGGTCCTGGGCATTAGATATCATAAAAAAGTCTTCAGCACGCTCGCCGATAGTGGTGATTTTTGCCGCATGAATATTGACGCCGCAACGTTGAAACACCTGACCAATGTCGGCCAGCAATCCCGGGGTATCCAGTGCTGCAATTTCTACCATCGTGCGTTGTTTGGTATTGCCCGGCAAAAATACAACTTTGGGCGGTACATTAAACTGGCGCATCTGCCTTGATAACCGCGGCTTTTGCCGGGATAAATCGGGTTTGCCGGCAATGTAAAGTTCTAGCGCACGCTTAATGCTGCTAAGGCGGGACGGCGAGCTGACTGGCTCACCATTTTGCTCAAGAATAACGAAGGTATCCATGGCATAACCATCTTTATTGGTCATGATCTGGGCATCAAAAATATTGACCTTTTTGCTATCGAGTGCCGCCACTAAACGGGCAAATAAGCCCGCTTGATCGGGTGTATAAATAAATACCTGAGTACCGCCCCGTATAGGCGTTTTACTGATTAGTACCAGAGGTTCATGCCGGGCTTTATGCCGTAAAATATGTTCACAGTGCCAGGCAATTTGTTTGGGACTGTATCGTGCAAAATAGTCTGCTTTAATCCGGCTCCACAGGTGCAATACTTCACTTTCGCTGAAGGTTTGCTTTAACAGCAACGGCATGGCTTCACTTTGGTTTTCGCGGATAAGGTCGCGTAAGTCCATGGGTTTTTCCAGGCCCCGGCGAAACGCCTTTTGGGTCGCCAGAAATAATTCGCGTAGCAGTGAGCCTTTCCAGTCATTCCATAAATTATCGTTGGTGGCCCGGATATCAGCCAGCGTTAAACAATACAGATAATTTAGCCGTGTTTCGTCACGAACCTTTTCAGCGAACTCGGCGACAACGGCCGGATCATGAATGTCGCGCCGCTGTGCGGTTACTGACATCAGCAAATGGCTTTCTACCAGCCAGGCCACCAGCTTACTGTCAAATTCACTTAACTTATGCAGTTTGGCAAATTCGCGAACGTCCATGGCACCAAGCTCAGAGTGGTCGCCGCCGCGGCCTTTAGCGATGTCATGAAAAATGCCGGCCAGATACAAAAGCTCTGGCTTTTCCATCCGTTTAACAATATCAGTACACAGCGGAAACTCACTTTCGTGCTCGGGCTGGGTGTACTTATACAGGTTTTTCAAAAGCCGGTGGGTATGTTCATCTACAGTGTAAGCATGAAATAGATCAAACTGCATTTGGCCAACAATGTTGCGCCACTGTGGTAAATAGGCCGCTAGCACACCATAGCGGTGCATTAATGTAATGGCCTTATCCATGCCGCGTGGGTGGCGTAGCAGCGCCAGAAACAACTGACGGCAAGCCTCATAATCTTGTAAGTCACCCATTAAGCGCCGCCGTACCTGGCGCAGTAAACGTAAGGTGCTGGAGTGAATGCCGGTAATATTTGAGTTGTTAGCAATATGCCAGAACAATCGCAGTAAGTTGTCGCGTCTTGCGAAGATGGCATTGTCACGCGCTTTGATCAGATGACCACTCAGTTCAAAATAGTCGTCCAGCTGCTGTACTTTAACTTTGCTGCCCTGATTAAGAATACTGCCTTCAAAATGCTGCAGCAGCATTTCATTCAACTCACTTACCCGTTGCACCGTACGGAAAAACCGCTTCATCATCCGTTCGACCGAGGCTTTGCCGTCGGCGCCAAAGCCTAAGCGCTGTGCCGCAGCCGGCTGATAGTCGAATAAAATCCGGTTTTCGTTGCGGCCTGCTTCAATATGCAACGCAAAGCGCATTTGCCACAGGTAAGCTTCGCACTCCATCAGTTCCTGATATTCATCTTCAGTCAGGTACTGGTAGGCCACCAGCTCACGCATGGTGCGGGTATTAAAGTGCTTTTTGGCAACCCAGCCAATGGTTTGAATATCTCTTAGCCCACCCGGGTTGGCTTTGAGGTTTGGCTCTAAGTTATAAGCGGTACCGTGATACTGAGCGTGCCGCTGCTGTTGCTCGTGTCGTTTAGCCTGAAAGAACTGCTGGCTGCTCCAGAAATTGTCACCGTTAATTTCCAGTTGTAATTGTTCAAACAGCATTTTATTGCCGGTGAGCAGGCGCATCTCCAGCAGGTTGGTGGCGATAGTAATGTCGTCTTTGCCAAGCTTAATGGTTTCTTTCAGCGTCCGGACACTGTGGCCAACTTCCAGGCGCAAATCCCACAAACAAGTAATAAAGCTGGCAACGGCTTGCTGCTGTTCATTGGTTAAACGTTTGTCAGACAAGATAAGCAAGTCAATGTCGGAGTAGGGATGCAACTCACCGCGGCCGTAACCGCCTACTGCAATTAAACTAAGGTTATGCTCCTTAGCCAGCTCAAAATGTTGCCATAACTGGCTTAGCACCGTATCAATAAAACGGGCGCGGGCTTTTACCAGCCCATTAATGGGTTGGTGCTCAAAACTGCGCACCAGCCAGTCATGGAATTCACTAAAATGCTTTTTGTAATTTTCCAGCGTAAAGCTGGCGGGCAGTGACCGGCTAAATTGCAATGTTTGCGTCATGCGACTTCCTGCTGAGCGATTAGTGAGCGTTTACCCGGCTGTTAAGTGTCGTTCCAGCGTTTCATCACCGCGTAGCGTCAAAATTTCGCAGCCGTCATCAGTGACCAGTAAGGTGTGTTCAAACTGGGCCGATAAACTACGGTCTTTGGTTACTACAGTCCAGCCATCTTTGAGCATTTTGCTGTGGCGGCCACCGGCATTGATCATAGGCTCTATAGTCAGGCACATACCGGTTTTCAACACGTCACCGGTGCCGGGCTTACCATAATGCAGCACTTGCGGATCTTCATGAAATACCGCACCAATACCATGTCCACAATATTCGCGTACCACTGAATAGCTGTGCTTTTCCGCATGCTGCTGAATAACATGGCCTATATCACCCAGCCGAACGCCATTTTTAACCAACTTTAATGCCAGATATAAACACTCCTGGGTAACTCTGATCAGGCGTTCAGCCATTATGCTGGGTTTGCCTACGACAAACATTTTAGAGGTATCACCATGATAACCCTCTTTGATAACGGTAATATCAATATTGATAATATCGCCGTCTTTCAACGTTTTGTCGTTTGGAATGCCGTGACAGATCACCTGATTAACTGACGTACAAATAGACTTGGGGAAACCATGATAATTCAGCGGCGCCGGCACAGCCTGCTGCTCGTTGACAATATAGTCATGGCAGATAGTATTAAGCTCATCGGTGGTTACGCCCGCTTTGACATGCGGCCCTATCATTTCCAGCACTTCTGCGGCCAGACGACCGGCGACCCGCATTTTTTCGATTTCGGCGGCGGTTTTGATATTTGCTGTCATTGATACTCTCTCTGTTACTGCAGTTACTGATATTAAGACTGCTGGAAAATCACACATTTCATTGTGTTTGGCAGCTTACTATGGTATAAAGCGCGCCGCAAATTAGCAAATTGCATTGTACTTTTCTTTTCCGGGCACCGAAGCTTATTTTTGATAACTTCTGGTTCTTAGTTATAAAAAGCTGATGCGCTGGTTTGCAAAACCAAACTTAAATTTTAAATAACACACATGCATCGACACATAGTCCGGGGTGCCTGCGCGATAGCAAAGGTCGGGATATGGGATGCATGGAGGCCTAACCCCTAAACAGGAAATATTATCATGGCAAAAGTTTCTATGCGCGACATGCTCCAGGCGGGCGTGCACTTCGGTCACCAAACCCGTTACTGGAACCCAAAAATGAAGCCGTTCATTTTTGGTGCCCGTAATAAAGTTCATATCATCAACCTTGAGCAAACCGTACCAATGATGAACGACGCATTAGCGTTTATTCAACAGGTATCTGCCAAGAAAGGTAAAATTTTATTCGTTGGTACCAAGCGTGCCGCGTCTGAAGCCATCAAAGAAGCGGCAGCGAAAGTTGACCAATTCTATGTTAACCACCGCTGGTTAGGTGGCATGCTGACTAACTGGAAAACCGTTCGTCAGTCAATCAAACGTTTAAAAGATCTGGAATCGCAAAGCCAGGACGGTACTTTCGACAAGCTGACCAAAAAAGAAGCTTTAGACCGTACCCGTGAAATGGACAAGCTGGAAAAAAGCTTAGGCGGTATCAAGGACATGGGCGGCTTACCAGACGTACTGTTCGTGATCGACGCTGACCATGAACACATCGCGATCAAAGAAGCTAACAACCTGGGTATCCCGGTAGTATCAGTTGTTGATACTAACTCTGATCCTAAAGGTGTTGACTATGTGATCCCAGGTAACGACGACGCTATCCGCGCCATCCAGTTATATCTGGCAGCGGTAGGTCAGGCTATCCAGGAAGGTCGTGACAAAAACATCGAAGTTCAGGCAGAAGCCGAAAGCTTTGTTGAAGCAGAATAATTTTTCTGACATTTAAGCCTGTCAGGCTTAATCCAGAAGACCTTTGCAACAGGGGCAACTTTGCCCCTGTTTGTCCAACCGGAATTAACACGAGGAAGCTCCCATGGCTGTAACTGCGGCTCTAGTAAAAGAACTTCGCGAGCGCACTGGCGCTGGCATGATGGATTGTAAAAAAGCATTGGAAGAAACGGCTGGCGATATTGAAGCGGCCATTGATGCGATGCGTAAAAGCGGCTTAGCAAAAGCAGCTAAAAAAGCCGGCCGTATTGCGGCTGAAGGCGTAATTATCACCCGCGTTGCTGACGGTTATGGTTTAGCCGTAGAGTTTAACTGTGAAACTGACTTTGTTGCCCGCGATGCTAACTTCCTGGCGTTTGCTAACAGCGTTGCTGATTTAGCGCATGCCAACAAGTTATTCACTGCTGAGGCTATTTTAGCTGCTGATTTAAACGGTACTTCAGTTGAAGATACCCGTGCTACTCTGGTTGCTAAAATTGGTGAAAACATCAATGTGCGTCGTGCTGCAGTAGTTGAAGGCGATGTTATTGGTCAATATGTTCACTCAGGCCGGATTGGTGTGTTAGCCGTGCTGGAAGGCGGTAACGATGACGTGGCTAAAGATGTTGCTATGCACGTTGCAGCAAACAACCCAAGCTATGTTAACCCTGAAGATGTGTCTGCTGAAGTGGTAGAGCGTGAGCGCCAAATCCAGATCGACATCGCGGTTAACAGCGGTAAGCCAAAAGAAATCGCTGAAAAAATGGTTGCTGGTCGTATGAGCAAGTTTACTGGTGAAGTAAGTTTAACCGGTCAGCCTTTTGTTAAAGACCCGTCAATCAGCACTGGCGAATTCTTAAAGCAAAACAGTGCTAAAGCACTCTCTTTCATCCGCTTAGAAGTGGGTGAAGGTATTGAAAAGAAAGAAGAAGATTTTGCTGCTGAAGTCGCTGCACAGATCGCTGCAGCGAAAAAGTAATTTGCGCTTTAGCAAATTGGCAAAACCCGCTAGAATAACCGCGACCTGAGGTCGCGGTTTTTTTATGTCTTTTATTCAGCACTTTTCAGCACTAGGGGCACCCATGAGTATCAATCCAAAACCAACCTACCGACGCATTCTGTTAAAATTAAGCGGTGAGGCCCTGATGGGGGACGAAGGCTTTGGTATCGACCCAAAAGTTCTGGACCGGATGGCACAGGAAATTAAAGAACTGGTTGAGTTAGGGGTGCAGGTTGGCATCGTCATTGGCGGTGGTAATATTTTCCGCGGCGAAGGCCTGGCAAAAGCCGGCATGAACCGGGTAGTTGGTGACCATATGGGCATGCTGGCGACAGTAATGAATGGTCTGGCGATGCGTGATGCGCTGCACCGGGCCTATGTTAATGCCCGGATGATGAGTGCGATTCCGTTAAATGGTGTATGTGACAATTACAGCTGGGCAGAGGCAATCAGTTATTTGAAATCTGGCCGGGTTGTTATTTTTTCTGCTGGTACCGGTAACCCGTTTTTTACTACTGATTCTGCGGCTTGCTTACGCGGTATTGAAATTGAAGCTGACGCGGTGTTAAAGGCGACTAAGGTAGAAGGTGTGTATTCGGCTGATCCGGTAAAAGACCCGGCGGCGACATTGTATTCGCAGCTAACCTACACCGAAGTGCTGGATAAAGAGTTAAAAGTAATGGATTTAGCCGCCTTTACCCTGGCGCGGGATCATAACTTGCAAATCCGGGTGTTTAATATGAATAAACCCGGGGCATTAAAACGGGTCATTATGGGTGAGTTGGAAGGCACTGTTATCGACCATGCGGAAAATTTGCAGTAAACTAGCGGCCATCTTGGCTGCGGCATAGCCAAAATCATTGAAGTTGCAGGTAGGCGGCAAGTGAGTGAAACCCCATGAGCATAGCTGTCTATGTGATTGGGTTGAGCGAGCGATGCCAACACCGCTGCAGCTTCAAGGATAACGGGTATATATGAAAAATAAGGATAACGATCGTGATAAACGACATTATTAAAGACAGTAAAGTAAGAATGGAAAAAAGCGTAGATGCGCTTAAATCGCAATTAAATAAAGTGCGGACAGGTCGCGCACATCCCAGCTTACTCGATGGTATTCAGGTATCTTATTACGGCGCAGATACTCCGTTGCGGCAAATGGCTATCGTGTCGATTGAAGATGCCCGGACCTTAAGCATCAGTGTATTTGATAAAAGTCTGGTTCAGGCTGTCGAAAAAGCCATTATGGCGTCAGATCTGGGTTTAAACCCAATGTCTGCCGGCACCAGCATTCGGGTACCCTTACCTGCACTGACCGAAGAGCGTCGTCGTGATTTAGTTAAAGTGGTGCGGGCGGAAGCCGAAGGTGGCCGGGTGGCCGTGCGCAATATTCGTCGTGACGCCAACGCTGAATTAAAAGCCCTGCTAAAAGACAAAGCCATTAGCGAAGATGACGAGCGCCGTGCGGCAGACGAAGTTCAAAAAGTAACTGACACTTATGTTAAGAAAATTGACGAAGTCCTGGCCGATAAAGAAAAGGAACTGATGGAGGTATAACCTGGTCAACCTTTATCAGGTGATAGCGCCGTATCGGCTAAGCTGTACGGCGCTTTTTATTATGGTGGCAGAGTTTATAGTGACGCGCCATAACGGGTGACAGTAATACAAAGGACAGGTCTTATTCTATGACTGAAGAGTCGCAGATCGGGCAGCAGACGTTACCACGCCATGTCGCCATTATAATGGATGGCAATGGTCGCTGGGCGCAACGTCAAGGGAAGCCAAGAGTTTGGGGGCATAAGAAAGGTGCGGAAGCGGTGCGCCGGGCGGTGAGTTTTTGCCGGCAACTGGGCATTCCGTCGCTGACGTTATTCGCGTTTAGCAGCGAAAACTGGCGACGTCCGCAAACTGAAGTAGATACCCTGATGCAGCTGTTTATGCTGGTGTTAAAAAAAGAAGTTAAAAGCCTGCACAAGCATAACGTTAAGTTGCAAATCGTTGGTGATTTATCGGCGTTTGATCAAAAGCTACGGGCGAGCATTGCCGCAGCAGAAGCAATGACAGCCGATAACACTGCTATGACATTAAATATTGCAGCAAATTATGGCGGGCGTTGGGATATGCTCAATGCGGCACGGCAGTTGGCCGTTAAGGTGCAGGCTAATGAACTGCAGCCCGACGCATTTACCGAGCAATTGTTGGCTGAACACATGCAATTGCACGGCCAGCCGGAACTGGATTTATTAATTCGTACCGGTGGTGATTTACGGATCAGTAACTTTTTATTATGGCAGGCCGCCTACGCAGAGTTGTGGTTTACCGAGACGCTGTGGCCTGACTTTGATAAAAAAGTGTTCGCTGACGCTATTGCGGCTTTTGTTAACAGGGAACGACGTTTTGGTTGTACCGGTGAGCAAATTCAGGCGATGCTGCACAATAAAGGATAACAAGATTGTTTAAACAACGAGTATTAACAGCCCTGGTGCTGGCACCACTGGCCTTACTGGCGGTTTTTTATTTGCCGCTGGCCAGCTTTGCGTTGTTTGTATCACTAGCCTTTTTGCTGGGCGCCTGGGAATGGAGTGGCTTTTGCGGTTTGCATAACCGTCTGGCCCGTGCTGCCTATACTGCGTTAACTGCAGTACTGTTATTCGCACTGTATTTATTACAGCCAATAGCACTCCAAACTCTGTTTGCCGATACGCTTACTCTGACGATGGTGTTGGCAGGCGTAGTATGGTGGTTTCTGGCTGTGGTCCTGGTACTGACCTATCCGCACAGTCAGGCTTTTTGGTTGGGTCGTGACTGGCTTAAAGCTTTAATGGGTTGGCTAACCCTGATTCCGGCATGGAGTGCTATCGTGTTTGTGCGGGGACTGGACTACCCGCAAGCCGAATTTACCGGCGCCTGGTTATTGTTTGGCTTGCTGGGCCTGGTGTGGGCGGCCGATATTGGTGGTTACATTGTTGGCAAGCCTTTCGGCAAGCGCAAGTTGCTACCCAAAGTGAGCCCGGGTAAAACGCTGGAAGGTATGCTTGGCGGTATGCTGTTAGTTTTGCTGCTGGTTACCGCGGTGGGATACTGGAAAGATTGGCCGGCGCAAATGACCTATTGGTATTTGGCGGCAATATTGTTAACCGCGCTGTCAGTATTTGGTGATTTAACGGAGAGTATGTTTAAGCGTGCTGCAGGCAAAAAAGACAGCGGTGCGTTTTTGCCGGGGCATGGCGGTATTTTGGACCGGATTGATAGCCTGACCGCTACAGCCCCTCTGTATGCCTTACTACTGGCATTATTCGGCGGTTTTAATTGATGCGACAAGTTGTGATACTTGGAGCGACAGGCTCGATAGGGTGTAGCACGCTGTCGGTACTGGCGCTGCATCCGGAAAAGTTTCAGGTGCTGGCGCTTACTGCCGCCACCCAGACCAGTAAGTTATTGGCCCAATGCCTGGCAGTTAAACCCCGTTATGCGGCTATGTTGTGCCCTAACGCCGCCGCTGAGCTAAACACTACACTGAAAGAACAAGGTAGTACCACAATAGTGTTAGCCGGCGCCGAAGCATTGTGCGAGCTGGCAGCTCACCCTGATGCTGATATTGTAATGGCGGCGATTGTCGGTGCAGCAGGGCTACTGCCAACCCTGGCCGCAGTGGAGCAGGGTAAAACGGTATTACTGGCGAATAAAGAAGCGTTGGTGATGTCGGGCGAACTTTTTATGGACAAAGTGCAGCGTCATGGCGCAACGTTGTTACCCATCGACAGCGAGCATAATGCGATTTTTCAGTGTTTACCTACTGAGTTCCAACGCCCCCAGGGGAGGCTGCGGCCAACACTGCAGCAAATGGGAATTGCCAAATTGTTGTTAACCGGTAGTGGCGGCCCGTTTTTAAACAGGTCGCTGGCGACACTGGACGGAGTTACGGTAGCAGAGGCTGTCGCTCACCCAAACTGGAGTATGGGGCAGAAGATTTCTGTTGATAGCGCCACTATGATGAACAAAGGGCTGGAGTTTATTGAAGCTCGCTGGTTGTTCAACTGTACGCCGGCGGATATTGAAGTGGTTATTCACCCGCAAAGTATTATTCACTCTATGGTGCAGTACACCGACGGCTCGGTATTGGCTCAGCTTGGTCAGCCGGATATGCGTACCCCCATCGCGCATGCGCTGGCGTTCCCAGAGCGGATAAGCAGCCCGGTGCCTCCGCTTGATTTCAGTCAGCTGACTAACTTTAGTTTTACGAAACCTGATCCAGCGCGCTATCCGAACTTGTATCTGGCTATGGCGGCCTGCGCGGCCGGTCAGGGGGCGACGACTGCACTGAATGCGGCAAATGAAGTGGCAGTAGAGGCATTTCTGCAGCACCAACTTCGTTTTACCGACATATGTCAGCTAAATGAAAAATGCCTGGAACATTTCCTTAACTATGCTGCCCGCTCACTGGATGATATAGTAGCGCTCGATTTAGAAGCCCGCGCCTATGCGCAGCAGCTGGTAAGGACCCTTAATTGATGTCGGTTTTTCTGTGGAATGCCTTTACCTTTGTAATTGCGTTGGGTTTGTTGGTGACCGTACATGAGTTTGGGCACTTTTGGGTTGCCCGTAAAAATGGCGTGCTGGTTAAGCGGTTCTCAATTGGTTTTGGTAAAGCGTTGTTTAGCTGGCGCGATCGTCAGGGTACGGAGTTTGTTATCGCCGCTATTCCTCTGGGCGGTTACGTGCGGATGCTGGATGAACGGATAGACCCGGTGTTACCTCAGTTTGCTGATTTGGCCTTTAATCATAAAACGGTGTGGCAGCGAATGGCGATTATTGCTGCCGGCCCGGCCGCTAATTTTATATTTGCCATTTTTATTTTGTGGATCATGTATTTAATCGGCGTGCAGGAAGTTAAACCTGTTATTGCCGACGTGCAGCCAAACTCGATAGTGGCTGAGGCGGGGGTGCGCGGCAACGAGCAAATTGTCAGTGTAAATGGCCATAGTGCCAGAGACTTACGCACTACCAATTTACTGCTGGTCGAGCAATTAGGGCGCCGGCAAATCACGCTTGGTTTGCAACATAGTGAATCGGGCGCCAGGCGCGATGTCCAGCTGGATATTTCGAACTGGCAGTTTGATCCTGAGCAACAGTCAGTATTTGCCAGCTTGGGTATTGCCTTATTGTTACCCTCTGCGACTACAGAACTGGCCGTGGTTGTGCCCGATTCTGCAGCCGCCAGAGCGGGGTTGCTGCCTGGCGATATTATCCGGCAAATTGACCAGACCGCCATCACGGATTGGCGCACACTGGAACAACTGATCCAGCAAAACGCCGAGCAGGAGCTGCAACTTGTTGTAGAACGTGCTGGAGAATCACTGCAACTGACAGCGAGGCCTGAGCGACTAACTCGTGAGGATGGCTTTAGTCAGGGGATGCTGGGTATTAACCCTGTTGTGAGTCCCTGGCCCGAAGGGGTTAGGTATACCCAGCGTTACGGTGTGTTAGGTGCGGTAAAAGAGGGTATCGCTCAGACCTGGCAGTTAACCCGGCTAAGTTTTGCTATGGTCGGCAAGCTGCTAACCGGAGATGTATCAGTTAAACATTTAAGTGGGCCTATTTCAATTGCGCAAGGCGCAGGCGATACGGCCAGTATGGGGTTGATTGCCTTTTTAGCGTTTCTGGCGTTAATCAGTGTCAATTTGGCAGTAATCAATTTATTGCCACTGCCTATTCTGGATGGTGGCCATTTAATGTATCTTGTGGTGGAACTAATACGCGGTAAACCTGTCTCTGAGAAGGCGCAGGAAATAGGTTTTCGCTTTGGCGCTTTAGTCCTGCTGATGTTAATGGGAATTGCGCTGCTCAACGATATTTCTCGTTTGTAATAAACTAATCATAAGTAGTTCAAATAATGACAATTAAACGATTAGTAGCTGCGATGTTACTTGCCACTGGCAGTAGCTCGGTGCTCGCTGAAGAATCATTTACCGTTAAGGATATCCAGGTTGAAGGCCTGCAGCGCGTTGCGCTTGGTGCCGCCCTGAATAACCTGCCGTTCACTATTGGTGATACTGTCACTGAGTACAGTTTGTCCCGTAGTATTAAAACGTTATACAGTGCCGGTCATTTCGACGATATCCGGGTGTTTCGTGACGGTAATACCGTCATTTATCGTTTGAAAGAGCGGCCTACCATCAACAGTATTGAATTTGATGGTAATAAAGACATTAAAGAAGAACAACTTAATGAAAGCCTGGCAGGTAACCGGGTGCAGGTAGGGGAGCCGTTAGATAAAACCATTCTGAAAAGTATTGAGAATGGTTTAACCGAGTTTTATCACGGTGTAGGTAAATACCAGGCCAAAGTTGAAGCAAAAGTAACTTATTTGCCGCGTAACCGGGTTAACTTAACACTGGAGTTTGATGAAGGTGATGCCGCCTCAGTACGACAAATTAATATTGTCGGCAATACGGTGTTTTCTAATGAAGAATTGCTAAACCAAATCGAGTCAAAGCAAGATTTACCCTGGTGGCGCTTTTTGTCTTCTGACCGGTACCAGAAACAAACTTTGCAAGGTGACTTTGAGACGATTAACAGCTACTACCTTGACCGTGGATATCTGCAATTTGGTATTGAGTCTTCACAGGTGTCAGTTAGCCCGGATAAAACTGCCGTGTATGTCACGCTGAATGTGACAGAGGGTGAGCAGTACAATATTCGGGATGTTGATTTTGTCGGCGATTTAGCCGGTCAGGATGCCATCATTGAAGCTATCTTGCCACTGAAGCAAGGCCAGCTGTATAACGGTGCCTTGGTCACGTATACCGAAGAAAGTATTGCCAAATTGCTGGCGCGTTTTGGTTATGCTAATTCTAAAATCCGCACTATTCCCAAAGTTGATGAAACCAGTAAAGAAGTGGATTTAACTATCAGTGTTGACCCGGGTAAACGCGTTTACGTGCGCAGGATAGATGTTAAAGGTAACAGTAATACCCGTGATGAAGTTATTCGCCGCGAATTACGTCAGATGGAAGGGGCCTGGTTATCTAATGACTATCTTGAACTGTCAAAAAACCGGATCCAGCGCTTGCCATACATTGAAGATATCAGCTTTGAAACCTTGCCGGTTACCGGCATAGATGATCAGGTTGATGTGTTGTTTAACATTAAAGAGCAACCATCAGGCAGTTTCAATGCTGGTATTTCTTACGGCAGCTATCAGGGGCTGTCTTTCGAGGTTGGCGTGCAGCAAGCTAACTTTATGGGCAGTGGTAACAGTGCCGGTATTAGTTTGAGCACCAATAAGTATCAGAAGAGTATTAACGTGAGTTATACCGATCCTTATTTCACCCTGGATGGGGTGAGCCTGGGTGGTCAGGTGTTTTATTCTGATATCGACTATAGCAGTGCGGCTTCTAACCTTGAAGCATACAATCAGCGCCGTTATGGGTTTGGGGCCAGTGTTGGCTACCCGGTAAATGAGTTTAACCGGCTAAACTTCGGTGCAAATTACGTTGTAAACAAAATTAATTCTATTCAGGAATATGACCAGCTGCGGCATTTCCGGGCCGTGTTACTTGATGCACAAAACCCCGATGGCGGTTACAACTTTACTAACTATGAGTTAAGCACCGGCTGGACCCATAGTACCTTAAACCGGGGGTTATTCCCTACAGCGGGTCGGATGGTTAATCTGGTGCTACGTGCCACGACGCCTAATTCAGATTTACACTATTATAAAGTGCAGTTTGAAGCACAAAATTATATACCGCTGAGTAACGATCACAGCTGGTCATTCCGCAGTAAACTCGAACTGGGTTATGGTAATGGTTATGGCGATAAAAATGGCTATGACTACACCTTACCCTTTACGGAAAATTTCTATGCAGGTGGCTCAAACCTGCGGGGTTTTGAAAACCGCATTATCGGACCTCGTGCCATTTTCCGTTATGCATCACAAGTGCCGGGGATCCCAGACCCGGTTAATGGCGGTATAGGTTTTCCGGGCGAGCCGGGCACAGACACTTATACGGTGTCTCCGCGTTCAATTGGCGGCAATGCCATGGGCGTTGTCACACTGGAGCTCATTACGCCAACGCCATTTTTAAGTGACGATTACCGTAACTCAGTGCGCACCAGCTTATTTGTTGACGCAGGTAATGTCTGGGATACCGAGTTTGATATCAATCGTTACGCAAACCTGGTTCAGGATCGGAGCATTAATACCGGACGTAATGCGCAGCCATTCCTGATTGATTATTCAGACCCTGGTTTGATTCGAGCGTCAGCTGGTGTATCTTTACAGTGGATTTCACCCATGGGCCCGTTAACATTCAGTCTTGCAAAAATCATCAAAAAGCAGGAAGGCGATTTGCAAGAAAACTTTAGTTTTAATATTGGTACAACTTTTTAATAAAGGTATAGGGAAAATGATGTTTAAAAATACAGTAACTAAGTCTGCGTTAGTATTAGTAGCCGCTTTATTTATGGCTGGCACCGCTGCAGCTAAAGAAATGAAAATTGCTTTTGTTGATATTCAGGCGGTTGCTGCCCAAATCCCGCAGTCAGCAACTATTCAGGAAAATATCCGGACAGAGTTTTCTGCCAAAATTGAGCAGGTAAGCCAATTAGAAAAAGATATTAACTTTAATATTGAAAAGTTGCGCCGTGATGGTCCTACTATGAGTGAGCAACAACAGCAGGAACTAGCAGAGAAAGTGCAGCAGCAGCGTCAACAGTATGAAGCGACCGCCCGGCCTTTAGATGAGCAGATTCGTGCCCGTCAGAACGAAGAGCGGAACAAAATTTTAGCGATGATCAAAAGCGCTATCGACGTGGTAGCTGAGCGTGAAAAGTTTGATGTTGTGTTAAATGCTGGTGCTGCTGTGTATGCCAAACCAGAATATGACATCTCTGATGCCGTTGCGGCACAGGTTAGTAAAGCGAAGTAAGCTGGTGAAATTATTAGCTGAACTGGCCGAGCAACTTAATGCTCAGCTAATCGGAGACGCCGCTTGCGGCGTTTCTGCCGTTGCAACACTTGAGCATGCTGGTAATGGCACTATTAGTTTTCTGGCAAATAGTAAATATCGGAAGTTTCTCAGTCAGACCCAGGCCAGCGCGGTATTAGTTAAAGCAGACGATCTCGCCTTTGTTGCGCCTGGTGTCAATGCTTTAGTGGTCGCTGACCCTTATGTCGCCTTTGCCGAGATAGCCCGGATGTTAGACAGTACGCCTGATGTTGCCAGTGGTATTCATCCGTCTGCTATAATTGATGCCACTGCGGTGCTTGGTGAGAATTGTGCTGTAGGGCCGAACGCAGTGATCAGCGCCGGAGCGGTATTAGGCGCCGGCGTGCAAGTTGGTGCCGGGACGGTGATAGGCCAGGGGGCTGAAATTGGTGCAGATAGCAGACTCTGGGCAAATGTTACTGTTTATCACAACGTCATTATTGGTAAAAATTGCTTAATTCATAGTGGTGCCGTGATAGGTTCAGATGGGTTTGGTTTTGCCAATAAAGCGGGTAACTGGCTAAAAATTCCGCAAACAGGTACCGTCAAAATTGGCGATAGCTGTGAAATTGGTGCCAATACCACTATAGACCGCGGCGCTATTGACGATACGGTAATTGGTGATAATGTCATTATTGATAACCAGTGTCAGATAGCACACAACGTCCATATTGGCGACCATAGTGCTCTGGCGGGTGCAACTATTGTCGCTGGCAGTACTAAAATAGGCCGTTATTGCATTTTTGGTGGCGGGGCGGTAGTTAATGGCCATATTGAAATCTGCGACGGTGCCCAGGTAACCGGCATGGCTATGGTAATGAAGCCGATTACAGAAAAAGGCGTATACTCTTCAGGTATACCGGCAACCACTAATCTTGAGTGGCGGAAAAATACAGCTAAACTACGTCAGATTGAGCAACTTTTTGCACGGGTTAAGCAGCTGGAGCAACAATTACAGCATTTAAGTAACGATGGACAACAGCCATCGACAGAGGATTAATTTTGGCCAATCAACTTAATAGCCTGCAAGTGCAGGAAATTATGGCGTTATTACCGCACCGTTATCCGTTTTTATTAATTGATCGCGTGCTGGACTATACTCCTGGCGAGTCATTAACTGCGCTGAAAAACGTAACCATTAACGAACCTATTTTTACCGGCCATTTCCCGGGTATGCCGATTTTTCCGGGGGTGCTTATTTTAGAAGCATTGGCCCAGGCAACTGG
Organism: uncultured Chromatiaceae bacterium; assembly: GCA_963975465.1. Taxonomy (GTDB): domain Bacteria; phylum Pseudomonadota; class Gammaproteobacteria; order Enterobacterales; family Alteromonadaceae; genus Alishewanella. Next base: position 27,774 of record CAXBHB010000013.1, read on the forward strand.
TATTCTTGGGTTTAAAACAGTCACCGAACGCTCAGAGAATGAGCTGTATTTATTTGCAGCGATTGATGGCGCACGTTTTAAAAAACCAGTAGTACCCGGTGATACCATGATTCTGGAAGTGAAATTTTTAAAAGAACGCAGTAACATGTGGAAATTTTACGGAGAAGCCAAAGTGGACGGCGTCATAGTATGCTCAGCTGAATTAATGTGTGCCAGAAGAGAGTTATAACGTGATCCATCCATCAGCAGTAATAGAAAGCAGTGCCAAACTTGGCCGGAATGTGAAAGTGGGCCCTTTTAGTTATATCGGCCATGACGTGGTACTGGGCGATGACTGTGTGGTTGAACCTCATGTGGTCATTAAAGGCCCCGCGACAATTGGTAAAGGCAACCACTTCTTTCAATTCTGCAGTATTGGCGAAGCCTGCCAGGATAAAAAATACAAAGGCGAAGCGACAGAACTGATCATAGGCGACAATAACGTTTTCCGGGAAGGTTGTTCAGTGCATCGTGGTACGGTGCAGGATCAGGGTAAAACCATTATTGGCAGTCATAATCTGTTTATGAACACCACCCATATTGCCCATGACTGCGTTATCGGCAACCATACTATCTTTGCCAGTGGCGCACAGGCTGCCGGCCATGTGCATGTTGGTGATTGGGCCATTTTGGGTGGGATGACCGGTGTTCACCAGTTTGTGCAGATTGGTGCCCACAGCTTTTGTGGTGGCGGCTCGATAGTGCTGAAGGATGTTCCACCTTACGTTATGGTGCAGGGTGCGCCGTGTACGCCAGCGGGTATTAACGTTGAAGGCCTGAAACGCCGCGGATACAGTAGCGATGCGTTACTGGAAATTCGTCGTGCCTATAAAGAGGTCTATCGAAAGGGCCAAACGGTTGCTGAAGCGTTGGCTGCACTGGAAGCAAAATCTGCTGAGTATCCTGAAGTAAAAGCATTTACTGATTTTATTGCTGCGGCGAGCCGCGGCATTGCCCGCTAAAATTGACGGGAAACAGATCATAACACTCTGTATGAAGGGAGCCTGCGGGCTCCTTTTTTATGCTGAGTAGCTCAGGTGGCCGTCGTTAAAACTAACAATAGATTGTACAGCGTAAAGGGTTGAAGTGTGACGCTTATGCTGTGATAGAATCAACAAAAAGAGCAAGCATAACAACACAATGAATATAGCGCAGCCTGACCTGAAAATAGCGATTATTGCCGGCGAACACTCTGGAGACATCCTCGGCGCCGATCTCATGGCCGCATTACGTCAGCAACACCCTTCAGCTCAGTTTTATGGGATTGGCGGTCCGCGCATGCAGGCGTTGGGTTTTAATGCCTTATTTGAGATGGAAGAGCTGGCCGTAATGGGCATAGTCGAAGTATTGGGCCGTCTGCCGCGCTTACTTAAGGTCAAGCGTGAGATAGTGACGGCGATGCTAACTGATAAGCCGGATGTGTTTATTGGGATTGATGCACCTGATTTTAACTTGCCAGTCGAGCTGGCGTTAAAGCAACAGGGTATTAAAACGGTGCACTATGTCAGCCCGTCGGTGTGGGCCTGGCGCCATAAGCGTATCTTTAAAATTGCTAAAGCGACCAATATGGTGTTATCGCTGCTACCCTTTGAAAAAGCCTTTTATGATAACTATCAGGTGCCTTGTACCTTTGTCGGTCATACTATGGCTGATACCATGCCACTAACAGTCGATAAAGCCGAGCATAAAGCTGAGCTGGCGCTCGATCCGGTAAGGCCGGTGCTGGCGATAATGCCGGGCAGCCGTAGCAATGAAATAAAACTGTTAGCGCCGGATTTTCTTGCTGCCGCCCGCTTATTGCAGCAACAACAACCCCAGTTACAACTTATTGCCAATATGGTTACCGGGCAAAAAGCGGCTCAATTTGACGCTATCAAGCAACAGCTTGCTCCTGACCTGTCGATAACAGTATTTACCGGCCAGGCCCGACAGGTGTTGTTGGCGGCCGACGCTACCTTTATTACTTCTGGCACCGCTACACTAGAAGCTATGTTGGCAAAATGCTTAATGGTAGTAGGCTATAGGGCGAACTGGCTAACTTATCAGATAGGTCGGCGGCTGGTGAAACTGGCTCATTTCAGCCTGCCTAACTTGTTAGCGAAAAGGGCTATGGTACCGGAGCTATTGCAACATCAGGTGACACCTGATGCACTGGTAGCGGCGATGGCGCCGTTGTTGCAAGCTGATAACAGCTCCTTGCTGGCGGAATACCGGGCAATTCATCAACAAATTAAATGCAATGCCAGCGCCCGTGCTGCTGAGGCTATTCTGGAGGTAGTACGCTCTGATGTTATGGCATAGACCCGATGTTCAATTATTGTGTGGTGTGGATGAAGTTGGCCGCGGCCCGCTAATCGGTGCCGTTGTGACTGCTGCGGTAATTCTTGACCCTGCACGGCCGATTGACGGCCTTACGGATTCGAAGAAGCTCAGTGCAGCCAGACGTGAAGCACTGGCAGAACAAATAAAAGCGCGGGCGCTATGCTGGGCGCTCGGTCGGGCTGAACCGGCTGAAATTGACCAGCTCAATATCTTGCATGCAACCATGCTTGCCATGCAACGCGCAGTGGCCGCCTTAACAATTCAGCCTGAATGGGTGATGATTGATGGCAACCGTTGCCCGGAGTTGCCAATGCCCGCAACTGCTGTAGTAAAAGGCGATAGTTTAGTGGTGGAAATCAGTGCGGCGTCTATTTTAGCTAAAGTTGCGCGGGATGCGGAAATGGCTGAGCTGGCGATACGTTATCCACAATTTGGTTTCGATAGTCACAAGGGCTATCCGACGGCACAGCACCTTGCTGCTATCAGCGAACATGGTATTTTAGCTGAACATCGCCGAAGTTTTAAACCCGTGCGTCTGATTGCAGAGCAAATAGCCTGATGAATACTCCGTCTTTTATTCACCTGCGGGTTCACAGCGACTTTTCAATGATTGACGGCGTGGCCAAGGTTAAGCCGATTGTCAAAGCGGCGGCGGCTGCCCAAATGCCGGCATTGGCGTTAACAGACCAAATGAATTTTTGTGGTCTGGTCCGTTTTTACAGTGCAGCGCATGATGCGGGCATAAAACCGATAATTGGTGTCGATTGCTGGGTGCAGCATCCGCTGCTGGGAAGTGAAAGTGGCCGTCTGTTGCTGCTGGCAATAGACAACGAGGGTTATCAGAACCTGACCATGCTGATATCCAAAGCGTATTTGCGAGGCCATGTTGCCGGCAAACCGCAATTGGATCACCAGTGGCTTGCTGAACACAATAGTGGCCTTATCGTCCTTTCAGGCGGCAAAGATGGACCGCTTGGCAAGGCCATGCTGAAAGAAAATACCCAGTCGGTTGCGGAGTTAATCAGCTTTTATCAGCAGTATTTTCCAGAGCGCTTTTACCTTGAGCTTATCCGGACTAACCGGCCAGATGAAGAGCGTTATATTCAAAAAGCTGTGCAATTGGCAGAGCATCATCAGCTGCCGGTGGTGGCAACCAACGAAGTTGTCTTTTTACAGGCAACAGATTACCCTGCGCATGAGATCCGGGTGGCTATCCATGATGGTTTTACGCTTGACGATAAACGCCGGCCTAAAAATTATGCTGAACAACAGTTCCTGCGCACCGAGCAGGAAATGGCCGAACTATTTGCCGACATTCCTGAAGCGTTGGAGAACAGTGTTGAAATAGCCAGGCGATGTAATGTCACGATCAGGCTTGGCGAGTATTTTTTGCCGGCATTTCCTACCGGTGGTATGACAGACGGCGATTTTCTGGTGCTAAAATCACAGGAAGGCCTCGAGCAGCGGTTACTGCAACTGTTTCCTGATGACGCTGAGCGCACAACCAAACGGGTGCCATACGACGAACGTTTGCAAATTGAACTGCATGTTATTAATCAGATGGGGTTTCCGGGCTACTTCCTGGTGGTAATGGAATTTATCCAGTGGAGTAAAGATAATGACATTCCGGTAGGACCTGGCCGCGGTTCAGGCGCAGGCTCGTTAGTGGCCTATGCGTTAAAAATCACCGATTTAGACCCGCTGGAGTTTGATCTGCTTTTTGAGCGCTTCTTAAACCCGGAGCGGGTATCAATGCCTGACTTTGACGTCGATTTCTGTATGGACCGGCGGGATGAAGTTATCGACCATGTCGCAGACATGTATGGTCGCGAAGCCGTATCACAAATTATCACCTTTGGTACCATGGCAGCAAAGGCGGTAATCCGCGATGTGGGCCGGGTATTAGGCCATCCCTACGGCTTTGTTGATCGGATCTCAAAATTAATACCGCCAACACCCGGCATGACCCTGGAGCAGGCGTTTAAAGAAGAACCCCGTTTGCCTGAATTGTATGCCCAGGATCAGGAAGTGAAAGACCTGATAGATATGGCGCGTCAGCTGGAAGGGGTTACCCGCAATGCTGGTAAGCATGCCGGTGGTGTTGTGATCGCCCCAACTAAGATTACCGACTTTTCGCCGCTGTATTGTGATGATGAAGGTAATAACCCGGTTACTCAGTTTGATAAAAACGACGTGGAATATGCCGGCTTAGTTAAGTTTGACTTTCTGGGGTTACGCACCCTGACCATTTTGCAGTGGGCAGTGAATATGGCCAACAGCCGGCTGCAGAAAGAAGGGCGTAAACCGGTCGACATAAACAGTATTCCGCTGGTAGACAAGCGTAGCTTTGACTTGTTGCAGCGGGCCGACACGACCGCGGTATTCCAGTTGGAATCGCGCGGTATGAAAGATTTGATTCGGCGGCTTCAGCCTGATTGCTTCGAGGACATGATCGCACTGGTTGCCTTGTTCCGGCCGGGTCCGTTGCAATCGGGGATGGTTGATAACTTTATTGACCGTAAACGCGGTCGTGAAGAAATCTCATACCCGGATGCCACCTGGCAACATGATTCACTAAAACCTATTCTGGAACCAACCTATGGCATCATCCTGTATCAGGAACAGGTTATGCAAATTGCTCAGGTGTTATCAGGTTACTCGTTGGGTGGTGCTGACTTACTGCGCCGGGCCATGGGTAAGAAAAAGCCTGAGGAAATGGCTAAACAGCGTGACGCCTTTCAGGAAGGAGCCGCGAAAAATGGGATTGACCCCGAACTGGCAATAAAAATATTCGACCTGGTTGAAAAATTTGCCGGCTACGGTTTTAACAAATCGCATTCCGCTGCCTATGCATTAGTGTCATATCAGACGCTGTGGATGAAGGCTCACTTCCCGGCCGAGTTTATGGCCGCCGTAATGTCGGCGGATATGGATAACACTGATAAAATTGTGACACTGGTGGATGAGTGCGAGCGGATGAAGCTGCAGTTAAATCCGCCCGATGTCAACAGCGGCCAGTACAAATTCACGGTGAATGAGCAGGGGCAGATTGTCTACGGTATTGGCGCGATAAAAGGGGTAGGTGAAAGCCCGATAGATGCCATTATTGAAGCCCGGCAGCAACACGGCAGTTTTAGCGACTTATTTGATTTTTGTGCCAAAGTTGATTTAAAGCGGCTGAATAAACGGGTGATGGAAAAACTGATATTGTCTGGTGCGATGGACCAGTTGGGGCCGCACCGCGCCGCACTGATGGCCAGCCTGGAAGATGCAATGAAGGCCGCCGATCAACATGCCAAAGCACAAGCGGTAGGACAAGATGATTTATTTGGTTTGTTAAGTCCTGAGCCGGAACAGGCTGCGACCGCCTTTAAGCAAGTGCCGCACTGGCCCGATGAAGTCTGGCTGGAAGGTGAGCGGGAAACATTGGGGCTTTACTTAACTGGCCACCCCATCAATCGCTATGCTGACGAGATCCGGCACTATGTTTCATGTCGCCTGGTCGAGTTACAACCAACCAAAAAAGATCAAAGCGTCCGGGTAGCTGGCTTAGTGGTGTCGGTACGGGTAATGGTTAATAAAAAAGGCCGGCGTTGGGCCATAGTAACATTAGATGATAAATCAGCCCGGTTAGATGTCCGCTTTTTCCCGGAACAGCTGGAAACCTTCGAGGAATTGCTGCAAAAAGACCGGATTCTGGTAATAACCGGACAGGTCAGCTTTGATGATTTTAACGGTGGCCTTACAATGTCCGGCCGTGATGTCAGTGAAATAACTGCCGTACGGGAAAAATCGCTGAAATCTTTGAATATCACTGTACAATCGCCGCAAATAGACCACAATTACCTGCAAAGATTGCAGCAGGTACTGGACGAATTCAAGGCCGGTACTGTGCCTGTTACGATAAGATATCAACGTCAGGAAGGGCAGGTAACACTGCAGTTAGGGACAGCCTGGTGGGTGACACCTGCAGACGCTTTGTTGCATCAGTTAAAACAATTAGCAACAATAGAACTAGAATTTAATTAATTAGGTAGTGATAGTCGATGATGCTGAATTATTTAGAGTTTGAGCAACCGATTGCTGAACTTGAAGCAAAAATAGACGAATTGCGCAACGTCAGTCGCAACGGTGACTACGATCTTGGTTTAGAAGAAGAGATCAACAAACTAAAAGAAAAAAGTCTGGGTTTAACCAAGAAAATATTTTCTGAACTGGGTGCCTGGCAGGTTGCTCAAATGGCCCGCCATCCGCGCCGCCCTTATACCCTGGATTATTTACAACATATTTTTACAGATTTCGACGAATTGGCAGGTGATCGTACGTATGCCAATGATAATGCCATAGTGGCTGGTACTGCGCGCCTGGGTGATCAGGCGGTGATGGTTATTGGTCATCAGAAAGGTCGGGATACCCGCGAAAAAATTCGCCGCAATTTTGGTATGCCCCGGCCGGAAGGTTATCGCAAGGCGCTGCGACTGATGGAGATGGCTGAGCGGTTTAAAATGCCGATTATTACGTTTATTGATACACCCGGTGCTTACCCGGGCATCGGCGCAGAAGAACGCGGTCAGTCTGAGGCGATCGCCCGTAATCTGAAAGTAATGGCGGGCCTGAAGGTTCCGGTCATTTGTACCGTGATTGGTGAGGGCGGCTCAGGCGGCGCTCTGGCTATTGGTGTGGGTGACAGAGTTAATATGTTGCAATTCAGTACCTACTCCGTTATTTCACCAGAAGGTTGCGCTTCAATTTTGTGGAAAAGTGCTGAGAAAGCGCCGTTGGCGGCAGATGCTATGGGTATTACCGCTGAGCGTTTGAAAGAGTTGGATTTGATAGACGCGGTTATTCCGGAACCATTGGGTGGCGCCCATCGTGCACCGGAGCAAATGGCGCAAACGCTGAAAAAGGCATTGTTAAAAGACTTAGAAAAACTGCAGCAACTTGACACCAAAACGCTGCTGGACAACCGATACAAAAGGTTAATGTCTTTTGGTTATTGCTAGCTTAGCGATGGTACTTAAGGAACCAGCGCACGTCGCTGGTTTTTTGATCCGGCACGCAGACGCCGGGAGAAGACAATGCTAAACGCTACCGGACTCGTTGCGCAAATTGAGGAATGTGGTGCCAGTAAAGTGGTGCTGGCGCTCAGTGGTGGTGTTGATTCGATGGTACTGCTTGAGCTATTGCAGCAGGCTCGCAGGTTAAGCAATTTCCAATTGCAGGCGGTATACATTAACCATGGTTTAAGTGACGATGCACAGCGCTGGAGCGAGCATTGCGAAAGGGCTTGTTCGCGGCGTGATATTGCTTTTTTCAGTCAAAGTATCAAACTCAATAACACTGCTAATATTGAAGAGGCTGCCCGCGAAGGTCGGTATCAGGCACTGGCGGCGTTTGTCGACTCAGCCAGCACTGTGCTAATGACAGGCCATCATGCTGATGATCAATTGGAGACATTGCTACTGGCGTTAAAACGTGGTGCAGGTGGCACTGGTTTAAGCGGGATGGCAAGGCAAAGGCCTTTTGCCAATGGCCAGTTGTTGCGGCCGTTACTGCGTTATAGCCGGCAGCAAATTGTCGGGTTTGCTACCCTGCATCAGTTGCAATGGGTTGAAGATAGCAGCAATAACGACAACCGGTTTGACCGCAACTATATCCGTAATGTGATATCACCACTGCTAACCGGCCGCTGGCCGGCATTTACCGATACCACAGTGCGCAGCATGCAGCACCTGGCGCAGCAGCAGCAATTACTGAGCTACTATACCCGACAGGCGCTAACGCATTGTAGTAAGGATAATCAGCTTGATGTAATGGCATTACAACAGTATGTACCGTTGCAGCAGGATTTAGTGATCAGAGACTGGCTGGCGCAGGCTCAGCTTAACCCATCGCTGCAGTGGTTGCAGACGTTAAAACAACAAGTTATCTCTGCCCGTCAGGATGCGACACCACAATTAGTGTTGGGGCAGTTTGTGGTTTGTCGCTACCAGCGCACTCTTTATCTGGAAAAACTATCTTATCTGGAACAGTTATCGTCGACAGCGGCAATGAATTGCCGGCTGCAATGGGACATGCAGACCAGCTTAGCGTTGCCTGAAACCCTTGGCACACTCTCTGTACATAGCGATGCTGCACCAGGGCGGCTGCCAATGAAACGCGCTGACGTAACCGTCGTGTTTGGTCAGCTTAGCTTGCCTTTCAAACCCGCTGAGGCGGCGCAGCACAAGCCACTAAAGCAGTGGTTTAAGCTGTGGCAGCTCCCGCCATGGCAGCGCACTACCATTCCATTATTGTTGCAACATAATAAACTGGTCACCGTTGCCGGTTTTGCCTCAGCGCTTAGCACGACACAGGCGGATTGCTGGCTTGATTGGTCGCAAAGTTAACCGGACTGGCTGCGTTAGTAACGTGTTCCCGGCCAACCTGTCGTAAACTGGCTTTACCGGCCGCTTTCGCGTCATACAGAGCCCGATCGGCGGTAGCAAAAAACTGCTCTGCACTTTGCAGTGGCTGCAAGTAAGCCAGGCCAGCACTGGCACTGATCCCGTACTGCAGACATTTGTAATGCTGATTAATGGTTTTCAGTAATCTGCGGGCGACCAGCGCGGCGCTGTCGGCGTCTTCATCAGTCAGAATGACGGCGAACTCGTCGCCACCAAACCGAAACAGACTGTCCGTTTGGCGCAAAGTTTCGCGCATGCACTCAGCAATAACAATCAGTAGCTCATCCCCCATCGCATGACCAAAATTGTCATTTAGCGCCTTGAAATTATCTAAATCTAGCAGTAGCAAGGCACAAGGTTGTTGCCGGCGTCTGGACAATTGAATGGCTTTGGCAAAACTGTCGTCGAAGTAACGCCGGTTGCCCAGGGCTGTTAACGGATCTTTCAGCGCCATTTGCTGTAAACGTGCGACTACCAGGGCGTTCCGTAGGGCAAATAGCCACTCACTTTCCAGCAGCAGTAAGTCCCGCTGTTGAGTCGGACTAACCGCTTGATCGCTTTGATAATGTAATTCGGCCAGGCATTGTTGGTTTAACACCAGTACACTTTTATAGGTATGAGCACCGTTTCCAGAACCTGCTGCGTGGTGTTCGCCAAATGCAGTATTCAGCCGAATCCCGGTAATATTGAGCAGGCGTCCGACATACATCGAGAATATATCCAACTGTTGCTGAATATCCAGACTGGTCTGTAACTGACTGGTCAGGGTCTGTTCGGTGCAATCCGGCATACTGTCAGTTTGCTGACAACGATTGAGCGCTGCATAGCTGGGTGCTACATCAAGTGCAAGCTCCCGGGTCATCATATAGTCCATCACCAGTCCTTATCGAAACGATTATGACTGGTTAAAGCAAAATTCAAGCCAAATGTTAATTGTGTTTTATTTCATATGGTTAGCTTTGGTTTGTCAAGGGGAGTCAAGCTATTGACAGATTACTACCCTTCGTCAGCGGCAAAAAACTGCACAATGCGGTCCATTTGTTTACAGCCGTCCGCAAATCCGAGCTCTATCAGGCGTCGGGTATACTTTTGTTCAAATAACAAATAGCTGACCAGACTGGAATCAGAATGCTGGCGAATTCCCAGCCCCCTTAACATGGTGCGAACAGCCAGTGGCAGACAGAGAAAGTACTCACTTGCCAGGGTATTGAAATTCTGACTAGGATTAATTAACAGGCTTTGTACCGGCTTAAGTTCAGTAGCAATGTTATTTGCACGCAGCGTCTCAACAGTTGAATTGATACGTTGCATACGCTCCAGATCAGAGTTAAGCGTATCGGTAAACACTGTGTCTAGCAGGTGCCCTGCCACAGTAGCCAGATCAGGATGATGCAGATTACGCTGACTGATTTCTTCTTTGCGCGGGTCCTCGACCCCGATAATCATAATTTTATCTGCGCCTAAATGAATAGGCGCGCTTAATGGTGCCAACTGATTAACAGAACCATCGCCAAAGTATTGTTGATGGATCCTGACCGACGGAAAGATTATAGGAATCGCCGCCGAAGCCATTAAATGGTGAACACCCAACAAGGTACGCTGACCGCAACGCCTTGCGCGGCGCCACTCTTCAGCATGGTCTGATTGAAAAAAAGTAATGGAGTCACCGTTGTTATAACAAGAGGACGTAACGGAGAAACTGGACAAGTAACCGCCCATGATGTTGCGGTCTATGCGCTGTAAATCAAGGATCCGTCCCAGCAATTGTTTAAGCGGCTTATTATCAAACACACTGACGGGCTTTTTATTGGCGTAGTCTGCCTGAAACGCGCCAAATACATTTTGCAGCAAATGCCAGAATACCCGCGGATAATCAGAGTAGTAGACCTGATCAGTGTGAAAATGACGCCACACCGACTCTATTTTTTTTACCCCCAAATGAAAGCAGGATGCATAACAGGCGATGCCGGCACCATTGATTGCCCCGGCCGACGTGCCACTTATAATATCAAAAGGTGCCGGACTGGTTCTGGGGTAATGTTGGGCTATCGCTTTTAATACTCCAACCTGATAAGCAGCGCGGGCGCCGCCACCAGTAAGTAACAGTGCCGTTTTCTTTCCGTTGGCAGGGCGTTGTCGTACCATAGTAATTTTGAACTTTTCAGCTGATTAATGCTCTTTGTTGCTATAGTGCAGTATAACGGTACTGCAATAAACAGATATTTTTGTTAAACATTTTTTTAAGTATGATCGGTAAAGCAATCGCGTGGTCACGTATTAATTTATTAACGCATCAGTTCAGGAGACAGCTATGACAGAGCAATCATCAGGTAGTGGCCAGCAGTTATATTATGCAGGTATTGCTGCAGTCGTTATTGTTATTTTGTTGGCACTGTGGATGTTGCTAAAGCCTGCTGCCGGACCCGATCCTGAAATCAGTACCGTACCATCCGCGCCCGAAGTCGCCGACGTTGTCCCGGATGTTCCTGAACAGCAAACCAGTTTGCCTGAGCCTGCTGAGCCTGTGCCAGAGGTCACCTTCGAATCTGAACCCGAAATTGCAGCGGCCGGACCTGAACCTGATGCATCACCACTGCCAACGCTGGAACAATCTGATCCGGAGTTAAAGAAACGACTGTTGCAGCTAGATTGGCAACCTGGCCTGGCCGGGCTGCTCAACACGGAGCAAATGGTGCGCAATATGGTCGTCACCATTGATAATCTGGCGCAGCGACAGCTGGTTGCTAATCATCCGGTAGTGGCGCCGTTAGACCAGCCGTTTGCCGCAACACCAGCTGCAGATGGCCAAACGTATCAGATTGACCCAGCAGGTTATCAGCGTTATGAGCCTTATTTGCAGTTACTGGAAAGCGTCGAGCCGCAACAGATGTTAGCCATTTTTGAGCGTTATCAGCCGTTATTTGCGCAGGCTTTTGCTGAATTAGGTTATCCGGATATGACATTCAGACAACGACTTGAACAAGCCTTAAAGCAATTTTTGGCGATTGAGCCGGTAACGGCAGATACAACCTTGTTACGACCTTCAGTTGCGTACACTTATGCTGATCCTGCAGTTGAAAGCCGCAGTGCGTTGGAAAAACAAGTTATCCGGATGGGAACCGACAACCATCAACGGCTCAGAGCTGTTGCCCGGCGCTATCTGGCATTGCTGCAACAAACTGATTAAACATTAAGCAATAAAGCCGGGTTGTGGCTAAATCGCTTGAAACCTGGCAGGCCATTGCGCATAATGCCTGCCTGCTAAGCCTGAGTATCAGGTGATGCACGCAATGGTAACCCCATTGGTCCTCTCGCAATGCTAGTAGGTTAACCTGGTCAGGTCCGGAAGGAAGCAGCCACAGCTTATGATGCAGGTGCCGGGATGTGGCTGGTGGGGTTGCCACCCACTCTGATTTTCCCCCGATAATCGTCAACTGCAATTTCTAATGCTTTGAGAATGTCACTATCGGCAATTTGCTGTTGTTCCAGCAACATTATCAAGTCAACTGCCAGCTTAATATGAACCGGTGCACAGGCTAAGGCTGAACCAGCATCAGCCTGTTTTCTGACTGAACTCACTTATTGCTATCCAGGAACTGTCTGGCCCGGCTAACAGCCTCTTTTACTTTCATTTGCATTTCAAACCGTTCGCTTTGTGGCAGGTAAAACGACATGTCTACCTCATAACGAATATAACGCGGCGGTAATAAATTAAGTGAAATACAACATAAATCGGCCAGGTACTCACTGTCGTTACTGTTGTCCAGTTCAAGTTCTACAATATGGTCCAGCAACAGTTTTTCATAATAGTTGTGAATATCGTCATCCAGTTTCATTACAACCTCATTTGTTTGAGTCAGTGCTGTTTAGCATAATCAGCTTAGGCTGAAAACGCCATATATATTGAGTTAAACCAGCTGGCTGTTACAATGCACGAATCGAGATAAGTGGATACCCGCAATGCAAAAAAATACCACCCCTTGTTACTACGGTGACTACCTGCAACTGGATAAAATACTGACAGCACAGGCGCCCGAAAGTGCAAAATATGCTAACGAAGCGCATGATGAAACCCTTTTTATTGTGGTGCATCAGGTTTATGAATTGTGGTTTAAGCAAATTTTGCATGAGTTAAAAGCGGTGATGACGGTATTCGCTGAGGCTGAAGTAAAAGATCAGCAGCTAACCGGTATTGTCCACAAATTGAAGCGGGTGATCAGCATTCAGCAATTACTGAACCAGCAAATTGCCGTGATGGAAACGATGACACCGCAAGATTTTATGTCGTTTCGGGACTACCTGGTGCCAGCCTCCGGCTTTCAGAGTGTTCAGTTTAAAATGCTGGAAATCGGCCTGGGCCTGAAAAGTGAATATCGGATTGATTTTGATAAAAACTCGTTTTACAGCCGTCTGAATGAAACCGACCGTCATTTTTTAGAAGGGTTGGAAACAGAGCCCAGTTTATTTGAACGGATAGAAAAATGGCTGGAACGCATGCCTTTTTTACAGCTGGATGATTTTAGTTTCTGGCAGATGTATCACAATGCCACCGAACAAATGTTAAACGAAGATGCCAGTACGGTAGCCGGTATTGAGCAAATAGCTGAACAAGAGCGTCAGTTGCAGCTGGCTGAAATTGAACGTACCCGGGCGAAGTTTGCCGCCTTGCTTGATAAGGAAAAATATCAGGAGCTGCAGGCACAGGGCAGTTTTCGGTTAAGTCAGCGGGCGATGCTGTCGGCATTATTTATCAGTTTGTATCAGGAAGAACCGGTGTTTAATTTACCGTTTCAGTTGCTGACATGTTTAACCGAAATTGATGAGAATCTGACTATCTGGCGTTACAAGCATGCCATGATGGTTCAGCGGATGCTCGGAACGAAAATTGGTACCGGTGGCTCGTCTGGTCATGATTATTTAAAGCGGACCACTGAAAAAAACCGGATTTTCACCGACTTATTCAATATGGCGACGTTTTTATTACCAAAATCAGGCTTACCGGCATTGCCGGCGCCGGTTAAGCGCAAGTTAGGTTTTTATTTCGGCCCCGAGCGCTAACCCTGCCACGGTAAAGGCTGCCTTAAATAATTGCATATGCAGTTCAGTTAAGGCGGCGATATCCCGCTGATAGCCGCCGCCAATGACTGCGGCAACCGGGATATTGCGACTGCGACAGGCGTTAAGCACCATTAAATCCCGTTGATATAGCGCATTGGTTGAAATAGCCAGCAGTCCCAATTCATCATGCAGGTGGATATCGACACCGGCATCGTATAGCACCAGCTCAGGTTGATGCCAGTTCAGCAGGCTGTGAAGGCTTTGCTCTACCGCTTCTAAATACTCCGCATCGTTGCACTGTTTTGCCAAACCAATATCCCAATCAGAATCGATTTTGCGGGCGGGGAAGTTTTTCTCACAGTGAATGGATGCGGTGATAATTGCCGGTTCATCTTTGAAAATGCCAGCGGTGCCGTCACCCTGGTGCACATCAAGATCAAAAATAAGAATTTTACTCAGGCCTTGGTTAAGTAGGCTTTTAGCGCTGAAAGCTAAATCATTAAATACACAAAAACCGGCGCCTTCAGCGCGCCTGGCATGATGATAGCCGCCACTTAAGTGTATGGCTAAGCCATGGTTAAGGGCCAGTTCGGCGCACAATCGGGTGCCGGCAACTGACAGTAGGGATCGATCAACCAGCTGCTGCGACCATGGGAAGCCAATGCGACGCATAGCCGATGGGCTGATAGTTCCGACGGTAATGCTGTCGATGTAGTCTTGCTGATGCACCAACGACAGTTCTGCTGCCAAAACAGGCTGTGGCGTGCTAAAGGCCTCTGCCGCGACACCCAGACTTTGCAACCGCTGATAGAGTGCCGCGTATTTACTAATAGGGTAACGATGGCGCTCAGGCAGGTTGAGCGCACTGTAGCAAGGATGGTACACCAACCCTGGCATAGCGGCGGTCATAATGGTAATTGCCGCTCGTGTATTAATATAGCCTGCTCAGTGTCACTGATTGCTTTGCGACAGCGTCCAAGCCTGCCGTGCAATGCTAATAGTCTGTCAGCGTTATCTTTACCACCATAACGGTCGGCCTGTTCAATCATGTCCTGTAAACGGCGCTCAAACTGCTGATACTCTGTTAGTTGTTGATATAAGTCTACCGCTTTGGGCTGGTTATTTACCGGTTTAACCCGCTGTTCGGTATTCACTTTGCTGATGTGCGATTTATCCCGGGTTCGCAGGTTGTAAAATGCTCTGGTCAGTGCATTCACCTGCGCATTTACATGCTCTGCCAACCGTTGCCGGGCAGCCTGAGACAGGCCGTCTGGTGCTGTAGCTAACCGATTGAGGTTACGCTGAGTGTCTGCCACGTAGTCGGTTAAATCCGGTGAGTGCCAGCTAAACAGGCCACTTTCAAACCAGTCTTGCGGTTTGCCCGGTTTGCGCTGGCTATCTATTACGCTGGCCCGTTGATACAACTCGTTAAGCTGGCTTGCTAGTTGTTGCAGTGAATTCATGAATTGCTCCAGGCTTGCCAGGCCAGACGCAATGCAATACCAATAACCACACTGATAAACACGGGCCGGATAAACTTACTACCGAAGCGAATAGCCGAATGCGCGCCGAGAAAAGCACCTAACATCAGGCATAAACCCATCGCAATACCCAGCACATAGTTGACATGGTCCAGCGCCATAAAGGCGATAAGTGAAAAGCCATTACTAACAAAATTCATGGTTCTGGCGACACCACTGGTCAGCAGTAAATTTATTCTATACATTGCCATGCTCGACACCATCCAGAAGGCGCCGGTGCCGGGGCCGGCAACGCCGTCATAAAACCCCAGTGTCAGCCCCTGGATCCGCTGCTGCCAATACAACTTGTTGTTTTGCTCGGGCAGTTGTAGCCGGTCATCTGGCTGAATACGGTTAAACAGGGTATAGATTGCGGCCAGTAATATCAGGATAGGTAATAACTTTTCCAGCAGAGCGGTACTAAGCTGATCGACGACTAAAGTACCCAGTAACGCACCAACGGCGGTGTAGCCCAGGCTGCGACGCCAGTATCGCGGGTTAAATAAGCGCTTGCGATAATAGGTGACAGACGCCGTCAGTGAGCCAAAAGTCGCGGCAAGTTTATTGGTACCCAGTACCAGATGCGGCGGCAGACCCGCCGTTAGTAAAGCTGGCACCGTCAGCAGGCCACCACCGCCGGCAATGGCATCAATGTAGCCGGCAATAAAGGCGACAGCGCAAAGCGCGAACAGTAAGTCTGTGGCCAGCAGTTCATTTAACACAGTATTTTATCCTGTTAGTACTCTATCTGCCGCCGGAAAGGAGGCAAGGTATCCAGCATCGCTTTGCCATAAGACTTCGTCACTAACCGACGGTCGAGAATAACAATTCTGCCCTGGTCTTGTTCCTGGCGCAGCAGTCTACCACATGCTTGTACCAGTTTCTTCGCTGTCGCGGGTATCGCCAGTTGGACAAAGGCGTTACCGCCTTTTTTGGTAATGGCCTCGCTCATAGCAGCTTCCAGCGGTGAAGTAGGTACCGCAAACGGCAGTTTTGTGATTACCAGATTTGTCAACAAATTGCCCGGTAAGTCCAGCCCTTCAGAAAAACTCTGGGTACCGAATAAAATACTGGTTTTATTATGCTGGCATTGATGCTGATGAAGGCTTAGCAGTGACTGGCGTGAGGCTTCACCCTGCACCAATAAAGACATTCCTTGTTTTCTGAGCGCCTCAGCAACTTGCTGCATTTGCCAGTATGAGGCAAATAACACCAGGCTACCCTGTTGTTCTGGCAGGTAGCGGGGCAATAAACTTATCAGCTCTTCGGTATAACCACTGGCGGTGGGCTCATGCTGCATTTTGGGCAGGATAATCACGCCATTTTGCTGATAGGCAAAAGGCGAGTCGACCCGCAGCATCTGTAAACCAGTATGGTCGTGTAAACCTAATTCATACTTAATATGATCGAATGAATTTAATACGGTAAGCGTGGCTGAGCACAAAATACAGGCATAAGCCTGAGAAAATAGCAGCTGCTCCAGGGTATTGGCCACACTTAACGGGCAGGCATGTGCCGCTAACTGCTGGTGCTGATCCCTTACCAGCCAGCGCGCCTGATAAGCGGGCTCACCTTGAGGCTGAGCAAATAAATGCCACAAGCTTTGTTGCTGTTCTAGTTTCTGTGCCAGTTGACTCAGTTCTTGCACTATTTTGCTTTGGTTTTTGCGTTTTGCCGGGGTTAAAGCAACGTCGTTAACGGCAGCGCTGATTTTCTCCAGCAAGCTAAGCGTTTTCTGGGCGCAATCGGCAATGGCGGGTGCTTGTTGTTGCCAGATTTTTGGCAAGGCAGCGTGTTCAAAACGATATTCTGTTTGTGTCACATCAGTGAACCAGCGGCTTTGCCAGTCACTCAGGCTGCGTTCTATCGGTTTCAGTAAACCAAGCAACTCATTACAATAATCGTCCAGTTTAAGTAAATCTTTTAAACTGCTCTCGGGTAAGCTCTGTATTAATTGCTGACTTAACTGCCCCAGCTTGTCCAGCCAAAACTGCGGTTGGGTTAACTGGGCAAATGCCGCAAAATAATCACGGCCGCAAGCGGGTAAATGGTGTGCTTCATCAATGATGTAAATACAGTCTTCCGGCGCGGGTAAAATGGCGTTGCCGGCTGCTAAGTCGGCTAATAGCAGGCTGTGATTGACCACCAGTACTTCTGCATCAGCGACTTCAGCCCTGGCCAGGTGAAACGGACATTGCTGATGCCGCTTATCGTGTTTGGTGCAATGATAAGGGTCGGCACTAATGCTGTGCCACAGCGCATCGTCTATTGCAACAGGCAGGGTATCTTTGTCACCCAACCAGCTGCGCTTAAGCCAGGCCTGTTGCAGTTGCTCCAATACCGTTATCTGGTCACGCTCACTGCTGGTTAACAAGTCAGGTTGCACCAACTGCTGTTTAATCCGCTCGATACAGGTGTAGCGCGAGCGACCTTTCACCAGATTAAATTCAAACTCCAGTGCGGTGTGTTGTCGGAAAAACGGAATGTCTTTATTAATAAGCTGTTCTTGTAACGCTACCGTAGCGGTAGCGATAACCACTTTTTTATCATGCGCCAGCGCGTATGGAATGACACCCAGCAAATATGCCAGCGACTTTCCGGTACCGGTGCCGGCTTCAATTAAGCCAATCCGGTCATGGCGATGGTAGTGGCCGGCAACAATATTTGCCATTTCTGCAATTAGCTTATTCTGGCCTGGCCGGTGATGATAATTAGGCAACACTGATTTTAACTTTTGCTGCGCATCACGAATTTGCTGTTTAATTTTTTCAGACAGCATAGTTTTTACGGGGGCTTTAGTTGACATTAGCAGGTAAGGTTGCCTGTATAGACGTACAGTTCTGCAATTCTAACCAGCTTCCGCCAATTTAGCAAAGTGTCTGCTAACCTCTTACAGTAAAGATGCAGTAATGTTTTGCGTTTTAGTTCGGTAGTAACTAAAAATGGTTACTCTCAATATAAGTTAATACGTACACTTTTATTTACTAAACGGTTGTCGGAATTAGGCCTGCTTATTAGGTTTTGCACCGAAATCAGGCGTTGGTTTCCTATAAGTCATTGTCAAATAGCGCTATTAATTGTTTATCGAACCATTTTGGGGCGATATTGCCCTTGCAGAGGGATTGACCGCTTACTGCACAAAAGTTCGATGCGGCAGTGTACCAGCTAAATTGTTCAGTAAAAGCTGTTGACCCTATAGAAAAATAACGTTTATTATCAGTACGCGACAAATCGGAGTAAATCCGGGATGAATGGAGTGCCAATTGCCTTTAAAGATTGGTAACTGTTAAAAATAGAATCACTAGCGAGATAGTGGTCCAGGGAGAAATACATGTATACAAATAATAAATTAAGCAAAGCTGTGCGCTTAGCTATCGCCTTCGGTGCTGCTTCAGCTACCGCTTTCACTGCGTCAGTGACGGCAGCTGAAGAAGATGAGTCAGCTAAAGTTGAACGTATTGAAGTTACCGGTTCACGCATTAAACGCGCGGACATGGAAGGTGCAAACCCTGTTACAGTATTAGACCGGGTTGATATCGAGCGTTTCGGTTTAACCTCAATCGGTGACGTGCTGCAGAATATTCCGGCAGCCGGTTCTGCCATTAACACCAACAGCAACAACGGTGGTAACGGTACTACTACATTAAACATTCGTGGTTTAGGTTCAAACCGTACTCTGGTGCTGGTAGACGGTAAACGTTGGGCGCCGGGCCTGGGTGGTTCTGTTGACTTAAACAACATCCCATCTGCTATTATCGAGCGGATTGAAGTACTTAAAGACGGCGCTTCAGCTGTTTATGGTTCAGACGCGGTTGCTGGTGTGGTAAACATTATTACCCGCAAAGATTTCGATGGCGTTCATGCCAACCTGTATGCCGGTGAATATGCCAGTGAAGGTGACGGCCGCAAAGAAGCTTATGATATTGGTTTCGGTACTACTTCAGAAAAAGGTAGCGTGTACTTTAACGTCAGCTATGTGAATGAAGCAGAAACTCTGGCCGGTGACCGTGAGATCTCTGCAGTGCCTATTTTTGGTACGCCGGAAGGTTTTGGTGGTTCGTCAGGTACGCCTAATACGCGTTTTGCTTACGTTGATGATGAGGGTACATTTGTTAACGCGCAGGGTGATGGCAATGGTGGATTGATACCTTGGACTGCATCATCACCCTTTAACTTCGCGCCTTTTAACTATCTATCTACTCCGCAAGAACGTATTAATTTGTTCTCGCAGGCTCAGTATGAGTTGAGCGACTCACTTCAAGTAAACGTGTCAGCTACTTACAATAACCGTAAATCAGCTCAGGCTTTAGCGCCAACGCCACTGTTTATCGGGTCTGCCTTTGGTGATACTGGTTACATTTTAGCAGCGAACAACCCATATAACCCAACTGGCTTAGATTTAAGCACAGACACACCGGGTGAAAACGAGTTGTATCTGGTTGGTCGTCGGATGATGGAGTCAGGCTTCCGTCAGTTTAATCAGAACGTTGACCAATTCCAATTCAACGCAGGTTTTGAGGGTAACTTTGAGCTTGGCGATCGGTTTTTCTATTGGGATGTAGGTTATACTTTCGCAGATATTACCCAGAATGAGCAGACGACAGGCTTGCTTAACATGGGTAACGTTAAAACTGCCATTGGTGATGTTAACGTATGTAATGACACACCGGGCTGTGTGCCACTTGATTTATTCGGTGGTTCGACGGCTATCGGCGTTGGTAGTATTACTCAGGAAATGCTTGATTATATCGAATTCGTAGCGCAAGACGCTTCAAGCACGTCTATGCGTAACTACACTGCAAACATCTCTGGCGACGTATTCGAATTGCCAGCAGGTATGATGGGCTTCGCAGCAGGTTATGAGAAGCGCTGGCACAAAGGTTACGACTTGCCAGACGCCTTTATTGCAGCAGGTTTATCATCAGGTAATGCTCGTCAGCCAACTTCTGGTGCTTTTGATGTTGACGAAATGTACCTGGAATTAGCAATCCCGTTATTAGCCGATGTTGCATTTGCTCGTAACTTAGATTTAGAACTGGCAACCCGTTATTCTGACTACAGCAACTTTGGTAACACAACCAACAGTAAAGTAGGTCTGAAATGGCGCGTAAACGACGATTTAATGGTGCGTGCGACTTACTCTGAGTCATTCCGTGCACCGTCTATCAGTGAATTGTTCCTGGGCAACAGTGACTCTTTTGTTAACTTAGTTGATCCTTGTAATGGTGGCGCTGCGGTTAACTCAGACAAACCAGGTTGTGCTGGTATTCCAGCCGGTTACCAGCAGCCTAACCCGCAAATCCGTACCACCGTTGGTGGTAACCAGAACTTGCAAGCGGAAGAAGGTGAAAGCGTAACTTATGGTTTCGTATATAACCCGTCTTGGGCTGATGGTTTATCAGTAACCTTCGATGTGTTCGATGTAACTATCGACGGTGCAGTATCTGGCGTTGGTGCGCAGAATATTCTGGACGCTTGTGCTGGCGATGGCCAGACTTTGTGTTCTTTAGTACAGCGTAACTCTTCAGGTGCGGTTGTTGACCTGTTCAACGGCTTAGTTAACTTAGGTGGTGCAGAAACCAGAGGTATGGATGCAAACATTGCTTACCGTATGGATTCTGACTTTGGTACTTTTGTTACCCGCTTAGACCTTACCTACATCGATAAACGTAACGACATTATAGTTGACCCGGTATCTGGTTTAAGCACAGTGGACGAACTGGCTGGTCAGGCATTTGACCGTGATGTTATTCCTCGTGTACGTTCTAACTTCTCAGTTGACTGGGCGCTGAATGACTGGACGGCCAGCTACATGGTTCGTTTTATCAAGGGCACTGACGAAGTCTGTAACTTTGGTAATACTGCAGCGCAAAACGCGCAAGAGCAGTTGCTGTGTAGCATGCCAAGTGCTGAAGTGGGTGGTGCAAGCCGCAACCACTTAGGCTCAATGGCTTACCATGATGCGTCAGTAGGTTATCAGTTAACTGATAACGTGCGCGTATTATTAGGTGTTAACAACCTGTTTGATACCGACCCACGTGTATCTTACAGTACCTTCGCTAACAGCTTTGACCCGTCAATGTATGAAATTCCTGGCCGCTTTGTTTATGGCCGGATCAGCATGCAGTTCTAATGCTGAGCTAAAGTTTAGCTAAATTTAAAAGCCTCCCTTGGGAGGCTTTTTTATTAAGAATGTTTTTAAGGACAGGTTGATGAGTGAACAGGGCGAAAATCTTCTGGCGGAAGCTATACGTAAATTCAATAGTGGAGACCGTCTGGCTGGGTTGAAGTTACTGCAGCAATCCGCAGATAGCGGCAATAAAAGAGCAGTACTTTTCTATGCGGACAATCTGTTCAACGAAGACAAAAGCCAGGCGTACACCTATTTGGATAAGGCTGCTGACAAAGGTATGGTTGGAGCACTGCATCGTAAGGTACTGCTACAGCTGTTTTTCGATACCCGAAACGCAGCAACACAACATTTTCTGGACTTGCAGCAAGATGCACAGGCCGGTGATATACAATCTCTTGTTGCCTTAATAGCTGTATTTGAAAAACATCCAGAACAGAGAAATATTTATCTGGCATTGTTGCAACAAACGGCCCCCGAACTGTATCAGGACTTGGCGTTGCCGACAGCCGTCCCCGTAAAACCGTTGAGTGAGTTGCAAATACCTGAATTAGCAGAGGACTTTGTAAATGCGTTTAATCACGGCCTGCAACCCGCCACTGAGACTTTGGCAAAGGACATAGGACTAGTGCTAGCAAAAGCGGCGTTATCCGACATTGAATGTAACTATCTGAAATTGCGATACAACAGCATGTTGCGGCCATCACTAGTAGTTGACCCACAGAGCGGCCGACCTATTCGTGACCCGCATAGAACAGGTAGTGTAGTAACAATTAATCCAGAGCTTCTTGATTGGACTATGTTGACCATTGAATGGCGTATGGAAAATATATCAGGGATTTGCCGGCGCTATGGTGAGCCGACCAACCTTATACACTATAGCCCTGGGCAGCAATATAAAGGTCATTATGATGCTATTGTTGGCCAGGCCGCATTGTGTGATACAAATTTAAACAAGTTTGGCCAGCGCCAAAAAACAGTACTATGTTATCTTAATTCAGTTCAGAGCGGTGGTGCGACTGTATTTCCTAAACTCAATATCAGTGTTAATGCAAGTAGGGGGGATATGTTGATGTTTGATAATATTGATACAAATGGACAACTATTACATAATTCTTACCATGCTGGCCAGCCAGTGCGTGAAGGCGATAAATGGATACTGTCAAAATGGGTTAGACAATCTGTTACTGATTATGGTACGCTCGCCTATGGTTAATTTATTGTATACAAGGAGTTTTTTATGTCGAATTTAAGAGTGTTTAGCAGTGCCGCAGTTCTGGCACTGCTACTGCAGTTGGCAGGTTGTAGTAGCACCAGTAATACTGCCGCAGCGTCAGATAAGTCTGGCGATATCAAAGCTGTGCAGAACGAACAAGCAGAATCAGACGATTCAGATCAAGTTGCGGCAAACGACAGTCAAAAAGTGCACTGTACTCATGAGAAAAAGATTGGGTCGAACAGAAAATTTTTACGCTGCTTCACTGTAGAAGAAAAAGATCGTATGCGAGAGGCCGCACGTGATGCCTGGCTCAGGTCACAGCAAGGTTCTGAAACCGGCGGTGGTTAATGGTATTGTTTAATTAGGTTGACCAGTGACTGATAACTTCGCTGCACTAGCTGCTAAGGCTGTAAAAGAACAGGATTTTGTTTCTGCCTTGGGTATTTATGCCAATTGGTACGCGGCAAATCCTGCCTATTTTCATAACACAATATCTGACGATTCTGTGAGAGAGACACATATTTCGAATGCGGCTAATCTGGCCAGAAAAAAATTATATGATAACGTCTTACCTGCTTTAGGCGTCAGTGACCGAATCGACAAGGCCGTCCATTTTTATTTTGGACTGAAAACCAAAAGTTTTTCGAATTTGTTACAACAGCCTGCTTTTTTTTATGTGCCTGGTCTAACAGCTAAGCCCTTTTACGAGGTAAAGGAAGTGACCGGCTTATCCGAATTTATTAAGTCACTTCAGCCATTTAAAAAAGCATTATCAGAGCTTTCGCAAAAAAGTTTTCAACATTATGTCGATCAATCTGGTCCGGTACCTGCCACTTCTGGCTGGCAACAAGTCAAACAAAAATGGCTTTCAACTCATTTGTTGCTCGGCGGCAACAAAACTGAGCTAAATGATGCAAGCATCAAACAATGCCAGCAATTGTTTGATGATCCTCTAGTGGCTAATTGTCCCCCTCATGCTGCAGAGGTTTTTGTGTCTTCCTTATTGCCCTCTGCAGAGATCCCTGAGCATTATGGGATATCCAATATCAAGCTGACCGTGCATATCCCGCTGCAGGTTAACGGTTCAGCTTGCTTACAGGCAGGTAAAAGCAATGTTTGTTGGCATCAGTCTTTAGATGCAATCGTTTTTGATGACAGCTTTTTACATAGTGCTAGCAACCATGGTGTGGAACGCCGTGATGTGCTAATTTTTGATGTCTGGCACCCAGATTTAGCCAATGCCGAAAAAAATGCTATCAGGCATTTTATGGCGCAACATCAACTATGGTCAGAAAAATATGCTAAATTGGCGGCATTGGACGCACGTTAGTAGTTTTTTTAATGACAAGTTTTGATCTTATTAAGCGGTTTCAACAGATAGCCTACCTATATAATCAGCAGGCATTTCAACAGCTAATCGATTTCTTTAATTCTCAGTTGAAGCTTGTGAAGGTTCCAGCTGAAATTGGTTTAATGTATGCCATGGCGTTGCGTAAACAAAACCTGCTTAGTAACAGTGAACGCGTATTTACAACATTAATAAAGCTGCATCCAAAACAGCCACAAATAAAAAATAGCTTTGGAAATTTATTGCTACAAATGGGTAATCCTGAAAAAGCGATAAGCCAGTTTACCAGCGCGATTAGCCTGAGCAGTAACTATGCAGATGCGTATCTCAACTGCGGCAGAGCTTATATGATGTTGCAACAATTAACTAATGCCCGACAGTGTTATGCACAGTCAGTACGTCTTAGACCAGACGATATTAATAGCATTATCGGCCTGGCTGAGGCCGAGGCCGCTTTAAAAGATCTGGCTGCCGCCGAAAAACTGTATCTCGAGGTGTTGGCAAAACATCCTGATAACGTCAAGGCACTTAATAATATAGGCAATATTAAACGGCGTCAGGGAAACGTACTTGATGCCATAGCGTATTTAAAGCGCGCCAGCATTCATAGCTCGGCGACCGTATTTAAAAATCTTGCTGCATGCTATGCGTTGAATAGCCAATATACTGAGGCTGCACAATGCTATCAGCACGCACTGGAGTTGGCCCCGGACGATGTTGCTGTGCATGATGAGTACGCTAGCTTATTGTGGCAGCAGGGTGAGGCACAACCGTTTAAATATTTTGAAGGCCGGCTGGATGACCCTGGCCGTAACCCCAATCTATGGCTAGCGTATATCAGAATTTTGTTGCGGATAGACCAGCCTGAGCGTGCCAATGAGTACATGCAACAAATGCTAGCAGTACTGCCAGATAACAGTGATGTAGCCACTCTTGCTGCTAACGTGCAGCGTGAAATGGGCCAGCTTAATACATCAATTGAATTAGCCAGAAAAGCACTTAAAGTTTGTGGTGATCCTAAAGCCATAGCGCAGAGAAGCGAGCTGGCATACAGTTTACTGACTAATAAAAATGGTGCTGAGGCGGCGCATATTTATCAGGCATTGTGTCGGGATGACCCCGATAATCAGGGATGGTGGACAACATTAAGCACTGCCTGGTGGTTAAACGGAAACTTCGAAAAGTACCACTGGTTATGTAATTATCAGTTAGTTAATGTCAGCGAGCTGCAACCTACAGCAGAACCGGTAGAACGCTTCAACCAGCGGTTGTTAGAGCTACTACAGTCGCTGCATCAGAATGTTCGCGAACCTATTGGTCAGTCATTACGCCATGGATCTCAGACATTCGAAGATATTTTTGACAACGAAGATCCGCTATTACAAGCCTTGAAGTCAGCAATTCTTATCCAGGTGAAGGATTTTGTCAGTACATTAACACCTGACCGTAAACACCCTTTCTTATCGCGATTGGCTGAAGAATTCAGCTTTCAAGGTTCCTGGTCAGTGCGGCTTAAAAGCAGCGGCTATCATAAGTCGCATTTTCATCCAATGGGCTGGCTAAGTGGTGTTTACTATGTTGATGTACCGGCTGAAGTAAATCAGGGCGGGCAGGGGTGGCTGGTATTTGGCCGGCCCGAGATCCCACAGCTTGGATATCCAGGAGACTTTGCCGTAAAACCTGAAGGCGGTTTGCTTGCGTTATTCCCTTCTTTTATGTGGCACGGTACCAATCCATTTGAATCGGCATCTAACAGAGTTACGGTTGCATTTGATTTGGTGCCTTTAAAAGAAACAGGTAATAACTAATATGCAGCAAGAGATAGCCCAAGCCATTGCCTGGTTTAATCAACAGCAGTACCAGACACTCATAAGTTTTTGCGAGCCCAGAAAAAATCAGCACCCGATGCTTAGTCTGTTGTTGGCAACTGCATATGGCAAGGTGGGGCAGTTTAGTGCTGCGGAACAACTTTTCTTGTCATTAAAACAGCAGCATCCGGCAAATCTCGATGTTATATTCAATTTTGCATTAGTGTTAAAGTTGCAACAACGTAATGACGAGGCTCTGCAACAGCTTCAACAATGCCTCAGGCTAAATAACCAGTACCATCCAGCACACCATGCTATAGGCACACTGTATTTGGCTGAGACTGAACTAGCTTTGGCTGAGACACACTTAAAGCAAGCTGTCGCTATACAACCGGCTAATCCAGCCTATTTGCATAGCTTGGCAGAACTACACTACATACGGCAAGATTTTGCCAAAGCACGTCAGCAACTGTTTGCGGTATTGGGGCAGCAGTACCATGCTCCGTCACTCATTCTGCTCAGTGCCGTGCTTTATAAGTTAAAGCAAACTGACGCAATGCGTGCTTTATGTCAGCGGTACGGCGAACAAGTTATCCAGCAAGCTGAAATACAGATGTATGCCGGGCTAATAGAACTTGATGAAAAATGCTACGTCAGAGCGCTTAAACTGCTGCAGCAGGCTCAATTACTTGCTAAATCACCAAGCTTTGATATTGATGCGAACCTATTGTACTGCCGGTATTTGCTGGCGGCAGAACCAACGTTAATTCAGCAAATTATTGAACTTACCAAAACAGTTAATATGGCTCAGGCATGGTTTTTCACAGCTAATTTGCTGGAAACTCTTGGCGAGTTGGATGCTGCAACCTCCGTTATCGGGCAGGCATTGGCACAATTCCCGGCTGATAAGCCATTGCGGTTGATTAACGCCAAAATATTAACCCGTGAAAAGGATTATAGGCAGGCATTGGCTGTGCTCGATAGCATTGATGCAAGCCAAACTGGCGAGCTGCTGTTGGACATGTATTATTTGAAAGCCCGGATATACGATGAGCAGCAGCAATACGCGCTAGCGGGCGAGCAAATTCGTCTTGCTAAAACACAGGTTGCACCTGTAGAGGTGTTCACCGGTTTGAAAAAAAGTATTGTCAGGGCAATAGAGGATATCAAACAGCCTGTCGTTGGGCCGTCTGCTTGTTCGAAGAAACTGATCTTTATAGTAGGGTTTCCCCGTTCTGGAACTACGTTGTTGGAGTCTCGGCTTGCCAGGATTGCAGGCGTAAAGGTATTGGAGGAAACTCATGCGGCTAAACAGTTTTACTATCAGTTACTGGCGAGGTCTGATGGCGAGGGTGTAATGGCATTTCTTAACCAGAAAAGCCCGGCGCAATGCGCCGAGCTCGCCAGGGAATATTTAACCAGCTTGCAGCAATATCAGCACATAAGCGAGCATGATGTTGTTGTCGATAAAATGCCACTTAACGCAAGCTACCTGGCTCCGCTGCTGCATTTATTTCCTGATGCCAGGGTAATGATAATGCTGAGACATCCGTTGGATGTTTGTATCAGTAGCCTGAAACAACGAATGATCAATTTATTTTCAGTAGATGATTTTGCCGAAACGTATGACTGTTACTTTTCGTTCCTTACGCAATTTAAAAGTCGGTTTGCCCCAAACGTAATGGAACTTCGTTATGAAGAATTGGTAGCGAATTACCAGCAGGTTTTTGCTACGGTCCTGCAGCATTGTCAGCTGATATGCCCGGAGGGTGGGGCGACTAAAGAGTCAGCAGCGCCCACAATGTTTAATACCCCTAGCTACCATCAGGTTGCGAAGCCTCTTTATACCAGCTCAGTTCAGTCGTATGAGCATTACCAGCACATATTTAATTTACAGCACCCGACGCTTACTCGTTGGTGTGAACAGCTTGGCTATAAATCCATTTAACTAATCTCACGTTCCATTTTAAATGCCAGTGTATAGCGCGGCTGATAACAGATCCGATTAGGTGGGCGGCCAACATGCTTGATTGCGCCATTGAAAATAACCACCCGGCCGGGTTTGGGCGTGCAGGCAAAAATGCAGTCATCTTCACTATTGTAAAACAGCGTTTCTCCACCCCATTCAATATCCCACTCCGGGCAAATATAAACTAATACAGTTAACTCATCACTACCTGCTACACAGTCTGTATGAGTGAATAGCATATCTCCGAATGAGGCGAAGTTAACATAGCCCCGGTAAGCACTATATTGCTTGCCTGTCAGGTCATTTATGACATCGATACAGCGCTGATACACTGGCAGTGACTTAGTCTGAATGCCTGGTAAGTTTACTACCCAATGTCGGTAATCTCCGGTATCCGGGCGTGCGATTTCGTCACGCTTAAATGCGCTGACAGCTAAGCCTTTATACAGGTCGGCTATTTCATTGTCCGGGCACAACCCGTCATAAACCCAAACGGGCTTGTCGTCGATTAGTGTTGTGTATTTTGCCTGGCTCATGTTAATTAAATTCGTCGGTTAATATTACGGACAAACTATCGCACAACATTGATTTTTTAAAGCACTTTTTACTCTGTTACACCCTAAAGCAGGCTGACGTCGGCGCTTTCCGTACCTCCCTGTTTTGCTTGATATCTCAAGACGGCAAAGCAAAACAATGCCAAAGAAATTGGCAAAGAGATAAATCCCCTAAATTTGCGATGAACAACGGAACTTTTTATTGACCCACGCTGAATCGATATGCATATTAGAACTGATTATTGGCAGTAGAAACTGACAATAAAGTTTAGTCCGGGCTAACTTTCTGCAGTTACGCACCGGGACAAATAAAATAAGAGTCGCTTTTACAAAAAGCGATCCAGGGAGATCAAAATGTTCACAAATAGCAAACTAAGCAAAGCCGTGCGCCTGGCTTTTGCTTTCGGTGCTGCATCCAGCATGTTAGCCGCCGGAGCCGTTTCAGCCCAAACTGAAACCGAAGAAGAAGAAGCAAAATCAGAAAAGACTGAACGTATTCAGGTTGTTGGTTCACGTATTCGTACCGATGGTCTGGATAACGCTACGCCTATTACCATTATCAGTGCTGATATTGCGAAGGATCAGGGTTTAAGTACCCTGGGTGAGTTGTTACGTACCTCTACTGTTGCCGCGGGTTCCAGCCAGTTAATTTCTGCGCTGTCAGTGGGTTTTGTTACTGCCGGTGGTGCTGGTAACGAGTCAATCTCAATGCGTGGTCTGGGTGCTAACCGTACTCTGGTATTATTAAACGGCCGTCGTGCTGGCCCTGCCGGTACCCGTGGTCAGGTTGCTGCTTTTGACTTAAACTCTATTCCTTTATCAGCGGTAGACCGGGTTGAAGTATTAAAAGACGGTGCTTCGTCACTGTATGGTTCTGATGCGGTAGCCGGTGTTATTAACATCATCACCAAAAAAGGCGATGGTTCTAACGTTACGGTTAACCTGGATCAGCCATTTGACAGTGGTGGTGAAAACTACCGGATTAACGCTACTTACGGTAAAACCTTTGACCGTGGTTCATTCCGCATTGTAGGTGACTACAATTTACAAACTGAACTGGCACGTGGCGACCGTGATTACTTTGCCTGTAACCAGCGGTTGTTTTATAGCCAGACAACTGGCGAGCGTACTGACCCAATCGATCCGCGTACTGGCGATTACCAATGTAACGCATCACAATACGGTGTATGGATTTTTAACTACGCCCCTGGCGCATCAAACTTCCGTCCTGGTGTTAAAGCGCAGTACGATTACGATGGTTTCTTCCAGCAGTTTAACCGACCAACCTTTGATAGCCTGATTACTACACCAGGTGCTGATAATATCAGTGTACCCAATGGCTGGTATCCGGTATCTTACGATAAAGACTCTGATGGCTGGGCCGATGCTGACCACCCATTCCAGAACCGTCAATCAATGATCCCGGAAAGTAAAGTTGCCTCAGTATTTATGATGGGCGATTACGATTTAACCGACAGCATTTCAGCCTATTCTGAGCTGACCTTCAGCCAGCGTAAAACTGAAGTAAACAGCTTCCGTCAGTTCTGGACGGCGCAATTAGCGCCACAGGGTTATATTTTTGGTGGCACTGTTGATGGTTGGGATGGCTCAGTAGGCTTTATGCCAGTTGCGATGACCGACTATTCAGGAAGTAGTACAACTGTTAATTACAGCCGTTATGTATTAGGGCTGGAAGGCGCGTTGGGTGACTGGAACTGGGATATTTCTTACCAGAACAGCTATAACAAAGGTGAATATGATACTAAGGTTATTCTGTTTGATGCGATGTTAATGGCGCAAAATGCAGTTTACGGTGGTCCTTGTGCCGGTGCAACCTCACCCGTGTCAGGCAAAAGTTGTGTTGAAGTGGACTGGTTAAGCCCGGACAATATCAACGGTAACCAGTCACAGCAGGTAAAAGACTTCCTGTTTGACACTGACTATGGCCAAACCAGCTACCGTCAGCAAACTATTGATGCGTACATTACCGGTGATTTGTTTGAGTTACCTGCCGGTATGGTTGGTGTAGCAGTAGGTGGTTCATTCCAGCAAGATAAACTGAATGACGTCCCTGGCGAAGCAACCTTAGCTGGTAACTTGTGGGGTTCAACCGGTGCTGGTATTACCCGCGGTAAAGCCGATACTAAAGCATTTTATGGCGAGTTTTACATTCCATTATTACAAGACAAGTTCCTGGCTGAGCAGTTAGACCTTACTGCCTCAGGCCGCTGGACCGATGTATCTACCTATGGTGCCGATACCACTTATAAAGTGTCAGCAAACTGGGTAATTGGTAATGGTTTCCAGGTACGTGCTTCACGTGGTACCTCGTTCCGTGCTCCGGCACTGTTTGAACTGTTCCTGGATGGCCAGACCGGCTTCCTGAACCAAACCGGCAATGACCCGTGCTTAAACTGGGCTGGTCGTCTGGAAGAAGGCACTATTGACCCGCGCGTAGCGCAAAACTGTCAGGCAGATGGCGTACCTGCAGAATACGTGAACCCGGGCAGTTCGATGACCTCTATCACCGGTGGTGGTGCAGGCGTTCTGGAAGCTGAAACCTCAGTGTCAAAAGGCATTGGTATTGTCTGGAAGAGCCCGGAAGATACCGTTGGTTTCTCAGCAGATTACTATGATGTGGTAATCAGTGGTCAGGTTTCTAACCTGGGTGGCGGTACGGTACTTGGTTTATGTTACCGTTCAGAAAACTTCCCTAACGACCCATTGTGTAACCAGTTTACCCGTCGTGACGGTACAGCCGGTGACTACGGTATTGATACTGTACGCGGTGGTTATGTAAACGTAGCTCAGCAAAAAGTGCGCGGTACTGACTTTATGCTGACCTACCAGGATGACTTTGACTTTGGTTCACTGCGCCTGCGCTGGGATCACACGGTGCAGTTTGAACGCTCGTTCAAACAGTTCCCGGATAGCATTCCATCACAGTACGTAGGTGACGTAGGTGATCCGAAGCATGTTGGTACCATGAGCGCCACGTTAAATCGTGATGAGTGGACCTACACCTGGAGCTTGCGTTATGCATCAGCCACTGATGATTACCAGTACTTTGCAAATGGTAACCAAACCACTTACCGTGGTCAGCCGTCTACCTTCGTAGCCGAAACACCAACTTATATTCTGCACAATGCTTCTGTTCAGAAAGAGTTTTATGGTGTGGATGTAACTGCTGGTATAGCGAATATCTTTGACAAGAACCCACCACAAGGTTCACCAGCTGGTGTTCGTACGGCCGGTAACTCCATATTGTATTCTCAGTATGAGTTTGTAGGCCGTCGTGCGTTTGTTAACTTATCTTACGATTTCTAAGCTGATTGCTCGAAAACGTTAAAAAGCAAGCCCCGCATGTCGCGGGGCTTTTCTTTTGAGCATAATTACCATTGATGCTTTTCAAATGAAGCTAAATTCATTACCATTAGCGCCCTTAAAAATCTTCAACTGTAGCAAAGAGTAGGTAGCATGGCCGACGAAAATTTTAAAGATTCATTTAATTTTTGGCAGTTTCTGGCGTTTGTCGCCGTTTTTGTTGCTTTGCTGTGTCTGGTGCCCATTTTGCGCTGGGTACAGGTGCTTTTCTGATTTTAACCGATTAACCCGCTAGCCTGTCAGGCTAGAGCGACAAAGGTGCAGCTATGAATTTGCAACAACTTGCCACTGAGTTAAAACGTGTAATTAAAACCGTGCCTGACTACCCAAAACCCGGCATTACCTTTCGTGATGTCACCAGTCTGATGCAGGACGGGTCGGCTTTTAAGCAAGTAATTGATGCTTTTGCCGCCTATTATGCAGACAAAGGCATAGAAAAAATTATTGGCACTGAGTCACGTGGTTTTATTTTTGGTGCGCCGTTATCCTATGCGTTGGGGATTCCGTTTGTACCGGTGCGTAAGCCCGGTAAACTGCCAAGAGAACGCATTTCGCAAAAGTATGTGCTGGAGTATGGCGAAGACGCGCTAGAGTTGCATGCAGATGCAATAGAGGCAGGTGACAAGGTTTTACTGGTTGATGATTTACTGGCAACCGGTGGCACCATTGACGCTACTGTGCAGCTGGTGCGTCGTTTAGGTGGCACAGTGGAGCATGCCGCCTTTGTAGTTGCGTTGCCCGGACTGGGTGGTGTAAGCCGCTTAGAAGCGCTCGGTTTAAAAGTGTTAAGTCTGGTTGAGTATAGCGGCGAATAAGTTTAGGCTACTGCCAAAGTACTTTTCTTTGTCGCAGGCTGTCGCATGAGTTATCAGGTATTAGCACGTAAATGGCGGCCAAAACAGTTTGCTGAACTGGTTGGCCAAAGCCACGTAAAAACGGCGCTGAGTAATGCACTCACCAGTAGCCGTTTGCATCATGCCTATTTATTTACCGGCACCCGTGGCGTCGGCAAAACCACTATTGCCCGCATTTTTGCCAAAAGTTTAAACTGTGAAACGGGAGTTACGGCTACGCCCTGTGGCCAGTGCAGTGCTTGTCAGGAAATTGATGCCGGTAATTTTGTCGATTTACTGGAGATAGATGCAGCGTCACGCACCAAGGTAGAAGATACCCGCGATTTACTCGATAACGTACAATACGCCCCCAGCCGTGGCCGTTTTAAAGTGTATCTGATAGATGAAGTGCATATGCTGTCACGGCACAGCTTTAATGCGTTGCTGAAAACCCTGGAAGAGCCACCACCTCATGTTAAGTTTTTGCTGGCCACCACCGATCCGCAAAAACTGCCGGTTACCGTGTTATCCCGTTGTTTACAGTTTAGTTTAAAAGCGCTTAGCACTGAGCAAATAAGCGGTCATTTGGCTAAGGTATTAACTGCAGAGCAAATAGCCTATGAAACCGCAGCACTGGCGTTACTGGCCAAAGCTGCTGACGGTAGTGTGCGTGATGCCTTGAGCCTGACTGATCAGGCCATTGCACAGAGTAACAGCCAGCTACAGTTGGCCGTGGTGCGCGACATGTTAGGCTTTTTGGATCAGCAGTTTGCCAGCGGATTGCTAACAACGGTAGTTAATCATGACTTTGCTGCTATGCAAAATCAACTGCAGGCTCTGACTAGCCAGCATAGCGATTTTAGCCGGGTATTAGATGATATGCTGAGTTTGTTACATCAGGCGGCATTGACTCAGTTGCAACCGACAGCCGCGCAATTATCAGAGCAACCCGAGTTTGTTGAAGCACTGGCGGCTAATCAAAGCCCCGAAGCCTTGCAGCTATATTATCAGTTGCTCATCAGCGGTAAGCGGGAG
This sequence comes from uncultured Chromatiaceae bacterium, assembly GCA_963975465.1. Lineage (GTDB taxonomy): Bacteria > Pseudomonadota > Gammaproteobacteria > Enterobacterales > Alteromonadaceae > Alishewanella. The sequence continues at coordinate 61,439 of CAXBHB010000013.1, forward strand.
CTACGTTATGCCCCTGATGAACGCACCGGCCTGGAAATGACCTTGCTGCGGGCATTAGCCTTTGTGCCCGTTAACGCCATCCCAGCTGAGTCGCCGACGGTCAGGCCTGGTCCAACCCTGTCTGCGCCGCTGCCTGCACAAGCAGTTGTTCAGGCGGGTGCCATGGCATCTGCTGCTTCTGTCGTTAACTCTTCACTGCCAGAAACCGGCAGTGAAGCGGCGCAAAGTGCTGTTGCACCCGCTAGTACTGATGTTAGCCCGCCTACTGCAACGGTGAGCGCTGAAGAGCCAAAACTGCAAAGTATTGACCCGGTTACTGCCAGCATTATGAAACGGCGTGGCCTGGCTGCTGAAGACGGGGCAACATCGCCAAAAAAGTCTGAGCACCGGCCGTTGCCGGTGCCCGAGCCGCCTTATGCTGATGACGTTGAGACTGAGCAACTAAGCCCGGAAGACCCGGCAAGTGTCGCTGTGTTAGATTCGCTATGGCAGCAAAGCCATCAAGAGCTTGAACCGGCCAACAGCTTTAATGGTGAAATTAACGAGCAAAACTTTTCTATCCGTTATGCGGCTGAGGTAGACAGCTGGGCAGCTTTAATTGAAAAAATGCCGGTGGGTGGGCTAATGCGGCTGTTTTTACTGAACAGTGAAATGCAAGTGCAGCAACAGCAACTTTGTTTGCAGGTTCAGCAAAGTCAGCAGCATCTCGATACGCCTGAGTTTCGACAGCAATTGCAACAGGTGTTGTCTGAGGCAATGGGCCAATCGCATGAGCTACAAATTAGTTACAGTAACCAGCTGAGTAAAAGTCCATTGGCTATTCAGCAACGTATCGAGCAAGAACGGTGTAGTTATGTCGGCCGCTTAATGCAGGATGATCCTAACATAAAGCAACTACAGCAACTGTTTGATGCCATTTTGCTGCCAGAGACGTTGCAGGTAAACTGAACACAATTGAAGTATGTGGCTTAGCTTGTAATTTATGACACAACTGATTATCTTGGCGCCAGCTATTTTAAAAGAGAGAAAGTATTATGTTTAAAGGCGGTATGGGCAACATTATGAAGCAGGCGCAAGCCATGCAGGAAAAAATGCAAAAGGTGCAAGCCGAAATTGCCAATATGGAAGTGACTGGCGAGTCGGGAGCCGGCCTGGTAAAGATTACCATGACAGGCGGCCACAATGTCCGGCGGGTAGAGATTGACGACAGCTTGCTGGCCGACGATAAAGAGATGCTGGAAGACTTAATTGCCGCGGCACTTAATGATGCAGTGCGCCGGGTTGAAGACAATAACAAAGAGCAAATGGCTAAGGTAACCGGCGGCATGCAATTACCACCGGGTATGAAGCTTCCGTTCTGATTAAGGCAATTTAGCAGTATGAGCAAACTGACACCTTTGGTTCAGCAATTGATTGAAGCCCTTAGGATATTACCTGGCGTGGGCCCGAAATCAGCTCAGCGGATGGCCTTTCAGTTGCTGGAGCGAAACCGTGAAGGCGGCGAGCGGCTTGGTGCAGCGTTGAGTAAAGCGATGAAACAGGTTGGTCATTGCCAGAATTGCCGTACTTTTTGTGAAACTGCAGTGTGTGCACTTTGCGCCGATCCAAACCGGCAACAAGCCGGCACCTTGTGTGTGGTAGGCTCGGCATCTGACCAGCTTGCTATAGAAAATACTAATCAGTTCCATGGTTTGTATTTTGTTTTAATGGGGTATATCTCACCGTTAGACGGTATTGGACCAGCGGAACTTGGCCTGGACCAGTTAGATAATCAACTGGCCAGCGGCAAAATAACCGAAGTTATTCTGGCGACCAATCCCACAGTTGAGGGGGATGCAACCGCATTTTTCCTGGCCGACCTGTGCCACAAACATCAAATTCCGGTAACCCGACTGGCGCAAGGCGTGCCGGTCGGGGGCGAGTTGGAATATATCGATGGCACCACGTTATCTCATGCTTTTAGTGGCCGAAAAAGCTTCTGAGCGTATATTTGACACTTGAATTTAAGTAGTAGCTGCCCAATATATCAGTCAACTGACAGGTGCAGCTGCGCCTGATTATTCTGGCTAAACTACGTTCGAGGACCCCATAATGAGTGATAATACTGCCACTAACCCTGGACAGAAGCAGACTCATGGCTTTCAGGCTGAAGTGAAACAACTGCTGAACCTGATGATCCATTCATTGTATTCCAATAAAGAAATTTTCCTGCGGGAACTGGTCTCTAATGCGTCGGATGCCGCAGATAAACTGCGGTTTCTTGCATTGTCAGATTCTGGCTTATATGGCGATGATGGTGAGTTAAAAGTTCGGATAAGTCTGGATGAGGCAAACCGGACCCTGACGGTAAGTGACAATGGTATTGGCATGACCGAGCAGGAAGTTATCTCTCATCTCGGGACTATTGCTAAATCAGGTACTAAAGAGTTTTTCTCGCAGTTGTCGGGTGATCAAACTAAAGATTCTAAGCTTATTGGTCAGTTCGGTGTGGGCTTCTACTCGGCCTTTATCGTTGCTGATAAAGTAACTGTGCGGACCCGCAAAGCCGGTACCGATACCGCCGTGGAGTGGGAATCAGCGGGTGAGGGTGAATACACCCTGGCACCTATTACCAAAGCCGGGCGTGGCACTGACATTATTTTGCATTTACGCGACGGTGAAGACGAGTTTTTAGGTCGTTGGAAAGTAGAGAGCATTATTACCAAGTATTCTGATCACATCAGTATTCCGGTAGAAATGTGGCAGGAAGGCACGCCTGAGCGGGAAGAAGAGGGTGAAAAAATTCCTGCAACAGAAGGAAGCTGGCAGCCGGTTAATAAGGCTACAGCACTTTGGACCCGGGATAAATCTGAGATAACAGAGCCGGAATATCAAGAGTTTTATAAGCATATCTCGCATGACTGGAGCGAGCCATTAAGCTGGAGCCATAATAAAGTTGAGGGCAGCAGCAACTATACCAGCCTGCTTTATGTGCCGAAAAAAGCTCCGTTCGATATGTGGAATCGCGAAGCTAAGCATGGTTTAAAATTATACGTTCAACGCGTGTTCATCATGGATGACGCTGAACAGTTTATGCCAAGTTACCTGCGCTTTATTAAAGGTGTGCTGGATTCCAGCGATTTACCATTAAACGTGTCGCGCGAAATTTTACAGGATACTAAGGTTACCCAAAGCCTGCGGAAAGGCTGCACCAGCCGTACCTTAAAAATGCTGGAAAAACTGGCAAAAGACGCAGAGCAATATCAGTTATTCTGGGATGAATTCGGTCAGGTGTTAAAAGAAGGGCCGGCAGAAGATGCGACCAACAAAGAGCAAATTGCCGGTTTATTGCGCTTTGCCTCTACCAATAACGATGATGCCAGCCAGAACGTATCACTGGCAGATTACGTCAGCCGAATGAAGGAAGAGCAGGAAGAAATCTATTATGTGGTTGCTGATAGTTTTCAGGCTGCGAAACACAGCCCACACCTCGAGGTCTTCCGCAAAAAAGGTATTGAAGTACTGCTGTTATCTGATCGGATAGATGAGTGGTTAATTCAGCATCTGCCGGAATTTAACGGTAAAAGCCTGCGCTCAGTTGCTAAAGGTGGGTTGGACTTATCAAAACTGGACGATGAGGAAACCAAAAAAGCCCAGCAGGAAACGGCTGAAGCTTTCGCCAGCGTGCTGGAGCGCTTTAAAACGGCGTTAGGTGACGAAGTTAAAGATGTTAAGGTTAGCCATCGTTTAACTGACAGCCCGGCGTGTGTCGTGACTGACGAGCATGATATGAGCACTCAGATGATGAAGCTAATGGAGTCGGTTGGTCAGAAAGTGCCGGATGTAAAACCGATATTCGAATTAAACCCAGAGCATCAGCTGGTGAAACACATTGCTGATGAAACGGATGATGCACGCTTTGGCGAATGGGCACAGGTACTATTTGAACAGGCTCTGCTGGCCGAGCGTGGCAGCCTTAAAAACCCGGCCAGCTACGTTAGCCGGCTAAACAGCTTGTTGTTGTCATTGGCAAAATAAACGCCAATCGCTGACTTAAAACCCGCCAGGCATGCAGATGCCGGCGGGTTTTTTATTTGGCAGAAAACCTGTGTTTTCTGTGGTTTTATCTGCTATTTGCGCTGGGAGGCTGTTGTTTTGATGGCTGTCGACTAAAGGCTAGTAAATACGCTACCTCAGGTAGCACCAGTGGACAAATTTCTTGTTTACCCAAGCACATTGTGTAAAGATTCGGGTTTATAAATATCTGAATAATCCGAGAACACGAGGGTGTTGCTATGCGTATCATTTTGTTGGGGGCCCCGGGTGCCGGGAAAGGAACCCAGGCACAGTTTTTAATGAGTAAATATGGGATCCCGCAAATTTCTACCGGTGATATGTTGCGGTCGGCGATCAAAGAGGGAACCGCACTTGGTTTAGCGGCTAAGCAGGTGATGGATGCGGGACAATTAGTGTCTGACGACATTATCATTGGCCTGGTTAAAGAACGCATTGCTAAAGATGATTGTAGCAAGGGTTTTTTACTGGATGGTTTTCCCCGTACTATTCCGCAAGCTGATGCAATGAAAGAAAATGGTGTCGTGGTTGACCATGTTATTGAATTTGATGTGCCTGATGATGTTATCGTCGAGCGGATGAGTGGCCGCAGAGTTCATCCGGCTTCTGGCCGGGTATATCACCTGACGTATAATCCACCAAAAGTAGCGGGTAAAGATGATGAAACCGGCGAAGAGCTGATTATTCGTGCGGATGATGTTGAAGCGACTGTGCGTAAGCGGCTGGCAATTTATCATGAACAAACTGAATTGCTGGTTGGATACTACCGGAAAGCGGCCGATGCAGGTGAAACACAGTATCACTATATTGACGGTACCAAAGCCGTAGAGGTTATTAGCGAGCAGCTGGTCAAGTTGCTGGACTAATCGACAAGATGTCACATCTGTAGCTTCGACGTACTAAAAAGCCCTCTGCAAGAGGGCTTTTTGTTTGCTGGTATTTAACCGCCGAACAGCGGTTGCGCCGGAGCGCTTTAGCCGTTAACGGCAGTTCTGACTTTGCTGCTGTTAACAGATGATGCATTGTCATCCGCTACCAGTTCGGGTTGGCGAACGTTGCCAATCGCAATTTTTCTCGGTTTTAACGCCTCAGGCACTTCCCGTACTAGCGCAATATGCAATAAGCCATTTTCCATTGTTGCCCCGGTGACTTTAACGTACTCCGACAACTGAAACTTGCGCTCAAAATTGCGCTCAGCAATACCCTGGTGGACAAAGTGCCGGCCATCATCTTTGCTGCTTTTCTGCCCCTGCACGACCAGGGTGTTATTTTCAGTTTCAATAGACAATTCCTGCTCGGTAAAGCCGGCCACTGCCATGGTGATGCAATACTGATCTTCGCCCGTTACTTCAATGTTGTAAGGGGGATAAGCGGGTTGTTTTTCATTACGGGCTGCAGCGTTCATCAGGTTTGCCAGATGGTCAAATCCAATGAAAGAGCGGTAAAACGGAGTAAAATCTAAATTATTCATAGCCAAATCCTCTGTAGATAGCAAAATGGTTAAGTACTACCCTTCTATTGAACGGGTAATTAGCGGGCCAGCTATTGCTGACGTGCTGTAGCAGGTGCCTTATCAGGCCACCTGCTACTTAAATATGGCTACTTAACAATTTTTCAAGAGAGAACATTCATATTTTCAAATAGCGGCTATGATTTTTTCAGTAATTTAGTTAACGCCGCTAATGCAGCGTCATAGTCAGGCTCCTGCGCCAATTCAGGTACCAGTTGTTGATAACGTACCGTACCGGTATGGTCAATCAGCAAAATTGCCCGGGTCAGCAACCCCATATCTTTAATTAACAGACCATAATTACTGCCAAAGTCCCGCCATACAGCATCAGACAACACGGCCATATCGGCAACCTGTTCTTGCTGGCAATAGCGTTTCTGGGCAAACGGCAGGTCAGTACTGATGGTCAGCAGTACCACACCGTCGGGTAAATTAGCCACCTCACTGTTAAAACGTTTGGTTTGCAGTGAACACACGCCGGTATCAATGCTCGGAACTACACTAATCAGGATGGTTTTGCCGGCAAAGTCGCGTAACTGCACGGTTTTAAAATTATTATCGACCACTTTAAAGGAGGGGGCCGGCTGACCGGTTTGTAGCGCCTCACCCAGCAATACAATTTGTTGGGTACCCGCTTTAACATCGCTTACTCTGCTGGCAAGGTCAGCGGTAGTGTCTACGGCCAAACTATTGAAACTAAGTGTTCCTAGCAACAGTGCCCAGCTTAGTGCTAGCGGCTTTTTGTACTGAGTTAACATAATTTATGTCCTAATTATCTGGAATATAATAATATTTAAACCAATTTTACGATTTTTTTGTTGCTTTTGCTGTTATCGGCAGCGGTTTTACGTCTATTATAAGGTGACGTAGCATTGTAGTGAGAGCCCAATGACCACCGCAGTATTGATATGTGATGACTCTAATCTGGCTCGTAAGCAACTTGCCAGAATACTACCACAGGAGTGGCAGAACAGCGTGCATTTTGCTGGCCATGGCGCAGATGCGTTAGCGACATTGGAGAAAGAGCATATAGACTGGCTGTTTCTCGATTTGAATATGCCGATAATGGACGGCTATCAGGTATTGGCTGAGCTCAAAAAGCGCCAGCTTAATGTCAAGGTAGTGGTGGTATCCGGTGACGTGCAGCCTGAAGCTTATCAGCGGGTTATGGCATTGGGCGCATTAGACTTTATTCGAAAACCGGTCGATACCGACAAGCTGCAAGCAATTATGCAAAGTGCCAGTTTGCGCACCCCGGTGGCAGTGCAAAATACTAAGCGCAGCACCGATACCGAGCTTAACGCTGAAATGCGCGATGTGTTTCAGGAAATTACCAATGTTGCGATGGGCCAGGCGGGTGATTTACTTGCCAGGTTACTGAACGTTTTTGTGAAACTGCCTATCCCTAATGTTAATGTGATTGAAGTCAGTGAATTGCACATGGCGTTAGCGTCTGTAGAGCAGCATTCTACAACTTCTGCTGTATGTCAGGGTTTTATTGGTGGTGGTGTCGCCGGTGAAGCACTGTTAATTCTGACTGACTCCAGCTTTAAAGATATTGCCAGCCTGCTAAAGTTTCAGGGTGAGCTAACGCCCACTACAGAGCTGGAATTGCTAATGGACATTGCCAATATTTTGATTGGCGCAGTGCTTAAAGGCATAGCAGAGCAACTTGATATGAGTTTTAGCCAGGGCCACCCGGTAGTACTTGGCCAGCACGCACCGGTAAGCGAGTTAATTAAAACTAACGCGCGACGCTGGCGCAAAACGCTGGCAATAGAACTCAGTTACGGTATTGAAAACTACAATATAAACTGTGATTTGCTGCTGCTGTTTACTGAAGACAGTGTCAAAACTATGAAGCACAAAGTTGCTTTTTTACTGGAAGAATAAGCATGAGTTTAGCCAATGCCGATTTTGATGTGTCTGAAGTTCATTGGTTAATGGACATGTTCCAGACTGTGGATGTTGGCCTGGTGGTATTGAACAGTGATTACCGCATTCAGGTTTGGAATGGCTTTATGGAAAGTCATAGCGGCCTTACCCCCCGTCAGGTCAGGGAGCGGTATCTGTTTGACCTGTTTCCTGAGATTGATGAAGAATGGTTAAGGCGTAAATGTGATCCGGTTATGTTATTGAAAAACCGCGCATTTACTATCTGGGAGCAGCGGCCTTATATCTTTAAATTTAAAAACTACCGGCCCATTACCGGAAGTGCCGAATATATGTACCAAAACAGTACAATATTTCCACTGACTAACACCCGCGGCCAGGTTACTCATCTTTGTATTATTATTTATGATGTTACAGATGCCGCAGTGAGCCGGACAGAGCTTGAATCTATGAATGGCCGCTTGCAGCAGCTGTCTAAAACAGATTTTCTGACCCAGCTAAGTACTCGGGGGCATTGGGAAGATGCGCTAATACAAGAGTTTAAACGGCTACAACGCTACAGTCAGCATCAAAGCACGTTGTTGATGTGTGATATCGATCATTTTAAACGGGTAAATGATACCTACGGCCACGCTGCCGGTGATGAGGTAATTCGCAAAGTATCGGATGTGATAAAGGCGACCGTTAGAGCGACTGACTTGGCCGGGCGTTATGGTGGTGAAGAATTTGCAATTATACTGGTCGATACATCACAGGCACAGGCTCAATGTCTGGCAGAGCGGATTCGGCAGCAAGTTGAGGGGCTAGCCATTCAATATAATACCAGTACACTTCAGGTCACAATTAGTCTTGGTCTGGCAGAGCGCAATATTGCTATGCAGGAGCATCGCCACTGGATTGAGGCCGCAGATAAAGCGTTGTATCAGTCCAAGGTTGATGGCCGTAACAAAGTGACGTCTTTTGTGCCTGATGCAGATTAACTACCGGCAATCTGCCGCGTTTTATACCGGCGGTGTGTCCGGGCAACGGCTCAGCAGGTTACAACTACCGTCCTGATTCAGCTGTTCTAGCACAACGTCAAAGCCCCACAACCGGTGTAAGTGCTTTAAAACCTCTGCAGCATTGGCGGCAAGGGGCACCCGGTGCTGCGGGATATAGCGCAGAGTCAGAGCTCTATCGGTGTTCACGTTGACATTGTACACCTGAATATTCGGTTCAATCTGACTTAAATTATACTGCCCCGACAGCATTTGCCGGATGCGCTGGTAGCCCTCTGCATTATGAATAGCACTGACTTCCAGACTGTTGGCTTCGTCATCATCAATAATCGCGAATAAATGAAAGTCGCGGATGACTTTAGGCGACAGATACTGGCTGATAAAACTCTCATCTTTAAAGTTTTGCATAGCAAAATGCAAGGTCTGTAGCCAGTCACTGCCCGCGATGTCCGGAAACCACTCTTTATCTTCAGCGGTTGGCTTCTCACAAATACGCCGGATATCGGTAAACATGGCAAAACCCAGGGCATAAGGGTTAATTCCTGAATAATACTTGCTGCTGTATTCTGGCTGGGCCACCACATTGGTGTGGCTGTGCAGTACTTCCAGCATAAATCGGTCACTGACTTTACCCTCATCATACAGGTGTTGCAAAATGGTGTAGTGCCAGAACGTGGCCCAACCTTCATTCATTACCTGAGTTTGCTTTTGGGGATAAAAGTACTGAGATACCTTGCGTACGATCCGCACAATTTCGCGCTGCCAGGGTTTTAACAGGGGGGCATTTTTCTCGATGAAATAGAGTAAGTTTTCCTGTGGCTCAGCCGGGAATCGTTTTGATCGTTGTTCCTCAGTCGGGGCTTTCAGGGGGATAGTTCGCCATAAATCGTTAACCTGACTTTGCAGGTAGGCCTCCCGTTCCTGCTGGCGTTTTTGTTCGGTTTCTAATGAGATTTTTTGCGGTCTTTTATAGCGATCAACACCATAATTCATCAGGGCGTGGCAGGAATCCAGCATGTCTTCTACGTCAGTAATGCCATATTTTTCCTCACACTTGCTAATATAGTTTTTGGCAAATACCAGGTAATCAATAATAGAGCCCGCATCGGTCCAGGTTTTAAATAAATAATTGTTTTTGAAAAATGAATTGTGGCCATAGCTGGCATGAGCCATCACAAGGGCTTGCATGGTTATGGTGTTTTCTTCCATCAAATAAGCAATGCAGGGGTTGGAATTGATCACAATTTCGTAAGCCAGCCCCATATAACCGCGTTTATAGTTTTGCTCGGTCTGAATAAACTTTTTACCATATGACCAGTGATGGTAACCCAGCGGCATACCCACACTGGAATAGGCATCCATCATTTGCTCGGCAGTGATCACTTCAATTTGATTAGGGTAAGTATCCAGCTGATACATGCCGGCAACGCGGGATATTTCCTGATGATAGGCATCCAGCAACTCAAAGGTCCAATCCGGGCCGTCAGGTAAGCACGTTGCCTTGGGTGATACTCGCGCTTTGGCCATATAAACTCCTCAGGCTGCCTGTTTTTTGAATAACTGGCGAAAAACAGGATAAATATCGGATAACTCGCGAATGTGCTCAATGGCGATGTTGTCATGTTGCGCCAGCAGCTGCTCGTATTCCTGCCACAAACTCTGATGGGCTCTGGGTGTTATTTCGATATACGCGTAGTACCTAACCAACGGCAGCAGTTTGTTCGCCAGAAACGCTGCACAGGGTGCACTGTCGTCAGTCCAGTTGTCGCCATCTGACGCTTGCGCCGCATAGATGTTCCACTGCGCGGGGTTAAAGCGGTCACTAATAATCTCATGCATCAGTTTTAAGGCTGATGAAACAATGGTACCGCCGGTCTCTTGTGAATAAAAAAATTCTTGTTCATCGACCTCTTTTGCCTGGGTATGATGCCGGATATAGACCACCTCGACATTTTTATAGCTGCGGCTTAAAAACTGATACAGCAGAATATAGAAGCGCTTTGCCATGTCTTTGGTGGGTTGATCCATTGAGCCGGAAACATCCATCAGGCAAAACATAACAGCCTTGCTGGTGGGCTCGGGCTTTTTCTGATAATTACGAAAGCGCAAATCAAAACTATCAATAAACGGTACTGCCGCGATGCTGGCTTTTAAGCCGGCTATTTGCTCCAGTAACTGTAATCGCAGTTGCTGATCCGCAACAGGTTGCTGGTCAAGCGCTTGCAATTGCAACTCCAGTTCAGCCAGACTGTTTTTTTTGCCGGCTGTCATGGCTACCCGCCGGGCTAATGAACCACGCAGCGAGCGGACTATATCAATGTTACTGGGAATACCCTCTGCACGGTAACCCGCCCGCACGGTTTTGTACTGCACTAATTTATCGAGTTGATTGCGTTGTAAATTGGGCAGAGCCAGATCTTCAAACAGCAGATCGAGATACTCATCTTTAGAAATAGAAAATACAAAATCGTCACTGCCTTCGCCGCTGTCACTGGCATCGCCTTTACCGCTGCCTGCGCCGCCACCCTGTGGTCGTGGAATACGATCACCTTCAGAGAACTGATCGTTGCCCGGATGAATGATTTGACGCCGGCCGCCCTTACCCTGATGAAAAAAAGGCTCAGTAATATCTTTGCTGGGAATGGTCACGCTTTCGCCGCTACTAATATCCGTAACGCTGCGCTCGCTGATGGCATCGGCAACGGCTTTTTTTATCTGTTGTTTATACCGTCTGATAAAGCGCTGCCGATTGACAGCACTTTTATTTTTGCCATTAAGTCGTCGGTCAATAAAGTGCGCCATACTACCTCCGGCATTATTGTGATTTGCGAACCCGCAAATACCATTCCGACAGCAACCTGACTTGCTTGCGGGTGTAGCCTTTTTCCATCATCCGGTTGACGAAATCATCATGCTTTTTCTGATCATCAGTTGACGTTTTAGCGTTGAAGGAAATAACCGGCAGCAATTCCTCAGTGCTGGAGAACATCTTTTTCTCAATGACGGTGCGTAATTTTTCATAGCTGGTCCACAGCGGGTTTTTACCATTATTTTTTGCTTTGGCTCGCAGCACAAAGTTGACAATTTCATTGCGGAAGTCTTTTGGATTGCTGATGCCTGCAGGTTTTTCAATTTTCTCCAGCTCGGCATTGAGTGCAGCGCGGTCAAATAACTGGCCGGTTTCAGGGTCGCGGTATTCCTGATCCTGGATCCAAAAGTCAGCATAAATAACATAGCGGTCAAAAATGTTCTGACCATATTCGGAGTAAGACTCCAGATAGGCCGTCTGTATTTCTTTACCAATGAACTCAATGTACTTCGGAATTAAATACCCTTTCAGATGTTCCAGGTAGCGCTCTGCGACATCGGCAGCAAATTGTTCCCGTTCAATCTGCTGCTCCAGAACATAAAACAAATGTACCGGGTTGGCGGCTACTTCAGTGCTATCGAAGTTGAAAACCCGGGACAATATCTTAAAGGCAAAGCGGGTAGACAGGCCGGTCATGCCTTCGTCGACCCCGGCATAATCACGGTACTCCTGATACGACTTCGCTTTGGGATCGGTATCTTTTAAGCTTTCACCATCGTACACCCGCATTTTTGAGTAAACACTGGAGTTTTCAGGCAGTTTCAGCCGCGATAACACGGCAAATTGTGCCAGCGAACTTAACGTCCCAGGGGCACAGGGGGCTGCATTCAGTTCACTGTGCTCCAGCAGTTTCTGATAAATTTTCTTTTCTTCGTTCACCCGCAGGCAATAAGGCACTTTGACGATATACACCCGATCCAGGAAGGCTTCGTTATTCTTGTTATTACGAAACGTCTGCCATTCCGACTCGTTACTGTGGGCGAGAATAATACCGTCAAATGGCAATGCAGCCAGGCCTTCAGTCCCGTTGTAGTTACCTTCCTGCGTTGCCGTCAGCAGCGGATGCAGCACCTTAATAGGTGCTTTAAACATTTCAACAAACTCCATCAGCCCCTGATTGGCGCGACACAAGGCACCCGAGTAGCTATAGGCGTCCGGGTCATTCTGGGCAAAATGTTCAAGTTGGCGAATATCCACTTTACCGACCAGCGCAGCAATATCCTGATTGTTTTCATCGCCCGGTTCAGTTTTGGCAATGGCAATCTGGTCCAGAATTGACGGGTATTTTTTTACCACACGGAACTGGCTGATATCACCGTTATACTCATGTAATCGCTTGGTCGCCCATGGCGACAAAATATTGCGCAAATAACGTGGTGGAATGCCAAATTCCTGCTGCAATAAACGGCCATCTTCACCAGCATCAAATAGCGAAAGTGGGTGGTCACACACCGGTGAGCCCTTCAGATAATAAATAGGTACCTGCTGCATTAAATGCTTTAGCTTTTCGGCCAGCGACGATTTACCGCCGCCCACCGGCCCCAGTAAATACAGAATTTGTTTGCGCTCTTCCAGGCCCTGTGCCGAATGTTTAAGGTATGAAACGATTTGCTCTATGGCATCTTCCATGCCATAGAATTCAGAAAAAGCCGGATAGCGGGCAATAACCCGGTTAGAAAACAACCGGCTTAACTTTGGGTCCTGTGCGGTATCAATTAGTTCAGGCTCGCCGATTGAGATTAACAATCTTTCTGCCGCAGTGGCGTAGCAACTCTTGTCGTCTTTGCAAAGCGTCAAAAACTCCTGAATGCTGTACTCTTCTTCTCGGGTGGCCTCATATCGTGATTTGTAGTGCTCAAAAATGCCCATACGCACCTCCAGCCATTGCTCGTGGGAAACCTGTTGTTGCAGCTGTTACTAGTAAGGTTAGACAGTAAAAATCATCTTTGCCTGCCTAATTAACCGAAAATATTCATATTTTTATTTAGTCTTGTAAGCGGTACGTAACAAAAAGCAGTCAGGTTTACCGACCCGGATCAAATAAAAGCAAGGCATTGTCTTTGTGGGGCTGGAATGGCAGATAAAAAAATACCCGGCATTGGCCGGGTATTATTATGTGGGACTCGGATTGGTTACTTTGCGAAGTTATCCGCTGCGAATTGCCAGTTAACCAAAGCCCAGAATGCATCCAGGTAGGTTGGGCGGGCATTACGGTAATCGATGTAGTAAGCATGTTCCCACAAGTCGACTGTCAGCACGGGAGTAACACCGGCATCCTGAATTGGGGTTGCCGCGTTGCTGGTATTAACAATATCCAGGCTGCCATCGGCTTTTTTCACTAACCAGGTCCAGCTTGAACCAAAGTTATTCACTGCCTTGTCATTAAAGGCTTTTTGGAAGTCAGCGAACGATCCCCATTTGGTGTTAATAGCCGTGGCCAGTGCGCCGCTTGGTTCGCCGCCACCATTAGGTGACAAGCAGTGCCAGTAAAATGTATGGTTCCACACTTGTGCGGCATTATTAAATACGCCACCTTCAGAACTACGGATAATCTCTTCCAGCGACTTGCTGGCAAATGGCGTACCTTCAATTAAACCGTTAAGTTTTACAACGTAGGTATTGTGATGCTTGCCATAATGATATTCCAGGGTTTCGGCAGAAATATGTGGGGCTAAAGCGTCTTTTGCATAAGGTAATGCTGGTAGTTCAAAGGCCATTGTTGTACTCCGTTATCGTTGTTAAAGATGTCTGCATCGCGTAGACTACAAAACCTGACTAAAATACTCAAGTTTTAAACCGCATCAGAGTTTACGCTTAGCAGGCGACGCCGGTTCTGTGATCACACCAGCGATTATTTTAATGGTTAAGCAGATATTGGGTTTTTTTTTACGAACTCAAGTGGCAGTGGCCAAAGATAAGGGTAAAATGATGCAACTTATTCAGTTTCTGTCGAGGTGAAAATGGAGACGTTAGATAAAATTAAGCAGCAAATTGCTGAAAACCCAATTTTGTTATTTATGAAAGGCTCGCCGAAATTTCCAAGTTGCGGTTTTTCAGCTCAGGCATCGCAGGCGCTGATTGCATGTGGTGAGCAGTTTGCGTTTGTGGATATTTTACAGCAACCGGATATTCGTGCCGAGTTACCTAAATACGCCAACTGGCCAACGTTTCCACAACTTTGGGTGGATGGCGAGTTAATTGGCGGCTGTGATATTATCCTGGAAATGTTTCAGCGTGGTGAGTTGCAACCATTGATTAAAGAAACTGCGGCAAAAGCCACGGGTTCTGACGCGACGACTGACGCAGAGTAAGCTATCGGTTGTCTTGTCAAATAAAACAGGGAGCTTAGCTCCCTGTTTTATTATCACGATGTGTGTTTTAGTCAGTATCGTCATCTTCGGCTTCAATAATTGGCCAGCCGCCTAAGTGTCGCCATTTATTAACGATATAACAGAATAGCTCTGCTGTGCGCTCGGTATCATACAAGGCGCTGTGCGCTTCTTTGTTGTCAAAGGCGATGCCTGCCTGCTGGCACGCTTTAGCTAATACGGTTTGTCCCAATGCTAACGCAGCCAGACTGGTGGTATCAAATGAGACAAATGCATGAAAGGGCGAGCGTTTGTAGTTAGTACGGTTAATCGCTGCGTTAACGAAACCCTGATCAAATGCTGAATTGTGCGCCACGATAACGGTGCGTTGACACCCCGCTGCTTTTTGGGCTTTACGCACCGCTTTACAAATTTCAGTCAGCGCCTCCCGCTCCGGCACTGCGCCTCTAAGCGGATTAAAAGGGTCAATTCCGTTAAAAGCCAGCGAGCTGGCATCCAGATTGGCGCCTTCAAACGGTTCTACATGAAAATGCAGGGTTTCGCCCGGGCTAAGCCGGCCATCTTCATCCATTTGCAACAGGTTTACCGCAATTTCAAGCAGCGCATCAGTTTGAGCATTAAAGCCAGCGGTTTCGACGTCGATAACCACAGGGTAATAACCACGAAAACGTTGAGCAAGCAGCGAGGATTTTTCTGTCATAAGCAAACCATAAGAAAATTCAGCCCACATTATGCCAAATAAAATACGCAGCGTCTTGTGTTCGGCACAATGTTTGCTTATTAAATCAGGGCCAGTATATTTATTGTAGATACACATCGTCAGCTAAAGATGCCAATTGATGTGAAATTGCCAGACAAGGTTAGGTATATGTTTAAATACGCTTTAACATTCAACGCTTTATTTTGCTTTGTTGCCAGTGGCAGTAGCTTTGCGGTCTCTGAACAGTTGCGTCAGTATTCTGCCAGCATTGAACAATCGGCGTGGCAGTTGACCGAGCAAACCCCGTTGCTATGTCAATTAGAACATCGTATTCCTAATTTCGGTAATGCCGTGTTTCAAAGCAAGGCCAGTAAGGCCCTCAATCTTGATTTTGAATTAAAGATGTTACGGCTCCCCGACGCTTATGGTCTGGCTGAGGTATTATCAATGCCACCTAGCTGGCGCCCGGGCGAGCCGGGTAAAAACCTGGCGAGTATGACCCTGCTTAAACAGTTTAACGGCGAGTTACCGAAAAAAACGGCCTGGACCTTACTGACCGAGCTGGAGCAGGGGTTTAGTCCGACCTTTTATTTTACAGACTGGTACAGTCCCTACGACAGAGTCGCGGCCAGGTTAAATCCGGTACAATTTGCGCCAGGTTACAACGCATTTACTGAATGTGTTGCGGGGTTACTGCCATACAGTTTTGAAGATATTGCTTTTACCGTATTAAGTTATGAGTCTGGTAGTGATCAGCTTACACGGGAGTCAGAGCGGCGTTTGGCCCAAATTGCCCAATACTTACAGCATGATCCCGGTATTGAGAGTATTGAGTTACAGGGGTATACCGATAGTTATGGTGGACGCTGGATGAATGAGCAGCTTTCGGTTAAACGGGCAGAGAAGATTAAGCAGTTTTTTATTGCGGCCGGTGTTGCTGATGAAAAGGTACAGGTAGAAGGTTTCGGTGAGCGACGGCATGTCGCATCAAATCAAACCAGCCTGGGCCGGGGAACAAACCGGCGGGTGGTGTTACAAATGGGCCGGCCATAAGCGCGCCGGCGCTCGTTGCGGCCGGCAGTTTTACTGCACCATAATATCAACCTGACGCCAGTCGTTCTGCTCGGACATCAGGATCCTCACCTGCTGTTGATCCACTCTGAAATACAAGTTAAGCCGGCCATCGATTAACGAAACCCTGCCAGGCTCGCCCAATTGCTGCTGATAAAATTGCTGCAATTCTGCTATAGATAGCTGACTAAAATAACTGAGTACGGCCGGCATTTTGCCTTCGAGCCGGGCAAATTCCCGGGCATCGTCAGCGAGCGGGACCTGATAAAAGCTATTCGCTGCAATACCGAACGACAGTGATGTCACCAGGGCCGATATAAGTAACAAAGCTGAAAATCGCATTTTATTTCCTTGGCTGTAGTGCGTTAGAGCGGTGTAACCATAGCAAATTTCCGCTGGTATTGACCAGCAGAAACATCAGTGATTCTGTCAATTAAACTGCGTAATCAAGCCGTTGTCGTGCACTTGTCAAAACGTTTAGCAGCAATTGCCTGTAAATGCTCATTCGGCAGCGGCAATGGCTGGCCACTTATCTGGCAAGCCAGTGTTTCGGCCAGCAGCGGCGCCAGTAAAATACCCCGAGCGCCCAGCCCGCCAAATGCATACAACCCCTCAGGTTCTGTAATGTTGCCAAGTAACGGCAAATGGTCGGGTATGGTCGCCCGAAATGCTGCACGGGCACTGACCACAGCAGCATCGGCAAACCATGCTGGTTGCTGCAACTGGCTATTCACCAGATTGAGGTTTTCCTTGTCATCGCTGCTACTGACAAACGCACTGTCAGCTGTGCGGTCAAATGTGGCGCCTACGGCATGGCAGCCAGCAAAGGCCGGGGTAATATAGCCTTTATGGCATAGCACCGTACTTAGTGGCTGCATACCACTACTGCTAACATGGCTAACCTGGCCGCGTACCCGGTTAACAGGTAAGTGCTGGCTTGGGGAAAACCGCGCGATATCTGCACCATTTGCCAGCACGACGGCAGGCGACAATGCCTGATGGCGTTGTCCGGTTTTTTCGTATTGAATCTGCCAGTACGGCGACTTATCGGCAGCGGCACGCACGTCGCTGACCCGACAATTAAACTGCACCGTAAACAACGGTGACTTTTTTAGTTGCGCCAGTGCTGCCAGGCAAAACTGTTCGGGGCTGAGCCAGCCAGCCTGCGGCAAAAAAATGCCGCCATGTTCTAATTCTAGGCCTGCCAGCTGACTGGCCGTTGCCGCTGACACAGGATGCACCAGTGTTACAGGCCAATTTGCCTGGTTAATAATTTTCTGTTGTCGCTGCAACAACGCCGGGTTAGTGGCGAGATGCAGAACACCACACCACTGCATGGCAAAATTACCGCCCTGGTTGGCCAACTGCTGGTAAAAGTGTCTGGCAAAATAAAAAGCCTGGCAATGCAACAGGCTGGCCACAGTAAGAGTGGGATGCAGATTAGGGTAGACCGCACCCTGTAAATTATGAGACGCGCCTGCAGCTACCTGGCTGTCTGCACAAAGCAATTCTGTTTTTATACCTCTGGCAGTTAACTGTAATGCTAAACACAAAGAGGCAATGCCACCACCAACAATGCAGACTTGCTCCGGTATGCGGGAGCCAGGCACGACGGCGTCAGCAATAGCCTGCGGCGTGTGCTCTGTTATCGTAGCCGTGAGCATTTCCCGTTTACGGCCAAAACCCGGTACTTTCTTAATGGTGAAGCCACCATCCTGTAACCCCCGTTTTACCAGCCCCGCGCTTGTAAATGTGGCAACGGTGGTGTGTGGATGGCTCAGTCTGGCCATTTGCTCAAACAGTTGCGGTTGCCACATTTGCGGGTTTTTGCCCGGGGCAAAACCGTCCAGATAAAAGGCGTCCGCCTTATTTTGGACGGATAACTGCGGCAATAAATCGTTGACATCACCCAGCCATAAATCCAACACAACACTGCCATTATCGAAGGTTAATCTGTGACATCCCGCAATAGCAGGTGGGTATTGGGTTAGTAATTCGGCTGACAAATCGGTTAAACCGGTATGAATTTGCAACGCAACGCTCAGATCAGCAAGACTGAGCGGAAACTTCTCAAAGCTGGAAAAGTAAAGAGTACGACAGCATGCGTCAGGGTGCTGCAAACGAAACTGGCGAAAGCGTTGCCAGCTGACTAAAAAGTTAGCACCGGTGCCAAAGCCTGTTTCAATAATGTGAAAATAGCTTAACTGATGGCTCTGCCAGCGTTGCGGCAAGCCATTTTGTTGCAGGAAAACGTAATCAGTCTCAGCCAGGCCACCCTCATTTGAAAAGTAAATGTCATCAAAATCAGTAGCAACGGGGGTACCCTGCTGGTTAAAGTGAATATTAGCGTTAGTCAGCGACTGCATTATTGGGTCCGGCGGGAAAATCAGCTTGTAGTTTACCTTAAGCTGACGCAAAATTAAAAAGAGTACAGTTGTACGCTGAAAGCTGACCAGTTTCGATAGTAAAGTCCGTACAATGACCAACAAATTTTAAATTAGTTTCTGCTGGTAGGCAGACATGGGAGCAAACATGAAAAGAGCCGTAATTACTGGCATGGGTATTGTTTCAAGTATTGGTAACAATCAGGCAGAAGTACTGGAGTCGTTAAAATCGGGCCGTTCCGGCATTACGGCCTCACCCGAGTTTGTCGAATTTGGTTTGCGCTCTCAGGTGTGGGGTAATATTAAAATTAACCCGGCAGAGCATATAGACCGTAAAGCGATGCGCTTTATGGGCGATGCCGCAGCCTATGCTTATATCGCCATGCAAGAAGCTATGACAGATGCCGGCTTAAGTGAAGAGCAAATTTCTAATCCGCGGGTTGGCCTGGTTGTTGGCTCTGGTGGTGCGTCGTCGAAAACGCAAATTGAAGCAGCAGACACCTTGCGTGAGAAGGGCGTAAAGCGGGTTGGTCCTTATGCCGTGCCTAAAACAATGTCCAGCACCTGTTCGGCCTGCCTGGCGACACCATTTAAAATTAAAGGTGTCAATTACTCTATCAGTTCTGCTTGTGCTACCAGTGCCCACTGTATTGGTCACGCAGTAGAGCTGATTCAGCTGGGTAAGCAAGACGTGGTGTTTGCCGGCGGTGGTGAAGAAGTGCACTGGACACTGGCGATGGAATTTGATGCGATGGGCGCATTGTCCAGTTGCTATAACGATTCACCGGAGCAGGCTTCACGCACGTATGATGCACAGCGCGATGGTTTTGTGATCAGTGGTGGTGGCGGTATTGTGGTTGTTGAAGAGTTAGAGCATGCGTTGGCGCGCGGTGCCACTATATATGGCGAAATTGTCGGTTATGGTGCCACCTCAGATGGCTATGACATGGTTGCACCAAGTGGTGAAGGCGCAGTTCGTTGTATGGAAATGGCTATGCAAGGTGTGTCTGCTCCGGTTGACTATGTTAATACACACGGCACCAGTACGCCGGTGGGGGATGTCAAAGAGTTGGCGGCAATTCAGCAGGTATTTGCCGGTAAATCACCGGCAATCAGCGCCACTAAAGCCATGACCGGCCATGCGTTAGGGGCTGCCGGGGTGCATGAAGCTATCTATTCACTGCTGATGATGAAACATAATTTTATCGCGCCGTCGATCAATATCGGTGAGCTGGATGAAGCCGCTGCCGGCTTGAACATTGTGCGGGAAACACAGGACGCAACGCTTAATACCATTATGTCGAACAGTTTTGGTTTCGGTGGCACCAACGCCACGTTAGTTATGCAGCGTTACCGTCCGTAACCATCCACATGCAACGTCCAGTAAGGCCAGGCAATAATTCGCCTGGCCTTTTGTTTTTTTGATAAACTGCCGCTCTGTTGTGACAAAGTCAGGCGAATCGCGATAACGATGATGAAAATCTATGCTGATGAAAATATGCCCCTGGTGGCGGAGTTTTTTGGCCATCTTGGCCAGGTGACCTTGTTCAATGGTCGTGCGGTTACGCCCGGACAACTGGCCGATGCCGATGTTTTGCTGGTTCGCTCAGTTACCGCCGTTAATCAGGCGCTGTTGGCAGAAAACAGCCGCCTGCGCTTTGTCGGCACTGCAACGATAGGGATGGATCATATTGATCAGACCTATTTAACCAGTCGCAATGTGGCATTTTGCTCTGCTCCCGGTTGTAATGCGCAGTCAGTGGTGGAATATGTGTTAAGTGCGCTCTGGTTTCTGGCAGAAAAATACCAATGGCAGCTCACTAGCAAGACCTTAGGTATCGTTGGTGTAGGCCAGATAGGGCAACGTCTGGCTACGGCGGCTGCCGCATTGAATATCAAGCTGTTATTATGTGACCCGCTGCGCGCAGCAGAGGCTGGTTTTACCCATACCGCGTTTAGCCAGCTGTGCCAGCAGGCAGATATTATCAGCTTTCATACCCCGTTGATCAAAGACGGTCCGGAACCGACCTGGCATTTACTAAACGCCAAGACGCTGGCAACACTTAAACCCGACTGCGCCCTGATTAATGCATCGCGCGGTGGGGTGATTGATAACCAGGCGTTGTTGCAGACGTTGCAACAGCAACCCCGACCTGTGGTGCTGGATGTCTGGGAGAACGAACCTGATGTTCAGCTGGCGCTGCTCCCTTATCTGGATATTGCTACAGCTCATATTGCCGGCCATAGCATTGAAGGCAAAGCCAGAGGGACGGCGATGTTATATCAGCAGCTATGTCAGCATCAGGGCGAGGAGGCAAACAGGCAACTTGCGGCGTTGTTACCTGTGCCAGCAGTGGAAAAAGTCAGCTTATCTGATAATTTTGGGCTTCCGGATGTCCAAAACCTGGCGAGAATGTTATATGATGTGCGCCGTGATGACGCGTTATTCCGTTATCATATCCAGCGTGAAGGGTTTGACTGGCTGCGCAAGGCTTATCCGCCGCGACGTGAGTTCAGTTCGGTGCAACTAAGCGGCAAAGATATACCGCTCTGGATGGCGCAGTTAGGGTTTACGAGTCAGTAATCAGGGAGTTTGGCATGGCATCGCAATACAATGTAGCAATTTTGGGCGCAACTGGCTTGGTTGGCCAACATTTAATTGAAATACTGGAGCAACGAGAGTTTCCGGTTGCACAGTTGTTTCCGCTGGCCAGTAGCCGATCAGCGGGCGGCACAATTAACTTTAAAGGTAAAAAAATCACCGTACTCGACGCTGACACTTTTGACTGGAGCCAGGCGCAAATTGGCTTGTTTTCTGCCGGAGGCAGTGTGTCGGCCAAGTATGCACCGCAGGCGGCTGATGCCGGCTGCGTCGTTATCGATAATACGTCGCACTTTCGCTACGATGCCGATATTCCACTGGTTGTGCCGGAAGTAAACGCGGCGGCCATAGCGGATTTTCGCAACCGCAATATAATCGCTAATCCGAATTGCTCTACGATCCAAATGCTGGTGGCATTGAAACCCATCTATGACGCTGTAGGAATCAGCCGGATTAATGTCGCGACCTATCAATCTGTTAGTGGGGCCGGGCAATCAGCACTGGATGCGCTGGCCCAGGAAACTGTGCAACTAATGAACGGCCGGCCGCTGGAAGGCGAGGGGCAGTTTGCCCGTCAGATTGCCTTTAACGTTATTCCGCAGATTGATGTGTTTATGGATAACGGCTACACCAAAGAAGAAATGAAAATGCACTGGGAAACCCAGAAGATTTTTGCCGATAGCAGTATTGCTGTTAATGCGACAGCCGTGCGGGTGCCGGTATTTTATGGCCATGCTGAGGCAGTGCATATTGAAACCCGGATGCCGATAACCGTTGAACAGGCTAAATCTCTGCTGGCGAATGCGCCGGGCGTCGTGTTGCTAGAGGACAATGCCAGCTTCCCAACGCAGGTCTGCAGTGCAACCGGCAAAGATGACGTCTTCGTCGGTCGGATACGGCAGGATATTTCTCACGAAAACGGCCTGAACCTATGGGTGGTCGCGGACAATATTCGTAAAGGCGCTGCCACCAATAGCGTGCAGATAGCCGAGCATCTTATTCGCGATTATCTGTAACGGGTTTCACCTAATTATGGGCTCCTGCGGGAGCCTTTTTTCCGGATTAGGTTTATGCTGGTAACAATGTCGTAACTGTTTTATATTTCGCGGGCTATTGTTAATTGTGCTTTATCACGATAATAGTGGAACAGTGTTTGCATTGCTTTCGACACTAAATGGTTACAAATCAGCTTAAGTTGCCCTGGAAAGGATAGTTAATGCCACTTCGTCTCTTGTCATTAGTATTGTTAGTCAATTTTTCGACGCTGCTGTCGGGGCTCGCCTGGGCTAACGAACCTGCCTCAACCGGCTTACGCGGTCCGAAAAGCACTGATACTGCGCTAATGCAGCGCCAGCTTGGGCCATTAAATCCAACGGATACGTTGTGGCGCATCGCCGAGCGCATTAAACCGCAGGACAGTAATGTCAGCACCTACCAGATAATGTATGCAATTTATCTGAAAAACCCTGACGCCTTTATCGACGGTAACCTGAATCATTTACGCCCGGGCGCGACATTGCAGTTACCCGATATGCGTGACATACGGGCAATTGATATAAACCTTGCCCGTGCTAAGTCAGACGCAGACGACCGGGCCTGGGCGGCCCGAAATAATTCTGCAACTCAGACTAAACAGTCTGCCAGTTCAACTGCGGCCGCTGCCGCTTCTGCTGAGCAATTACAACAACTCACTGAATTGAAAGACCAGTTTGGCGATTCTATGTTGATGATAGAATCTATTGTCAGAGAAAATAATCAACTGAAAGCTACTTTAAGTCAGGTCCAGGTTGAATTGTTGGCATTACAGCAGCAATTAGGCGAAGACAGTAGCTTACAGCAGCAATTAAACACGCTGTTGCAGCAACAAGCGGATATTCTGGCTAAACAAACGGCGCAGGAACAACAAGCAGCTGAGGCTGCGCTGGCGTTGGCTGCGGAGCAAGAGCAAAGTAGTGCTCTGGTTAATAACCCTGTAGTTTGGATCCTGGCTGCATCAATACCTGCTTTGCTGCTGCTATCGGGTGTTGCACTATTATTAAAACGCCGGGGCCAGCAGACAGAAGCCGCAGTTGTGGCCGCGAAAAGCGCTACTGAACCGCCGGCAGACTATAAATCACCGCTGCCACCGTTGGATGAAAGTAACGATTTAGACGAAAGTGGCTTATTTGATATAGATGAAAGCCTGCTGGATGATGCCTTTGCGGATGAGGGCGACTTTGCTGACAGTGAAGTTCTGGATGATAGCCTGCCTGACTTTGACGACGATGCGTTACTTGATGACGATATCCTGCTGGATGACGACAGCTTACTAAGCCGTGAAAGTGCTGCAACCGCAGCTGCGGAAGACGATCTTTTGTCTGATGCACTGGATGCCCCCGGATTTACTGAGCAGAGTGCGGGCAATGAGTTTGATGCCAATAATATATTGTCGGACAGCGATTTAAGTGCGCTGCTATCTGCAGAAGATGATGATGACGCCATTATTGAATTAGATGACGACGATTTAACTGCTGACAGTGATACTGAGATAGATGTCGATAGTGTTGACGATTTGCTTAGTCAGACAGATGCTCCTGAACCTGAACCTGCGGCAGAAATCATTGAATTGGATGAGCATGAGCCGCACGTGCAAACTGAACAGGATATTGATGATACGGCAGAAGAGCTTGCGCCAGACGAATTACTTGAAGAAATTGAAGTTGACTTACCGGACGATGCTGAAACACCGGATCCAACAGAAGTTGAGATAGAGCAAACTGAACTGCAACAAGAGGCTGCACAGCCAGATGCTGAAGAGCCTGAACAGATACTGGTAGAAACCGAAGATACCAGTCAGTATGCTACCACTGAACCGGCCGCTGATGAGCTGAGTGACAGCCAGATTGCCACTCTGGTAGATGATGAAAGTTTTGACCGGACGGAGCTGGATGCATTTGCTGAGACACTGGCACTAGAGGGAAAGGAAGATACGGAAGCGGCAGTCATTGACGAGGATGAACAAGCCTCTGAGTTGTTAAGTGCTGAGCTTGATGAGCTATTAGAGCAGGTCGAAGCAGTTGACACTGCAACAGGCGAAGCGGAAGACATTGCTGATGATACCCTGCAAGGGGATGACATGGCTGACAGTGTTGATAATGCTGTCGCGACTGACGGTCCCGATCTGGAAACTGGTGAGGATGGCTCGGTCAGTGCGCCCTCAGAGGCGGCGTTATCAGTTGAAAACCCGAGTAAAATGCTGGAAAGTTATCCGGATCTTGAACTGACCGATGACGACTTTATCGATGACGAAGTTGTGCTGGATGATGAGGAGGTTAGTGTTGAGATAACGCCTGCTGATGCCGACGCAGATGAAAGTATCGCAAAACTGGATGACAGTCAGTTTGATAACCTGCTGACTGAGCTGGAAGCGATGGCACAAACCACCGCCAGTGACAGTGAGGAGCTGAGCCTTGACGTTGATTCTGTGTTCAGTCCGACTGCAGAGGACGATGTTGTTGCGCTATCCGATGCAGACTTTGTCGAAATTGATAATCTTTTGGCCAGCAGCGAACAAGCACAGGAAGATGATGGCCGTTTTGAGCAGCTCAATGTTGATGTAGGGCTGGATGAATTTGCCGACGTTATTGGTAACGATAACCCGCAGGATGTTGATGCAGAAGACAATGGATTTGCAGCCAAACTGGATTTAGTGCGGGCTTACATAGAAATTGATGATCAGGATAGTGCTGAGCATATCATTTTAGATATTCTTGATTCAGCTGCTCCTGAGCATGTTAAAACTGAAGCCAGGTCGTTGCAAAAACCAGCATCTTAGTATTCATGGCACTATAGGGTGCTGGTAACCCGGTTACTCTGCGGTATAATTGCCGCGGTTTAACAGAGGGAAAACCATGCGAATAGCTTTAGGTATTGAATATGATGGCACCGGTTTTTTTGGCTGGCAGCGCCAGCGCGAAGTAAACAGCGTGCAACAGGAGTTAGAGATAGCGCTGGCGAAAGTGGCTAACAGTCCGATTGAAGTTTTTTGCGCCGGCCGGACAGACGCCGGAGTGCATGCGACAGGCCAGGTAGTTCATTTTGATACCGAAGCGGTGCGTGATAATAAAGCCTGGATAATGGGCACCAATAGCCAGTTGCCAGATCAAATCGCGGTGCGCTGGGCAAAACCCGTCAGTGATGATTTTCATGCGCGGTTCAGTGCCACGGCCAGACGATATCGTTATGTTATTTATAATCATAAGTACCGACCCGCCATTTTGCGCGCCGGGTTGAGTCATTATCATCAGCCATTGGATCTCAGCCTGATGCAACAAGCTGCGCCTGCATTAATTGGTGAGCATGATTTCAGTGCATTCAGGGCGGTTCAGTGTCAATCAAAAACCCCTTTTCGCAATGTTCATCATTTACGATTAAGCCGGGTTGGGGATTATCTGATCCTTGACATTAAAGCGAACGCTTTCTTACATCACATGGTGCGAAATATAACCGGTAGCTTGCTGGAAATTGGCATGGGTCGCCAACCTGTTAACTGGCTGGCTGAACTGTTGCAAAGTCGCAACCGCAATCTGGCAGCTGCTACGGCCAAACCGGGCGGTCTGTATCTGGTTGATGTCGACTACCCTGAACACTTCGGGCTACCCAAAGTAGCGACTGGTCCTTTGTTCTTGTAACGTCTGCTAAGACCAGTTTTTTATATTCTGTTAGTGGGTGTTTGTGCTTTAATAGCGCCCGTTTAGTTTTATTTCGGCGTTTTTTGACGTATTTTGTCTACTCTTAGGTCTAACGTCTGATACCTGTTTATAGGAATGCATTATGAGTTGGTTAGAAAAAATCCTGCCCAGAACCTCCACTTCGGCTCGCCGTAATATTCCCGAAGGCGTTTGGACAAAGTGTAGCGCGTGTGATGCGGTGCTTTACAAAGCCGATTTAGACCGCAACTTAGGCGTGTGTCCGAAGTGTGATCATCATATGCGGGTTAATGCCAGAACTCGCTTGACCCATTTTTTTGACAGTCATTCCACGACCGAGCTGGCAGCGGATTTAGAACCGCAGGATTTGCTGAAGTTTAAAGACAGCAAGCGCTATAAAGATCGGATAAGTGCTGCTCAGAAACAAACCAATGAAAAAGACGCCATGATTGTGATGAATGGCACCTTGCATGGCATGCCGATGGTTGCTGCTTCTTTTGAATTTGAATTTATGGGTGGCTCGATGGCGTCTGTAGTTGGCGCCAAATTTGTGGCTGGCGTTGAGTATGCGCTGGCCAATAAAGTGCCCTTTGTCTGCTTTTCGGCCAGTGGTGGTGCCCGGATGCAGGAAGCGCTGTTTTCATTAATGCAAATGGCCAAAACATCTGCTGCGCTGGCTAAACTCAGTGAGCAGGGGTTACCTTATATTTCGGTCCTTACCGACCCGACCATGGGCGGCGTATCGGCCAGTTTAGCAATGTTAGGAGACATTAATATTGGTGAGCCTAAAGCGCTGATTGGTTTTGCCGGGCCGCGGGTTATTGAACAAACCGTGCGGGAAACGCTGCCGGAAGGTTTTCAGCGCAGTGAGTTTTTACTGGAACACGGTGCCATTGATATGATTGTTGACCGGCGCAAAATGCGCGATACAATTGCGCGCCTTGTTGCCAAATTTATGCAGTTGCCTGCTCCCGTATCTGAGCACAACGCTGCTTAGGAACTTATGTCAGACCTGATGAAAGCAAGCCAATCGTGCCAAAGTCTGGCCGATTGGCTTTGTTATATTGAGCATAGCCACCCCATCGATAAAATTGAACTGGGGCTTGAACGGGTAAACTATGTTGCCAAACAAGCGGACCTGGCTTTGTTGCCTGGCAAGGTGCTGCTGATTGCCGGTACCAATGGTAAGGGAACCACCGCCCGGGTACTGGAGCAACTTTTGCTGGCGCAAGGGTTGCGGGTTGGAGTCTACAGTTCACCGCACTTGCTGCAGTTTAACGAGCGGTTACGAATTAATAACCGGGATGTCGCTGACCCACTTTGGGTAGAGGCATTTAACCGGATTGAAGCGTTGCGCGGTGATACCGCACTAACGTATTTTGAATTCACCACGCTGGCCGCTTTTTCCATACTGAAACAGCACCCCGTCGATTTTTGTCTGATTGAAGTTGGCCTGGGCGGTCGACTCGATGCCACGAATATTGTCAGCCCGGACCTGAGCGTTATTACTACCATAGATTTAGATCATCAGGACTGGCTGGGCACTGATCGGGAGTCTATTGGCCGGGAGAAAGCCGGCATTTTTCGCCAGCACAAACCGGTGATAATCGGTGAGTTGCTCCCGCCTGCCAGTGTGCTGGAAAGGGCCGCAGAACTCAGCTGTCCGCAGCTTAGGGTTAACCAGCATTATCAGTATCAGCAAACAGCAGATAACTGGAGCTGGCAATCTGATACCAAGGCCTACCAGAACCTGCCTTTGCCAATGTTGCCTATCCAGAACGTGGCGACCAGCCTGGCGGCGCTAAGTCAGTTGAATTTGTTACCTGAACCGGCGCTGTTAACCGCCGTACTGTCGTCGATCAGTTTGCCAGGTCGGATGCAATACTTACAAAACAAACCGGCAATAATTGTTGATGTGGCACACAACCCGCAATCTGCACATTATCTTGCAACTAAACTGTCAGCGTTAAAACCAGGCTTTGGTAAAGTGCATGCGTTAGTGGGTATGTTAAAAGATAAAGATATTGCTCAGGCACTTGCGCCCTTGACCTGTATAATTGATCAATGGCATCTTAGCAGCCTGCCAGGCGCCAGAGGCGCCTCTTCAGCGCAGTTAGCGCAAGCATTGACCCCAGTGCCATGTCAGCAATATTCAGATGCTGCTGAGGCGTTTACAGCGGTGGTTGCGCAGTTGCAATCAGATGACTTACTGGTTGTTTTTGGCTCGTTTGTTACGGTTTCGGCAGTGCTGGCAAGCTATCATCAGGAGGCGATATGACCACAGGATTTAAACACCGGTTACTGGGTGCCACTATTTTGATTTTAGCCGGTATTATATTTTTGCCCGATTTGCTGGACGGCGAAAAGCAAGTAGTAAAAGATGACTTCAAAGTCATACCAGACCGGCCGGAGTTTCAGGGAGTACAACAACCTGAGCAATTCGATCAGGCTGCATTTGACCAGGCCAGCAGTGTCGCCGAACCCGAAGCATCCACTGAAATAGCATTGGATGACGATACTGCAGCAACCAGCGATACAACAGCACGCGACCCTGATGCTTTACCATCACAAGACTTTGCTCAGGTTACGCTTGGTAACGATAATGCCACTGCGGCGAATTCAGCATCGGTAAAACCTACTGAGGTTAACAGCGGCAACGATGCCTGGATTGTGCGGGTGGGGAGTTTCAGTAATCCACAAAATGCTAATGCGTTGGTAGCCAAATTACGTCAGCAGGGCTTTGTTACCTTCACCCGGAATATTACTAACAGCAGTGGTCAGAAGTTAACCAGTGTACTGGTGGGGCCTGAACTTAAAAAAGCACGTCTGGAACAACAGGTTGAGCAACTCCAGCAGTTAACCGGTATCGAACGGTTGGTAGTAAGCCGCTATCAGGTGACTGAAAATAATTAGCCAAGCTCAGGCCGGTTTGATAGAATGCGCGCCGTCATCAGGCATCCTTTGGTAGCAAATGGTTTGGGTTGATTTTGTAATACTGGCAATTATTGCCTTATCGGCTGTTATCAGCCTGATCCGTGGTTTCGTTAAAGAAGCTATCTCGTTGGTAGTGTGGTTTCTGGCTTTTTTTATCGCCAGCCAGTACTACCCCAGTCTCGCCAGTCTTTTTACCGGTATCGATGATGCCACTATCCGAAATGCATCTGCTATTGCCGTACTGTTTATATGTACGTTAATCCTTGGGGCCCTGATTAATTTTGTTATTGGCAAGTTGGTACAATCTACCGGCTTATCAGGCACCGACAGAGTGTTAGGCCTGGTATTTGGTGCTTTGCGTGGTGTATTGGTGGTTAGTGCGGTGTTGTTTTTTATGGACGCGTTTACCCCGGCAGCTCAAGCGCTTTGGTGGCAGCAGTCAGTCTTGATCCCCGAGTTTGGTTTTATTATCGAATGGTTTTTCGAGTATCTGGAAAACCATTCCAGTTTTATGCAAAAGCCTTAGTGCTGGCGAGGAAATAAACAATGTGTGGTATCGTTGGAATTGTAGGTAAGTATCCGGTAAATCAGGCGCTGTATGATGGTCTGACTGTGCTACAACATCGGGGCCAGGACGCTGCAGGCATTGTTACCGTTGATAACAATACGCTGAGATTACGCAAGGCTAATGGCCTGGTTAAAGACGTGTTTGAAACACGACACATGCAACGTTTATCAGGCAACATTGGTATTGGTCATGTTCGTTATCCTACTGCCGGCTCATCCAGTACCGCTGAAGCCCAGCCATTCTATGTTAACAGCCCGTTTGGTATTGCCCTGGCCCACAATGGCAATTTAACTAATTCTCATGAGTTAAAAGAGGATATGTTTCGTCTGGCTCGCCGCCACATTAACACCACCTCAGACTCGGAAATTTTGCTTAACATTCTGGCGCACGAACTGCAGTCTAAATCGACTATGCAGTTAGAGCCCGCCCAGGTTTTTAATGCCGTAGCTAGTGCTCACCGTAAAATCAGGGGTGGCTATGCTGCGGTGGCACTTATCATCGGCCATGGTCTGGTCGCGTTTCGTGACCCTAACGGTATTCGTCCGCTGGTCATGGGGAAGCGGGAAACCGCTGCGGGTACCGAGTATATGGTAGCGTCAGAAAGTGTTGCGCTGGATGCTGATGGTTTTACGGTGCTGCGTGATGTCTCTCCGGGTGAAGCGGTTTATATCACCGAGCAGGGCGAGTTGTTTAGTCAGCAGTGTGCAGAAAACCCCAGTTATACCCCGTGTATTTTTGAATATGTTTATTTTGCAAGACCAGATTCAACTATCGATAATATCTCGGTTTATGCGTCCCGGGTTGCAATGGGTAAAGTACTGGGCCAGAAAATAAAACGCGAGTGGGCTCATCTGGATATTGATGTCGTTATTCCTATCCCGGAAACCAGCAATGATGCCGCTCTGGAAATAGCCAACGAAATTGGTCTACCATTCCGCCAGGGTTTTGTTAAGAATCGGTATATTGGCCGTACCTTTATTATGCCGGGGCAGGGGCAGCGTAAAAAATCAGTAAAACGTAAGCTAAACGCTATCTGGCAGGAATTTAAAGGTAAAAATGTGCTGTTGGTAGACGATTCTATTGTGCGTGGCACAACGTCCGGTCAGATTATTGAAATGGCACGCGAAGCGGGTGCTAAAAAAGTTTATTTTGCGTCTGCTGCGCCGGAAATTCGCTTTCCAAATGTTTATGGTATCGATATGCCATCGGCTAATGAATTGATTGCCCATGGCCATGACGTTGACAGTATTTGTCAGACTATTGGTGCTGATGGTCTTATTTTTCAGTCGTTACCCGATTTAATCGAAGCGGTTCGCTCTGAAAACCCCGATATTAAGCGATTTGAGACCTCAGTATTTGACGGTCATTATGTCACCAACGATATCGATCAGGATTACCTGAATCGGCTGGATCAGACCCGTAGTGACGATGCCAAAGCGCATACCGCAATGTCGATGGCCACTAACCTGGAAACCTATAACGAAGGTTAAGGTTACATCACGCTTATGAGAATAAAAACAGGCGCCAATTGGCGCCTGTTTTAGTTACTGTGGGTTAATGCCGTCAGTGGGTATAAGTGGGCCCAAAGCCTGACATCCATAAAATAACGGTTGTTGCCATCAGCACTGCCAGCAGGGTTAAACCACCGGTAACCACTGAACTGGCATAAATAAAGCCCCGTTCTTCCGGGATATGCATCAGAATTGGCACTCCGACGTACAACAGGTATACCGAATACGCCAGACCCACCAGGCCAACGCTGACTACAAACCATAACTCAGGATACAGCGCGGCAAACCCAACCATAAACAGCGGGGTAGAGGTGTAAGAGCATAGTTCTACAGTCTGGGTATAGGTGGGTTCGGCACCAAAGGTATGCGCCATCCAGTGCGCCAGCCATGCTAGGGTAAACACCCCGATAATTAAGCCGCAATACATAGCGATCGACATTACGAGTGCGCTTTGTGAGGTAAGTTTAATCGGGTCACCAACGCCAATGCTCCAGCCCAGGTGCACCGCAGAATAGTAGGCACAAATTGCCGGGATCAGCGCCACAATAAGGATGTGGGCCATGCTGTAGCGAAAACTTTCGTGTCTGGCATCAATGGTATGCCATTCTTCTTTCGGGTGGGCATATATGCCCCATAAATGGTTTAGTATCATAATTATTATCCTTTTTACTACGCCCCTCAGATCGGGCAACCTTTTAACTAGCCACCCTTAGCTCAGTTATGACTAAATCTTCGTCGTTCGTCAAGCAACTTGCACTAAATATCAACGATAGTAGGATCCAGGTCAAACTTGGTGCGCCGCCGGCCTTTGGGTATAATAAGGTAATTTTTCTGGCGTAGTAATTTCAATGCAAAATAGCGAATGGCAGCAACTGCTGCAACCCATCAGTAACTTTTTAGGCTGTGCCACGCCGGCAAGCTGGCT
This sequence comes from uncultured Chromatiaceae bacterium, assembly GCA_963975465.1. Classification (GTDB taxonomy): domain Bacteria; phylum Pseudomonadota; class Gammaproteobacteria; order Enterobacterales; family Alteromonadaceae; genus Alishewanella. The sequence goes on from CAXBHB010000013.1 coordinate 93,474, forward strand.
CGAGCATGCTGCAAAGCCTGAAAGCTTGCCAACCTTATTGCGGGACCACCTGATTTGTGAATTAAAAGCAGCGCAAAGCGCTATGTATCTTATTCGCCGTTATGCGATAGATGACAGCAGCGCAGATGCGTTGCTGCAATGGTTAAAGCCGTTTGAAGATTTTACCTATCGTCAGCAGGGCGACTGGCAAGCACTGGCTGGCCTTAGTCTGAAAAAGTCGATGATCCCAAAGGCCAGCAGCCAGCACGCTCAGGATTTAATCGATAAAATGGTGCTACTGATTAAAGAAGAGTTACATCACTTTTATCAGGTACTTGACGTAATGGCAGCTAATGGCATTAGCTATGAAAAAACCACATCCAGTCGATATGCCAAAGGCTTATTACGTCATGTGCGTACTTATGAGCCACAGGCGATGGTTGATAAACTAATTTGCGGTGCTTACATTGAGGCGCGCTCCTGTGAGCGATTTGCCAGGCTTGCCCCATTATTACCTGCTGGAATTGCTGACTTTTATATTTCGTTACTGCGGTCTGAAGCGCGGCATTATCAGGATTATTTAACATTAGCACAGCAAGTGGCCGGTACAGATATCAGTGAGCGGGTCGCGTTTTTTAAGGCGATAGAAGCAGAGTTAATTTTAACGGCTGATGCGGATTTTAAGTTTCACAGTGGGGTACCGCAAACCGAGGCCGGCAAAGAGATAAACGTCAGTGATCAGTCAGCGGCGTAAACACCAGCTGCCAGTTATCAGCCGATACGGTTAAATAGCTACTCTGGCTGTACCAGTCACCCAATACATAGCGTTCACCCGTTTTGCCTTGTACATTTACCTGATGGACTGCGGGACGGTGAGTATGACCGTGGATCAGTTTCAGTACGCCGGCTTTGGCCATAACTTTAGGTACTTCTTCTGGCGTCACATCCATTATTTTCACTTGCTGCTGTGCAGCATAGCGTGCTTTATTTGCTGCGCTCTTACGCCGCGCTTTGGCAGCAATACCCTGCCGAAAAGTTAACGGTGTTTTGAGCAGCAACCATTGCCACCAGGGCTGGTTCCACCATTTACGAAACCGTTGATAGGCAATGTCCAGGGTGCATAAGCTATCGCCATGCATAATAAGGGTAGGGGTGCCATACAGGTCAATGACCTGCTGCTGCGGCAATAACTGCATACCGGCACGGCTGGCGTATTGCTGGCGCAGAATAAAGTCACGATTACCATGAATAAAGTAGATCGGGACGCTCTGGCTTAAGGCGGCCAGAGCCGTTGCTACGGTGTCAAGCAACGGCTCTGGATTATCATCACCAATCCAGACTTCAAACAAATCACCCAGAATATACAATGCATCGGCGTTAATGGCTTTATCACTGAGAAACTGCAGAAAGGCCGCGGTAATGTCGGGCCTGTCTGCTGCCAAATGCAAGTCTGCAATAAACAAGGTGTGTGGCTGAGTCATTAAAACGCGGCGCTTAAGCTTGCAGTTCGGCCTTTTCAATTATTACCGGCTCCACCGGCACATCGCTGTGACCAGCGAACCGACCGGTTTTAACCTGACGGATTTTATCTACTACGTCCATACCGCTGGTGACTTCGCCAAATACACAATAGCCCCAGCCCTGGCTTGATTCAGCCGTGTGGTTTAAAAAGCTGTTGTCGGCAATATTGATAAAAAACTGGCAGGTGGCTGAATGCGGATCGTTAGTCCGCGCCATGGCTATAGTGCCTTTTTTATTCGGCACTTTATTGTTGGCTTCATTTTTAATCGGTGCTTTGGTTTCTTTCTGATCCATATCGGGGGTAAAGCCACCGCCCTGGATCATAAAGCCGTCAATGACCCGGTGAAAAATAGTGCCATCTAAAAAGCCATCTTTAACATAGCTGATAAAGTTTTCTGCAGTAACCGGCGCTTTGTCAGCAAATAAGTTAAGGGTAATAACGCCATAGTTGGTATGTAAATTAATCATTGAATTGTGTCCTCTGTTTGAATGGTGCCATTGTAACTCAGCTACGGCATTTCATAAAGCAAGGATAGCGGCTACCCAATGGTGGTGGTACACTAGCGGGCTGAATATTATGCCGTTATAACGTCGTTTCTGAGGATACAAATGTTACAAATCTACAATACCTTAAGCCGTAAAAAAGAAGTATTTAACGCGATTGAGCCTGGCAAAGTGGGTTTGTATGTTTGTGGTATCACCATTTACGATTATTGTCATGTCGGACACGCCCGTACCTATGTCGCTTTTGACGTGATTAACCGCTACCTGCGCTTCTCTGGCTACGATGTCACTTATGTGCGTAATATTACTGATGTTGACGATAAAATCATTAAGCGCGCGGCGGAAAATAACGAAAGCTGTGATGCGTTAACCGAGCGCTTTACCAAGGCAATGCATGCCGATTTCAACGCTTTAGGATTATTGCCGGCGGATATTGAGCCAAAAGTAACGACGCATATGGCAGAAATTATCAGCCTGATTGAAACCCTGGTAGCCAAAGGCTTTGCTTACGTGGCAACCGACGGTGATGTATTATTTGATGTCAGTAAATACGATGCCTATGGTGAGCTTAGTCAGCAAAACCTGGAGATGCTGCAATCTGGCTCACGGGTAGAAGTGGCAGATAACAAAGACGATCCGCTGGATTTTGTGCTGTGGAAAGGCGCCAAATCAGGCGAGCCATTCTGGCAATCACCCTGGGGTAACGGCCGCCCTGGTTGGCATATTGAATGCTCGGCCATGAGCGCCAAACATTTAGGCCAGCATTTTGATATTCACGGCGGCGGTTCAGACTTGCAGTTCCCGCATCATGAAAATGAAATTGCCCAGTCTACCTGTGCCCATAACCATAAGTATGTGAATACCTGGATCCACACCGGTATGGTGCAGGTCGATAAAGAAAAAATGTCTAAATCACTAGGCAATTTCTTTACGGTTAAAGACGTGCTGGCGCAGTACAATGCCGAAGCAGTGCGCTATTTCCTGTTATCCAGCCACTATCGCAGCCAGTTAAACTACTCGGCCGAGAATCTGGAACAAGCGCATGCCGCCTTAGGCCGGTTATATACCGCGCTGCGTAATGTTACGCCAAGCCACAGCATTGATTTCAACAGCCCGTACATTGTTCGTTTTAAAGCGGCAATGGATGATGATTTCAACACCCCGGAAGCCTTACCGGTGTTGTTTGAACTGGCCCGCGAAGTAAACCGCTTTAAAGAAACCGAGCCAGCCAAAGCGGCAGAGTTGGCAGCGTTGCTAAAACTGCTAGCGGGCGCCCTGGGGATGCTGCAAGGTGATGCAGAGCAGTTCTTGCAAAGCGGCGCATCAACAGATGACGTAGCAGAGATTGAAGCGTTAATAGCCCAGCGCAACAGCGCCCGCGCCAACAAAGACTGGGCCGCCGCCGACGCCGCCCGTGATGCGTTAACCGCAAAAGGTATTATTGTCGAAGATAAAAACGGCGTAACCAGCTGGCGTAAAGGCTGATTTAATACCGTTGATAAAAAAACCGCCTGTTGGCGGTTTTTTTATGCGTTAATTTCGCTGCAGACAGGGCCCACAACTACTGAAAATGCTGTACCTATAAGTTGTTGTAAGTTGCGAGTATGCGGTGTAATGTTTGAGTATATAAAATTATAAAGGCAGGTTAGCGCGTGTTTAAATACAAGCGATCCAGCGAATAAGTAACTAATGATCAATGAGATCGTAGAATAATGAAAGCACTCAATACTGCTCAAACAGACCGGCTAGGTGTACAGATAGTTGGCACTCAGTTTACTCAGTCTGGATTTGTTTTTCGGGAACAATCCGTTGCTGATTTTGGGGTTGATGCGCATATCGAGTATTTAGATGGAGAAAATGCCTCTGGAAAGCTCATCGCTTTGCAAATAAAGTCTGGATCATCATGGTTTAACGAAGAAGTGGATGATGGGGTTATATTTAGAGGCGATGCAAAACACTTAGACTATTGGTTAAATCATTCCCTCCCAGTGCTCATTATACTAGTTGATACAGACACTAGCGCTAGTTACTGGCAAGCTGTGACTCCCGCAAATGTGATTTCTACACCGAAAGCCTGGAAATTAGTTGTTCCAAAATGCCAGCGAGTCAATTCAGGCATGATCTATGATTTAAAAAAACTTGTTAGCAAGATTGTAGTACCTAAAAGTTACACAGTTTCATCAATAGATGACATTAGTCATGGCAGTGCTAAAAGGTACTCTCTAAAAATAATATTGAATAGGGAGCATACGCAGACAGAGATCATCGATGTAGTAAAGACGGCTACAAGAGAAGCCGAAAACTGTGAATATCATAGAAGCAGTATAACTAGAGCTCACTGGAGGAGTATCCCCGCACATGTTGTCTGGCTTTTTATTTATCCCTCTGCTGAAGATGAAAGAAACAACAACTGGATTTGCCGGTCTGAATGGTTTTCGGAAAGGCTGACCGTCGCTATGACACCAATTTCACATGGTGGAGATGAAGTAGGTGGGGGAATTAAGGTTGATTGGTGTTCTGGATACCTAGCTAGTGCACGATGGAACGCGGAAAACACTATTGGCAAAGAAAAATTCATTGTTGAAGTTACTGCATTAGTCCGGAGAACTATTCCACTGATAAATGAGGCTGCGGAGCTTTTCAATAAATTTAGCTCAAACCAGATGAGTTTTGAAAGCTGGCATTTTGGTATGGAGAAGATTTATCCATTTATTGATGAGATATACCATGCAGGACTGAATATAGGCTTGTCACCATTCGAGTGCAAAGACTTGAGTATTAACTTTCAGAGTTTTATTGCCTCGGCTCATAATATTCTGATGCCCTTTTCTAAGTTTGGTGAACGTATGGATAGAAAACAAAAGGCATTAAACGTTTTAAATCATATGAATTACTACGAAGAATCGCTCATGAGTTTCGAATTTGAGCTGAAAAAGGTACTGTGACCTTTGACAAGATGGTGATGTTCGCTCCGGGCTAGCTACGCTCGCTGCAAACCACGGCGCTAAATCGGAGTTCAACATGGCAACAACCATCGAAGATATCATGTATGACGAAATGATAAATGAGCTGCATTATGAAGCTGTAATGAAAAATGCGGCTTTAGATCAGTGTATTTATATTTTCGTCGAAGGGGAATCTGAAGAAATTACATTTCAAATGCTATTAGAAGATCAAAACTGTGGTTTAGACTTCAAAGAAATTGGCGTTGTTGTTGCCAACTATAATGGAATTGGAAACTTAAAGCATGCGGTACGTCTACTAAGAAAAACTCTCAGCCATGATCGGCCTATTGTCGTTACTTATGATGATGATTTAGAGGGTAAAAGGAACCTAAAGTATTTAAATGATCCTCTTATAACCCCTTTTAAAATTCCTCAAACTCCTGTCGTTGAGTTTGGAGACGGCAGCTGGGGAGGATCTTTCGAAGAAGTGTTTTCTCCTGAATGCTTTTTAAAATCATGTTTCGAGGGACAAGTTCTTCCTGAGACATTTACAGGCTCACTAAGTGGTTTTTCTTCAAATTTTGATAAAACTAAACCTTGGATTCCTCAGCTAGCTAATTATGCCCGTGTACATGGTTGTCATCCTGCTTCTATTAACAAAGTATTGCTGGCTGAAAATATGGCGCATAATTGTGATCCTGTTCCTGATTCTTTTATAAAACTAGCAGAGACGGTTTTAAACTTGAGAAAACAAAATCCAGTCAAGCATCCCGACGACATAGAACTTCCGATATAACAAAATTTTGATGTTGGCTGCACAGATTGCATACGTATAAATCGAAGGTAGAGCATATGGTAACGCGACGGACTCAAACTGACACCATCATATCGGTTGTCGCACCGCACCTGCAGCAGCCAGTTGCCGACTTTGTTGCGAAACTGGCTGCACGTGGCTATCAAGCAGGCGATCGTGTCAGCACCAACTTCTATGAGAACGGATATTCCACCGCCGCAATCCTGTTAATAGTTGCAATGATCGAGTCGATGCTTCAGCGAGACCTCTATTTTCTTCTGCAGTCGAAGCCAACCGTGAAACAGAGCGGAGACCCCGTAAAGTATTTGAAGGAAACACTACGGTACAGGCGCCCCTCCCACGTTCGTGAACTCTTTGACCTTAGGAATGCGCTTGCACACAATCACATGTGGGAAGTCGAATACACGCTTCCCGCTGCGGGTGGCCGGATACACCGGAAGTCGAAACTCATGCCGGGGTCGCACCATTTAAAGGCTGTGCCTGGCACAAGCGCAAGAATTCCGCGTACACGCATTGTGAAGTTCAATCTACTTCCAGCCCGCGTGGATAGAACCGATTTAGTTAAGGCACTTGATGTTTGCAATCACGCTTTCGCGCACCTTTATAAGAAGGAGCAGCGTCCAGTTCGGTTTCTCGATGACATAGTTGTTTGTGGGAAGCAGCATATCCCATTTAAGCAGTTAGCCGAGGTCTTGCGAAATGAACTCTAGCACATATGAGCCTTCCCGCAGCTAATCCGTATAATGGCTCTCTTGGCCGCAGTGGCTGTCAGTCTGTTGTTCATGAGCAAGATAGACTGCTTCATCTGTCATCATTGTTAGCAGGCGATTGATCAGCGGGTTAGCTTGTATTTCCCTATCGGCGTAGCGACTTCTAACCGATGAGAAGCTTGACTGAGTATTTGCCAGGTAATTTGCTCATCATCCGCAGTTAACTTAAGCACGCTGTCTTGCCTGGTGTAGGGATACTGTCGGTTACCATAGCCCTTAATTACCTCTGTTATCGTATCCTTACTGATATCAACAAAGTTACCTGCTTCCAGCTGATTGACACTGCCATCATCATAAACCACTTCGGTCATTACCCAGCGACCTAAAATATCATCAGTTTCGCTGGCATTACTGCAAGATGACAAGATTAAAGTGAATAGGGTTAGTGCAACCATATTCTTTATTTGTGCCATAAATTTATGCATAAGTTGATGTCGTCTTTAATGAGGGAGCACTTGCAATTGCACGCGCTAAGCCATCTGGCAATTCCGATAGTTGATATTTTCGGGTGGTAGTTGATTCTCTGACAATCGCACCTTCAAAGTCGCGGGAAATCAGAGTGATTTTCTGTGTTAGCCCTTTTTGCCCCCAAGGATGCGGTGACCATTTAAAGCTATGCGCAAAGATCATCTCAAACGACCATCCACGAGCCATTCTTGGGTATTCTACACCAGCCTGTATCTCATCTTTGGTGATAGCGACTATGGTACCAATAGCTACAGCTGCCATACCACTGGTTAATAAAGTAGCTGCTACAGTCAAACCTGCCGTTGCCAAATGTCCGGTGTAACGGATTGCTTTTTCATGCTCAAGATTCCAGTTTGTGGCTGCACTATCTGTTTTGAATAAATAGGTGTGAGAACGGGAATTTGTTATTTCGTCTTTTAAGAAGCAGTTGGGTTTGCGACCTGAGCCAATCCAATTGCCACCATCAGACCAATTGAGGCGGTTGTGGCACTTATTCTCAAGCTCTTTTCGCTGAGCAGGTCCTAATCTGGTCTGTGTTGCCGTTGCAAAATCTGATTGCATAACGAATATATCCTTATCTGCTATAGTGATTTCTGCTTACTTCTGACAGAAAGATGAATTCAAAGAATATAAATAGTAAACCAGAAATGCAACAAAATATTATCATTTTGTTGAGGGGTATGCGAATTCTCGAGGAATGGTTTGTAGCTCAAGCAATAATCGGGGGAATAAATCAAAATTAAGCACGCTAAGCTTGAGGAGAGGTCAGTAACCTGAAGGCCTTTAACGCCAAGACTTCACTTAGTTTATTCAGCCGGTGTGCAAGTGCTTATAATTCAGCGCGATAACAACCAAGTTATACCCCCAAATTATCTGAGCGAATAAACTGCGATAACACAGCTTGATGTTGCTGGGCCCACAGGCTTATTGCCTGACTGTCATCAGTGGTTATTTGTGCAATAAAAGCGCTGGATAATGCCTGGGTGGCCGCTTTGATCACCTGCTGCTGTGCCGGGGTATCTTTACTGCGTCGCCAGCCTGAGAAAATATTGTGGCTACCAGAGCTAAACACCGCCAGCACTTTGTAGCTGCTGGCCATGGCAAAATATAAGTCAAACCTGTCCTGGGGCGAAGAATAAAAGCCGGGCACCCGAATTTCATCTTCGGTGGTAGTAATATGTAAAGTAGGGATGTTTACTTTTGCCAGCACCTTATCCAGCGCTTGTTCGTTATAAAAAGGCGGTGCTGAAATTAAAATAGCCGCTTTGATGCGCTCATCTTTCAGGCTAACCAGGGTGCCGTTCTGCTCAACTTGCGCACCGCTTAACAACATGGCGGTATTTGCGCCATAAGAATGGCCGGCCATCATAATATTCTGCTTATCAAAATCAGCGGCATGGTCTGAGGCTAAAATCTGGTCCAAAGCAAACTTCACATCCTGCACTCTGGCTAACGCTTCGGGTGTATCTGCCGCATCCATCAACCGAAAAGGCAACATTAGCCTGCTGCCGCGCCAGACTTTTCTGTCGCTGCCATCATGCTGCACATGCAAGCTGGCGTAGCCCTGACTGGCCCAATACTGGCCCAGATAAGCGTAGCGTTCTTTCGACCCGCCTAAGCCATGCGAGAACACAACTAATGCTCTGGCTTGTTGCTGGCGAGCAGGTTTAAACAACAGCGCCGGCACAATCCGATCCCGACTTTGGTCGCGCCAGTCAAAACTGATTTGTTCAATATTCAGTGACAGACGCCGGGTAACTTCAGCCGAGTACTTTACAGACGGCAAATTCAGTTGCTGTTGCCAGACAACATTATCCGGCGCAGGCTTTTGCGCACATCCGCTTAGCGACATTAGTAAAGCAACGATAAGTGCGGTGGCACCTGATGCTTTTATCTTGAAAAGAGATGGCATAAAAAGTCCTACTTGCTACAACTAACTTCCCTGATACGCGCAAAACTGGTTTAGGGTTTTGTTACAGGGTAATACAAGCTAACAGTATCCGGATTTACAGCAAACAAAAATCGGTGAAAGTGGTATGGTGCCGGGGAATGACACGGACGTAGCAGATTTCGCGCGGGAGGGCAGCGCACTTAGCGCTGCCAGTCAGGTTTAATGCTTATCGTGATACAGCTCGCAGGCTTCCAGAGTGTTTTCAATTAAGCTGGCGACGGTCATTGGCCCAACGCCACCGGGTACCGGGGTAATATAGCGTGCGTGTTTTACCGCAGTGCTATATTCAACATCGCCGACCAGTTTGCCGCTGTCAAGCCGGTTAATGCCTACGTCTATAACCAGTGCACCGGGTTTTACCCAATCGCCCGGAATAAATTCCGGCCGGCCAACAGCAACCACCAGTAAATCAGCCCGACGTACCTGGGCTTCCAGGTTTTTAGTGAATTTATGACATACCGTGGTGGTGCAACCGGCTAATAACAGTTCCAGCGCCATTGGGCGGCCGACAATATTGGAGGCGCCAACCACTACGGCATCCATACCTTTTACGTTGACACCGGTACTTTGCAGTAGCGTCATAATGCCTTTGGGTGTGCAGGAGCGCAGGGCAGGCATGCGCTGAGCCAGCCGGCCAATATTGTAGGGGTGGAAACCATCGACATCTTTATGCGGGACGATTCGCTCCAGAATAGCCGACGAGTCGAGGCCGGCAGGTAACGGCAGTTGTACCAGAATGCCATCTACCGTGTTGTCGTTGTTCAGTTTATCAATTAATTCTGTCAGTTGTTGTTCGCTGGTGTCGGACGGCAAATCGTAAGACACGGAATGAAAGCCCACCTCTTCGCACGCTTTGCGCTTACTACCAACATAAACCTGCGAAGCTGGGTCCAGACCTACCAGCACAACAGCTAAGCCCGGGGCTCTTTTTCCTGCTTTTACCCGCGCTCTTACCTGAGCCGCGACTTTATCTTTTGTTGCTTGCGCTACTGCTTTGCCATCAATGATTTGTGCTGTCATGTTCGGGCTTCTCTGTCACTTTTTTAATGCAGCTATTTTCGCACAGCCGCTGCCAGAACTCCATCCTGAGCATTTAACAGCAATAAAGGTTCAAATAATCGGCAATCAGCTGATTATTGCAAAAAAAGGTTTGACGCTTCAGGTGGCGGGCGTTAATATTCCGCCCCGTTGCAGCAGTGCAGCGAAGTCGGTGATTGGCGCAGCTTGGTAGCGCACTTGGTTTGGGTCCAAGGGGTCGCAGGTTCAAATCCTGCATCACCGACCAATTTTAAAAAGGTCTGGTATACACGTGGTTTGGGTACTCTTAATCCACGGGTCGCAGGTTCAAATCCTGCATCACCGACCAATTTTAAAAAGGTCTGGTATAC
>CAXBHB010000014.1:0-100948 GCA_963975465.1 uncultured Chromatiaceae bacterium
CTTAAGGTGTTTACGCCGTTCCTGCTGTTGAGCTTGATCCATGGCTTTCTCTTCCTCGGCCAGTTCTTCATCAGACATTAGCAAACGATCATAGCCACCGGCGAGTATGCCGCGTTCATCATCACCCAAATCGTGCTCATCGGTTAAATGCTTAGCTGCACGCTCTTTGGCGCGTTTAAGTAACCAGGCATCAAATTCCGGCGTACCGGGTTCAGGGCGTACTTTTGGCTTATCGCTATGCACCAGCTTGGGTTTTACAGGCTGCTTTTCAGTTATAACCATCTCCACAGAAACTCGGGGTTGCTGCCTTTATTCTTATGATTGACAAGCCATGGGGTCAGGCCTTTAAAGTTGCATGGTTTCCTAACTTGAGTCAATGAAAGGGATTGTTATGCGCAATTTTTATACGCAAGAAATCTGCGCTATACTTCTGTGCAATGTAAATCGAGTTAACCTATTTGGAGCTTACCATGAGCCAGAATACCAAAGCGGCTTGTAACACCTCAGTTGATGCCAGTTTACTGGCTGAGGCTAAGGCGCTGAAGATCAGTCCATCTGTTGTTCTGGAACAGGCATTGCGTGATGCAGTGAGTCAGGCGAAAGCAGAGTTATGGCGGGCACAGAATGCTGATGCCATTGCAGCTTATAACCAGCATATTGCAGAGCATGGTACCTTTGCTGAACGGCTGGGGCAGATTTAGTGCTGCAGCAATTTGGCGTTGCCCGTATCGATCAGCAACTGGTGGTAGTGCTTACTAACACCCTGTTTCATGAAATTGATGCGTTGTTGGTAGCAGTAATTAAGCCGCAGAATACACAGGCTCTGCTGACCGCTTTTCATCTTCCGGTGCGGATTAACGAGCAAGCTTACTTTATTGATTTACTTGATATTGCAACGGTTTCCACGAAGCGCTTAAAAACTACTGATATAACTTTGCAGCAGTATCGGCAACAGATTAAAGCTGGCCTTGATTTACTGATCGACGGTTTCTGATAATTACCAGTTTTGTTGTGCCTGATTGGGATTCGTATTAATCACAGCTCAGCTTATTGTCTTTGATAAAGCTTTCAATATCGAAGTGGTTTACCTGATCCAGGATTTGGCTTTTGGTGCCGACATGAAAGCCCCGAAAGCGGATGTCGCAACTCAGCTCTGAGCTGCTGTATACACCAGGGCCTCCGCCAAAAATGTAGGTGGCGCTATCCTGATAAGCTTGTTCAGGGTCAATGCTACTGTACCAGCGGCCAGTGATTTCCGTCAGTTGGCCTGGTGCATCCTGGCGGAAAAAGCGCAGTTTATCAGCAGCAATCGCGCCTTCGCTAATAGGCGCTTGAGTAAGCAGAACGCCATTATCCGGAATTTGAAACAGCCGGGCGCTATCCAGTGTTGTAGGTGCGGCACCTGTAGGTTGATCAAAAATAACGTAAAAAGCCCCTATGTAATTTTCAGGCAAGATATAGCTTTCAGCTTCTCGTTGCTGGGTGGTATCGCTGCAGGCTGTTACAGAATAACTAAACAAAATTGCAGCCAGGAAGCATCGTCCTATGCTGCTTGCCGCCGCTGGGCTTAACGTTATGCTCATTAGTTAAAACATCCTTCCAGTGAGAAGTTTTCCACTACCATACAACGTCTGTCATTTGGATTCATCGCCAGAAACCTGTGGTTCCAGCTGTTAATATTCTGGTATCGCAGTGTTCGGCTGTGGTTTCTGCGTCTGGCCAATTCATCGCCTACTGTCTCCATAAAATTACCATGAACATCAATGGGTATACGCAATGCGCAGACAATCATTGGATAATCCAGATTTAAAGCTAATGTTACCGGTGCAGCGCCTTTTCTGACATGTACTCCAATAAAAACTTTCTGGCCACTGGGGTCGACAATAAAAGCTTCGCAATTGGGAAAGCCATCGCCTGTGATATAAACAACCAGATCGACGTGATGATTTAACCGGTCAATATCCATTTTAATTTGGTACTTTACATCCAGTCGGGGCACGTAAGAGCTGCCAATAGTTCGTTGCAGTTCTTTTGACAATGGCATAGCGTGATTGACGCCCCAATAATGACCGGTGACAGACAAATGTTTAACGTAATTGTTGGTCGTAGTGCTACTAAAATCCCGCATCTCATGGCGTGGGGCTAGCTCTCCCTGATAATCCTCAGCTTCATCATTCCAGGGAGCTCGCGAAGGATCTGAGCGTGTGGTTTGGGCATAAGTAGAGTTGTGGGTGTTTAGTTGAAATATATGCCAGATACGTGAAGTTACTGCGCCGGTACCACTTGCTTGCAAAGAAAAACCGCGGTTGTCGCCCTCAAACATCATACCGCTCCAGCCAAAAGTTCTCTCAGGATGAAAGGAACGAACATTAAATTTGTATTCTGCAAGGCTGGCGATAGCGCGATTTACCATAGTAAATTCCTTTTATGCGGGTAACTAAATTGTGAATTGTTTGTAATTTACAGGGGTGGGAAAGGTTTGTCCATGGCTAAACCAAAACGGTTGGTGTAGTGAACCTGCTTTCAATCAGCTTGGTAGTAGGCGTTAACTAAGTTCTGCGGCTAGCTAAACCGCACCTCCCGCAAATGCGGGTTAGCGACTGTGACTTCCAGCAACGCAATATCGTCCAGCGCCACCAGTTGTGCTTTAGCTTCATATTCAATCACAAGACACTCCTGCCGCTGGTCGTTATAGCAGGTAGTGTCTGCTGTACCGGTAACTATGGCGCCAGAGTTTAACGTCAGTTTAAGCGGATAATGGTGCAGGCAGACAATTTCCACATAATCATGTAAATCACAACTTAACATCGTAACCCCGTTCAGTTAGTCGCTCAGGCTGTCAGGCTTGGGAAAATGGATAATATGCTTACTAAAACTCAGTACCTCCAACACGCTTTTTTATACTTAGCAGTGTTTGCCTTTGCTCCAGCCATCTGCAGACAGCAGCGCTTCACCCGAGGCAATCGCGCCTTCTTCCAGCGTGGTGGCCATCGAATCGTTCCAACGGTTTAAATAACCAAACAGCGCAATAACCCCCATAATCTCGACGATTTCACCCGCCTTCCAGTACTTTCGCATCTCGTCCTGGATCTGATCATTTACCGCGTTTGGCACTGCAGAGGCCGCTATAGAGAGTTCCAGCGCCGCACGCTCGGCTGCATTGAAAGCCGGGTGCGAGCGAAATTGCCAGATGTTTTCTAATTGTTCATCGGGTGCGCCGTAGCGCTCGGCCGCCCTGATGGTATGTGCCTGACAGTAGCGACAGCCGGTGGCATGGCTGGATATATAAGCAATTAACCGTTTTAAGGCGGATGTTACCCGACCCTCGTTAGCCATTACTGCCATATTTAGCTGAATAAAGGCTTTAGCGATGGCCGGCCGATGGCTCATGGTAAGTACACTATTGGGGCAAAACCCCAGGGTCTCGTTAAAGAACTTAGCCAATTCCATCACTTCCGGGTTGGCGTCTTGGTTTAACGGTTGCACAAAAGCCATAATAAAGTCCTTAAAAATTGCATGATGCCCTGACTAAAAAAGTGACGTTTTCACGTTACTTCGCCAGGGCGGTAGTTAAGCAAAGACAGTTACCGTCTGGCGACTAATGGCCGCCAGTTTGCCATCGGGCTGCCATAATTTGGCGGCAATATGATGGTAGCCATCGGCACCATATTCAATTTCGGCCTGGTAGCGCCACCAGTCATGGGTATTAAAGGGTAAATCGTGGGCGACAAACTCAATGGTCCAGGTTAATGAACTGGCTGGCGCCGGCTGGTTCAGCAGGGTAAGGCTGACCGGCGGCCAGGCATCTATTAATGCCAGCAGTTCTAATATACCGGCCTGGCGGCTTTCATTGCCAGCCATCCGGATATCACCACCCAGTTCACGTAAGGTACTGGCGCTAAACGGTAACTGACCATGGGCAATCCGGTAGTCAAAGTGGGTGGTAAATTCTGGTACCGGGCCCTGCTTGGGCAGGGTTTGAGTTGCGCCGGTTGGCCACTGTGGCGCAGGGTTGGCATCAAGCTGATGCACAGACGGGCGCGCGGCGCCAAAACTGGCTAGTAGCACCAGAGCCACCTGATTATCCTGGGTAATTTCAACCTGAGCCTGAATAACCGATTTACCCTGGCGCAAGATACGTCTCGCTACGTTAGCCTTACCGGAGTTTAGCGGTGCGACAAAAGAAACCGACACTGAACGCAGCGGCATGTTATCCGGAATAACCGGCAGTAAATGAGCCATGGCCAATGCCGCAGCCATACCGCCAAACACGGCCCGGCCCTGGCCCCACGCCTGTGGCACGTTAATTATCATGTTATCTGGTTTATCTGCCCCAAACTGCTGCATAACCTGAGAAAAGTGCATATTAATTACTCGATGTGGCTGGATTGGTGTGCCGTCTACGCGGCCGGAAACGCTGCCACAGCAGCACGATGCCGCTTAAGGTAAACAGCAGCGCACTGGCTGAAAAGGCGATAAGCAACGGGTTGTTAAAATTTGTGCGGTCCTGATAATCCATAATATGCAGCATCCAGAAAAAATCGAACCAGCGCCAGTTATCAGTACGTACCCGCATTACTGCGCCGGAGGCCGGGTCGAGATAAAAGCGGCTGTTGTCGCTATCGGTAAATTGTAGCTGCCACAATGGCGCCGGGAGTTGTTGTACTTCTTGCGGCAGTTGCTGCAACAGCACCGTCCTGCTGAGCTGACCTTTACCCTGATACTGCGCCTGGCCCAACATCCTGATATCCTGCTCTGCCAGTGCCGGTAACAACTTGCCGGTAATTGCACTGTAGCGATAAACATTGTCAGTGTCGGTTACCCGATATACCGGTATGGCAATAAGTTGATTGTCCTGCAAGCTTAGCCGCTGACTCAGGCTAAAAATGGCATCTGTGCTATGTTGCTGCATGACCTGCTGCGGGCTTACCGTCGCCTGCTGCCAGGGCGTGTTAACCTGTTGGCGTAAATGTTCACCCCGCACCTGTTCTATTGGCAGCACGGCCATAACCAGACCGCTTAAAAACCACAGCGCGATCTGAACCACCAGAATAAGCCCCAGCCAGTTGTGCAGGCTGCGGAAAAATTTAGCCATTTTTTTGTTATTCTTTATTATCTGATAAGTTATCAGAACAGAAAATCAGTGCCGCTGTAAAGCGGCAATTGCTGCAGCAGATGGCGGCAATTTTGGTTTGTAACGGAACTTACCAGCATAATATAGCCCTATGGCCTTATCTGTGGCTGTTGCGTCACGCTCAGGCAAACCGGGCAGAGGAATCGTTAAGTTATGCTCAATAGCAAAGAATTGTCAGCCGAGACCTGGCTGGACCGGCTGGACCGTTCGTCTTATGCCTTACCGCTACTGTTTATATTGTCGATGGCTGAAACCCTGATAATACCGATACCCATTGAAACGATTTTAATTCCGTGTATGTTAAGCCAGCGGCGCCGGCGCTGGACTATTGCCACTGTGGCGCTTGCCGGCAACCTTGCTGCTGCCGCATTGGGCTATTGGCTGGGCGTGCTGGCTATTGAGCAATGGGGTGATGCGCTGGTGGGCTTGTTCGGTGGCGCTGAAGCTTTTGACAGCTTCAGCAGCGAAATTGAAAACAACGGTTTTAAGGCTATTCTGGCCGTGGGTATCAGCCCGACACCGTTGCAAATTGCCATGTTAGCGGCCGGGGCTACCGGCTATTCATTTTTATTATTTTTGCTGGCCGTGGGTCTTTCGCGCTCTATCCGCTATTTCGGCCTGGCCTTGCTGGTGCATTTTGCCGGCGACAAAGCAATGCAGCTGTGGCAGCGCTATTCCAAACAAATTGGCGCGGTGTTATTTGTGCTGGCAGTTGGCTGGCTGTGGTTTCAGTTCAGATAATTAGCCAAATTCACCAGATAATGGTGTTTTTGTATATGGTAAGAAACACGGATTTATTTAAGTGATTGAATTGTAATTATTTAAAAGTAGGCATTTATTTTGCTTTAACCAGTCGATTCAAAAACATTAAAAACAAAAAAAGGACACTATATGAAAACCGGAATGCTCAGTATTGCAGCAGTTGTGCTGTTAAGTGGTTGTGTTCTTTATGTCGGTAATGGCCATGCAGGTGACAGGCTACATGAAGAACGTAACCTTTCGCTTAGTGCTGCCAATTTAACGCAACTGGTAGCGGATACCGGCGCAGGTAGCCTGGAAATTATTGGTGAAGAAGGGCGCGACCTGATTGAGCTGCAGGCCAGCATTTATTATTACGACAGTGAGGACATCCGCTTATCGCTGGTTAAGCGCGGTAATGATGCGGTGCTGGAAGCCGGTTTTGCCAGCAGCAGTTACAACGGTAACAGCCCCTATATTGATGTGGTCGTTAAAGTTCCGGCCCGGATGGCACTTACCCTGGATGATGGTTCTGGTGATACTGAAGTACGCGGGTTACAAGGCGATCTTAATGTAGAAGACGGGTCTGGTACGCTGCGGATAAGCGGTGGTAATAATGCCAACGTGGTTGATGGTTCCGGAGAGCTTTATATCAGCCAGTTGGGTGGTAATTTAGTACTGGAAGACGGCTCGGGTGATATTGATATTCGGCAGGTTAAAGGCAGTGTAACGGTAGAAGATGGCTCAGGTGATCTGATGATCAGTGACATTGGTGGCGCGGTAACTGTTGATGATGGCTCAGGTGATATTGATGTTAACGGTGCCGGCGGCCTGACCATTCTGGACAGTGGTTCGGGCGGTTTAAAAATAAACGCCATAAACGGCCCGGTAAAAATTAACGATTAAATTGAAATACTCAGCGCATGCACAACTGGCTACTATAGTTAAAGCCTTTGTGCCACTGCGCTGGCACGACCTTTGTACTTGCCACCCAAACCATCCTTACTAAAAACAGCTATTGCTGCATTATCATTCCCTTGCTAGCATCAGTTAACAATTATTACGAGACTCGTTATGCGCTGGGTGCGATATTTTTTACCGTTGCTTTTACTGACAGCTGTTCAGGCCTTTGGCCAGCAACGGTATTCAGAGGGGGCCTGTATCTTACTGGACCAGCAGGTTCAGCGTTTCAGTCACATGCCGCAAAGCAGCAGTTACCGCAATGCCAAAAGCGAATATGATAAAAACTGCAACAAGCCCCAGCGCCCGGTACCAGCTAAACCTGCTCCCAGTCAGCCTGACCCGGTGGTAACCAAGCCAGCTGAACCCGATCCGCAACAGGAAACTATACCCGCAGAGATTACGCCGACAACGTCTGCGGATACGGCTACCGATACAGCAGAGTCTGAGACTACTGTGCCAGCGCTGCCTGTCATCTCGCCAGCGGCCGTAGCTGAGCAATTGCTGCAAGCTGAACCTGAACAAGAGCAGGCGGCTGATGCCGCCACATCAGGCGCTGGTGAACCTGAGCCCCTGATAACTGAACCGTCAGAGAAGTTTGTCCCGGTGCCAGTGATTGTGCCGCCAGAAGACGGTATAACCCTGGCTGAAAACTGGTGGCGGCCAGAGTATCTGTTAAACCTGCTACTGAATAATTTGCCGCTGGTGATTGCCAACCTGTTTGCCTTTTTACTGGCGGTGTTTCTGCTTACCAACTGGCTGGGGCTTAACCTGCCAGGCTTTAAAGGTGTCTTTGCCGAGTATAAATTAAACCGCTTGTTACGTTGGCGGCTGGCGCGCGGTTACCGACATTTTCGTAAGCTTAAGCTGCTGACGGCGAAAGAAGAACTGGTGGTGGTCGATCATCTGGTGCTTAGCCCATTTGGCATTTTCGTTATTATGGTTAAGGATGATCGGGGTAATATCTTCGGTGAGGCGGCTGAAGCAAACTGGATGCGCCAGTATTTTGGTACTAAAAAGCAATTTATGAATCCGCTGCATCAGAATTTTAAAAACATTGAAGCAATAAAACATCATTTGGAACTACAGGGAACAGCCCTGGCCGAACACGTGCATTCCGTTGTGGCGTTCAGCCGGGTGGCGCAGTTTAAAACGGAAATGCCAGCCAATGTCACCTACGTTGATACGGCATCCGTTTATCTGAAAAAGTTTGAAGAACCGTGTTTTGATGATGATCAGTTAAATCGGTTTGCAGCGCTGCTGCGCCAGGCAAGTACTGCGCATTAAGGGCTGGGGGGGTTATCATGCAGGGTAAGGAATAAACGTAAATCCAGCTCCAGCTGATGGTAGTCGGGCTGCATATGTTGGCAGAGTTTGTAGAACGCTTTGTTGTGGTCTTTTTCCCGCAGATGCGCCAGCTCATGCACTACTACCATCTGTAATAACGGCAATGGTAATTGCTTCAGCAGTGCTGCCACCCGTATTTCATTTTTACTCTTTAATTTGCCACCCTGCACCCGGCTAATTTGGGTGTGGGTACCCAGTGCATTGTTAATAACATGAATTTTCGGGTCAAACACCACTTTGCTTATCGGCTCACTGCTTTTCAGCCATTGCCGTTTTAGCTCCATGGTAAGCGCATACAGGGCTTTATCGGTCTGCACCGGATGGCTTTGCTCAGGGTAACGTTGTTGTAATACCGTACCCAGCTTGTTGTCAGCCAGCAACTGACGCACCTGCTGTTGCAGGCTGTCAGAGTAGTGGCGAAGGTAAAGCAGGTCTGGCATTGTTTTACTCAATTATGGCCAACGATAAAGCTGGCATCATACGGTAATTTATCAATCCAACAAGCGCTGAAAGGTGGCTTTGGTATTGGAAGCCATAAAGTAGCTTTGCCATTGCTGCAGCGGCAACTTGTATTGCATGGTTTGATCTTTATAGCTTACGGTGGTGAGACCGTCGGGTTGCCAGTCCAGGTGAATTAACACTGCTTCGCCGGGTGTGATATCGCTGGCCAGTGCTTTACGGAAAGGTTTGTAGCCCGGCATGATATATTCAATCATCAACAACGCTTTTTCTGCCGTATTGGGTTGCAACAATGAAACCCGCAAATAATCATTATCCGGGTCGCCAATTTGCACGTTGGCATAGGCCGTTACGTTATTATCATCTGAAGCAATCGGGGTCAGTGACATATTAAAACTGACACTGGCCGGGGCCATTTCCAGCGGCAGCGGGTAAAGGCCAAACTCTCCGGGTGGAACATTCAGCGCCAGAATACCGGGTTTTACTTTAGCCGGGCTATCTGTCAGCAGGTTAGGCGCCGGTGACATACTGTGGTCTGGTGTCGGGCTTATCCGGTAAAATGCGGCAACGCTGCCGTCTTCTGTCCTGACATTAAGCTGTAAGTCGCTTTTGGCAAGTATTTTATGACAGATATTCTGATCATCCGGTGTGTAGGGCTCCTCAGTCACAATATCAAATTTTTTATAGGTCAGATTAAGACATAACTGATCGCTATGCCGGCGCCAGTAACCGGTCACAATGTATGACACATTCTCGTTAACGCCATAGCCATACACATCGCCGTTATCAAAATATGACATATAGCTGCTACAGGTATTACCGGCATCTGCTGACTGGCACCACTTGCCCTGCTGGGCGGTGGCAAAGGGGGAGAACAACACCATTATCGAAGATAATATCAGTGCACAAAAGAAGGTATATTTCATCATTACCTCTACTACATTACATCTACTACATTACATCTACTGCTTTACATCTGTTACGGCTTCACAATAATCAGCAATTGTACGAAAAGCAACCGATTGTTTTTGGTTTGCTGCCGTTTGTTTAAGTGTTAGTGCAGGGGGGCATTCTGCAGGCTGACGACTGCGTTGTGCGACAAAATCTCATTTGTTCTTGTTTATGCGCATGTTACTGTGTTTGTTTTACGGTGCAGCGAGCACACTAACGCTATTGTCTGACGTGATAAGTTGCCACCGTCGACAGGCAATTTTTTATTTTCAGCCTGATTAAACATTCTATGGCGGGTTTTCGTTTTCTGCTGAATTTGGAGATCTTATGCACACTGCCACCCTGCTGCTCATTATGTTAAGTGCCGGCCTTGCCAGTCAATGGCTTGCCTGGCGCCTGCGGATCCCCGCCATTGTTATTCTGATTGCCACTGGCCTTATTCTGGGTCCGGTTACCGGGGTGATTAACTTAGCCATGTCGCAAACCGAGCTGACCGAGCTGATTGGCATGGGGGTAGCGATTATTCTGTTTGAAGGCGGCATGGATTTGAAACTGGGTGAATTTCGCCGGGTGGGCCATGGTATTGGCCGCTTAACCATAGTGGCGCCGCCTTTAGCCTGGGCTTTTGGTGCTGTTGCCGCCCACTATGTCGCCGGCTTAAGCTGGCCGGTTTCCTGGGTGTTGGGAGCCATTCTGGTGGTAACCGGGCCGACTGTTATTTTACCGTTGCTGCAACAGGCGCGGCTAAACCGGGAGTCTTCTTCTCTGCTTAAGTGGGAGGGCATCGTCAACGATCCGGTTGGCGTTTTGCTGGCCGTTCTGACATTTCAGTATTTTACCCTGGCCGGCAGCGATTGGTCACAGGTAGCAACGGGGCTGGGTACCGCGATCGCGGTAGCGGCAGTGCTGGGTGGCGCCGGCGGCTGGCTGACGGGTTGGCTGTATCGGCGGGGCGCTGTGCCGGCAAACCTGAAAGCACCGCTACTGATGGTATGGGTATTGGGCGCTTACTGGCTCAGCAACCAGTTTCAGCATGAGGCTGGCTTGTTGACGGTGACCGTAATGGGTCTGGTTATTGGCAATATGAAGCTGGTCGAGCGCGACCCGCTGCGTCGGTTCAAAGAAAACCTGACGGTTGTTTTACTGTCGGTACTGTTTATTGTTATTCCTTCCCAACTGAATATTGAGCATCTGGATATTCTGAACTGGCGGGTAGCGGCTTTTATACTGGCCGTGTTACTGCTGGTGCGGCCACTCACCATAGCCCTGGCGACATTGGGGGCTTCAATGCGCAACAATGACAAAGTGCTGTTAGCCTGGATAGCGCCCCGTGGGATTGTGGCGGCAGCCACAGCCGGGATTTTTGGGCCGGCGCTGGTTGATGCCGGTTATCCGGATGCTGAAGCATTGCTGCCGATCGTTTTTTTAATCATTATCGTCACGGTGCTGGCACACGGCCTGACGCTGGCGCCGTTAGCCCGCAAAATGAAACTTGCCGCAAAAGAAGAGAATGGCCTGCTGATTGTTGGGGCTTCGCCATGGACAATGGCATTAGCTCAGGCGTTAAAAAAACTTAAAGTAGAAGTGGTGGTGGCAGATGGCTCTTATCAGCGGCTGAAACCGATCCGGATGAACGGCATTAAGGTCTACTATGGTGAAATTTTATCTGAACATGCTGAGCATGAACTGGAAGACGAACATCTGAGCTTTTTATTGTGTGCGACCGACAATTACTACTACAACGCTTTGGTATGCAAGGCGCAGGGCCACGAGTTTGGTCATCACCGAACCTTTCAGCTGGCGCCGCATCAGGAATCTGATATGAAACACAAGCGGCTTACTGTGCAACAACGTGGTTATTTCTCATTTGAATCAACCACCGACTATTACACCTTGCAGCAACGCCTGACCGAAGGCTGGACAGTACAAACTACCCGGCTAAGCAAAGACTTTGATTTAGAACGGTTGCAAAACCGACTGGGCGAGCTGGGCAAAGACTGGGTGTTACTGGGCTGTGTCTCGGCTCAGGGCGAGTTGAAGATATATTCTTGCGAGCAGCGTTTTAAACCCACTTTGGGTTGGACGTTATTGTATTTTTCAGATGAAAGTACTGTACTGCCTGCTCAAGAGAAGGGCGACAATCCAGCCGCTGCAGTTGAGTCTGCATGATGCTGGCCGGGCATAACAGACAGGGTGGCTCTGATGAAAAGTAGTGCTGATCTAACCCCTTTGCTGCAGCAGTTACTGGCTGAGTGCCGCCCCCTGTATTGTCAGGGAAAAGTGGCCAACTATATTCCCGCGCTGGCGCAGGTAGCGCCGCAGCATGCTGCTGTAGCGGTCGCCACACTGGATGGGCAGGTGCATAGTGCTGGCGATGCGCAGCAGAATTTTTCACTGCAAAGCATCTCGAAAATTTTTGGCCTGGTGATGGCGATGAACCGGTTGGATGATGAGCTGTGGCAGCGGGTAAATATGGAGCCATCAGGCCAGCCGTTTAATTCTATTGTGCAGTTGGAGTGGGAACAAGGGATCCCGCGCAATCCGGTGATCAATGCCGGCGCTATTGTAGTGGCTGATGTACTGGTTAGCCATTACTCTGCCAGCAAAACCGCGTTTCTGACCTTTTTGCGCCGGCTTACCGGCGATGAGGGCATTTATGCCGACCAGCAGGTTTACTTATCTGAGCTGGAGCACGGTAACCGCAACGCTGCATTAGCCTACCTGATGAAAAGCTTTGGTAATATTGAAGCTGAGGTACCGCTGGTACTGGAGCATTACTTTCATCAATGTGCCACGGCAATAAACTGTCAGCAGCTGGCCCGCAGTTTATTATTTCTGGCTAACAGAGGCGTGCAACCACACAGTAATGAGCAAATTTGCAGCCGGCGCGATGCCCACCGGGTCAATGCGATTTTATCAACCAGCGGCATGTATGATCAGTCAGGTGAGTTTGCCTTTCAGGTCGGCCTGCCGGCAAAAAGCGGTGTGGGTGGCGCCATCGTTGCTGTAGTGCCGCAGTTTGGAGTGATCACTGCCTGGAGCCCGCCGCTTAACCGCTTTGGTAATTCGGTCGTGGCTATGCAACTTATCAGGCAATTGGCGGATGAATTGGGATTGTCGTTGTTTTAGCGTTTATATTGGGTCGGACAATACGCCCGGTTTATTTCCGGATTGCGAAGCTTTAAATGCTTGGTATTGCGGCCGCTGACCCTTGCCCGCCAAAGCCGGAATGAGCCGGGCTTTAACTCGCGACGCATCAGCTTGATTACCGCAGGCTCACTTAACCCGTATAACTGCTCGATAGCTTCAAACGGCGTCCTGTCTTCCCAGGCCATTTCAATAACACGCGACATGTCAGCAGTGCTTAGGATATTGCTCATGGTGTAGTGACCTGCTCTGCGTTAATAAATTTATCACCCAGAAGATTGGCGCCTAAGTGACCCACCTTGACATAAATCAGCGCGCCTTCAGCACCGGTAAAAGGTGCATGCTGGCTGTAGCGCGGACTGCGTAACCAGCTACCTGCGGGATACTGTCCCTGCTCGTCGCAAAACAAGCCATCCAGTACCAGTATCTCTTCTCCGCCAACATGGGTATGACGGTTAAACCGGGTATGTGGCGCCCAGCGAACTAAGGCAGTACTAACGCCATCATGTTCATGCAGCGGTAGTACTGATAAACCCGGCACCAGCCCCGGTCGCCATTGCTGTGTATTAGTGTCGATAACCAGCTGTTGCTGATCGCTGCCGGCAAATTGCCACAGTTTTACCAGTAAAGTGCAACCATGTTCAGAAAATGGCTTGTGTGACGTACCTGGGGGATTACGCAAATAAGTTCCTGCCGGATAGTCACCATGCTCATCACTGAATACGCCATCGAGTACCAGAATTTCCTCACCGCCATCATGAGTGTGGCTGCTATAGCCGCTGCCGGCAGCATAGCGGACGATGCTGGTAGCGCGGGCCACTTCTTCACCTGCCCGGTCCAGCATCATTCTGCTTACGCCCGCCAGAGGAGAGTCAACAAACTGATACTGCTCAGGCAAAATCACCGCGCGCTGACTAAAATCGCTGTTTAGCTGCATTAGCGGCTACCTATTAACCGAAGTGACAAAAACACAATTTATTGCCATCGACATCTTTGACATAAGCACCGTAAAACGTATTTTCAATCCGCTGGCCAGGCGCGCCATCGCAGCTGGCACCAAGCGCTATGGCCTTGTGGTATAACGCATCAACCTTTTCTTTCGAGCCGGGTTGAAACGACACCATATTACCGTTGCCCGGATTGGCAGCTTGCTTATTGAACGGCTCACACACTGCCAGCATTGGCTGCGCCATGCTTTTGCCAATAAAGGCAATCCGGCCCATGTCTACCAGCGTTTTTGCACCAAAATCAGTCAGTAAATCTGCATAGAATGTTTTTGCAGCAGTTAAATTATTCACACCCAGGGTGACATAGCTAATCATTGCCATTTTCCTCATTAAGTACAGTCGCTATTCCGGCTAGAGTATACGCAACCAACGGAGTGTTGGTGCACCCCGGCCCGGTTTTTTTCAGAGCACATTTTTTAAAACGATACCAAAAAAACCGAATATATTTTCTAACTAATTTTCCGATAATTACGCCATTCAGGGGCTTTTATCATGGCGAAAGGGCGCTATTACTTCTACAGTTGTCTCTATTGTGAATAAATCACTAATTAAAAGGTGTGTTTTTGCTGCTGCCCGCCAACAACATTACAGGTTAACGTATGGATGCTTTTGAGTTAAGCCAGTTGCAGGATGCCATAGTGAAGTCGGCCGTTGACGCCATAGTGGTCATTGATCAACAAGGGTTAATTTGTTTTTTTTCGCCTTCAGCAGAAAAACTGTTTGGTTATAGTGCGGCAGAGTGTATTGGTCAGAATGTCCGGATGCTGATGCCAGAGCCCTTTCATAGCGAGCATGACGGCTATCTGCATAATTATGTTCACGATAAAAAACCAGCAAAAATTATTGGTGTTGGCCGTGATGTGCAAGGCAAGCGCAAAGACAACAGTATCTTTCCGATGCACTTATCAGTGGGGGAATCTCAAGCCAGTGGCAAACAATATTTTGTCGGCATTTGTCACGACTTATCGGCATATCAAGCCAGTGTAAAAGCACATTTAAATCTGTTGTCAGTACAGGATGCGCTGCTGGAAGCGGCCGTTGATGGCATTATTTCAATTAATGAATGGGGCATAGTACAAAGCTTTAACCGCGGTGCAGAACTGTTGTTTGGTTACAATAAGCAGGAAGTGATTGGTCAGAATGTCAGCATGTTAATGAGTCATCAGCATGCCAGCCAGCATGATAGCTTTTTAACTAACTTTAAAACGACCGGTAAAGCAAAAATTATTGGTATTGGTCGTGACGTGCCGGCCCAGCGTAAAGATGGCAGCGTGTTTCCGATGCACTTGTCAGTGGGCGAGTCGATTACTGAGCAGGGACGTATTTTTGTTGGTGTCTGCCATGACTTATCAGAGTTCAAGGCCGTGCTGCAGCGCCTTATTTCTGCTGAGCAACGCTACCGTGATATTGTACAGAACCAAAAAGAACTTATTTGCAGGCTAAGCACTAACTCCAGGTTGACCTTCGTCAATAATGCGTTTAGCCGACAATTAGACCAGCAGTTGTTTCAGATGCTGGGGATTTCCATTTTTGAGTTTATTCACGCCGATGAGCGGCATAATGTTGAGTCATTGTTGGCGCAGTTACGTCAAAATGCTGAACAGCAGTCTATTTCCCTCTCAGTAAGAATGTTAGGCGCCGGTGACGCAGTGCATTGGATAGACTGGACCTTTAGCAGCCTGGCAGGTAGTGCCGAGAGTAACGATGAAATTCAGGGTGTTGGCATTGATATTACCGAACAGGTAAAGGCCAAGAATCACGCTAAATTTCTGACCAGTTTTGATGCATTAACCGGCTTGTTGAGTAAAGAAGGTTTAATGGAGCAATTTAGCCGCCGTGCTGAGCCTAATGCTGTTTTTGCCATTTTGTTTATGGATTGTCACCGGTTTCGGCTGATTAACGAAAAATATGGCTATGAGTTTGGTGATCTAATGTTGATTGAGGCCGCGCACCGGCTGCAAAGTTTATTGCCCGGTGGTGCGCTGGCATGCCGGCCCGGCGCGGATGACTTTATTGTGTTACTTCCGCTGGATGACCGCAGCGCTTTAATGCCTTTTGTCCATATGTTAATTGAAAAGTGTACAGAACCTTATTGGTTAGCACAGGAAAAAATTGCCCCCTCTGTTTGTGTTGGCATCAGTATTTGCCCGGATGATTCCAGTCAGTTTGGTGCGCTTATTCAGCATGCTGAAGCGGCGATGTTTGAAGCCAAACATCAGGGCTTGCCGCTGCGGCTTTATCATCAGGATATTCATAGTGCGCTAACTCAGCGTTTGGAAATAGAGCAAGGATTGCGGCGAGCCCTGGAAAACAACTTACTTAATATTGTGCTGCAACCAAAATACAGTTTAACCAGCGGGCAGACCATCGGCTATGAAGCGTTAGTACGCTGGCATGACGAGACACTTGGCACCGTGGCGCCAGATATCTTTGTCGCGGTGGCTGAAGCGGTAAATTTGGGGAAACAACTCGACCGCTGGGTAATTAATGCGGTGTTGCAACAACTCAGGTTATGGCAGCAGCTGGGTTTGCAGCCGCAACCGGTTGCGGTAAACATCACCAGCAAACACTTTTCTGATCCGAGTTTGTTTAGTTTTATTATGACCCAATTGCAAAACCTGCAGTTGCCGCCAGAATGCTTGCAACTGGAAATTACCGAGGGTGTTGCGATGGACGACTCGCAAACAACTTCCCAAAATCTGAACGCCTTTCGAAATGCCGGAATTAAAATAGCGATTGATGATTTTGGTACCGGCTACTCGTCGTTGTCGTACCTGACCTCATTACCAATTGATTACATTAAGATTGATAAAACCTTTGTCCAGGCGCTGGATAACGCCCAGAATATGAGTTTAGTTAAAGCGATGCTGGCGATGGCCAAAGCCATTTCGGTACAGGTAATTGCTGAGGGGATTGAAACCCCGGCTCAGCAACAACTATTAGCATCACTGGGTTGTGATTTTGGCCAGGGTTACCTGTACGCCAAACCCACTGCCCTGGCAGAAATAGAGCAACAGTTAGTGGCCGGTTGTTAATCTGCCTGCTTCATTATCAACACATCACAAGGTGTATGCCGGCTTAGATACTGGGCAGTATTACCAAACAACACAGAACTAAATTCGTGCTGATGAGCGTTGCCAATAATAGCCAGCTGGCATTGGTAGTTCTGTACGGCTTTGGGTACCTCGTCATCGGGCAAACCTTCACTAAGATGAATAACCTCAGCGGGCAACGGGTGCGCGTCAATATAAGGTGTCAGTTTGGCGGCGTGCTGCTGCTGAATGTCGGGCAGGGGGGCAAAGCCGAGGTCGCTGTCGTACGGCAGGCTCATACTGTAATCGTCAGCCTGATAACAGTTAAGAACGTGCAGCTGCTGGCTGTCCTGCTGCACTATTTGTTCGCCAATGGTCAGAATGTCGTGGTTAAGGTTATGTTGCTGTTCACTGTTATCAGCCAGATCAAGGCAAGCCAGAATGCTCAGTTCAGTATGGGCGCTGGCCTGTTTAACCAGCCAGACGGGCAGGCTGCAGTCGCTGATAAAGTAATGCTCTAAATCAGGCACTAACCAGGACAACAAACTGCGCTTAGGTTGCAGCTGTTTAATCACTAAACTGACATCATTGTCTGCCAGCAGCTGCTCAATCCTTTTCCGGGCGGGTTGTTGCCAGCATATTTCAATAGCCGGGCGCTGTTCGGGCAACCTGCTCTGGACAAGCTGCTGCAGTTTTTGCTGATATTGGGCTGCCTGTGCAGCAATGTCAGCCAGCGACCGGTGCTGATACATTGAGCAAAATAAGGTAACTTTGCTGTGATACTGTTGTGCCAGATTTAATGCTCTGTTAAGCACTAGTTGGTCATCGGCATGATTGTCTAGTACCACCAGTAAATGTTGAAATACCTGTTTCATAATGTTGTCCGGTTTATCTGAACATAGCTGCCACTTTGGCAACGCGTCAGCCATACCGCTTAACTGGCCTGTTAGTTAAGTAAGCGGATTAGCGTCGGAGAAAAGACAACAAAATGAAAAAAAATTTAAATACAGCCAGGGCGGGTTCTAAATAGCCTGATGAATAAAGGCTTTGGCTAACTTGCTGCTGCGTTCAATGGTTTTACCTGAGACGCCATATAGCTCGCCAATTTGGCTTGGACTCAGGCCAGCAAAAAACTGCAGGTCAAGAATGTCAGCTTTTTGCTGATCAAATTCGGCCAGCGCCTGCATCGCATTGTGCAGGCCAATAATACTATTGGTGTCATCCACTGCCAGCACATGGTCGGTAAGCGTAACGTGCAACTGCCCATCGCCTCGCTTTGCGGCATTGCGCGCCCGGGCGTGGTCGACCAGAATTCGACGCATGATACTGCTGGCCAGCCTGAAAAAGTGCAGTCTGTCCTGATACGCGACCTCTGCCTGCATTAAACCAATAAAGGCTTCATTGACCAGCGCGGTAGGCTGCAAAGTGTGGCCTGGCCGCTCCTGACGCATATACTTTGCGGCTAACTGCTGCAGTTTTTGCTGCACCAGTTTACTAAGTTGTTGTTCAGCTTGCAGGTCGCCGGCCTGCCACTGGCTCAGCAGCATGGTAATGTTGGTTTGTTCCTCAACGATAGACATGGGCGTTTTTTCTACTAGGCTGTTATGGAGTTACCAGTATAGACAGTGTTTCACTAATGTAGGAAATAACGGTAAAAGCGAATGAATAAACAGTTATGGCTGAGAGTTGAACCGCTATTTTATCAGGCAATTGCCTTGCCCCGGGCTGAGCGTGATAACTTTATTCAGCAGGTGTGTAGTGATGATCAGGAACTGTACCAGGCACTGCAGCAGTTGCTGGCCAGCGACGGGCACACGGTTAAGATGCAGGATATGCTGGCTTCAGAGGCCGCTTCGCTGCTCGCCAATCAGCATGATCTCAGTGGCGAGATGTTGGGACCATACAAACTGCTACGCCAGCTGGGTCGCGGCGGCATGGGTACGGTATATCTGGCTGAGCGTGCCGATAAGCAATTTGAAAAAAAGGTGGCGATTAAGCTTATCAGCACCACCTTGATAAACCCGCTGTTGTTACATGCTTTCAGAACAGAGCGCCAGATACTGGCAGACTTAGAGCATGCCAGTATCAGTCGTCTGCTTGATGGCGGCACCACTGCTGAGGGCATGCCCTATCTGGTGATGGAATTTGTTAAAGGCGAGGCGATTGATCAGTATTGTGATTCGCGAAGGTTGGGGCTAATCGCGCGCTTACAATTGTTTGTTAAAGTGCTGGCTGCGGTGGCATTTGCCCATCAGAAAATGGTGGTGCATTGTGATATTAAGCCCTCTAATATTTTAGTGAGCCAACACGGCGAGCCAAAGTTACTCGATTTTGGTATTGCCCATCTGTTAACCCGCGCCACCAGCAGCGATGCGGCAATAGCCGGTGAACAACTGGGCTTAACCCTGAACTATGCCAGCCCGGAGCAACAGCAGGGCAAAGCGTTATCTACCCTGAGTGATGTGTATTCTTTAGGGCTGGTGCTGCAGTTACTGGTTGCCGACTGCTCAAATTCAGATATTGGCTGGATCCTAAAGCGGGCGGTGCAGCAGGCCCCTGCTGACAGGTATCAGTCTGTTACGGCGTTCAGTGATGATATAAAACGTTTTTTGGGGCGGCATCCAATTTTGGCGCGCCCGTCAACTTGCTGGTATCGCAGCAGTACCTTTGTACGGCGCAATACGGCCAGCAGCATGTTAGCAGCCGTTATTTTGTGCAGTATTACGCTGTTCAGTGCAGCGTTCTGGCAGCAGGCACAGCTGGTTAAACAAGAACGCGATATGGCCAGACTGCAGCGTGACAAAGCGCTGGCGATAACTGAGTTTGTGACCGACATGCTGGGCAAAGTAGACCCAAATGAGGCGCAAGGCGCCGAACCCAAAGTGCGGGATGTACTGGACGAGGCTAGCAAACAGCTGGCAGAGCAACACAACCATGCACTGAGCCAGCAACCTGAAGTGGCTGCCGCCGTGCACCGGATTATTGGCCGCACCTACCTCTCGCTTGGCTTGTTGCCTGCCGCCCGGCAGCATCTTGAACAGGCTCAGCAGTTAGCGGTACAACATAACTTTACTGAAACCGAGTTGTATTGGCAGATCCTCACTAATTTATCTTATATTTATCAGGATCAATTTAAGAATGATCAGGTGTTAACGCTTAGATACCAGGCGTTACAGCTGGCAGAACAGCTATATGGCAACGATCATAAAATAACGCTTGGCTCGGTTGGGAACCTCGCTTCGGCGTACATGAATACCGGAGAACTGGAAAAGGCGGAGCAGATGTTTCTGAGGTTATATCAGGATCGTTTGCGGGTGCTGGGCGAAGAACACCGCGATATTATCAACTCTTTAGCCAATCTGGGGGTAATTTATCATTGGCTGGGGCAGTATCAGCAAGCCGAGCTTTACTACGAACGCTGCTATAACATGGCTGAGCGTTTGCTGGGAGCACGCCACCCTACCACACTTATCTGCATGAGCACCTTAGGGTCAATCTATGAAAGCTCTGGCCAGTATCAAAAAGCGGCGCCCTTAATTACTGAACATATTAAACTGGCGACTGAAGTACTTGGCGAGCTGCACCCGGCTACCCTGCGCTCGCAACATAATCTGGCCGATAGCTACCGTGGTTTAGGCCGCCTTACTGAATCGGAAACCTTATTTCGGCAGGTACTGGCCGACCGCACTGAGGTGCTGGGCAGCGACAATATTGAAACCCTGCAAAGCCAGATGAAGCTGGCCCGGGTGTTACGGCTGCAGCAGCAGTTTACTGAAGCCGAACAACTGGTATCAGATGCTTACAGTAAACAGGCGGCGCAATTAGGTAAGGCACACCCCACAACATTGATAACGGCTCAGATCCTGGCCGATACCTATCTGGCCCGGCAAAAACCAGAGGCTGCATTGCAGTTGTATCAGCAAATACTGCAATTACGCCGGGAAAGCGTTGGTCAGCACCCGGACTCGGTCGATACGCTGGCCGGTATGGCCAGGGTATACCTGTTACAGAACAAGCCGCAACAAGCGGCAGAGGCGCTGCAACAAGCAGAGCAGCTGGCAGCGCAGTTTCCGGCGGTGAGCAGCGACAATTTGCAGCTGGCCACCTTAGCCATGCAACAGCAAACGGGCACTTCAGGCGTCAACGCAAATAACTGAACCGGTCATTTAGTGTTTGCAGGCGCCTGGGGCAGCCGGATAAGAACATCCAGGCCACGTTGGTCATTCGCAGTAAAAGAAATACTGCCTTTGTGCAACGCCACAATATGTTTTACGATAGATAACCCCAGGCCGGCACCTTCTGTTTGCTGATGTTGTTGGTGGCGATAAAACCGATTGCCAAGCCGGCTGGTGTCAGCTTCGGTGTTACCGCTATTACTGATACAGATAACGATGTGATGGTGGCTATCCTGTCTGCTTTGGATCACCACTGTGCCATCGTCTGGAGAATACTTTGCCGCGTTATCCAGCACATTTCGCAGCACACTTTGCAATAACGTATTGTCGCCATAAGCCTGACAAGTATCATCCAGTTCCAGCTGCCAGCTAACCTTATCCAGCAACTTGACTGGCAACTGTGCCAGGCTTTGGTGCAGCAACGGGGTTACCGGCACTGGCGCACCGTCAATATGTTGCATATGATCCAGCCGGGCAATTGAGAGCAATTGATTAACCAGATGAGACATCCGTTTGCTGCCTTCGGTAATCGCATTAACCGCTTCACTCACTTCTGCCGGATCGCTCGCGCTGCTCAGATTCTGCGCATGCAACTGTAAAATACTCAGCGGGGTACGTAATTCATGCGAGGCGTCGGCAATAAAACGTTTTTCTTGTTGCAAGTAGCTATAGACCCGTTGCAGCAAGCTGTTAATTGCACTTTGAATAGGTTGCAGTTCACTCGGCAGTGCCAGCTTTATTTCATGCAGCTGCTCGGGTGTTTTATTGGTTACCTGTTGCTGTAACAATTGCAATGGCCTAAGCCCCAGTTTTATCACCAGATAAATCAGCAGGCTCAGTGGCAACATCATAAACAGGATAGGCCGCACTTGCGCCTGAGCAATATGGGCGCCCATTTCTTGCCGGATATCTTCACGTTGGGCAGTGAATATCCACAAATCCTGCTCGGGCACAAAATAGCTAAAGGTCACCCACAAGGTGTTATGCTCGGTGATTTCGTGGTAGCCGGCCTGCCGTTGCGGGGTCGGAAATTGCAGCGCGTTTTCTGACAACATAATGAGTTTGTCGCCTTGTTGGGCTTGAAACGCAATTTTGCCTTCATATTTGTGGCCGTCGAGCAGACGCTCCTGTTGCGCACTGAGCGATTCACCCATATCGGTGATATGCGGCACCGCAACAACCACCGGCAAATTGTCACTTTGCGGTAAAGGGCCGCTGCTAAGCAGTAAACTGATTAATTTAGCGCTGCGCGCCAGTTCGGCGTCGTAAATTTCGTCCAGCTCATGCAGTGCATCGCTATACGTCAGGTAAGCGTTAACGCTTAATGCGCCAAGCATCAGCAGATTAATGCCAATCAACAGGTGAACTTTAATACTGTTAATTGCCATAATGGCTTACCAGCATATAACCTACACCACGAATGGTTTTGATAACTTCGGAAGTGAGTTTTTTACGCAGGTTGTGAATATGCACCTCTATAGCATTACTCTCCGTTTCACCATCCCAGCCGTAGCTTAGCTCTTCCAGTTGCTGGCGCGACAATATACGATCGGGTTTCAACATAAATTCTTTTAATAACATAAATTCCCGTCGGGTCAGTGTTACATCCTGTTGTTGAAACTGGCATTGGTGGTTGCTCAGGTTTAAGCGAATGCCGGCGACCTGTAAACTGTCATCGATTCGCTGCTCTTTTCGACGACAAAGCACCCTGATGCGGGCTTCCAGTTCCAGCACATCGATGGGTTTTACAAGATAATCATCCGCGCCGCTGTTAAGTGCGGTCAGTTTAGTATCCAGCTGTCCCTGTGCGGTCAGTACCAAAACGGGCATAACAACAGCCAATTGGCGCAATTGACGAATGATATCCAGTGCAAAGCCATCTGGCAGGCCTAAATCCAGGATCATTAGAGCGAAATCACTGTCTTGTGCTGCTAATAGTGCCTGCTTCCCTGTAGTGCAATGTTCTGGCTGATACCCCATCCGTTTTAACCGGGTAATCATACCCTGGGCCAGTAACTCGTCATCTTCTACCAGTAAAATACGCATTTAAACTATCCGATGTGGGGCATGCAAAGTGGTTTATCTGACCATCATACAACAACGTGAAAAATAAACCTGTCTTCCGTTCCTTTTACTACTATGACCTTTCTACCACTATGTCAAAGAGCAGGGTCTGATAAAATCCAATTGTGGATCTTTACTCCTGCTGGTTACTTCAAATAGTGAAAGTACTGAATTAAATACGTAGTCATGAGACAAGCTCTTTTGTCGGCTGATACAGTCGGTATCTAACGCCAGCCGCCGGGTAAAGCTTTTAGATAGCCATAATAACATTGGCACCTTAGTTTGCGCATCCGGCGCCATCCAGTAAGGCAAACCGTGTAAATAAACACCGTTTTCCCCTAAAGACTCGCCGTGATCTGACACATACAACATTGCTGTATCAAACTCAGCAGATAAGTCTTCCAGCAACGATATGGTGGAATTAAGCAGCTCATCAGTAGCAACAATAGCATTATCATATGCATTGATAATGTGTTGCGGCTGGCAATCGCTGAGCAAGTTACTTTTGCACTCTGGCAAAAAAAGTTTGTGCTGCGTATCGCTTCGCTTGTAGTACTCTGGGCCATGGTTACCTTGCTGGTGCAGCACAATAAAAATCGGTTGGTTATCGTTTTGGGTTTGCACTATTTCCTGCCGTAGGTTATGTAACAGCGCAATATCCGGGCAAGCCCCTTCTTTGCAGTTGTAGCGGCTGTTGTCAGCAAAACTATGATCAATCACCACCCTGTCGCACATGGTTTTGCACCCAGAATTGTTGTTACGCCAGATAACCTGTACCCCCGCACGTACTAACACATCCAGTACGTTGTCGGAATGCTTAGCCAGATTATCATTGTAGGTAGTTTTATTGAGATAGCTAAACATGCACGGTACAGACACTGCGGTTGCGGTGCCACAGGCGTCGATAGCACCGAAATTAATCAGGTCGCGCTGCGCCAGCAAAGGGGTGGTGTTCCGCGGGTAGCCGCTGATGCCGAGATGGTCTGCCCGTACAGTTTCACCCAATACCATGATCACCAGCTTGGGTTTATTTGCCTGCGGTGTTATGTGTGCATCCGTCGCATATTGAATAAAGGCTTTGTCTTGGGTATTCGTAATCTTACTTTTTAATACGCCCACTACTGCAGCAAGCGCGTTTAGCGGTACTGCCTGATGTTTCAGGTAACGATGCTGGCGAAATACGCCGGCATAGTTCTGGTATTGTGAGACGGCGAGCCCTGAGATTAAGGCAACGATAATAACAAGTAGCATGCTGTATCGCTTAACGGCAATGCACAGTGTGTGTTGTCGCGGTTTTACCCAAAACAGCAAGGTCAGTGGTAAAAGCAGATAGCCTACAAAATAAGGCAGCATGGCACTGCTTAGCAAACCGGACATTTCATGGCGATCGGTCTCCAACGCATTAATTAGCATGCTCTGGTCCAGCAGCATACCGTACTGCTGCATAAAATACTGACTGATGGCGGAGACAACAATTAAACTACTTAACCAGGCTTTCTGAAACCGACCAATACTAAAAATCTGACAAATAAAGGCATTAAGCAAAAATAACAACGCCAACAGCGCTAACGTTAATTGCCAGCCCCCCAAGGGTAAAATGCTGTTGATAAAGCTTTGGTTGAACATCAGGGTAAGTAGCAGAGCAACACTAATACTAAACAATTCTCGCGATATTTCAGGTTTTTTTACCGTTAACGGTATTTGTGAGATCGGGATGTTCAGATCCATAAGGTTATCGCTCTATTACTGCATCAGGCTGATAGTTTGTTCTCGCCAACTTAAGGAATACTTAACGAATTAACGCTGATTGGACGTCGTTGTAGTAATTTGTGGGGTAAATAGCATAAAACAAAATTTTGCAGATAATAGACAAAGTGTCAGTGTGGTTAAATCATGTGATAAGAAATGGGCGCCACGCAGCTGTTGTGCCAGCCCAAAGATCATACCCAGTAACAGTCCGGTGGCTAAACCGATATATTGCCACTGCGGTTTTATTTTCTTAAAAAAGTAAAAGAGTGCCACCCAGGCGTAGCCAACACTGGCGTGCCCGGCCGGAAAACATTGGTTATAAGGTAAGTACGATGGTCGGTTTTGCAATAAATGAAAATAAGGTTCGGTACCACCAAACATGGTTAAGTCCCATGGGCAGGCAATATTTGTAATGGCTTTTAAATACGCTACCAAGATAAAAGAGACTAATAGAGACAAGCTTAAAGCAGCGAAACTGTCAGCCAGTAAGTTATTCCGACTGAATCTGAAGTTAAAGTAGCCAGTGAATAGCAGCACTAGTGAGCAAGCAATATAATTCACAATGCGGGCGTCTTTATGAAGAATATTTTCGGTGAACCAATGTTGTTGCAGTGACCATTGATAGCCTTCCAAGACGTAAAATTTATTGGCGAGCCAGACGTCGCCCCCTCCCATATCTAATACAAGCAACGAGACGATATATACCAGTAACAAACGATATACCATCCTGTCTCTGATGTACGCTTTAACTACCATAAAATGATAAACCAGACAGCGCAGGCGCCAAGCAGAGTTATAAGCACGGCGGCTGATGCTAAATCTTTTGCTTTACCACTGAGCTCATGATAATCGTTACCCACCCGGTCAACCACCACTTCCACTGCGGTATTTAGCAGTTCAATGACAAACACAAACAATAGTGAAAACACCAGCAGGGCGCGTTCGGCGGCTGTCACATTAACAACCATAGCCACTGGCAATAACAACACCATGGCTAAAGCTTCCTGGCGAAGTGCCGCTTCAGTTCTAAGACCCGCTTTTAAACCTTGCCAGGAATATTTACTGGCAAACCACAGACGGTTAAGCCCTTTTGCTTCAGATTTCATTTTAACTACCTGCAAACACGTAACGTGACAAGTTTGGCTTAACCAGCTTAAGCAATTCTTAAGTTTTCTTTTAGTGAGAACAGCCAGATGTAAATAGACGCAACATTGTTTTAAGACTGATATATTCTTAAGGTTTTATCACTATTGGAGAAAGGCTGATGACTCACCTTCAAGCGCATCGCTCGCACCGTGTTGGCTGGTTACGTGCTGCAGTACTGGGTGCCAATGATGGTATTGTGTCTACCGCCAGCCTGATTATTGGTGTTGCAGCCGCAAATACCAGTCATGCCAATATTCTTCTTGCCGGAGTGGCAGGTTTAGTCGCGGGGGCGGCGTCAATGGCTGCAGGTGAGTATGTCTCGGTAAGCTCTCAGGCTGATACAGAACATGCCGATCTTCAGCTTGAAAGACAATCATTAGCTGACCATCCGGAATCTGAAAAGGATGAGCTGGCTCAGATATATCAACAACGAGGCCTGGAGCCTGAGTTGGCACGTCAGGTAGCGTCCCAACTGATGGCTTATGATGCACTGGCTGCGCATGCCAGAGATGATATTGGTATCTCTGCTAATGGTACCGCGAGGCCAGTGCAGGCGGCATTGTCATCCGCTGGTACCTTTACCATCGGTGCAGCTTTGCCACTGCTGGTTGCCTGGGCAACACCAGGTCAATGGCTGATCCATGCTGTTGCCATATTGTCGTTGTGCTTTCTGGCTGTGCTGGGTGTTCTTGCCGCCAAGGCGGGTGGTGCATCAATGATGAAGGGCGCAGCCAGAGTTGCTTTCTGGGGAGCACTAGCCATGACATTAACGGCAATAGTCGGGCGGGTTTTTGATGTCGTAGCTTAATCGGAAGGCTCTATGTCGCTCGGTGGCGTACTTAAGTACTTAAGTTTTGCTTAAGCTTGACGCCTTAACCTGCATGCCAGATAAATTCTGGATGTTATTGCATGCAACTCAAACGTGGTCTGATAAAGTTTTTTGGTCCGTACTTACAGCATGTCGTCATGCTTGCCGTGATGTTGCTGTTGTTGTCAGCCAGCAGGGTTGGGTTGTTTATCTGGCAGCACGAGCGGGTCGAAGCTGCAGGGAACGTCTACACCATGTTGCTGCAAGGAATAAGAGCAGATCTTATTCTGGTCGGGCTGTGGTTGAGTATGCCTGTTTTATTGGCACCTGTACTTGGCCGCAAGCAAGTCTTTATTTACTGGCGAGCATTTAGTCATGCCTGGATCTTAACAGGACTTTTCCTGTTCATTTTTATTGAAGTATCCACCCCTCAGTTTATTTTGCAGTACGACATCCGGCCCAACCGGTTGTATGTTGAATATTTAAAGTATCCCAAAGAAGTGTTTAGCACACTGTGGCAAGGTTATCGTGCCATGCTGCTGGCTGGTATCGCAATTACCGGCGCACTGCTATGGGGCTTGCACCGGGTCTTTGGCCGCGTAAACGCGGTAGCTCAGTCTTACTCAACCAAAACGCTGTGGTTAAGCTGGCCATTGGTAGTCGTACTCGTCTTTGTTGCGGTGCGCTCCACCACAGAACACCGGCCAGCAAACCCTGCTCTGTTTGCTATTACCAGTGATGCATTGGTCAATTCGTTAGTTATCAGCTCGCCTTACTCTGTACTGTATGCGCTTTATAATATGAAGCATGAGGCCCGATCCAGTGAGATTTACGGCACTTTACCAACAGATGAGATGCTGCATCTCGCTCTGGATTGGCCCTGGTTGAAACAGGCAGTGTTTAGTGATCCGGCTATACCTACTTTGCACCAGCAACAGGCAACAACCTCACGGGTAAAGCCGCTGAATCTGGTGATTATTTTACAAGAGAGTATGGGAGCAACGTTTGTTGAGTCGCTCGGTGGGGTGCCCGTAACGCCAGAGCTGGAAAAAATGAAAGAAGCAGGCTGGTGGTTTGAGCAAATGTACGCCACGGGTACCCGCTCGGTTCGCGGCATTGAAGCAGTGGTATCGGGTTTTATGCCAACGCCGGCGCAAAGCACAGTAAAACTGTCATTGTCACAGCAAAACTTTTATACCATTGGCAGTACTCTTGAGCAGCTTGGTTATAACACCAGTTTCATCTATGGCGGCGAAGCGCATTTTGACAATATGCGTAGTTTTTTCACCGGCAATGGTATTAAACAAGTTATTGACCTGCCACAAATGGACAACCCGGTTTTCGTTGGTAGCTGGGGCGCCAGTGATGAGGATTTATTTACTGCTACCAGCAAGCATCTGGATGAGATGCACCAGCAACAGAAGCCTTTTTTCAGCCTGGTATTTAGCTCTTCTAACCATACTCCGTTTGAGTTTCCTGATGGCCGTATCGATTTGCATGAGCAACCAAAACACACTGTAAATAATGCGGTTAAGTATGCGGATTACGCTTTAGGTAAGTTCATTGCTCATGCCCGGCTACAACCCTACTGGCAAGATACCTTGTTTTTAATCGTTGCTGATCATGACAACAGGGTATACGGCAACAATCTGGTTCCGGTAGAAAAGTTTCATATTCCTGCGCTGATCCTGGGTGCTGACATCATACCTAAACGCATTAAACCGGTTGCAAGCCAGATTGATTTGGCTCCAACCTTATTATCATTAAT
This sequence comes from uncultured Chromatiaceae bacterium, assembly GCA_963975465.1. Taxonomy (GTDB): domain Bacteria; phylum Pseudomonadota; class Gammaproteobacteria; order Enterobacterales; family Alteromonadaceae; genus Alishewanella. The sequence continues at coordinate 28,486 of CAXBHB010000014.1, forward strand.
GGGCATCAATAGTCAGACGCCGTTAATCGGCCGTGATTATAGCCTTGATGACGACAGCCCCGGGCGCGCACTAATGCAGTTCGATCAATACTTTGCCCTGATGGAACAGCAACAGGTAACTATTTTACGACCTCAGCAAAATGCAGTCAGCGCGGTGTTCAATCCTGACACGAAACAACTGATCCTGTCAGACAAAGCCCCTTCGGATGAGCAAACAAAACGAGCGTTGGCGCAAGTGCTGTTACCTTCTTATCTTTATCGGCTGCAACAATATCATTTAGCCGAACAACCTTAGCGCGCCTTAAGGATTGCTTAAGGATAGCCGGATAGCCTGACTGCTCACATAGCAGAGCTGAATGAAGAGCGTATATGCAAAGTTGGTTGATGCACACTGGGTTAAGTAAATTGCTGCGGCTGAGGTATTTGGCAGGCGCAATGCTGGCGTCACTGCTGGTTAGTAATGCAATAGCTACCGAGCTAAGTGAGTTGGAAGGCAGTCCGGTGAGCAATATGCAGCAGCTGAGCGGCCAGGTGGTGTTAGTCGATTTCTGGGCGTCATGGTGTGCTCCGTGTCGCAAGTCCTTTCCCTGGCTGAATACCATGCACCAGCAATATGCTGATGCCGGTTTACAGATACTGGCAGTCAATGAAGATAGCGAACGTGCTGATGCAACGCGCTTTTTACAACAGGTGCCAGCAGCGTTTGCGGTGCTTTATGACGTAAACGGCGCCTTGGCTGAGCAATATCAGCTGCCCGGCATGCCCAGTAGCTTTCTTATCGATAAAAAAGGCCAGATCCGTTATCGCCATATTGGTTTTAAACACGCCGATATCGCTGATTATGAAGAAAAGATCCGCCAGTTGCTGGCAGAGGAGTAAGCAGAATGAAACTGACAAAAATACTGAGTATCGGTGTGACAATTTTGCTGGTCAGTCAGCTGACGGCATGCAGTAGTCTGGGGGTTAAACCCTGGGAGCGCGATACGCTGGCCAAAGAGGAAATGGCGCTAAACAGTGCGCCGCTGGATAACCGGCTGGACGATCATATTTACTTTAGTAAAGAGGGCAGCAGCGGTGGCCGCAGCTTTGCAGGCGGAGGTTGCGGATGCAATTAAAACAGCTAACTAATATTAGTGTCGCGCTGGCAGCAGCGAGTTGTGCCGTACTGGGGCAACCCGCTGAGGCGGGCACGGTGCTGGATGACTGGCAATTTAACAGTGCTATATTACTGTACAACGAGACAGATCGGGTTAGTGCAGGCGAGGGCATATTAACCGCTCGGGGCGATTTTGGTGATGACAAATATCTGAACCTGGGGCTGGTTGTGGACGCTCTGACCGGTGCATCGGCGACCGGTGCTGTGGCGCAGCCGTACGTGCAAAGTTTTACCCGGCCATCAGGGCGCGGTAGTTATGACGTCGCGGCCGGTGTAACACCACTGGATGACACTTTTCATGACACCCGCGTGCAACTTGACGCTAGCTGGGAGCAGCCGTTGGCGCAGAATTGGCGGGCAAGCGGCGGTGGCCATCTATCAAAAGAGTATGATTATTTATCGATGGGTCTGAATGGGTCTTTGGCCCGGGATTTTAACCAGAAAAACACCACCGTGTCTGTGGGGCTGGGCTATAGCCATGACACTATTTCGCCTGAGGGCGGGATTGCCGTTGCCTTTGCGCCGATGTTACTGCGCAGAGACTATGCCGATGACAGCAGTTATCAGACCGCGTTTAATGCAACACGAGACAGAGAAGATGATACCAAAGATACACTTGATGTTTTGTTAGGACTGACTCAGGTGATTAACCGTGATTGGTTAATGCAGTTTAATTATTCAATGAGTATTGCAGACGGTTACATGACTGACCCGTTTAAGTTGGTCAGTGTGGTAAACAACAATGGTGAGGTGCAGCAAAACCTTTACGAAAACAGGCCGGATAAACGGACTAAACACAGTGTGTATTGGCAGAATAAGTTACATTTCAGCGGAACCTACCTGGATGCATCTTACCGTTACATGTGGGATGACTGGGAGCTGACATCCCACACAGCTGATCTGAAATGGCGTTTGCCAATGAGTGACAGCTGGTATGTTGAGCCACAATTGCGTTACTACCAGCAAAGTGCCGCCGAATTTTATATGCCGTTTATGCAGGAAACCGATCCGCTGCCGCAGTTTGCCAGCGCCGATTACCGGATTGGTAAAATGAATACTTACACCCTGGGCGCAAAGTTTGGCACTAAGTTAGCGGCGGGTAACGAGTTGTCGTTTCGGATAGCGCTGTATCAACAATCGCCGGAAAATGATGGCGATGCAGCACCTGGGGTACTGGCTGGTGTCGAGTTGTATGAAAAAGTGACGGCGGTAATGGCTCAGCTAAGTTATTCTTTCTAAGCCGCATTTGGCAAGGAGAGTAAATGATCGATATCGCTGTTAGTGCTGGCAAAAACTGTGCTGTCGGCCAGTTCCGTGCCATGGCCAGCCCTTGTGAAATATTACTGGAGGCACAGGACATAACCTTGTGCCGCCAGTTAACCCGGTTGGCGTCTGCTGAAGCTGAACGTATTGAACAGAAGTACAGCCGTTACCGCAGCAATAGTGTATTAAGCCAGCTTAACAGCAATGCCGGTAGCTGGCAGACGGTGGATGCTGAAACAGCGCAGTTGCTGGCCTTTGCTGATAGTTGTTATCAATTAAGTGATGGCTTATTTGATATCAGTAGCGGTATTTTACGCCGTGCCTGGCAGTTTGACGGTTCTGCCAACATTGCCAGTCAATCACAGATTGATGGGTTGCTGCCCTTCATTGGCTGGGGCAAAGTTCTGCGCGACACTAACCGTATTTTGTTGCCCTCTGGGATGGAACTGGACCTTGGCGGCATAGCCAAAGAATATGCAGTAGATAAAGTATTACAGCTACTTAGTCAGCAATTTGCTGAGGGGAGGGTACCCAGCCTGGTAGTAAACTTTGGCGGTGATATGCGCTGCAGCCGACCACGCAATGATGGTAGTTTGTGGCGTATCGGTATTGAAAACCCGTCCCTGGCAGATCAGGCAATATCAGCCGTGGGCTTAAGTAATGGTGCGCTGGCAACAAGTGGTGACAGCCGGCGGTTTTTACTGAAAGATGGCGTGCGCTACAGCCATATTCTTAATCCGAAAACCGGCTGGCCCATCACTAACGCGCCGCGCTCTATTACCGTCGCTGCACCGAACTGCCTGCTGGCAGGTATGCTGGCAACAACCGCTTTATTGCAGGGCGCCGATGCTGACACTTTTTTAAAAGCGCAGCAACTGCAGTACTGGTTGATACCGTAACAACCTAAATATTGAATTCGCTACTGACTAACGCTTAAGTTGAATTGAAACGCATGTCGCAGCAAGGGCTGGTTAACCCCGGTCTGATAAGTGTCTACGGTTACCAAACCTTTACTATCAATACTGAATAGACGATACATTGCCGTGTGCTGCGTTTCATCCGGAATTTTGGTCCGTTCCAGCGCCGGAATATGCAGATAATGCACCTTACCCAGTTGTTTTGAATGCTGCACCCGATCCATATCCATATGTAAGTCGCCGGAAATGACTGCGGCCAGATTTGGCTGGGCAATAACACTGGCAAAACCAGGGTGCTGAATACCTTTTTCAGCGTTTTCCGGATAAACCCCTGCCTGTGCACCATGTACCACCAACAATACGGGTTTGGGATACAGCTGGCTGATTTGCTGCTGCATCCAGGCTATACCGCTGTCATTAAAGTCGCGGCCGTGATCGGGTGACGCTAATACCAGTGCGACGCTGTCAAACTCCAGCACATAGCTTGGCTTGTTTATCGTAACCTTGCCCTGGTTCCACAGGTTGGCATAGTGCATAAAGCGATCAACGGTGCTGCCATGTTCCTCATTGCCCATAATAGGATAGAACGGCAGGGTAAGTTGCTGCAAAACGGGCGTCACATTATCGTACTGCACTAAGGTGCCTTTATGGGCGATATCACCCACACCAATGACAAAGTCCAGTTTGAGTACTTTGGTTAACTGATTAATATCTGCCACTGCGGCCGCAACGTTCGGGAATTGTGGTTCAGGCTTTGGTTCGGCATCACCTAAAACGGCAAACCGCAGTACTGTTTGCTCTGCCTGATTTACCGGCGCTGGTTTAGTGGTGTCAGCAACTAAGCTAGTGGTTAGCACCGTGCTTAGCAGCAAAGCCAGGCTAAAAATTTTTATCAGTTTCATGCAGGATCCTTGGTGAGTTAGTCAGTTAGTTAAAATTAAATAAGTTTCTAAAGTCGCTTGGAAGTAAACCGGTCCAGCGTTTAAAGGCGCGACGAAAGTTATGCTCATCCGAGTAACCGAGCTTTAGTGCCAGCTGGCGGTTTGAGCAATAACCTTGCTGCAGCATTTTGCGGGCCGCATCGCGGCGTACCTGATCAATCAGGTGGGCAAAGTTAGTTTGATGCTGACTAAGCTGTCGTTTTAAACTGCTGCCGCTGATGCCAAGAGCATCCGCAACCTGCTGTTGGGTCAGGAGTATCGGTAAGGCACGTTGCTGCAAGGTGTATATGTTCTCCAGCAGACCACGCTGTGCTTTTAACACCCGGTTTAGTTGCAGGCAGGTGCGCCTGGCGTTTCGAAACTTAGCCGGGTCAGCATCGGCAAATTGTTGATGCAACAGCGATAAGGGCAAATTTAAACTGTCACAAGGTTGATTAAAGCTGACATCACAACCCCAATATCGCTGATGCTGCAGCAGTTGTCCCGGTGCAGTTTGTTGCAACCGGATAGTAACCCCGGCCAGTGAACCGGGTTGCAGCTTCAGCAAGCTGATAAGGAGTGCGCAGACAGTGGTCATCATAAAAGAGTGTTGATTCATTAAACCCAGCGCAGGCTTTAGTTCGATTACCAGTTTTTGTTGTTGGCGGTGAACTTTGGCGTAAATGCCCGGAAACAACTGGTGACGAAAATAATAGAGCTGTGCCAATGCCTGGCGCAGGTTTTGAGCATATTGCACACTCTGGCATAGCGAGATATAGCGGCTGTTAAGTAAGGTACTGCCAAGTAAAAAGGGGAGCTCAGGGCTATTTAATTGTTGCTGACAATTTTGCAGCAATTTCAGCCAGTCAGCGTGGTGGAGGCGCCCGTGGGGTTTATGTAAATCCTGCTCAAAAATACTGGTACCATTTAGCAGTTTGTGCAGCTGCGCCCCGCGGCGCTGAGCCAGTGCCAGCAGTTCGGTACTGCCATGCTGTAATAGCAATACTTTATCCTGATAGCTAAAGCTGCAGACTGGCATCAGGCAGGTTGAAGTTTGAGTGAAGACGTAGCTTTGGCCTGAATCAGCGCCTGATTGGCTGCTTGCAAGGCCATTTTCGCACAGCCTTGCTGCACCGCCATTGCCTGGATTGTCAGTTCAGGTTCGTCATTATTAGCAGCCATTTGCACCAGCTGTTGCCGCAGATGCTGAACCATAATGTGTGCTTGTGGCAGTGCGGTCGCAGGCAGCAGCGCGATAAACCGATCGCCGGCGTAACGACAGACCACATCGCTGTGCCGCAGCTGATTACTCAGTAATTCGCTTAATTTGCTCAGGTAGACGTCGCCCGCCGCCACGCCAAAGCGACGGTTAAAGCCGCTGAAATTATTGATATCCAGTACCAGCATACTCAGACTTTTATGCTGGCTTTGATGCAATTCAATTTCGCGTTGCAAGACGGCCTGTAAATACTCCATCCCATACAGCTGCGTTAATGGGTCTATCAGCTGATGATCGCGCAAATAGAGTTCGCGGCCACGTAATTGACGGTTAATTGCCCGTTGTTCACGGTGCCAGCCAACTAAGCCATATGTCAGAATTAACATACCCACCGGCGCGGGCAATGATTCCAGCCAGCTCATCAGACGCAGGTGCTCAGGATAGCGGATAAATTCATCCAGCAAGTCAAGGAAGTAAGAGAACACCAACAGCAGGCTGCCATAATACAGCCACTCAGTTACCCGCCCCGCCGGACGGCTGCCGATAATTAATCCTAACCAGCCACACGCTACCAGCAAGGTGGTGCCTTCGCCCAATACATCCAGCCAGTCGAGCTCGTTGCCGGGCTTGGCATTGCCGGTATTGACGGCCAGTACTAAGCCACTTAACAGCAATAGCGCACTAAACAGTATTTTATAGCGGTGATGTTGCCACATAGTCAGCGGACCCAATCAAATAAGACCAATTTTCCGCTGCCAGTATGACAGCCGGATGACAGGTATTGGCCAAATGGGCACCGGTTTGGACGGTGAAGACCCGGGTCTTAACAGCTCAGAGTATCGTCTGGAGAAACGGCATTTTGTCACACAGCCGCGGCAATATTGATGGCAATTATTAGCCGTGAACTGAGAGCAACTAATGAAGTCTTACTATCCCCGTACCTTGTTGGCAACTGCCATTACCCTGGCCTGTGGTGCGTTAACTGCGCCATTGCTTGCAGCGACTGAAACTGATCAGATAGAGCATATTGAAGTGCGGGGCCAGTTTGGTGCCCTGAGTAAAGCGCTGAACCGGCAGCGCAATGCTGCCGGCATTGTTACTGTGGCCAGTACTGATGAGATGGGCCAGTTTCCCGACAGTAATGTCAGTGAAGCACTGCAGCGTTTAGCCGGCTTGTCAGTAGAGCGGGATCAGGGCGAAGGTCGTTTTATCCGGGTGCGCGGTCTGGCACCGGATTATAATGCGGTAACCTACAATGGTACTTCGCTGGCTGCACCGGAAGCCGGACGACGGGCCGTTGCCCTGGACGTTATTCCGTCTGACTTGCTGGAGTCGGTAGAAGTGAATAAAACCCTGACCCCGGATATGCCAGCCGGCTCGCTGGGCGGCACCGTCGAAATAAAGAGCTTGTCAGCTTTTGACCGCAGCAATGACTTTTATTCGTTTACCGCAGAGGCGGGTTACAACGAACAACAGTCCAGAACCAGCCCGAAAGTGTCGGGCGTATTCAGCAAAATACTGAATGCAGGCGGTGAAGCCGATAGCCTGGGTATTGCCATTGCCGCCAGTTTAGCTGAACGCAAATTTGGCTCAGAAAACGTGGAGACTGGCGGCAGCTGGGATTTTGACGAAGGCCTGGAAGAATTTGAACTGCGTGACTACACCATCAGTCGTGAGCGGCTGGGACTGGCACTGAACCTTGATTACCGCCCTGGTAGCAATAACGAATATTACCTGCGTAGTCTGTATAGCCGCTTCAGTGACACCGAGGAGCGTCAGGGACTGGTGGTTGAATTTGCCGATCCGCAATTCGCGGGGGCCAGTGGTGAAGCTGAGTTACTGCGCTCATTAAAACAGCGCGAAGAAACCCAGAGTATCGCTGCGCTGGTGGTGGGTACCCGTCAGGTTGCCGGCCACTGGGAATGGCAACTGGAAGCCGGTGCCAGTAAAGCAGATGAAGACACGCCGTTTAACATAGCAGCAGCCGACTTTGAGCAGTCGTTTGATGCCGGGGTAGGCTTTACCGGCAACAGCATATTACGGCTGACGGCACCCGCTGATGCCTACCTGGCAGAGGGGTATGACCTGAAAGAAGTTGAAATGGGTGATACCTATACCAAAGAAACCGAGCGCAATATTAAGTTTGATATTAACCGGGAAGTGAACAGAGGCAACGCTACCTGGCAGCTGAAAGCCGGTATTAAATTCAGTCAGCGTGAAAAAACCGCAGCTGAAGATGTCTGGCTGTTTGAAGATTTCGAAGATTTAGGAATTAACGCCCTCAGTATGAGTGATTACGCAGCTGGCACGGTGGATTATAGCCTCAGTACATTAGGCCCTGCCGTTAGCAGCGGCAGTATATATCAGTTGGTTGCCGGGCTGAACCGGGCTGATTTTGTTGACGAGGTTGAATCACAAATTAATGATTATCAGGTAGATGAAGATATCAGTGCCGGTTATCTGATGGCGCAGTGGCAGTTTGCTGACTGGCAACTGGTTGGCGGCGTTCGGTATGAACATGAAAAGCGCAACGCGGTTGGTACACGCTATGATGACAGTACTGAGCTATTCAGTGCCAACCGGCAGAGCAGCAGCGAAGGCTACTGGTTACCAGCTCTGGTGGGGCGGTATAACCTGGCAGAAAACAGTATTATCCGGGCGGCTTTCAGTACCGGCCTGGTACGACCCAACTTTGAGCAACTGGCACCGGCATTTATTCTGGAACGTGACGATGATGAGCTTGAGGCCGCGTTTGGTAACCCTGATTTAGAAGCGCTGACGTCCAACAATTTTGACCTGGGCATCGAGCACTATGCCGACAAGCTTGGCGTCCTGTCGGCCATGTTGTTTTATAAGCAAATTGATAACTTCATTTATGAAGCCGATTTAGCCGGGCGCGGCGACTATGCCGATTTTGCCGTGGCAGAAACCTTTGTTAATGGCGGTAGCGCCGATTTATATGGTCTGGAATTAAATGCTGTGCACCAGCTGTCAGGCTTTGGTAATGCGCTGGACAACATGTTGCTGTCGGCTAACCTGACCCTGACCGACTCGGCCGCTGATATTGAATGGTTTGACGATGGTAGTTTACTGCTTCGGGAAGTGGCATTACCCAGTCAGTCAGATAAAACGGCTAACCTCAGTATTGGCTACGAGACTGACAGCCTGAGCCTGCGCCTGGCTGCTAATTATAAATCGAAGTATCTGGCCGAAGTGGGCGAGGTCAGTGACGCAGCCTATGACGTATACGCGGATGACCATCTTCAGCTGGATTTCAGCAGCAAATGGACCTTTAGCCGCGGCATGCAGCTGTATTTTAACGTTATTAATCTGAATGATGAGCCGTATTACGCCTATACCGGCCGTAAACCTTTTAATTTCCAATATGAACAGTATGGTCGCACCGTGGTGCTGGGCGTGCAGATCACCAACTGGTAACGGGAACAGCCGATGCAATATTCTAAAAAAGTGTTTATCCGAACGGCGGTATGCCTGGCGTTAAGTGCCGTGATAGCCGGTTGCCAGCAACCGCAGGCCCGGTTAACGGAACCAGCAGCGCAAATAGAGATCAATGCCAGCCACTATGCTGAATTTCAGCTGGGCGGTCAGCAGTATCAGCTGGCAACGACACCTGAAATGCTGCAGCTATTCGCCGGTACAAAGCCGCTGGCATCAGTAGCGGGGCATTTCAGCCGGCTGACGTTGCAGCCGTTGGGTGAGCAAATGCTGCTGGCGGCGATGGATGCCGACAGCAACAGCTTATATCTGTGGCAGCTAAGTCCAGGCGCCGGCGAGCCGTTGCAACTGCTGCAGCGCCAGCTAATCAGCAGCCGGGTGGTGGATGATCTGTGCTTCTATCAAAGCAGCGAGAACCAGCAACTAAGTTTGTTTTTACTGGGAGGCCGGGGTGGCGCCGATCAGCTGCTGTTACAGCAACAGCAGCAATGGCTGACGACGCCCGTGGTGATCCGTGAAGTCAATGTACCCTACGACAGCACAGCCTGTGTCACAGACCCGGTTACGGGTGCCTTATATATTGCCGAAGCCGACCGGGCTATCTGGCGTTATCAGGCTGAGCCGGAAGCCGATGAAGGGCGAAGTTTAGTTCAGGTTAATGCGCCATTTGGCAAGTTGCAGGGCGAAGTTAAAGCGCTGCAGCTGTTGGCTGATGGCAGCTTGCTGGCCCTGGAAGAACAACCGGGGCGGGTACTGCATATGAGCAGCAGTGGCCAGTTAATCAACACCCTGCAGGTACCAGTGCTGGCTGAAGCAACCGGTCTGACCGTCAGCATGTCGCAGGCCGGTGGCGTGACCCTGTTTGTCAGCGCCGAAGATGCCAGCCCGGTTCAGCCGTTGACGCCGGAAATGGCACAACGGCCTGCCCGTTCCGACAGGGCGCCATTGGTGCAGGTTATGCCTACCCTGCAAACTACGGCGGCGGCGCAACGTGGCGATGTCATTGACGATCCGGCCGTATGGCATCACCCGGCCCAGCCGGGGTTAAGCCTTATTCTGGCGACAGATAAACGCGCCGGGCTGGATGTGTACAATATGCAGGGCCAGCGTGTGCAGCAACTCACTGTCGGCCGGTTAAATAACGTTGATGTGCGTTATAACTTACCGTGGCAGGCGCAGGCGCATGACATTGCCGTGGCCAGCCTGCGTGATAACAATAGCCTGCAGTTATTTGCTATTGATAGGCAGGGCAAATTACACAATGCAGGTAACGTCGCCACCACCATGACTGAAATATATGGCTTATGTTTGTATCACAGTGCAACCAGCGGTCAGCACTATGTGTTTGTAAATGATAAATCCGGCCTGATTGAGCAATATCAGATTAGCAGTGACGGCGTAGCTTGGCAGGGCAAGCTGGTGCGTTCATTACAGGTTCCAAGTCAGCCGGAAGGTTGCGTGGCAGATGATAAGCGTGGCATTTTATTTGTGGGTGAAGAAGATCAGGCTATCTGGCGCTTTGCTGCTGAAGCAGACAGCGCTGCCAGCGGCGAAGCAATTCTGCGGGTCGATGGTGAACGTTTGGTCGATGATATCGAGGGCATTGCGCTGGCAGAGCATAACGGCAACAGTTATCTGGTAGTGTCCAGTCAGGGTAATGACAGCTACCTGATTTATGATGCTGCGCCGCCCTACGCTGAGCGCTTGCGGTTCAGAGTAAGCACTAACCCACAGCTGGGCATAGATGGTGCCTCGGAAACCGATGGCCTGGAGGTTACTACCCGCTCTCTGGGGCCGGGGTTCGAGCAAGGCGCGCTGATTGTGCAGGACGGCCGTAACCGGATGCCGGAGCAGGGCCAGAATCTGAAACTGATACCCTGGGAAGCCTTGCTTCAGCACCTTAATTAGCGGGACATTAATGCTGGCATTATCGCCCCGCCGAACCTGGACGGGGCTTTTTTTTGTGGAGTATTTCAGTGCTGAATTTTGCGGTGCAGCTTCTCACCTAATACCAACATACAGGGTGTTAAAAACAGGGTCAGCAAGGTGGCAAAGGTTAACCCCCCGGCAATGGCACTGGATAACTGGGTCCACCACTGGGTTGACGGTGCGCCAAAGCCGAGGCTGGGCTCAAGCAGATTGACGTTAACGGCCAGAACCATGGGCATTAAACCCAGCACTGTAGTAATGGACGTCAGTAACACCGGACGCAAGCGCAGGCAGCCTGTTTCCAGTGCCGCTTCAGTGGCCGACATGCCGCTGTCGCGCAGTTGATTAAAGGTGTCTATCAGGACGATATTATTATTTACCACAATACCCGCCAGGCCAATGATCCCCATACCGACCATTACAATACCAAAACTCTGGCCGTTCACCAGCAGGCCCAGTAATACCCCGGCGGTTGAAAACACTATTGCAGATAACACCAGCAAGCTCTGATACCAGCTGTTAAACTGCACCAGCAAAATCATCAGCATTAAAAAGATGGCCGTGGCGAAAGCACCCAGTAAAAAGGTCATGGCCTCTTGCTGATCGGCGCTTTCACCGGCGGTTTTCACATTAACGTTGTCGGGCAGTTTCATGTCACTGGCCAGCAATGCCTGTAAGCGTTCACCAACCTGTGCACCGGGTGCCAAATCGCTTTTTATGGTGACTGCGCGGTTACCGTCAATCCGCTTAATAATACTGGTTTTCGGTGCCGGCACCAATTCGACAAAATTGCTTAGCGGTACCTGGCCGCGCGGCGTCTGAATGGTTAGCCGACCCAGTTGATTGAGCGAGCGCCACTGCTGGGGAAACCGGACCCGGATATCCACTTCATCACTGGCATATTCAGGCCGGAACTTAGCCAGCAATAAGCCGTTACTGACCATTTGCACGGCGTTGCCTACCGTTAGCACATCGGCGCCGAAGCGCGCTGCTGCTGCCCGATCGACTTCAATTCGCCACTCAATACCCGGCAGGCTGCGATCATCCTCAATATCGACGAAACCGTCCATTTGCTGCATCTGGCCGATTATGATGCTTACGGCCTGCTCAGTAGCGGCTGCCTCGCTGCTGCTGACCTGTAGCTCGATAGGTTTGCCGGCGGCAGGGCCTTCCTGTTGCTGACGAAATTCCAGAATAACACCCGGGATATCCTCGGTAAGCTTACGCATATCATCCAGAATGGCCGCCGCTTTGCGCCGTTCAAACCAGTCTATAAACTGAAACTGCAAAGTGCCGACTATATCAGGCGCCAACTCGCCACTACTGCTGGCCAGCGATCTGGCATACAAGGCTTTAACTTCTGCTAACCCCAGCAGCCGCTGCTCTACCTGTTTAAGCAAGGCGTCTTTCTCATAAATGGACATATCACCCCTGGCCCGTACCCATACCTGAGCAGACTCTGGCTCGACATCCGGGAAAAACTCCATGCCATGGTTAAACTGACTGTATGCCACAAAAATCATGGCCATGGCGCCCAGCAAACCAGCCAGCGTCAGGCCCGGGTGGCGCAGCAGCCGGCTGAGTATTCTGCGGTACGCTTTGCCCGGGCGGCTGGCTTCGACCTGATGCGTTGCTGGCTTCGCCCGGCTGATGCCGCCCATGACGGGCAGGAAAATCAGCGCCATAAACAACGATGCCAGCAAGCACAGGATGACGGTAGCCGGCAGGTATTTCATAAACTGGCCAACCACGCCGGGCCAGAACAGCAGTGGCATAAACACCACGATGGTGGTGGCAGTAGAGGCAATAATCGGCCAGGCCATCCGGCCGGCAGCATTGGCCCAGGCTTGTTTCGGCGTCTGGCCTTCGCCAAGGTTACGGTCTGCCAGCTCACTTACCACAACGGCACCATCAACCAGCATACCGGCAACCAGAATAAGCGCGAACAGCACGATGATATTCATGGTAAAGCCCAGGGCAAAGATCATCAGGATACCGGCGAAAAAAGCGCCGGGAATAGTAATACCCACCAGCAATGCCGAGCGAACACCCATGGTCGCGACAATCAGGATCAGCACTAGCACCACAGCAGTTAACACGTTGTTCAGCAAATCTGACAGCATGTTTTTCACTTCTTTGGACTGGTCCATAATGTAGTTAATCTGCATACCGTCCGGGAACTGGCTGCTCGCTTGGTCAATCAACGCTTTGGTTTGCTCGATGGTAGAAATAATATTAGCGCCGCTGCGTTTTTTCACTTCCAGTACTACCGCCGGCTGGCCGTTAATTCTGGCAAAACCAAGCGGGTCTTTAAAGCTGCGGCTTATGGTAGCAACATCGCCAAAGGTAATTACCGTATCGCCATCTACTTTAATTGGCATCGACAACACGTCATCTAAATTTTCAATAACCCCCGGTACTTTCATCGCGAAACGGCCGGCGCCAGTATCTAAACTACCGGCAGCAACCAACCGGTTGTTATTGGAGACCAGGCTAAATAATTGCTGATAATCCAGCCCATAGCCTTCCAGTACTTGCGGGTCGACTACAATTTCCAGCATATCTTCCCGGTCGCCGCCAATATCGACTTCCAGCACTTCTGGTATCGCTTCAATATTCTCTTGCAGTTGCCGGGCGATATACACCAATTGGCTTTCTGAAACCGGGCCGGATAATCCCACCGATAACACCGGAAACAACCCTACATTAATTTCATTTACCGTGGGCTCGTCAGCTTCACTGGGCAACTTGGCGCGGGCGGCATCAACTTTAACCCGCACATCGGCCAGCGCCTGATCTGCATCAAAACCGGCATCAAATTCCAACATAACAGAGGCATGGCCCTCGCTGGAGGTCGAGGTCATTTTTTTAATGCCCTCCAAAGACCGCAGTTCATGCTCCATCGGCCGTACCAACAAGCGTTCGCCATCTTCCGGGCTAATGCCATCAAGTGACATCGATACGTACATCATCGGGATAGCCACGTCGGGGTTGGCTTCTTTCGGAATTGTTTGATACGCGGTAATACCAGCGATAAACAAAAACAGCAGCAACATTAAGCTGGCGCGACTACGGCTAATCGCGGCCTGAATAATGGCATTCATGGCTTGGCTCCGGCAGCGTTAGATTCCAGCCGCACGGTGTCGCCCGCTTTCACAAAGCCGGCACCCTGGGTAATTATCCGCGCCCGATCAGGCAAGCCAGTTACCCGGGCGCCCTCGTTGTTAGCACTTAAAATATCTACCGGGTAAAACACTACTTGTTGTTGTTCGTCGACCACCGATACCCCGAGCTTGCCGGTATCATCAAGACTAAGCAGCGCCGGTGATATAAGATGTGCCTCTACCGGCGTCAGTTGCACTTCAACAGTGGCACTGCCGCCCGCAACCCGCAGCAGCTGGGGGTTAGCCACGGTTACTTCAATGTAAAAGCTGCGGGTGGCGGTATCTGCGGCAAAACTGACAAAACTGAGCGTACCGGTTAGTTTTCTGCCATCAAGCAAGCGCAGCGTTACGTGCTGGCCTGGTGTTAATGCCTTAATATGTTGCTGTGGGATCTGAGCGGTTACTTTCAGCTTATCGATTTGCACCAGTTGCAATAATTCGGTGCCCACCTGCACCACATCACCTACTTCAACATGGCGGCGGTCAACCACGCCGGCAAACGGCGCACCCGGTTCAATTTGCTGTAATGCCAGGCTGGCACTTTCAAGTTCTGCTTCGGCTTTAGCCAGCTCGCTTTTTAAGCGGGTAAGTTCGGTTTCTGAGACAAATTGTGATTTGCTCAGTGCCTGTGCACTGGCCAGCTCGTCCTGCCTTAAGTTTAAATTAGCTTTGGCTTGCGCTAATAACGCGCTGCGACCTTCGTCAGACAGGCGCAGTAACTTATCACCTTGCGCAACCCGCTCGCCTTGCTGAGTGAGTATTTCGGTTACGGTGCCGGCTTGCTGTGATTTAATGCTGACACCACGCCAGGGTAATACCTGCCCCTGAGCAACCTGCGTTAACTGATACGGTTCGGCTTCCGACCATCGGGTTTCGACCAGTGGCAGTTGTTTTTCAGGTACTTGCTGTTCAGCCGGAACCTGTTTTTTTGCGCTGTAGTTATCACCACTGAGTAACCAGAGCAATAAAGCTAATGCCAGCACAACGGCAATGATGACAGGGGAGGCAGCGAGTTTTTTAAACATGCACAATCCTTGGCAGTAACGAAAAAATAGCGGGGCCAGCAGCGATGAAATATACCTTCATGGCTGAATGTCAGCAAGTTAAGAACTGTAACCAAATATGGCCACCGACCTGCTGCTTCTGGTTATTCATCGCTGGAACCCTTGTTTCTAGACAAACCAGACCAATTAAGTTCAGACTGATTAACCCTGACGAACAGGATATAGCATGGCAGATTTATTCGACCCGATAGAAGTTGGAGATTTACAATTACCTAACCGGATTATTATGGCGCCGTTAACCCGTTGTCGTGCAAATACCGACAGAATACCTAATGATCTGATGGTTGAATATTACCGCCAGCGGGCCAGTGCCGGGTTAATTATAACCGAGGCAACGTCGGTAACGCCGATGGGGGTAGGTTACCCCGATACGCCGGGTATCTGGTCTGATGCACAGGTAGCAGGCTGGCAAAAAGTAACCGCGGCAGTACACCAGGCGGGTGGTCGCATTATGTTGCAGCTATGGCATGTAGGCCGTATTTCAGATCCGCATTATTTAGACGGTGAACTGCCGGTGGCACCCAGTGCTATTGCAGCCGAGGGCCATGTAAGTTTGCTGCGGCCGAAAAAAGCCTTTGTTACCCCCAGAGCACTGGCAACCGATGAGATTGCCGGCATTGTCGAGTCGTACCGGTTGGGTGCTGAGAATGCTAAAAAGGCCGGCTTTGATGGCGTGGAAATTCATGGTGCCAACGGTTATTTGCTGGATCAGTTTCTGCAGGATGGTAGCAACCAGCGTACCGACCAATATGGCGGCAGTATTGAAAACCGGGCGCGTTTAATGCTGGAAGTAACCGACGCAGTAATATCGGTGTGGGGCGCGGGTCGGGTAGGCATGCATTTAGCGCCCCGGGCAGATGCACATAGCATGGGTGATTCTCAGCGCAGCGATACCTTTGGTTATGTGGCGCAGCAGTTGGGGCAAAGAAATATTGCCTTTGTTTGCTCCCGTGAAGCGCAGGGTGATGACAGTCTGGGGCCCAAATTAAAGCAATTATTCGGTGGTGTTTACATTAGTAATGAACAGTTCGATAAAGCCAGTGCCAACGCCATTATTGAGCGCGGCGACGCTGATGCGGTAGCCTTCGGCGTGCCTTATATTGCTAACCCTGATTTAGTGGCGCGTTTTAGCAAAGATGCTGAACTTAACGCAGCAAGGCCAGAGCTGTTTTATAGCGGTGGTGCTGAAGGGTATATTGATTATCCCGCATTTGTTGCATTGTCACCCTCAACTTAAGGCAGTGTGCCGGGGCTAAGGTGTCTGAGGCAGGAGGCCTCCTCTAATAGAGTTGAGGAGGCCTTAAAATGTTTAACTGGCAGACTCAGCTGACCATGATTTGACAACGGTTGGATCAAGTAACCGGGAAATCATAGCTGGCAATGCAAAATACAAAATCAAGCCGCCGAATGCGAACAGCACGATATCGAGATTTTTACCTGAAAACTCATAAAAAATTGCAGCTGCTACCAGTAGCGCGCCAATAATGACGCCGATAGCTCCGGCTGCGGCCGACTGAGCACGGGTTTTTGGAATAACCTGAAGAGTTAGTTTGGCCGGGAGTAATGCGCTGATCTGTGCCAGGGCATGTTCTTTTACTGCAACAGATAAAAATTGGACCCGAATGTCATGTTCTTCTTCACCATCCAGCCACTCAAGGCTTATTTGATCGTCATAATGTTTGCTCTCAATCAGGGTTACCTGGGGCAGTGGCACCAATGTTTCTTCAGCTTTTACGGCTGAAATGATGTCTGAAAAAGGCGTAGCAGACTGATACAAGTCCTGGACTTTGTCGACTTTTTTCTTATCAAACTTTGCCACCCGTAAAGTATTGTTATCTATTGCAGCAAGACAATTGTCTTCAATATCTAACCAGCTGCTGTCGGTATAAAATCCGGTTGGAAGGGTGCCTTTAGGTTCCCGTACATAAAAGAAGGCAATAAATTTAAACAGGAACAGCATGGCAGGGATCACAAAAAGCGCTGCTGAGATAAGCCGCCAGGTAAAACTACTGCTTCTGGCTTTTGCTTTTAATAGTTTTTCAGTCGAATTGTGCTGAGGGTTGGCAGGGTCATACCATACTTCTAATTGTTCTATACCCTGCAACGACTCATAGTCATAAGAAGTAAGCAGTAGCGTTTTTTCAAAAGTGTTCCCATTAGCGTTGAATTGATACTGCAAACTATAAATGTTTTTGAAATCCCGCTCATCTGTTTTACCTGCCTTAATCTGCTTATGCTGCAGGCTAAGTACCGTTGCTTGTGCAACCTGATGTGACGCAACCAACCGAGCGGCTTTTTCTGAACTTAACCCTTTAAACCATGCCACTGCTAACAATGCCACGACAGTCAGGACAATAATCATTAGTCGTAGTTTGAACTTTCGTTGCTGTGCGATACTTTTGTAACTTGTTGGTTTTTCCATTTATTGTCTTCTTATTATTTTGATTGAAGTGCGGATACTATTATCTCGCCAAATATATTTAACTCAGAAGGCCAATTAAATCCATTTTTATTAACAGCAGCGGTATTGTGGTTCGCCATGCATTAGCTATAGTTAGCTGATAGCAAATGCAGGGAGCTACGCTTGTGGTTACTGGCGTTTCCAGTATGTTGACAATAAAACGGGTAATTAAACTTCACTGCCTGTTTTTGCTTGGCTGTCTGTTGTTTATGTTTTTTCACCTGCATGCTCAGGTATTGCGGGTAGCCATACCTGATGAAGATTACCCTCCTTATTACTATGTGCTGGACAATAGCCTGACCGGATTCTCAGTTGAAACTTTGCACAGTATTGCCTCAGATCTTAATTTACAATTGGAATTTCAGCGTCTGCCCTGGAGTCGGGTAGTTAACCATGTCGAAACCTGCAAAGCGGATGTGATCCCGGTGTTTTATAAAACGCCGCAGCGGTTACAGCGTTTTGAGTTTAGTCGAGAGAGCTATTTAACTGATCCAATAGTGCTGTTGTGCGCTAATCCGTGCCCGTTTAAGTTTGACAGCACTTTTGCCAGCCTGGGCAATGAACCTGTGGCAACGGTACGGCATTTTTCCTATGGCAGTACGTTAGATGAGATGAACTTCGCCAGGATTGACGTGGTTGAATCAGACCATATGCTGTTTAGAATGTTGCTGGGTAAACGGGTCAGGTTGGGCATGGCGTCGGCCCATACGGTCAACCATTCACAATTATTGAAGCACTCGGCTAATCAGGTTGTGATGCTGCAACCTGCGCTGGATTTGGTTGAGGTTTATTTTGCGTTTAGCATACAGGCTGGTTTATCAGCTGCACAGTGTGAACAGTTTAATCAGGCGCTGGCGAAGTTTAAGCGCGGTGAGCGATATCAGCAGTTGCTGACAAAATATCAGCTGCACGCGCGCTAATAACTCCGCCAGACACCATCAAGCCTGATAAGGCCCGCCGTCTTTCGCGGTAAAGCATTTCTCACTCTGGCACCCTTTGCTGACCTGTTTACCAGTTAGCATACTGAACCACGGTTCGTTACTTTGTTTAGCCTGCAGCTGAATATCATCAATCCCGGCACAGTCATTTTCACCGTTGCAGCCATGGCGGTTTAAGACCAGTTCAACGTGGCGACGTTCGTTTACTAATACCAGTGATTCCGGTGCTTCCCGGTGGCCACTTAGTGCGACAAACTGGGCCGGGTTTTGCAGGCCACTTTTGCTGCCATCGGCAAAAAATGCCAGCAAGTGCTGAAAATACACCATGTAGCAGACCACATCTTTATGCGAGCCCTGTGCTAACGGGAAGGTTTTATCCAGAAAGCCTTTTGAGTAATCCATGACTTGTTTGGCATGGCGCTCATTCAGCTGATTAATTACGCTAAGCTCGGTCGCCATCCAGGCAGTATGGTTTGGCGTGTGTTGGCTGTGGGTTGGGGCCAGTGTTGTCATGTTTGTATCCTCGTCTTTGTCGGGTATTGGTAAATCTCATAAAGCAGGCTTGGAATCCTGTTGGCGCAGCCACAGAGTGTCTGAGCGGATGCGCCAGCAGGAGCGAGTTGCTGTGGCGAGCACGGCAGGAATTGCAAGCCGTGCTCTTTGCAACTTCGTTATTTACCTGTCCTTGTTGAGCTTGTTGCTATCGGTTAAAAACTAGTCTAGGCTAAAAATCAGCATAATTTCACAATAAAAATTTTACAGTGTGAATTTTACAAAATGAAAATAAATAAAAGCCTGCTCAGAAAGTCGCATTTTTTAGGAACTAAAATAAGAAACCTGAGAAAACGCAATAACTTAACAATGGAAGACCTCTCTACCCGCTGTATCCGGGTTAACCCGGAGCAGGCGCCGTCGGTGTCGTATTTGTCGATGATAGAGCGGGGCAAACGCACGCCAGGCATAGAAATGCTGGAAGTTATCGCAGAAGTCTTTCAAAAGGACCTTGACTGGTTTTTAGATGGTGAAGATAACGAGCAGGATCTCACGCCACAAAAAGGCAGCCGCGGTGGGATTAGTGGCATGGCCTTAGAGCCGGGTTTTTTGTTTTCTAACGACATTTTGCAAATTGCGATACCAGAAATGCTGTCGCAAACCGGTACCAGCGGCAAACAGTTTGCCCAGTTACTTATCAGAGCACATCAGGAGCACCATCAAAACCATTTTCCGGAGCTGGAGCGGGCGGCAGAAGAAATTGGCCAGAAGCGGATGCCACTCAGCGTGGAAGAACTGATGGCAATAGTGCAGCAGCTGGGCTTAAAAATCAGCTGGTTTACTGAGCCGCCAAAAGAGCTGCTGGATGAGCTGGGTGTACTGTCAAAAAACGTCTCGACGTCTTTTTTCACCCCACCTGATACGTTGCATTTAAACCGGCTGCTACAGCAATTTCCAACCCGCTTAAAATATGAGTTGGCAGTGCATATTGGTCATACGGTTTTGCACAATAAAGACGGGGTGAAAAGCAGTATGACGGTGGGGGGCACGCATGATGATGAGATGTCGCAATCGACCGCGGTACAACCGCAGGACATTCTGCATGCCTGGCGCGATTTTGAATCCAGTTTTTTTGCCGGCGCCCTGCTGTGCCCCAAGTTACCCTTTCGTCAGTTGCTGGACCGCCAGGGTTACGAAATCAGCAGCCATCAACAAGCGGGAGTGTCAGCATCGGTGGCAATGCGGCGGATGACGGCGGTGTCACCTTATACGCATTGGCATTATTTTGATGCTTATACCCCGGGCAAACTCAAAGCGGTATATCGCGGCAATGGTATACCGTTGCCGTGGGGTAATATGCGTCAGGTCGAAGACCCTTGCCAGCACTGGGCGGTGTTCCGGATGTTTGATGTTGATGGCGTGGCCAGTAGCGCGCAGTTGTCGCTACTTGATGTAAATGGCAAGCCACGTATTTACTGCTGCGAATCTACTAAAGTCAGTGATTTAGCCGGCAATAACCATGTATTGTGCGCCGGGATTGATCTTAATCCGGCATTGTTAGCACAGGGGGTGGATGCCGATGCGATGGCCAGTGAACTTAAGCAACTATGTATTAATAGTGTTGGTGGTGCCAGGGTGCCTAAAGCGATTCAGACCTCACTAACCAGTGTGGCCAATATTCTGAACATAAACTGGGTAGCCCGCAGCCTGCAAAAGCCAGCACAATTAATTTGTGCCCGGGGCAATAGTTGTCCGCGTCATCCCAGATGTTATGAGTGTAATTAAACACGCCCGGTCTGGCTCATATATTCTGTTACAACTTGCTGCTGGCAGATATTTGGCTTTGATTGACGACAGCGCTAAGATAGCGCCGACATAATAACTATAACCGTGTTTCATCCCCGTATTTTAGGAACAATTTATGAAAAAAACCAGTATTATTGCCGCCAGTGTAGCGCTGGCTTTAGGTTTAACCGCATGCAGCGAACCTGCTCCTAAGCAAACCAGTGAGCCGGTAGTCGCGCAGCAGCAGGCACCCCGGGTATCTGGTGTTGATAGTCAGTACTTTGACCCCGCTGTAAAGTTTAGCGAAGACTTCTTTTTGGCTGTGAACGGTAAATGGCTGGCGGAAACCGATATTCCGGCTGACAAAGCGTCTTACGGCTCGTTCCATATTCTGAATGACAATTCACAACAGGCCGTTAAAGCCATTATTGATGAAGTGTCAGCGCGCACAGATTTAAAAGCAGGCTCGGATGAACAGAAGTTAGGGCATTTCTATAACAGCTTTATGGACGAAGCGACGATTGAAAAGCTGGGTTTAAACCCGCTGCAGCCGCAATTAGATGCTATCAGCTCACTGGAAAACAAAGAACAGTTACCTGAGTTGTTTGCCCGTCTGCAGCGCGATGGTATCGCTATCCCATTCGGCTGGTTTATCAATAACGACGCGAAAAATTCAACTGAATACGCGGTATACCTTAGCCAGGGCGGCTTAGGCCTGCCAGATCGTGATTACTATTTTAACGACGACGAAAAGTCCGTAAAACTGATTGCAGACTATAAAGCCTACTTAACCGATATGTTCAGCATGGCCGGCAATGATGATGCTGCGGCAGCTGCCGAGCGGGTGTTTGCCCTGGAAAAAGCCCTGGCCGAACACCACTGGACCCGTTTAGACAACCGTAATGCCGATAAAACTTACAACAAAATGGCGGCATCTGAGCTGAACAACAGCATGGGTAGCTTTGACTGGGCAGTTTTTGCGAGCGAAGTTAAGCTTGCTGAAGTCGCTGACATTATTGTTCGCCAGCCAAGTTACTTCGACGGTTTTGCCAAAGTACTGGCCGCGACAGACTTACAAAGCTGGCAGGATTATTTAAGCCTGAAAACCATTCATGGCTATGCAGACAAGCTGAGCAGCAACTTTGCTGACCGTCGTTTTGCCTTTTATGGCACAACCCTGAGCGGCACTGAACAGCAGCAACCCCGCTGGAAGCGGGCAGTAGATGCAGCAGATCAGGTGTTAGGCGAGCTGACAGGCAAGCTGTATGTGGAACGTCATTTTACGCCTGAAGCCAAAGCACGGATGGAAGAGTTGGTAGCCAACCTGATTAAAGCCTATGAGCTGTCAATTAACGAGTTGGAGTGGATGACCGAAGAAACTAAAGTCGCCGCGCAGGAGAAGCTGAGCAAGTTCACGCCGAAAATTGGGTACCCTGATAAGTGGAAAGACTATTCTGCCTTAGACATTAAAGCGGACGATTTAGTCGGTAACTTTATCCGTGCCAGTCACTGGGGTTACGATCAGATGGTGGCGAAATTAGGTCAGCCTATTGATAAAGGCGAGTGGTTTATGACGCCGCAAACTGTTAATGCCTATTACAACCCGGTAAATAATGAAATTGTGTTCCCGGCAGCAATTCTGCAACCGCCATTCTTTAATATGGATGCGGACGATGCGGTAAACTATGGCGGTATCGGTGGCGTTATCGGCCATGAAATTGGCCATGGTTTTGACGATCAAGGTGCAAAATACGATGGTGATGGCAATTTGCGTAACTGGTGGACTGAGCAGGACAAAGGCCAGTTCCAGGCGCGTGGTGCCAAGTTAATTGGCCAGTACAACAAGTTTGAACCACTACCAGGCGTTAACGTAAATGGTGCGGTTGCCCTGGGTGAAAACATCGGCGATTTAGGCGGTATGACGGTGGCACTGAAAGCCTATAAATTATCGCTGGAAGGTAAAGAAGCGCCGGTAATGGATGGCTTTACCGGTGAACAGCGGTTCTTTATCAGCTGGGCCCAGGTATGGCGTACTAAGTTTCGCGAAGAAGCGCTGCGTCGCCAGTTAAGCACCGGCCCTCATTCGCCGGCGCATTACCGGGTCATTGGCGTGTTACCAAACATCCCTGAGTTTTACCCGGCCTTCGATATTAAGGAAGGCGACGCGATGTATATCGCGCCAGAACAACGCGTTAAAATCTGGTAATGATGAAATCCTTAGGGTAAGGAAAATCTGTTATAATGCACAGGCTGAGCACTTAGGTGTTCAGCCTTTTTTGTATATGAGTGACCTGTAGTCAGGTGATATGCTGCCGGTTACAATTCCCGCCCTGGCTCGCCACAGCAACTCACAAATGCTTGCGCATTTGTTCAGACACTCTGTGGCGCCCAGATCGGGATTCTAACCTCTGCTGCAAGACTTGATTAGTTGACTCGCGAGGTCTGACCACTATAACGAAGAATATATAACATCCGGTTTCATATTCATGCCATTTATACCCACTATAAGTGGCGTGGTTAACGGCCCGATGTCAATTTGGCCCGAATTTTCATATAATCGCGCCCATTCATTCTAAGAATGACGCCGCAGTAGCAAGACTGCCGGCAACGACCAAGAGGATCATACTGTGCTACAACAATATCGCGAACATGTGGCCGAGCGCGCAGCGCAAGGTATCCCGCCAAAACCGCTCAATGCCGAGCAGGTAGCCGCCTTAGTTGAACTGTTAAAAAACCCGCCAAAAGGCGAAGAAGATACGCTGTTAGATTTATTGATTAACCGGGTACCACCTGGGGTAGATGAAGCCGCTTATGTTAAAGCCGGCTTTTTAGCCGCACTTACCAAAGGTGACGCGAGCTGCAGTCTGATCAGCGCTGAGCGCGCCACTGAACTGTTAGGCACCATGATGGGTGGTTATAACATCCAGCCGTTAATCAGCCTGTTAGACGACGCTAAGCTGGCACCCATTGCCGCTAAAGCCCTGTCACATACTCTGCTTATTTTTGATGCATTCCACGACGTGACCGAAAAAGCCGATGCTGGCAATGCCCACGCCAAACAAGTGGTGCAAAGCTGGGCTGACGCCGAGTGGTTTGAAAGCAAGCCAGCGCTAGCGGAAAAGATTACCGTTACGGTGTTTAAAGTGTCTGGCGAGACCAACACTGATGATTTATCACCGGCGCCGGACGCCTGGTCACGGCCGGATATTCCTTTGCATGCCTTAGCCATGCTGAAAAATGCCCGTGAAGGCATTAACCCGGATCAAGCAGGTACTGTTGGACCAATTAAACAATTAGATGAGCTGAATAAAAAAGGCTTCCCGCTGGCTTACGTTGGTGACGTTGTTGGTACCGGCTCTTCACGTAAATCTGCCACTAACTCTGTGCTGTGGTTTATGGGTGATGACATCCCATACGTGCCTAATAAGCGTGGTGGTGGTTTTGTGTTAGGTGGCAAAATTGCCCCTATCTTCTTCAATACCATGGAAGACTCTGGCGCATTGCCGATTGAAGTTGATGTAAACAAGCTGGAAATGGGCGATGTCATTGATATTCTGCCATTCGAAGGCAAAGTAGTCCGTCATGGCACGGATGAAGTGCTGGCTGAATTTAGCCTGGCAACCGATGTATTAATTGACGAAGTGCGCGCCGGTGGCCGTATTCCGTTAATCATTGGTCGTGGTTTAACCGATCGTGCCCGTGAGTTTTTAGGTGAAGGCCCGTCTGATAAATTCCGTCGGCCACTGCCTAAAACCGACTCAGGCAAAGGCTTTACCCTGGCTCAGAAAATGGTTGGTAAAGCGTGCGGCGTAACCGGTATTCGTCCGGGCACCTATTGTGAGCCGAAAATGACCACTGTAGGCTCGCAAGATACTACCGGCCCGATGACCCGCGACGAGCTAAAAGACTTAGCCTGTTTAGGTTTCTCAGCCGATTTAACCATGCAGTCTTTCTGTCATACTGCTGCTTATCCTAAGCCGGTAGACGTCGATACCCATCACACCCTGCCAGACTTTATTATGAACCGTGGCGGCGTTGCGTTGCGTCCGGGTGATGGCATCATTCACAGCTGGTTAAACCGGATGTTGCTGCCTGATACCGTCGGTACCGGCGGCGACTCGCACACCCGCTTCCCGATTGGTATTTCATTCCCGGCCGGTTCTGGCTTGGTGGCGTTTGCCGCTGCAACCGGCGTTATGCCGCTGGATATGCCAGAGTCGGTATTAGTGCGCTTTAAAGGTGAAATGCAGCCAGGTATTACCTTGCGCGACTTAGTGCACGCTATCCCGTACATGGCGATTCAGAAAGGCTTGTTAACCGTTGATAAGAAAGGCAAGAAAAACATTTTCTCTGGCCGTATTCTGGAAATAGAAGGCTTACCAAACTTAACGGTAGAGCAGGCCTTTGAATTGTCAGATGCCTCAGCCGAGCGTTCAGCGGCCGGTTGTACTATTAAGCTGTCTGATGCGTCTATTGCTGAGTACTTAGAATCAAACATTGTTATGCTGAAATGGATGATTTCTGAGGGCTATGGCGATGTGCGCACGATTGAACGTCGTGTTCAGGCGATGCAAGCCTGGCTGAAAGATCCGCAGTTAATGGCTGCCGATGCCGATGCCGAATACAGCGAAATTATCGAAATTGACCTGGCTGATATTAAAGAGCCGGTACTGTGTGCACCGAACGATCCGGATGATGCACGCTTACTGTCTGAAGTGGCTGGCGACAAGATTGACGAAGTGTTTATCGGTTCTTGTATGACCAACATCGGTCACTTCCGTGCTGCGGGTAAACTACTGGATAAATACAAAGGCCAGTTGCCAACCCGTTTGTGGATTGCCCCGCCAACCAAGATGGATCAGGCGCAGCTAACTGAAGAAGGCTACTACAGCATTTTCGGTAAAGTAGGTGCCCGTACTGAAATGCCAGGCTGTTCACTGTGTATGGGTAACCAGGCACGGGTAGCGGAAAATTCAACGGTAGTGTCTACTTCTACCCGTAATTTCCCGAACCGGTTAGGTCAGGGCGCTAACGTGTACTTAGCTTCAGCGGAACTGGCGGCGGTCGCGTCTATCATCGGTAAGTTGCCAACGGTAGCCGAGTATCTGGAATATGCGAAGCAAATTGATGCTACTGCAGCAGACACTTACCGGTACCTGAACTTCCATCAGATGCCACAGTACACCAAAAA
Organism: uncultured Chromatiaceae bacterium; assembly: GCA_963975465.1. Classification (GTDB taxonomy): domain Bacteria; phylum Pseudomonadota; class Gammaproteobacteria; order Enterobacterales; family Alteromonadaceae; genus Alishewanella. The sequence continues at coordinate 54,441 of CAXBHB010000014.1, forward strand.
AGCAGATAACGTGATTATCCAGCAAGCGGTGTAAATAAAATTGAGTTAGTAAAGGCCTGCTTATGCAGGCCTTTTTTATAAATGGAAAAGTATGGAATACGACTTTATTTTTGATCGCACTACCCAGCAGTTCAGCATCAGACTCTCTGGTGAGCATGAAGTACTGGGCCGTTTTTTGCTGGACGAATTTGGCCAGCAGGCAGCAGCTTATACGCCATTTTTGCAACAACTACGTTCGTTAAAACCTCAACAAAGTTTCCAGTATCAGGGCCGGGAATTTTTGCTGGAGGTTGAAAATAGCGAGGTGACCCTGAGCCACAACACGCTGTTTTATGACAGTGCTGACGATCAAACCGGCCAGCAACAAGCCCTGGCTGAAGAAGATTTGCAGCTGGACCAGCAGGGCATGACCAGCCAGTGCGGCCTGGAAGATTTAATTAAACTCCTAATACAATGGCAGCAATTTCTGGCAGATTAGCTTTGTAGCACTTTTAATGGCAGTAACAGGGTAAAGCGGGTACCTTCACCGGGGGTACTGCTGACTTTAACACTGCCCCCCAGTTTCTGGGTGATAAGATTGAATACAATATGTAAGCCCAGGCCGGTGCCACCCTGGTGACGATTAGTGGTAAAGAAGGGATCAAATATCCGTTCGATAAACTCGCTGTCAATCCCGGCTCCGTTGTCGGCAAATACCATTTCGACCAGTTCATCCTGCATGCGGCACTGAATGGTTATCTCTCCGCTTTCCCGGTCTTTAAACCCGTGCACCACGGCGTTCTGGGTAAAGTTAGTGACTATCTGGCCAATGGTGCCTGGAAAGCTGTCCATCTCAATATTATCCGGGCAGTCCATTTGCAGCCTTATCTTCCGGTTGCGCCACATCAGGCTTAAGCTGTCGAGCAATTCATCCAGATACCTGGCAAGATTAAACCGACGCTGGTTGTCTGCGGTAAGATCAACTGAAACTTGCTTAAAATTGGCGACCAGCTGTGCGGCGCGCTGTAAGTTATTATCAAGCAACTGCCCGGCCTGGACTAATTTACTCAGATAATTGTCCAGCTCCTGGCGGCGAATATTGCCGCTGGCCAGTATTTTCTGTAGTAACTGGCTTTCTTCGGTAACCACACTATTGGCGGTTAAAGCAATGCCCAATGGGGTATTGACCTCATGCGCCACCCCGGCAACGAGCTGGCCTAACGCCGCCATTTTCTCAGTGCGAACCAGCTCTTTTACGGTTGATTCAAGCTGAATAAGTGTTTGTTCGGCTTTATCTTTTGATTCCTTCAGGGCCCGGGTACGCTCATTCAGCGCCTCGGTACGTTGTTCAACAAGCCAGGCCATTTCCTCCTGTTGTTTACGAAGATGTTTTAACCGGAGCAAATGTGCGCCAAGTATCAGGGTAAGCAGAATAGTCATCAGTAAAATTCTTGCCAGCCAGGTCTCCCACCACCATGGCAATACCGTTACCTTAAGCGCAGTTTCGTCGCTCCAGCCTGACTGAGCCAACCCCGCCCGTAACCGGAACTGATAGGTGCCAGGAGGCAACCGCTCAAAGCTGGCGCTGCGCCCGGCAGCATCCTGGCTGATCCAGTCGGCACTGACCGGGTCAAGCCGGTACTGAAACCTTACCTGGGCCGTTTCAATAAATTCACGGGTAGAATACTCAACTTGAAAGCCCCGGCTATCGCCCGCCGGAATGATCAATTCGCCATCAGGTAAAGCTGTATCCTGCCCGTTGACCTCGACTGCCAGGATGGCTGGAACAGCAACCGGTCCGGCAGTGTAGGCCAACACATGCTGTGGCTGAAACACCGTAAAGCCATCCATGCCACCAAATACGATAGTGCCATCGGCCATGACAGTGCTGGAACCGTTAATATAATCGCGACGCAGCGTACCATGCTGAAAACCATAGTTGCGGAAATGGCTTGTTTCAGGATTGAAAACTGAAATACCAAAGGCGCTGCTTAACCAGATATTGCCAGCCTGGTCGAGCTCCGCAGCCTTAAGTTGCCCGCTCGCCAGACCCTCGGCCTCTGAGTATTGTTTAAAGTGAACCCTGGCTGGATCGTCAATTGGCTCAGGCATCAATATCTCCAGCAGGCCGGTGCCATTTGTCGCCAGCCAATGCCGGTTATCGCTGCTTTGCAAATATGCCATTGGCGCTGATGGTAATGCCGGTAGTGGGTTATTGTCGGCGGATACCAGCTTGTGTTCATAAATCAGACTACCGTCTGCAGCATTGAACCAGGATAATCCACTGTATGAGCCAACCAGAATAAAATGCTGACCTACTGGCCGGATAAATGTAATGGCACGACTGAAGGGATGTTGCGCAACCAGGGTTTGATTCAGTTCGTTAATAATGACCAGACCAAACTGGTCGATGGCCAGCCACAGATGGTCATCTGCACTCCAAAGGCGGCGTACCGGACCGGGAGGTATGGCTGAGGGCAAAGCTGAGTGGCGGTATTCCCCCGTTTGAGAATTTACCGCAATGACTCCCTGACCATGACCAAACCATATTTCATCTGGTCGCTGCAGGCTGCAATAAAAAGTAAAGCCTTTATTGGTTTGCGCTGCAAGGTGAAAGTCTGCGGTGGCGAGGTCCAGCGTAAATAGGCCATCCGCCGTTCCCGCCCATATTGAACTGTTCATGCTCGCCAGGCTGATGGTGGCAGGATTTCTGGCAATATCCATTAATGCTAAATCGTGGCTGATACTGACAAACAGGTTATTTGCCAGGTTAAGGCGGGATACACCGCCATTCCAGGTACCAACCCAGATACTGCCGTCTTTATCCTGCAGCAATGAAGCAACTTTACCATTGCCAAGGCTGGCAGGGTTATTCCGTTGATGATGGTATGACACCTGTTGTTGCCAGCGACCGTCTTTCTGAGCCAGACGGCTTAACCCATGCTGGGTGCCTACCCAGATATCGCCATGGTCATCCATGGTTATGCTACGAATTTCCCGGCTGCTCATATTGTTGTTATAGCTGGTTATTTCAAGCCTGATCCAGGTGTCAGAACCAGGTTCCTGCATCAATAAACCTTCGCGTTCCAACCCGACCCATAATCTGTCAGCACTATCATGATACAGCGTCATAATCGATGCATCGCGATAGGGAAAGTTACTGTCTGAACTGAACTGCTGGCTGTTGGGGTCGAATCGGATCAGACCGCGTGGCGTGCCCAGCCACAGGTTGCCTGCCGAATCTGCCGATAAAGCAGTAATATGCTGCGGATCGCCATACCACTGTACATGCTGGCTGGTGGGGCCTTGCATAACCAATCCCTGATTAGTGCCAACCCAGAGCCGTTGCTGGTGATCCAGATGCAGATCCAGCACTAACGGCTCGGTACCTTTGCCGGCGGGTGCCAGGCTGATATTTTCAAAGGTACCCAGTGCCGGATTAAAGTAATTCAGGCCGTTAAGTGTGCCAACCCAAAGCATCCCCTGCTTATCAACCAGCAACGAGGTGACAAAGTTATCGCTGAGTGACTGACTGAGTTTTTCCTCTGGCCTGAAAACCTTGATAGCGAAGCCATCATAACGATTCAACCCACCCTGAGTACCTATCCAGATATTGCCTGCGTGGTCCTGGGCAAGAGATGTCACTGTGGTTTGAGATAAACCTTGTTCAATATCAATTCTGGTAAATCGTGCGGCAGTTGGCATCTCACGCCATTGGGATGCATTAAGTGGCAGGGACAACAGAGCCAGCACGACAGGCAGGATTACGCTACAGAGTCTGAAAGCCAAGTACATATTAAAACCTTGGGTGCAATGGCAACGAATGTTGTGTTTATCTGATGCTAAGCATAGTCGTAATTACCATGGCTGCAATAGTCGGGCATTAGCATTTTATTCTGCACAGTCAGCGGGAAACGCTGCACCATTATAGGGCATAACACTTGGGTGAAATTTAATTAAAAAACGTAAATCATTGTAAATTATCTAAATTTTAAAAGTGGCACAAGGTTTTCTTGTATTTGATGCAATCGCAGAAGATTAGTACATAAGGAAACCATCATGAAGCTTGTTTGTGCCATCATCAAGCCGTTTAAACTGGACGATGTTCGCGAAGCTATTGCAGACATTGGGGTAGAAGGTTTAACGGTTACCGAAGTAAAAGGCTTTGGCCGTCAGAAGGGGCATACCGAATTATATCGCGGTGCCGAATATCAGGTCGATTTCCTGCCTAAAGTAAAACTGGAAATTGCCGTGCTGGACGATCAGGTTGATCGGTTGCTGGAAGCTATTCAGCAAGCTGCTCACACTGGCCGCATTGGCGACGGTAAGATTTTTGTTTACGAGCTGGAACGTGCGGTACGGATCCGTACCGGCGAAGCCGACGCTGAAGCGATATAAGGAGCCCTGTCATGCAAGAACAAATTTTTCACTTACAATATGCCATGGACACCTTCTACTTCCTGATTTGCGGAGTATTAGTAATGTGGATGGCGGCTGGGTTTTCGATGCTGGAAGCCGGCCTGGTGCGCTCAAAAAATACTACAGAAATTCTGACTAAAAACGTCGCGCTATATTCTATTGCCTGCATTATGTACATGGTGTGCGGTTATGCCTTTATGTATGGTGGCGACTTCTTCTTAAGCGGTATTAATGCCGTTGATGTAGATGCAACCCTGACCAGCTTTGCTGAGCGCGAAGATGGCTTCACCGGGGGCGCGGTTTACTCAACAGCCTCTGACTTCTTCTTTCAGGTGGTGTTTGTCGCTACCGCCATGTCAATTGTCTCCGGCGCAGTAGCTGAGCGGATGAAGCTATGGGCGTTTTTAGCTTTTGCTGTAGTGATGACTGGCTTTATTTACCCGATGGAAGGTTCGTGGACCTGGGGTGGTAATGCGGTATTTGGCTTGTTCTCACTGGGTGATGACTTTGGTTTCTCTGACTTTGCCGGCTCTGGTATTGTGCATATGGCCGGTGCGTCTGCCGCGCTAGCCGGAGTGTTACTGCTTGGAGCGCGCAAAGGTAAGTACAGTAAAGATGGTAAAATTAATGCGATTCCTGGCGCCAATATGCCACTGGCAACACTAGGTACGCTGGTGCTTTGGATGGGCTGGTTCGGCTTTAACGGTGGCTCGGTATTAAAACTGGGTGATATCAGTAACGCTAATGCGGTCGCTGTGGTTTTCCTGAATACCAATGCTGCTGCTGCCGCTGGCGCGGTTGCTGCGTTAATCCTGTCAGTGGTGCTGTTTCGCAAAGCTGATTTAACCATGGCATTAAACGGTGCTTTAGCCGGCTTAGTGGCCATTACTGCCGAACCATCTACACCCACGGCACTGCAGGCAACCTTATTTGGAGCTGTTGGTGGTGTGTTGGTCGTGCTGTCCATTATTGGCCTGGATAAACTGAAGATTGACGACCCGGTAGGTGCTATTTCTGTGCACGGTGTAGTAGGTTTGTTGGGCCTGTTGTTGGTACCGTTGACCAAAGAAGGCACCAGCTTTATTGGTCAGTTAGCAGGTGCAGCAACGATTTTTGTTTGGGTATTCGGTTGCAGCTTAATTGTCTGGTATGTGCTGAAACTGGCGATGGGTATCCGGGTAAGTGAGCAAGCAGAGTATGAAGGCGTTGACGCCTCAGAGTGTGGCATTGAAGCCTATCCTGAGTTTGTCTCGTCGGTAAAGTAAGCAGCCTGGGGAGGGCCGGTGGGACTTCCCGGGAGCGGGCTGGCGATGCAATACCTGTAATCACAGGTGGTGTATCAGCCAGCTGAACTTAACCACCAAACTACGTCTATCCTTGTCCTTTGTCTTATAGTCTGACGCCCCGTGGTAATAGCTGCGGGGTTTTTTTATACACGTCGTACTTAACGATGCAGCTTTGTTGACTTCGCTCGCCCGGCCCAATCACATAGGCAAGCTATGCTCATGGGCATTCGCTTACTTGTCGCCTCACTGCAGCGTCAATTACTTTGGGTATATGATTTTTTAGTAACAAGTGACGGCTAGAGCGTCGAGGGTGAAACTTTCTGTGGGCCAGAAAAGCGAAAGGCCGCAAACTGCGCGGCCACTTTCGGTTCTGTTTCAGCTAATCCGTACTGTTACTCTTCCTGAGTAAGTCATCCCTGGCTCCATCCCGGAGTGTCCAACGGCTTCTTGCCGGGTCCTGCTATCCTTAACTATTACTACCTTGTAATAGTACACTCATCCTGAGTGCTCCTGTTTCATCCCTGTTGTTCTGCGCATGTGAAGCAAGCAAAACGGCCATCCTGGCACTGCATCCTGCAATATCGTCCTGATATTTCGTGCCCGTCCCGGGGCGTGTCCTTTAATCTTCCTTGTGCTATCCTAGCGTTGATTTGCTTCCTGCAAATCTGACTGACTTCCTGTCAGCTGTCATCCGTTGACGAAGCTATTATGCAACTAAACACGGCTGTCAGCTTGCAGCTTTCAGAAATAAACCTGCTGTAATAATATTGTAAAGTGATGATATTTGTCTGGAGTTGTTATAAATCAATAGTTTATGCTTATTATTGGTTTTATGGTCAGCAGAAAATAGCGTTTAAACCCACCTTTTTGTGAGATATATCTCACACTGGAATAAGGTGTTCGCCTTGCTATAGTAGCAACTGACGAAATTTTCTGTAGTTAACATCGGGATTCAGGGACGGTAATGGCAAGAGAACAACTGGGAATATGCGCTGAGGCTAATTTACATGCCAGCTATTTATTATTAAATGCGCTGGAAGGTCAGGAAGCGGCATTACGACAAAAACTGGCAAGGATCCCATTATTGCTGGCCCGGTTGTCTGAACATTTTTCAGAGGCTCAGCTGACAGGTGTTGTGGCAATAGGTGCCGATTACTGGGATACCCTGTATCCGGGGGCGCGGCCTTTAGGTTTACAACCTTTCCCTGAGGTAACCAATAACAATCTGGCGCTGGCTGAAGTGTGGGCTGATTTATTTATTCACGTCCGCTCTGACCGGCTTGATGTAAATTTTATTGCCTGCCAGCAAATTATTCAGTTACTAAAATCCAGTGTCGATTTGCTGGAGATACTGCAAGGCTTTCGATATCTGGACGGCCGTGACCTGACCGGCTTTATTGACGTACCGCATAATCCTAAAGGCAGCCGGAAGCGGCAGTTGGCGTTAGTTGATGCGACAACGCAACCTGTATTTGCAGCGGGTAGTTACCTGCATTTTCAACGCTGGCATTATGATACGCGCCACTGGCAGCAGCTGGAGGTCAGCCAGCAGGAAGAGATTATGGGCATCAGTAAAATAGAGGGAACACTACTACCATCGCCATTGTTACAAACAAATAGCCATGCCTTGATGTGTCGATTAGGTCAGCCCGATAACCTGCCGCAGTTGGTGATGCAAAACATGCCATTTGCTGAGCAAAACAGTCAGGGCCTGCTCAGTTTAAGCTATTCGGCCGAACCCGGCACTTTTAGCCGGCAATTTGCGTTTCAGCTTGGCCAGCCGTCAGCTGAACAGTTGCCGGAAAACCAGTACGACGCATTGTTCGACTATTGTCATACCGACTTATGTGCTGCTTTTTTTGCACCATCGCTCAGCTTTCTGGAGATGGCCTCTCGTACCGGCAACAGCTAATCAGACTTTTTCAAACAGCTCAGTGACTTTCCCCAGGGTAAAATTAATATTCTTAACGCTGATTGGGGCAATAAATATTGTATCGTCGCCGGCAATTGTACCCAGAACGCCTTCCGCTTTACCAACCGAGTCCAGCAGGCGGGCAATGAGTTGAGCTGCACCCGGGCTGGTCCGAATGATAATCATCACGTCATTGTGTTCAATATCCAGTACCAATTGACGTAGCGGGCTTTTGGTTGTGGGGACGCCGAGCTCCGGTGGCAGGGTATAAACCATTTCCTGTCGGGCATTGCGGGTTCTTACTGCTCCGTACTTACTGAGCATACGAGATACTTTAGACTGACTGACGTTATCAAAGCCCTCATTTTTCAGCGCGTCGACAATTTCACTTTGCGAGCCAAAACTTTCTGTTTTCAGTATTGCTTTAAAGGCCTGGATTAAGGCTTCCTGTTTCGATTGTTTGGTCATGGTGTTTGTTCTTGTAGTTGAATGCCTGCTAATAGTAACAAATTCGGCTGATCAGTACAGTTTGTCAGGTAAACAAGACGAAAATTCGCTAAAATGGTTAGACTTTAGGCTTAAGCTGTTTGTAATTATTGCGTCAGTTCAGTATTGTTGGCGCGTTTTATCTTACCCTGACATATGGAGAGAATCATGAAAGTAGCCGTATTAGGTGCTGCCGGCGGTATTGGCCAGGCATTGTCGTTATTATTGAAACTGGACTTACCTGCGGGTACCGATCTTGCTTTATACGATTTAGCGCCGGTAACGCCGGGCGTAGCGGTTGATTTAAGCCATATCCCGACTGCGGTAACTGTAAAAGGTTATGGCAAAGAGAATTTAAACGATGCTCTGGTGGGTGCGGATATTGTCATGATCCCAGCGGGTATGCCGCGCAAACCAGGGATGGACCGTTCTGACTTATTCAACATTAATGCCGGTGTGGTAAAAACGCTGGCAGAAGCTATCGTGCAGCAATGCCCTAAAGCGCTGGTGGGTATTATTACCAATCCAGTGAATACGACCGTTGCAATTGCGGCTGACGTATTCAAAAAAGCAGGTACTTACGACCCACGTCGTTTATTCGGTGTGACCACACTGGATGTGATCCGGGCGGAAACCTTTGTTGGTGAGTTAAAAGGTAAAAACCCGACTGAATTAACTATTCCAGTGATTGGTGGCCACAGTGGTACCACTATTTTACCTTTATTGTCTCAGGTAGCGGGCGTCAGTTTCAGTGATGAAGAAGTATCGTCACTAACCGTTCGTATTCAGAATGCCGGTACTGAAGTTGTTGAAGCTAAAGCGGGTGGCGGTTCAGCAACCTTGTCGATGGGACAGGCTGCAGCCCGTTTCTGTATTTCGCTGATCAAAGGTTTACAAGGCGAAGCAATCACAGAATACGCTTATGTGGAAGGTGAGGGTGAACACGCCCGTTTCTTTGCGCAACCACTGGTACTGGGCAAGAATGGGGTAGAGAAGTTACTGCCAATTGGCACATTGAGTAGTTTTGAACAAAAAGCCATGAACGATATGTTAGGCACCTTAAAAGCCGACATTACGCTTGGCGAAGAGTTTGTGAAAAACAACTAAGCACTATTTATCAAAACGTTCGCAAAGCAAAAAAGGCGCTGTTAGCGCCTTTTTTATTACATGCAGCTGACAAAGCATCAATGACTGCGGGATACGGCCATATCTGCTAATGCAATTAATGCCTGCTTATAAGGTGATGCCGGAATAATGTCCAGCGCCTGCCGGGCTTTTTCAGCTTCCTGCTCAGCAATAGCGCGGGTATAGCCAAAGGCGTTGGTTTGCTCCATTGCCGCCAGAATGTCATTCAGGTTGGCCATACCATTACCCTCTGTAATGGCACTGCGGATAAGCTTCTGCTGAGAGGCGGTGCCATGTTTCAGGGCATGGATTAATGGCAGAGTAGGTTTGCCTTCAGCCAAATCATCACCGATATTTTTACCCAGTTCAGCAGCATCGGCCTGATAATCCAGCACGTCATCAATTAACTGAAATGCCGTGCCTAAATGCATACCATAAAGTTTCATGCTGTTCACGACAGCTTCAGGTTGTTCTGCAATAATCGCTGACAGCTGGGTCGCGGCTTCAAACAGTTTGGCCGTTTTGCAGTAAATGACCTGCATATAGTTTTGCTCACTGGTGTCCGGATCATTAACGTTCATCAGCTGCAACACTTCGCCTTCAGCGATAACATTGGTGGCATCGGCCAGAATTTGCATGATGCGCATATCATCCAGCGCAACCATCATCTGGAATGAGCGGCTATATAAAAAGTCGCCCACCAATACGCTGGCCTGGTTGCCGAATACCGCATTAGCTGTTTGTTTCCCGCGGCGCAGGGTAGATTCATCAACCACATCGTCGTGCAGTAAGGTGGATGTATGGATAAACTCTATAATCGCCGCAACACTGAGGTGCTTATTGCCCTGGTAACCCAAAGCTCTTGCCGCCAATACTGCCAGCAATGGGCGCAAGCGCTTACCACCGCTATTAACGATATAGATACCCAATTGATTAATCAGCGCGACGTCTGACGTTAACTGGGAAAAGATATGCTGGTTTACTGCGGCCATATCAGCGTCGCTGAGTTGGCGGATGTCGTCAAGCGTCATGAAAAAACAACTGCTAAACCCTGAGAATGGCAGCAATTCTACACTATTGTCAGTGCTGGCATAAAGGGAATCTCGATCCTTTTCATCATCCCATGATCTTTTTCATAATTGTGCTTGCGGCTATCTTTGAAATTGCGTACAATTCGCGCCCTGTGATTTGAATTAAACACGCCCCTGATGCCAATAGTGCAGAGCGTAGGCGTGGCTTTTGTACGGAGTTAACTATGTACGCGGTTTTCCAAAGTGGTGGCAAACAACACCGTGTGACGGAAGGTCAAACGCTTCGTCTAGAAAAACTAGACTTAGAAACCGGCGCAACGATTGAATTTATCCCGCTGATGATCGCCAATGGCGAAGAAATCAGCATTGGTGCCCCTTTAGTTGAAGGTGGCAAGGTAGTAGCGGAAGTGGTCAATCATGGCCGTGGCGATAAGCTTAAAATCGTTAAATTCCGTCGTCGTAAACATTCACGTAAACAGATGGGTCACCGTCAGTGGTTTACTGAAGTTAAAATTACCAGCATCAGCGCGTAACAGGAGTATCGACACATGGCAAGTAAGAAAGGTGTAGGTAGCACTCGTAACGGTCGCGATTCAGAGTCTAAACGTTTAGGTGTTAAGCGTTTTGGTGGTGAGTCGGTATTAGCTGGTAGCATCATCGTGCGCCAACGTGGTACTAAATTCCACGCTGGCAGCAACGTGGGTATCGGTAAAGACCACACTTTATTCGCTTTAACCGAAGGTAAAGTGAAGTTTGAAGTGAAAGGCGAGTACAACCGTAAATTCGTTAGCATCGTTAGCGAATAAGCGACAAATACTGAAAAAACCCCGCCTGGTGCGGGGTTTTTTTATAAATTTTCTCCGGTGATAACCACATAGGTTATACTTAGCGGCTGCGGCATGCGCCGATGTTTTTAAAGTGGATCAGGACACAACACATGAAGTTTGTAGATGAAGCGATAATCCGGGTTGAAGCCGGCGATGGCGGTAACGGCATTATCAGTTTTTTACGCGAAAAATTTATCTCTAAAGGCGGCCCCAATGGCGGCGATGGTGGAGATGGTGGTGACGTGTACCTGGTTGCTGATGAGAACCTGAATACTCTGATCGATTTTCAGTTTGAAAAGTATCCCAGTGCTGAGCGTGGTCAGAATGGTGGCAGTGTTAATTGTACCGGCAAGCGAGGCAGTGATTTAGAATTGCAGGTGCCGGTAGGTACTCGGGCGGTAGACATTGATACTGACGAAGTGATCGGTGATTTAACTACCAATGGTCAGCGACTGATGGTTGCCAAAGGGGGCTGGCATGGTTTAGGTAATGCCCGCTTTGCCAGCAGCACCAACCGGGCGCCACGGAAAAAAACCAATGGTACCCCCGGTGAGGTTCGCAACTTACGTCTCGAACTCCTGTTGCTAGCAGATGTAGGTTTGCTGGGGTTGCCAAACGCAGGTAAATCAACCCTTATTCGCTCGGTTTCAGCAGCCAAACCTAAAGTAGCTGATTACCCCTTTACTACCTTAGTGCCAAATCTGGGTGTGGTCAGGGTAGAGACTCATCGTTCTTTTGTTATTGCTGATATTCCGGGGTTAATTGAAGGCGCTGCTGAAGGAGCCGGTTTAGGTATTCAGTTTTTAAAGCATCTTGAACGGTGTAGTTTGCTGTTGCACGTTATTGATGTACTGCCAGCAGATGGTTCTGATCCAGCGGAGAATGCAAAAACAATTATCCAGGAACTGCATAAGTACAGCAAAAAATTAGCCGCCAAACCGCGCTGGCTGGTGTTTAACAAGCTGGACTTAGTGTTGGATGATGAGCTGGAACAAACTATCTCTGAGGTGGTCACCGCACTGGACTGGCAAGGCCCGGTATTTAAAATTTCAGCTGCTGCTCGTACTAATACCGAGCGGCTGGCTGCTGATATATTGAGCTACATAGAAGAATTACCTGCAGAACAGGAAGATGCTGAAATTGCCGACCCTGTTCACTTTAAGTGGGATGATTATCATGATGACGCGGCCAGTGAATTAACAGATGATCTGGACGATGATGACGACTTTGATGACGATGATTACGACGTCGAAGTTATTTATCAGCGCTAAGGTAGTACATGAAAATAGCCATGATAGCGGCGATGGCCAATAACCGTGTTATTGGCAAAGATAACCAGATGCCCTGGCATTTACCGGCAGATCTCAAGCATTTTAAAGCGGTTACACTGGGTAAGCCGGTTATTATGGGGCGAAAAACATTTGAATCGATTGGGCGGCCTTTGCCGGGGCGGCGTAACCTGGTAATAAGCCGGACCATTCCTGCCCAAACGCTTGGTGCTGAATGGTTTGTCTGTGTTGAACAGGCGTTAGCAGCGGCACAGGTAACTCTTTCGAAGCAAGATGATGAGGTTATGGTGATTGGCGGCGGTGAAATTTACCGGCAGTGCCTGCCACTGGCCAATACGTTATACCTGACAGAAATTGAACTAACTACTGCCGGCGATGCATTTTTTCCGGATTATCATGCTGCAGCCGACTGGCGTATTTGTAGTGAACAGCGCAATAGCGCAGATGACCGTAATCCCTATCCATATCGCTTTATTACTTTAGAGCGTTGTTAACTTGCTAGCGGTGTTTGCACAGGTAACGACATATTGCTAAGATGCTTGTAATCGTTCCAGCTGAGGAGTAGTAAATGAGATTGGTGCCCACTTTATTATGCACAGCCGCCTTAAGTGCAGCTGTTGTTATGTCGCCCGCTGTGGTGGCAGATCAGCAATTAGCAGCGTCTATGTGTGACTACGTGGCGGCTAACGATAGAAACCGTTTACGCAAAGTACTCAGTGACTACCGTCTGCGCTTACGAAATATATATGATGGCGTAGTTTGTAATGGCGAACCTTTAATCCGTCATGCATTCAGAAGCAATGCCCCTGACGTCGGTGAGTTTATTGTCCGGCAGCTGCCAGGATCTCAGGTTGCAGATTCCGGAGATATCGCGTGGGCTGAAAGCAATGGCTTTACCGATTCACCGTTATTGGCTGCATTAAAAGACCGTGCTGGTGAAGGTGATTAAACTTTATTACCTGCAATAAAAAAATCCGCTGATTCAGCGGATTTTTTATTTGTACCAGTTGCGGCCTGATTATACCCGGAATTGCTCAACCGATTGGCGCAGTTCCTCTGCCAGCCTGGCTACTTCATGGCTGGAGTCGGATGTTTGTTCTGCACCTGAGGCGGTCTCCTCTGCGATAGCAACAATTGATTCAAGCAACTGACTAATTTCATTAGACACCTGATTTTGCTCTTTTGCTGCATCAGAGATTTGCTCGCTCATATCATGTGCCAGATGGACAGCATGCGTAATTGAGTCCAGTGCTGATGTCGCCACTTCAGTTTGTGTAACGCAGTTTTCCGCTTGTTTTTTACCTTTGCTCATGGCTTCAACAGCAGCCTGTGCGCCAGTTTGCAATACCTGGATCATTGCCTGAATTTCCTGGGTAGAAGCCTGAGTTTTGCTCGCCAGCGACCGAACTTCATCAGCTACTACCGCAAAACCCCGACCTTGCTCACCAGCGCGTGCTGCTTCAATAGCTGCATTTAATGCCAGTAAGTTAGTTTGTTCTGCAATGCCGCGTATAACATCAAGGATACTACCAATAGAGGCACTGTCTTTATGCAGCTTATTAATTACAACCGAAGCTTGCTCAACTTCTTTTGACAGCTGAATAATGGTGCTCTTGTTCTCAATCGAAATGCCTTTAACCCGCTCAGCTTCTTTATCCGCGTTTTTAATTTCAGCTAAAGCATCATTTGAGCTCTGTAACACACCTTGTGACGTACTGCTCATTTCAGTGGTAGCAGTAGCAGCCTGAGTAACCTGAGATTTTTGCTCGCGAATGGCCTGTGTAGTCTGTACTGTAATAGCTGAGGTTTGCTCAGATGCTGCCGCTAATTGAGTAGAGCGGGAAATAATGCCCTGAATAAGTTGCTGCAGATTGCCAACTACTTTGTTCAGGTTACGGGCCAGTTCGCCAAACTCATCATTAGAAGATGCATCGAGGGTTTTGGTTAAATCACCGGATGCGACAACACCCAGCATGGTATTAACTTCAGCCAGTGGTTTAACAATACGCCGCACGGTTACCGTAGCGATAATGATCGAAAGCAAAATAGAAATTACCACCACAATAAAGATCCAGGTAATAGCGTTGCTTACTCCTGAAGCCGCATTTTGTTCAATTTCGCCTGCGGCTGCTCTGGTTAAATTCAGTAACGTATTCAGGCGATCCATACCTGTTTGGGTTAACTCATTGGCTGTTGCTAATTGTGCCTGCGCATCAGCTGCTCCGGCCAGCAGTTGCACTTTTAGTGCCGGGATGCCACTACTGCCTTCCAGGAAACCGGAAATTTGTTGTATTTTATCAGCAATATCAGCCGTCATTGAAACGGCGCTGCCTGCTTCCTGCTGAATAACAGCAACTTGCTCACGTAGCTCTTGCAGCCGAAAAGCGATTTCGTTGCTGACCGTGGCTACCGTCGTATCTGTTTCAGTGCGGTTTAAATCAATAACGTTGTTAATAAGGGTATTAATGCCAGTTTCTATCACGGTTGCTGCCTGGTAAGCAGCGGGAAACCGACGCTGTACATCACGGACATCAGTAAAATCCAGAATGAGCGAGGCCATATCATCGGCACTGAATTCCAAATCACCAATTTGACTTGCAATGTTGCTGCGCAAACGAATATTGGCGTCCAACCTGCGCTGCAAGTTGGTACTGGCTTCAATAAAGCTGCGATAGGTTTCACTGACTTGCTCTGAACCGGCTTTCAGTTCTGCATGTTGTTGTATAGCATTATGAAGGGTGTCTGCTGCTTTATTGTAAACAGCCTGACGCTCGTTAAAGCGCTGATTAACTGCTGCAGTTTGCTCTAAGGTCGTGGCATAAAACCCCTGCAAACTTGCGCGGCTCATTGTCACAAATTCTGTTTTCATAGTGGCACTACTTTCCAGTGCCGGAATGGAAACTTCATTTACTTCAGTAGTGGCGTTACTTATATTGTTGAGACTGACATAAGCAGTTACGCCAATAATCAGCAATAACAGAGAAATAATGGCAAAGCCACCAATAACCCGTAAAGCTACGGTTAACTTCATAATAACTCCCACTTTATGTGCCTTAAGTTAGCACCTTAGCTTAAGATATACGGTGAAACAAGACTCGCAATTACAATCTGTTCAGGTATTACACAAGCGTTTATGTTAAGCCTGCAACACAATATCGTTGCTGGCGCTCTATACAATAAGCGGTTAGGGTGTTACCCCAGACACAGCCCGTATCTAAGGCATGAATATCTTTTATCGGGCTATAACCATTTAATGCCGCCCAATGTCCGAAAAACAGATCCGGATGTGGTTTCGCCCGCCAGAATTCATACCACGGAACCAGACTGTTTTGTTGTGTCGGGTTACCTTTATCTTGCAAACTCAGGGTGCCATCTGTATGACAAAAGCGCATCCGGGTACACGCATTTATGGTAAACCGCCACTGCTGCTGCTCCGTTTGCGCAGCATGCCAGCACACTGGTTCATCGCCGTACATAATAGCAAAAATTTGCTCCGGATGATGCTTTAATTGGCGGCAAACTGCGTCGGCCGCCAAAGTGGCCTCGGTTAATGACCACTGGGGCGCCAGCCCGGCATGCACCATCATATATTGCTTATTGGCACTGGAATGAATCAATGGCATTTGCAGCAGCCAGTCTGTTAACTCAGTCAGGTTGTTAGCGTGTTGCAGGTGCTGCAGTTTATCGCCAGCCTTAATGGTGCTGTAACCAAATTGGCTCGCCAGGAAATGTAGGTCATGATTGCCCAACACACATTTGGCACTGTCTCCCAGTGACTTAATAAAATTTAATGTGGGTAAAGAGTCAGGTCCCCTGGCAATCAGATCACCACAAAACCACAGTTGGTCATGTTCAGGCTTAAACCCGATGTGTTGCAAAAGGCGACGCAGGGGGTCGAAGCAACCCTGAACATCTCCAATAACGTAAGTGGCCATTAGTTAAGGATGTTAGGCATTGCCAGGCGGAATACCGGGATTGCGGCATTAAATGACTGTTTGTTGCTGTCTATCATTTCATAATGCCCCTGCATAGTGCCGACCGGCGTTTCAAGCACTGCGCCGCTGGTGTAGCTATAACTGCAACCCGGTGCCAACTCGGGTTGCTCACCAACGACACCATCACCATACACCTCTGCTTGTTTGCCGTTAGCATCGGTGATCAGCCAATACCGTTTCAGTAACTTCACCTGTTCTGCACTGCGGTTTTCAATGGTTATAGTGTAGGCAAAAACAAAGCGATTTTCTGTTGGATCCGATTGGGCGCCAAGATAAAAATTATCGACTTTTATTGTAATATCATCGTTGTTAGACATCTTGATTTTCCTGCGCGGCCAGCCATTGCGCTACTTTAACAAAGCCACTGACGGGCAATTGCTCTGGCCGGATTGTTGGATCTATCCCTAAGGCACTGATTTGCTCTGCAGTAGCGAAATTGCTGAAGCCATTACGCAGTGTCTTGCGGCGTTGATTAAACGCTTCTAAACAGACTCTGTTTAATACTGCAGGATCAACTTTAGCACGTTCTGCGATAGGGTAGGGTAACAACCTCACTACCGCAGAATCGACTTTTGGTGCAGGTTTAAATGCTCCGGGGCCTACTTCAACAACCGGAATTGCCTGGCAGTAATACTGCGTCATCACGCTCAGACGGCCAAAAGCTTTACTACCATGGCTTGCTGTCATGCGCTGTACCACTTCTTTTTGCAGCATAAAGTGCATATTGCTGATGTGATCAGCAAATTCAAACAGGTGAAACAGTAACGGGGTAGAAATATTGTACGGCAGATTACCGAAGATTTTGAGCTTTTGGCCCGGTTGTAACAGAGCAGCAAAGTCAAACTTCATTGCGTCGGCTTGGTACACGGTCAGTTTGTCTGCCAGCGTAGGATGCTGGCGCAAGCGTTCAGCCAGGTCACGGTCCAATTCTACTACGATCAGCTTACCTGCCTCGTCGGCAACCGGCTCTGTTAAGGCACCAAGGCCAGGACCAATTTCGACCAGAACATCAGTTGGCTTGGGGGCTATTGCTTTAACAATCCGGCCAATAACATGGGGATCATGTAAGAAATTCTGGCCAAATCGCTTACGGGCGCGATGGCCCTGGTGGACATTGTCAGTCATATATTAATTCGCTTGTTGGGCCAGAGTAATCGCTTGTCTGACCGCATGAAATAAACTACCCGGATCTGCGTGACCACTGCCTGCTAGGTCCAATGCTGTACCATGATCTACCGATGTGCGGATAAGGGGCAGGCCAAGACTAATGTTGACAGAGCGGCCAAAGCCTTTGTATTTCAGTACTGGTAAACCCTGGTCATGATACATTGCCAGCACGGCATCGGCATCATTCAGATATTTTGGCTGAAACAATGTATCAGCAGGTAACGGTCCTACTAAATCGATATTGTCTGCCCGCAGTTCATCCAGGGCCGGGATAATAATATCTAACTCTTCGCGGCCAAGGTGACCATCTTCACCAGCGTGCGGATTTAAGCCACAAACGTAGATACGTGGATTGGCGATAGCAAACTTTTGCTGTAAATCTTTGTGCAAAATAGTGATCACCTTAAGCAGGCGATCACGGGTAATCGCTTTGGCTACGTAAGCCAGAGGAATATGCGTAGTCGCAAGTGCAACTCTCAGTCCCTCAGTTGCCAGCATCATGACCACATAAGGCGTGTTTGATTGATGGGCAAAAAACTCGGTATGGCCACTAAAAGGAATGCCTGCTTTATTGATAATTCCTTTATGAACCGGGCCGGTAACTATGGCCGCGAAATCGCCTTTTATTGCATGTGCGCCGGCAAATTGCAGCGTATCGACTACATACTGACCATTAGCAACATTGAGCAATCCGGCTTGCACCGGTTCAGTCAGCGAAAAATCTGCGACGGTCAGCGTTCCTTTAGCCTGTGGCTTTGGCGGTTCATCATTATTGTAGGGGAGCAGTTGCAAGGGTATTCCAAGCAACTCAGCCCGCTCCTGCAGTAGCTGTGCGTTGCCACATACTACCAGTTCAACCGGCCAGTCCTGCTGTGCTAGCGCAACAACCAAATCAGGACCAATTCCTGCCGGTTCACCAGGCGTAATGGCAATTCGCAGGGTCATTTAACTCTCCGGCAGCACATCAATAAAGGCCTCATCGCGTATTTCTTTGAGAAAATTAGCTGATTCTTCATTGAAACGGCGGTTATAGATCATCCGGTAAACCTGCTCGCGTTTTTTATCTGCAGTCGCATCTACCACGCGCTTATCGAGCACCTGAGCCACATGCCAGCCATGTTCGGTACGGAATGGCTCACTGATTTCGCCCGGTTGCAAGCGGAGCAAAGTGTCACGAAAGGCCGGTACAAAAACCTGTGGCTCACTCCAGCCCAGATCACCCCCATTCATTTTAGAGCCTGGATCTTCAGAATGTGCTTTGGCCAGCTCAGCAAAGTCTGCTTCGTCAGAGCGCAATTTAGTCACAAAATCGCTCAGCATCGTACGGGCGCGTTCTTCACTGAGAATGATTGACGGCTTAATCAGAATATGGCGTGATTTAACTTCCTGAATTTCAGCCACGTTTTCACCACGAATGTCGAAAATAGTCAGAATGTGAAAACCCGCGCCAGAGCGCATCGGGCCGACCAGATCACCTTTTTTCTTGGCACGGATGCTCTCTGAAAACAGGGTTGGCATTTCATTAATATTCATAAAACCCAGTTCGCCGCCTTCCAGTGCTTTACCGCCTGATGATGAAGCAATCGCAATGCGTCGGAAATCACTGCCATTTTGTAATAACTCCATCACTTTATCTGCTCTGTCCTTGGCATCGCTGATATCTGATGGTGTTGCCTGACTTGGTATTGCGATAAGAATGTGTCCCAGATTATACTCTTCGCTAACGGCCCCTTGTTCTTCCATCAGCTTTAACAAGCTATCCACTTCTTGTGGGCTAATGTAGATGCGCCGCTGCACACTGCCACGCATGACTTCATTGGTGATGATTTCTTCCCGTAATTTTTCACGAAAGCGTTGGTAATCACCTTCTTCTTCCTCCACTTTAAGCCGGAAGGCGTCTAAGCTAAGGTTTTCGCCCTGGGCGATGTTTCGAATGGTGTCATCCAATTGTGCATCACTGATTTGCAAGCCCATTCGTTCAGCGAGTTGCAATTGCAGGCTGGTTAAAATAAGACGCTCAGTAGCCTGCGTCTGCAGTGCCTGATCAGAAGGTAAGGTTTGTCCCTGAGCCTGAGCGTTACGTTTTACCCGGCTAACCACATCGTCAATATCACTTTGCAAAACCACACTGTTGTCAACAATGGCTGCTACCCGATCAATTTCTTTTTCAGCTGCTACCGCTGAAAAACTAAGGCAGCCAATAAAAGCCAGACAGAAAACTTGCTGTAACTTCATAAATTCCTACACTAATTAGTTAGTAAATACGGGCGACGATAGCCAAACACGCCATTAGATAACATGTCTGACACGCCAAAACCTGCTTTGTCACCAAAGCCTTTCAACACAAACTGTAAACTGAGACCGCTGTCCAGTTCACCAAATTGCAAGGCGTTATCAATATTGGTGTCGAGGTTCGCCACGATATGTCGTCGCGCTACCAGCCTGACAGCCCAGCAGCATGATTCATATTGCACGCCAAAATTGGCATCTATCATACGATGATTTGTCAGATCACGATAGTAACTGGCAATCAGTTGCCAGTTTTTCGCCAGCGGTACAGTCCCTAATACCCCCAACTGCTGTATCTCCAAGCCTGAGACCGCGCGGCTGTATCGATGGTTCAATTGCAGCAACGTATTCTCGCTGCCACGGTAATCCAGGCTAGCATTACTTTTGACAAGTTGTTCGCCGTCAATATCATACTGCGTTGCGGCGCTGAAATACCATTTACGGTACCAGTGCCAGATCATCTCTGCAGCTAGCATTGAGTCAGTAGCTGTCTGGTTGTCTGTCAGGTTATCTGAGGTTTGTACCGGATCTTGCAGAAAAAATATCTGGCCAAGACTAAAGCGGAATAGCTCATTGTCTACGTTATCGTAGAAACGAGTAGTCCAGCCAACTGTCAGCTGATTGGCTTCGTTGATTCTGTCGATGCCGGAAAAACGATTTTGCCGGAACAAGCCGTAGTAGTCATCCTGCAGCCGGGTGGTATCATATAAACCTATCTGGTTTTGCTGGCGATAGGGGATGTAAAGATACTGAATTTGTGGTTCAAAGGTTTGTAAACCCGCTTCACCAAACCAGTCATATTCCCGTTCCAGGTTTAATCGGCTATAGAGGCGTACTTTTGGTAGTGCCCGCTGCACCGTTTCTGCAATTACAGTGTTAGTTGCTTGTGTATCCTGCTGATAGTAGGTATACAACATGCTTGCTTCAGCAGTAAACTCAAGAGCGGGCGTAACAAAGGGCAATCGCAATGTCGGCTCAAGGTGTAGACGGTTTGCGGTATGAACTAACGCCGTATCATTTTTAAAATGCGCATAGCTAGCTTGCCAAACCAGCTGTAGCGGGTTGAGTAACGATACAGGCTTGGCAGAGTGTAATTGTATTTCTGGCAGTGTTTTGTATGCATCTGTAAAGTTACCAAGAATTTCAAAGCCCTGCAGCCTGATTGTACTGTTTACCAAATCACCATAGTGCGCGAGAGTAGCCTCACGATAAAGCTGAGTGTCACTCTGATTAGTGTAGTCCGATCCCAGTTCAGTTAAATACGCATCATCGCTAACATCCGTAAAGTCGATATAACCTCGCCAGTTGGGGCCAAAATCTGAGCGATGACTGAGGTGACCAAGGTAACGGCTACCAAAGTCTGCTGGTTTGTCACCATCTGAACCAAGATATTCCAATTGTGCGACACCCTGATGCGCTGCGGTCAGATAGCGGAACTCAGATTTGAGTTGAGTACCTCTTTTACTCATATAACGTGGTGTCAACGTCATGTCATAGTTTTCAGCCAGATTAACATAGTAAGGTAACTCTATATCCAGCCCCAATAATTGTGAGCTACTAATCTTAGGCAACAGTAAACCGCTTTTGCGCTGCTCATTTACCGGAAATGTCAGATAGGGCAAATAAAATACCGGGATATCTTTAATTTTAAAAACCGCATTGCGGGCAGAGCCCCAGCCGTCATCGGCTTTAATATTGATATCACTGGCGTGCAGTGCCCAGCTGTTATCTGCGATTGGGCAGGTCGTAAAGAGTGCGTTGTTGAGTGTTATCCGTTGTGGACTGGCAAAAAGTGTTCTGGCATAGCCGCGTCCGGCCTGAGCAAGAAACTGGTAGTTGGCGTCGCTGATGCGCGCGACATCGTTGATGGTATCGGCATTAAACTCACTGGCTGATACTTTAAGGCTACTGTTAAAATATTCAATGCCGCCCTCAGCAACAATGCGCTGTTCATCACGACTAACCCGGGCATCCGGCGCGCTTAAAAGGGTATCCCGGTACGTAATTCTGACATCACCGCTAAACAAGGCTGTATGGTTGCCACTGAGATCGGCCAGATTGGAGCTAATTCTGACGCTGTTATCAGTGGGGTTTAAATTCTTTAGTTCAGGTGGTTGTGTCAATGGTTGATAACACATCTTGATGACAGGTTCGTCTGCCTGCAGCTGCCAGCAAAAAAAACTCGTGATAGCGACGCCAGTAAACCATGCCTTCATCCGTTATTCTCTGCTCCACAGCCAATGTCAGTTAATATGTACTAAGCGGGCTATGATAAATCAATTTTAGATTTCCTGCTAATCCGATATAGTGCTCATTTTAAGCTGCTGCTGGTTAATTAGCATGGTTTAAGGGTGATGAAAAGATAGTGTTTGGCCAATGAGGAAAGTAATTTGTGGGGTAAAATACTTGGCGTCTTGTTTGGTTTAGCCTTACTGCGATTGCCTGGACTATTTATTGGCCTGATAGTAGGACATTGGTTTGATATCAAAATGGCTGGCAGTTTCGCCAGGTTTCGTCAGGCTTTTCAGGGACAGGATGAGCAGCAAGGGCTGTTTATGTACACAACGTTTGCCACCATGGGGCACATCGCCAAGGCAACCGGAGTGGTTACACCGTCGCACATACGCCAGGCCAGACAGTTTATGCAGCAACTCGGGCTGACCGAGCTGCAACAACAAGAGGCTCAGGCTGCTTTTCGCGACGGCAAAGTCAGCAGTTTTCCACTGATTACTCAGTTACAGCAGTTTTATCAGCAATACCGGCAACAAAGTGATGTATTGCAGTACTTTATCGAGATCCAGCTTGGGATTGCCAATGTGGATGGCAAGATGAGTAACGAGCAATTTATGCTGTTGCAGCAAATTGCACAGCAGCTGGCCATCCCTCGGCGTCAGTTTGAACAACTGTTAGCCACATATCGGGCCCAGCAGCGTTTCAGTCAGCATAATAATCATCAGCCAGCTGCTGATGCTATCCGGGATGCTTGTAATGTACTTGGTGTACAGGATAGTTGTAGTGAAAAAGAGTTAAAACGAGCCTATCGTAAACTGATGTCGCAGCATCACCCGGACAAACTGATGGCAAAAGGTGTGCCGTCATCGATGCTGGAGGTGGCTAAACGACAGACTCAGGAAATTCAGGCAGCATATGAGTTGTTGAAAAATCGCCATTAAGCGATGTTACAGGCCGATGCTGTGTAACCAGCCAGTAATTTCTTTTAACACCCACGCATGAACATCAGCATCATAGTAGGTACCTGTTAGCTGCCGTTGCCGATATTGGGTTTTTAGGTTTCGGTCTGCCAACTGCCGTCGTAATTTCAAGTTTGCATTGGCAAAGCGATTATCTCGAGCATGAATAATATCCAGCGTCGGCACCCGTTGCTCGGCGATTTGACCGGCAAACTGCCTGTTTAGTTGATGATCACTTAAAAAAGCACCCAGCATAATAAATGCCGCCGGGGCAGCAAGCTGCTCGCTGGCGTACAGTTGATTCAACAAAGCCGCACTGTTGCCTTTGGCTATAACAATGGTATTGCCTGTCTGTTGTTCTGCCTGACGCGTTGCGGCGACAATTCGCTCGGCCAGTTGTTGCTGATAATCTGATTCGGCGGGGTTGAGTTCATATAACGCAGCATCTGGGGCCATTATCGATAATGTGTGCCAGCCGAAATCATTTAAGTTGTGGCGCAGTGCGTCCAGCTGGTCTGGGCTGGCGGCGTGTTCGCTCCAGTCGGGAACTAAAATAGCGGTGCCCTTAGTGTAACTGGTGAGTGCCTGACGCTGCAGTGCGGTGAAGCTACCATTGTCTGTTGCAAGCTCGGTCAGTTCCGTTTCAGATAACTGCCTTTGCAAGTCAGCTTGCCAGAGTTGCTGCCTGGTTGGCGCTGCGGCGACTGCAGCCTGGAACAATGCAAGCAGGCTTAACATTAGCAAGAACATCTTTCGTAGCATGTTGTTTCACCTTTAACCGTTATAACACTGGTTATCGGCCAACCTCAGCTAAACTTAATCCAGTATCACCAGAATGGATATATTCAGGAAAGGTATACAATTCTTTGTTATCGTGACGAAACTTGACGTAGGTTTCGCCTTCTTCCAGCAGCATAACGGACAGCGATGGCTGCATAATAAAACAAAATGTCGTGGGTTTAAATTCAGCCAGTGCTTTCGCCATTTCACGTAATTGATCGTTTATAGCAAGGCGCTGTGTTTCACTTTCATCGGTGCAGACATGAGCTGCTTGTACCAGGGTAACAGGCTGGTCGGCCTGCAGATTAAATGCGATACAGGCTAATACTGCAGTGGCGCTGCAATAACGGCTGATAGCTTGCATAGTCATAATGTGTTCCTCGGGTAACGGCTTACCCGGCTAAAACTAACAGCTTCCTGCTGGGGCGACAATAAAAAAAACCGCCAATAATGGCGGTTTTTTGGTAAGCGTAAGAAAATTAACGCATTACAGGTTCTTTAACTTTTGCCGTTACTTTAGCTTCAATCCGCTGGTTGGCGGCATTTGCTGCAGCTGAATTACCTTCAACTCTTAAACGGGTTTCACCATAACCAACAGAGGTAATACGTGACGATTGAACACCTTCGCTGGTCAAAATGTCGGCGACTGATTTTGCACGACGTTTTGACAATAACATGTTGTAGTCATCGTTACCTGGTTGTGATGCATGACCTTCGATGACCACTTCTGATTCAG
The DNA here is from genome assembly GCA_963975465.1 of uncultured Chromatiaceae bacterium. Classification (GTDB taxonomy): domain Bacteria; phylum Pseudomonadota; class Gammaproteobacteria; order Enterobacterales; family Alteromonadaceae; genus Alishewanella. The sequence goes on from CAXBHB010000014.1 coordinate 78,953, forward strand.
GGAAGCGTTTCATGAAAGCGGCTAACTGAATGATTTCTGAGCGTTGGTCGGCAGACACAGCAGCAGAGTCAAACCCAAACTTCACTTCAACGTCGACATCACCCACCCGCTGCATTGCTTCTTTAAACACCGTACAACCCTGAGGGTCGACCTGGTGGTTAGCAGCAGTGTTAGGGCAACGGTCATTGCTGTCCATTACACCGTCGTTATCACTATCAGCTGGTTTTGCCGGCTGCGCGGGTGCTGCTGGAGCAGGCGCTGGTGCAGGAGCCGGAGTTGGAGCGGGTGCTGCGTCAGCACCAAAAATCCAGCTGGCGCCCAGCTTAATTCCGGCGTCATACCATGAGCCGTTGTTAATGCCTTCATAGCGGTTTGCTTCAGCAAACAATGCCAGGTCATTACGAATAAAGTGACGGTAACCCACGCCCACATTTAACGCATCAGAGGCAACATTACCTTCGAAGTGCTTCCAACCACCGACGATGTAGAAGTTACTGTTAGTCAGATGGTACATGGCGTCTACACCAAAACGGTCATTGCCAACACTACCACCTGTCAATGAATCTAAACGCTGTCTGGCATATTCCAGTCTGACACCCCAGTTTTCGTCGATCCGGTAGCCCAGCTCAACACCAACACCCGGGCCATCTTCAACATTTTCCCATTCTGCTGACAATGATTTGTTTTCATGAGACCAATAGTATTCACCAAACAAAGAACCAAATACTTTGCGTTCTAATTCAGCTGCAGAGGGTGATTGTGCCAGAGCCTGAGTGCTGATAAACGGCAGTGCAGCCAACACAGCAATAGCAGTTAATTTGTATTTCATCCATATCTCCTTAGATTCATCCGGCATTACAATAGAAAGACGTTACGCAGTGCTATTGTTTTGCGATCTTTATTACAAAATTTTAAATTTGTTGTTTTTAAAAATAGTACAGTAAATTGTTATTTGGCAACCTTATGTTCTGCATATCATAAGCCAGTTAAATGAATATGAGGTTAATAATTGTAAAATGAAGTCAAAATGGGCATTTAACTGAGAAAATAACACTGTCGCCACTGGTGGGATGTTGCAACAATAATGTTTCAGCATGCAGCTGTAAACGATCGGCCGCATGATAGTCAACAACAGCAGCATAAAACTTATCACCGAGGATTGCATGCCCAAGCATTTGCATGTGTACCCGCAGCTGATGTGAGCGGCCGGTCACTGGTGTCAATAACAGTCTGCTGGTATCACCATCGCGTGCCAGCACCTGAAAATGGGTAACGGATGCTTTACCCCGCACAAAACAGACCATTTGCTTTGGCCGGTTTGGCCAGTCGCAAATGAGAGGCAAATCGATAGTGCCGCTATCAGCTTCAACCCAACCGGTAACCCGGGCGACGTAACTTTTCTGGGTTTGTCGCAATTGAAACTGGCGATTGAGCTGGCGCTGGGCATCGGCATGCAATGCCAGCACCATCACACCTGACGTGGCCATATCAAGCCGGTGGACGATTCTGGCGGTCGGAAAAACCAGTTTAGCCCGGTACTCCAGGCAATCTTTATGCTCTGGTGCTTTACCCGGCACTGACAACAGACCGCTGGGTTTATTCAGTACCAGAATATCGTCATCCTGATAAACAATATCAAGATAGGGTGACAGCGGAGGCTGATACTGAAGTAAGCTCATGCTAATCGTGACTCACCACTATAATCCTGATGGCATCCAGTTTCAGGCGGGCTTTACCAATCAGCTCGGTCAGTTGCTGTTGCTGACTGCTCAATATTTCAATTTCCTGTTGCCGGATAAGCGGGTTAATTTGCTGCAGAGCCGTTAATCGTTGCTGCTCGCTTTGTAAGCTATTTTGCATCTTTGTCAGTGCAGTCTGACGCAGGGTCGCCAGTTGCTCCCCGGCAAGGCTTTCACTGTTGCTAAGCAGGGGATGGATCAGGGTTTGCAGTGCACCAGCCAGTTTGGCAGCGGTTTGCCTGCCGACAGGCTTTAACTGACGGTTGAAGTTATCAAAAGGCACTTTAGCAGCCAGGTTATTACCGGTTTTGTCCAGCAGCAGGCGCAAAGGTGTACTGGGCAAGTAGCGGCCCATTTGCAGGCTGGCGGGGGCACTGGCTTCTACAAGATAAATTAATTCAACAAAATAACTGCCAACGGGGAGCGCTTTGTTGGGCAGTAATGCCACCGAGGTGTTGCCGGCATTATCATTTATCAGTAAATCCAGAGTGCCGGTTACCATAGGATGATCCCAGCTTAAAAACTGAATATCTTCCTGAGCAAGGGCGGTGGCTCTGTCAAAGGTAACGGTTACCCCATCATCTGTCAGCCCCGGATAGGCGCAGCGTAAATGTTCAGCTGCTGTCAGTACCATACTGGTATCTGAGCGGTCTTCCTGATTGACTCCCAATATGTCCCATGCCTGAAACATTAGCATCGGCAGTTGCACATCTGCATCCATGTCAGCCAGTTGCTCAGCTAACTGCAGCGCAGTTACACCGCCAGCAGAGTTAAGCTCCAGCAATTTGTCGCGGCCTTGCTGTAATTGCTGGTGTAACTGCTGGTGCCGCATCTTACTTTGCTCAATTAGCTGTGTCACCGCAGCGGGCTCAGCTTCAGGGGCAGCCAGCAGTTGCAATAAGTCGTCAGCATCGTGCTCGAAGACAACCCGGCCCGTTTGGCAGGTATGCGCGAGGGCATTCAGGCTTTGCTGATACCAATCCAGCAGTACGTGCTGGGCGCTATTTTTAAAATAGGGAATATGCAACTGAATATCGTGTAGCTGGCCAATACGGTCGAGCCGTCCTATGCGTTGCTCCAATAAATCAGGGTTCAGCGGTAAATCAAATAACACCAGATGCCGGGCAAACTGAAAATTACGGCCTTCACTGCCAATCTCTGAGCAAATCAGCGCCTGAGCACTGTAATCCTGCTGTGCAAAATAAGCTGCGGCCTTATCACGTTCGACAATTGACATGCCTTCGTGGAACACTGCAGCTCTGATACCTTCTTTCTGACGCAATGCTTCTTCAACCGCCAGCGCTGTGTCGGCTGCAGCACATATCACCAGAAATTTTTCGGGTTTGTGTTGTTTAAGTAACTCTGCCAGATAATCGATTCGCGGATCAAACTGCCACCACTGACTGGCGCTACCCTCAAACACCTGAAAAACCTGCTCAGGAAATAAGTTAGCCTTTGCCAGGTCACCGACAGCAGCATTGTTATTCATGCTGTGATGCACTTTCAGAGCGTTACGATATTGTTCGGGCAAATCCATTGCAACGGGCAGTGCCTGACGAAGAGGGAAACCTTTAACCGAAGCTCGGCTGTTCCGGAATAATATACGGCCGGTGCCATGGCGGTCTAACAGCCGGGCAAGCAGGTAATGCCGCGCGTCTGTTGCTGGCGCTGTTTGCTCAGGCTGACCTAATTCAGCGAGCTGCGGGCTGATATCCGTGTCGCTGATCAGCTGCTGTAATGTCTCAGCCAGCTTTGCTGAAATCGGTGAAGCGGTCAGCAGTTGATCAGCGATGTCGGCAATATGCTGATAGCGTTTTTCTTCATCAATAAAAGCCTGATAGTCATAAAAACGATCCGGATCTAATAATCGTAGACGGGCAAAATGGCTTTGATGACCTAATTGGTCAGGCGTCGCTGTCAGTAAAATAACGCCGGCCGTATCCTGAGCCAGGCTTTCAATGCAGCGATATTCTTTACTTACATTTTTTTCTGACCAGCTTAAATGATGTGCTTCATCAACCACCAGTAAATCCCAGTCACTGCTTTGTGCCTGCTCGAGCCATTGTTTCTGGCTGCTGATAAACTCCAGGCTGCAAAGCACAAGCTGTGCAGTATCAAACGGGTTGCTGACATCCAGTTGCGATTGCTGACAACGTTCTTCGTCAAAAATTGAGAAATGCAGATTGAAACGACGTAGCATTTCAACCAGCCATTGATGTTGCAGAGACTCCGGGACCACGATGAGCACCCTTTGGGCCAGGCCACATAGCAGTTGTTGATGAATAATCAGGCCGGCTTCAATGGTTTTGCCCAGGCCGACTTCATCAGCCAGTAGTACCCTTGGCGCATGCCGACTGGCCACTTCTCTGGCAATGTGCAACTGATGCGGGATCAGGCTCATGCGTCCACCCTGTAAGCCCCGCAGTTCATTTTGCTGCAAGCGATGTTGTTGCTGTAAGGCCTGATAGCGCAGGGTGAAATGATCAAAGCGATCAATCTGGCCGGCAAACAGCCGATCCTGCGGCTTATTAAAGCTGATAAAATGGTCAAGGAAGGTTTCTTTCAGTTCGGTTAACTCACCGCTGTCTGTGCGCGTGCCGCTGTATACCAGGGTGTTATGGGCTTCGTTTATATCGGTTACCCGCAGGCTGAATCCTTCAGCACTTTTTATCTCATCGCCGATATTAAATTTAACCCGGGTCAGCGGTGCTTCGCTCTGGGCATAATGACGTGTTTCACCAGAGGCAGGAAATAAAACCGTCAGCATCCGGCCCTCGATTGCCACAAGGGTTCCTAAACCCAGATCAGACTCAGTGTCGCTAATCCAGCGTTGTCCCAAAGCAAAATTCATATCACAGTTACCCTCACAAAATTGGGGCGCCATGGTACTAGTAAATCAATAAAACTGCATCTGCCATTATGTTTTATTTTAGCTTTAATAAGTACTGCCGGCCGGTTTGTCATGTCACTGTCATTATAGTGCCGCAAAGTATTTTAACTGTTGTTTAGCTATTTTTTTGATAAATCGGGGTTAAGCCGTTTAGTTGCACTATGCTTAATCAGGCAACATTGAACCGAAATAGACAACACTGGTTATAGGTTATTCTGGTCTCGTTTGAAGGAGCTGCGTATGGCGCGAAAAAAAAGCAAAGAAAAAAAAATCTATGTTCTCGACACCAATATTCTGCTACACGAACCCTTTGCCTTCTTAAATTTTGAAGAACACGATGTGGTTATTCCAATGACTGTGCTGGAAGAACTGGACCATATCAAAGACCGCAATAAAGATGTTAGCCGTGATGCCCGCGTTGCAATACGGGCTCTGGAAGATGTACTTCGGGATGCCTCGCCAGAGCAAATGTTGCAAGGCGTAGCGCTGCCACGTCAAACCGAGCACCTGGGCGGTGGTCACTTATTTATTATTAATGACCATCATATTAAAGATGAAATTCCGGGCTTACCGGGTGGTGAAAATGATCACTTAATTATCAATACCGCACTGTATCTGCAACGAGAAAAAGGCCCGGTAAAAGTTATTCTGGTGACTAAAGATATTAATATGCGGTTAAAAGCAAAAGGTGCAGGCCTGAAGCAGGTTGAAGATTACCGTACTGATCAGTTAATTGATGATGTGCGCTTTTTATACAAAGGTTATTTTAAATTCAGTGGTGAATTCTGGAGCCAGGTCGGTGAGTGTCGCAGTGAAAATGAAGGGCGTGATACGGTGCATTATGTCAGCCGTAAGTTGCTACCGAACGCTTATATTAATGAGTATCTGATTGACGAGGCAGAATCCTTTGCGGGGCGGGTGCTGGCCATCTCTGAGCAGGAAATTAAAATTCTCGACTTTGGTTATGATCGACTTATGCACCGCCATGCCTGGGGGATCCATCCGAAAAACATCTATCAGGCAATGGCGATGCAAGCGTTATTAGATCCGCAAATGGATCTGGTCATCCTGACTGGCCCTGCAGGTTGCGGTAAAACCCTGATAGCGCTGGCTGCCTCGTTGGAGCTGGTCATCGAAAAAGGCCAGTACGATAAAGTGATTGTCACCCGGAATACCCCTGAAATTGCTGAATCTATTGGCTTTTTACCCGGGACTGAAGAAGAAAAAATGGCACCCTGGTTGGCCGCAATTACTGATTCGCTCGAGGTGTTGCATAAAACAGATGAACACCCGCACGCCAGTGTGAATTACATCATGGAAAAAGCAAATATTCAGTTTAAGTCGGTAAACTTTATGCGTGGGCGTAGTATTCAGAATGCCATTGTTATTCTGGATGAGTGTCAGAACTTAAGTGCGGCGCAGTTAAAAACCATTATTACCCGCTGTGGTGAGGGAACCAAACTGATTTGTTCGGGTAATTTGTCACAAATTGACAGTAATTATCTGACACCGTACCCTATTCTTAAATATAAAAATATATTGTTACCAGCCTGCTTTTACTGGTCTGAACGACTGGTAACAAGAAAATCTGCACAAATCTACAAAAATGACAGTAAAGCAGCTGACAATATTTTGAATTTGTTACCCTTGAAAGAATATGCTTTAGCTAACGACCTAAAATTAGCAGAGGTGGCTTAATGATTACACGGACAAATATTCCACGTGTACTAGACACATCCGCTCTGGTGCATGATCCCAAATCACTTTTATCTTATGAAGATGATATCTACATTTGCCTCACCGTGCTGGAAGAACTCGACAATTTGAAAGAACGCCGGGACAAGAGTGTCAGTGCGGATGCTCGCGTCTGTATTCGCATGCTTGAAGATCTGGTCAGTGGGCATGATGCTGAGCAGTTAGAAAATGGTATTCCTCTACCATCAAGCGAGTTTGGAAAAAGGGGAAAACTTTTCATCGGCATCGATACAAACATTGAAATTGAGCAATCGCTCCGGCATGGTATAGGCAGTGAGGCTGATAATCGCATAATCAATTACGCTTACCAACTGCAAAAAAAACTTAACCAGTCCGTATCGATAGTCACACGTGACATTAATATGCGTCTGAAAGCAAGAACAGTGGGGATTAGTGCAGAAGACGTTTCTGTTGACAACTCGATTGCTGATATTGACCTGTTATACAGTGGTGTTCAAGTATTTGATTATGATCTATTTGCTAAATTGGAAAGTGATGAAGACTTCAAACTTTCAGGTGACGTTTACCGGCTTGACCGCAGTCTGTTCAACGACGAAGTCCAGCCAAATATGTTTTGGTACGACGGTTCAGGGCATATCGGTCGTATATCTGAAGTAAATACTGAACACGTTTACACTAAGTTATTGCCCCGAAAGCACAAAAAAATTTGGGGAGTGCTCCCCAAAAATTCCAGGCAAGCTATCGCACTGCACCAACTAACAGACCCACATTACGACCTGAATATTTTGCTCGGTCCTGCGGGTTCCGGAAAAACTTTTCTTGCTGTTGCTGCTGCATTACACCAGGTACTTGAGGAGAAAAAGTACAAAAAAATTGTTGTCGTAAGGAGTCGAGATTTTATGGACGAAGATCCTGGCTTTTTGCCCGGAGACCTGAAAGAAAAGTCGATGCCTTTGCTTGCAGGTATTACTGACGCTCTTATTTCAATGCACAGCGACGACAGCAACGAACACAACACTTTTTCCACTATTGAACATATCATCGAAAAAGCCAATATTGAATTCACATCGATGGCTTATTTCCGGGGGCGCTCGCTCGATGATGCATTTTTGATCATTGATGAGGCCCAAAACATGACTCGTGCGCAAATGAAGGGAATGCTGTCACGTGGCGGTAAGAATTGTCGGACAGTTGTACTTGGCAACCTTGCTCAGATTGATGATAAGTTCGTAACGGCCGCCTCGAGCGGTGCTAGTGCTGCTGTGAATGTCTATCGAAATTATGAACATGGCTCTGTGCTTATTTTTGACGAAGTGGAGCGTAGTTCGCTGGCCGAATTCACGGAGAAAAACTTTTAGCCTGATTACACTTACCTGCAATAGAAAAGCACACTCTATCACCATTATATTTATAACGGTGATAGAGTTTAAATGAACAAAAATCAATGTCGTTCTTCCAAAGTCAGTAATTGAGTTATCTGAACGTTCATGCGCAGTCTAAGCGTGCATTGCAGTTGGATTTACTTCTCTAATCATCGACCGTAGGTTAGGTAGTCATTAATCAATCGGTGCTTCTATATCACTCAGACGAATATTTAAGTGATTTTATATCACAACAAAACCAAGCAAACTAAACGTTGAAAAGACACAAACTCAATGAGGAAACCAGCGTTAACAAATCGAGTCACCAACTATCGGTTGACAGCAAAAACTTTTTTAACTTGATTAATAACACTGGATTTCAACTAGCTACATCATTAGGTTCAAGTCACCGACGTTTTTTGGGCAAATAGTATTCTAATGATTCATCTGAAACTATATTAGTCACTTTCCCAAGCAGCATTTGTCGCCCCTCAAAATCACGTCCAGCTTTATTACCTAATCGCCTTTTCCACCATTTAGTTTCACTCAGCATTCTGGTTGCTTTTACTCTAAGTACTTGAGCGTTTTGAGAGTCAGCGGTAAGTGAACATTGTGGAGGCTCAATACCTTGCTGCTGACAATAATCTAAAGCCGCAGTAAGCCCCTCTTTGTAAATTAAGTCAGAGCAAAATTTCGCATGCACTTCGGCTTGAGCTTGTGCTTTACCGATTAAAGTTTCTAATTCTGACAATTACTACATCTCCTTTATACCTATTTAAGTCGATAGCTGAACACTTTGATGCAGATGCCTACAGGTCACCCTTGCGTTCCATGTGGCGCCATATTGGTTCATCATCTTGCCACCACACCAGCGTTAAAAACTCGTTTCCGAAGTAATGAAAAGCATGTTCATGTACGACTGAATCACTCGCTAAATCATCTCTGCACCATGTATTGCCATCGACGACTGTAGGCCCAACATCTAGATTATCACGCAATAATCTATGTATCGCAGAGCCTGCCGGAACTATCTTTGGTGGAAAAAATTCGCCTGGCAAGCTAGGCGAGTGGTTAAAGTATTTTCTGTTTCCATCACAGTCATATGATGCAAAAAAGCCCATATAAGTATCCATCACAATCAATCGCCTGAGTGTTACCATAAAACTTCCGCAAAATTGGCTCTTGATATCCCGGATCGTATCAAGGGTAAACGGTCTCTCCATGATGAGTGTTTTCATCATGAAGTTCGGCATTATCAACTCTGATGCAAAGCTATTTGCAACCTTTTCGTTGTGCTTAATTTTTTGCCCGCAGCTTTCATCCATATCAGATTTTGAACAGAGATTGCCGATTTTGCCTCGATCTTTAAACCAATGCCCAAGCTCATGACCTATAGAAAAATTTTGTCTTTCATGGGGTGATCGCTCATTAACAGTGATAATGGCCTTACTATCAACGCCTATTATCCGTGCCTCACAGCCACTTAACGGTTTTCGCTTTACGACAGCATCCTTATAAAAAGCGATAGCCTCAAGGTCAATTTCACAAGGCTCTGTAATGCCTAATTCATAGTAGAGCTTGAATACTTCATTTTGAACTGTCGGACTCGTCATCCTTTACGACCCCCAAAGTAATTAGATCTTCTAATATGCTCTCTGCTTCATCGTCACTGATTTCCTTGCCATCTCGAAATGCCATCGTGATTTCTTTCGGCATCTTCCCACTAAAAACAAGCTTGGTCAGTAAAGCTTTGGCGTCTTCTCCAGCGGCTTTTAAATTGTCGATCACGGCACTCGCCGATGACTTTGCATGGCCGATTTTCTGAGATCCAGCTTTGGCATTTCTTAAACGCGCTTGACGATATTTAAGCGATGGGGCGTCCACAAGCTGGCGAAACTCGCTAACCTTTTCATCCACATTGATCCCCATAATCTGCAATTCTGACTCAATCTCATCGTCACTTAACATCAGAATATCGTCGATGATGAAGTCACTGAGGTTTTCATGTGCACTTTTCCTGCTCATATCTCTGCTCCTTCGACCTTCATTTTAGCTATCCCTCTCATTAACCTTTTCCGCGTGGTATCGTATTTGACTTGGCTACCATCAAATGCGTCCTTCACTATGTCCCTCGCTTTAAGTCCTTTCGTTATAGAACGAAGAAGGCTTAAGACATCAGAGTCATTTTCAAAGAATAAAAAGATAGCTTTAACTTGCTGGCTAACAGCGGCAACCTCTTGCTCTTCCAGCAACTCATTTTCAGGTGATGCGCCAAAAACTGAAACGTCACTCATGACCTCGTCGGTTTCGTCAGACATCACTTCTAATTGCCAAGATCTATTAGACGCCGAGTTCACGAGATCGTTTGCAATACTCTTAATGATGTTCGCAATCACGACAACTAGTGGCACTTCCACAGGAACTCGACGATCACCCCCAATGATCCTGGTAAGCGCATCTTGCATTAAATCCTTAGGTTCAAGCTGCAAGCGGTAGACATTACGAAGACTGTAACAAACTCCAACGAGCCGACTTATATCTCCATCTGTTAATGCCTGGTAGCCCTGTAGAAACTGATCAACAGATAAATACGAATATTCCTTGCTCACTACTCATTCCTTAATGACGCAATGAAAATATTTTCAGGACAATGTCCAGAAAATAAATTACTTCAGTCTTTAGTTAATAAGCGCTGAGAGAAAAACGCTCAGTGCTTATCAGTCAATAACCATTAACTTATATGAGGACACCACAATGTCAAAACGTTTTGAAGTTTTTTTGGGAACGAACAGCCAATATTACTTTCGCTTGAAAGCAGCAAACCACGAAATTATCCTGGCGAGCGAAGGGTACACAACTAAAGCTAACTGCCAGAATGGCGTGCAATCTGTTAAAACGCATGCGCCGTATGATGTCTATTACAGCAAAAAAGTAGCACGTAATGATCAATGCTTTTTCACTTTAAGTGCCACCAATGGGCAAGTGATTGGTGTCAGTGAAATGTATACCACGGAAGCGGCCAGGAACAACGGGATTGCTGCTGTTAAACGTGATGCGCCGGACGCGCCGGTTGTCGATTTAACAACTCACCGGGCCTTTAGCTAAGGCTTTATGCCTTAGCTTGCTTTGGGGGGCGTGTCAGACATCCTGTCAAATTCCGTACTGCAGAGTTTTATTTTCTCTCCACTAATGGGTGTGTTGTTTGGAATGCTTTTCGCCGGTTTATCCTCGAAACCGACACAGTCAGCGCCACGAACTGTGGTTGAAACACGCACCGTTTATATTGAGCGAACTAAGAGATATAAGAAAAGCCGAAGCGATGGCGGAGAAATCTATTGCTTTGCCATTTTACTATTCTTCATTGCTTGGAAATACTTGCAGTTTGCGCCTACCGTTCTTTTCTATATTGAGGTCACACTGGTTTCCATGATGGCGTTTGGACTCGCCTGTTTTTTGGTGTCTGTGGTTAATGGACATTACGTTGATACTGAGTGGGTAATCCGTGTCGTAACACCTACCACGATACTTATTCTTTGCCTTTTGGTTTTAGCAGAAGCCAAGCGAGCAATAACGCCAGATCTCATCGAACTGGCAGGCAGTAGCAACATTGTCGAGTTCTTTATTGGGTTAACTCAGTTCGGCCGCATTTTTTCAGTTTTCCATGTGATGGGTTTAAGCTTATTAGTTCTCATCGCCTGCATCGGCACCTTAAGTCTTTTGCATTATCTCGCGCTTATGAATCTGCGAAGCGACAGCCCTATAGCCGACGTATGGTCTTTCATCACACGCATTACGTTTAGATTCTCCGGCAAAGGTGTGTATGTCGTGTCCGCAGTGTTGCTCGGTGTATCAGCATTTATGGTCGACGGCACAATAGCCCTATGGGTGACACCCGGATCTGCTTCTGGAAACTGAAAAATGGGGCTAAGGCCTACACAGATGACGAGCAGGTTGAACAATATTGGCGGTATAAGCTTGTACTTTATTACTCTGCCCTCACATCTAGTGTTGGCAAAATAATCGGAAAATGACATGCAAAGTGATGATTACAAAATTAAAATTTTAAGCCTCAATGGTGGAGGCGTTCGTGGATTGTTTACGATTAGCGTATTGGCTGAAATTGAACGGATCATTGAAGACAAAACGGGGGCAACCAATGTTAGAGTTGGTGATTATTTTGACCTCATCACTGGCACATCGATTGGAGGTATTCTGGCCCTAGCTTTAGCTTGTGGTAAAAGTGCCCGTGAGCTGGAAATTGTTTTCAGGGAAAAGGCTCCACTAATTTTTCCTAAACGCAATCGTTTATGCACCCTGATTAAAACAGCATTTGGCGCCTTATATTCAAGTGAACCGTTAAAAAACACAGTCGAAAGCATGATTGGAGATTCGGTTACGTTTAATGATTTAGAGCGGCGGGTGATGATACCTGCCGTCAATTTATCGACCGGTAAACCACAGTTTTTCAAAACACCATATAACCCTCAGTTTAATAGAGATGGTCGTTTAAAGCTGATTGATGCGGCAATGGCAACGTCGGCAGCACCAACGTATTTTTCTCCGCATTATTGCGCCGATTTAAGTTCTTATTTTGCAGATGGCGGCCTTATAGCTAATAACCCGAGTTTCATCGGTCTACTGGAGGTGTTCTTAGATATGCGGTCTGACTTCCCAGAAGCAAAGATGGATGACATTCACATATTAAATATCGGTACGCTAGGTGAAGAATACACTGTTAGTCCTTCATCATTGGAGTCTAAAGACTCTAGGTGGAAAGGCGGTTACCTTGGTTTATGGGGTATGGGAAAACGGCTGGTGTTAGCAACAATGGCAGCCAATCAAATATTACACAAAAACATGTTAATCAGAGAACTGAGAACCAGAGGTAATCAAGAAAATTACATTTACCTTGATGACACGGTTCCGAATGAAGCTGCATCCGATATTACCCTTGATAACGCCAGCGAAAGCAGCTTAAAGAACCTGGCTAGTCGTGGCCAACAGCTCGCGACAGAGCAATACACAACCAACACGAATTTGCAGCGTTTTTTTACGCAGCCTGCAAAACCTTTTATCCGTAAATCACTAGAAATCGCGCGAGGAGTTGAGTTATGACATGGGATTTTCACAATTACTATAACAATTCGGGCGATGGTCTGGTCGCTAAATTAAAATTAAGCGATGCACAACATAGTGGTTTGAAAGAGCTCAGAAAAGCAGTGCGTGTGCGGATAAGAGATGTATTCGATGAAGCTAAGGCTGTTGTAAAATCGACGTCGGTCATGTCTCTATCAGTTTTTGAGGTAAGGCAAAGATTAGCAAGCACGAGATTTAGATATTTGACACCGGCCTCACTGCAAAAAGTTGCAGAGCTGATAAGTAGTATGGATGATAATCAGCGAAAAGCATTTCAAAAGTTATCACCTCGATTTTGGACACAGGGTAGTTTTGCGTACGACACCCTTAATCTGCCTTACAAAACTCCGCCACAGGAAATGGACATTGACGATGGTGCATATTTGCCGATGGCAATCTTTAATGATCAGCCAGCTATAGGGCATAGTTTGCTTATATTACTTGTCGATACAGCCCTGGAGTCGCTGGTATCAGAAAACAGGGGTTGGCAATTTGAGGCCAAGAATACATGTGGTCGCATCAGAATACCGTCAATGAACGTACACATTGATGTTCCGATGTACGCCGTGCCCGAAGACAAGTTTCTGAAAAACCAAGTGGCTTTGGAAGCGCTCAAATTTCGTAGTAATGTATCCATGGACAGCTATTTTTCAGAAGCGAAAGCCGAACGAGACTATGATTTAGACCCCAATAGTGTGCACCTTGCCATCCGGGATGGTGAAGAAGCCTGGCGAAAGAGTGACCCTAAAATTGTTGAAAATTGGTTTAATGACGCCTGTACTAGGATAGGTCCGCATTTACGGAAAATATGTCGGATTATTAAAGGATGGAGAGACGCCCAATGGCCCGAAAAAGGGCCATCCTCAATATCACTGATGGCTGCCATTGTAGATATCCTTGATAAACATCCGACTAAAGGCAACGATTTGAATCATGCTTTGAAGATTGTTACAAACCACCTGCCACAGAAGTTCTTAGCGGGTATTGAGAGTCCAGACAACACAGACAATGACCTATTGTTTCCCAGCCAGGAGAATCACAGCCCAAGAGAAGAAGAGATTGTTGCAAGGCTCTTAGACTTACGAGGTATTTTATCTGCAGCAGAAAATGCTCATAACAGTAACTATGCGCTGTTAGTGATTAATCGAGCCTTTGGACAGCGTGTAACGAAGCATGAGCTCATTGTGAAGAAGGAAGCTGCGCCCGCATTTTTGCATGAACCACGCAAAGATCCAGCGCCGGCAACTATCAGTCAAACGATGAAAAGTGGTTAATTAAATTGCAGGAAGATCTTCATTACCATTTACTATGTTTAGGGTTTGAACGAACCAAAGCACAGCATATTCCAGCTGACTCCCCCCTGCTGAAGCATGATAATTCATCAGGCTTTTACGTAAAAGTTTACTCAACTTTAGCGGGAGATTTCAGGGTTGCTCTTCGGTTTTCCGGCGACCCGCATATTCAGTTGCCTTATGCCTATGTCATATCTTATCCTGAGCAGTACTCCGGCAAATTAATACCGCATATTAATCACGGTTACTATCTTTGCTACATACAAGCGATGGAGGCTGACTGGAACCCAAACGATCTACAAGGGACTCTGCAGGTTGTCGATCTTCAAATCCAGCAAACACTCGACAGCGCAGTAAATCAAATAAGCACAACGGCGTTACCCGGCGCAGAGCTTGAGGGAGAGTTTGCGGCATATTGGTTAGCTAGTGAGTCGCTTTATCTGTTGACCGATGAAAACTCAGGGCTTACCTGTCGGATAGCGCAAACCGAAAATGCCGATATCAAGAATACTCTTCCTGAGTGGATTGTATCCGCCAAGGATCAGCAGAGTGAGCTTAATCGCTGGATGGAGCAGAGAAAGCTCAGCTCAAATGGGAATACTTTTGTAACAACCCGTATCAAGGTTAAACCGAATAAGCTTTCAGGCGCAGACTGGCCTCCAAGAACATTTAAATCGCTGTTGGATTGGCTGTTTCACGTCGATAACGGCGCCTGGTCTCAAGTTATTAGCCATTTTCTTAATGCCCCAGTTAAGAAGCATGTCATTCTTCTGGATGTTCATAATCAGGCCACAATAGCCGCATACGTAGAGCTTGATATAAAGGCTATCTCACTTGAAAGATTTAAGAAAAGGCCTGGAAAAGCCGGCAAATCAACTAAGTACAAAGATCTGGCTGTTCTCTTGGGTGGGAAGCAAAGTGTTAAAGCTTTTAAGAGACTCTGCGTCACCAGTGCGGACAAAGGAACAACCCTAAGCCGGAACCGAAAGCGTCCTGAGATTGGTGAGCTGGGTAAACTACGCATAGCATTAGTTGGCTGCGGCACTATTGGCGGTAATCTGGCACCATTGTTAGTTCGAGCGGGAGCAGGCTGTGGATCAGGTAGGCTTGACCTTTTTGACGGCGATACTTATATGCCCCATAACTTTAGCCGTCATAGCCTCAATACTGAGCATTTTGGCCAGAATAAAGCGACCAGTCTGAAAGAAGTTCTGCAACGCTCGACTCACTTTGAGACTAAGATCCAGGCTAAAGAAGACTGTTTTCCTATCACTCCTGGTGAGCTCGCAAAATACGATATCGTGATTGATGCCACTGGTCGTCCACCCGTATCCAAACGATTGGCTCATGTTGTGCGCATATTGAGTAAAGAGAAACGACCTGTTCTGATCCACGGTTACAATGATGGAAATGGGCGGGTCTCAAAAGTCTTTGTTGACGATAGCTGCGCCTGTTACGAATGTTTGCATACTGATCCGGCTTTTTACCGTGATGGCATCGATTTGAGATTTTCTGGAGTTGATTTGTTATCAGAAAAACGCCTCCGATGTGGTAGCACATTCGTGCCCTATGATGCAGCCGTCAGTATTATAACTTCTGGCTTAATTCAGGATGCTGTGCTTCAAACATTGGAAAATCAACGACTGTGGACGTATAACGAAGTTAGAGTAGACGGTGAGCGCTCTCGGCGCCCTTCAAAAATAAAGGCTTCGGCCGGCTGTCGGATCTGTCATAGCAATGTCTGAGTTAACATACATAGATGATAATGGACACTTAATCGTCGTCATGCCTAAAGTAATAGAAAAGCTCCAATCCTACCGGCAATTATCTCCTGTAAGCCGCGAAGCAGCAGGAGTATTAATCGGAGAAAGACGAGAGAATCATATTGTAATTCATGCGATCTCAGAACCAGGCCAGGGTGACATTCGGAGTCGATTTACCGTCGTCCGAAAAAGTCCCCATCATCAAGAATTGGTCAATGAGTTACACCGCATCTCTGACGGAACGATGAACTATTTGGGCGAATGGCACACTCACCCGGAAAAATTTCCTACCCCCTCTGGTATAGACAAATTCAGTTGGTATAAAGATATAAACTCCGCAGAACCGATGGTATTGGTTATTGTTGGGCAGTGTGGGATGTGGTGCGGGAAGAAGACCGGTGGCGGAATATACAGTTTGAAAAAGATCGAGCGTATCACACCGGTATGATGAGCTGGCACTCTCTTTGTTAACAGAGGCGAGGAGTGTTCGGTGCTGACAATCTGACGTCCACGGCTAAATCAGTCTATTATAAATTAATTACTAAATTTCAATAACAACATAACCAATTAAAAAGCGGTTATTTTCTTTTTTTGTTATTTAAATCAAGGTTAAAAGCCATCCTGCCATCCCTATAACAGCGCCTGTATCAACGGCACTCTTTAATCAGCCAATGTTCTGTTAAGTGAGGAAAACTGCCTAATGTTACTCAAGCATACTAAGGCCTAGTAAAGGGACACATAAAAATAAATGTCGAATATAATTGACATTAGTCAGTTATAAACTACTTTTAAGTAAGCCACCTGAAAATGGCTAAGTAAGTGCTGAAGTAGGGATATCCATATCCGCCAGGGATGGTCAGGGTTTCATACAGGAGAGTTCTATGATAACCATCTCGGCGAATACGTTTTTACAGTCAATGCACGAGCATAAATCACAACAGAGGCGTTTGCGCAGCTTGCGAGATTATCTGCTTACCGCACTGAAGATCAATCCTCACAGCCAGAACCTTGTCGTCGCCATCGGAAATGGCAATGAGAGGAGTAATGCGGACGCACTCCTAAGCTGGCTTTCGGGGACGTCACATCAGGATCCATTTCTGGCGGATTTGCCAGCGGGAGAAGTTAAAAGTCTATTGCTACGCCATTTGCAGCGGACATTGGATTGTTGGCCGGACTAAATCTGTCTTGATTAACTACTTATCAGGAATGTGTTCGATGATCTGTTCAACGGGAACCTGGAAAAATTTGCAGAGGCGATCGATGGTATCAAGTGTGACATTGCAGCCCGGGGCGTTAATCATTTTAGATAGGGTCGCACGATGTATCCCAGTTGCATCGGAAATATCGTTAATCGTAACGCGTCTCCCATCATCAAAAGATTTCTTCTCGATTAGTGTCATCAAATGGTACCTAAACATTTGCCCTCCCCGGTTGCCTAGTTTTAATCATAACTGGTTTTTCACAAAAAGAGCACGCGTTCTTTGTGGAGGTGTGAAATGAGAGCGATTGTAAGTGATACAGAAGGCAATCTGGTACTACGCCTAAAAATCCTGGGGCATCACTTTTCTGAGCAAACGATGTTTACAGACATCTCAAAGAACCGGGCGTTTTTGCATGCGACGCTTAAAAAAATAAATGACGAAATAAAAACAGGTGTTTTTGACTACGCACTGCATTTTCCGCACAGCAAAAATACACTTGTTATCAACGCATTAAAATCAAAATTTTTATCACCAGGTTGGCGGGGACTGCCAACGTTTAAGCATTTTCTCTTAAATGAATATCACGGTAAGCAAGACGAAGTAGGACAGATCTTAATGATCTGCATTATGGGTAGTTTAGGTGACCAACGTGTTGACGAAATCCTGGGTTACAACATCCTCAAATTGAAAGACATGCTCAAGACTATAAAAGGAATTACAAAGCCAAATTACGTCGCAGCGATGGAGTTTGTTTTCAAGATCTTAGATCAAGCTGCGCTAGTCTATGTATTTCCCAGACCATTCAAACTAGTGCTTAAAGACGATGGTGGGCAATATGCTAGACAATTATGTCACAGAGACATATTGAAAATAGTCGATAACGTACCATCAAAATACCGCGAGGTTTTCCTGTTGCAATATTATACGGGTCTCTCTTCAAGAGAGCTGGTAGAGCTTGAATGGAAACAATACAGCGTTAAGGATACAACGTTTTTTTTGCCTGGGCGGGACGTGTATATCGATCCTTATGCAAGACGTCTTCTCTTTCAACTGCGTAAAAAATCGGGTAACAGCCGCTATGTATTGGGCGCACCTTTTGGCAAAAAGTTGAAAATAAACCATTGCTGGCTCAGTAAAGAATGCTGGCCAAAAGCTTGCCAGGAGATCGGAAGAGAAGCGCTACCTATTCATGTGCTGAAGCGGGCTTCAGTCTTTTATCTCTATGAAGCCGGACTAAGTGTCGACCAAATTTGCCAACAAACACAGATCCTGTTTCGGCCTGTTATCCATCAAATTTTATCGCAACATGTGCTCAATTAGATATGTCAAAACGAATAATCAATAGACGGTATGCCGGTATTTTACTAGAGTATTTTCTGGTTAAAGATCCGGAGCTACCTTTCCAATACGCCTATGGAATTCGATATTCCGAGCAATATGGAATTCATTATATTCGAACGACTCCGGTGACCAGAATAAACCATAAAAAAAACAAGTTATTCACCCTGACGTGTATATATACAGTACAGCATTACAATCCGGATACAGGCTTTAACGAAATGATAGAAGCCTTATTTTCTTACGTTGATATGCCGATATGGGATGATGAATTGATTATTGCCACCATGAATCTGACGTCACATTAAAAAGAGACATGGCTGCTCATGCCATAATTTGCGATGGTGTTCGTCAGGCCAGTGAGGATGGCGCGCACTTTATCAGAACAACGCCGATAGAAAAGGTCGATTAAAGTACAAAACGTATATACGAGGTTAAATAGGCAGACTTTAGACAATGTTTTGCGTATATAACATCCATCAGCTTATTGTGAATGAAGCATACAAAGCACAGATCCTACTGGTGTTTGAAAACCGTGTTTTGCCCTTCAATGACGATGAGCTCATATACACTATCGTAAGTCTATACTTGCACTAGCTCATCAATGTGTGGACCCTTAATTCTCCCTAGAATGTGTATTTTGCTACCGGTTCTCTTCCCACACCATATAGCGCATTGCCCGACAATAATTAATACCATGGGCCCTACTAAGTTTATATGTTTATGCCATCTGGATTTCTCTATATCGGAGGGAGAAGGAAATTTCTCAGGATGAACGTACAACACCGCATCTGCAGAGCGCTTCTTCCAATCATTGACGGTTAAAGTGATCCACAACGAGCCAATAACAATGCGCAAACCGTATTTTGAATACATTTAGTAGATTACAACAAGACGAGGAAACATAGTGCTCTTGGCTATTAGCCCTTAGAATTTTGAAATGAAGAACAGTGCTTGGTAAAGTGTCCACTTTTCTGGTACGGATTAGCGACTTTAAAGTAAATATTTCGATAATAGAAAGCTAATCTTCTTGTTGTCCAACATAAGCCACTTTTTACCCAACAAACTTCATTTTGTATTTTTCATGAATTTTATAGTAAAGCAGGTATGTTTTGCTGAAGACTCAGCATGGATATCACCCCCATTAATCTTCATTATAGACTTAGCAATCGTTAAGCCAAGTCCAGCGCCTTGTCCGTCTCGTTGACGCGAGAAATCGGTTCTATAAAAACGGTCAAACAAACGACCCAAATGCTCTTTAGGGATCATGTCACCATGGTTGACTATTGTAATAGAGATAGTGTCAAGAGAATCCTTTATTTCAATTACGATTTCATCATCGTTAGGGGAGTAACGAATCGCGTTAGAAATTAAATTGCTTAGTGCTTGGCGCAACATTGTTTTATCACACACGATTTCTAATGGCGGTCCGCTCAGGGTAAGGCGTATATTTTTCTCATCAGCGAGCACCTCAAAATACTCGATTAAATCCTTTACTACTTGATTGATCGCTACCGTATCTCTTTTAGGCTCAATTAATCCATGCTCGGTTTGCGCAAGCAAGAGCATGTCACTTATCATTTTGCTCATGCGTTCATATTCTTCGAGATGCGAATACAGTATATCTGTGTAATCGTCATTGGTTCTTTTTCGGCTCAACATCACTTGCGTTTGTGTTGTTAGATTGGTGATTGGTGTTCGTAATTCATGTGCGATATCAGCGGAGAAAAAAGACAATCGTTCAAACCCATCTTCTAATTTTTGAATCATGGTGTTAAATGAGTCGACTAAAACGGTGAGTTCAGTTGGCACGCCATGTGTGCTTAATCTGGCATCTAAGTGGTCAGCCGATATTGTTTCAATTTTTCTACTCAATTTTCTAAGCGGCGAGTGGCCTCTATGAATAGCGAACCTTGCAGCCAGTATTGTCACAATAGCTGCGAACAGCGTGATTATCCAAAGCGTTGTCTTAAAGTCTTCCATGTAAGACATGTGGAATTCCATATTTGAAGCAACAATTACGCTATAAGTTTTTACTGTGCCGCTTAGACTAGTATTGGTTGTCAGTTTGGTTGCGCGAAACAAATGTTGCGTGTCTTCAAATAAAATTAAATTATCAGGTGCAACCACTTTGAACGATGGTGAACTCATAGGGAAAAAACTAAAATCGGCGCCCTTACTTGAGAAAAGCGTTTCTCCCTTTGCGTTCTCAACATGATAGTAAACACCATGATGACCAGACACTGCTTCAAATAGTGTGTCAGACGGAGGTGTATTGTTCAAAGCGGCCTCTTTGAGCTTGGCATCAACCGCTAGGTAAACTTCGTTAAGCTCAGAGGCATCTTGCTCAGTAAAATGCTGCTCTATTGAATGAATAACAATTGCATGCATCACGGAAAAGCATAATAAAACCGTTATTCCAACTAGACTGGTTGTGCGAAAAGCCAGGGAGTTAGGTATTCTAAACCACTTACTCATTATTAACTGCTGATAATTTATAACCCATCCCCCGAATAGTTTGGATTAATTTTGGTGAAAAATCATCGTCAATTTTCACTCTGAGTCGTCTAATCGCGACGTCAATAACGTTGGTATCGCTGTCAAAATTAATATCCCAGACTTGTGAGGCAATAAGTGAACGGGGCAGCACTTCTCCTTGTCGCCTAACCATTAGTTCAAGTAACGTAAATTCTTTGGTCGTGAGATTTATAGTTTTACCTGCACGAGTGGCGATGCGAGAGGGAATGTCTAGCGTTAAATCGGCTATTGCAAGGGTGTTGGTAGGCGCGGTAATGCCACGTCTTAGCAGTGAGCGTACCCGAGCAAGCAATTCAGCAAATGCGAAAGGTTTTACGAGGTAGTCGTCGGCTCCTAATTCAAGACCTTTAACTCTGTCTTTTACGCTGTCTCTGGCCGTTAGAAATAAAACGGGAGTGGGGTTGTTTGACTCTCGCAGCGAACTCATTATTTTCCAACCGTCAATATCAGGGAGCATCACATCTAAAATGACGAGTTCGAAGTTACCTGTCATGGCTTTATGGTGTCCGTCCAAGCCGTTTCTCACCAACTCAATAACGAAGCCCGCTTCTGACAGACCTTGTTTGATGTAATCGCCCGTTTTGATTTCATCTTCAACTACCAATATTTTCATTTAAGCTCCAGTTTAAGAGACCAGACTACAGCATCTTATTTTTGTGTACGTCATGGTTTTACTGAGTCTCAGTTATTGCTATACCGCCTAGGGCCACTATAAGGTAAAAATGCATTAAAAGTTGCCTCAATGACAGAAATGTAATCTGCACGTAATCGCCCTGTCAGGTTGCATCGGTATTATAACTCTACACTAAGTTCTATAGATGCTGGTTTTGCTTTTACTGGTACGTTTTTAAACTTTTATATCTTTGGATAAGCATAAATTGTTAAAACGATTCCTACATACTATCTTCATTATTACGATGCTTGTATCCCAAGGTGCAGAGGCTTTTGCTCCTGCTAACAGGCAATGTGCGTATTCTGCCCCAAAGTGAACACTGATTCTGGTTTAATGTGAACACCCGTA
>CAXBHB010000015.1:0-92003 GCA_963975465.1 uncultured Chromatiaceae bacterium
CTTAGACGCTCATATTGACCTGTGACCAGGCTGACACAGAATATTGAACACCCTCAACAAAGGCAAAAGGCAAGACCTGACCCCCCACTCCTTTTCATCTGTTTAATCAGTTACGACTCCTTTTTCAGGGGCATAATCAAAAGTCAGACTCTTCCAATTCGGCTCGAATCGCCGATTCCAACCTTTTAATAAGCTTATCTTTTTCTTTCTGCGGTCTCGCCGCAATTGCTCGTAAAAGTACATCTTTACATTTACAAACGATGCCGCTTTGAATTGCCTCCTTAACTATCCACTCGATAGAGTTAGCTGCCTGCGCATGTAAAACTATAACTTCGTGCCACCAAGGATCCAGGAGCAACTTATAAGGTACAATGTTCCTATCTTTAGCTAACTCGATAGATGCTAAGTACTCTTGAAATTTTAAGTGGCCAAAATCAAACTCTCCGTTCTCACAAATAAGCATGATCTCGCAGGGGTTAATTAGCTCATTTATCGATGCACTAAAATCAGTCACAAAAAGATTGCTATAGCTATGCATCATTTTTACAGCTTTTTCTATTTTGATGCTTCTAATTTTAATTTTATGCATTTCATAAGCAAGACTACATGCAACCATAAAGAGCTCGTCAGCAGGTATACTTGTTCTAAATACACGTTTATATTGATCAAGTTTTCCAGTCATAAGTTCAAATCGCTTTTGATATAGATTTGATTCAGTAATTGGTAATGGAACCAAGTTCTCTTGTAAAACAGCTAAAATCGTGCATGAAAGGGGATTATCTACAATTGAGTTGAGTTCTTTATTTCTTTCCAAATGAAGCATCAACTCGCTAACCTTTGATTTATCATCAAACCACCTCGAAAAGAAATTTTCTTTCTGAATGCTGTTAAATGGAAGCAGGTTAACTGCTATAAAGCCTAATCTCATAGTGTCTGAAACGCTATACCTAGACGAGGTTATAATCTGCACCCTAGGATACGTTGATTTGAAGGTAACTAGGGAGTCAAGAATGTCCGTACACTCTGCGGCTGCTTCATCAATGCTATCTAATATGAAACAAGTAGAATCAGAGGTTATTTTTGATACTATATCTTCAACTGATATATCTACATTTTTCTTTCTAAGAAGATGTGCCACAGCTTCTTCAAACGTAATTGGTTCTACTGACCCTGAGATTAATTTTGCGATTTCACTTAGCGGTGAATAAAAAACAAATTTTTTGTTAATCTGATCTCTAATGTTCATGTAATGGAAAATTAGATTGGTCGTCTTTCCACTCCCTGCGCCTCCTAGAAGTATTATGTCATGGCCTGAATTAAAAACCTGATCAATAGGAGTGGTAATCTTTTTATCATATGTGTATTCCGAAAATTCTGACTCTCCGTATTTTTCGAAGTCGAAGAAATCTCCAATATGCTGGTCTATGAAAGACATCATAATAGATACTTTTCTTAATGAATTTAAGTATTCTGCAGTTGGGTGCGGCGCTCTTTTAATAACAGAAGATAAATAGTTTTTGTTTTTTTCAAAAATCGACGCTATTAAATCCGTGCTCAACCCTATCTGGTGTTTTTGATCTATAATTGATGTTTCTAAATGTAATATTCTATCTGTCAGGTTTTTATTCTTAATTGTCGTCGAGTAAATTTTCTTACCAAACTCTAAAACCTCCTTAACTATCTCTGAAGGTACTTCTGTTATTCCCCTGCTGGTTTTATCTATAAAATTCGCCATATCGGCTGTAGTCAGGTCATTGAAATATAATCTATAAAAATCATTTTCTCTTAGGATTTTAATTTCCAGACCAATCTCTGCAGTCTCTAATTTTAAACTTAAAATTTCTTTCTTAATTTCGTCTTCAAGGCTTTTTAAGCTGAATTCATCTTCAACTTTGTATATTCTTTCACCAAAATGTTCTAGTGTATACCTGTTTAATTCTTTTATCTTCAAAATTGATTCAGGCTTTACATCCACAGTCACAGCATTGTTTTTTCTATTTATTTTATTGTTTAAATATTTACTCCAATCCTTGTGGTGAAGGGTGAACTCTACCGAACAATATATGTCCTCTGTCTTCTTTGCTCCACGATAGTGCAAGGCATTAAATAACGGTATATTATTGATTTGTTTATTTATTTCTGTCCAGATAACTTCTTCTTGACCAATAATCTTATCAATCACCTCAGGAGCATGGCGCTCTGCTAATTTGTAAATTCTTTCTCCATCGAGTATTTCTGTCCCACTCTTCTTAATCTTGCAGAAAGTGCCATAACTGTGCTCGTAATGCTTTTCTTCTAAAGTGAAAGGAGTTACAAAGAGACGCTTTGTTACATGACATTTAGCGTTGGTTTCAGGGTTAACTACTTCTTCATTTTCCATCTGGCAGAGCTGCGTCAATAGCTGAATAAAACCAGCCGAAGTACTATTGCATGAACCTTCGATTTTTTTTACTTGGATTCCGATAACCTGTTGGATTCCTAACTCATCCTCCCAAAAAATAATTATATCTTTCCCTTTTTCGTTTATTCCTCCAGAAAAACTAGTTCTTCCGTTTTTGTAAACTTTAGAGAATATCGGTATAAGAACATTTTTCGAGTAATCATTTTCCTTCATGGAGCCGGCTTTATTTAGGAAAACACTTTTTCTATTCATAGTTAGGATGCTTAGAGATTTATAATTAATAATAAGTTATTGATCTATTTAGTTTTATATTTTCGCTATAGATCTTAACCACGGTCACCATGGGGTCAGGTTTTGCTTTTGCTATAACTTAAGTTGCAAGAAATCAGTCCACAAATTTGATAGTACTTTTACCTTAAACCTAAGTATCGTCAAGCATTTAGATCGGAAAAGCAGATTGATAATCTACGGTTTGATCCAACGCTGCCGTAAGCATAAGCCGCAATACTGTCATTTTGGCGCCGGATAAAACTAACCAACTACTGATTTAATCTTGATATTGATAGCCGTCGTCTAAGATAGACCTAACCAGGCTGGACATGATTGATTGTTTGCACAGTAATTTGCAGCCCTAGTGCTTTGGCTACTTTAGCAACAGTAGCAAAGGTTGGGTTACCGTCTGGAGAAAAGGCTTTGTAAAGGCCTTCGCGGCTGATGCCGGTATCGCGTGCCAGCTGGCTCATGTTTTTCGCTTTGGCAATTACACCCAACGCATGGACAATAAATACGGGATCATCACCTGCTTCTTCTATACAGGCTTCAAGATATAGCTGAATATCTTCGTCTGTTTTTAAATGCTCTGCGGAATCCCAGCTTGTGGTTTTAAAAGGCATAACCTTCACCTCAGCCCTTGTCGGTTGACTGTCTCAGCTTAAGCCACTGACTTGCTGATATTCTGCGAAACAACATACGCCTTGTACTGGGCGTTAATTCTAAAGAACACGTCTACCGGCGCGTTATAAACCCGCTTAATCTTTGTTGCCAGGTCAATACTCAACTCACTTTCGCCGTTGATAAAACGGGTAATGGTAGATTTGGCTACATTAAGATCACGGGCGGCATCAGCTGCAGTCAGGTTTTTACGTTGCAGAAAGCGTTTGAAATGTGCACCAGCCCCTTTTGGCGTGCCAATCAGACCCATCTCACGCAGGTTTTCACTGGACAGTAATTCAGTAGTATTTTTCATTTCATTAATTACCTTTGCTCAAAACAGCGTATCGAAACACTGAAACACATGAATATTCTGGACGCAAGTTGCGCAACTCGCAACTCCAAGTTGAAAGATCAAACGTGACTGTTCGTGGCACTAATGACGACTATAGCCCTGCTATAACCAGCTGCTTAATCTTCAGCGCTTTTTCAAAATGGTCCAGTCGATGGGTTTGGATCCACCAGCTTGCCGCTTCCATCAATAGCTCGGGGTCGTCATTTTTGTTGGCGAAAAAGGCATAAAACGACACCCCGACTGTTTCGCCTTTAGCGAGAATTTTTTTGTCACAAACGGCAATAATTTTTTGTCGTAACGTGTCGCGCATCGGCGGGTAATTCCTGAGGTTATTATAAAAATAATCTTAACAGGTTTTATAGCTTCAATACCGTTGAAGTATCGGAGGTTAAGCTGTGTTAAATAAACTGACTCAGTTAGCAAGATTCAAGAGCTGCTCCCAAGGTCTGTCACTTATGGCTAAAGTGCCATATATATTAGTGCCATTTATATTATTTTGCTTATCCTATTAGCTTTTACGACTTGTAAGCAGGACAACACCCAACCATGAAAACCAGACAATTTGGCTTATACCAAAAATTTCAGTGAATATATCAGCCGGGTAAATGGTGAGAATACCGACAACGCCAACAAAAAGCCCAAGGTAGTTAAGCGTGTTAGGAAGTGCTTTACCTTTAAGCGCTGCAATACTTAATAATAGAACCCATAACCCACCAACAATTTCATTGCCCCCACCCAGGCCTTCGACGACAGCGTTAATCGTTCTCCAAAGTGTCATAGCTTGTTCTGGTTGCTTAACTGATAGCTCCAGAGCTACAGCTAAGCCAATATTCGATACCATGCCGCTGGCTATAACCAACCCCACCCAAACCACCCCAAAAATAGCAGCCATTTGGGAAAGGACTGGTGTATTAGCTTTTAGTCGCTCATGCAATGCCAGAACTAATACCGCCAGAAGAATGCCAAATAGCACATAGATAGTGAAAGTTACGATGGACAACACGCCCTGATTTTCAGCCAGGAATGCAAATTTTTGGACAGCGTCAGCATCGGCAGGAAAATTCCAGAACGCGCCAAAAAAAACGAAAGCTGACATATAAATGGCAGCCTGAAGAAGTGCTGTGACGCCACCTGCTTTTTGTAAGTTATTCATTGCTTTTCCCTTGCTCAAAAACATCAATTTAGCATTAAATGATAGCTATTATCGGCTTTAAGTTGTAACAAAAACTAACTCAGTATTTTTGGATAGAAGATCCGGAGCTCAGACTTTTTGGGAGTTTGTCCGATACCACGGTAGTTGGTGATGATTTAACTCAGGAGAAAAGGTGAGCGAAGTTAAATTTACGACATATAAGCAGACCACCTAAGAGCCGGTCGGCCCGCTGAACCTTTTACCGGGTTCGCTGCGCCCTCGCCCACCACAGTATGCCAGGGTTTTACCTGCCAGTTTGTCACCAGGCCGTTTACTACGTAAGGGTCGGCTTTGGCAAAGGCGGCTGGAATATCCGCACTGTCGCAGCTGAACAGCAACAAAGCGCTGTCTGCTGGCTCGCCCACCGCACCGCCCAGCTGTAATTCGCCGCGCTCAACGGCTTGCCAGGCCAATGCCAAATGCGCCGAGCGAAATTCAGCACGGCGCTGCAAATAATCTGGCGCGGTGTCATAGATAAGCAGAAAGTGCATCGGATAACTCCTTTCTTAATCAAAAATATACGGCTTCAGGTCGTCTTTTTATCACCCCAAACGTTGGGGAACATATTACAATAGCTTTCCGGCCGGTTTAGGGTAAATTGATTTTTTTAAAAATGGTAGAGCAACATTGCATGAGTCTGCACAATTTTGACGGTACCGCCACTATTACTGAAACAACCCCTGGGGTATATGTTGACCTTAATGGTCATCAGCTTTCAGCGAAGCAAGTGCGCGAAGTGGTTACCCCACACGATTTTACCGTAGCCAATGCCCTGGTGGGTCGCTCTCTGGCAAAGCCGTGGCGCCGTGGTGTGGCCATAGCCCTGGATGGTGTGCTAATCGCTTTACTTACCTCCGGTAGCTTTATATTCCTGCTGCCTGTGGCGGCTTATCTGGCTTATCGCTGCCATTTACAACACAACAACCGGCGCCGGAATATTGTCATCGCCTTCGCGCTGTTATCGTTATTTTTATTACCATTGATGCCGAAGGAAACCGACGAGCGCAGTGACTACAACGTTAAAGAAGGTGTACTAATTACCGCCAGTGCCATTGCGCTTACCAGCACAGAGTGCAATGCCGAATGCGCTGATAAGCAGTTAGAAAATATCAGCGAACAGTTACGTGGCAGTAAGCTTACCGACGATGAAATTAAGAGCATGATTAAAGACTTGCTTGAGGATTCAATACTGACACCGGCAGAGCAAACAGTGGCGCTGAATAAAGCGATGAGCAATATTAAACAGCATCGCCAGCAAGCCGCGCAGCAGGCTACCGATAAGTTAATTGAAACAACCACCCAGTCTGAAGCAGACTCCTCCTGGTGGCAAAAGTTAGCCCAATCAGATCACAGTGTTCTTAAATGGCTGCAGGGCATTTTAACTGATTTAGGCATTGGTTTTGGGTGGGCGGTGTTTTATTTCACCTTGTTTATCAGTTGGAATGGTGGCCAGACGCTTGGCAAAGCCTGTATGGCGATAAAAGTGGTACAGCTAAATAACACGCCGCTTACGCTGTGGCAGGCATTTGGTCGCCAGGGTGGCTATAGCGCAGGCTTTGCCACAGGGTTGCTGGGGTTTATCCAGATATACTGGGATCCAAACCGGCAAGCTATTCAGGATAAAGTAGCCGATACCTTAGTACTAAAAATAAGTATTCAAAATAAGTACTCAAAATAAGTACTGAAAATATAAGCTGAATATACCAATTCCAGGTAAACCTCCTGGGCAATAATCTGGTTTACATTGGCCGCCCGTGTATTTACATTAAAACCCTTTACATTAAATCCCTAAACATTGAATACAGTGCAATAAAAATAATAAAACCCTGAGGCCACAATGAAACTAAAAATGATCGTCACGGTTGCAAGCATATCTTTACTAAGCGCCTGCAACCCTGCAGATACCGCAAAGCAAGCCAATCAAGAAGTGCAAACACCTATGACAGCAAGCATTAGTGAAGCACCGCTATGGTTAGAAGAAGTTGAAGGCGAACAGGCCCTTACCAAGGTGACCAACTGGAATAAACGGACGCTGGATAAACTTACCAGCGACCCGCGTTTCAGCCAGTATCAGCAAGCGGCCTTAAATATTGTCAATGCTACCGATAAAATCCCTTATGGTACCTACCGCAACGATATGGTGTACAACTTCTGGCAGGATGAAAACCATGTCAGGGGCGTGTTACGCCAAACCAGTCTGGCCGAATACCGCAAAGCACAACCGCAATGGCAAACCCTGCTGGATATTGATGCCCTCTCTGCCGCCGAAGGTAAAAACTGGGTGTTCAGCGGAACAACCTGCGCAGAAAGCGATTACAACCTGTGCATGGTTTCGCTATCGGATGGCGGCAAAGATGCAGTAGAAATGCGCGAGTGGGATCGCGCCAGTAAAAGCTTTGTTGATAAGGGTTTTTATCTGCCGGAAGCAAAAACAGCCCTAAGCTGGAGCAGCCCAGACAGCCTGCATGTTGGCACCAACTGGGGTGATGGCATGCTAACCGACAGCGGCTACCCCTACGTGATTAAACAGCTGCAACGTGGCCAGTCGCTGGACGAAGCGGTGACGGTGTTTAGTGGCAATAAAACCGATGTCGGTGTCTTTCCTTATGCGCTGAAGCACCAGGACAAACAGTTAAATATGGTGGTGCGTGCCATTACGTTTTACGAGTCTGAGTACTATTGGTTACCGGAAAAAGGTGACCCGGTGCAGTTACCTATCCCTAACACGTCAAGTATCAACGGCATTTTTAAAGGGCAACTTATTTTAAGCCTGAAACAAGACTGGACCCCGCAAGGCAGTGCCACCTCTTTTAAAAGTGGCGATTTAGTGTCTTTTGATATGCAAAACTGGCTGCAGAACAATAAAATTGGTGCTGTGCAATTGGTTTATCAGCCGGATGAACGTGCCACACTGGATGGCGTAGCGATTACCGCCAGCAAACTGGTGCTTAATGTGCTGGAAAACGTGGTCAACAATATCTATGTGTATGACTTCGACGACGGTAACTGGCAGCACAACAAGCTGGCCTTGCCGGATAACAGCACGATGTCGGTCTCTTCAGCCAATGATGACAGCGACATTATTTTTGTTAATCAGGAAAACTTTGTCTCGCAAGACACCCTGTATCAGGTCAATGTCAGCAACGCTGATATTGTAGCGATTAAATCTACACCGGCCCGGTTTGATGCCACGGATTTGGTGGTGCAGCAATATTTTGCCAGCTCTACTGACGGTGAAAAAATACCGTATTTTGTGGTGCACAAACAAGGTATCACCCTCGACGGCAGCAACCCTACCCTGCAATACGCCTACGGTGGCTTTGAAGTATCGTTGAAGCCCAGCTATTCCGGCATTCTTGGTAAAAACTGGCTGGAGCAAGGTGGTGTTTATGTGCTGGCCAATATCCGTGGTGGCGGTGAGTTCGGCCCGGCCTGGCATCAGGCGGGGTTAAAAACCAAACGTCAGGTTATTTACGACGATATGATTGCAGTAGCAGAAGATATTATTGCCAAAAAAATCACGTCGCCCAAGCACCTAGGGGTAATGGGTGGTTCAAATGGCGGCTTATTAATGGGCGTTATGTACACCCAACGGCCCGATTTGTGGAATGCCGTGGTGTGTCAGGTGCCATTGCTGGATATGTTGCGTTATCACACCCTATTGGCGGGCGCATCATGGGTAGGCGAGTTTGGCAGCCCCGATATCCCGGAAGAGCGCGCTTTTCTGGAAAAAATATCACCGTTACACAATATTGATCCTAAGGGCGAGTACCCTGCAATATTCTTCGTAACCTCCACCAAAGATGACCGGGTGCATCCGGCTCATGCCAGAAAAATGGCTTACATGTTAGAGCAGTATGGCCACAATTTTGAATACTATGAAAACATTGACGGCGGCCACTCGGCAGCGGCAAATCTGCAGGAAACAGCCAAAAGAACGGCGCTTGAGTACACCTTTTTAAGTCAGCAGTTAATGAAGTAATTACTATAAATTAGCTATAGAACGGCTCTGAAAAAGGAGGGTTACAGCGCTGCTGTAACCCTCTTTTATATTCTCAGCGCCTGTTCGACATAGTCCAGTAGGTGGGCTTGGTGATTATATGGGCCCCTTGTTTACCGGCTTATAAATATTGGCGACCATCATTAGCATATACGCCAATATTACGCCTGCTACTGCCGGCAAATACGTCGACAAGATAACCTGGGAAAGCAATACAATAATTATTGCCGTGAGACTACCCCACAACCATCCCCGGCGTTTTTCATATTGGGCAACCCGGTACATAAAAACCGCGGCACAAATAATTAAAAAAATCCCAATATACATCTTCGGCTCCTGTCTATACGTCTACCGGCGTATTAAAATTGCGCCATAGCAGTATAGTGTTGCGCATTCCACAGCATGCCATCTTAATTGCACGCGTGTTGTGATTGGTATCACTGACAAATTTTATCATCGTGCTCTGGCAAGCTGGTACCCAATTGTTTAAGTTTACGGGCAGCATCGAAAACGTCACCGGCATTGGCATTCACTTTGCCTGTATCGGAGCCGATAATGAGCCGGTCTACCAGATCACCCACCGGGCCATTACTTTTTAACTGTTTTATCGCATCACGGCTGCGCTGACAAGACGCAACTTTTTTTACCCTTAGGCGCAAAGCGGCTTCTATAAGTGCTACTGCGTCTCGGTATTTGGCAACATCCAGTATTTGGCCACTGTCAGACAAGCCTGTTCTGAGCAACTCACCAGCCTCACCGAGTACCACAGACATAGCTAACGCGCTGCTACGGCTCGACGGGAAACGTTCGGTGATTATGGCATCGCCCCGCAAAATTAACGTTTTAAACTGCTGATGAATAGCATTGCGCTGCTTTCTTGCTGCGGAGGTTTGGGCGGTGATTACAGCAAACGCCTCTGGAGCAGCCACTTCTGACAACAAGGGTTGCATCGACAAGTCAGCGTTTGATTTGCCCTTTACAAATGGGTCAATTGCCGCATAACCGGCCAATACTTCTGCCGTAAACGGGTTGCTCATTCCCGCTTCCAACTTGTGGTGGTTGGCCCGGCCAATTGCGGCGTAAACCCGCGCTAAATGGACCAGAAAAACCACGTCATTGGTTGGGTCCCCCTGCACAGTGTACCCAGACGAAGCAGTGCTTGGTTCTGACGCCTCAGCCCCCCAGCCAGCAAATATAAGGGCTGATATAAAAACAACCGGGCTTAATCTGGCTGATTTGATAAGTGTTATTGTCTTAAATAGCATTATTGATTATCTCCGACAGTGAAATTTTTATACTGCATTGATACTAATAGCTACTACGTATTAGCTTAATGTTAACAAGGCAAAGTGTACGCTATTTTCAGCAGGAATGTTCGCAACCTGGTCCATAGCGGCCGGGCTCGTCCAACCTGCAAGTTTTACAATTTTTATGCCTGATCATGAAGTCTTTACCTGGCCAGCCCATGGCGGCATTAGCAAAAACGCAAGGCTGGCGCCGGCTTGCCGGTTTGGAACAGCTTTTGCTGCTATATTTACGGTTATAACAAAGTAGACTGACGGCGCTGATATTCGCTCAGTGCCATTTACTTACATCAGTAATTAAGGAGCATAAAATGGCGATTATTAAATGGGCTACGGCAAAATATGAAGGCTTGGGAAAAGAGGGTAAAGGCCATGTTTCTACCCAATCAGGCGCTATGCAAGACCAACCTTATGGTTTTAACACCCGGTTTGAAGATAAAGCAGGCACGAATCCGGAAGAGCAAATTGCCGCGGCACATGCGTCTTGTTTTACTATGGCATTATCTTTTGGCCTGGCAAAACAAGGTTACAGTAAAGGCAGCCTGGCGTCGAAAGTCGCCATTACTCTGGTTAAAGACGGAGAGGGCTTTACGATTACTAAATCTGAAATATGGCTAGATGCCAAAGTGCCGGGCATGAATGGCCCGGATTTTGAGAAAGCGGCGGTTGAAGCCAAATTAAACTGCCCGATATCGAAACTATTAACCTGCGACATTACACTGGACATTATGTCATTTGAAGGTAGCTAAGGAAGTGAGTTGTACCTGGCGTGCCGGATGCTGAAAAAACTGGCCCGCCCTGTCCTGCTTATTGTATCAACACTGCTTATTTTGGCGGCCAGTTACCTGTGGCTCACGTTTGCCAGCCCGTTCGGTTACTACCCCAAAGGCGAGTTGCCGACAATTGATGATAACGCCCTTTATTCAGTATTTGTTTACGGCACCCTTAAGCAACCCTGGGTGCGCTATCTGGTAATGGGCCGCGCCGGTAGGGGCTTGCCGGCAACCCTGCCTGGTTATCAGAAACAAGCACTGGATATTAAGCCTGTACCCGGCGCGGTTACCGAAGGCCTGGTTATTAACGTGAGCGGCACTGAGCTTAGAGCGCTGGACCGCTATGAGCGGCTGGGTGTGCGTTATGAACGGGTAGAATTAACCCTGCAAAATGGTGAGACAGTCTGGGTATACCAACTTATGGACCCGCTGGTACAGGAGCTGACAGATAAGCTTACCAATTAAAACGGCAGGCGCGCTGGCTATCCCCGCTGCAATCGGGAGGTTAATCCCAGAGTCAGGCCGGTAGTAAATAAGCCGGCTTCCAGCATAGCGCTAACTACGCCTGCGATACTGAACCCCTGCCCCGTGCTGAAGCCCTGTGCCGGACTAAAGCCATCCAACGCCAGCAAGCCAGCGGCGGCGGCATCCGGAAATTCTGTCGCCAGTTGCGCCAGACTGCCTGCCAGCAACACCCCACCGCCAAGGCTGATTAGTAAACCTGCCAGCAAACCGGGTACCGCTGCCTGAAACACAGCAACATAGTTAAAACGGTGCCGGCTGGCAGAGCGACGGGCCGTTAACAATAACCAGTAACTTATACCTGCCGCCAGGCCAATTATTAACCCCTCGGTGGCACCGGTAATATGCGCCGGGCTGCGCCCCAGAAATAACAAAAAGGTTTCCTGCAGCAATAAGCTGACAAAGGCGCCGATTAAAAAGCCAGCGGCGCCACCACCGAGTAACAGATAGCTGAGTGTTTTGAGCTGCAGCTCCTTTTGCTGCCCCGGCGACTGGATCAGCCACATTTTTGCCAACGCCAGGCCGGATGACACCGCGGCCCCGGCCAGTATTGCAATCATCGTGGTAACCGTTAGCATCACCAGCAACACTGAAAGTGCCTGGCTACCAGTTGCCAGTGCCTGTGCTGCGCCAAACAGCCCATACAGCCCACCACCAATCAGCCCGGCTACAGCAGCCCCTAATGCTCCCTGACCAGTTAAATGCCAAAACAGCTGGCGCCGGCCTGGCTGCCCAGAGGGTTGTTCAACTGCTACTGTCGGGCTTGCACAGCTTACCGCGGCAATAAATCGATACCCATGTTTGGGTACGGTTTCGATAAAACGAGGCGTAGCCGCGCTGTCCTGCAACTGACGGCGTAAATTGCGAATACACTGGGTAAGTGCCTCGTCACTTACCACCGTGCCCTGCCAGACTTCATCAAAAAACCGCTGTTTGCTGATTAGCTTGCCCGCATCCTGCACCAGTAATACTAATGCATCCAGATAACGGGCATTCAGCTCCAGCTGCTGGCTACCACACAACAACTGGCGCTGTGCCGGATCCAACACAAAATCGGCAAAATAATAACGCTGTGCCGTCATAAGACCAAACTACTCCTGGCTTCTGCAGCCCGATGGGCTACATTACAATGGTTTTATTATGCATCAGAAGCCGCGTTTGCGGCGAGTATTGTGCCGGCATTTCGTAGTAACCCGGCTGCCAATAACCATAGCAGCGCAAAAGCGGCATTGATAACCGGCGCAGCACCCAGCCCGGCGACCTGGATTACCAGTTCTACTGCGATTTGCAAACCGGCAGTAAATAGCAACACATAACTCATAGCCTTAGCTTTAAAGCGCACCAATAATCCGCCCAGTGGCACTGATGCAAGCACTGCCAGATACAGCAGATTCGCCGGATTATCTTCGCTACCAATTATGCCCACTGCCAGGTTTATCCAAATCAGCAGAAACGAGGTTAATACGGCTACTGCCCAACCAGCACGACCGGCACCACTGCGGTTAAAGCGACAGCCAAGTTCAATTAATAAGCCGGTACCACCAAGCAGAATACCGGCGGCCACAAAGTCGAAGCCGGTCCAGTTGACTTCCGCGGTAAATTGCATAGCGATAAGCGGTAGCAGCAACAAGCAGATAATCAGCCCCCAGCCTGCTATACGCCACGGGTTTTGCCAGAATGTTTTTTTAGGTGCAAATGTTTGCATAGCGTATTTCCTGATGATTGCCAAAGCTGCAGCATGACCTGACCAGACTAAAAATACATGAGCAAAAGATGAGGAAGTGCTGAGATTTAAAGGAAAAGTGTTGTATCTGTCATTTGGGGGGGAGAACAGCTGCAACGCCCGCCCTGGCTCGCCACAGCAACTCGCTCGCTTCCGCTCACTCAGACACTCTGTGTCGACCAAAACGGGGTTCCAGCCGTTCTCTCTCAAGTACTGGCTTCTCATATAGAGGATAGAACCTCTTTTGAAGGAGCCGGGGAGTGTCTGAGCCCCTGCTGCAAAGCAACGGGCGAGTTGCCCCGGTGAGTGAGAAAGAGCGTTGTATCCGGCACAAATACAGCATCATTGTGGCGTCAGCAACACCCACCAGGTCAGGCCTGAGACCACCAGCCACAACAGCGGTATGATGACGCTTAGCCACAGTACCCAGCCTCTTAGCATAATCAGCAGCAGGCCCAGGGTGACAATAGCGGTAGGGTCAGCATAAATGCCAAACACTGCTGCCCGATACCATGAATCGCCGCTTAGCAGGCCAATAAATGGCCAGCCCACCAATCCGGTTAACGCTAATATCAAACCAATAACGACTGCTGGCCGTTTGTCCGGCACTGTTTTATCTATACCCTTGCCGCTTAATCCGATAGACAGCAACAATGCGCCCTGGGCGATAAACGCATAACCAATGTAGTCGCTGGCCCAGTTAAGCTCGGCATAATGGCGGATAAAAAACACCACGCCGACAACCACCCATAGCGGTGCCAGCAATATGCAGCCTGCGCTGGCCTTATGTCGCAGCGCCAGCAACAGCACTGCTATACCCAGCGCCAGTGTAGCAATATGCCAGGGCCAGTAAGTTTCACCAATCCGCTCCAGCAGTCGAAGATACACGTCCTGAGTAAACGGAATAAATTGCTGTAACTGATAGCCTGCACCGCCGCTCATAGCGCCTCCGTTTATCGTGCTTTCGTTTATAATGCAGCAACATAGCGCTGCATCCGCTGCCGGGCGCTGGCAGACGGCATTGGCCCGTGGCCGGCGCCCATATTCTCCTGTATATGGGCAACCTGGGTAGTGGCCGGAATAGCGCAGGTAATGGCCGGGTGGCTGACAATAAACTTCAGTAAAAAATCGGCCCAGTTGCGACAACCGCATTCGGCAACAGCCCAGTCTGGCAGCGGCAGATCACGACGCTGCAGGCCTTTAATCAAACTGCCGCCATCATACGGCCGGTTAACGATAACGCCGATGCCTCTTTCTAACGCCAGCGGCAATATGCGTTGTTCAGCTTCACGGTGAGTAATATTGTAAGTCAGCTGAATAAAGTCGATATCCTGCGCTGTCATAATCTGTTCCAGCTCTTGGTGGCGCCGGCCATGTGATGTGGTAATACCGATATAGCCAAGGCTGCCCTCAGCTTTCATCTGTTGTAATGCCGCCAGATGTTCGCGCCAGTCGGTCAGGTTGTGCACCTGTACCAGATTAAATTGAGCGACCTGCCAGCGCTTTTTCAGCTCAGCAACCTGCTCATGCGCCGAGCCCCCGGCCGGGCTCCAGACTTTTTCGGCTGAAAACAGGCTGTCAGGTATGCCCAGCTTTTGCAGGGCATACCCCATAACATCGGGGGCCGAGCCGTACATCGGTGAGGAGTCAATCAGGCCGCCGCCAAGCTGAAAAAAAGTGCGGACCAACTCAGTTCGGGCATCCAGCAGCCTGGGGTCACTACCAACATTAAAGCTGCGCCAGGTACCCATGCCAATAACAGGCATTTTTTTTACACCAGCTGCGGGCTTCTGCCACAGTGCACCGCGTGCAGGTTTAACCGTGCGGGCAGCGCCTGGCAATACAGGCAACAACAGACCTGCTGCAGCCGCCGCCATCAACTTAATCCAATATCTGCGGGTAAGTCGATTGCCCATGCTAAGCCCCCCTGCGCCAGGTTAATGGTGTTTTGGCAGCGCAATTTGCGGTATTTTAGTTGCTGGTATCCGGCAGGTTAGAGAAAAAATGAAACGATTAGTTCAACGCGCCCTACTCGCTTTAGCCACCCTGATTGCAATCGGGCAGGCGACCTCCAGGTGTGTGCTATCAGCGGGTAGAGTTGCTGATCCCGCTGTCTGCATAGACAGGCATTTGATGGCAACGTACACTGAGCCGGAATTTTATTGATAACCAAGGTACTGCAAGTGAGTAAAGAAACCTTATCGGAGCAACAAACAGCGGCAATAAAAACCGAATTCGATTTTTTTGACCGTGACGGCAATGGCCAGATTGATATTACCGAGTTTATTGAGCTGCTAACTGTGCTGGCGCCAAAAACCAAAGCCAGCCATGTTAATGAAGCTTTCAACCTTATCGATAAGAATAATGACGGCAATATCGACTTTGCTGAATTTTTAGAATGGTGGCAAGAGTGCTGGTGGGAGTATTAAACACCAACAGCACCTTACTGAATCGGCGTACCAATCGTTAGAAAAACTTCGACCAGGACAAAAATGCTGACAAGCCAGTGTCGCGGTCGGTTAGCGGGCTGTCACTGATACTGCTGTCGTACCAGTGATGCTCGACACCCAGCCGGGCCATGCCGCCAAATAACGGGTTGCTTAACGACACGCCCGCATTGTAGTTAAATGCCGATTTGGCGCTATAAGGCATCCGGTTGGCTGTCGCTTCATTCAGGCGCACGCCGTAATAGTAATCGACCAGTTTGCTGTCGGAATAGCTGATGCCCACTTTGGGTTCCAGTTGCACCAGGCCAAATCGCAAACCATAGGCTACGCTAAACTCAGACTCCTGCCCCTTTGAATTGCCCAGCAAATCTATTAAGGTTTCTGCTTCAAATACCCAACTCTGCAGGCGATACTGCACACCGACACCGCCATCCAGCGAACTTTTGCGTTTGGCCATACCAGCAAAAACACGACTGTCAGACTCGTCAAAACCGGCAAAACGTGGCGCCAGCTTGGCGCTGACACTGATATTGCCCTGCTTGAGTAACTGATAACTGACAAAGGGGCCATATACCGACAACTTTTCGCCGCGATAGCCGATTAACGGTAATGGTATGGTGCGGCGTTTGTAGCCCTGGTAAATTTCCTGATTAATACCAATGCCAACACCGTATAAAAAACCCTGAGGTGGCTGCCCGCCCTGTTGCCGGGCCTGCGCCGCACTTGAAAAAACACTTAAAATGCTGAAAATAATGAAAAATTTAAAGTAAGGTTTTAGCATGATCTATCCTTGCTATGATGATAACTCTGAACTTGCAGCTTATTACACTGTCATGCTTATTACTGTTGGTAGTTGTAATTGGTTCTGCTGGCCAACCAACATTCGTATTGCCGGGTCGGCATTTTGCCACAATTGGCAGTATTTTATGCGGCTAAAATGCGATTGCGCCCTTTAAACTAGGGAAAAATACCGCAATTTAGCCAGCACATTCTGCTACATTTTGATTAGTATGCACGCTTAAATCAGTGTCAGCCCGGCCGCTTGCCAGCCTCTAATTTGTTAAGGGTTATTTATGTTATTTACTGGTACTTTGACTACCGAATGTCCTGTCAGACAGAAGATCCGTGACCACTACCGGATTGATGAAAACCAGGTTATTGATATGCTGCTACCGTTGGCTGAGGTGGGTGTTAAGGCCCGCAGCAGAGCCTGGGAACGGGCACGGCAAATCGTACTTAATATTCGTAAAGATCAGGACGGCCAGGGTGGTATTGATGCATTGCTAAACGAATTCTCGCTGTCGAGCGAGGAGGGCGTAGTATTGATGTGTCTGGCAGAAGCCTTGCTACGGGTACCTGACAAAAAAACCCAGGACATGCTTATTCGCGACAAGCTGGCTAACGGCGACTGGAGTTCACATTTAGGCAGCAGCGACTCGCTGTTTGTTAACGCTTCATCCTGGGGCCTACTGGTCACCGGCAAAATGGTTAACTACTCAGATCACAATAAAGCCGAGCAGTTTGGTGTCCTGAAAAAAACCCTGGGCCGCTTAGGCGAGCCGGTTATTCGCCGCTCAGTTAATTTTGCCATGAAAATTATGGGTAAGCAGTTTGTCATGGGTACCACCATTGACGACGCTATTGACCGTGCGGCCGATACTGAGAAAAAAGGCTACGTCTATTCATACGACATGCTGGGCGAAGGCGCGCGCACCATGGCCGATGCCGAGCGGTACTACCAGAGTTATTTAACGGCCATCCATGCCATTGGTAAAGCAGGCAAAGGCCGTGGTCCGATTAAAAGCCCCGGTATTTCGGTTAAGTTGTCAGCTATTCATCCACGTTACGAGTTCAGCCACCGCGAAC
This sequence comes from uncultured Chromatiaceae bacterium, assembly GCA_963975465.1. Lineage (GTDB taxonomy): Bacteria > Pseudomonadota > Gammaproteobacteria > Enterobacterales > Alteromonadaceae > Alishewanella. The sequence goes on from CAXBHB010000015.1 coordinate 17,514, forward strand.
GGGTTATGACAGAATTATTGCCCAAGCTAAAAGAGCTGGTAATGGTCGCCAAACAATATGATATCGGTTTTACCATTGATGCCGAAGAAGCTGACCGGCTGGATATGTCGCTGGATATTATTGAAGCCATTTTCACTGATCCCGATTTAGGTGATTGGAACGGTTTTGGCTTAGCGGTGCAGGCTTACCAGAAGCGCGCTGTATTTGTTATTGAATGGCTGGCTCAGTTGGCCCGCAAAGCAAGCCGCAAAATGATGGTTCGGCTGGTGAAAGGCGCTTACTGGGACACTGAAATTAAAACCACCCAGCAAGATGGCCTGGACCATTTCCCGGTGTTTACCCGCAAGGCATCTACCGATGTGTCGTACAAAGCTTGTGCGATTAAATTGCTGGAAGCACGCGATGTGCTGTATCCACAATTTGCCACGCACAACGCCTACACCGCTGCTACTATTTTAGAAGTAGCCAAGGGTGATAATACCGGCTTCGAGTTTCAGCGGTTGCACGGTATGGGCGAGTCTTTATTTGACCAGATTGTTACTTCTGAAAAAATTCAGTGCCGGGTATATGCCCCGGTAGGTGAACATGAAAACCTGCTGGCGTACTTAGTGCGGCGCTTGCTGGAAAACGGTGCTAACTCGTCATTTGTTAATGCTATTGTCGATACCACTAAGCCCGTGGAAACATTGCTGCCGGATCCGGTAGAAACCTTACAGGGCCTGCGTAACAAATATAATACCCAGATAAAAATGCCGCTCGATTTATATGGCAGTGAACGGGCCAACTCCAAAGGCATTGATTTAACAGACGTCAACAGCCTGCAGCCGTTTAAGGCTAATCTGGACCGCTGGCTTAAAGACCATCAGCTCGACATCAATAACGTGCCAGTAGGCGCAACAGCGGTGAAAAACCCCGCCAACCATCAGGAGATTATTGGCCACGTTACGCTGCACACCAGCGACCATATGCAGCAGCTGCTCAGCAATGCCGATGAGGCATTTAAAAGCTGGTCGCAAACCCCGATTGGCCAGCGCGCTAATCTGCTGCGACGCATTGCGGATATTTTGGAGCGGCATAACGATGAGCTGGTCGCTATTTGTATTAAAGAAGCCGGTAAAGTTGCCCAGGACGGTATCGACGAAGTACGCGAAGCGGTCGACTTTTGCCGTTACTATGCGGCCCGGGCAGAAGATCTGGCCAAAGATGAGCGGTTTGAGCCGCGTGGCGTAATTTTATGTATCAGCCCGTGGAACTTTCCGCTGGCAATATTCTTAGGCCAGGTGGCAGCGGCTATTGTTACCGGCAATACCGTTATTGCCAAACCTGCCGAGCAAACCAGCCTGATTGCCCTGCGCGCTATTGAGCTGATGGGCATTGTTGGCTTACCAGAGCACGTGGTGCAGGCTGTTATCGCCCGCGGCAGCGACGTCGGTAAAACCATCGTGCCTGATAAACGTATTCAGGCGGTGATGTTTACCGGCTCTACCGATACCGGTACGCTGATTTCCCAGACCCTGGCTAACCGTAACGATTTGCAGGTCCCCCTGATTGCTGAAACCGGCGGCCAGAACTGTATGATTGTCGACTCGACTGCCCTGCCCGAGCAGGTAGTAGACGATGTGATCAGCTCAGGCTTTCAAAGCGCTGGCCAGCGCTGTTCTGCGCTGCGAGTGCTGTTTATTCAGGAAGATGTCGCCGACGGCATTATTGCTATGCTAAAAGGCGCTCTGGCAGAGCTGCATGTAGGCGACCCGTCGCTGCTCAGCACTGACATAGGGCCGGTTATTGATGAAAAGGCCCTGAAAAGCCTGAACGAGCATGTCGAGTATTTGAAAGACAAAGCCACGCTGCACTACGAGTGTAAAATTCCGGATAACAGCAGCAATGGTGCTTATTTCTTTGCGCCACGCTTGTATGAAATTAAAGATTTGTCGGTATTAAAACGCGAAGTATTTGGCCCTTGTGTTCATGTAATCCGCTTTAAAGCCAAAGATTTAGACCAGGTTATCGACCAGATAAATGGCACCGGTTTCGGTTTAACCATGGGTATCCACTCGCGGATTGAAGAGCGTTGTGAGTACCTGGCTAAAATGTCCCGCGCCGGTAATGTGTATGTTAACCGTAATATGATTGGTGCCATTGTTGGCGTGCAGCCATTTGGTGGCCGTGGTCTGTCTGGTACCGGCCCTAAAGCCGGCGGCCCGAACTATTTGTTGCGTCTGGTAAAAGAGCAAGCCTCACCAGACAACGTGCAAATGACCAACCTGACCCCCGATGAGCTGGACTTACACCATACCGATGATGCTGAGGCGCAGGTACAGCAACTGATGGCAAACTCGTTACGTGACGAGAAAAAATGGCGTGCTACCAAGTTGAATGACCGGGTGTCGGTGGTTCGGCAATTGTTGGCAAAAATCGCCACTGTCGACATTATTGATGAACTGGCCGACGACCTGGGCTCAACCTTGTCCGATGCCCGGGCCCAGCTGAACCGGCTGGAAAAACACATGCGTAAGGCAATAGTGTTGCCAGGGCCTACCGGTGAGTCAAACACGCTGCATTATGAACCCCGCGGCTGTGTCGTGTGTTATGCCGATAAAAGCACCTCATTTAACTTCTGGACCCTGTCCATTATTACGGCACTGGCGGCAGGTAATACCGTTATTACTGTGGCATCAGAGCTGTTTTTTGAAGAAGCTCAGGCGTTTCGGAATAAATTTATCGCCACCGGCGTTGCAGAAGGTGTATTTCAGGTTGCCCGTCCGGATCAGTTGCAGGCTATTCTGGCCCACCAGCACCTGGCCGGTGCTGTGGTAGCAGCTCGCTCATCGCGGCTGGGTTACTTTAGTCAGCAGCTGGCGAAACGCCAGGGTGCGATATTGCCGGTTATTAGTGCCGAGTATTACGATACGCTGATTAAACGGTTAATTACCGAGAAAACCATCAGTATTGATACCACTGCGTCGGGCGGTAATACCTCGCTGATGACCATGGTGGAAGACGACGAGTCTTAAAAAGAACCTGCCAGTCATACTTGAGAGGCAGGGTAGCTGGAGTGCTTAATTACACAGCACTCCGGCCAGGGCACGAGGGCTGAAAATACTTACTTCACCGGCTTCAAGGAGCACATCCCTGTGCCCCTTCAGCCTGCGCAGCTTCCATGCTGCTGTTGCGTAAGTACATCAGCCCCCGTACCCTCAGCTCTTATAAACTGATAGTTTCGCTAACCTTACCCCCCAATCACTTCTGCATCAGCTGCCAGTTTTATCTTCACTTCAACACCTGCAATAAATTACTACGCTGATCTGTCCAGCTTACCTCACGGTTAAGCGCTGATGGCCAGGGGCTTAGTGCTTGCTGAATCACCGATTGGCTGATAAAGCGCTGATTACCGGTTATCAACACCCATTCGGCTGCAGGATTAATGCCCTCGGCAGCTGTGGCAATGAAATAGGCCTGCACGCCCAGCTTTGCTGCCTGATTACGTAATAAACTGGTGAGATCCAGGTAGTTGTTTGAGACATGTACCGCCAGCACGCCATCACTTTGCAGGTGCTGCCAGTACAGCTGCATGGCTTCAATGGTCAGCAGGTGTTGCGGAATGCTGTCGCTGCTAAAGGCATCCAGCACCAATACATCAAATTGGCCGCTGCCCTGCTGTAACTGCTCTGCCAGCGACAGGCGGGCGTCGCCGGGAATAATATCAATGGCTGCAGCACTATCACTCAGGTAGCTGAAATACTCTGTTGCCACTTTAATAACGGCCGGGTTCAGCTCATAAAACCGCATAGTGTCACCCGGCTTTCCATACACTGCCAGAGCACCGGCTCCCAGCCCCACCAAACCAAACTGACGCTGGCGCAACTGATTGATGTTTCGTGACAGGGCCGATGGTAAAAAGTGCTGCATGGCCAGCGCCGCGCCGGTACCCGGCCGGTAATAGCTTTGCGCCATGGCGGAGAGGGGGGGCTGAAGATACTGGGCACCATGGCTGGTGGTGCCATCAATTAACTGGCGTTGCAACTGGCCGTTGCCGGCGTCATCAATGACTATAAGATCCCGCACCACCAGACTGCCGTAAAAATTCCGCTCGCTATAAACATTATGCTGGCCTAATTGCCATTCCAGGCCCAGCACACTTAAACCGAACAACAAACCACCGCTTAACCACAAGCCTTGCTGCCAGCGCGCTTTGCCGGACTTTTCCGGCAATTGCAACAACAGGTAAATTGCCAGCAATACCAGTAAAAACTCCCAGTACTGACTAAACCAAAGCGGTGCTAACAGGTTAACGAAGGCACTGCCCAGGGCACCGCCGGCTGCCAGCAGTAAATAGAAACCGGTTAAATATTGCGGCTCGGGCTTTAAACGCGCAAGCTCACCATGACACAACATGCAGCCACTGAATAAAATGGTCAGATACAATAACAACTGCGAAATTAAGTCAAACTGGCGCCCGAGATAAAACAATAGCAAACCAAACACCATACTCAGGCAAAACACATATAACCACAGGCCACGCTGATACCAACCGGGCTTAGCAAACACCACAATATAACTCAGCAAATATAAACACAGCGGCAGCACCCATAAAAACGGTACTGGCGGCACATTCTGGGTGAGTTGCTGGGTTACCGCCAACAATAACACCACACCACAAGCTGCCAGGGCCAGCCAGCGCAGCGCAAAATGCTTGTGTAAACGGGCACTAACGCCCCGAATAGTCGGTGAAAGCTGGCCAAGTTCGCGCCACATTAATAACAGGCAACACAAAGCAAACAAGGCAAAGCCGGTTACCCAATACTGGCGCTGCTCACTGAGGCTAAACAGTGGCTCAAGTACAAATGGATACGCCAGTAAGCCTGTAAGTGAGCCAAGGTTAGATAAGGCATACAAATGATAAGGTGAGCGTAGCGGGAAACGCCCGGCAAACCAATGCTGTAGCAGCGGACCGGTAGCCGATAACACTAAGTATGGCAGCCCGACAAGTAACGCCAGCTGCAACAAAATTGCTGCTAATGGCATCGCTCCCGGCACAAAATTAACCCTGGCCTGCCACAACAACGGTAAACTGACCAATGCCATTATTACCAGAACGCTGTGTACCAGCCGCTGCTCCTTTGGCGCCAGAAAACGGCTAAGCAGATGGGCATAGCCATAACCGGCCAGCAACAGGCTCTGGAAAAACAACATGCAGGCGGTCCAAACCGCTGCACCGCCGCCAAAATAGGGCAGCAGCTGTTTAGCCAGCATTGGCTGCACCACAAACAACAAGGCGGCACTTAATAGAATGGTTACGGGAAACAAGGCCACTGCAGGCTCCACTATACGCTATACAGCTAAAGGCGCTCAGCCTATACAAAGGCAGCGCTTCAGGCAAGTATCAAGCCCACTGACAAGCCTAACGTCCGATTTGAGGTGCCGCAACAGTTGCGGTAGACTCCAGTGCTTTTAATCAGAATAACGCTGCGTAAACCGCACATTTGTTAATCAAGGTTTTATTTATGGGAACGTCAAACCATGGGCAAATTTAAAGTACCTCATACCCTTACTCTGTTGTTTTCTATGATGGTGATAGCGATGATCGCTACCTGGATAGTGCCGCAGGGCTCCTTTGAAATGCAAACACTGGAGTCTGGTCGCCAGGCTGTTATTCCCGGTACTTTTACACTGGCCGAAGACAAAAACTACATGACGCCCTGGCAGTTACTGACTGCCATCCCGCGGGCTTTTGCCAGCGCGCAGGACGTCATTTTCTTCGTGATGATTCTGGGCGGTGTGTTATCCATTGCCCGGGCTACCGGCACAGTAGATGCGTTAATTGGCCGTATGCTGGAACGTTTCGGTGAAAAACCGCAAATTCTAATCTTTATGGTGGTGTTTTGTTTTGCTATGGCCTCCAGCTTTATCGGGACGGCGGGTGAGTATATTCCCTTTGTGCTGATATTAGTGGCGCTGTGTAAGGCAATGCGGCTTGATGCTATGACCGCAGTGGGTATGACAATAGCCGGTTACGGCATTGGTTATGGTATTTCAGCGGTTAACCCTTTTACGGTGTTAATTGCCCAGCAAATTGCCGAGATACCGCCGATGTCTGGTAATTGGTTACGCTTTGCTATCTTCCTGCCATTCGTATTAATTGGTTTTCATCATGTCTGGAGCTATGCCAAAAAAGTGCTGGCCGACCCGGCCAATTCAATGGTAGCAGACTTACCTTGCCCGCTGGGCGACAGCAAAGCAGTCGACTATCCGAAACTTGCGTTAAAACATAAGTTAATTTTGGCCAGCTTTGTCGCCACAATTGGCCTGGTAGCCTATGGCATAAAAGCGCATGGCTGGTACTTGTATGAGCTGAGCGCCTGCTTCATCGCCTGGGGCCTGTTAACTATTGCCATCAGCCGGCTTAAGGTTGATATTGCTGCCCAAAAATTTATAGATGGTGCAATGGAGCTGACCACAACTGCTATTTTAATCGGGGTAGCGCGCGGTATTTCGCTGGTTATGGAAGACGGTCAGATTTTACACTCGCTGGTACATGGTATGTCACTGCCGTTGTCTTATGTTGGTGCTGAAATCGCGGTCGTGGGTATGCTGTTTATTCAAACCGTGCTGAATTTATTTATTCCGTCGGGTAGCGGTCAGGCATTTGTTACTATGCCTTTGATGGTGCCATTGGCTGACTTGCTGGAAATTCCACGTCAGGTTGCGGTGCTGGCGTATCAGTTTGGCGACGGTTTTTCTAATATGATTATCCCGACCAACGCTATTTTAATGGGTATTATTGGTATTGCTGGCGTGCCCTATGGACATTGGGTACGCTTTTGTTTGCCTTTAATGGCAAAATTAATGCTGGCTGCGTCACTGGTGCTGGTGCTGGCGGTGGTATTTGGTTATGGCGATGATGTGCAGCCCCAGCTGAGCCAAACAAGCAGCGCAACCACTAATTAACTATCAGGATCAGGCAGGTGGTCGTTGGCACCTGCCTGAGCATTGACATTCGATCATCCGCGGTTTAACGTAATGTTCACGTCACACTACGGGTTTTTATCTTGCTGATTTTTATCATAATATTGATGCTATTTTCAGCATCCGCCAACGCAGCCCCCTCGCCGGCCGACACTGAGCCGCCGCAGCTTAACGACACACCTAATAGCAATAACATGATTAAAGCATCCTCGGCTTCAATGGCAGACTGTGGCCTTAACGAAGCAGCTCAGCAGCTGGCACTGCTGATTATCCAGGATCCACTGCAGCAACGCCCTCAACTGAGCTGTCATCCGCTGCTGGCACAGGCCGCAGCAGACAAAGCTAAAGCCATGGCCCAAAAAGGCATTGTTAATCATTACGTTGGCGGTTTAGGTGCCAACCAGCGGTTACGGATACTCGGCTATAACCTGCCCCCTTTTTACAGCGGTGCTATTGGCAACCAGGTTGAAGCGGTGGCAGGGGGTTATAGCTCAGCCGAAGATGCCTGGTCGGCTTTTAAAGCATCAACAGGACATCGCAGTCATCTGCTTGGCGAGCTGCCATTTTACCAGCAACAGATACATATCGGGGTGGGTTTTCACTACAATTGGTCAAGCCCGCATGTGGAATACTGGGCCGTATATATTGCCCGGGAAGCGGTGGCAGAGGATGCCAACGTAACATGCTATGATGTTGGCTGCATCCCCCGCTGATAAGAATACTTTTTATGGCCAGATCCCAACAAATTGCTGAGATGATCCTGCAGGGTTTTCGTAAGCATTTTCAGCTTTTTCAGAACGTGACAGCCAAAGCAAAACAACGGTTTGAGCTGGCCGACTGGCGGGCATATCAACAGGATAGTTCGGAGCGGATCTCATTTTACGACCAACGGGTTGCAAAAACAGTTGCTGAGCTTAAACAAGCAATGCCTTCTGATTGTTTAAACGAGTCGTTGTGGCAACAGGTAAAACAACAGTACTTACAGTATTTGTTATTTCATCCGCAGGCAGAGCTTGCTGAAACTTTCTATAACTCAGTATTTTGTCAGCTGTTTGCCCGCAAATATTTCCACAACCAGAATATTTTTGTGGAGTCGACTCTAAGCCAGCAACACTTGCCGGCACCGATTTCATCTGTGTATCAAAGTTACTTTCCGGCGCAGGATGGTTTGAAGCAGAGTATCCGGAAAATTGTCGCAGACTTTGCCTTTAACACCCCTTTTATTAATCTGGAGCGGGATATCCGCTACATTGTAAAAAGCTTTATTAAACAGTCTGAACATGGTCGCTATCCGGTGCACCAAATACGCTTTGATATGCTTAAATCGATATTTTTTCGCAATAAAGCTGCCTATATTGTTGGACGGGTTGTTACGCCAGACGGTCAACAGCCATTTATTATTCCGCTGCTGCATCAGCAAGACACTGGCTTATACCTTGATACGCTGCTAACCGATCCACAGCATATGAGTATCATTTTCGGCTTTTCCCGGGCGTACTTTATGGTGCAATGCCCGGTTCCCTCGGCGCTGGTGCATTTTCTAAGAGAGTTGCTGCCCCATAAAACCCTGGCCGAGCTGTATGCCAGTATTGGCCTGCATAAACAGGGTAAAACTGAGTTTTACCGCGAATTGCTTAACCATTTAACCCGGAGTAATGACCAGTTTGTGGCCGCACCCGGCATTCGCGGGATGGTGATGATGGTATTTACCCTGCCCTCCTTCCCCTACGTTTTTAAAGTAATACGTGACAAGTTTGCGCCGACAAAAGATTTTGACCGTGCCACCGTTAAAGCCCGTTACCTGTTGGTTAAAAAGCACGATCGGGTGGGCAGAATGGCCGATACCCTGGAGTACTCTGATGTTGCCCTGCCCAAAAACCGTTTTAACCCTGAACTGTTGCAAGAGTTACAGGACAGCATTGGTCAGTCATTACAAATTGATGATGAGTTAGTCGTCATTAAACATTTGTATATTGAGCGACGAATGGTGCCATTGAATATTTATCTGGAGCAAGCAAGCGACAACGATAAAGCCATCATTATGAACGACTATGGCAATGCCATTAAAGAAATGATTGCCGCTAATATTTTCCCGGGTGACATGCTGCTGAAAAACTTTGGGGTAACCCGGCACAAGCGGGTCGTGTTTTATGACTATGATGAAGTGCAGTATTTACTGGATGTAAATTTTCGGGCATTCGCTAAAACAGATAACTTTGAAGATGCCATAAATGCTGAAGCAAATTGCTGCGCTGCGCCGGGCGATGTATTTCCTGAGCAAATAGCGACCTTTGTCACACCTCAGCCGCAGATCCGCCAATTGTTGTTTAGTAAACACCCGGAACTACTGGACGCTGCTTACTGGCGAGCCAAGCAACTCGCCATTCGCCAGGGGGTGGTAGAAGATATTTTCCCCTACCCCGACACTCTGCGCTTTGCTGTGCGCTATGCTGATAACAACAGCGAACGCCCATAACGAAGAATAACTGAGGAAACAATGCCCGCCAGCCCCCCTGACCAAACCGTGCTTTACCAGCCAGACAGCTCTGCCCGCCAGCCTTTGTACCGGGCCAGGACTATCCGCGATCTGGAGCAAGGTGCCATTGCTGCACTTGGCAGCGGCGGTGGTTATCTGTTGATGCAACGTGCCGCGCAAGCACTTCTTAAACTACTGCAGCAAAAATGGCCGGCGCCGCGTAAAGTTCTGGTCTATGCAGGCACGGGTAACAACGGTGGTGATGGTTATTTGCTGGCGGCGTTGGCCCGGGCTTGTGGTTATGATATTCGACTATATCAACATGGTGACCATTCCAGGCTTAGCGGCAGTGCAAGGCTGGCAGCAGACGCCGCCGCTAAAGCCGGCGTGCCGCTGGTAACCGGGTTTGCCGAAGCGGAATTGTTAGTAGATGCATTATTTGGTACTGGCCTGAACCGCCCGTTGGATGACGCAACCACGACCCTGATCAACCAGATTAATCAAAGTAACAAACCGATACTGGCCATTGATATTCCGAGTGGTCTTGGCGCTGACAGTGGCACCGTAGTGCCACGGGCGATAAAAGCCAGTTGCACCCTGAGCTTTATTGGCCTTAAACCTGGCTTATTGATGCAGCAGGGCTTTGATCATTGCGGTGAACTCTGGTTAAGCCCGCTGCAGTTAACGACAGAACTGGCCGGTGTTACCCCAGACTGCGTTACCCTGGCTGCTGATACGCTGGGCACTTTGCTGCCGCAACGGGCAACCAATAGTCATAAGGGCCACTTTGGCCATGTTCTGGTTATTGGCGGCGATTACGGTTTTGGTGGCGCCGCCATTATGACAGCACAAACAGCGGTAAACTGTGGGGCCGGTAAAGTAAGTTTATACAGCCGAAGCAACCATATCAGTGCAATGTTAAGCCGTCAGCCGGAAGTAATGGTCAGTAGCAATAATTGTGCTCAGTTGCTTGAGGCCGCATCGGTAATTGCCATTGGGCCGGGGCTGGGTGTAAAAAGCTGGGGCCAGGCGTTAATGGTGCAGGCACTGGCCAGCGCTAAACCGCTGGTATTAGATGCTGATGCCCTGAATTATCTGGCGAGCCTGACACCGGAGCAGCAAAATAGTGTAAGACGGCAGAATTGGGTCCTGACACCGCACCCAGGTGAAGCAGCCCGCTTACTTAGCTGCAGCATTGACGCTGTTACAAATGATCGACTGGCGGCAGCGCAGCAATTGCAACAACGCTTTGGCGGTGTGATATTGTTAAAAGGTGCCGGTAGCCTGATTTGTGATCAACAGGGCCGGCTGTTTTTGCTGGCCGGCGCTAACCCGGCATTAGCCAGCGGCGGTATGGGTGATGTCCTCACCGGTATTATTGCCGCATTACTGGCCCAGGGTCTGAAGGGCAGGCATGCCTGCCAGTTGGCAGCATGGTTACATCTGCACAGCGCAAATACCCTTACTCAAAAGCAAGTGCGGCCCTGGCTGGTTGCCACTGATTTAATTCAGTTACTAAAGCTACAGTTAATTAATTGATTTTTAGTGTAAACGGTTATAAATTTACACCACTATGCTTTTACCATGAGCAGCTCATTTTGTTGTTAAACGTTGTGATACCGCTGCTGCGCCGTATTGGCTTTTTAGCTGCTATATTATTGATACCCCCTGTTTTTGCCGAAAACAACGAGCTGTATTTCCCGCCTGCCAGCGAGTTTTTTACCAGTATCGATGACCGGCAGCATATTCCCGATAAAATTGTGACAAAGCTGGTGCAGGATACCCATGGTCGCTTGTGGATTGGCAGTGCCGGTGGTCTGGTTCGCTATGATGGTTATCGTTTCCGGCGCTATATTCAGCAAAGTCAGCAGGCAGAGCCTGCTACCGGCGCTGCACAACCAGGCAGTCATAATAGCCAGCACGGCCTGGCCGGCAATTTTGTTCGTCATCTGTTGCAAAGCAGTAATGGTGAACTTTGGCTGGCGACCGCACCCGGCGGTATTCAGCGTTACAACAATGCTACCGACAGTTTTTATCAGCCAAAAATTTCAACGCCGGGTATTACGGCAGACTTTGGTTCTCAGGTTCAGGCAATTACCGAAGACAATAACGGCAATATCTGGCTGGCGGGAAATCTGGGGATTGCGTTGTTAGATCAAAATGATCAGGTAAAACAGTTTATTCCGCCCCAGGAGGGCCTGGAAGATATACGGGCAATGCTGACAGACAGCCAGGGTAACTTGTGGCTGGGCAGTCGCAATGGCTTATTTATATTGACCCCGGGTAGTGCCAGCGCAAAACCAGTAAGCGGCCCTGATGGTCAGTTGGGCCAGGTATTAACCCTGGCCAAAGTGGCAGATAGCATCTGGTTAGGTACCGACCGCGATGGTGCTTTTGTTATTCAGAACAACCGTAGCCTGACCGCCATTGCGCCACAAGTTACCATCAGTGGGCCCGTTTACGACATTTTGCAGGTAACCGCAGACGAAGTGTGGTTGGCGGGCTTTGCCGGCATTACCCGGGTTAACGCCATAGATAAACGCATTATTGGCCGTTTTCAGCATGACATTTCAAACCCGTTCAGCTTAGGCCATCAGGATATCAGAACCCTGTTGCAGGACAATGCCGGTAAAATCTGGCTTGGTGGTTATGGCGGCGGTTTACAACGATACGATGGCCAGCCAGGCGTTAGCACCTTACGCCATAGTCTGATCGATGAGAGCAGTATCAGCAGCGGCAACATCAGTAGTATCTTACAACTGGCAAATGGTCAGATTTGGCTGGGTAGCCGCGGCGACGGCATTGATGTTATAGCCCCTGACAGTGGCATCGTCGCACAGCACAAACCAGACAATGATATTGCTGGCAAGCTGCAGCACGGTTGGATCACGGCAATGGAAGAACAGGCCGACGGCACCATCTGGGTTGGGGTTAATCCGGGGCAATTGTACCGCTACCATACCAGCACCAACCAGTTTAGTTTGCTGGGGCCAGAGCATGGGATCTGGCGCACTAATGTACGAAGTTTGTTTGTCGACAGTCAGCAACGACTTTGGCTAGGTAGCAGTACCGGTTTAGCGTTGTGGCAGCCTGAACAGCAACGCTTTGTGCGGATTAAGCAACACGATGGAGAGCCGTTACAGGATTATATTAATGCTATTACAGAAGATGCCAGCCAGAATATCTGGCTGGGTACCGGCGCTAGCGGTTTATATCGGGTAGCGCCAGCAACCGATAGCACCAACCCGCCCAGCGCCAGAGCGATACTGACTGAGCCGGTCAGCAGTATTCTGGGCATATTGTATGACAGTCAGAACCGGCTTTGGCTTGACACCCCGACCGGCTTGTTTCAGTTTGATTATCAACAACACAGCCAAAACAAACCAAATGCATTAAGCAAAGCTGTTATCGCCGATAATTCACTAAACGAAGATTTTGGTGCCAATTTACTGGAAGACGAGCATGGCAATATCTGGACATCCAAATACCGCTACAGCCCCGACTCGGCCCAGTTATATCAGCTGAATCCGGCTGATGGTGTCAATATTGGCAGCCCATGGTACCGGGCATATTTCAAAACCCGACAGGGACTATTATTGTTTGGCGGCAGCACTGGCCTGTTAGTAATAGATCCTGACAAGTTCAGACCCTGGCAGTTTCAGCCGCAGGTGTTACTGGCCGAGTTAAGAGTGCAAGGTCGCAGCAGGCATATTGCACCTGATTTACAGGCACTTACGCTGCAGGCTGATGAACGCAGTTTCAGTGTTGAATTCAGTGCTTCTGACTTGTCTGCTCCACAGTTATTACAATACCGCCATCGGTTGCTTGGGTTTGATCAGGACTGGCAATACTCTGACGCCTCTCAGCGCCTGGCCAGCTATACCAACCTGTGGCCCGGTAATTACCAGTTACAAATACAGGCGACCAACCGCGCCGGTCAGTGGAGCCCTCTGCAGGCCGGGATACTGCTTACTGTCAAACCGGCTTTCTGGCAACAATGGTGGTTTGGCGTGTTAGTAGCATTGGCCATTTTGCTGGCTATTTATTTGCTGGTGCAGATGAGAACCCGGGTAGCCAAGGTACAGGCCCAGCAGCTGGCACAGATGGTTGAAGAACGTAGCCAGCAACTAAAACTGGCGCAGCAACGCTTGCTGGAAAATGAAAAAATGGCAGCGCTCGGGCAGACAGTGGCAGGGGTTGCTCATGAAATTAATACCCCGGTGGGCGTCAGCATTACGGCCAGCAGCGCATTGGCCGGCAAATTAGCCGAGTTAAAACAACACTTTGATAATAAAACCCTAAGCGCCAAAGCATTCAGCCTGTTTGTCAGCGACAGTGAGCAGCACCTGCAGCTGATTGGCTATAACCTGCAGCGCGCAGCCGATTTAGTCACCCAATTTAAGCAACTGGCGGTAGATGAATCAGCAACTGACAGCTCTTTAATCAAACTCAAGCCCTGGCTGCAGCATTTAATCGCCCGTTTAAACCCGCCCAATGACGATATTGTTATTATTCTGCAATGCCCGGACAACCTAAACCTGCAATTGCGGGCCAGTGCACTGGCCACAGTGCTGAGCCATTTACTGGAAAATGCCTTGATCCACGCTTTCGATGCCGGCACGACCGGCGAAATAAAACTACAGGTAAGTTGTCAGCGGCAACAACTGCTTATTACCGTAACGGACAATGGTAAAGGTATTGATAGCAGTATTAAAGATAATGTGTTTAATCCCTTTGTTACCACCCGGCGTGCCAGCCATAGTAAGGGCCTAGGTCTGCATTTGTGTTATAACCTGGTCACCCAGGTACTGATGGGAACAATCGATATGAAAACCGAAGCGGGCACAGGCTGTACCTTTACCCTGGCCTTACCGCTGGACGCTGACAAACCTAACAACGGACACACCAATGAAAATATGGGTTGATGCCGATGCCTGCCCGGTCGTGATTAAAGAGATAGTATTCCGGGCTGCGATAAAAAGACAAATTATGACTACGCTTGTCGCCAACCAGTTAATCCGGGTACCGCCCTCGCCTTACCTTAGTAGTATTCAGGTAGCACATGGTTTTGATGAAGCCGATAATGAAATCGTCCGCCGCTGTGCGCCAGGCGATTTAGTGATTACCGCGGATATTCCGCTGGCCGCCGATGTACTTGCCAAAGGGGGCAATGCGTTAAACCCGCGGGGCGAACTTTACAGTACTGATACCATTAAACAAAAGCTGACCATGCGTGACTTTATGGATACGCTGCGCGGCAGTGGTGTGCAAACCGGCGGCCCGCCACCGCTAAACCAGAGCGACCGCCAGGCTTTTGCCAACCAGTTAGACAGGCTATTGCAACGCAACCAGGCTGGTTAGGCTCTTTATACTTTAAAACGACCGACCTGTTCACTCACCACCTGCACCAGTTGCCGCACCCGATTGCCGTCACTGCCGGTATCGCGCGCCAGATCAGATAACTCTGTCGCATTCTGACTAATACCATTTACGGTTTGATTAACATGTTCAGCAACCGTCGATTGCTGTTCGGTGGCAGCAGCGATCTGGATTGCCATATCATTAATATTAGCGATACCGGACACAATACGCCCCAGATACTGACTGGCCGACTCTGCATGTTGCTCAGTTTCCGATACCTGTGTTTTAGCGTTGCTCATGGCTTTTACCGAATCACTAACGCCGGTTTGCAACCGCATAATCATATCGTGAATATCTTTAGTCGATTGCTGGGTGCGTGATGCCAACGTTCTGACTTCATCGGCAACAACCGCAAAACCTCGGCCGGCATCACCTGCCCGCGCCGCCTCAATTGCCGCATTTAAGGCCAGTAAATTGGTCTGATCCGCAATACCGCCGATGACTTCCAGAACCGAAACAATATTGCGGCTTTCTGCCTCCAACTTGGTAATAGCTTGCACAACTTGCTCAATATCGCGTGCCAGCACCCCAATTTCGCTCATCGACTGGTGGATCACTTTGCCTGAGCTATCGGCATCAGTATTCGCCTGCTCTGTCGCATCGCTGGTTAATGCAGCATTGCCGGCAATTTCCTGCACCGCGTGTTGCATCTGGTGAATGGCAGTTAGCACCTGATCAATATTACTGGTCTGTTCTTCTGCTTTAGAACTGGTCTGGCTGGTTTTTTCCGCAATATTGGCCGACGCAACTTCCAAATCAGCTAAATGGCGCTGCACTTCCTGCATCATGACTTGCAGCGTCGCGATAAAATCATTGGTGCGTTTTGCAACATCACCAATTTCATTGTCACTGCTCACCGGGATGCGCCGGGTTAAATCGCCGCCGACACTTGCCAGTTCGCTAACCATATTTTTTAACTGTGCCAGTGGCTTAACGATAAGCCCCGGACTAAAAATAACCGTTATCGTTGCAATAGCCAGTGCAATAACAACCAATAATATGGTCAGGTTCTTTTGTGAACTGACATATTGACTCAGCTCAGTTTCCAGCGTTACCAGACGTTCTTCAATACGTTCACCTAAACCATTATACTCTTCACGCAATTTATCAAAAGCTGCACCCTCAGCCCCGCTTATCAATGCTCTTGCCTGAGCAATATCATTTTGCGCTGCAAAGCCAATAACCTGGTCTGCGGCCACTCGCCAACGGTTAAATAGCTGCAAAAACTCAGCAGAGGGCATTACGCGCACATCATGATCACGAACCAGTGTCGCCGCGTTTTCCATCCGGTCAAATGCCTGCGTCACGTTTTCAGCAAAATCCTGCTGCGCTTCTGCAACGGGTTGCCCAGCGCCCGTTAACACCACATATTCCCGCAGTGCCAGTTCAGCCTGATAAAGGTCACGATCTGCATTTAATATTGAGGTGGTCGCCGGGCTTAAATTACTAATGGCGATATCGGTGCGGGCGATAACGCTATTAATCGTCAGCAGACTTTTTAACCCGACAACAGCAATAAGCACCGAGAGGATTAAAATGGGCAATGAAATCTGCATTTTTACCGATAGGTTTTTTAGTTTATTCATAATACTTAGCTACTCCGTGACTAAAACGCACCAAGCGTCATACTTTTATTAGCATAGTAGAGTTTTATCAATAACCAGACAGTAAATGATAAAATTTACAGCAACACGAAATACTGCCAAATGTTTGATTATTACAGGGTTTGAAATGCAGCAAGTTTAAAAGCAGAACGGAATGTCTTAGCGTCTCCTGTGATTGGATCAACAAAGCTTAAGGCAGCGGCCAGCAACTGCAGTGGTGCGTCAAATTGTGGTAACGATTTAGGGTGCAGCAGCGGGTAATAGTTATCATGCAGTATAGGCATCCCCAGGCTTAGCATATGCAAGCGCAACTGGTGAGTTTTGCCGGTAAGCGGCGTTAACTGAAATAACCCCAACGCCTGATGTATCGCCACCAGGCTGATATCTGAAATAGCATTAACCTCGCCTGCGACAATAGTATTGGTGAAGCGCGGCGTGCTTTTTTCAATCCGGTTAGCAATATGCCAGTGCTGTGGTAATGACGCATGTCTCATCTCAGCCGTCAGTGTGGCCACGGCCTGATACTGTTTGTGAATAGCGCCCTGGCTAAACAGATCATAATAAGCCGGCCGGCTGGCCGGATTTATCGAGAACAACACCAGACCTGCCGTATCTCTGTCGAGCCGGTGTACCGGCACCATATCATCAATACCGGTTTGCCGTTTTAAGCGAGCCAGCAAACACTCATTCACATATTCGCCACCCGGCGTTACCGGTAAAAAATGAGGTTTGTCGGCAACGATAATATGCTCATTCTGATACACCACATGATGCTGAAACGGAACCACAGGTTCTGCCACCACTTCCCGGTAATAACACAGCCGTTTGCTCGGCGAAAACGGCGTAGTGTGCGTAACCGGTTCCCCGTTAAACCAGTGCACTTTGCCAGTTGCCATGCGTTCGCGCCAGGTTGCTTCGCTGATAAACGGAAACTGGCTGCATAAAAACTGCAGTACCGTTGCCCAGCCGTTATTCACAGCTGGCAAAGTAATTTCAGAGGCCTGACGGGCGATAGACACGCAATTTTCACCGGAAAAATAAAAGCGAGATTAACATATTGACGGTATAAATTCCGCTATTTGCGCAGCCAGCCAGCCGGGATCGTCCAGAGCAATATCATGGCCAGCCCAGCTATGTTGGTGATGAATAGCCTTTAGATAGTTTGCCAGGGCCACGGAACATTGCGGGCTGACCAGTCTGTCCCCCTGACTACTGATAATCAGTGTCTGACAATCTGGCCTGGCGCTTAACCTGAACCGGCTGGCGGCCAGCAACTGACGCAAAGCATTCGCTGCAGATACCGGCCTTTGCTGCTGCCAACACTGCCACTGACATACAAGCTGCGGGTTCTGAAACGCTTGTGCCGTGGTAAGTTGTAAAATGTGTTGTTCACGCGCACTGGCCGATAGCCATAAGAATCTGGCAAGTGTCGGGTAATTTTGCCAGCGTAACCGTTGGTAAAACGGTGCCAAAGGCCTGGCACTACTGTTAATCAAGGTTAACGACGCCACTTCTGCAGGATAAGCCAGCGCCCATTCTGCCGCCAGCATACCACCGAGCGACAATGCGACCAGATGCACCTTACCGTTAAATGCAGTATGGCACAGTAACTGGCTGCGAACTGACTGACGCAGTGCACTGATCGTTGCTGGCGAACGTTGTTGATACAGCTCCCCCGTGCCGGCAAAATCGAAACACAGCACAGGGTTAGCCAGCTTTTCAGCCAGCATAGGGCTGAACTGGCCCCAATGGCGCTGCTCGCGGGTTAACCCCCGCAATAGCAGTACCGGTGTCTTTTCATCTGTCACGGGTACCATAGCTTTGCCGCTGCACTGTCCAGTTGATCGCGATGCGTCAACGGTAACCAGTTTTGATAAGACAGAGAAGCATTAATCAGAAAATTAATCAGGATCAGATGGCTGCGCAGCACACGTTTTACCCGGTGCGGTTTAACCGGATGAAACATGCCGAGGCTGGATAACAACTGAAACGGATTTTTCCGCACCCAGTTCCACGAGCCCATTTCCAGCGTTAACGGCAGCATGGTAGTGGGATAAGCCAGCGCCTGATCGTACAGATAATCCCATAAATCGCCGTGACATAAATAATGCTGTGACTGCGGTTCAAAAATATAGTTCTGGTGCGGAAAGGATTGAAAAAACAGCTGACGCAAGCGGTACATTTCAGCCAGATGCGAAATTGGCTGCCGGGCGCTTTTCGCATACGGAAACCAGATCCGGTCAGTCCGGCCAAAGCCGGAATGACAATCCAGCACAACTGAAAATGGCCGGGGAAACAACTCGCGCGCAATATAACTGGCCAGCGCCTGGCTTTCAGTTTCCATTTTATCTGGCTTGCCGCGGTGCCAGGGTAACACCCGGCTAAACCGCTGGCCACCCACCAGCCAGGCAGCGCCTTCAGCACATTCCACCGGCGCATTGCGCATTAAATCAACGCAGTTGCCATTGGCCCGCCAGCCATTTGCCATACCAGCAGGATTAAGCAGCGGCACAAAATAGATGCAGCAGTGGTCAAGGGTATGCTGTAAGCATTTGTCCCAGGGTAAGCGCTGCAGCAGGGTTTGCAGATACGCCAGTACCACCTGCGTACCGATGCGCTCTAATCCATGCACGCCGCCCACCAGTACCAGCGCTGGCAACGCCGGATCGGGGTTGCCCAGAGATAACGCATATACCGGCAATTGCTCAGTCATATGAGGCACGGTTGCCAATATTTCTGAGCGCAACGCCTGCGGCGCCTGGGCAATTAATTGCTGCAGTTGCTCAAGTTCAGGCAGCATATCCTGCAATGGCAATCAAACCTCGATTTTTCCGTAATAACATTGATATAAAAGCATATCTGATGTCTTGCGGTTAAAGATGGCAGTTTTATGAAGATTTTCAGCAGGGTTACCCCGTATTTTCATCCGCTTATCCAGCCAGGGCAGCAAAATCAGCGGTAGCATTTATACTCATGGCTGGTGAAGCCTGTGGGGCAGGATATGCCGTTAATCTGTCGTGGAACGTTATTACGCTTTAATTTGTACTACTGGTTAGCCATTTTCGGGCTGGGCCTGCTTGGTTCATGGCAGGTTGCCGTCATCTCTGAAAAGCCATATAACTGGAATTATTTACCGATGATGCTGGCCAGTGAGCTGGTAGCAATGCTGCTGACTGCGGCGTTAGTTATCTGGAGTCATCGCCGGCTTGCCCGGCAGACATTCAGCAACTGGCAATTGTTGTCAGGTGTTGTGGTCGTCGCCGCTATTTATATCCCGGCAGAAAACATGTTCTGGATGCTCCTTTGGGATGAGGAAATTGTTGATTTGCGCATGCTGATTGGCAATCTGGATACATCGGTGCTGGCATTTTTTGTCTGGAGCGCCTGCTTTTTGACGCTGCTGCTGTATCAACAGCAAATACACCGGCTGGCCAAAACGGCTGAACTAAGTCAGAAAGTACAGCAGTTAGAATTGCAGGCACTTAGCCAGCAACTTAATCCACACTTTACCTTTAATACCCTGAACTCTGTTTGCGCCCTGCTGGAAGCACAACGCTATGATGACGCTGAAACCATGTCGGAACAATTGGCCACCTTTCTTCGATACTCGCTGAGTAAGTCCCCCGATTGTCTGGTGCAACTGGCGGACGAACTGGCGGCGATTGATGCGTACCTGCAACTCCAGAAAACCCGGTTCGGGGATAAGCTTAAAGTAAACTGGCAAATTGATGCCAGCTTAAAGCAACAGCGCATTCCGGCACTGCTGCTGCAACCGCTGGTTGAAAATGCGGTAAAATATGCTGTCGCAACCTGTAAGCAAGGTGCCACGATAACTATTGGCGGTATCCGTGAGCAAAATAGCCTGCACCTGAGTATCAGTGATGATGGGCCCGGCTCGCAACTCGCGCAAAATAGTGGCGGCGCCGGCGTAGGGCTGCAGAATATCCGTAATCGTTTGCTACAACACTTTGGTGACAGCGCCACCCTGCAAATTGGTGCCAGTGAGCAAGGCTTTAAAGTGGATATATGCTTACCATGGCACACCGCCTGATGTCAGGTAATGGCCAACAACAACGGCTGGCCAATTTCTGGTACTGCCATTTGCTGTACTGGTTAAGTTACCTGCTGATTAAATTTATTCATCTTAGTGTGCTGGTACCACTGCAAGATGAAGCCGCCTGGCCCTATTTGTGGATTTACAGCCTGGTCACGCTGTTGAATATCCTGCTTACCGGCCTGCTGGGGCAACACGAGCTGCTGCAACAGCGCCCGCTATTACCCCAGTTATGGCGCGTGTTGCTGGTACTGCTGCCACTGTGGCTTGCGATGGTTTTGCTGCGCCAGTACCTGATTATGAGCTACGCCTCAGATATGTTGTTAAACGTCAGTTCAATGTTAAAATACTTTCTGGCATTTTCACTGGTGTTACTGCCGCTGATGGGGTGGCTTGCCGTATTTATGCTGATAAAAGCCAATCAACTGCATATCGCCAGTTTACTGACGCAACAGCAGGTGGCAACACAGGCACGCCAGGCCAGGTTAAAAGTACTACGCTACCAGCTTAACCCCCATTTTATGTTTAATACGCTAAATGCCCTGAATGCATTCATTGTACAGCGTAATGGCCACAGTGCTGAGTAACTTATCCAGCATATCTCTACCTATCTGCGCCACTCTCTGAAAAATCAGCATGATGAGTTTATTCCACTGCAGCAAGAGCTGGATGCATTGGCGGCGTATTTCGCTATTCAGCAGGTCCGGTTCGGTGCCCGGCTGCAATTATGCTGGCAACTGCCTGAGCCGCTGCCTGAGATAACCGTCCCGCCGCTGATATTGCAGCCACTGGCTGAAAACGCGGTTCAGTTCAGTGTGGCAGAGCATGCCGGGCAAATTTGTTTAAACATCAGGCTGACAGTGACTGACAGTAAACTCGATATTACCCTGGGCCAGCAAGGTGCCGATGCGACTGCGGGCTGGCCCGACACCCAACAACCCCTGAATTTGATTAATCTGGCTGAGCGGTTGCAGCTGCTGTTTGGCAGTAAAGCCCGGCTAACCCTGAGCTACGGCAGTACAGGCTTTTACAGTCAGTTATCCATCGCTACGGAGGCCCTGCATGACAACCGCACTTAAAGTGATCATTGCCGATGACGAACCCCTGGCTATCAGCAATTTAAAAGCCAAACTTGCCGTTTATCCAAATCTGGATATTGTCGAATGCTTTGACAATGGTGACGATACACTGCAGTTTTTACACACAACACCGGACATTGATCTGGTGTTTCTGGATATTCAGATGCCTGGCGTTAAAGGTATAGAAATCCTGCAGCAAACGGCAAAAGGTTCAGCCATGTGCCCGCCATTATTTATTTTGGTAACCGCGTACGAGCAGTTTGCGTTTTCCGCCTTTGAGCACTTTGCCTTTGACTATTTACTTAAACCGGTTTCACGCCAGCGTCTGGCGCAATCCTTGCTGGACGAAATTGACATATTGCTGATTGAAGCCGCCGGCAACTATATGTGCATTTACACGCTGAACGAAACATTGATCATTCGGGAGACCATGAAAGAATTGCTGCAACGCTTGCCATCACAGTTCGTGCAGGTACATCGCTCAACCCTGCTTAATTTGCATCATGTCCACAAGTTAGAGCCTCACAATAACGACTACCAGTTTACCCTCAGCAACGGGAAGCAGGTCAATGGCTCCCGCCGTTACAAACTTAACTGGGCAGATCAGCTAACAGCTTTGCCACAAAGCTGACACTACCGGTTATCACGTTGTGGCGTCGTCTTATCACTTGATAACACCGGTACCTCCTGTTACCCCAAACTGGCTGCGCGGCAGGCAATACCTTGCCAAACTAACCGCATGGCAAACGCCATAACCCAGATATCAGAGGACAATACGATGAAAACAGCACTTATTTTCGCAGTATCTCTGGCAGGTGCCAGTGTGGCCGTACCGGCAAGCGCCGATGTTTTTCTTGAAGATAGTTATATGTATAAAGCGTTAGTGCAGGTTTGCACAGAAACCGCTGACGATGATCGCCTGGGCGTTCATAAAACCCTGCGGGAGTATCGTATCAGCAAACAAAATGCAGTAGAAAAAATAGTGTGTAATGGCAAGTTGTTAACCGATTTTGCCAGGCTTAATCAGGCAACCAGAGTGGTGGCCATGCTAAAACCCTATGAAGATCGGATTAAAGGCCGGGTGACTATTCACGATGTAGCAGCGCCAGCGGCAAATTAATGCCAAAACCTGAAATCAACGCGCAGTTACTGCCAAAAGCCGCTACAATAGCGGCTTTTTAATGGCTGGTTGATTTTAATGTCGCAACCCCTAACGCCTTCACGCAATGCAGTGCTGGCGCTTCGCACCGAACAACTAGCTAAATCGCGGCGGGTATTTAACGCCCGGGGCAGTAAAGTAATTCGTTGTGAACATTGTCTGCTGCCAGCCAGCGAATGTATTTGTGCGGCTAAACCCGTGGCCGCCGGCAGCTGTGCCTTTTGCTTTATTATGTACACCGGCGAGTGCTATAAACCCAGCAATACTGGCCGGTTAATTTGCGATGTTATCGCTGATAACCATGCTTTTGTCTGGGACCGTACCCAGCCTGATCCGGCTTTACTGGCATTGTTGTCCGACCGCCGTTATGCTCCGGTACTGGTTTTTCCACAGCAGTATGCCACGCCAGAGCGCTGCCTGCATGACGCTGCGCAGCTACAGCAGGCTACCGACGGTAAAACGCCGCTGTTTGTGATGCTGGATGGAACCTGGCGTGAAGCAAAAAAAATGTTTAAAAGTCCGTATCTGGCAACATTGCCGGTGTTAGGCATTCAGCCGGAACAGGCATCACGTTACGCCCTGCGCGAAGCCGCCCATTTGCATCAGCTTTGCACTGCTGAAGTGGCGATAGAAGTGCTGGCAATGGCGGGCGAAACGCATGCGGCCAAGCAGCTGACTGAGTATTTCAGTCAGTTTCGCCGGGCTTACCTGGTAGGCAAACCTCACTTGAACCTAAGCGAACCCGCTTAAAATAGTTACTTAAAAGGCCTTAATATATGAGCAACAACAGCCGTGACGTTATTCTGAACAAGCAGCCGGTAGAACTGTATAAAATTTTAAAATTTGAAGGGTTATGCAGCAGTGGTGGCGCGGCCAAGGCCGCAGTGGAAGCCGGCCTGGTAAAGGTTAATGGCGTAGTGGAAACCCAAAAGCGCAAACAGGTAAATGCCGGTGATATCCTGAACTTTGGCACTGAAACCCTGCAGCTGAAATCAGCTGAATAAACCGGCGCAAGCGCTTAGCGAATAGTGCTTTGCGAAAAGCGCAGCCTAAGCCCTCAGGCCATTAGTTACTGGTATTAATACAGTCACGGCCTGCCGATTTTGACCGGTACAAGGCAGTATCGGCGGCGCACAGCAGCGCCATGCTGGTCCGGTATTGGCCGCTGAATTCTGTCGCTACGCCCTGGCTTACTGAAACACAGGTCGATGCGGGCAAGCCGGCATCGCGAAACTGCAGCTGCCGCACGGCCTGTTGCACTTCACGCGCCACTTTTATCGCACTGACTTCATTGTGATTGGGCAAAATCAGCGCAAATTCTTCACCGCCATAACGGGCCGCCAATTTAGCATCTGCCGGCAGAGCCTGCACGATGGCTGCCGCTACTTTACGCAGGCAGGCATCGCCCTGAATATGGCCAAAACTATCGTTGAACTGTTTAAAGAAATCAATATCGATAATCACCACACTAAGCGGCAGACGCGCTTCAGTGCATTGCTGCCACTGTTGCTGCAATTGCTCGTCAAAGCCACGCCGGTTGGCCAGGCCGGTTAATGCATCGGTCGTGGCCTGCAGCCGCAGCTGTTCGCACTCCGCCTTATAGCGGCTTAAATCGCGCATCACCAGCACTAACCGCGCTTCTGGCTCAGGCAGAAACGATACCGACAATTCTATGTCTTTCATCACACCATCGGCGCAGCGCAACGTCAATTCGCTCGGCCCGGCCTGCAGCGACAAAACGCGTTTTGCCACTAACTGCACTAACCCCTGATATTGCTGCTGACAGCGGCTGCTTAAAAACGCTGGCCACTGCCGGCCAATTAACGGGGTGCTGACACAATTAAGTAGCAAGGCGGCTTTGGCATTGGCGCATTCAATGGTGCCATCAGGGCTGACAATCAGCACGGCCTCGGCCAGATATTGCACAAAACTGCCAACATCCAGGCCGGTTGCCATGGCGTTTTCATCAGTCCACTGGCTATCGTCATTTAAAGCAAGTGCTTGCAGCGTGGTTTTATTATGGGCAGTTTTCATCGGCGTTGTTAACTTAGTTGGCTTAACTGTGGCCAACTTTAGCTTTTACCTACTGCTATAACCTTCTGACAACCTTCTGATTTAAGCCATTGTATATATTGAACTTTACAAGGGTGCGATTAATAAATATAAAAAGCCCGCTGACGGGCTTTTTATATTTATCTGCTAATCTCGGCTGTTATTGTGGTGGTAAATTTTTGACTTCTGGATCCGGGCTTAATAGCAGCAAAGTGTTTGTAGTGTTTGTCAGAACAAACTGGAATTTACTGCTGCCAGGTGTTTGGTCAGTATCAACCATTTGCAATTGCATGCCATCAGCTGTCACTGCAACACTGTCGATCACACCATCAAAGGGTGTGGTAAAACCGGCACCGGTAAATTTCAGGCCTTTGCCAGTATTATCGATCAGCTGATAAGTTATAGTTTCAGCCTGTGTCACAGTCACATCACCATCAATTGGCTGACCACTACTGTCTAAATAGCTGAATTGAGGCTCACCGTTTACCAGGTTAACCATAACCTGAATTAATTCTGAAGCCTGTGGATTGACCATATGTTTTTCCTTTTTTGTGATTTAAAGTTAAGTATTAAAAATTAAAATTTAGTAGGCCATGTTGCTTTAATAGCATTACAACGCCGGACTGTTCATCCAATGTTCCCTGACAGTCAAGCGCTTTAACATAGGGAATGGTAAATTCAGGCTCTTTGTTTTTCTTGACGATATCTGCAAGATCAACCAGCGCATTTTGACAATACATTTGCGCTTCCTGCCAATGAGTTTTGGACAGCGCTTTTGCCAACAGCAGATAGCTATTTGATCTGGCAACAATAAAACGAAGATTACTGCTATTTTCTCTGCTAAGCTCCTGATACGCGGCAAGCGCTCTCTGGCCATAGCTAATACTTGATTGAACATCTCCTCTGGTAAGTAACAGTTCTGCAGCAGTCAGCCATTGCCTGGCCAGTATCAGTCTCTCTGTCAATCCAGACAAATCAGAGCCGTCCTGTTGTAACAACTCAGCCAATTGTGCCGGACTTTGCTTAATATGTTGCACAGAGTTAACCGACGAATACTTCAGTGACTGATAAAAAGCATAGTATTTGTTGTTTCGCCAGCGACGGCTGTCGGGGTCTTGCGCCAATGCTTTGTTGATAATCACAGTAGACGCCTTAACATTGCTTAACGCTTCCGAATTCTGCCCCAGAAAGCCCAGTAAATTAGCAGACAACTGATAACTACTGACTAATATCTCCAATAAATAAAGTTCTGCATTATTTCCAGCATCTAACATTGCTTGCTGAATATCATTATGCACAGATACCGCAGCAGTAATATCGCCTTGCGCCAGCGCCGCACTGGCCAGCCAGGAACGGGTATTGGCAATATCTGCCACAAGTTTTTTATTGTCAGGCTGCTGTGCTTGCGCTAATAACCGTAGCCGTAAAGACTCCTCAAAATTCTTCTGCGCAATATCAAATTGTTGTTGTTCCATTGCCAGCGATCCCAGGGAATTGGTGGCATAGGACAACTCCATAATTGCGTCGAGATTATCCGGCGCTAACCGGTACATGCGCTCGCTGTACTGGTAATAGCGCTCAAACTCGGGCTGGGTTCCCTGCCAGTTGCTGGCATCGTACTGTATTTGCCCCAGCCAAAAGGCGTTGGCACCTAAGGTTTTTAACAGCTCTAAATTATTGGGTTGCTGGGCCAATACCGCCTCTAACTGCACTCTGGCAGCTTGCAAGGCGGCTGTTGCTTCGTCGGTTTTACCGCGCGAATAGGCCACCTCGCCCATCGCTTCTAAGGTTTGGCCATGCTGCAACCTGGCCGCAATACTCAGGCGGCTATCATCAGCAGAGTATTCGGTAAAGTATTCCAGCGCTTTATTGCTAATACCATCTAATAAGTCCATCCGGCCGATGCTGCGCAGTTTGTCGGCAAACTCCCCCACCATAAACCCCAGCAAGTTTTCTGCCGCCAGCCGCTTTTGTTGCGCTTGCTGCTCAGCATTAAAACTGCGCACGCTCATGGTAGCCGCGGTGACCGTTAGCAGGCATAACACGGCAAGCGTACCCCGGCGGCTCCAGCGTTTTAACCGCGCTTTGGCACTCGATGCCTGAATAAACTCGGTTTCTTCCTGATCCAACTGAAATAAGTGGTTTTGCTGAAGCGACAAGGCTTCTTGCAGCGGTTTACCCTCGGCCAGTAAGTACGCACTGTTTTGCTGTTCACTACGCCAGCGCTGGCTTAAATGCAGCAGCCGGCTTTTTACGCTTAAGCTATCAAAGTGTTCGGAAATCCAGGCGGTGGCACGCGGCCAGCGGCGTAAAAGTGCTTCGTGAGCAATACTGAAACAGGGCTCGCCATGCTGCAGATGCGACACAAACAAACGTTGCTCAACCATGGTATTTACCAGTGCCCGTTCGGCATCGGTATCCAGCTGTTGTAGTCTGGCACTGCGGCTGGTAATGCTTTGCTCGTCTTCCCGCAGGGTAACCAGCAGCGACAACACCCGTGGCAGGCTATTCTGCTCAGCTTTACTTAAGCCGTTAATCGCCTGCTCGGCATTTTTACCTATTGCACCTTCAATACCACCGAGCGCGTTATATACGGCCAACAGTAATTTATTGTCTGTGCTGCGCTGCAAATACAGTTGCTGCAAGGTGTATTGCAGCATCGGCAGGGCGTCCGGGTTACTGGCCGCCTCCTGCATGAGTATTTCGTCCAGCCCCAGGGCATTAGCCGGATCGATATCAAAACTCAGCCCGGCAGCCAGCGCCGGTAAACGGATCATTTGCAGCAAATCGGCACGCCCGGGCGCGGCTAAATCAAAATGAGCGCCTTTAGCTTTGCCGGCCATTAAACTGGGGTAAGCCACTAAGTTGGGATAAAACTCATTTCGACAAGCGCTTAGCACCAGCACAGCACCACTGCTGGCCAGTTGCTCCAGTAGCGCGACAAAGTCGGTGCGTTGTTGCTCGCTAAACAGGGGGGACGATAACAGCACTTCTAACCGATCAACAAAGAGCGCAAAACGGCGGGTGTGCTGGCGGTTATTCGCCAGCATGGTTTTGCAGTGCTGACATACCGCGTTAATTTGCTGCTGCAGCTTTTCAGCCAGACTGGCGGCGCTTTCGCCGGCAAATACCGGGGTCTGCTCCGGGCCCAGCTCCCAATCCAGCAAGGCACTGGCCAGGCTGTTAAACAGCTGATCTTTGCTGACATCGGCTAAATCCAGGCTGCTATACGATAATACTTCAACGCCATTAAAGCCGCCGGCCTGCATCAGGTTGGGCATGACCCCGGCATTAATTAATGACGACTTACCGCTGCCGCTGGGGCCAAGCAGCAGGCAAAAATCCCGGCCAAACTTTATTTGCTGGGCTATACGGTTAAGCAAGGTATCAATTTGCGCACCACGCCCGAAAAACACCGTGGCATACCGGGCGTCGTAGGCTTGCAAGCCCGGAAACGGCGAACCCTGCTGCCAGCTTTGCTCACTGACGCTTTGCTGTTGCCCCAGCGGAAAGCGCACCTCGGCTAATGTGCGATAACCGCGTTTCCGGATGGTTTCAATATAAGTAGGCTTGCTGGCGTTATCGCCCAGCGCTTTGCGCAGCTGGGTAAGAATTTTATGCAATGGGTTATCGCCGGTGGCCGTTCCCGGCCAGCACTGACTGACAATATCATCGGTACTGAGTACTTCACCCGGCTTGCTGCATAACAACACCAGGACATCCATCGCTTTGGGCTCGAGCTGTTGCTGTTGTTTGCCCTGGCGCAGCAAGTTGGCGTCCGGCTCTACCTGCCAGCTCCCGAAAAAGAAAGAATCACTCATAAAAGACTATTTAATAACGACTATGCTGCAAACATACCACGGCGGGCTAATTTAGTTTAGTGCTTAATGCGGGCACAGCCTTGCAAAGCTAACCCTGGATATTGGTATAAAAAAGGCAGCCTTGCGGCTGCCTGAGGTCAACTGACCACGTAGCGGAACGGTTTAAGCGATAGCTAACTCAGAACTGGTTCATGGTGTTGTGTTTGCCACCGGCTTTAAGTGCTGCCTCGCCCGAGAAGTACTCTTTGTGATCATCACCAATGTCTGAACCCGACATGTTCTGGTGTTTAACACAGGCAATGCCCTGGCGGATTTCTTTACGTTGTACACCGGCGACATAGCCCAGCATGCCAGCTTCACCAAAGTACTCTTTCGCCAGGTTGTCAGTCGACAAGGCCGCGGTATGGTAAGTAGGCAGGGTAATTAAGTGATGGAAAATACCGGCATCGCGCGCCGCATCGGCCTGGAAGGTACGAATACGCTCATCAGCTTCCTGCGCCAGCTCAGTGCTGTCATACTCGGCGCTCATTAATGCTGCCCGCTCAAAGCTACTGACATCTTTACCGGCTTTTTCCCAGGCATCAAACACTTGCTGGCGGAAATTCAGGGTCCAGTTAAAAGACGGGCTGTTGTTGTAAACCAGCTTGGCATTGGGTACCACTTCGCGAATACGGTTTACCATTTCAGCTATCTGGCCGACATGCGGTTTCTCGGTTTCAATCCACAATAAATCAGCACCGTTTTGCAGTGAAGTAATACAATCCAGCACCACCCGGTCGATGCCGCTACCCTGTTTAAACTGGAACAGGCCACTGGCCAAACGTTTTGGCTTTAACAGTTTGCCATTAGCTTTTACGACGACATCGCCATTGGCAATATCATCAGCACCACTGATAACGTCGCCATCCAGGAAGCTGTTATATAAATCGCCCAAATCGCCCGGCTCGTCGGTCACGGCGATTTGTTTGGTTAAACCTGCGCCCAGTGAGTCGGTGCGGGCCACAATAATGCCGTTATCAATACCTAACTCTAAAAAGGCGTAACGTACGGCGTTAATTTTTGCCAGAAAATCGGCATGTGGCACGGTGACTTTGCCATCCTGGTGACCACACTGTTTTTCGTCTGATACCTGGTTTTCAATCTGAATAGCACAGGCACCCGCTTCAATCATTTTCTTTGCCAGTAAATAAGTGGCTTCAGCATTACCAAAACCGGCATCAATGTCAGCAATAATTGGCACGACATGGGTTTCAAAGTTATCGATTTTCGCCTGAATTTCCGCTTTTTTAGCCGCGTCAGTCGCATCATCTAGCTGGCGGAACAGGCCGCCTAACTCGCGGGCGTCTGCCTGGCGTAAAAAGGTATACAGCTCTTCAATTAAGGCCGGTACTGAGGTTTTCTCATGCATTGACTGATCTGGCAGTGGCCCGAACTCAGAACGCAGGGCAGCGATCATCCAACCCGACAAATACAGGTATTTTTTCTTGGTGGTGCCGAAATGTTTCTTGATGGCGATCAGTTTTTGCTGGCCAATAAAACCATGCCAGCAGCCTAATGACTGGGTGTACTGACTGGTATCACCGTCATATGCCGCCATGTCTGCACGCATAATGTCAGCAGTGTACTGGGCAATGTCCAGCCCGGTTTTAAAGCGGTTTTGCAGTTTCATCCGCGCGGCATATTCCGGGCTGATAGCTGCCCAGGCAGAACCGGCGTCTTTACATACATTGTCGAAGTGTCTGATATCATCTTGATAAGCTGTCATGGCCGTTTCCTCTTACTAAAACTGTTGTGCGGGTTGTTGTTATTCACTATAGATAACAAAACAACAATTCATCTAGCTGATTTTTATGATGCTCATCATTTTTCTCGTGAATACCAAGTTGCGCTTGACGAGCACAGGCCGGCCAATGTTATGATTCAACTCAGTGATAGTTACAGCCAAAGGTATTTTGCAGATGAATATTAATAAGATGGATTTAAACCTGCTGGTTTATCTGGATGTACTACTGCGTGAAAAAAACGTGACCCGGGCAGCGAACCAACTCAATATTACCCAACCGGCAATGAGTAACGGTTTAAAGCGGCTGCGCGATTTACTGAATGACCCGATTTTAGTGCGTACCTCAGATGGCATGGTACCCACCGAGCGCGCCCGTGAGCTGGCGCCGGTGGTAAGGGGTGTGCTACTCACATTAGAAGAAACCCTGCAACCCAATAAAGATTTTGAACCGCTACACAGCCAGCGTGTTTTCCGGATTATGGCCAGTGATTACGCAGCTTCAACGCTGATACCGGCATTATTGAAGAAGATGCGGGTACAGGCCCCGTTAACCAGCCTGGATATTATGACGCCCTCGGACGTGACCTTTCATGACGTGGAAAACGGCAAAGTCGATATGGCGATTAACCGTTTTGACCAATTGCCGCAGTCGTTTCATCAGAAAACCGTGTGGCGCGATAGCTTTTCTTGTCTGATTAACGCCAGCAACCCGGTAGTTAAACACTTTAATTTAGACAGCTACTTAAAAGCCCAGCACATTTGGGTGAGTAAAACCGGCTTTGGGGTGGGTGTGGGCATGGATCCGAAAGACGTGCAAAAGCTCGGTTGGGTAGATGAGGCCCTGGCTAAGCTTGGTAAGCAGCGTAATATCTCGGTATTTACCCGCAACTATCATGTCGCGATGCACCTGGCGGTAGGTATAGATTTAATTGCTACCCTGCCCAGCCGCGCCGCTAAGTTATATGAGAAAGACCCGACCATGGCCATCATGGACCCACCCTTTGCCATTCCGTCGATTGAACTGAAAATGATTTGGAGCCCGCTACTGCACCAGGATGCCAGCCATATCTGGTTCAGACGGTTGATTGTTGAAACGGCTGATGAGTTAAACTAACTGGCTGAAAGAATAGAGGATAGAACCTCTTTTGAAGGAGCCGGGGAGTGTCTGAGCCCCTGCCGCAAGGCAACGGGCGAGTTGCCCCGGCGAGTGAGGAAGAGTGTTGTATCCGGCATGTCTGAGAACAACTGCAACACCCGCCTTGGCTCGCCACAGCAACTACTTCGGACATCCTGTCCTTCGCAAGCCAGCTGAAGCTGTTCAAATACGTTCCCGACGTATTTGTCGCTCGCGCTTGCGCACTCACTCAGACACTCTGTGTCGACCAAAACGGGGTTCCAGTCGTTCTCTCTCAGACATTGACTGAGCCCATAGAGGATAGAACCTCTTTCGAAGGAACCGGGGAGTGCCTGAGCCCCTGCCGTAAGGCAACGGGCGAGTTGCCCCGGTGAGTGAGGAAGAGCGTTGTATCCGGCATGTTTAGAGAACAGCTGCAACACCCGCCCCGGCTCACCACAGCAACTACTTCGGACATCCTGTCCTTCGCAAGCCAGCTGAAGCTGTTCAAATACGTTCCCGACGTATTTGTCGCTCGCGCTTGCGCACTCACTCAGACACTCTGTGTCGACCAAAACGGGGTTCCAGTCGTTCTCTCTCAGACATTGACTGAGCCCATAGAGGATAGAACCTCTTTCGAAGGAACCGGGGAGTGCCTGAGCCCCTGCCGTAAGGCAACGGGCGAGTTGCCCCGGTGAGTGAGGAAGAGCGTTGTATCCGGCATGGCGAACTGTACGACTGCGAAACAAAAAAGGCGCTGTCAGCAATGGCAGCGCCTTGGGTTGGGTTTACTCAGGTTAATCAAGCAGCTGGTAAGCCGGTAGCGTTAAAAACTCCACCAAATCATCAGCCGTGGTAATGTCCAGCAGCAGTTGCTTAGCCCGGTCAAAGTTTTGACTTTGCCAGGTCTCGCTTCCTACTTCCTGCAACACTACTTTTGCCTCTTCCTCTAAAAAGCCGGCAAACAGGGTCTTGGTAATTAACTTACCATTGCTTAAACTTTTGCCATGCTTAATCCACTGCCAAATCGACGTACGGGAAATCTCCGCCGTGGCCGCATCTTCCATTAAGCCATATATTGGCACACAGCCTTTACCGCTGATCCAGGCGGCAATATATTGCAGTGCTACCCGAATGTTAGTGCGCATGCCGTCCTCTGTTCGTTCGCCATCGCAGGGTGCCAGCAGCTCGGCTGCGGTTACATCCTCATCCTGCTCGCGGCTGACATCCAGCTGATTAACTTTGCCAGCGGTTAAATATTTAGCAAACACGCCATTGGCGGTAGCGGCTAAGCCCGGGTGCGCCACCCAGGTGCCGTCGTGGCCATTGCTGGCTTCCAGCTCTTTATCGGCGGTTACCCGCGCCAGAATTTTTTCATTCTCGCTGGCATCTTTCGCCGGAATAAAGGCCGCCATGCCGCCCATCGCCAGCGCGCCGCGCTTATGGCAGGTTTTAACTAACAGCCGTGAATACGCATTTAAAAAGGGTTTCGTCATGGTAACCACCTGCCGGTCTGGCAGCACCCGGTCAGCGTGGTTATTTAATGTTTTGATATAGCTGAAGATATAATCCCAGCGGCCGCAATTAAGCGCCACGATATGATCTTTTAGGCTATACAGAATTTCATCCATTTCAAACACGGCCGGCAGAGTTTCAATTAGCACCGTGGCGCGAATAGTACCCGTCGCAACGCTGAATTTTTGCTCTGTAAAGCTAAACACATCATCCCACCACTTAGCCTCAGTATGGCTTTGCAGTTTTGGCAGGTAATAGTAAACGCCCGAGCCGTTTTTTAAGCGGGTTTGCCAGTTATGGTAAAAATACAGCGCAAAATCGACCAGTGAGCCCGGCACCTGGGCGCCGTCGACCAGCAAATGTTTTTCCCATAAATGCAGGCCGCGAACCCGGGCAATTAGCAACGCTGGGTTATCGTTCAGGGCATAGTGCTTGCCGCTTTGCGGATCGGTATGGCTGATAGTGCCTGAGTTGGCATCACGTAAGTTTATCTGACCTTCAATTACACCAGCCCAGCTGGGTGCCTGCGAGTCTTCAAAATCGGCCATAAAGACTTTTACATCAGCATTTAAGGCATTGATGATCATTTTGCGGTCGACCGGGCCGGTTATCTCAACCCGCCGGTCCTGTAAATCTGCCGGAATTGGCGCTACCTGCCAGTCAGAGCCGCGAATTGGTGCGGTTTCAGGCAAAAAGTCGGGTAATGCGCCGTTGTCGAATTGCTGCTGGCGACTAATCCGGTTGGCCAGCAATTCGGTTAAACGTGGCCGAAACTCCCGCACCAGCTCAGTGACAAAAGCACAGGCATCGGCTGTTAAAATTTGCTCATAATCGCTGTTAAGCTTGCCGGTTATAGTTAAACCCGCCCGGGTAATAGTGTCTGACATATCCAAACCTTTATTGCTGTTGCTTGTCGTAATCTAACTATAAGCCCTTTCCAACTATAAATGCCATTAATGGCTAAAATGCTTAGCATCACCAAAAACAATAGCTTATTGGCTAAACATCTGAAATTAATGGCACGACTTGTGCTTTAAATCATTATCGTATCTGGGTATGTCAAATTATCGTCGGAGGTGGGCATGGAATTTATTATGTTGTTGCTGGTAGCACTGGTTGTGCTGGTAGCTATGGTGGCCAGTCGCTTTATCGATAACAGCAACCCGTTTCAGGTGCAAAAGCGCAGCAGTTTGTTTAGCCCGGTTGAACGCTCGTTTCAGCATTTACTGGAAAAGGCAGTTGCTGGCGAATACAAAATTTTAAACCGGATTAAGCTTGCTGATTTAATCGAAGTAAAAGAAAATGCTAATACGAAAGCCCGGCGCAGTACCCTGGTAAAGCTAAACGCTAAATATCTGGATTATGTGCTGTGTTCAGCCGACGATCTTCGCGTCATTGCGGTGTTGGATTTGGTTAATAATAGTAATAAAGACGGCCATAAAGCAGCGCCGGACTGGTTTGTTAGCGGTGCACTGGAAGCGGCCGGACTCCCCTATTTAAGAATTAAAATTAAAGCCGGTTATACCTCCGCAGATTTACAGCAAGCGTTGGCACAACGCTTAGGTAAACCGACGGTGAAAGCCGAGCCCATGTACAAAGGTTTAGTTAAAAAAGGCCCTACCCGGCCAGTACGCTCATACAAACCAGTGCAACCTGCTGGTACAGGGTTAACACCGGCGTTATCACACTCACAAATTAAGGCGCAGCAAACTGCGCTGATACAGGCTTCTTAACGCTTTGGAGAAATGAGTCACTCCGCGCTAAGTTGGAATGCCGCCCGCTGCAACGGGCGGCATTTATTTTTTCAGATACTAAAAAGCAAAGCGGCAAAAAAATGCCTAAAGTTTTTCGTAAAGCGGCCGATATAAAGCTGACGTATTGTTAATAGGAGGTACTATGAGTCAATCCGTTGGTTCTCTGGCAACTGCACAGAGTTTTGAAGTACTAGGCGCCGTTATGGCGAAAAAGCAGCAAAATCAGCAAGCACAGATGACTAATATGTTAGTACAAAGTGCTATGCAAACGGTTGAACAAACCTCTGCTGCGTCACCGGTAGGTAATATCGGCCAGAATATCAATATCAGCGTTTAGCTGATTTTTATTCAATAAAATCAAAGGTCAGCGTTTGCTGGCCTTTTTATTTCATCTCATACCATTACCTGTAGCCTTGCCATAACTTGCATTAAGCCGGTTTACCCTTAAGCTTAATGGACTAACTAAATTATGAAACAATACTATTCTGTCAGGAGAATTGGCAGATAGCATAACAGCCTGACGCACCACTCAATAACAGGCTGGTTGTCACTAAACACGAGGCTCGACTATGTCTTCCAATACGTCTTTCATTCAAAACCTGAGTGTTCGTGCCAAGTTACTAAGCGGTTTTGGTCTTGTACTGTTAATTTTACTGGTAAGCTCCGTTCTCAGTTATAACGCATTAAGTAGCATGAATAGTCGCTTTCAGGTAGTCACCAATGTCAGTGAAACTAACCTGTTAATTAGCGAAGCGCGCCATCAGGACAAGAATTTCTTTCTTCAGCAGGAACGACAGTTTTTACAGCGGGCAATAGAGATTAGTGCCCAGGCAAAGCAGTTGGGTGAGAAAAGCCTGAGTGCATTTACCAATGCAGAAAGTGCTGCACTTATGCGGGAAATGCTGACATACATTGATGATTATCAACGGCAATTATCGCTACTCAGCGAAACCAATGAACAAACAGAACAAGCACAACTGCAAGCCATCGAAAAACAAATGGTCACAGCGGCTTTGGCAGCGGACGATGCAGGTACCAGATCAGTAGCCAATCAGCTCCAGATTTTAGACCAAGAAACCAACCAGTTAGAGTGGATGATTATCATTGCTGCGGTAATTGCCATTATTATTGGCGTGATGGCGGCAATCATCATTACCCAAATGGTCGTGGCGCCACTACAGCATGTTGTCAGGGTGGCAGAAAAAATTGCCGGAGGTGATATTACTGAAGATTTACCCACCAATCGTCAGGATGAACCAGGCCAGTTAATGCAGGCGATGCAAAAAATGAGTATTAGTTTGCGGGCGCTGATAAATAATCTGACAGCAGGCATCGCTCAACTGGCGACAGCAACAGAAGAGATGGCGGCGATATCAGAGCAAAATGCCACTGGTATTAATCGGCAAAAGCAAGAAACGGAGCAGGTGGCGACCGCGATGAATGAAATGGCCGCAACGGTACAGGAAGTAGCAAGAAGTGCTGAGGATGCGTCTGCTGCTGCTACCGAGTCGTCAGCACAGGCCGATGTTGGTGAACAGGTAGTAGATAAAACAATTAAACAAATTAAAGCGCTGGCACATGAAGTTACCACGTCCGCCAATTCGCTTGGTGAGCTTAGGGAGCAAAGTAATAATATTGGCTCAGTACTGGATGTTATTAAAAGTATTGCGGACCAAACTAACCTGCTGGCTCTCAATGCTGCCATCGAGGCCGCCCGTGCGGGTGAAGCCGGTCGTGGTTTCTCGGTTGTGGCGGAAGAAGTCAGAGCCCTGGCATTCAGAACCCAGGAGTCTACTGGCCAGATAGAGCAATTAATCAGTACCTTGCAACAAAAAGCTGAGGCCGCCGTGAGTAATATGCATAAAAGCTCCGGCCTGGCTGATAACACCCTGGAAAGCGCAGATGATGCCGGCGATGCAATCAAAGCCATTAATACTGCGGTTCCCAGTATTCAGCAGATGAACCAGCAAATTGCAGCGGCAGCATTGCAGCAAAGCACTGTAGCCGAAGAAATTAATCGTAGTATCTTCAGTATCCGTGACATCGCAGAACAATCAGCCACTGCCAGCGAAGAAACGGCGGCCGCCAGCAATGATCTCAGCCGGCTAGGTACTGAGTTACAGCAACTGGCCAGCCAGTTTAAAGTTGCCTGAGCAGAACAGTAAGGTTTATCACTAACGTTTAAACCGCACAACCAGCTCATGTAACTCCGCAGCAATTTTTTGCAGTTTCCTGGTGGTACTGGCAGAGCTGTCCGCTTCGGTTAAACTGCTGTGGGCCAGTGTCGAAATGTTTTCTACCTGGCGGTTTACATCTTCCGCCACATGGGCCTGCTCTTCTACTGCCGCGGCCATTTGAATGGACATGGAAGCAATGGCACCAACCGCATCTGAAATACCATTTAGCATTTGCTCAGTGTCCTTAACTTGTTGCAGACCCGCTTCAGCACCCGCACTACCTTTTTGTGCCACTTCCACCGCGGTATTAGCTCTGGCAGTCAGTTCAGTGATAATGCCATGAATTTCTTTCGTTGAATCCTGGGTACGGCTGGCCAGATTACGCACTTCATCGGCTACGACCGCAAAGCCCCGGCCCTGCTCACCAGCCCTTGCTGCTTCTATCGCTGCGTTAAGCGCCAACAGGTTAGTTTGCTCGGCTATCTGAGCAATAATCTGGGCTACTTTAGCTATTTTCTGGGTTTGTTCGGCCACTTCAGTCACTGAGTGGCTGATATTGCTAACTGTATCGCGCAGTGACTCTATTGATTTACGGGTAGTGGCGGCAGTTTGCCGACTGCGTCCGGCCAGCTCATTGGATTGCTCTGCACGTTCTGCGGTTTCCTGGACATGTGAGGAAACATCTGCGATGGTTGCCGTCATCTGATGCATTGCTGTTGCAGCCTGTTCGGTCTCAGTTTGCTGTTGTTTGATCTTCGCCGAGGTTGCTTCTGCCTGCGATAACCCCTGCTTAGCCTGACGCGATACATTTATCGCAGAATCTTCAATACGGGTAAGCACTGCGCCTAAATGCGCCTTAGAGCTCATAATGGCGACTTTAAGCTCGCCAATTTCCGGCTCGTCATCAGTAAATGTCATTACTGCTAATTCGTGTTTAAAAGCATTGCTCAGTAAGGCTTTAACCCCTGCCATGGCGCGCTCGCGTGTCAAACTGCTTGTTACCGCATAACCCAGCAGGGTCAACAGCAAACCCAGCATTACCCAGCCAGCAGAGGTAACTGCGTACAATACCGCAGACAATATCAACCCTGACAGTAAAACCCAGTTTTCACTGCGTAAATGCCAGTTATGTTTCTTAAATTTTCCCGCATTAATTGCCTGGTAGAGTTTTTCTGCCCGTTTGATATCGTTGCGATCCGGACAGGAGCGCACCGACTCATATCCGACGACCTTGCCGTGCTCAGTTACGGGTGTTACGTAGGCATCAACCCAGTAATAGTCACCGTTTTTGCTACGGTTTTTTACTAGTCCCATCCAGGGTTTACCGGCTTTTAAGTGCTCCCACATAATCTGATACGCCAGTGGCGGCATATCAGGGTGACGCACAATATTATGCGGTTGGCCAAGCAACTCTTCTTTGCTAAAGCCACTGATTTCAATAAAGGCATCATTGCAATGCAGAATTTTGCTGTTTAAATCGGTGGTGGTAATCAGTTTTACATCTTTGCCAAAGGTACGCTCATTATTGGTAACCGGTGAATTACGACGCATAGACTAACCATCCCATTTTAGTAACAATAACTAAGGATAGTTGGGTCGTTGAGAATAGCGAACAGTAAGCCGGATTATTCTAAAAAAATATGCGGCAATCAGCTATTGTCTTGCTTCTCCAGAAAGTCTTTAAATTCAATAGTGTAAAGTTTAATAAGCACATGGGTCAGCGCAAATATAATAGGCCCGTATATCAGGCCAATAACGCCGAACAAATGCAGACCGCCAATCAGTGATAAAAACAGCACCAGGGTACTCATATTAGAGGCCCCCTGCATTAATACCGGTCGCAGGAAGTTGTCAATCGAACCGACCACTATTGCTCCCCACAGGGTTAAAAACAATGCCCAGGGCCAGTCGCCGGTTAATAACAGGTATAAGCTGGCAGGCACCCAAATAAGCGCTGCCCCCACTACCGGTATAAGTGATGCAAACACCATCATAGTGCCCCAGAATAAACCAGGCATACCGACAATTGCCATACCAATACCGCCGGCGACACCCTGCGCTAGCGCGGTCAAAAATGTCCCCATTACAGCAGATCGCGCCACCATATTCGCTTCTGTCAGTAACTTTTCTTCCTGAGATCGAGCCAGTGGCAACACCCAGTGCAACGATTCAATAATTTTTTTATGGTCACGGAGTAGAAAAAACAACACAAAAAGCATCAGAAAAAAACTGACAATCATGCCGGTAACATCACCAACAACTTTAGTGCTGATATCAAGTAGCTCTTTACTGAAACCGGAGGCAAACGCAGTGAAATTTTCTACTATACCTTTGATACTGAAGTCACTGCTGGGTACAAAGCTGTTTAATCTTTCTATGGTATTCTGGATAAACGGTTGTTGTAACAAGGCTTCAGCACCGCCGCTTTCTACCCACTGATAACTTTGTTTGGCAAAGGTGACCCCCTGTTGAACAATCGCCATCAGCACCAGCGAAGCCGGCACCAGGATCACGACCACCAGCAACGAGCAGGTTAAGGTCGATGCCAGGTTAGGTTTATCTGGAAATTTAGCGACAATCCGCTGATGCACCGGAAAACACAATAAAGACAGTACAAAAGCCAGCACGATGGGGCCAAGGTACGGTGCAATAAGCAAATAGCTGGCATACAACGCCAGCAATAAAGCAATAATCAGCACCCAATGTCCGGGTTCAGTTTTAAAAGCACGACTCACTAAGATAACTCCTTGTCATATGGCTGCTTTCACCCTTTATCAGGGCGCAACCTGCTGTAATATTAACCCGCAAATATAAGCGCCATAGGTCCCCAAACCATAGCCAAGCACTGCCAGCAACACGCCAACAGGCGCCAGGGACGGATGAAATGCCGCCGCCACCACCGGCGCCGAGGCAGCCCCACCCACGTTGGCCTGGCTACCGACCGCCAGATAAAACATTGGTGCTTTAATAACTTTAGCCACCACCAGCAGTAAAATTGCATGCACCAGCATCCAGATAATACCCACCAGAAACATCAGTTTGTTGCTGAGAATAGCGGTGACATCCATTTGCATCCCAATGGTCGCCACCAGAATATATAAAAACGCAGTGCCTACCTTAGAAGCGCCTGCGCCCTCTAATTTTCGGGCGGGGGTTAATGACAACAACAAGCCGACAGTCGTCGCAATCACCACCAGCCAGAAGAAGCCACTGGTTAAGCTGTAATCAGCCAGATAAGGCGCTACCTCACCTATCCATGGCGCAATAATATCCGCCAGGGCATGCGCCAGGCCAGTTACCCCAAACGCCACCGCCACGATCAGCATAATATCCTGAATAGCCGGAATGCGGGAATTTTCAGCCTGATATTGCTCTATTTTCTGCTGTAAGTGGCCTATTGCCCGGGTATCTGCGCCGTTAGCCTGATCAATTTGCTTTGCCCGGCTGGCGATAAATAACAACACCGCTAACCAGACATTGGCGACCAGCACGTCAACGGTTATCATTACCGAAAATAAACTGCCATCTACCTCGAATACTTCTTTCATTGCGGCCTGATTCGCGCCACCGCCTATCCAGCTGCCGGCAACGGTGGTTAAGCCGCGCCAGACATCACCACCAAGCTGCTCCGGGAAAAAATACCCGACACTGAGTAAGGCGATGGGCCCGCCAATAATAATGCCCAGGGTGCCGGTAAAAAACATAATTAACGCTTTTGGGCCCAGGCCCAGGATCGCTTTAAAATCGACACTCAGGGTTAGTAATATCAGGCTGGCCGGCAATAAATAACGTGACGCCATTTTATACAGCGATGACGCCTCACCGTCGATAATATTAAAACTATTTAATAGCGATGGCACAAAGTAGCACAGCAATAATGCAGGTACATACTTGTAAAACCCTTTGCAAAAGCGGTTGTCACTATGGCTGGTGTAAAACACCAATCCCAGAATAACCGCCAGCAAGCCAAGCACGACGGCATCATTGGTAAACAGAGGTGGTTGAGACATATCGCGTCCTGTGTCATTTTATTATTGTTAGGGCAGCAGCGTAGTCGCCAATACTGTCTACTAAAAAAATATTGTCGACTAAAAATATTGTCGACAACATAGCACAGCGCAGTAGCCAGAGAAAATAGCCTGCCTGGCTTCAGACTACAGTTTCTTGAAGTAGCAAAAACCAAAATGGATGGAAAAATAATGCAAAATCTGAGAAAAATTTCGCTTTACCGGCTAAAGCTGGCAGCCAAAACGCTGCTAAGCACCACGCTGGTGGGAGCAATGCTCTGCAGCACCTCACTGCTGGCTGAACCCATTACCCTGGAACAAACCGTATCGGTGCAGAGTGTCACTGAACTGGCTGTTAGCAATGATGGCAAGCATACTGCTTTTGTCCGCAACCGGCCCCGCAACCCTTATAAAGACGACGACGGCAGCAGTTATCGCGAACTGTTTATGGTAGACGACAAAGGTCAGGAAACGCCTTTTGTTACCGGCGATATCCGGCTGGGCAATATTAAATTCAGCCCGGATAGCACCCAGCTTTATTTTGTCAGCAAGCGGGGCAAAGACAAATTTGCCAGTCTGTATAAGATTGCCGTTAACGGCGGTGAAGCCATTAAAGTACTGAGCCATGGCAATACTATTGCCAGTTATGACATTAGCCAGGACGGCAAAAAACTGGTCTTTATGGCCAAGCCCGCCGAGCCAAAAACGAAAGAACAACTAACCAAAAAAGGTTTTAAAGCAGAGGTTTATGAGGAAGAATCTGAGTTTACCCAGCTGTGGTTGGCCGATTTAACGGCAGACGAGCTGACAGCCAATGCAATAAGCATTACGGGTAACGTTTTGTCAGTTAGCTTTGCACCTGACAACCAACACCTTCTGATCCGTACCGCGCCGACTGCGCTGATTGACGACAACTATATGGCCAGTCAATATCAGCTGATCAATTTAACCGGCGAAACCATCCAGCAATTTGCCACCGCCGGGAAATTGGATAAAGCGGTATTTTCTCCCGACGGCAGTAAAGTTGCGGTGATTGGCAGTGCCGATATCCACGACCCGTCTGCCGGGCGCTTGCTGTTAGCCGACGTTGCCACTGGTAAAATGACCGAAGTGCTGGTCGATTATCAGGGCCATGTACAAGATATCGCCTGGCGCAGCAATACAGAGCTGGATTACCTGGGCCACGTTGGCACTGAAGCCGAAATAGGTCGGGTCAACGTACGTAATCTGAAGCGTAGCAGCCTGGTGAAAGCCGGCAGCGGCATTGTGACCCGGTTAGAAGTTGCCGGTAACAATTCACAGGCTAAAGTACTGCTTAATAAACCAGAGCACCCTACCGAGGTTTATGCCTTGGGTAACAGAGGTGCGTTGAGCCGGTTAACTAACTCTAACCCCTGGCTGAGCGATATCAGTATGCCTGAGCAGCAGACTATCCGTCATAATGCCCGCGATGGTCTGGCGCTGGAAGGCATTCTGGTGTATCCGCTGAACTACGTAAAAGATAAGCAATACCCGTTAATCATGGTAGTTCACGGCGGGCCGGAAGCGCATATTTCGAATGGCTGGCTTGACCGCTACGCCAGCCCGGTAAAATTAATGGCTGCACATGGCTATATGCAGTTTTTTCCGAATTACCGTGGCAGCACCGGCCGCGGGGTTGAGTTCTCGAAATTGGGCCAGAATGACTATGCCGGCAAAGAATTTGACGACATAGTAGATGCTAAGCAACACCTTGTTGCAGAAGGGCTGGTTGATGCTACTAAAGTGGGTATTACCGGAGGCTCTTATGGTGGTTACGCTTCAGCCTGGGCTGCCACCAAACAGACTGAACATTTCGCTGCCAGTGTCATGTTTGTTGGTATCAGCAATAATTTATCAAAATTTGGCACAACTGATATTGCCAATGAAATGCACCTGGTGCATGCACGCAGTTATCCGTGGCAAAAATGGCAGTGGTATTTAGAGCGTAGCCCTATTTACCACGCCGAGCAGGCGAAAACGCCTATTCTGATTATGCACGGTAAAGAAGATACCCGGGTTCACCCAAGTCAGTCGATGGAACTATACCGCTACCTGAAAACCCATGGCAAAGTGCCAGTGCGGTTGGTACTGTATCCGGGCGAGGGTCATGGTAATCAAAAAGCGGCAGCGCAACTGGATTATGGCTTACGTTTAATTCGCTGGATGGACCATTTCCTAATGCAGGGTAAAACTGAACTACCGGAGCATCAACTGCCGCACAGCGATAACATTAAATCTGAAAAAGACAACAGCGACGCTCAAAACAAAAACGCAGCCTGAGCAGCGCTGGTAATGTTGCCTGCTGGTTTTAGTAGATAACAAAAAAGCATCTGCACCGGCA
The DNA here is from genome assembly GCA_963975465.1 of uncultured Chromatiaceae bacterium. Classification (GTDB taxonomy): domain Bacteria; phylum Pseudomonadota; class Gammaproteobacteria; order Enterobacterales; family Alteromonadaceae; genus Alishewanella. The sequence continues at coordinate 60,858 of CAXBHB010000015.1, forward strand.
GGTGCTTTATTTTTTTAAGTGTAACGGTTGTTCGTTAAAGCGTATGCCATCCCAGCCGCTACGCATAAAGTTACGAATATTGGCATGATCGTCACCTTTTGGTGACGCCAGTACAGCCTGATAAAAATCACCAAATAAAAACAGAGTTTGCGGTTCTGATAACTGATGCAGCAAGCCAAAAGCCAGGATCTTGCATGAACCGATATTTTCACCTGCTGCATTTTCAAGCTGGCCATTGGTAAAAGCACAGGGCTGAAAATGGTAAACCTGATCAATAATATCAATACTTTGCGCAAAGCTTATGCTTTGTGGCTCGGTACTTAACTGCATAAAAAAGCGCTCTAACATAGCATCTCCTGCATGTTCAGGGCCTCACTGGCCGCTGTTATCCTGCCAATTGATTTTTTGCTGATACTAAGTCCCCCTGCCGCCAACTGCAATACGATTTAAGCCGTAATAACATTAAATTACTTTTAAGTACCGGATCCGGCCAGTTTTTATTACTGCTGTTGATATACTCATGCCATTCCAGATTAAGTAGGGTGGCTCATGTTAAGCAGTGCGATATGTCAGCAAGCCAGGCTCGCCCGCGACCCCAGATTTGACGGCCTGTTTTTTACCGCTGTAAAAAGCACCGGTATCTATTGCCGGCCAATTTGCCCGGCAAAAGCGCCGGCAGAGCGTCAGGTCAATTATTACTTTACCGCCGCAGCGGCCAGCCAGGCAGGATACCGCCCCTGCTTACGCTGCCGGCCGGACAGTGCGCCTGGCTCAGCCGCCTGGCAGGGTACCCAGACCACCTTACACCGGGCAGTACGGTTAATCGCCGAAGGGGGGTTACAGCAGCAAAGCCAGCAACAGCTGGCCGGACGGCTTGGGATCAGCGACCGTTACCTGCGCAAGCTGTTCCAACAACAACTGGGACTCACTCCGACCCAGTACGCGCTGAACCTGCAGGTATTGTTTGCCAAAAAATTACTGCATGAAACCAGCCTGCCGGTAAGCAACATTGCTTTTCAGGCCGGTTTTAACAGTGTCCGCCGTTTTAATGATGCTTTTACAAAGCAGCTGCGGCTTAGCCCGTCAGCAATTCGGCGTCAACGCCAGCAGATAACCGGCGACAGTATCAGACTTGAACTCAGTTACCGGCCACCGTTAGCCTGGAATGTCATGTTGCAATTCTGGCAGGCCAGAATCTTAACTGGCATAGACTGGGTTAACGGCGAATGTTATGGCCGTACCTTTACTTACCAGCAACATGCCGGCTGGTTCGAGGTCACCCCCAAAAGCGCCTCAAGCCTCAGCCTGACATTGCACTGGCCCGGACAGCATGGGCTGGGCACCTTAGTGCAACAGCTGCGCCGGCTGCTGGATTTAGACGCCAATATGCTGCAAATTGAGCAGCAGCTGACGGGCCAGCCGTTGTTTGCTGACGGCTTTATCAGTGGTCTGCGTATTCCGGGACTATGGAATAGCTGGGAAGCAGGGGTCAGAGCGATACTCGGCCAGCAGGTCAGTGTTGCCGGTGCCCGGACCCAGCTTAACCGGCTGGTGCAGGCGTTGGGCACGCCATTAGCGCCGGATAAACGCGTGTTCCCAACGCCGCAGGCTGTTTTGCAAAGCGATTTACAGATGATTAAAGTACCCACGCTGCGCCGGCAAACCTTGCGCGATCTGGCCGCATTTGTGCTGGCAGAGCCTGACGCAGACCCCGGGCAATGGCTTGAGATTAAAGGAATCGGCCCCTGGACCGTTAACTATGCCAGAATGCGTGGCCTGGGTGACAGCGATATCTGGCTGGCAGGTGACTTAGGTGTGCAAAAAGCCCTGGCCAGAGCCACCGGTACGCCACCAGATCTCAGCGCCCTGGCACCCTGGCGCAGCTACGCTACTTTTCAGTTGTGGTTTCAAAAAGGAGACTAATATGTTCCGGCAAACAATCGACTGCCCGTTAGGCATGGTACAGATTTGTGCCAGCGAACAGGGTATCACTAAGATAAGTCTTGGGGTAACTCAGGTTCAGCCAGACTCGCAATCTGACCTGACTCAACTGGCCGCCCATCAGTTACAGCAATACTTTGCCGGCCGGCTAAGCCAGTTTACGCTGCCATTAGCAGCAGCCGGCACTACCTTTCAACAGCAAGTTTGGCAAGCTCTCTGCCAGCTGCCATATGGCCAAACCTGCAGCTACGCCGCTATCGCCAATAGCATTGCCAACCCAAAAGCCGTGCGGGCCGTCGGCGCGGCAAACGGCAAAAACCCGATCGCCATAGTAGTACCCTGCCATCGTGTTATTGGTGCTAATGGCACGCTCACCGGGTATGCCGGCGGCCTCGACAAAAAAGCCTGGCTGCTGACACATGAGCTGAAATTCAGCGAAACCCTGAATTGAAGGCATAAAAAAGCCGGGATCACCCCGGCAAACCTGCAAGCAAACAGGAAGGCGATGCCATTGGCAGCGCCTCAAATGGTTGTTAATCAGAACTGATACGATACACCGAAACGGAATTCATTTTTGGTATCGCCGCTATTGAGTGCCAAATTACCGCGAACAGCCCAGTCCGGACTTAAAAAATAGGCAATACCGCCGGCCAGACTGCCATGACCGTCATATACAGAATGATAAGTTGCCTCGCTGTATAACTCGACTTGCGGCGTTAACGGATGACGTACCCCGACCCCTGCATAAGCACCGGTTTCATCAGCATCACCTGACCAGTTTTCCAGACCACCCAACAGGTAAGTCTGAGTATTAGGTGAAAAATCCAGAGTTGTACCCATAATGTAATTGACACCCGCTTTTAACTGGTTGGCATCGAAGGGACCATTTGACAAGCGGGCAAAACTGGCGTCGGCAACCCAGTTGCGATTCAGCCGGAACGAGCCTTCAACATAAGGGCCATCGCCAGCGGCATCAGTGTAGCCTGCGCCAACATAATCCCAAACCGGGTTGGCTACCGTGTTTGCGCTAACTGTCAATGCTATCAGTGCTGATGCTAGTAGTCTTTTTTTCATTTGATACTCCATTACTTATTCAAATTTACAAACCAGTGTCGCAAGATGTTCGCCATGTTACCGGTTAAGACTTAACAGCTGCTGAACTTCCCGCTGCAGAGTGAATCTTTCAATTTAATCGAACAGAGTACGGCGTAAAATGGCATTTTCTATTCTGTTTAGTTGCGCTTTAATAACTAAACGACACCTTATGTCAGGAGCAAACCATGAACAGTCGCAGTATAAAGCAAATAATTCCCGCTACATCGGTATCAGATGGTGCCGGCGTCAAAATTAAACGCAGCCTTGGCTTGAATGCACAACTGCGCTTCGATCCGTTTTTAATGCTGGACTGTTTTGGCTCTGAGCAGGCTGATGACTACATTAAGGGCTTTCCGCCACATCCGCACCGTGGCTTTGAAACGGTTACCTATATGCTGGATGGCCATATGCTGCATGAAGATCATTTAGGTAATAAAGGGCATTTAAAAAGTGGTGGTGTACAATGGATGACGGCGGGCCGCGGCATTATTCACTCCGAAATGCCACAGCAGGAACACGGCCTGATGCGCGGTTTTCAACTTTGGCTGAATTTACCCGCAGTAGAAAAACTAAAACCGGCAGCCTATGCAGATATTCGCCCCGATCAAATCCCGCAGTGTCAGCCAGTCAGCGGCGCCAGTGTTAAAGTGATCGCCGGTAGCTTTCATTATGACGGTGACGAAGTGCAAGGGCCTATTTCTGGTTTAAGTACCGAACCTCAGTTTTACGATATCCGGCTGCAAGCCGGTACTGAGCTAACGGTAACGCTGCAGAACGACCATCATGCAATGTTGTATCCTTTTAATGGCAAGGTGGCAGTAAAAACGGCTGATAAGCTGCAGCAACTCAATGAACATCATGCGGGTTTACTAAGCCAGGGCGACCAGGTCACACTGCTGGCCAGCGCCGATGTCAGCCTGATATTGCTGGCCGGTAAACCTATTGGCGAACCCATCGCACAGTATGGCCCGTTTGTGATGAATACCGCGGCGGAAATTGAGCAGGCCATTCGTGATTATCAGCAAGGCAAGCTGACCGCAGGTGGGCCTGCCAGCCAAATTAAGCTTAATTCGCCAGTATAAACAGAGGATTTTCTGACACAGGGCCTTTATACTAGCGCTTTTTAGTGCAGAGGCCCTGTTATGAAACTATTTGGTATTATCGGCGCAATGGAGCCCGAGGTTGCGTTACTAAAACAGCAACTCAGCGCAGTAACAACTGAACAGATTGGTAGCTACGCTTTTTATCGTGGTGTACTGGCAGGCTGTGAGGTTGTGATTGTTCAGTCCGGTATTGGCAAAGTAGCGGCAGCGGTCGCCACCACCTTACTTATTGACCACTTTAAACCCGATTGTATTATTAATACCGGCTCTGCCGGTGGCTTTGACCCGCAGCTGAATGTTGGCGATATTGCCATTAGCACGGAAGTACGCCATCACGACGTTGACGTTACTGCTTTTGGTTATGAATATGGCCAGGTACCGCAAATGCCTGCTGCTTATCCTGCACACCCGGCGTTAATCACAGCCGCCGAGCAAAGCATCGCCAGTCTGGGGTTTTGTCAGACTAAAAGCGGCCTGATTACCACCGGTGACAGCTTTATGTGTGACCCACAGCGAATTGACCAAACCCGCCAACGTTTCCCGGATATGCTGGCAGTTGAAATGGAAGGCGCTGCGATAGCCCAGGTATGCCATATGCTGCACACGCCTTTTGTGGTGATCCGAAGCCTCAGTGACATTGCCGGTAAAGAGTCACCGGTATCGTTTGATGCTTACCTTGAGGTTGCCTCAAAAAACAGCTCAGCCATGGTACTGGCAATGCTCGGGCAACTCAGTGCCGTAAACCTGTAATCATGCACTGGCATGAGTATGTCCCTGTGTGGCCGGCGCTGGCATTGATAATGTTGCTGGCCAACCGGCTGCTGTTATTGCCTGCGGCCCGCGCGCCCTTGCTGCCTGTTGCTGTCGTGTTGCAACGATTGGCCCAGCGGGTACATCCGGATATTCGCCGCAGCCGTTTTCAGCAGCAGCTATCGGGCTCTCTGGCGCTGCTACTCATCACAATAATACCGCTAGCGATAGTGTACTGCCTTTATTTAATTTCAGAATTGCCGCTCATTATTGACCTTCTTATTTTGTATTTTTGTCTGGCTGGCCGACAGGCTCTGCTCCAGGCAAAAGCGGTAGCAAATAATCTGCAGCGGCAACAGCTTAACCTGGCGAGATCTCAGGCTAAACCATTATTACTGCGCGACCGGCAAAACTTATCTGCCATGGGCCTGAGCAAAGCCTGTACCGAAAGTATCGTATTGCAACAAGCGGCAAACCAGGTGGCCGTTGTTGGCTGGTTTATGTTGGGGGGTGGTTTGCTGGTACTGGCTTACACTTTACTGCAAACAGCAGCCCGCCAGTGGAACAGTAAACTGCCCCACTACCGCCACTTTGGCCGCAGCGCGGCGTTATGTTATCAGGTAGCGCAAGCACCGGCGCAGCTTCTATCCGCAATACTGCTGGCACTGCAAACAGGTATGTTGCCAGCCTGGCGAAGTTATCGCGCCAGCCAGAACCTTTATTTTAACTGGCCTGGCCGTGTGTTGCTGGCTGCAGCCGCCAGCGCACTGAACACAACATTAGGTGGCCCTGCATACTATAATGGTGATAAAACGGCACGGCAGCGCATAGGGCTGGGTCAGGCACCGGATTTCAGCGTAATACTGCGAAGCATTTTAGTGATTAAAGCCCAACAAACTGCGCTAATTCTGCTACTTAGCACTGCCATTGCTTGCTATATTGCCAGCAGTTTATTGTTGTCCTGACATCGTTTCGATACCGCACAGAGCACTGGACAAAGCCGCTGTACTCGGTATAAGGTCTATCGCAACTGCAATGCTGTAGCACTAACAATAAAAGCAAGCTGCCAGGTGGGGATAATACGTGATATTTAATGTTGGTCAGTTGCCGGACTATGCCTTGTTATACGGCCGAACAATACTGTTAAGTATGGTATTAGTGCTATCCGGCAAAAGCTTGGCACAACCTCCTCTGTTGCAGCCTCTTACCCCGGATCAGGGCCTGTCGCAGGGTACAGTTTGGGATCTGAAAATCGATTCCAATGGTTTTTTATGGGTGGCAACCTCAGGTGGATTGAACCGCTTTGACGCCAATAAAGTTACACGAATGGCAGGCGCTGAGCATAATTTTGATGACATAATCTTCAGTAAAGTTATCGAAGATCAGCAAGCTCAAATCTGGGCAGCAGCGGTAAATATTGGTTTGTATCTGTATGATCCCAATCGCAGTGTTTTTGAGCTGTTTATGGCTATACCTGCGCTTGGTGAAGTTGAAGTCTATCGTAGTATTAACGATGTCATTGAAGAAGATGCTGAACATCTGTTGTTTATACTTGATGATGAAGTACATCGCTTAAATAAAGCAACCGGCCAAACCACACTATTATTCAGTCTTACAGAACACAATGTCACTGATGGCTGGCTACGGACACTCTTTTTACATAATGGTTTTTTATACCTGGGTGCTGTGGAAGGATTGCTGCAGTTTGAGCTGGCAACGGCAAAACATCGTTTTATTCATTATTTAAATAAACCGACGGCCACTGAAGATCAGCTTAATGTTAAACATCTTAGTATTGCAGCTGGTCGCTTGTATATAGGTACTGTCGAGGGCCTGTACAGTTTGAGTTTAGCTGAACTGGAAAACCAGCAAAACCCGACAGAAGCACCACAAGAAACCCGTTTGCATGTGAGTGACTACAATATCTGGCAACTGCATTGGCAAGGTAACGAGGCGTTGATAGCTACCGAGCAAGGTCTGTTTAAATTAAACAGCATGGACAACACCTTGCAGTTGTTACTGCGATTCAGTGACAGCGAGCTGGGGCTTTATGATGATAACATTGTTGATATTGCTGCCGATGAATTTGGCGGCTATTGGTTAGCGTCCCGAGATGACGGCGCATTTTACTGGCATCCCCGTTCACTGGCCTTTAAACATATAAGCCGTCAAACCACTTTAGGGAAAAACCTGAGCAACGATAAAATTTACCAGGTGGTTGCAGATCAAGATTATAACTTGTGGATAGGAACAAATAATGGTTTAAATAAACTGAATGTAGAAACCGGAACTACCAGCAGTTACTTTGTTACTGACGATTTAAAAGCTAGCTGGCACCCGGGTACCGTCGAACAGCTATTCTTCGACCTTGATAACCCAACATTGCTCTGGTTTGTCGCCTCTACCGGCCTTAACTTGTTCGACACGCAAAGCAGCAAACTGCTACCCTTGCCGCTGGCGGATGAAAAAGACCGGCACTTATTGCAAACAAGCTATAACTTTCATGCCACTAAAAGTCATGGCAGTAGTCAATTATACTTTTACAATGACAATAAAGTTTATCGATATACGCCCGCTACAGGCCTGATAACCGAGCTGGAGATTTTTCAACAAGTTCCCATGCATTATTTTTCAGGCTTTGTCGGCGCACTGCCCGGCCGGCCTGATGAACTGATTGTTGCTGTCTCTGACCAGTTATGGCTTTACAACACTCGCTTAGACAAAATCAGTCTGTTTTTTCAGTCAACCCCATACCAGCCGATGCTGCAACGCAATGCGGATCAAATGGTGTCAGATGATTATGGCATTTTATGGTTTGGGATTAATGGAATAGGCTTACTCGGCTTTGACAGTGAATCACTGGAGTTAAAACATCATTTTACCACCGACAATAAATTAATTGCCGAACAGGCTTATGCGCTGCAAAAGGACAAAACAGGCAATATCTGGTTTTCGTCGCACAGTGGCCTGAGCAGACTACTGCCTGCTACCCTGCAAATTGAACACTTTAGCAAAGCGGATGGTTTAAGAGTACACGAATATAATGGCACCGCGTCAGCGGTTTTGCCGGATGGCCGCCTTGCGTTTGGTAGCATGCGTGGTGTGACGCTGGTTAACCCACAGACGCTGATGAGCACCGAGTCACGGCCTAAAGTTAATATCACCGATGTCAGCGTACTGACGGGTAGTTTTAAGGCAAAAAGCGGTATTCTTAACGACCAGCTTTTGCAGTTAGATCATGAAGACCTGGGTATTCAAATCCAGTTCAGTGCCATGCATTTTCGTGATAACCATAAAATGCGTTACCGTTTCTGGCTGGAGGGGCGAGAAACGCTGAATTACCCGGAACAGCAGGAAAATAGTGTGGTGTTCCCCCGTTTACGCAGCGGCTCTTACCGCTTTAATGTTGTTGCCATCGCACCGCATACCGGCCAGGAAAGTGACGTTAGCTCGGTAAGCCTGCTGATTAAGTCTTCACCCTGGCGTTCTGACCTGGCAATGTTAATTTATGCTTTACTGGCACTGACGGTGTTAATTTATTTCTACCGGTTAAGGCGAAATCAGCAACAGTTAATCAGCGAGGCTCATCAGGAGGTTGCCACCAGCGAACAACGTTTAAAGCAAGCACTGGCATCGGTAGACAGTGGCGCCTTTGAATGGAAGTCAGCAAAGAACACTTTGTTCAGCTCCCGTATGCAATTGATGCTGGGCTATGGTGATTTAATGAACCATATTACCGTGCAACAACATGTATCCCTGATTCACCCGGAAGACCGCAGTAATTATCAGCAGCAATGGCAACGGTTTTTGCAACACCCTGACGGCAGCTTTGATATAACCTATCGCCTGAAACATAAGGAAGGACACTGGCTGTGGTTCCGTGATCAGGGCCGGGCAACGGCATTGGATAACGAACAACAGGTACAGACAGTCAGCGGTACCTACAGCAACATTACTGAAACCCGCGCCAATATGGAAAAAGCCAAATTATTTGGTGAAGCCTTTCAACAAACCCGGGATTGGGTGGTTATTCTTGATAGTAAACAACGTGTTATTGCTGCAAACCAGTCATTTTCGGCTGCCTTTGGCAGTGTAGAGCAATACCTTGATAACCCACGAACCCACCATTTGGGGATCAGCCTGGTACGTCGCCGTTTTTACACCAAACTGCTGCATGAACTGACGGCCGGTGCGCACTGGCAGGGCGAGGAGCTGGTTATCACACCCGATGGCCGTGAACGCCCTACCCTGATCAATATCAGTGCTATTGGCGAACAGCAGGTCTCTTTTTATGTATTGGTTTTCACAGATATTACCGCCCAAAAATTAGCAGAAGAAGAACTGCGCTACCTGGCAAATTATGATGCGCTGACCGGACTGCCTAACCGCGCACTGTTGATGGACCGGATCCTGCACGCCATGGAGCAGTCACGGCGGGAGAAAAAATCGCTGGCACTGTGTTTTATCGACCTGGACAAATTTAAACAGGTTAATGACTCACTGGGCCATGATATTGGTGATTTACTGCTCAAGGAGGTCGCGCGCCGGCTTGGCTTGTCACTACGTGAGCGGGACACCGTCGCAAGGCTTGGTGGTGACGAATTTGTTGTGCTGCTCGAGGGCTACCGTCGCGGCGAAAATGTTAGCATGGTCGCCCGAAAAATGTTGGCAATCGTCAGTGAACCGATGCAATTGGGCCCCCACACAGTGGGGGTTTCGCCCAGCATTGGTATTGCCCTGTATCCTGATGATGCACTCACTGCACAAGAGCTTTTGAAACACGCTGACGTTGCCATGTACCATGCTAAAGAAGCCGGCCGGAGTAACTTCCAGTTCTTTACCCGGGAAATGAACGAAAAAGCGCATATGCAGCTGGCCCGTGAAACGCGGCTGCGTAAAGCCCATAAAAATAACGAGTTCTTCAATGTTTATCAGCCAATCGTTAATAGCCAGCAACAAAAGATGGTGGGTGCAGAAGTATTAATGCGCTGGCAAAGCTCAGATGGTGTGGTATCGCCTGCCGAGTTTATTCCGTTAGCTGAAGAATTACGTTTAATCATCAGCATGACCCAGTATTTACTTGAAAGCGCCCTGGCCGATTTAAGCCGTTGGCGCTCAGCCGGCATCGATATCTATTTGTCGGTTAATTTAGCCACCCAGCATCTGGAACAAAGTAACCTGGCGACTCATACCGCAGCACTGCTGAACAAATACCAGATACCGGCCAGTTGTCTGCGTTTTGAAGTGACGGAAAGCGCGTTAATGAATGATCAGCAGGGCGCAATTCAAACCATGCTGGAACTTAACAGTCTTGGCATTCAACTGGCGCTGGACGACTTTGGTACCGGTTATTCCTCGTTGAAATATTTAAAACAACTGCCGATTGATGCCATTAAGATTGACCGCAGTTTTGTTAAAGATATTGGCATTGATCAGAGTGACGAGGCCATTATTGATGCCATGCTGAGTATGGCAAACAGCCTCGGTATGTATTGTATTGCTGAAGGCGTGGAAACCGAGGAACAACTGGCTTTCTTTACGCAGCGCAAGTGCCCGTTGATCCAGGGTTATCTGTATTCTAAACCGCTGGCAGCAGAACAGATCCCCCAGTTCTGGCAACAGCAGCAGGCAAAGCGCAACTGATCCGACCGCTCTACCGGCTATTGCGATTAAATTACCCCGACAGGCCACGCTAAGCTGCACTGGCCTGCTATACTGCGCGCCTTAATCCGTGTTGCCAGGACTCTGCAATGATGCAACCCCACCTGCTAAAAGGCGCGCTGCTGCTGCTGTTGGCTGAAGCCTGCTTTGCCGGTATTGGTGCTGTGGTCAAATACAGCAGTGGGATGGCCACTGAAGCGCAGATTGTGTTTTTTCGTAACCTGTTTGCACTGGTGCTGATGTTACCCTTTTTGTACAAGCACGGCTTTGTGCTGCTGAAAACCCAGCGCTGGTATCTGCATTTAAGCCGGGCTATCACCGGTCTGGTATCAATGTACTGTTTTTTCTACGTGTTATCACAATTGCCATTGGCTCAGGCCATGATGGTTATTATGTTATCGCCTTTTCTTGTGCCCCTTATTGCCCGCTTCTGGCTGAACGAACGCCCCAGCCGGCCAACCCGCTTTGGCATTATTTTAGGTTTTATCGGCGTGGTACTGGCTTTGCCAAGCCCCGATCCCAGCCTGAATCTGGTGTTATTACTGGCGTTGTTTTCAGCGTTCCTGGTCGCCATTACCAAAACCACGATCAGGGCAATGGCCAGCACCGAATCAGCGGTCCGTATTGTATTTTACTTTTCACTGCTTACCGCCGTGCTATCCGCCATACCCGTGCCGTTTTACTGGCAGCCACTTAACAGCGAAGTCTGGCTGGCCTTTGCAGCAATGGGGGTGTTAGCGGCCGTTGGCCAGCTTGCCATGACCCGCGCATTTGCCCTGGCCCATGCAAGTGACATCGGCATGTGGACCTACAGCAGTGTATTATTTGCCGGTGCGTTTGGTTACGTATTCTGGGATGAGCCCGTTAGCTGGAGCTGGCTGGCCGGTGTCATCGTTATTTTTTATGCCGGCTATGTCACCACCCGCCAGCGTTTATTCTGATGCCGCGAAAATCAAAAAAAAGCATTTGCGCACCAGACTGGCACTGCGGCGCCGAACAGGCTAAAATACGCTCCCTTTTTCAGACGCAAAAACACAGGTAACGACCAACAATGGGCAAAAAACTGCACATTAAAACCTGGGGCTGCCAGATGAACGAATACGATTCATCAAAAATGGCAGACCTGCTGGATGCAACACATGGCTATACCCTGACCGAAGAAGCAGAAGAGGCGGACGTGATCCTGCTGAATACCTGCTCGATCCGGGAAAAAGCGCAAGAGAAAGTGTTTCACCAATTGGGTCGCTGGCGTCCGCTAAAAGAAAAGAATCCGGATTTAATTATTGGCGTTGGTGGCTGTGTTGCTTCGCAGGAAGGTAAAGCCATTCGCGAGCGGGCCCCGTTTGTCGATATCGTGTTCGGGCCGCAAACTTTGCACCGGCTGCCGGAAATGATCAATTCTGTGCGGGGTTCTCACTCGCCGGTGGTTGACGTATCCTTTCCGGAAATAGAAAAATTTGACCGTTTGCCTGAGCCTAAAGCAGAAGGCCCTACCGCCTTTGTGTCGATTATGGAAGGCTGCTCTAAATACTGCACCTTTTGTGTCGTGCCGTATACCCGTGGTGAAGAAGTCAGCCGGCCGCTGGATGACGTATTATTTGAAGTCGCGCAACTTGCCGCCCAGGGCGTACGTGAAGTTAACCTGCTGGGGCAGAACGTCAACGGTTACCGTGGCGACACACACGACGGTAATATCTGCCATTTCTCAGAACTATTACGTTTAGTCGCGGCCATTGATGGTATCGACAGGGTGCGCTATACCACCTCACACCCGATTGAATTCAGCGATGATATTATCGAAGTTTACCGGGACGTGCCTGAATTGGTTGATCATTTACACCTGCCGGTGCAATCAGGTTCAGACCGTATTTTAAATTTAATGAAACGGGGTCATACTGCGCTGGAATATAAAGCGCAAATTCGTAAACTAAAGAAAATCCGACCGAATTTAAGCATGTCTTCTGACTTTATAATCGGCTTCCCCGGCGAAGATGATGCCGATTTTCAGGCGACCATGGACCTTATTCAAACGATTGACTTTGATATGAGCTTCAGTTTTATTTACAGTGCACGGCCGGGAACCCCTGCCGCCGACTTGCCGGATGATGTCAGTGACGAGGCCAAAAAGCAGCGACTGTATATTCTGCAAGACCGGATTAACCAGCAGGCGCTGAAAATTGCCCGTAATATGCTGGGCACTGAACAGCGCATTCTGGTTGAAGGACCATCGAAAAAGAATATTATGGAATTGACCGGCCGCACTGAAAATAACCGGGTGGTGAATTTTGAAGGTTCACCCGAGATGATTGGTCAGTTTGTCGACGTCAAAATTACTGATGTATTCAGTAATTCCCTGCGCGGTAACTTAATACGTACAGAAGCGCAAATGGGCCTGCGCCGCGAAGTAGCGCCAGCGCAGATTTTAGCCAGACAACCCAAAGTTGACCCTATGGGTGTGACAACTTTTACGCCCTGAGTGGGCCACAACCGCGAGTGCAATATTGGATACTGACAACCTGAACGTAGCTGAACTTATCCTGGAGCCGGCCGACAATAACAGGCTAAATCTGTTGTGCGGCCCCTATGACGATAACTTAAAACACATTGAGCGACGTTTGCTGGTCGATATCAGCTACCGCGAAAATCTGTTTAAAGTTGCCGGTCCGGACGTTAACGTTGCGGCGGCCAGTGATATTTTGCTGCAGTTATTTCAGCTAACTGCAGGGGCGCGCCAGTTAGCTCAGCCAATTACCCCGGAACAGGTTCATCTGACTATCAGCGAAAATTTTGATATTCAGTATCAACATGATCATGGCACCGAGCGCGAATTTAGCCTGAAAACCAAAAAAGGGTTAATTAAAGCGCGTAACCCTAACCAGGCCAGTTATGTGGCGAATGTGCTGCAGCATGATGTGTGTTTTGGAATCGGGCCTGCGGGTACCGGTAAAACCTACCTGGCAGTTGCCTGCGCAGTTGATGCACTGGAAAGCGGCCTGGTAAAACGTATTGTACTAACCCGTCCGGCAGTAGAGGCCGGCGAAAAGCTGGGTTTTTTGCCTGGCGATTTAGCCCAGAAAGTCGACCCTTATTTACGACCGCTCTATGATGCCTTATTCGAAATGCTGGGTTTTGAAAAAGTCGAAAAATATCTGGAGCGTGGTGTGATTGAAATTGCCCCTCTGGCCTATATGCGCGGCCGAACCCTGAATGACGCTTTTATTATTCTGGATGAGAGCCAGAACACCACAACAGAACAGATGAAAATGTTTTTAACCCGGATTGGCTTTAGCGCCAAAGCCGTAATTACCGGTGATATTACCCAGGTTGATTTGCCACGCGGTCAGTATTCGGGTTTAAAGCATGCTATTGATGTGTTGAGTGACGTCAATGAAATCAGTTTTAACTTCTTTAACGCCAAAGACGTGGTGCGCCACCCCATCGTCCAACGTATTGTGCAGGCCTATGAAGCGCACGAAGCCGGAAAATTGCAGAGTAAAGCTGAGTAATGGCCATCGTGCTTGATTTGCAACTGGCAAGTTCCAGTACCAGCCTGCCGTCGGCAAATGAACTGCAACGCTGGCTTGACGCGGCAATTACCCCGTTTCAAACTATCGCGGAAGTGACGGTACGTATTGTTGATAGCGCTGAAAGCCAGCAACTCAACCTGCAGTATCGTGGCAAAGACAAACCAACCAATGTGCTCAGTTTCCCGTTTCAGGCTCCGGCAGGTATAGAACTGCCATTGCTGGGCGATTTGGTTATTTGCGCGCCGGTAGTGCAGGACGAAGCTGCAGAACAACACAAAGCGCTGAATGATCACTGGGCACATATGCTGGTGCATGGTTGCTTGCATTTGTTGGGATTTGACCATATAAATGACGACGATGCGCAAGAAATGGAGGCTGAAGAAATTCAGATCCTGGCCGGTATTGGCATCAAAAACCCCTATTTATTGGATGATATTTAGGTTTTCTTTTACTAACGGAGCACAAGTTCACTGATGAGTGACGACAACCCCCACTCTAGCCGCGGTTCTGCCGGCAAAACCTGGTTAGAGCGTATCGCCAGTATTTTTAGCGCAGAGCCACAGGATATTTCAGACCTGGAAGATGTGATAAGTGAAGCCGCCGTGCGGGAGCTTATCGACAGTGATACCAAAAGTATGTTGCAAGGTGTACTGGACGTATCAAAAATGCGGGCTCGCGATATTATGGTACCCCGCTCGCAGATGGCTACCATTGATATTGAACAGCCGGTAAGTGCATTTCTGCCCATTCTGCTGGAAAATAATCATAGTCGTTACCCGGTGGTCAATGAAGACAAAGACCACATTGAAGGCATATTGCTGGTTAAGGACTTGCTGCAGTTTGCACTGGATCCAAGCCAAACTGACTGGCACATTCGCGATTTTTTGCGCCCGGCCGTTATTATTCCGGAAAGTAAACGGGTCGACGCCCTGTTAAAAGAGTTCCGGCAAAAACGTTATCATATGGCGATTGTGGTCGATGAATATGGCGGCGTATCAGGCTTGGTCACCATTGAAGACATTTTGGAACAGATTGTCGGCGAAATTGAAGACGAGCATGACGACGAAGAAGACAACGACATTAAAAAGATGGCGTCACGGGTGTTTCAGGTTAGTGCATTAACGCCACTGGATGAATTCAACGAGAGTTTTGCCACCGACTTTGATGAAGAAGATGCCGATACCATTGGCGGTATTGTATTGCATGCATTTGGCCATATGCCGGAGCGCGGTGAAAGTATCCAGCTGGGCGATCTGACGTTTAAGGTCAGCAAAGCTAACAGCCGGCGGCTACTGCAGCTGCAAGTAATTAAAGCCAAAGAAAGTGTTACCGCTGAGGATGCCTGATCATCACTACTGTTACTGTTAAAACTGTTGCCGTAATGGGGCTGCTTGCGGCAGCCGGTGGCCTCAATACTCTGGCATTTGCGCCTTATACACTATGGTGGCTACCGTTTTTCACCCTGGCACTGCTGGCTGGCGTGTTACATCACGTTGCTAACTGGCGTCAGGCAGCCCTGGCAGGTTTCAGTTATGGTCTGGGCTGGTTTGGTTTTGGGATCAGTTGGGTACATGTCAGTATCGACCAGTTCGGTGGTTTGCCGCTGATCGCCAGTTTGGGGTTGATGGCGTTGCTGGTGGCTTACCTGGCGCTATTTCCGGCCCTGGCAGCCGTATTAAGTTACCGCCTGCGCCATAGTATTCTTACTTTTGCCGCTGTTTGGGTGCTGGTCGAGTGGCTGCGCAGCTTTCTGTTGACCGGTTTTCCCTGGCTGTCATTAGGCTACAGCCAGACCTCAGCGGGTTTGGCCGCTTACGCCCCGCTTATTGGTGAAACAGGTATTACCTTTATACTGGCAGCCAGTGCGGCAGCGCTGGCAAAGCTGTATCAGCGCACGGCACTGCCGGCGCGGATTGTGCCGGTACTGGTGGCCGGTATAATTCTGGCCTGTGCGCCACTGCTGCACCAGCTTAAAGGCTGGCACTACAGCGGGCAAACCGTTGATGTTGTTATGGTACAGGGTAATATTAAACAGGAATTACGTTGGCAGCCTGAACAAGAGTGGCCAACCATGCTGAAGTATCTTGATTTAAGCAGGCCACATTTTGCTGAAGCCGATATCGTAATATGGCCAGAAGCCGCCATTCCGCAGTTGGAACCGCTGGCAGAAGCTTTTCTGGATAACCTGAACCGGGCAACCTTTTACAGCGATGTAGCGTTGGTTACCGGTATTCTTGATTACAACCTGAAAACCGGACAAGCCTGGAACAACCTGATTGTGCTTGGCAAGGACAGCGCCGACGCCACTGAGGGGGGCTATTTTTATGGCCATGCCAATCGCTTCAGTAAACATCATTTACTACCCATTGGGGAGTTTGTACCCTTTGAAAACTGGCTGCGGGCGCTGGCACCGATTTTTGACTTACCGATGAGCTCGTTTAGCCGTGGCAGTTTTGTCCAGCCCAATTTGCAGGCAAACGGTTTTCAGTTACTCAGCGCTATTTGTTTTGAAATCGCTTTCCCGCGGCAAATACGCGCTAACTTTACCGCTAACACTGATTTTATTCTTACGGTAAGTAATGATGCCTGGTTTGGCGATAGCATTGGCCCACATCAGCATTTGCAGATAGCCCAGATGCGGGCACGTGAATTTGGCCGCCCAGTCTTGCGGGCAACCAATAATGGCATTACCGCTACTATCAATGCCGATGGCAGTATTTCAGCGCGGCTGCCCCAGTTTGCTGAAGCTGTACTAACTGACGACGTCGCCCTGACCAACGGCTTTACCTGGTACAGCAAAATGGGCGACTGGCCATTGTATGGTTTTGCACTGGTGCTGCTGCTTT
Source organism: uncultured Chromatiaceae bacterium (assembly GCA_963975465.1). Classification (GTDB taxonomy): domain Bacteria; phylum Pseudomonadota; class Gammaproteobacteria; order Enterobacterales; family Alteromonadaceae; genus Alishewanella. The sequence continues at coordinate 77,781 of CAXBHB010000015.1, forward strand.
TGGCCAGGTTACCAACACGCCGCTGAATTTATCGCTTTAGCATTGTCATTAAATCCACTAAACTGACTGGCAGTGGTCAGTTTTCAGGCAATATTAATTACTTTATGGCTTTTTTACGGTTTGTATTAGTCGCGATGCTGCTAAACTGCACTGCAATAGCCGGCGTCGCAGCATCTGACTTCAGGATTATTTTTTCAGCTGAAATGTCGGAAGCGGATGATCCACAAGCTAACTATGCCCATCTCGCCAGTCTGCTGGTGCAACATCGCCAGCATAAAACACCCACCTTCTTTTTATTTGGCGGCGGCAGTATCGGCCCCAGCCCGTTAGGTTTTTTTGATCGCGGCGCTCATGTAATCGATATTCTGAATACCCTGCAACCAGATGCCATGGCGGTGTCGCATCGTGACTTCGCTTACTTTTCTGAAGAGTTATCACAACGTGCCTATGAAGCCGCCTTTCCGCTGGTGTTAAGCAACCTGTATGATCCAATGACTGAAGGTAATCTGGACGGGCTGGTTGACAGCATAGTAGTGCAGCAAGGTGATATTAAGCTGGGCATCATTGCCCTGGTTGCACCCTATGTTATTCAACAATATGGGTTGGAGCGTTTAAAAATTGAACCGGCTGAACAGGCGGTGTTGCAGCAAGTCAGTGCGTTAAAAACCCAGGGTGCAGATATACTGGTGGTGCTGCATACCACTGAACTGCCGTTTCTGCCGGCAATGCTGGCTAACGAAACCATTCAGCTGGCATTTCGTAACAATTATGACGGCCAGCAGTTGCTGCCGGATCACCCCAGACTGATCTTGCAACAGGAGCAATATCAGGCGGTGGTGGTTAACGCCTCCCTGGCCGCGGATCACAGTTTCGTATTAAACCATACTGACTATATTGATTTAACCACCCTGTCGCCAGAGCCCGCTATTGCTTCTCAAATTAACGACCATAGCAAACGGCTGCAGTTATTGTTACAAGAGCCGCTGGGCCGCAGCACCGACTATTTTACAACCCGCCGGGACAACGTACGCAACCGCGAAAATGCCTTCGCGAATTTCGTGGCAGACGCCCTTAAACGCTACACCGGCGCAGAACTGGCATTGATTAACAGCGGGACGGTGCGGGGAGTAAGAGATTACCCGGCGGGCACCATACTGACCCGCGGCGATATTCTGGCTGAGCTACCCTTTCGCAATACGCCGGTGTTGCTCGAGCTTAGCGGCCAGGATTTAATTAATGTATTCGAACATGGTTTAACCGGGCTGGATAACCAGCGCGGCTTTTTCCTGCACGGTTCTGGCTATACTCTGCATTTTGACAGCCAGGCGCCGGCTGGCAAGCGGATCGTCCGATTGCTGATAAACGACGAGCCTGTGCTGGCCAGCCAAATATATAAAGTGGCGACATTGCAATATCTGGCAGAAGGTGGCGACGGTTTTGACATGTTAAACAAACGAAGTAAATTGAGCTTTTTCAACCCAAGTGACCGCAATATCGCTGACATCGTCGCAGCAGCTATTAAGCAACAAAAAGATGTCAGCCTGACCACTGATGGCAGATTGGTCGATATCAACGAGCAGGCACAACCATGAATCTGCTCAGCAAGCGTTATTACTCCAGCGCCCGGCTGCTCTTTGTCTCACTGTTATTTATTTTATTGCTGTTTATTTTATTAAGCCTGTTGTTTTATCAGCGCTTACAACAGGCACAAAATATTGTCAGCACCGTGGCAGAGCAGGCAGTGCCTTCGGTGCTGGAAGCCAGTAAGGTCGATGATCAGGTAAAAGAGCTGAATCTGCAATCAGAGCTGCTGCGCAATGCCATCAGTCAGGCTGCACGGGCACAGGCTTATCAGAAGATCGGGCAAATCATTATCCAGATTGGCAGCCTTGATCATCAGCGCTATGTGCAGCATCAGTATCAGCAACAGCGCTTGCAATTAATTGCCGATGAAGCGTTCAGCCTGAACAGTTTAATTACCGAACGGCTGGTACTGCAGCAACGTAGCAGGCAGTGGCTTGTTAAACTGGACAAGCTGCAGGCAGAAAGCCTGATGCTTGCGCAAAAGCCGGCGAATCAACGCTGGGTATTGCATTACGCCGGCCTGCTCCGTGACACGACTGCCCTGTTTAGTATTGACCGGCTGTATAACCTGCGACAAGCCAGCAAAGAGCTAAGCCCGGTGCTGGCTGAAAACCAGCAATTGCTGACAACACTAGCCGCTCCGGAGCAGGCGGTTGCCAGCGAGTTATTCCGGCAACTGGATAGCGCGTTTAACGCCGATGATGGCCTGCTGGCGTTGCGACAAGCAGAGCTTGGGAATATAGCCAGAGCTACCGGCAAAGCCAACTTCCTGCGCAGTCTGGTAACAGATTATGCCAGTGAAACTGAACTGAACGCTTATCAGTCTGCAGCATCGTTAATGGAACTTAGTCAGCAGTCTTCGGCGGCGCTAATCAGACACAATCAGCTGGGTATTTTGCTGGCTGTTATGGCGATACTGTTGTTGCTGGCCATTATGTATTACACCCAGAAACGGGTTATTCAACGCTTAAAAATATTGAACCAGAAGGTACAGGCAGGCGCCGGCTTCGATGATGACGGCCGTTTATTCAGCAGCAATGACGAAATTGCAGATATTGCCCGCTCGTTTACCCAGTACAGTAAAACCGTCGCAGCACAACAAACGGCCCTGGAACGCCAGTCACTAACCGATGGTCTGACCGGTATTGCCAACCGGCGTCATTTCGACAGCCAGTTACAAAGCAGCGTCGCCATGGCAAAACGAATGAAACAGCCTCTGGCCATGATCCTGCTCGATGTTGATCATTTTAAAGCCTATAACGACAGCTATGGCCATTTGGCTGGCGATGACACCTTAAAAGCAATTGCCGATACGCTGGCAGCATCGTTGCAACGTAAAATTGATTTAGTCGCCCGCTACGGTGGTGAAGAGTTTGCCTGTATTTTACCCAACACCCATCCCGAACAAGCACATATTATGGCCGAGCAATTGCGGCTGGACGTTATGGCGCTGGAACTGCCCCATCAAGCCAGTCCAACGGTTAACCTTGTCACCATCAGCCTGGGTGTTGCCGGCCTGCTACCGGGGCAGGATCTGAATGAAAAAGTCCTGCTGAATCAGGCAGACAAAGCATTATATCAAGCGAAACAGCAAGGCAGAAATTGCAGCGTACTGCTATCAATTTAACGGATCACTTTAACCCCAATTTCCAGTTCGACCGGTTGTTGCAGTTTTTGCTCAATCCGCTGTTTAACCCGGTCCATGGTGGCATCGTCTACCGCACTGCCTGAAACCAGGGTCAGGCTGATCCGCAGCGGCGTGCCCGGCCGGACACTCACGTCGCGTAGCTTAACCTCATCCAGCACAACGCCATCAAGTTGTTGCACTATCTGGTGCTCTGCCACCATATGGCTAAAGCCAATTGCCAGTGGAATACACAGTATCGCCGCCAGAGTTAACGCTAACGCAAGGCCACGTTTGGCCCGGTGAAACGGGCTGTAGCCCAGAAACATAAAGGTAATAACGGCGGCCAGCACAATACCAACCAGGTTAGTCAAGTACAGTAAAAAGGCCCCCCAGAACACGGCTAAGTCAAGCCAGCCTAAGCCAATACCGGCCACAGCCAGCGGCGGTACCAATGCTACCGCTATGGCCACACCGGCCAGGCTTTTAGCCACTTCAGCCCGGGCATGGGCATAGGCCCCGGCTATTCCGGAAATAACAGCCACGCCCAGGTCCAGTAACGTGGGGCTGATCCGGGCCGCAATTTCACTATTAATGGTTGTTAGCGGAATAAACCAGGTGGCAACCATCGCACAGCCCATCGCCAGCGCGGTGCCGAGGGCAATACTGCGACTACTGACCAGCATCAGGCTTTCATCCTGGCGCAAGGTACCCAGCGCCATGGCAATAATAGGGCCCATCAGGGGGGCTAAAATCATCGCACCAATAATGACCGGTGTGGAGTTGGCAAATAATCCGAATACTGCCAGCAACGTGGCCAGCACCATTAAGGTTAAATATGAAGATGATGCCTTCGCGCTGTCGCGCATGGCCATAAATAATTCTTTAAATTCGTCGGTAGCAGCATGATGGATCCAGGGCAGTGGATAGGTCACCAGTTCCGTTTTCGCTTTACCGGCCGGAAGCGCCTGTGTCTTAACCGCTTCTTTACTTTCTACCTCAGAGTCTTCCAGCGCCAGATAGCGACCCGGCGCAAGCTGCAGCACCCGTGGCTCTACTTTCAGCTGCAAGGTATTGCCTTTTTCAATCAGGCCATCATGGGTGTAACTGATTTGTTTTGGGCTGCTGATAGTTAAACTACGGCTTTTAATATGACCAACAAAAGACGGGCTGTTGTTATTCCAGTAGTCACGCAAAAACAACGACGCAAATAAAAACCGCAGCATTTCAAATACACTTCGCGGTGCCAGCACCAGCGCGTGCAACATGCCATCATTCACGCTGGAATCTGCAACCAGCCGGCGCGACAAAACCGAACTGCGGCCATGCTCTACCACCACGATACCCAGTGCGGCGGTATCAACCAGTTTTTCTTTATGAGTGGTAATTTTAAAGGCATTAAAGGTGACATCGCCTATACCTTTAACCAGCCTGATAAACCGCTTGATCCGCTTGGTCAATGGTTCAGCCAGCGCTTCGCCCGGGGTCAGGGTCAGTGCATCGCCAATAACCACCGAGTTAAACACCGGCACCTCGTTACAGAGCAGCAAATCGGCTTCTGTGGTCGTGTCTTGCAGCGCATCAGTCAGCGCATCATCCATTTTGCCCGATATGCCAAAGCCATAACGCGCATGCTTCATCTCCGGATGGGGCAATAACGCCAGGGTGAGTGGCTGATCCTGAATTTGTAATACCAGGTCTCGCAACAATTCATCGCTCAGATAACACAGTAAGCGGCTGCCGGCGATAAACCCCGCTGCCTGCTCCGGATTAAACATCTGAATTTTAAGCGCGGCAAACCCCTCGCCCAGCCGGCTGCGTAGCAAGGGCAGTAACTGCTGCTGCACCCGCTGCTCGTCCAAGTCGGCATACAGCAGGACCAGTGATTCCGATAGGTGGGGCTCGCTGGCCAGGGTTTTGGTCAGAGCTCTTGCCTGGGTATTGTTATTCATCCATGCTTCCGTTTACCAGCTCGGCAATATCGGCTAAACGCTGCATCGCCCGGCCGTTAACCGACTTTTTCGGATACTGGCCACGGCGGTTAAGCTCACCGGTTTCTTCCCCGGTTAGCAGGCCAAGGGCTTCATCAACGGTTTTTACCACATAAATATGAAACTGTTGCTGTTGTACCGCGGCAATTACGTCATCGCGCAGCACCAGATTCAGCTGATTGCTGGCCGGAATAATCACCCCTTGTTCACCCGTCAGACCGCGTGACTGACAGAGCCGGAAAAAACCTTCAATTTTTTCATTAACGCCGCCAATCGCCTGCACCTGACCATGCTGGTTAATCGAGCCGGTAACCGCCAGGCTTTGCTTTATCGCAATATTGGTAATGGCTGAAATAAGCGCACACACCTCGGCTAACGAAGCACTGTCGCCATCAATATGACCATACGACTGCTCCATGGCGATATTGGCGCTTAGCGTTAACGGAAACTGTTGTGCATATTTGGCCCCCAGATACCCGGTAAGCAGCAGCACCCCTTTGGAGTGAATTGCTTTACCCAGTTCCACTTCCCGCTCGATATCAATAACCCCGCTGGAGCCGGCAAATACCGTAGCACTGACCCGGGCCGGGGTACCAAACGCGGTATCACCTATTTCCAGTACGGTCAGACCATTTATTTTGCCAACAGCCAGCCCTTCGGTATCAATTAAAATTTGTCCTTCCTGAATATCTTCCAGAAAACCTTCGCTGATCCGGCCGGTACGGTGTTGTTTACCTTGTAATGCCTGTTGCACATGGCTTTCATTTAAAATATCACTTTGTGCCTGCGTCGCGTAGTAACAGGCTTCACGGACCAGCTCTAAAACGTCGGCAAAACGGGCAGATAACTTGCGCTGGTGCTCAGCCTGCCTGAAGCTGAACTGCAGCAACTGGCGTAAGCCACATTGGGTCAGCTGGCTAATGTTCAGTTGCTGCATTTGCAGCTGAATTTGCCGCGACATATAGCTCAGCGTTTGCTCATTGTAAGGCAGGTAGTGCTCAAAATCGGCCAGCACCCGGAACAGCTCATTAAATTCTTCATCCACTTCCTGCACCAGATAGTACAAGTCACGCGAGCCCAGCAGCACAACTTTAACATTCAGCGGAATCGCCCTTGGGGTAATGATGGTTGAATTGGTCACAGCGTGTTCGCTTAAGGTATCGATCACTACCTCGCCACTTTTCAGCGCCAGCTTCAACGCATCCCATACCGGGGCTTGCGACAGCAAGCGGTCAGCATCCAGAATTAAATAACCCCCATTGGCCTTGTGCAGGGCACCGGGGCGGATCATCCGGTAATTGGTATAAAGTGCACCGCTGGAAGAATTGTATTCTACCCGGCCGAACAAATTGCCATAGCTGGGGTTCGGTTCAAAAATAATCGGGGCACCTGACATGGTTTCGTGGTGTACCAGAACATTGGGCACAAATTCATCGACAAATATTTCACGGCTGTCGATCTCTTCCTGCTTTTCGCCATCAGATTCATCGGGCAGCAACTCAAGCACCGCTTTAACCAGGTGCGGTCGCATTTCTTTTAAATACTTAAGTACACCAAGCTCGGTGCTGTAATCATGCTCCATTTGCTTAAGCATCGGTTTAATGGCTTGCTCGATGGTTTCTTTGCGTAAGGTCCGCAGGTTTTCCGACAGTTCGCGCTTCCAGCGTGGCAGCTCGAGCAACGCATCGTTCAGTACGGTTTCCAGTTCAGAGACCAGCGAATAAAAGTACTGCCTCTGCTCGTCAGTCATTTTGCTAAACTCACTGTCTTCCAGTGGCTTACCATCAATAATGGGTGAGAAACTCACCGCGCCGTTGTCTTCGAACAGCACCACTTGTTTTTCCAGCGCGGTTTTTTCTACCCGCTCAATCGCCTGATCGTACCGATCGTCAAACTGGCGGGCAATTGCCTTTTTCTTACGCTGATAACCCGGGTTATCAAAGGCTGCCGGAAAGGTATCCAGCAACTCATCAATCAATGCTTCCAGCTTTTTAACCAGCACCCGGCCATCACCCGGCAGTAAACGCAGGGTATTGGGTACCCGTTCATCGTCAAAGTTATTTAAGTAGCACCACTCCATTGGGGTGGCCTTTTCGGCGGCTGCATGCTGCAAAATATCCTGCACCAGGGTAAAGCGTCCCAGTGCGGGTTCACCCATTACATACAGGTTATAACCGGGCATATCCATGCCGATAGCGAAGGCCAGTGCCGATTTTGCCCGGTCCTGGCCAATAAAACCGGGAATAAGTTCTGCTGTCGCCAGCGCCGCGGCTATCTGTTCATCATTCAGGACTGGGCCAAGGTGCGCTGCATCCAGTGCTAGCGGCGAACGGGTGTCGGTCATGTCATCCCTTAAGTAAAGACGGTGTATTGGCCGACATACTACCAAAAAGCCGGCGAACTGTGCTGGCTATTTTATTTTTTCAATTAGCAGATTAAAGAATTTTGTGCCGGCGCCGATATAAGTCTAGCAACAGAAATCACTATTAGCCGGGGTCATTATGAACGAACAAAATTGCCTGCAGAAAATTCGCAACCTGGGTGTTCGTTTACAGGAACTTGAATTAGTGCAACTGGAACCGGGTAAATCTTACGCCAGTACTGCCCTTAACTTTCTATTTGCCGATCACGGTATGCAACGGCCCACCGGTGCGCCACTGGAACATACCTTGCGGGCGCTGGGCGAGGCTATCGCTGCCAATCGCAAAGTGCGGTTCGCCCGACTTGACCCTGACAGCGTTATCGACTTTTTCTGTCGTTTCTACCGGGTTCATTGAAAAATAACTTTTTTTGAAATACCTTTGCTAATGGCCGGGTCTTATAACTGACTCTGACAACCACAAAGGTAACTCGCAATGAAAACTCTGAATAAAACCCAACTTTCTTTCGCACTTGGTGCTATGGCATTAAGCTCAGTCGCTGCCGGTGCGGCGCAGGCCGATACTAACCCTTTTGCGGCAGCTGAACTTAGCATGGCTTATCAGCTGGCGGCTACTGAAGGCAAATGTGGTGAAGGTAAATGCGGTACTGATAAAGCAAAAGATAAAGCCGAAGACAAAGCCAAAGAAATGAAATGCGGCGAAGGCAAATGCGGTGCTGATAAAGCCAAGGCCAAAGCTGAAGATAAAGCCAAAGAAATGAAGTGTGGCGAAGGCAAATGTGGCGCTGATAAAGCGGCCAAAATGAAAGACGATGCCAAAGCCAAAGCAGAAGATAAAGCGGCAGAAAAAAGTAAAGAAATGAAATGCGGCGAAGGCAAGTGTGGTGCGGCGTAAGCAGTGAAACCACACACGACATTAACCGGTGCAGGCCTTGGTCTGCGCCGGGAAATGCTGCAAGAGGTGCTGCAAAGCAGTAACCACGCCATTGACTTTTTTGAAGTTGCGCCGGAAAACTGGTTGCCCTACGGTGGTAAACTGGCCAGTCAGTTTAAAGCACTGACCGAGCGTTATGCGTTTGCCTGCCACGGTTTGTCGCTGTCTATCGGCAGCCCCGATCCACTGGACATTGACTTCGTTAAGCAATTAAAACGTTTTTTCCGGCAACACAATATCACGCTGTACAGCGAGCATTTAAGTTATTGCTCTGCTGACGGTCATTTATACGATTTAATGCCCATTCCTTTTACCGAGGAAGCAGTAAAACATGTTGCTGACAGGGTGCGGATAGTACAGGACATTCTGGAGCAACAGCTTGTGCTGGAAAATGTGTCATATTACGCCGCGCCAGGCCAGCAAATGAGTGAGCTGGATTTTATCTGCCAGGTACTGCAACAGGCCGATTGCCAGTTACTACTGGACGTAAACAACATTTATGTTAATTCGGTAAACCACAACTATGACGCTCCGGCATTTCTGCGGGCCTTACCCTCTGAGCGTATCGCCTATTACCATATAGCAGGCCATTATCAGGAAGCCCCGGATTTACTGGTCGACACCCATGGTGCCGATATTCCAGGCCCGGTATGGCAATTATTACAGCAGGCTTATCAGCAGCACGGGGTTAAACCCACCCTATACGAGCGAGATTTTAATATTCCGGCACTTAGCACGCTTAAGAGCGAACTGGACACCATCAGAACCCTGCAACAACAAGCACAATACCCGGATACAAAAAAGCAGATAAGCCGATGAGTACTGCGCCCACTGCTAACAAAAAAACGGGTTTCCGGCAGGTGCAGCAGCAGTTTGCCGCTTATATTCGAAATCCGGACAGTGCCAAGCCCCCCGCGGGAATTGAAGAACGCCGCTTAAAAGTGTACCGCGAACTGTTTTTTAATAACGTAAAAGGCTTTCTTGATACGGCATTTCCGGTATTAAAAACCCTGTACAGTGACCACAGCTGGACCGCGCTGGCCCGCACGTTTTTCAGCCAGTATGCCTGTCATAGCCCCTACTTTTTACATATCGCCGAACAATTTGTGGCCTTTTTGCAAGACTACCCGCGTGCTACCGACGACCCGGCGTTTCTGGCAGAACTGGCCCATTATGAGTGGGCTGAGCTGTATATTGCTACTCAGGTGCTTAGCCAGCCGCAGCCGGCACTTAGCCCCGGGCAACTTAGCGGTGAAAATCTACAGAGCACCAGACTGCAGTTATCTGAGCTGGCCATGCTGTGTGCTTACCAGTGGCCGGTGCAGCAAATTTGTGTTGATTTTCAGCCAACCGAGCCGGCCCAGCCGGTGTTTTTCCTGCTATATCGCAATAGTCAGGAAGACGTGAAATTTGTGCAGCTTAACCAGGCCACCTTATTACTGCTTAACCAACTGGCTGAACACCCCGGCCTGACCTTACCCCAACTTATCGATGCCATCAGCCCGCAATTGCCCGGCTTAACTGAGCAACAACTGCAACAGGGTGCCCTGCCCTTATTGCAGGATTTAGCCGGCAAAGGTGCCATTTGTGGTTACTCCGATTAACGGTAGTTGCCAGAAAAAGACATGCTGACATTAAAATATTGAAATAGCATTCCAGCAACCCCGGTCTTGTTAAGCATGGTTATTCTTCCTGATGGTTTAACGGGCAAGCTTCATGTTTAAACAGCTATATTTCCATTATCAACAGACCCTGCAGCAGCTGAAGCAGGCTAGCGGCCTGGCGCCGTTATTGCTGCGGCTTATTCTGGCACCAGTATTAATACAGGCCGGCTGGAATAAATTCAGTCACTTTGACAATACCGTCGCCTGGTTTGGTAACAGCGACTGGGGCTTAGGTTTGCCGCTGCCAGCACTGCTGGCCAGCCTGGCCATAGCCGCTGAGCTGATAGGTGGTGTTTTACTGTTGCTGGGGTTGCTAACCCGTTTAGTCACGATACCGTTGTTAGTGACAATGCTGGTCGCTATTTTTGCGGTGCACTGGCCTTACGGCTGGCCTGCTATTGCCGATACCAGCAGCTGGCTGGCCGATGGCACTATTTTGCTGAATGAACGGGTAATGGACAGCAGTGACAAAATAGAAGCAGCCCGCAGCCTGCTGCAACAGCATGGCAACTATGACTGGCTGAGTGCCAGTGGCAAACTGGTTATTCTGAATAATGGTATTGAATTTGCGGCGATGTATTTTGCCATGCTGCTAAGCCTGCTTTTTAGCGGCGGCGGCCGTTATGTCAGTGCCGACTACTGGCTACAGCGTTATATCGGCCAGCCGGCTGCGGCGGCGTCGCAATAATGGCGACGTTGGTTAATGTTAATGATCGCTTTACAGGCCAAGCTTATGTCGATTACGCTTACCACTCTCTCCCGTGAACAAAAGTCAGTAGTAATGTCACAATCACGAAATGGCCTGTTCAGTTTGCCGGTCTCTTTATTTAAGCGCAAAGCGCAAAGCAATAGTCAGCGCTACGAGCAACTGGTGCGGTTGTATCATGGTGATTTATATCGCTATGCCTTCTGGCTTTGCCGCGACCAGCATATTGCCGAAGACATTGTCCAGGATACGTTTTTACGGGCCTGGAAAGCGCTGGACTCCTTGCTGGATGACAACGCCGCAAAAAGCTGGCTAATCACTATTTTACGCCGGGAAAATGCCCGGCGATTTGAACGAAAGCAGCTGGATTACAGTGACGTTGAGCAAGACAGTTTAACTGACGACATAAACCCGGCATTAGAGCAGCAATATGATAACGCCCTGCTGCAACAGCAATTACTGTTGCTGCCACCGGAATACGGCGAGCCGTTGCTGCTGCAGGCCCTGGCGGGCTTTAGCAGCGACGAAATCGGCCAGCTACTCAGTTTAAACGTTAATACCGTTAATACCCGTTTATTCCGGGCCCGGCAACTACTGAAACAACGTTTAACCAGTCAACAGAATACGCAACAGCACGCGCAGCAAAAAGGGTTAAAGTGATGACAGATTTAACCACAAAGCAAGCCCTGATAGCAGATCCGCAAGCCCGCAGTGCCGCGCTGGCCAGCGCCGTTGCGAACGATCCGGAGTTGCAGCAGCTGCAACGCAAGCTATTGCTGGATCAGCTCAGTATTAAACAGGCCCTGGAATTTAAGGTACCAGAAAGCCTGCCGCTTATATTACTGCGCCAGCAACTGCTACTTACCGCACAAACCCAGAAAAAGCGCTTTGCCGGCGCTATTGCTATGGCCGCATCAATCGCCTTTGTCGCCGGCCTTACCCTGAACTGGTTTAACTACGGTTACCCGCAAATGACCTTAGGCCAGCATGCGCTGGCTCATGTTTATCATGAAGCACCCTATATGGACCAGATGCTGGCACCACAGCCGCTTAATCAGGTAAACATTAAGCTGGCCAGCTTTGGCGCCGAATTAACTAACTGGCCGCAAGACATTGTTTACGCCAACTTTTGTGATTTCCGTGGCACCCGCTCGCTGCACTTAGTCATGCAAACCGAACATGGTCTGGCCACGGTGTTTGTGGTACCAGCAGATAACCAACTGAAGTTTGAACATCATTTTGCCGACCAAACCTATCGTGGCCGCAGCCTGGCCTTAAAAACCGCCGATTTAGTGGTGGTTAGTGAAAATGATGCTGACTTGCAGCAATTACCGGCTAAACTGCAGCAACAACTTAAGTTTATTTAACGCCGTAACGTATGGCGCAGGGAAGCAGAATGAGTGACAAAAATCAGGCAGAATGGCTGTTAATCCAGCAAAGTTACGATAAGCAAGAGCAACACGCGCTATGGCTTAAAGTCGTTACTATTCTGGTCTGGCTGTGGTTATTAAAAAACGCCGCCGCGCTGGAATTGCAACTCGGTATTATCGGCTTGTTCTGGCTGCATGAAGCGATACTTAAAACCTTTCAGCAACGCGCCGCCGCCAGATTGCTGCAGCTGGAACAAGCCATTTTACAAGCGCAGGATATCGGCTGCCAGTGGCACAGCCAGTGGCAATATCAGCGCCAAAATCCGCTACAGCTGATACTGGGCTATGCCAAACAAGCCGCCAAACCCACAGTGGCAGTAACCTACCTGGCATTAATCGCCGCCAGCCTGCTAAGGATGTGGTTGTAGCAGTAATGCTTTGAGCAAAGTACTCAAGGATAAAAACTGGAGCCCGGATACAACACTCTTCTTCACTCGCAGGGGCAACTCCCCCCCGTGCATAGCGGCAGGGGGTCAAACACTCCCCTGCTCCTTCAAAAGAGGTTCTATCCTCTATCAGAAACACCTGTCCCCATAAGTTGTTGTAAGTTATAAAAAAGCGGTGTAGTGTTCTGTACATTAAATTTACAAATACGGGTTTACCCGTGTTTAAGTGCGGGTCGACCCGCCGAACAAGCGTTATGCCGGTTGAAACATTACCGATACTTTCAGGTTCAACAACAGTGACAAAAGGAAAGTAAATGTCAGTATTTCTTAAATTTCGACTAGTTATTTTAGCTTGCCTAACTCTTGCTCTTTCGGCATGTATTACCTGGCCTGGACATCGACATACCGTAGATGAAGAAAACTTCTATTTACATATCACAGCCCCCTCTCGTGCCATAAAAGACGAAATCCGTTTTAACGAAGAAAAAACAGAACTTTTATTTTTACCCGAAAGTGCACAGATCGAGTTAGTTGTTGCAGATACCATCGGCAAACATCAGCTCACGATAAAAGAACACCAAGGTTCTGTTGTTTATCACTACAGGTTAAATGGACGTAAAATGACATTTGGAGCCAAAGAGAAAGAGTGGTTTGCATCGCAAATACCTCTAATCATAGAAAAATCTAAATATGGCTCGGGCCAGGCATAACAACCGCCAGTACAACGCCGGTGTGGCGAATTTTAGCTCATAAAAATGGACCTACTTTGAAATTATTGTTACTGATCTTAAATATTGTTTTTATAATTTTACCCATAGATGCAAGAGAAGCCGTGAATACCGACTAATGGGGTGTCTACTTTTTTTGGTAAGAACAGTTTCAAAAGGAGTCCCGGTTGACTGATTTAGATAAAGTGAAAAGTTTTGTCGCTTCAATTTCTGAAAAAGAAATTAGTGACGAAGAGTTACTTCAAAAGTCTAACGAGTTCTTCGTTGAGAATTGTAGTGAAATAGATGCGGAATTAGTAAATACGCTTTTATCGGCAAAAGCAGAAGGCGCCAATATCGGACTAGAGTTAATGGAAAGTTATGCCTATAAAGGCTCACCGGCAGCTCAACTTGCAATTGGTGTTCTAAAACTCGAAGGTAAAGGAATTGAGAAAAATGTTCCTGAAGCTATTTTCTGGTTAAAGAGAGCTTATATCGGAAAAAATCCGAAATCAGGTTTTATGCTGTCGTCTATCTACGCAAATGGTATTGGGGTAGCTGAAAATATGGCTAAAGCCAGGGAGTACCTTAAAGGCTCTGCTGATATGGGCGTACCCAAAGCACAATATTACTATGCAGGTATGCTGATAGACGGTGATGGTGGTGCTACTGACGAAGAAACAGCAATAGACTATATGTTCATGGCTGCTAACAATGGTTACGAGGATGCCGTCACCTTCTTAAGAGACAATGACTTAATCAAAAGAGGGTGTTCAATATTCTGTGTCAGCCTGGTCACAGGTCAATATGAGCGTCT
>CAXBHB010000016.1:0-91637 GCA_963975465.1 uncultured Chromatiaceae bacterium
GAATCTGGGTGTTCACATTCACCAGTATGGGTGTTCACATAAATCAGAATACGCATAAACTCCATGAGATCTGGAATCGCTTCCTCGTGATAGGCTCCTGTTGCATTAATGCCCAACATTCTTTTGGCTACTGACATAACCGAGTGAAGATAGGTAACGTCATGATATACTGTTTGTGGGCTTGGGCGAGTATCTTCCTGGAGCCTAAATTCACAATGTTGTATGAGGTGGCGTGCAGTTAATCTGCTAGCGGTCACCAAAGAGATGTCATAATTGAGCAGTGCTCTGAGTACATACTCTTTGGTTCTACCAATATCTCTGCCAGTTCGCGGGTTATCTAAATACTCACGAATGAGTTCTCCGACTGATACATCACGCAACTGTGAGGTTTCATGGTAGGCACCACGCTTAATATCGTTGTGTTTTTGAGTGAGTTCTTTTTGCGCTTTAATTGCCCATTTTTCGGCATCGCGTCGATTTTCGAAAGTTTGTTCCAGCTTATCGATAATTTTTTTTCGTTCGGTAACACGGACACGAGCTCGATAGGAAATTTTACCGGATTTGTTAATGCGCTGCTCAATGTTAATAGAAGCCATTAGCGATATACCTCGAATAAATTGTAAGTAGAGAATACATCGAAAGTGCACCCATTGGTATACCCTTGGGTGCACCACCAAACAAAAACGCGCAAAAATAAGCAATTTTGAGCAACAATAACCTGCAATTTTTGGCGTTGCGTTTTAAGTTAAGTTATTGAATAAAGGTTTTTTTTCAATGAAATCGATTGATCATAGATTTTCCGTAGCGCCTATGCTGGATTGGACCGATAAACATTGTCGTTACTTTCACCGGCTGATGACCAGACACGCTGTGCTATACACTGAAATGGTAACCACAGGGGCGTTAATTCATGGCAAAGGTGATTATCTGGCGTTTAATGAGCAGGAACATCCGCTGGTTTTGCAGTTAGGGGGTTCTAACCCTGCAGAAATGGCTCAATGCGCCAAAATGGCTGAGCAGCGTGGATACGATGCAGTGAATATTAACGTTGGCTGCCCGTCAGACCGGGTCCAAAATGGCATGTTTGGTGCCTGTTTAATGGCGAACCCCGAACTCGTCGCAAGGTGCGTCAGCGCGATGCTGGATAATGTATCGATACCGGTGACGGTAAAAAGCCGGATTGGTATTGATGAGCTCGACAGCTACCAGTTTTTAACCGACTTTGTCGGTACTATTGCTGATGCCGGCTGCCAGCAGTTTATAGTTCATGCCCGTAAAGCCTGGTTGAAAGGTTTAAGCCCGAAAGAAAACCGGGAAATACCTGAACTGGACTATCCGAGGGTGCATCAACTGAAAAAAGATTTCCCTCAGCTTGATATCAGTATTAACGGCGGTATCAAAACTCTGGATGACGTTAAATATCAGCTCAGTCTGGTTGATGGGGCAATGGTAGGCCGTGAAGCCTATACCAACCCTTATTTATTAAGTCAGGTTGATCACTTTATTTATCATGATGAGCCACGCGCGCTAAGCCAACATGAATTAGTGCGGGCCATGTTGCCTTATATCGAACAACAAATGCGACAGGGCGCACGTTTCTGGCACATTGCCCGGCATATGCTGGGATTGTTTCAGGGATTACCGGGGGCCAGATTATGGCGCCGACACCTGAGTGAAAATGGTCATTTAGCCAGTGCCGGACCAGAAGTGTTAGTGCAAGCACTGGCATTTGTGCCGGAAAACTAACTAAGAAATGCTGACTGAATCCAGCATGAAGAAATTGACTAATTGAGTGGTTAATTTCACCACTTTTTGGTTTCTACTTGGTTTGGCTAAACGTGAAAGTGTCTCGGTTTGAAAATTAATTCTTTAAATCATGTGGTTACAGTTTAAATAAAGTTGGCACAAGCTTTGTAATAGGTAAGTTGTAGTATCAAATAACTTAACTAATATGAAGGAATATTAAAATGAAAATGTTAGCTGCTTTAACCTTAACTGCCGCCGCCTGTTTTGTTGCTACCCCGGTACACGCGAATCCGGTCACCGACGCCATGCAACAACTCGCTGCAAACCAGCTTGCAGAAATTAAAATTACTGTAGTGCAACAGGCCCGGCAGGCTGTTGATAAAACGGCAACCGAATTGCGTCAGCTTTTTGTTACCGCACCTGCTGCGCCTGAACAAAAAGAGCTGGTCGCCAAAGCCTTACCCAGCACCAAGGCAGAGTAACCGATGGTCTCTGCCAGCAGTTTGTTACTGCTGTACTTATTGCCCGTTGTCACCATGTTTTCTGCTTTTGTTGTTTGGTGCTACTTCCTGCCGCTACTGTTGTGGTGGCAGCGAGCCCGGAGTTAGTTGTTCCGGGTTATAACTATTTGTCCGCTATGACATTGTGCCAGATCGCTGTTTGCTGCCATAATTTGGTGTAAGATAAGCTAAATTTGTAAATGGAGCGTAACATGATCCGAATTTTATTTTTTCTGCTAGTCAGTCATGTCGGCCTGTTAGCGACACCCGCATGGGCCTCAGCTTTGACGGTTGCCGATGGTCAGGTCAGGGTTCCTATGCCAGGTCGAACCGTTACTGCCGGTTACTTTACGGTTCATAATGATTCTGCTGACGAGGTTAGCCTGCTCAGCGCCCATAGCGGTGCTTTTGAACGCGCCGAATTGCATCAGCATACCCATCATGACGGTGTAATGCGGATGGTGCAGGTAGAGCATGTCGCTATCGCTGCTAAGTCAAGTGTGACAATGCAGCCGGGCGGATTACACTTGATGCTATTTAATCCGGTTCAACCGCTACTGGCAGGGGAGAGTGTCGCCGTTACGCTTCAGTTCAGCAATGGCGAGCAGCTCGAAATTAGTATGCCATTAACTGAGATGCCACGTCGTTAAGGATAAATTATGAATAAGCGCAGTTTTGCCTACATGACAGCAGCGTTAATGCTGTTTATTTTTATCGTCTTTAGCTGGTGGGTAAGTCGTGAACCGGCAATTATGACTGAGCAAATTATTCAGGATCAGCAGACGAGTAGTCATACTCCTACGGTCGGCTATACCACCACCACGGCATTAATTTTAGTAACTGAAACCTTGCTGGACAAACCTGGTGGCTATTTGTCGAATGACATTTTACCGCCTTTCAGCCTGTTGGATAATATGCCAGCATGGGAGTTTGGCGTGCTGGAGATGTCACGTGATCTGGCGTTGGCCTTTCGCAAAGATTTCAGCCGTTCACAATCGCAGTCAGCTGAAAATGCATTTTTAAAAGTAGCGCAGCCACAGTTTAATATTGATCATCGCAGCTGGGCTATTCCCAGTGCTGAGTCTGAATACCGTAAGGCGATTGAACAACTTTATTTATATCGGGACGCGCTGTCTGATCCCAGTATGCCAGATAGTCAGTTTTATGCCCGGGCTGACAATCTGCGGGATTGGTTAAAAAACGTCGAAAAACGCTTAGGCAGTTATTCGCAGCGGCTAAGTGCCAGTGTTGGCCAGGACCGGTTAAATACTGATCTGGCCGGCGATGCTGACGCCAGACAATCTACTAATGCACCGCAGCGTAAACTGGTTAAAACCAGCTGGTGGAAAATTGATGATGAGTTTTATGAGGCACGTGGCGCCGCCTGGGCATTATTGCATTATCTGAAAGCTGTTGAAGTTGATTTTGCCGATGTGTTGCACCGGCGCAATGCCATGGTCAGTTTACAGCAAATTATTCGCGAACTGGAGGCAACTCAACAGCCAATCTGGAGCCCAATGGTTTTGAATGGCAGCGGCTTTGGTGTGTTGGCCAACCATAGCCTGGTAATGGCAAATTATATTTCCCGCGCTAATGCAGCGCTGATCGACTTATCAGAATTATTGATACAAGGGTAAGCAGGATGAATAAAAGCAGTATTCGAAACATCACAGTAGTCGCTTTTCTTGGGGGCACATTACTAACCGGACAAGCCAGCGCTGACACGCTGCTAGGTGTGTATCTGGGCGGTGATGGCTGGCAAACTGATGCCAGCGGCAGTTTTGGTAACAGCGAGCCGGCACCTGATTTTAATTTTAACAGCAAAACTCAGGGTTCATACTTTATCGCGCTGGAACACCCGGTTCCATTGCTCCCGAATATCCGGCTGGCCCATAACCCGTTAGAGGCACAAGGAGTGACGGTACTTAATGGCCAGTTTCAGTTTGCTGGCAGAGATTTTGCCGTCAACTCATCGCTATCGAACAAGGTCGACCTGACCAGTACTGATGTAGTGTTGTATTACGAGCTAATGGATAACAGCCTCTTTGCCCTGGATTTGGGCCTGAATGCCAAGCATATCAAAGGTGCCGCCTCGGTTAGTGCGCAAGCAGATGAGACGTTACAGGGGCAAGAATCGGTGTCGCAATGGCTACCAATGGCTTATGCCAGCAGTAAAATAGGTTTGCCATTGACCGGCCTGGATGTGTTCGCGCAGGGTAGCTACATAGGTTGGAGTGACAGCCGGATGTATGATGTACAGGCTGGTATCGGCTATGAAATTGTTGATTCCCTGGCCGTTGATATCCGTCTGAAACTGGGATACCGCGCAGTGAATGTGCGGTTGGATGATTTAGATGATCTGTACAGTAATTTAGATTTTAAAGGGGTATTTGCCGGGGTAGAGCTGCATTTTTAACTCAGTTGCGGGGCGGTTGCGTGCTGCCACCCCGCACGCTGTTGTCACCCTTGTTGCTGCAGCGAAATCACTTTATAGTGAGCTCTTTTAGATTGGTGGCAGCATCGTTTTGATAAATACTTTCCGACAGTTAATAATTCCCTGGCTGCTGGCATTACTGTTGGCCTGGTTGATGTTCAGTTTCTGGCTATACAGTGAAAGCTTGAACCAACAACAGCAAAAAGTTCAGCAACTGGCGATAACTGCTAAATATGCGCTGCAAGCCTATCCACCAGTTCCGGACCATGAACAGCTGGCAACCCAACTGCGACAAATTCACTACAATTCTGATTTAGCGGTAGAACAGATTGCAGTCTATGATGCGCAGCGTCAGGTTATCGTCCGCAGTAGCAACGTCACTGAGGCGCCAGTGATTGCTGATGTGCCAAAGGTGTATCAGATAAGCACACTTGAGTCAGGTTATGAATTGGCATTGATGCCGGTGAGTGCGGGTCTGAGCGGTGAAAAAAGTGCCCTGGGTAGTCAACTACCTGATAATGGCTATCTGGCTATTGTTTATCAGCCGCATTTTAACGGCTTAGTATGGTTTGTGCCGCTGGTGTTGCTGATTATTGCCCTGGCATGTGGTATGGCTCTTAGCGTAAGTGCGGTTAAGCGTGGACAGCTGCGCATCAGTACTGACTTAGAGCTGTTAACCCGCCACATGCGTCGTTTACAAGCGGCGCAACATGACTGTCAGATAGGCGAACAACTGGTGTTCCCGTTGCAATCATTGCGACAGATATTTAATGAGCTGGCAGATAATATCGGACAGCGAGAACAAGCATCAGAACAGCTGATCCATCAGCTTAATGTCCATCTGCAACAATTGACTGCTCAGCACAATGAGTATACTGAGCAGCGGCAATTACTGACCTCGGAACAACTTCAGACGCAGCGCCAAATCAGATATTGGTTTGAGCAGGTTATGTTGCTATGGCAACGCAGAGCGCAACTACCACCGCAGCAACTGCAACGTGTGTTAAACATGCAACTCCAGGCAGGACAACTACAATTTTGTCAGCCTGAGTTGACCGGTCCACCCTTTGAACTGGGTGTCTGGTTAGATCGTCACCTCGACGAGTTTAATTTACCCGTACCAACAGCAACCGTAAGGGTTGATTGGTACGAACACCCGGATAATCTGGCACATGCGGTCAAATTTTGTCAGCAAACGCTATCATCATTGCTTGAGGCCATGCTGATGCTGTGTCTGCGGGTTGAAGATGTCAGCAAAATTGGTATGACGCTGCAGATACAATGTAGCGACCAGCAACCGCAGTTGCTTTTGACGGCCAGTTGCAACGGTAACGGCTTGCCACTGCACTGTCAGCAGCTATTGCAGGCGAGCGATAGCCATGATTTGCAATGGAGTGATGCTGATATTGCACTGTTAAAAGCAATAAGTGCAAACGGAGGCGATTTCAGCAGTCAATCACTGGATGGCGTGGGCTGTATCTTGCAGCTCTCTTTGCCGTTGCGTACTGAGCCCCTTGAGACAGCGGGGCGAATATCACATTTACTGGTATTTGATGCAGATACTGAGCGGCTGCAGCAACGTGCTGCGGCGCTCAGAACGATGTCGGCTCAGTTAACTATCAGTAGCAGTTTTACCGAGCTTGCACAATTACTGCAGCATGCCGCGTTCGAACTCATCGTCTTATTTGCACCGCAGCAAGCCACAACAGCCCAATTGCAGCAATTACAAACTATTGCTTTGCAATATCCGGCAGTGCTGTGCTTTGTGCCGCAACCGCAATTGCCGCTTTGGCAAGACCGTATTGAGCGGGTGTGGGCTGAGCAACAATTTTGTCTGCAGCGCGTGTTACAGCATCAGGAAAATCGGGAGCAACGCAGGGTTGTTCAGCATATTTTGGTTGTCGATGACAATGAAACAAACCTGGCCTTTGTCCAGGTCCTGTTAAAAAACAAACCGCTGATCTTGCATACTGCAACCTGTGCTGAGCAAGTCTTTACGCTGTGTGCCGGCCAAACGTTTGACATGGTCTTACTGGACATTCAACTGCCTGACATGTCTGGTGTCGACGTTGCCCGACAGTTGAGGCAGTTACCGCATTACAAAACGGTACCTATAGTGGCATTCACGGCGCATGCACTGCCAGCAGAGATTGACACCTATCGTCAGGCGGGGATGGACGACATCATTTTTAAACCGCTTGAGCCCGGTAAACTGGATACCTTACTGGCAAAATTTGCGTTAATGCCGGAATAATTATCAGGGTATAGCGGCTGGCTAAGGCTTAGTTAAACCGCAGTACGGTGGCGAGTTGTTGTTGTAGTGTTGTTAAATATCCACTGTGGGTCGGGCTGTTTAGCAGGGGCAGTAGCTCGGTGCCAACGGCGGTATATTTGTAATACTGCAACACCACACCCCGCTGCAAAGCGGTGCATTGCAAGGTCTTGCTTTGAAATTGCCAGCTAAATTCCTGGCCAGGTTGCAGCTCGCCACTTTCAATTTCAACGTTGTGCAAAATGCCGATATCAATCAGATTCAAAATTTGTGGGTAAGATAAACCAAACTGACTTAAATTTAGCAGTGCCATACTGCGACCTGTTAGCAACTGCCACAGCGACGGTTTACGAATATAACCGAAATAAATCCGGCCGCTTTGCTCCTGGCGGCTGCGACAACTCAGACTGGCAGCTAACTGCAGACTTTGCGCTTCTTTATAGCTCATTTGTTTTAGTGTTTGCAGGGTTTTCAGGGAGAAGCGCCCTGGTGTGGCAATTTCGCCGGCCAGAATTTTTGCCCACAGTTGCTGCATACTATCGTTTGAGATATCCAGAACTAACTCGCAGTAGTGGGCAAACCAATCTGGATCAACCTCCTGGCCGGAAACCCGCTCCGGACAGAACTCATGTGCCAGCGCCATAATTTTTTCCAGATTTTGCTGCTGTCGCTCGCGTTGCATTTGCAGACGACGGTTCACTCTTTGCGCCAGTGTTAGCTCGCCTGCCGGATCGGGTGCGCCAGAGCGCGCAGCCAGTTGCTGATGCTTCGCACTGCCCGGAGTATTGGCGTCATGGTCCGGATTGACATCGTTGCTTTGCTCGGTTTGTTGGGTGACGGGGGCACCGAGGTGATAGCGAGCTAACCTGAGTAACCGCTGCTGTCCTGAAGCTGAAGAGACTTTGCTCACAATAAATCCGGTATTTATTGAATAATTGATGCTATCTTGGCATTAAGCCAGTAAGGCAGCAAGACGCGACATAAATTAATACCGGTGGTAAATTTATTGAAACAAGTTAAAAATAAACGACAATTCGTTTTTTGTTTTTTAACTTATGC
This sequence comes from uncultured Chromatiaceae bacterium, assembly GCA_963975465.1. Lineage (GTDB taxonomy): Bacteria > Pseudomonadota > Gammaproteobacteria > Enterobacterales > Alteromonadaceae > Alishewanella. Next base: position 8,012 of record CAXBHB010000016.1, read on the forward strand.
ATGTATATTTAAGACAAGAGACCGATAAAGGCGTAATCATGAAATCGAATGAAACAGATGAAGATTTTCTGTTTTTCGCGGAGGACGAGCAAATCTCGTCTGAACCGGAGCTGGCTGCAGGCGTTTGGCATATTCTGATCGTTGATGATGACGAGGAAATTCATACTGTCACCAAGTTGGCGTTAAATGATTTAGTCGTTCTGGGCCGTAAGCTTGTTTTTCATCATGCCTATTCCGGAGACGAAGCGGTTAAGTTTTTACAAAGCAACAGTAATATTGCGATGATATTACTGGATGTTGTAATGGAATCCGACGATGCCGGTTTAAAAGTGGTGCAACGCATTCGCGATGAACTGCATATGGAAGAAGTACGCATTGTACTGCGGACCGGTCAGCCTGGTTACGCACCTGAAGAAAGCGTTATCAAAGAATATGATATCAACGATTACAAAACCAAGACCGAATTAACCCGCAGTAAGCTGGTTACAGCTATAATTGCGTCGCTACGTTCTTATCAACAAATTCGTACCATAAATCAAAACCGGATTGGTCTGCAAAAAATCATTAACGCTGGCGCTAACTTACTCGAACAGCATTCGCTGCATGAGTTCTCAGAAGGTGTGGTAACTCAAATTGCGTCGTTAATCGGGCTGCACGCTGAAGGCGTATTGTGTGCTCAGATTGAAGACGATGGCAGCACCAGTGATAAAATATATGTGCTCGGTGCTGCGGGCCACTACGCGCCTTTTATTAAATGTCAGTTGGACAAAATAGACAACCCTCGGATAGTGCAGCAAATAAATCTGTGTTTAAGTCAACGGCAGAATATCTTTGGTCAGCAGGATACGGTGTTGTATCTGGGCAATGATAGCCACTGTGCGGCCGTTTATATTGAAACCAACCGGCCGATTGAAGCTTTTGATCGGCAGCTTATCGAAGTGTTTTTAAGTAACATATCTATTGGCTATGAAAATGTCACGTTATTCCAGCAGCTCAAACATGCTGCGTATATCGATCCACTGACAAAAACACCAAACCGCAATGAGTTTATTCAAATTTTGCAGGATACCCGCCGCTTTGATGCTGACGGTATGGTGGCGGTACTGGTCGACATAGACCATTTTTCAGATGTCAATGATGGTTTGGGTCAGGATGTCGGTAATGAATTACTGATAGCGTTAACGCTGCGTCTTATTTCCTTTTTTGGAACAAGTAGTCAGTTAGGACGAATTGGCGCTGATGTTTTTGGTTTGGTTGGTCCGGCTCGTGAGCTGACACCCGAGCGGTTAGAAGATGTGTTCAATGAGCCTTTTCAAGCATCTGAGCATGCCTTGCAAGTTACGGCTACCTTCGGTTTGTGCCGGTTAACCGATTCAGCCGAACAAGGTCTGACAATTTTAAAGCACGTGTATATTGCCCTGAATAAAGCTAAGAAAAGTATTAGCCAGAGTTATCAGTTTTATCAGCCGGAAATGGAAGATGAAATGGCTGAGCGGTTGTCATTATTGCGTAAATTACGTAGTGATTTCAGTCGTGACAAGCTGGAGTTATGGTACCAACCGCAAGTATCGCTTACTAGCAAGCAAGTTGTGGGTATGGAAGCGCTATTGCGCTGGCCGGTTGCTGATGGTCAGTATATCTCGCCGGCGATATTTATTCCGCTGGCAGAGTATTCAGGCTTAATTGTCGAAATTGGCAGCTGGGTGCTGGAACAGGCTTGTCAGCAAATCAAACATCTGGCAAGCCAGGGGTATAGTAATCTGCGCATTGCCGTTAACGTATCAATGCCGCAATTCCGGAATCATCATTTTGTGCAAACCGTGATTGATTGCGTTAATCGCTACAATATTGACCCGGCGCTACTGGAGCTGGAAATTACTGAATCTGTCGTGATGGACGAGCCTAAAATAGTAATTGATGCGCTGCAAAAGCTGAAAAACGCTGGTATTAAAGTGGCGATTGATGATTTTGGGATAGGTTTCTCCTCGCTGAGTTACCTGCAGCAGCTACCATTAGATCGGATAAAAGTTGATCGTGCTTTCGTGCGGGAGGTTGCTGAACCTGCAGGTGAGGTTATCGCCCAGACGATTATTAATTTAGGTAAGCGTTTGGGGTTATCTACCATTGCTGAGGGTGTTGAAACGATAGAACAGCAACGCGCGGTTGAAGCAATGGGCTGTGACGAAGTGCAGGGGTTTTTGTTTGCCCGGCCTATGCCCACTACCGAACTACTAACGTTTCTGGCTGATAACAACACCATCAAAAGCGATTAGCCTGGCCAAAAAAATAAAGCCGCATTATGCGGCTTTATTTTTTAGCATCAGAGAGACGACTGAATTATTTTTTTGCCCGTTCAAACGAGGTCATAATTTCTGCTTTAGCTGCGGCAGCATCGGCCCAGCCTTGCACTTTCACCCACTTGCCCGGTTCCAGTTCTTTGTAACGTTCAAAGAAATGCTGAATTTGCTGCTTTAACAGCTCTGGTACATCATTAATATCCTGAATATGGTCATACAGTTTGGTCAGTTTGCTTACCGGTACGGCAATAACTTTAGCATCTTCGCCAGACTCATCGGCCATGTTTAATACGCCAACCGGCCGGCAACGGATAACTGCGCCAGGTACCAGCGGGTAAGGTGTGGGTACTAATACATCTACCGGGTCGCCATCCAGCGATAGCGTGTGGTTAACGAAGCCATAATTACACGGGTAAAACATCGGCGTTGACATAAAACGGTCAACCCAGACGGTACCGGTATCTTTATCGACTTCATACTTTATCGGGTCGGCATTGGCCGGAATTTCAATAATTACGTTAATTTCGTCTGGCAGGTTTTTACCTGCAGTTACGTCGCTTAAGCTCATGCTGCTTCCTTTATGGTTAATCAGTGCCGGCTATTATAACGGCGGCAGTAAAAATGGCTACGCTTTGTGATAACCAATACAGGTTTCCACTTCATGTTTTGAACCAAGGATCACCGCTACCCGCTGGTGGATATCGGTAGGCACGATTTCCATTATCCGCTCATACCCGGTTGAGCTCAGGCCACCAGCCTGTTCTACCAGAAAACTCATGGGATTGGCTTCATACATTAGTCGCAATTTATCAGGCTTCTGTGGATCTTTGTTGTCGCGTGGATAAGCAAAAATCCCGCCGCGGCACAACACCCGGTGTACATCGCCGACCATCGCGGCTATCCAGCGCATATTAAAGTTTTTGCCACGTGGCCCGGTTTTGCCCAACAGTAAATCCGCTACATATTGTTGCATCGGTTCCTGCCAGAAACGCTGGTTAGACATATTTATTGCAAATTCAGTGGTATATTTTGGAACTGCAGCCTGGTCTTCTGTCAGCAAAAAGCCGCCGTAGGTGTTATCCAGAGTGTAAAGCCGGGTACCATGGCCAGTGGTCAACGCCAACATGGTCGATGGGCCGTATAGCACATAGCCCGCCGCAACCTGGGCCGTACCCGGTTGTAAAAACAGGCTGGCATCATCCGGCGCTTTAGCGGGATCAGCGGGTAAAATAGAAAAAATGGTGCCGATTAAGCTGTTAATATCGGTATTAGACGAGCCGTCCAACGGGTCAAAGGTCACCAGATAATTACCGTCAGGGTTACCGGCAACAATGTTATCTTCCTCTTCGGAGCTGATTGCTTTAACGACGCCGGTTTCCAGGATCACTTCTTTGAGTAATTCGTTGGCAATAACATCAAGTTTTTTTTGGGTTTCCCCTTGAATATTCTCGCCAAGGGTAGAACCTAATACACCAGCCAGTTCACCCTGGCTGACCCGGAAAGAGATTTCCCGGCAGGCGGCCAGAATAGTTTTAAGCAGGGCAATTAACTCAGGTTCGACTCCGTCTTGCTGCAGTACCGGGGAAATACGGCGCATGTTGTTAGTCCTTTTTTTACTGTAGTAAGGTTGTAAGGCTGGGCTATTTTAAAGAATTTATTGTGAAATTGCAGGTTTGATCGTAGTTTTATCTGTTTTTCTGACACCAAAGGGCCTGCATGGCAGGAAATAACTGATGCATATTCATATTTTAGGTATCTGCGGCACCTTTATGGGCGGCATCGCCGCTATTGCCAAAGCGCTGGGCCATCAGGTTACCGGTTCGGATCAAAATGTTTATCCGCCAATGAGCGAGCAGTTAACAGAGCTGGGTATTGGTTTGGTGCAAGGTTATGACAGTAGCCAGTTCAGCCCTGAGCCTGACTTAGTGATCATTGGTAATGCGTTATCACGCGGCAATGAGGCCGTGGAATATGTGCTGAGCCGGGGCTTGCGCTATACCTCCGGGCCGCAGTGGCTGGCCGAGCAAGTGCTGCAGGACCGCTGGGTGCTGGCGGTTGCAGGCACCCATGGTAAAACCACCACCAGCAGTATGCTGGCCTGGATATTAGAAGCCGCTGGTCTGAAACCCGGGTTTCTGATTGGCGGTGTGCCACAAAATTTCGATACTTCAGCCCGGCTGGGCGAGTCGCCGTTTTTTGTGATTGAAGCCGATGAATATGATACTGCCTTTTTTGATAAACGCTCCAAGTTTGTTCACTATCGGCCGCGTACTTTGGTCATTAATAACCTGGAATTTGATCACGCCGATATATTCCCCGACTTAGCGGCTATTCAGCGCCAGTTTCATCATTTGCTCCGAATGGTTCCGGCCAATGGTTTAGTGTTGTCCCCCGAAGATACCAAGGCCGTTAGCCAAACCCTGGCGATGGGCTGCTGGAGCGAGCGCCAGAGCTATGGTCAGGACTGGCGCGCAGAGCTGATAAATAACGATGGTAGTGTGTTCAAATTGTTTTACCGGCAGCAGTTACAAGGTGAGCTGCACTGGCAGTTAGGCGGTCAGCATAATGTAGATAACGCCGTAATGGCCATTGCGGCTGCCCGTCACGCTGGTGTGCCGGTTGAGGTTGCAATCGAGGCGATGGGCCGGTTTGTCGCCCCGAAAAGACGGATGGAGCTTAAAGCCGATATTGCCGGGATTAAAGTGTATGACGATTTTGCTCATCACCCCACGGCGATTGCTACGACGTTGCAAGGTGTTCGTAATAAAGTGGGCCAGGGCAGACTCATTGCCGTATTAGAGCCACGTTCTAATACGATGCGGATGGGCGTGCATGAAGCGGCATTGCCGGTGTCGCTGGCGATTGCCGATAAAGTTTACTTATATGAACCCGTCAATGCCAACTGGTCCTTGGAAGCTCTTACCCGTAGCTTAAGTCCTAAAGCCTGCTTGTCGCATGATATCGAGGCACTGGTCGGTTTATTGGTCGAACAAGCGGCCAATGGTGATAACATTGTCATTATGAGCAACGGCGGTTTTGGTGGCATTCACGACAAGCTGATTAGCGCGTTAAAGAAAAAATGGGAGTGAGTATGCAGGACATTACTTTAGCCTTTACCGGTGCCTCAGGTGCGCCTTATGGCTGGCGCTTGCTCGAACTGTTGTTAGCAGAGGGCGTGCGGGTGCACTTGCTGATTTCCAGTGCCGCCCGGGTGGTGTTTGCCACCGAACATAACATTAAGCTGGCTGGCGCACCGGATAAATGTACTGAACAATTACAGGCTAAATTTAACAGCGAGCCTGGCCAGTTAACGGTATATGGCAAAGATGATTGGTTTTCGCCGGTCGCCTCTGGCTCTGCTGCGCCAAAACAGATGGTAATATGCCCGTGCTCAACCGGCACGCTGGCCGCCATTGCCACGGGCGCCAGCGATAATTTGATAGAGCGCGCAGCAGATGTGGTGATCAAAGAAGGCGGTAAATTAATATTAGTGCCGCGGGAAAGTCCACTCAGTGCTATTCATCTGGAAAACATGTTAAAACTGGCCCGACTGGGGGTTACCATTATGCCGGCGGCACCGGGCTTTTATCATCAGCCACAGCAAATTAGTGATTTAGTCGACTTTATGGTGGCCCGTATGTTAGATCAGCTGGGGCTTAAGCAGCAGCTAACCGCCCGCTGGGGCTATGGCGGCGAACGCGCCGCCGCTGGCAGTAGCACCAACACCAATACAGGAGAGCGCGAGTGAGTCTGGCGTTAGATATATCAGCACTGCACAAAGTGTATAAAAGTGGCACCGTAGCCCTTAGTGGCATTGATTTGCAGGTAAAACAGGGAGATTTCTTTGCCTTGCTTGGCCCCAATGGTGCAGGCAAAAGCACTACCATAGGCGTTATTACCTCGCTGGTGAACAAAAGCAGCGGTCAGGTAAGCGTGTTCGGTTTTGATATAGACAGTCAGCTGGAACAGGCTAAAAGCCAGCTGGGGCTGGTGCCGCAAGAGTTTAATTTCAATCAGTTTGAAACCGTGTTGCAAATTGTGGTGAACCAGGCCGGTTTTTATGGTGTGCCAAAAAAACTGGCGTTAACCCGGGCTGAAAAGTATCTGGGACAGCTGGGGTTGTGGGAAAAACGTTTTGCCCGGGCCCGGGAACTCTCGGGCGGGATGAAACGCCGCTTGATGATCGCCCGTGCGCTGATGCATGAGCCTCAATTGCTGATCCTGGATGAACCGACTGCCGGGGTTGATATTGAACTACGGCGCTCAATGTGGGATTTTTTACGCAGCATCAACAAAGCCGGGGTGACGATTATTCTCACCACTCATTATCTGGAAGAAGCTGAAATGCTTTGTCGCAATATTGCGATTATTGATAAAGGCCGGATTATTGAAAACACCAGCATGAAAGCATTATTAAACAAGCTGACCATTGAAACCTTTGTGCTCGATTTAGATCAGAACCCGGACAAAGTGCAGTTAGACCACGTCAGCTGGCGTGCGCTTGATGAGCACAGTATTGAAATTGACGTGCCGAAAAGTCAGGGCTTGAACCCGATTTTCAGCCAGCTAAGCAGCCAACAGGTGAATGTATTGTCGATGCGCAATAAAGCAAACCGTCTTGAAGAGTTATTTGTGGCGCTGGTTGAAAATGGACGCGGGGAGAAATCGTAATGCGAGCCAGTTATCTTATAGCTCTGCAAAGTATTTTAACAAAAGAAACTAACCGGTTTTTACGGATTTGGATCCAAACCCTGGTGCCGCCTGCCATTACCATGAGTTTGTATTTTGTGATTTTTGGCAGTTTAATCGGTTCTCGCATTGGTGATATGGGTGGGTTTAACTATATGGAGTTTATTGTGCCCGGCCTGATTATGATGGCCGTTATCACGAACTCTTATGCCAACGTTGCGTCGTCGTTTTTCAGCGCGAAGTTTCAGCGCAATGTTGAGGAGCTGCTGGTGGCACCCGTGCCAAACTACCTGATTGTACTGGGATATGTTGGCGGTGGCATGGCCCGCGGTATTCTGGTCGGCATAATTGTCACCATTTTATCACTGTTTTTTGTCGATATTCATTTGCACAATCTGGCGATTATCATTGTTACCGTGATCCTGACGTCAATGCTGTTTTCGCTGGGCGGGTTAATCAACGCTATCTATGCCAAGACCTTTGACGATATCAGTATTATTCCTACCTTTGTACTTACGCCGTTAACCTATCTGGGCGGGGTTTTTTACTCTCTGACGATGCTGCCGGGTTTCTGGCAGAATGTGGCGGCGCTTAATCCTATCGTCTATATGGTTAACGCTTTTCGCTATGGCTTTCTTGGGGTGAGTGATGTCAGCCTGGTATTAGCATTAGCCGTGGTGGTGGGTTTTATTACGGTATTGTTCAGCATTGCCCTGTATTTAATTAACAAAGGTATTGGCCTGCGCAGCTAGGGGGGAGTGGACTGTTGATATTTTTGCAGACATTCCGGGGTAGTTGCAGTAAAGTTAGGCCCTTTGTGCACCGCTGTCTGATGGCTTTTGCTGTAGACCTGAAGTGGTAAAACCTATAGTGAGCTGATGTTTCAGCTTAGTGAGTAGCATAACGCATGACAGAACCGACAAAACGGCAGGCGGCGGCCTCAGAAGATGCGCTTTGGCGTATTTTTACTGTACCCGAGGCACCGGATTCCACCCTGAGTATTATTGAACAGAATCTGTCGCAGAATCTGGCTGGTTTCCTGCGTGAGAGTATTGTCGCGTTAGAAAAGCCATTATGGCAAATTGAGCGTGATTTTCAGGCCCACCAAATTCCGCTGTCTCCGCAGTTTGTCTCTGATTATGCAGAAAGCATGATGCAAAAGCTGGTGGCGCATTCCGTCCATACCGCTTCGCCCAGTTTTATTGGTCATATGACCTCGGCCCTGCCGTATTTTGTGCTGCCGCTGTCAAAAATGATGGTAGGGCTGAACCAGAACCTGGTAAAAATTGAAACATCCAAAGCCTTTACCCCGTTAGAGCGGCAGGTATTAGGCATGATGCACCATTTAGTTTACGGTGAAAAAGACAGCTTCTATAAGAAATGGATGCACAGTGCTAACCACTCGTTAGGCGCTTTTTGCTCGGGCGGCACTATCGCCAATATTACTGCGTTGTGGATAGCGCGCAACCGCTTGCTTAAAGCAGACGGTGATTTTAAAGGGATTGCCAAAGAAGGCTTATTCCGTGCTTTAAAACATTACGGTTACGATGGTCTGGCGATAGTGGTATCTGAGCGCGGCCACTATTCACTTGGCAAAGCGTCTGACGTGCTGGGTATTGGCCGTGACTATGTGATTAGCGTTAAAACCGACGCCAACAACAAAGTTGATGTAGTTCAAATGCAACAAACGCTGACGGAATTGCGTGAGCAGAATATTAAAGTACTGGCGATAGTTGGCGTAGCGGGCACCACGGAAACCGGTAATATTGACCCGTTAGCGAGTCTTGCGGATTTAGCTGAACAATTTCAGTGTCATTTCCATGTCGATGCGGCCTGGGGTGGTGCTACTTTACTCTCTGATCAATACCGCCATCTAATGGCCGGCATTGAACGAGCCGACTCCGTGACCATCGATGCCCACAAACAGATGTATGTACCAATGGGCGCGGGTATGGTGGTGTTTAAACACCCGTCATCGGCGCATGCTATTGAGCATCACGCCGAATATATACTACGTAAAGGCTCTAAAGATTTAGGCAGTCAGACCCTGGAAGGCTCGCGCCCGGGTATGGCAATGCTGGTGCATGCCTGTTTGCAGGTGATTGGCCGTGACGGTTATGAAATTCTGATTAACCGCAGCTTAGAAAAGGCCCGCTATTTTGCAACCTTAATTGAGCATAATATCGATTTTGAGCTGATTACCGAGCCTGAACTGTGCCTGCTGACGTATCGCTATGTACCCGCGCAGGTACAAAAAGCCATGGCGGTTGCCAGCAGCGAGCAGCGCCAGCAGTTTAATGAGCTGTTAAACGGCCTGACCAAGTTTATTCAGAAACGCCAGCGCGAAGAAGGTAAGTCTTTTGTGTCGCGTACCCGGTTAACGCCGGCAACCTATGATCGTCAGGAGACCATCGTGTTCAGGGTAGTGCTGGCTAATCCGCTGACCACCGAACAAATTCTGCATGATGTACTGGTAGAGCAAGACCAGATAGCCCAGCAAAGCAAAGAGTTTTATCCGAAGTTATTGCAACTGGCTAAAACGCTGACAGGCTGATCGTTATGCCAGCTAGATACCGACGCAGCATTGTTATGGCACTGGTTGCTATCGCAATTGTTGCGCTGTGGTTGGGTTATCCACGTGATAAAGCAGCAACCGCCGATGAATCGTTGCGGGTATCAACTGAAGAGAGAGTAACAGCCCAGCTCACTAATCCCTCAATTGCTGGTGACACCGGCAAACCGTTATCAAAAAATCTGCCTCAGCAAGGTGATAGCGCTACTTTACATACTGATGTTTCGCCTGAGTTAACTGATACATCGGCAGATCAAAATTGCCAGGCACTGGAACAAGCATTGCAAAGCCATCCGGCCAAAGATCAGTTTCAGGACTGGTATCAAAAAGAACTGTCAGCCGATCTGCATGACAGCTACTATCAGCGGCTCAGTATGGAAGAACTGCTGCAACAAGCGCAGGGGGCAGATGTCAGCGCAATGCGCCTTCTGGCTGAAAAATATCTTCGCTATGCCCGGTTTCAGCGCTATGACGAACCAGTTGAACTGCAACAAAGTGCGGTACTGGATCGTTCAGCGCTGGCTCAAGCGCGCTACTGGGCTGAACAAGCAGCGCTGCATGGATACGGCGGAGCATTTATGTTGGTAGCCAAAATGTATTTTGTAGAATTGGAAGACTTCAACCGGCAGGTAAAATCAGAACAACGACAAGACGCTCTTGCAGAGCAAATTAACGATACTAAGCTGATGATAAGGGCGTATTTATCGTTGTCTGTTGAGCTAATGCCGCAGTTGTATGATTTTCTGTACCCTGTGCGTATTCAATTGCAGCAATCGCCCGTGCCGGTGGAGAACCGCGCTCTGTTCGATGACATTTTTCAGAACTTATTCCAGGAATGGCAGCAAAAACGTGCCCTGATGGGGGTGGCTCCAGAGCTGGAGTTTTTTATTCCAGCTGAGGTGGAGTCGTATATCCAGCTGGAAAACAAGCTGTACAAATGTAATAGTCAATTAGCTGACTAACTGCGACACCAACTAGCTCAACGCAACCACTTAAATAAAATTTTGCAGCATTGGTTGGCCTTAGTGTCAGACGGGCCCGGCCCACAGCAGCCCGGCCAGTAATAATATTGGGTAAAGATGACATAGCAGTACATTCAGGCCCAGATAATGCTGCAGTTGCTGTGGTTTATCAGCAAAGCGAAATAGCCCTGGCAGCAACTTGGCTACCAGCCCAAGGGTTAGTAGCCCCAGCAAACACTGCCAGGGCAGAATGTTGCTGATTACCCCGGCAAGCAGCAGCAGATAACTGAGTAATAACAGTAAGGTATAAACACTGACACTATGGCGCCGGCCGATAACGATGGGCAAGTGGCGCCGGCCAACCTGACGGTCAGCGTCGACATCAGGAAACTGGTTTAGTAAAAGCAAATTACTGACCAGCAGAGTGACAATAAAAGCCAGCAGCCAGGCCGCAGTACTCACATTGCCAGCAAGCACCCAGTAACTGCCCAGCGTCATAAAAATGCCAAAGCCAATACCCGGTGCCAGCAGGCAGAGTAATGGCCAGCGGTTAACGTACCGGGTATAGCCATAAATCAGCAACACACCGGGTATACCAATGAGCAGCGGTTGCCAGTTCAGCTGATAACTCAGGTATAAACCACCACCAATCAACAGCAGCAGGCTTACTATGGCCAGCATCAACGCCAGATTTGCCGCGCCAGGGTTGGTCACCAGGGTGCCGCTGCCACCACTGAACGGCGTGCGGTTGGTCAAAAAATCCAGTCCTGATTTAAAATCGAGGTATTCATTCAGCGCATTTACACTTATATGGGCGCATAATCCGATAGCAGCAACCAACGTCAGTAAGCCAGGCGAAAACAGATAGCCAGCTTGCCAACTTGCGCCAGCAGCAAGGGCTATACATACCAGGGTCAGGCTCAGGAAGTTGACACGTGCTACGCCCCAAAGCTGTTTAAGCAAGATAAATTCCTTTTAAACATTTTCGCTACAGAGTATAACCCGCTGCCAGCCTACAACTTGATCTACGACATTTTTTCTGTATTTATGTTGTAAACTAATGATGAATTGCTATTGTCGGAGCGGTAACACAATGGTCTGCTCCAACTCACATTAAGGAATATCTATGCGCATATTATTTTTGGTTATATCACTTTTTTTGTTTACCGGGTGCCAGAGTGCGTACTACTCGACGATGGAAAAAGTAGGCGTGCATAAACGGGATATTCTGGCCGACCGGGTTGATAAAGCGCAGGATGCCCAGCAGGATGCGCAGCAGCAGTTTAAATCGGCACTGGAACAGTTCAGCACCCTGATAAAATTTGATGGTGGCGATTTACAAAAACAGTATGAGCTGACAGATGATCAGTATCAGGCCTGTAGTGAGGCAGCTGCCAATGTCTCAGATCGGATAAATAGCATAGAAGATGTGGCGGAGGCTTTGTTTGACGAGTGGCAGGATGAGCTGGAGATGTACAGCAACCCTAAATTGAAACAGGAAAGCAGCGCTAAGCTCAATGCCACTCAGCGCCAGTACAAACAGTTGCTTGGCACTATGCGTCAGGCTGAGAGCTCTATGGAGCCAGTGCTGGACAGCTTACGCGATAACAGCCTGTACCTAAAACACAATTTAAATGCTCAGGCTATTGGTGCACTTCGCAATGAATTTGCCAGCATTGAGCGGGATATTTCCAAGCTTATCACTAACATGAATAAAGCCATTAGCGAGTCGCAACAATTTATTGCTACCCTTAAACAATAACCAACGCCAGCTTAAGTGTATTGCAGGGTAATGATTTATAACAGGAGAGTATTATGTCAGGACAGGGCTCAGGTGGGAATGTCATCGCCGCGTTGTGTAATATATTTGTGCCAGGTTTAGGGCAGTTGGTGCAGGGCCGTATTTTAGCTGCGTTGTTGTTTTTTGTGGTTTGTTCAGTGGGCTATTTAACTTGGTGGTTGATTATACCCGCGATCGTTGCTGCGATTTGTCATTTATGGGCAATTATTGATGCGGCTAAGTTCCGGGCGCGTTTTTAACGGTGGCTACTCATTTAAACCATTGTTACCAGGTATGTAGTTAACTAATAAGAGCCCGCTATGACCACACCTCAAAGCATCATTATTTTAATCTTGCTGCTAACCGTTGGCATGTTTTTATGGGGCCGTTGGCGCCATGACATGATAGCGCTGGCAGCCTTACTGGCATGTGTATTATGTGGCGTCATTGAGCCTGCTATCGCCTTTAATGGTTTTGGTCATCCAGCGGTCATCACCGTCGCATGTGTGCTGGTGCTCAGTGCCGGGCTGCAACGATCTGGCGCGGTAGATGTGCTGGCCCGTTACGCAATACCTAAAAAAGCCGGCTTGATGGTCAGTATGTCGGCCTTGGTAGGGATTGGCGCCTTATTATCTGGCTTTATGAACAACGTTGGCGCCCTGGCACTGCTAATGCCCGTGGCATTGCAGGTTGCTAACCGGTTAGAAGTGCCACCGGGGCGGGTGTTAATGCCATTGGCTTTTGGCACCATTTTGGGCGGTATGACCACGTTAATAGGTACGCCACCCAACTTAATTGTCTCAGGTTTTCGGGCTCAGCAGGGCAACAGTGCCGGTTTTGCAATGTTTGATTTTACCCCGGTAGGTATTGCGGTAGCACTGACTGGCTGTGTGTTTGTGGTCATTGCCTGGCGCTTAGTGCCTGCGCGCAAACAGGCCGGTACCGAGGGCTTTGAAACAGGAGCTTATCTGACAGAAGCCAGGGTAACTGAAAAAAGTAAAATTGCCGATATGCGCTTATACGACATCGAAAAAGAGTTTGATGACAGCGGTGCTCAAATTGTCGGACTTATACGTAACAACGTGAAAATTAACGCGCCCAGCGGCGGCAGGGTGATTCGGGTCGGCGATATTCTGGTTTTAGAGGCCGAAGTTGATTCGTTAGGGACAATATTGTCGACACTGGGGCTGGAACTGGAGGAATCTAAAACAGTTGAAAAGTCTGCTAAAACAGAAGGTGAGCAAGTTAAAACTGAGCAATCTTCTAACGGCAGTACTCACCAGGCAGAGCGGAAAACCACCGATGGCAGCGTGGCAGAGACTAAATCAGAGGAAAAGACGGCCGATGGCAAGCTGCAGGACGCCAAGCAGCAAAATGCGGAGGATATCGTGCTGATGGAATTGGTTGTCAGGCCGGAATCTAACCTGCAAGGGCGCTCTGCAACCCATATTATGCTGCGCTCACGTTATAGTCTTAACTTGCTGGCGGTGTCCCGTGATGGTGGCCGCTCTAAATCACGGCTTCGAAACTTCAGAATGCAGGCCGGTGACTTACTATTGCTGCAGGGTACCAGTGAGAGCGTATCAGAGTTTGCAAGTGATTATGGCTGTGTGCCCCTGGCAAAAAGAGATTTAAAAATACCGGATAAAAAACTCGCTGTTATGTCTGGTGTCATTATGTTTTGCGCGGTGGCTGGCGCGGCATTTGGTTTGCTCCCTGCAGCGATTTCGTTCGCTTTAGGGGTGTTGGCGTCAATGGCATTTAAGACGGTACCGCCCCGTTCTGTTTACGCGGTTATTGACTGGCCGGTCATTGTTTTACTGGCCGCATTAATACCGGTTGCGGGCGCGATGGAAGCCACCGGCACGGCAGAACTGATAGCCAGCGTATTGATGGAATATGTGGCACAGGGTAATGCCATCGTCGCGTTGGCAATGGTGCTGGTGATCACTATGTTTTTATCTGACTTAATGAACAATGCTGCCACCGCCGCTGTCATGTGTCCTATTGCTATTGGTGCGGCAATGACCTTAGGCGTCAATGCCGATTCCTTTTTAATGGCCGTGGCAATTGGCGCGTCCTGTGCCTTTTTAACGCCGATTGGCCACCAGAACAATACCTTGATTCTGGGACCGGGCGGCTTTAAGTTCAGTGACTACTGGCGGCTGGGTTTGCCGCTGGAAATTTTAGTCGTCGTTGTTGCGTTGCCACTGCTTACGGTGTTCTGGCCATTATGACGCTGGATATCGCGTTAGTCTTACTGCTGTTAGTGGCAGCCCTGGTGCTGTTTGTTACCGAGTGGCTGCGGATGGACATCGTGGCGTTGCTAATGTTGAGTATTCTGGCGTTACTGGGTTTAGTTTCGCCCTCTGAGGCAGTCAGCGGTTTTAGTAACCCGGCGGTGGTGACGGTCTGGGCTATGTTTATCATGAGTGAGGGGCTGACCCGGGCGGGTATTGCTGACAGTATTGGCCGGCGGGTTATTCGTTTATCGGGCAATAGCGAAACCCGGATGATCATCGTGATTATGCTGGTAGCGGGTTTGTTATCGGCCTTTATGAGCAATATTGGTGTTGTTGCCCTGCTGCTGCCGGTAACGGTTGAAGCAGCCCGGCGCTGCGGTATTTCGCCGGCAAAAGTACTGATGCCAATGGCCTTTGGCGCCATGTTAGGTGGCTTGTTAACCTTAATTGGTACGCCGCCGAATTTGCTGGTCAGTATTGCGTTGGAGAAAACTAACCAGCCAGGCTTTCAACTATTTGATTTTGCATTGATTGGCTTGCCCATATTACTGGCGGGCACGCTGTTTGTGGCGTTTATTGGCCGGCATTTTCTGCCGGATACCGACCCGGGTCGCGCCGGATTGGCGGGTAGTCGTAACCTTAGTGATCAATACGGGCTGCAGGAACGGATTTTTGCCTTACGTTTGCCTAAACCCTCATTGCTGGCGGGTCGGACGCTGGAAGAGTCGGGACTTATAAATACCGTTGGTCTGATGGTAATAGCGCTAACCCGTGGGAAGGAAACCTTTACCCTGCCATCGCGCCATACGGTATTAAAAGCCGGTGACATTGTGCTGGCGCAGGGTAAATTTAACCGCTTCGAGCGGCTGCGTAGCTGGAACTCCTTAACCATTGAACGTGAAGCGCCGATGTTGCACGAAAAGCTGCTGGCGGCCAGTGGTCTGGCAGAGTTAGAAGTCGCGGCAGATGGCCCGCTGGCCGATGAGGTGCTGGAGCATCACCGCTTTCGTGAAAATTATCAGCTGAACGTATTGGCCGTGAAGCGGCCAGGTAAAACGCTTTATACCCGGTTGGCTGATTTGTCGCTGGCTGCCGGTGATAAGATCCTGGTGCAGGGAAGTCGCAGTGCGCTCGAAGCCATGCCAAAGCAGGAGGCGTTCAGTAGCGTAACGCCGTTAAGTGCAGATGATGTCAAACGGCAATATAAACTCGAAGAGCGGCTGTTTGTGCTGGGGTTACCTGCCGACAGCCCACTGGTCGACAGTACTTTTGCTGACAACCGTTTGGGTGATGCCTTTGACTTTCGGTTACTTGGCCTGTTTCGCCACGGCGAAATTATTCAGCAATTCAGCTCAGACGATAAACTGGAAGCGGGTGATTTACTGCTAATCCAGGGGCGGGAAGAAGATCTGGATATCTTACGCGGTTTTAAAGAGCTGGAGCGTCTGGATGATATGTCACCTTACTTAGATTTACTGGCTAAAGGTAAATTAGAACTGGTCGAGGCTACGTTGCACCCACGCAGCAAATACATTGGTCAGAGTGTTAACGCACTGCAACTTGATAAACGCTATAAAGTAGAGGTAGCCGCCATTTGGCGGGAAGGGCGCTCTTATCGCTCGGCGCTGGGCAGTATGTTATTGCAGGCCGGTGATGCCCTGTTAATTGTGGGCCCGCGCTCGCGCCTGGCAAAGTTAACCGATAGCGAGCATTTAATCGTAATGAATCCGGTACAGGTTAAACCGGTTAATGCCAGCAAAGCTCCATTAGCGGCAGGTCTGATTGGCTTAATGGTCTTGCTGACAGTAACCGGCATGCTACCGGTTTATTTAGCCGCTATTCTGGCGGCAACCCTGATGGTTGCCAGTCGCTGCCTCAGTATGGAGCAAGCCTATGCGGCTATCGACTGGCGCTCAATATTTCTTATTGCCGGCATGCTGCCGCTGGGGCTGGCCATGCAACACTCCGGTGCCGCAGCCTGGCTGGCAGGTGGCGTGCAGTCAGGGTTAGGCCAATATGGCCCGCTGGCGGTCATGGCGGGCTTATATCTGGTCACCGCACTGGGTACTCTGGTAATCCCCACCGTGGCACTGGTGCTGATTATGGCACCAATTGGTTTGCTGCTAAGTACCGCATTGGGGGTGAATGGCCAAAGCGCGATGATGGTGGTGGCGGTAGCGGCGACCAGCCTGGCCAGTCCGGTATCGCATGCCGCCAACACCCTGGTAATGGGACCCGGCGGCTATCGCTTTGTCGACTATTTAAAAGTGGGCGGGCCGTTAAGCTTGCTGCTATTTGCTATTACCATGACCTTGCTCCCCTTATTCTGGCCACTAACCGCTGGTTAGGGCCAGCTATTGCTACAACATACTTTTTAACACATTGTCTTTGCGCACAAAATGGTGGTGTAGCGCGGCGCCGGCATGCAGCGCGATAACGCCAATAAGTGCTATCGCCAGCCAGCCATGTAATTCACGAAACAGTGCGTAATTAACAATATCAACCTGCAGTGCAGCGGGCAGTCGGAACCAGCCGAATACTTCGATTGGCCGGCCGGCAAAATACTGCATTAAGTAGCCGGAAATGGGCATGGCAAACAATAAGCCATACAGCAGCCAGTGTGATACTTTAGCTCCCCATTTTTGCCACTCAGATAAGTCACCTGGTAACGCTGGCAACTTATGGCGTAAGCGGTTAAATAGTCTGGCGGTTACCAGTAACATGGCGACAACCCCAAAGGCTTTGTGGATACTTAGCAAAGTTAACTGCCAGGGCTCTAGTGAGGTAACCATTAGTAAGCCAGCAGCCAGCATTGAAACAACCAGCGCTGCCATACCCCAGTGAAACAGCCGCATTGATAATGCAAAACGTGCAGAATTATTCATTATTGCTGCCCTCTAATGCGCCATGAAGTTGTTCTTTTGCCCGGCGTCGGTATGACTCGGCATAAGCGGCAGAGCGTGCCCGCAAAATCGGATCTGCGGTTGCTTGAATGCCGGTAGGTAATACCAGTGGATCAAAATTAATGGCATGACATTCGCCGTCAAGCTGTGCAGTAGTGCTGGTCAGCACGATTTGCCCGGCAGTTACTTTTTGGCGCTCCGCAGGCCATGCTTTGGTTGAATTTTTTTCATCATCTGCCGGCTCTGCCAGGGTAAATACCCAGTCAAACACCACTGGCTTAGCAGCAACCCGGGTAGTGATTTCCTGTTGCAGTGCATCATCGCCCTGCAAATCAGTTGCTGCCACTGATACCGTGGGTTGCATTGCCCAGCGCACCGCGTGTTGTTCACCACTGGCGCTATTTAAGTAAAAGGCATTGATGCTGTGATAGGTTTCAGCAGCAAAGCTACCTGTTGGCTGATACTGGCCGGCCCAGGTTAAAAATTCGCTACTTTCCGGGTGTTCAGCAAAGAATTGTTTTATTGCTGCCGGCCCAGCCTGAATAGCCTGTATCTGCTGATAAAAAGTGTGAGGGTCAGCTACTGCCATAACCGGCGGCGTATTCATTGCCAGCCGCCATTGCTCAGTGCGGCTTAGGCTAAAACTTAACGCCAGGCTGCGCACCGGTGCTTTTAAGTCTGGCGCGGTAGGGTTATTACCGGCAATGGATAAACGGCCAGTAAAAGGCGTGGTGCTGGGTTGAAACAAGCTTGACTTTGAGTATTCAGCTAAGTTGCCATTAGAGCGAAACTCGCCACTGACACAAATGCCTTTGGCATGGGCGCGCCGAAAACCCGCAAAACTTGATTTGCCTTGCTGTAAGTCAACAAACTGCTGGGCTGAGACCTGAGGGGGTGCTTTGGCAGCCAGATCTGCTGCGGGTGCCAGTATTAGCGCAAAATACCAATATTTCATATGACTGTACTCACTAGCGGTTATAACTTCATGTGTTAGAAGTTGCTGAAAATGACTTATAGCCGACATTGACCGGCGAAGTGCTTAATATCTTTCATCAATTCGCGCAGCGTTACAACAAAGCTAGCATAATACTGTTGTGGGACATTAAACTTGTACCTTTAAGCACTGATTTACGCTAAGTTAACTGGCAATAACCGGCGCTGGCGATAGCCTTTAGAACGTCAACGAATTGAGGAATAGATGCATTTACCCACTGTTGTAATGGTAGCGCTGGTGATTAACCTGGTTGTTGGCGTGTATCTGTACCTGCTTTACCGGCGCAAGCCCAAAGATCGTTGCTTTAAACTCTGGTCGTATTCCTGTGCCTGCTTTGTGCTGGGTTCTACTTTAGTGGTGTTACGAGCATACCCGGTGCATTCCGTTGTAACCTATTTTATTGCCGATTGTTTATTGCTGTTAGCGCCGGTTTACATGCTGGCAGGGCTGGTGCAGTTCTCACGCTTTCGCTATACCCGACGTCGTCGTCAACTTGCTGTTGGCGCACTGGTTGTGGCAATAGTGATCTTTTTTGCTAGCTATCAGCAACCGGGTGTATTAAGCATCATGGTGTCGCTGGCCATTGCACTGACATTTTGCGTGTGTGCCTATTTGTTACATAAATCGATTATTACCGAGCCTACGTTTACCCGAACCCTGCAAGCGGTATTTGTGCTGCATGGGTTGGTGATGGTGGTGCAGGCAATTTTGGTGATCGTTAACTGGCAGCATCTTAATATGCACGGTTTACCTGAATCGTCGGTATATACCTTGTTGAGCCATATTCTGCTTACCACCCTTACCGCGTTGCTGCTGCCGTGGTTAAGTTTTTTAAAACTGGAACGTAAGCTTACCCTTAAATCGCAACGGGACGGCTTAACCCGGCTGGCTAACCGCGAGCATTTCTTTAATCAGCTAGACCGCTACTGGCAGCAACACCCGTCTACCCCTGCGGTGTTTATGATGATAGATATCGATTTTTTCAAAAACGTCAATGACAGCTTTGGTCATGCTGTGGGCGATAGGGCAATTGCTGCAGTGGCGAAACTGTTATCAAAACAATTACGCAGCAACGATATTATTGGCCGAGTTGGTGGCGAAGAGTATGCCGCGCTGCTAATTGATATTGACGAGCAAACAGCGCTCAATATCAGTCAGCGCCTCTGTCAGCAGGTGGCTGAACGACTGCAGTATATTGACGATGCGAAAGTGGAGCTGACGATTAGCATTGGTATGGTGCATGTTATTCCGTCACAGCATAGCCCTGCCAATGCTTTTAAACAGGCTGACGAGGCCCTGTACGCCAGTAAAAATGCCGGCCGTAACACTGTTACGATGGGAATGTTTTCTGCAGAATAATTGTCTGGTAACAAGAAGTAGCCTCAGGCTGTATGACTACCACAACCCTAGCTGGGCTTGCTGCTCACCCGGCCAGGGGGTGAGTACCGGGTGAGGTTGTTGTAAATCCCTGGCAAACTGACGGCATAGCTCTGGCGCCAGAGTGTTGTCCGGGGTGTGGAAGAAGCAGTAGGGGCTTTTGCCCTCAGCCAGCCAGCTGTTAATTTTAGCCAGCCAGGGGGTGTAGAACTGGCGGTTTACATCCATATTGTCGGTGCCGATAAAGCGCAGCATTGGCCGGTCGCTCAGGCAAATGGCATGCACCGGCAACCGCGGTTTTTTAGCCTGTGCATCCAGCAGGGCCGGACTGCTGGCGGCCACTGAAAATAGCGCTCTGCTATCGAATACCACCCGTTCGGCGCCATATTGCTGTAATAAGCGGTTTAGTGCCAGCTCATGCTCTGCTTTATCAAAAAACGCCGGATGTCTTACCTCTACCGCCACTGCTATTTTGCTACTTAATAGCTCAAGTACAGAGGCTAATTGCCCCAGTATTGACGGGCCGGCAGATGCCGGCAGCTGCAAATGAATTAAACCAATAAAAGGGTGTACGGGCGCAAAGTATTGCCACCAGGCCAGCAGCGCATCGCTATCAAGCTCGTTTAGCGCATGGCTGAAGCGGCGTGGAATTTTAAAGACAAAGCGAAAGTGTGCGGGTAACTGAGTGGCCCAGCGCGCTAACTGGCTCTCGGCCGGGTCAGCGTAAAAGCTGGTGTTACCTTCCACACTATTAAAATACTGGCTATAGCCGGCTAAAAATTCGTTGTTGCTGAGATCGTCTGCAAATAAGCTGCCTTTCCAGCGAGCATTAGCCCACATCGGGCAGCCAATATAAAGCAAATGGTTATAGCTCCAAGTTGTCGATTAGCCGGGTGTTGCCCAGTCTGGCAGCGGCCAGAACCACTTTCGGCTCGCTTGAGTCAACCGCGATTGCCAGGCTGTGCTGGTTGCTGATATTAACGTAGTCCGGCACAAACCCTGCTGCAGCTAGCTGCGCTTTAGCCTGTTGCTCCAGTGCCCGGTAATCGTGGTTACCCGCGGCAATGTCGGCCTTAAGTTGCTGCAGTATCTGATACAGCGCCGGTGCTGTAGCGCGTTGTTCGGTGGTTAAGTAGCCATTGCGTGAACTGAGTGCCAGGCCGTCGCTGGCACGTTCGGTTGCGACGCCAATGATCTCAATCGGCAGGGATAAATCAATCACCATCTGGCGAATAATGGCCAGTTGCTGAAAATCTTTCTTACCAAAGCAGGCAATATCCGGCTGCACTAGATTAAACAGCTTACATACGATGGTCGACACGCCGCGAAAATGACCGGGGCGGTTAGCGCCGCAATGTAAATCACCCAACAGCGGTACTTCAACAAAGGTTTGGGCATCCAGGCCACGCGGATAGATTAACTGTGGCGTCGGGCTGAATAGCGCATCGGCGCCATGGAGCGTTAAACCGGCAATATCGTCCGCCAAGGTGCGGGGATAATTGGCTAAATCTTCGTTCTGGCCAAATTGCATCGGGTTGATGAAAATGCTAACAATAACTTTATCTGCCTGACGTTTTGCCTCGTCAACCAGCTGCAAATGGCCCTGATGGAGGTTACCCATGGTTGGCACGAAAGCGATTTTTTTACCCGCGCGCCGCCAGCTGGCAATCTCTGCTCTTAGCTCTTCAATGTTGGCAAGTATATTCATTTAATTAAAACTATGTTCCGTGCCTGGGAATACCTGGCTTTTAACTTCGCTGACATAGGCGGCAATAGCACTGCGGATCTCGCCGGTTTGTGCCAGATAGTTCTTGGAAAACTTTGGAATATAGCCACTGCTGATGCCCAGTAAGTCGTGCATAACCAAGACCTGGCCGTCAGTAACATTGCCAGCGCCTATGCCGATAACCGGTATGCTCAATGCGTCGGTAATTCGTTTGGCCAGCGGGGTAGGAATACATTCTAGCACCAATAACTGGGCTCCTGCTGCCTCCAGCGCCAGTGCTTGTTTTAGCATGGCATCGGCCGCATCGCTGGTTTTACCCTGCACTTTATAACCACCCAGAATATGTACCGACTGTGGCGTCAGCCCCAGATGGCCACATACCGGTACGCCTCGTTCGGTCAGTGCCTTAATAGTTGGCAATAAAAAGTCGCCGCCTTCTAATTTCACCATATTGGCACCGGCCTGCATCAACGGGGTAACACTTTGCATGGCTTGTTCTGGCGTGGCGTAACTCATAAAGGGTAAATCGGCAATCACGAAGGCATCTGGCGCGCCGGCCCGTACACTTTTAGTATGGTAGGCAATATCGGCTACGGTAACCGGCAGGGTGTCGCTATGGCCTTGTAAAACCATGCCCAGCGAGTCGCCAATTAATAATACATCGACACCTTGCTCGGCAAATAACTTGGCAAAGCTGGCATCATAGGCGGTCAGCATGCTGATTTTATCTGCCTGCTGCTTCATTTTCAGTAACACTGCAGTGGTGATCTTAGCCATAAAATCCTCGTCCGACCATTAATTCCGGGTGCGCAAGATCGCACAAAGTTCCCGCAGCTGCAAGTTAGCCGCGACCAAGTTTTTCGTAAACAGTGGCGCTCAGTTTCTCCAGGCCATTTAACGGCACCCGGCTTAGCAAGGTTTGCAGTGGTGTTCCGCATGGGAGTTGCAGCTGGGGGGCAATTTCTGCCAATGGATATAATACGAACTCACGTTCGGTCAAACCATAGTGGGGCACTGTTAAACGTTCTGAGACAATAGTCTGGTTGCCATACAGCAAAATATCCAGATCCAGCGAACGCGCTCCCCAGCGCTCAGCTTTTCGTTGCCGGCCTTGCTGCTGTTCAATCTGCTGCAGCGCATCTAACAGGGCTGACGCTGACAGCGACGTTGTTATTTTTGCCACCGCATTAACGTAATCCGGCTGGTCTTGCGGTCCCATCGGTTTAGAGCCGTATAACGCTGACACGGCCAGTACGCTGCTTTGCGGCAATTGGCACAATGCCGTTACTGCGTTTTGCAACTGCATTACCGGGTTGGCTAAGTTAGCACCTAACCCCAGGTACGCCTCATGCTGCACCACCGGCTTAGCAACCTGCTCAGGCATCAGGGGGACTGCTGCGCTTACGTTTATAGTTGTTGCGCCGGCGCTTTGGTCTGTCGTGGGCTTCGCGACCCAGACTATTAATCAGCTCCAGCTTGTCGGTCTCGTCTGCGAACTGAAATTGCTGCCACCAACTGGCCAGTTCAGTCAGGCTGCCACCTTCGGCTTCTGCCCTTAATTGCAGAAAATCAAAGGCGCCACGGAATTTTGTTTGTTCCAGCATTTTAAAAGCCCGCCGGCCACTGCGCTTGGTTAACCGCGATTGTAAGGCCCAGATATCGCGCATGGTTAAACTAAAACGTTTTGGAATAGCGATAGTACGCTGAATGTCATCCAGCACTTCGGTCATGGCAATATTCAGGGCATCAATTTCGTTCAGGCCGCTCTCGATCAGCAGAGTTTGGCTGCGTACCTCAACCGGATACCACAA
Source organism: uncultured Chromatiaceae bacterium (assembly GCA_963975465.1). Classification (GTDB taxonomy): domain Bacteria; phylum Pseudomonadota; class Gammaproteobacteria; order Enterobacterales; family Alteromonadaceae; genus Alishewanella. The sequence continues at coordinate 31,366 of CAXBHB010000016.1, forward strand.
CATGGCCGCGAAAATAAACGCCGGGGTGACCGGCTTACCTACGGCTACCCGCTGATCGGTATCCTGCAATGCCCGGGTAACCAGGCTGAAAGCTTTACCCTCAGGTTCTTGTTTCAGTAATTTATCTAACTGCGGCATCAGCTGCTTTAAAATACGGGTGTCACGCAGCAGCATAAAGTTGTCGAAAGCTTTGCCGGCCAGCAACATTTTTACCAGTTCGTCGAACAAGCGTGGCGCCGGAATGTTTTTTAACAACACCGCTAACTGACTGATAGGCGTTAATGCAGCGGGCGCAATATCCATATTCAGTTTGGTGGCAAAACGCACTGCCCGGAGCATCCGCACCGGATCTTCCCGGTAGCGCACGTCAGGGTCGCCAATCAGTTCAATGCGCCGGGCAGCAATATCGCGCATACCGTTGGCAAAATCGTAAATAGCAAAGTCTTTTACCGAGTAATACAATGCATTAATAGTGAAGTCACGCCGTTCGGCATCTTCTTCAATAGTGCCATAAACATTGTCACGTAAAATCTGACCATGATCGCTTAAGCTGGCTGTTTTTAATTTGGGTGCCGTGCTTTCTTCGTCTTCAGCACCACTGTGGTGGCCCCGAAATGTAGCCACTTCAATAATTTCCCGGCCAAACACCACATGCGCCAGCCGAAAGCGGCGACCAATTAAGCGGCAATTACGAAAGACCTGTTTAACCTGCTCCGGATGAGCATTTGTGACGACATCAAAATCTTTTGGTTTTAAACCCAGTAAAAGATCGCGGATACAACCGCCCACCAAATAAGCCTCATAGCCGGCATCTTTCAGGCGATACAGCACTTTAAGGGCACTGGGGCTGATATCCCGCCGCGAGACACTGTGCTGATCGCGGGTTATAACCTGCAATGGCGGTAATATTGAACCGGTTGACGGTCGGGTAATAGCAGACGCCGCCGCCATGGTCTGGCCGGCGGCAGGTCGTTGTTGCTTTTCGCCCTGAGGCTTACCGCTTAAGGTTCGGCGGCAGAATTCTAACACACGCGAAATTATGATATCTCTCCTAAGCACTGACCAGTCTGGCTGGTGGCATGGGTATCTGGCTGAAAAAAACGGCTAATAATACCGCAGCACAAGACAAAAAAGAATTAATCCGGGTAAATTCAGCCAAAATCGCTGGTGACGACTTCCCGGGCTGCCGGAATATCAGCTGGATGCCAGTTGGCCAGGGCATAATGTAACTGCTCTGCTGCCGGGGCTTGCTGCAATTCTGCCGGTAACGCCATGCCCAGTATTGTCAGTGCTCTGGCCATAGTGTAGCTGGCTGGCCAGTTGTGTAGCGCTGTGGCATGGTTTTGCTTACTAAGCTTCTGGCCCGGCGCCGTAACCGCTAATGGTAAGTGACCATATTTTGGCGCCCTGGCTGCCAGTACCTGAAATAAATGCTGCTGACGCGGTGTCATACTCAGTAAGTCAGCACCACGGATCACCTCCGTTATGCCCTGGTCCCAGTCATCTATTACTACCGCCAGTTGATATGAATAGAGGCCATCACGACGGCGAATAATATAATCTTCCTGTGCCAGCGCCGGACTGATCTGCTGATGCCCCAGTAACTGATCAGTGAAATGACTGGCAACGCCAGTGGCGTGTAAACGCCAACTAAGATTTGCGCCGGTTAACTTGAGCGTTGCACAGGTGCCGGGATAAACGTTGCCGGCGGCGTTGACTTGTTTGCGACTGCACTGACAGCCGTATAGTAAATGTTGTTGTGCTAACTGTGAGCATACTTCTGCATACCGCGCCAGGCGCTGGCTTTGGTATAGCACAGTGCCATCCCACAACAATCCGTGTTGTTCCAGCGCATGCATAATGGCGCTGTCTGCCCCCGGACGGACTCTGGGTGTATCGATATCTTCAATACGAAGCAACCATTTGCCACCTTGCCGGTGAGCCATCAGATAACTGCCCACTGCAGCAAGCAGTGAGCCAAAATGCAAAGGACCTGATGGGGAGGGCGCAAACCGGCCGATCACCGCAGGTTTGCAATCTGATGTCATCATTGACGGCGGACCAGCAACTAGCCGCCTAGTTGCTTTTCTTTAATCTCTGCCAGCGTTTTACAATCAATACATTGATCGGCTGTTGGCCGGGCTTCTAACCGTTTTATACCAATTTCGATGCCGCAGGTATCACAAAAGCCGAAGTCATCGTTTTCGATTTTCTGTAATGTTTTCTCAATTTTCTTCAGTAGTTTACGTTCACGATCCCGTGCACGTAATTCCAGGCTGAATTCTTCTTCCTGGGCGGCACGGTCTACCGGATCAGGAAAATTGGCTGCTTCATCGGCCATGTGCGTTTTAGTGCGATCAACTTCTTCGCGCAGTTGTTGGCGCCAGGCGTCAAGAATTTTGCGAAAATGTTCCAGCTGCTTCGGGTTCATGTATTCTTCCCCGACCGCTTCCTGATAAGGCGTTACACCGGCCAGTGCCAGTAACCCTAATGTCTTAACATTCTTGCCTTCTGGCATGATCATCTCCTGTACAATACTGCCAAGCAAAAAAAGATGGCGGCTATAGATAGCAGAATATTGCCACTACCGCAATCACAAATAAAAAAGCCGGCGAAGTATACAGATTGTGGCTAGAGCCGTCACCTGTTTTAACCCCGGCTACGCGAATGGTTGAAATTTACCGGGGGCTGGCAACAAATAACCGCAATAATAGCGCAGGGTAACGCCATTTTACGCCGATGTGCTCGTTGTCCACCACAGCGCTATGTTACACTTTGGGCCACAAAAGTTAGCCATTACCGCTGATAAGCTCGAATAAATGGGGATTACCATGTCTGATTCAAGGTCTAATTCAACATCAGAAATATTACAAATCAGTGTTGCTGCAGATAAAGCCGCACAAAAATGGGGTGACAATGCCTTACTAAGTCCAACCTCGCAGGGTTATCAAATTCATTTGTCTGGCAATGAGCCGCTGCGCAGCATGCAAAAAGCCGGTCGTAGCCTGGATAATCTTGGAATTACTCAACTGCAGTTGAGCGGTGGCGGTTGGAGCAGAGATCTGCAATGGGCGTTTTATCAGGGGTTTTGCAACGCCAGAAAACATGATGGTGTTGGCTTTAATGATGATAACGGCGACGCTGCACAGTTGGCGCAACTGGCACAATGTTTTAGCTGGGCCAAAAAGCTGATCAATGAAACCCCGGAAGTATTGTCACCGGTTGCCCTGGCTGAGCAGGCTGTGGATTTTATCAGCAGTATCGCCCCTGCCGGCACAATAAACAGCCAGTTAATAGCCGGCACCGAGCTGGTTGATGCAGGCTGGCATGGTATTTATCAGGTTGGGCGGGGCAGTACCCGGCCACCGGCAATGCTGGTACTGGACTTTAATCCGGCTAAAACAACCGATACACCCGTTGCCGCTGCACTGGTTGGCAAAGGTATTACCTTTGATAGCGGCGGTTACTCTATAAAGCCTACCGAGGGTATGGCGACCATGAAGTGTGATATGGGCGGTGCCGCTACCGTTACTGCGGCGTTGGCACTGGCGATACTGCAGGGCCTGAACCAGCGGGTAAAACTGATTTTATGTTGTGCCGAAAACCTGATAAGCGGTCATGCTTATAAACTTGGCGATATTATTACCTATAAAAACGGCACTAGCGTAGAAATTGTTAATACCGATGCCGAAGGCCGCTTAGTGCTGGCCGATGGCCTGATGTGTGCCGGTGAAAGCAAAGCGCCGTTAATTATTGATGCGGCTACACTGACTGGTGCCGCTATGATTGCAGTAGGTGGCGAATATAATGCGCTGTTTGCGCTGGATAAACCGCTGGCAACGCGGGCGCTTTCGTATGCTGCTGCAGAGCAGGAAGCAACCTGGCAGCTACCGCTGGAAAAATGGCATCAGCAGCAGTGTCCGTCACCCTATGCCGATACAGCTAACAGCCGGCCGGTAAAAGGTGGTGGTGCTGGTGGCGCCAGCAATGCGGCGGGCTTTTTAAGCCGCTTTGTACCTGACGACGGCAAAGGCTGGTTGCATTTCGATTTGGCGGCGGCCTTTAATAATTCGGCCAATGGTTACTGGGCAGCAGGGGCAACCGGACACGGTATCCGCGCTATTGCTGCGACCTTGTTGGCAGAAACGGCTGGTAAGTAGCACTGCATTGCCAGATAACATTAAATCATCCGGCCAGCAGCCTGAGGTAAAGCTGCCGGTCGCTGAGGTATTGCCATTGCTGTGCCAGCATTTGCGGGCGCACAACCGGGTTATTTTATCTGCGCCGCCCGGCGCGGGTAAATCAACCTGGTTGCCATTGCAACTACTGCAACTGCCTGAATTTGCCACCGGCCAGATTATTATGCTGGAACCACGCCGGCTTGCCGCTAAAACTATCGCCAGCTATCTGGCACAGCAGCTTAGTGAGCCGGTCGGGCAGCAGGTGGGCTACCAAATCAGACAAGATAGTTGCCAGTCTGCCGTTACCCGGTTACTGATTGTTACTGAGGGTATTCTTACCCGGAAATTACAACAAGACCCCGAGTTGGCAGGGGTAAATTTACTGATATTTGATGAGTTCCATGAGCGATCTTTGCATGCTGATCTGGCACTGGCGCTTAGTATGGAAGTGCAGCAACTGCGACAAGATCTGAAAGTTCTGGTGATGTCTGCCACCCTGGATGTTGCAGGGCTGGCTGACTATTTACATGCGCCGGTGGTCAGTAGCAGTGGCCGCAGTTTTCCGGTAGATATTCATTATACCAGGCCCGGTACAGACCCTGTGGCGGTGCATGCCGCCCGCCTGGCACTGCAGGCATTTCAGCAGCAGCCTGGTAATGTTCTGGTCTTTTTAGCCGGGCATGCCGAAATCAATAAAGCCAGACAGTATATGGCCACCCAGTCGCTACCGCACAATGTTCAGCTGCATTCACTGATTGGCTCACTGACCCTGGCAGAACAACAAGCCGCAATTGCCGCTCCAGCCCCTGGCTGCTATAAAATTGTATTGGCGACTAACCTGGCAGAAACGAGTTTAACCATTGAAGGCGTTACTCAGGTGATAGACAGCGGCTTTTGCCGACGCGCCAGTTTTAATCCGCGTCATGGGATCAGCAAGCTGGAAACGGTGGCTATTAGTCAGGCCGCTGCAACGCAACGCGCCGGGCGGGCTGGTCGGCAAGCAGCGGGGCGCTGTTACCGGATTGATACCGCAGAATTGTGGCAGCGGCGTGCCGCGTTTGAACCTGCCGAGATTGAATTGGCCGAGCTCACCCAGTTACGTCTGGAAATAGCAATATGGGGTTGCCAGCCCGGAGATATTAACTGGTTAACGCCGCCGCCAGCGGCCCACCTGGCAGCGGCCACTCATTTATTGCAGCAATTTGGCGCACTGGATGACAAAGGGCTTGTCACGACGGTTGGCCAGCGGTTGTATCAAACCGGCAGTTCAGTGCGGTTGGCCAATATGTTGCTGTATGCCTCGGCTCATGAATCGCAAGTGCCGGGAATAGCCTGGTTAGCCTCGTTAGTCGCGGCGCTGCTGGAAGATAGCCGCAATTTACAACCGGATATTGAGCAACAGCTACAACTTGTGGCGCAATCCAGCCACATGCCTCTGCATCAGCAGGCGAAACAATTTTTGCGAAGATTAAATGGCAAGGTTCAGCGCGAGTTGCCACTGCATGCGTTAGCCTTACTGGTTCTGAGAGCGTTTCCCGATCAACTGGCCCAGCGTCGGGGGCAGGGTTATTTACTGGCAAATGGTGCAGGAGCCGTGCTGACACCGGACCATCCTCTGCAAGCGAACGAGTATCTGGTGGTGCTTGATATCCAGCAATGGCAGCAACAAAACCAGATCCGGCATGCCGTCGCCATTACGCTGGAGCAGCTGCTGGCAGATTGGCAGCCTCAATTAAACTGGCAGTTAAAAACCGGTTGGAACGATAAAAGTGCTGGTTTCGTCAGTGAGCGCCAGCGATGTTTTGGCCAACTGGTATTGCAGCGTCAGCCGGTGCAGGTGACGATTACTTCGGAGCAACGTCAGCAAGCGTGGCTGGATTATCTGGGCCGTCGTGGGCTTAGCGAGCTCACCTGGTCAGAAGCCGCCCTGAGTTTGTGTGCCCGGATGCAGCTATTGTCGCAGTATCAACCGGAGGCGGGTTGGCCAGTATTCAGCCAGGCTGACCTGCTGGCGGAGCTGCCGCTCTGGTTGGGGCCTTATCTGACATCCGTAAATAAAAAAACACAATTAGCACAGTTGGAGTTAGACAGTTTGCTGCTGGCCCGGCTCAGTTACCCGCAACAACAGCTGTTAAATCAGCTGTTGCCCCTGTACTGGCAGAGTGCGGCAGGTAGTCGTCTTAAAATTGATTATTTGCACCCGGGCGGACCGCAGCTTTCAGTCCGAGTTCAGGAAATGTATGGTCAACTCACCACGCCAGTGGTGTTAAATGGTGCATTAGAACTTAGCATTGCGCTGTTGGCGCCAGGCAGGCAGCCTTTGCAAGTCACCCGGGATTTGGCCAGCTTCTGGCAAAACAGCTGGCATGATGTTAAAAAAGAAATGAAGGGTCGTTACCCTAAACATTACTGGCCGGATAACCCGGCTGAAGCGCAGCCAACAACCAAAACGAAAAAGGCGATGTTACGCGATGGCAACCCGAAGTAAAGGCGCATCTGCGCCGAAGATAAAAGCCAGGCCCTGGTGGAAAAAGTTATTGTTTACCCTCGGGAAAATAGCATTAGCGATGTTTTTTGCGCTGGCCATGTACCTGATCTACCTTGATAGCAAAGTTACCCAGGCATTTGCTGGCCAGAAATGGCAGGTGCCGGCTCAAATTTATGCCCGCAGCCTTGAGCTTTATCCGGGTAAAGCACTCACATCTGAACAACTGCAAGCGGAGTTAGAACAATTGCAGTATCAACGTAACCCGGCAATGACTGCGGCGGGTCAGTACAGCGTATCACGTAATCATGTCACTATTTTCCGGCGGGCATTTACCTTTATCGACGGTAATGAACCAGCCGCACTGTTCAGTGTTGAATTCAACGGTAGTGGCATTAACCGTATTCGTTACCGGCAACAGGAAGAGGTTAACTTTGCCCGGCTGGAACCACAGTTAATTGAGCATATGTTGTCTCCGCATCAGGAAGACCGTGAATTGGTGCGTTTAGAGCAGGTACCGGCTTTATTAAAAGAAGGTTTGTTATTAATTGAAGACCGTGATTTTTATCAGCATCGCGGCGTTTCTCCGTTGTCGGTATTGCGGGCGTTATGGGCCAATATCAGTGCCGGTCGCACCGTGCAGGGCGGGTCAACCCTGACCCAGCAATTGGCAAAAAATATGTATCTGAGCAGTGATCGGACCCTGCTTAGAAAAGTTAACGAAGCGATGATCGCACTCATTCTTGACTACCGTTTTAGCAAAGATCACATACTTGAAGCTTATCTTAATGAAATATTTCTGGGGCAAAACCACGCTACCCCAGTGCATGGGTTTGGATTAGGCAGCCGTTTTTACTTTGCTAAACCCATAACTGAATTACGGGCAGATGAAGTAGCGCTGCTGATTGGCTTGTTAAAAGGCCCTTCATATTATGACCCGAGGCGTTACCCCGAGCGGGCCATAACCCGGCGCGATTTGGTATTACGCCTGATGTTTGAGCAGCATTTGCTTAACGGTGAAGAGTACCAGCTGGCGTTAAGTCAGCCACTGCAACTGGTGCCGCGTGGACAGTATCTGACGGCGCGTTTCCCTGCTTATATGGACGCGGTTAAAAAAGAACTGCGACAAATTAATTTTGATAAACAGTTACTTAGTAGTGGTATTAAAGTTTTCACATTTTTAGACCCGACGGCTCAGCAACAGGCTGAGCTTACGGTGCGCCAGCAATTACAACAACATGACGAAGCCGTGCAGGCTGCCATGTTAGTCGTCAATTATCAACGTGCTGAAATACAGGCTGTTGTCGGTGGCAAGGAACGCGGTTTTGCCGGCTTCAACCGTGCGCTTGACGCTAAACGTCAGATTGGCAGTATTATTAAACCAGCTATATATCTGGCGGCTTTAGATCAACCCGGACGCTTTTCTCTTGCAACCATGTTACAAGACCAGCCGCTCAGTTTACGGTCTAATGAGCAGGACTGGCAGCCTCAGAACTTTGACCAAAAATTCCGCGGTCAGGTTACGCTGGTGCAGGCGCTGGCAGATTCATTAAACGTACCTACGGTGCGCCTTGGTTTGCAGCTGGGTATGCCTGCGGTAAATGAGGCATTACAAAAACTGGGCCTGAACCGGCGTATTACCCTGCAGCCGGCGGCGCTGTTAGGCGCAATAGAATTAAGCCCACTGGAAGTGAGTCAACTGTATCAGACACTGGCAAACAGCGGTGTCTATCAGGCGCTGGGGACAGTGCAGGCAGTCACCAATCAGGACGGCCATCGGTTATATCACCGGCCGGGTCAGCTTTACAGTCGCTATAGCGCTCAAAGCACCTATTTGTTGCAACACGCGCTAATTTTAGCTACTCAAACCGGCACAGCCAGAGCATTGCAGCAAACATTGCCTATGACCGTTTTTGCCGGCAAGACGGGCACATCCAGTGATTATCGCGACAGTTGGTTCAGTGGGTTTGACCAGCAAACTCTGCTGACCGTGTGGCTGGGACGGGATGACAATAAACCGATTAATTTAACCGGTAGCAGTGGCGCTTTGCCGCTGTTTATTGACTATTTTAAACGCCAGGGGGCGCAGTCAATAGTGCGATATCTGCCTGATGGGGTAGCGATGCAGGCTTTTTCGGCCCACAGTGGTGCAGCTGTGGCAGAAAATTGCGATAACATATTGTTATTACCTGCAATATCGGTTGAAATGCAACAACTGTCAGAATGTGACAACAACGCACAGTTCTGACATTTCAAATAAGGTGCAACAAAGCCACAACTATGGAAATTAAACCTGAACGCTCACTGCTGGTAGGTGATTGGCATTATCTGGCGAAAGAGGACAAGCTGGTCAAGCTGGATGCCCAGGACCAGATTGTCGCCACGGCAGATTTAGACAACCTTGGCCAGAAAGTGGTTAACTATTTTATTGTCCATGCCGGCAGTCTGGTAACCAAGGATCAGCTGCTGGCTGATGTGTGGAAAATCCGTGATGTGTCGGATGGCCGGGTTATGCGGGTAATCAGGGCAATTCGAATAGCGTTAAATGACGATACCCGTCAGCCAAGTTATATTGAAACCATTCCAAAACGGGGTTACCGTTTTATTGCCAGCGTGACAGATGTTGCCGACAATCCGATGACTGGTGATAGTGCAACTGAGGCACTGTCTTCCAGCACTAGCGCAAAACCAGCAACAAAAGCCAGGTTATGGGCAGGAGCAATCGGAATATCGTCACTGTTGTTGTTAAGCTGGCTATTCTGGTTAAAACCGGTGGCGGACAATCAAGCCACAGAAGTTAATACGATTCAAATGTGGCGTTATAAACCGATCACGTCGCTGGATGGTCTCGAGTTTTATCATAATGTCTCATCTGATGAGCGTTATCTTGTATTTAGCTACGCGAATGAAGGCAGCGAGCAAATAGCCGTGCTTAATTTGCAGGATTTACAGAGCCATAAACGCGTCCAAATTACCGCAGATAGCGCCAGCAGCCTTGGTGCCGCATTCAGTCCTGATGGCCGGTACATCGCCTACCATAAAATGCTACCGGATCGACGTTGCGAAATACGGTTGATCGAGTTAGAGCCAGGTCAGATGCTCGTTAAATCGGACACCCTGCTTACCGTCTGTACGCCTGAATCAGTATCTGCACGTGTCAGTTGGTCACCTGATGGCCGATATATTATTTACCCTAGTCTGGATGCTGAGCAGCGCCAGATGGTTATGATGATGTATCCTGTTGCAGGTGGTAATGCGGAACAGCTCACCGTGCCACCGGCAAGCAGCTTTGGTGATTATGCCGGTCGCTATTCGCGTTCAGGTGATAAAATTGCTTTTATCCGAGATGCGGCCGGAACAGCGCAGATATGGCTGCTGGATTTAACTAATCGGGCAACCAGGCTGTTAGTGCAGATAGATGATGCCTATCCAGGTAACATAGACTGGACCAGGGATGATCGCAGTATTATTTTTCCATCCGGTATTTCGTCACTGGGAATAGTAGATGTTGCGACCGGAGAGAGCCGGGAGCTCGCCTATACCGATAATCAGGCCAGTGAAATTCAGGTGGGGGCAGTTAGCGGTAAAATTTATGCGTCAGTGGGCTTTTTCTCGCATACAAACATAAAAAAAGTGGCCAACAAGTTAGTATCAGACTTGCAAACAAAAAATCTGGTATTCAGTTCCAATCGCAATGAAATTTATATTGAAATTAACCCGAAGTCCTCAGGACCTGCGGCCGTTGTGTCGCGGCGTTCAGGTTTATCTCAGGTCTGGCTGTTTTATCCTGATGGCCGCCAGCAGCAACTCACAGATTTTACGTCGAATGAACGGATCCGTAGCCTGGTCTTTTCACCAGATGGCAGTAAGTTGTTACTGCATTTAAATAGTGGCATCTGGCAGTTAACAATGGCCGGTGAATTAATCCATATCGTCGGAAAAGAGGGAGAGGTTGTCGCGAATCCTGCCTGGAGCAGGGACGGCAGCGAAGTATTTTATGCTCAGTCGCGGCAAGGGCGTTGGGATATTATGGTGGCCGCTGTGGATACCGAGGTTGAGAAACGTGTGCTGGCTACTGATCGGGAGTTATATCTTCAGAGTTATAATGCAGACTATAATATCTGGCGCGACGCGAACTCGAAGAATTTTGTTATTGAATATAGTAATGGTGAAATCAGTGAACTGAATTTAGGGACTACGGCTGATCAGATGTTATTTAAGTTTGACTTGCGCCGGCAAGGTTTTTATTTCACCTATTTAGTAAGGGATACTCAGTACCAGCTTCGTTACTATGACTTGAAGAGTGGCACGGTCAATGAGAGAGTGATTGACGATTATCTGTATCATAATCGCTATAGCATTTCTGTTGATGAGACCGAAGTGTACGTGTTGGAAGCGGTCAGAGCCGATTTTGATATCGCAGAGATCAGTTTTTAGATCGACGTTTTATAAGGTTTTTATTGAAAAATCATCGAGTTTTAAACTGGGTTCAGGAGTAGGTTCATTATTGTTAAGCACAATAGTGTGACCCTAACAACTGAATATCACTCGGAGATTGGATCATGAATAACACTTTTAAAGTATTACTTGTTGCTACCAGTTTAACTATTATTTCCAGCAATAGTAGCAATAGCGTGAAGATTAATGAGCCCGTATTGCTGGATGATTTATATGCCTGTGCGTGGTGGCCGGCTTGCAAAGATCCGGAAGACCTATCACCTCAGCCCAGGCCAACTGACAGTTCTGTTCCGAAACCTACTGGTGATAAGGACACGTCTAAAGATAAAAAAGATGACACCCAGTTGGCTTAAGGGTGATTAAAGCTGTTTCAAAAGCAGATACGCTAAACTTTTCAGTTTATTAAGGTATAATCCGGCCTGACAATTTAGTCAGGCGGACCTTAATGTCAAATTTAGAACCTTTAGTACAAATTGGTGACTGGTATTATCAGGCGGCTTATGGTCAGTTGTTGCCGGTCGCGCCTGAGCAAACCGATAATGTGCCGATGGTGCTGGAGCCCCGGTTACACAGCTTGCTAAACTATTTCTTGCTGCATCCAGACCAGATAATTGATAAAGACACACTGATTACTGACGTTTGGCCATCGGGTGAAGGCACTGACGCTGCGGTAATGCGTGCGGTTGGCGCCTTACGTAAAAAGTTGGGGGACGACGTAAAATCCCCGGTTTACATTGTGACTATTGCCAAGAAAGGTTACCGCTGGCTGTGTCATATTGAGCCGATGACCACTAGTCATCAAAAGCCGTTCCATACAGATACCAAGGTAAGCAATAAGAGCTTGCCGCCAGCAACCTTACCTTCTGTTAAAGCTGTACCATGGCGCTTTATCAGTGCAGTCTGCTCAGTGTTGTTGCTGGGTGGGGCGGCACTGGCTTATATTCTGGCCAGCCTGACTGTTACCCCTCTCACTCAGTTGCCGGATACGGTAAAGCCAATCAGTGCGATAACCGGGCAGGAGTTCTGGCCGACCCTGGCGGAAGGGCAGGAGCATGTTTTTTATATTTACCGCAAAAGTGAAGCTGATCAACAGCAACTCGCACGGCAGGATCTACTGACGCTTAAGGTAAGCTATAGTGATGAATTTTATCGTGCGGTTAGTCAGCCTCTGTGGTTGACAGACAATCAGCTGCTGTTTCGAGCTGTTGATTTACAGCAACAATGTTATTTCTATCAGCAACAGGTTTTACCCGATTTTCAGTCAGCACAAAAGTTAATGCCTTGCCAGCAGGTACTGGACCAGGGCCTGGCATTACTGGAAGGCCGCTGGTACTGGTTAGATTATGACGCCAATGCTCAGCGCTACGAGCTTTGGCAACGTGACTCGCTGGGCAAAACAGAGCGTTTAATGACAATGCCCGCTCAGTGGCAAAAAGCGGATCAATTGCTGGCAATTGACTCTGCGCTGTACCTGGTTGCCCGGTATGATTTTGACCGAAGCCGTCTTTACCGGGTGGATCTTCAGCAACGGCAACTGGAGCCGGTTACCCGCTTTGATAATCAGGTACTGGCCAGCAGCGTCTGGGATCAGCAGCATATGCTGCTGACTCAGAACAATAAACCCCTGCAGTTACTTAATATAGAGAGTGGTGAACAACTAAGTTTAGGCCCAATGAGTTGGTTGCTGACACAACCCCAACGTTATCAGCAGCGTATTTTAACTACCCAATTTCTTGATTACACAACAGATATCGTTCAGGTGCTGGTCGCTGAAAGAGAATTACGCCAGCAAGACAGTTGGCAGGCCAGCAATCGTAATGAGCGTTTATACGCGGCAAATGACCGGCAAATCGCTTTTGTCTCAGAGCGGGCAGGTGATAATCAGATCTGGTTGTCGCAGTCGGGAGAAAGCCGGCAACTGACGACATTAAACGCTGATCAGTATATTCAGCAGTTGTTCTGGCACGAAAATAAACTATGGACGGTAGTAAACAGTCGGCTGTATAACGTTGCGCTTATCGATGGCAGTTTGCAGCCGATGGGCAATGAACCAGTGTCGGGACGCTACGGTAGTTGCCATGACGAGCTGTACTGGACGGCACAGAATGATGATGGCTGGCAATTAATGCAGTTACAACAACAGCAACCAGTAATGTTGTTGTCTGGCGTAGTCAATTTCAGATGTGCACCAAATGGGCTGGTATTACAGTTTTATAATGACAGTGGCCTGGCGTTGTGGGCAGACGGCCAGCCGTTGTCTGTGTTGCCATTAAGTTTAAACTGGCACCAAGTGCTACCTGAACAGTGGAGTAGCAACTCAGAACAACTATTGTGGATTGATAGCAGTCAATGGCAATTAAAAACTTACAACTGGCAATCAGGTCAGATCAATAGCTACACCTGGCCTGCCAGGGCATTGCCTTTACAAATATATAGTGATCAAGCAGGCAGTATTTATACGGTGCAGCCGCGACACTATGACACTGATATTGTCTGGCTGCAAAACCGAGGTTAGACGCTATCGCGGGTATTCCGGATAACTACCCGCGATAGCGTCAGGGCGTTAAAGAGCGGCGAAACTGCTGGCGGCGGCGTCGACCGTTGCGGCCAGATCATCGTCACTATGGGCCAGTGATAGAAAGCCGGCCTCAAATGCAGACGGAGCCAGATAGATACCTTGCTCCAGCATTAAGTGGAAGAAGCGCTTAAAGGCCGCAGCATCACATCGGGTAGCCTGCTGAAAATTACTAACCCGCGCATCACTGGTGAAGAAAAAACCAAACATACCGCCAACCTGATTAAAACTCATTGGCACACCATGTTGTTGTGCCGCATTTCCAAGGCCTGTGATCAACTGACTGGTTTTGGCTGTCAGCTTTTCATATACCTCAGGTTTACTGATTTCTGTTAGTGCCGCTAATCCTGCCGCCATGGCGATAGGATTACCCGACAACGTGCCTGCCTGATACACCGGCCCCAGCGGGGCAATCTGTTCCATAATGGCCCTTTTGCCACCAAAAGCGCCAACCGGCATGCCTCCGCCTATAATCTTACCCAGCGTTGTCAGGTCTGGGGTTACTCCATACACGGCCTGAGCGCCACCTAACGCCACTCTGAAACCGGTCATGACTTCATCAAATATCAGTACGCTTTGGTATTTGTCGCATATAGTGCGTAAGCCTTCCAGAAACCCGGGCTCTGGTGGAATGCAGTTCATATTACCCGCGACCGGCTCAACAATAATACAAGCAATATCTGCGCCTTTATCAGCAAAAATTTGTTCTACCTGTGCCAGGTTGTTGAATTCGCAGGTCAGGGTATATTTGGCGAAATCTGCCGGAACACCGGGTGAGTTAGGCACGCCCAGTGTTAATGCGCCAGAGCCGGCTTTCACCAGCAGCGAGTCGGCATGGCCATGGTAACAACCTTCAAACTTTAAGATGGTATCACGGCCGGTATAACCGCGCGCCAGTCGGATTGCACTCATGGTAGCTTCGGTACCGGAACTGACCATTCGTACCATTTCCATCGACGGCACTAGTTGGGCCACTTTTTCCGCCATATCAATTTCAGCCGGGCAAGGGGCACCAAAACTTAAGCCCTTTGCGGCGGCCTGAATGACGGCATCACGAATAGCGGGGTGATTATGCCCAAGTAACATAGGCCCCCAGGAGCCGATATAATCGATATAGCGTTTGCCATCCACATCATATAAATAGGCGCCATCTGCACGTTCAATAAATACCGGCGTGCCACCGACACTTTTAAACGCCCGCACCGGCGAGTTAACACCGCCGGGAATGGTCAGTTGGGCACGTTGAAACAGCGTTTCAGATTTAGACATAATTTATTCACTCGCAGTTTTTTGTTGCAACAACCCCAAAGTCAGGGCTATTTATTGGTGTACCAGGGCACCGCGCATTCGTAATCTTTGACGATAGTCTCTACGCCCAGCGTCAGAGCAAATAACGCCATTCTGACCAGAATGCCATTGTCGGCCTGGCGGAAAATAGCCAGGTTTGGATTAAGATTTAAATCGTTATCCAGTTCATTGGCCTCCAGCCGTGAATCCCGGGGAAGCGGGTGCATAATTACGGTATTAGATTTACAGTAGCGGGTATAAATTTCCTGATTTAACCGAAACTTGCCACGATATTGATTGGCTTCTGCTTTGGAAGGAAAACGTTCTTCCTGAATGCGGGTTTGGTAGACAATATCGGCATTCAAATGGCCCTGCAGCGTATCACTGACCACCACCTGATGACCGGCATCGCTCAGGCTACTGATAATCTCATCAGGCATAGCTAACTCAGCCGGTGATACCAGAGTTATTTTAATGTTCTTATATAAACACAATAATTTTGACAGTGAATGCACAGTCCGGCCAAATTTTAAGTCGCCAACCATGGCAATATGCATACCATCAATTTGCTGACCCGAGGCAGCAAGTTCCCGTTCAATGGTAAACAGGTCAAGTAATGCCTGGGTAGGGTGCTCATTGGCGCCATCGCCACCATTAAGTACCGGCACGCGGCTGCCTTCGGCAAACTCTGCCACCGAACCTGCCTGCGGATGACGCATGGCAATAACATCACTATAACTACTGATTACCCGTGCCGTGTCGAACAGTGACTCGCCTTTAGAGAGTGCTGAAGATTCCATACCGGTAGTTTCGCGCACTTCACCGCCAAGTAAGTTAAAAGCACATCCAAAGCTGACCCGGGTCCGGGTGCTGGGTTCGAAAAACAGGTTACCCAATATTGCACCATCTAATACTTTTGTGCGTTTTTTCCGGCTGGCATAAGGCGCCATCTGGCGGGCGATATCAAATACCCGGGTAATGCCGTCACGGTCGAATTGCTTTACGGAGAGGATATGCTGACCTTTGAAGCTCATTGTGGTTACTCACTAGACACTTAGCAGAGTGCGCCGGAACTGACGCAACGAAGACGCTATTATACGCAAAATTGCGGTTTAAAAGCGAGGTTAGTACAGTTGTGGTTTAAGGGTGGCCAGTAAAATAATTGCCAGCAGCACCAGCACCGGAAGTTCATTAAAGATTCTGTAAAAACGTGCGCTGTGGCGATTACGGTTATGTTTAAAATCAGCCAATAGCTTGAAACACCAGCCATGATAACCATACAACAACAGTACCAGCACCAATTTCAGGTGCAGCCAGCTGCTCTGTGCAAACCATTCTTTGCCATATGCCGCAATCAGCAGCGCACCAAAAAGCAAGGTCAGGGCGGCAAAGGGCGTAACAAAATACAGTAAGCGCCGTTCCATCACCTTAAAGACTGCATCGCATTCAGCATTACTGTTTTGTGCATGGTAAACAAATAATCGCGGCAAATAGAAAATGCCGGCAAACCAGGCAACCATAAAGAAAACATGTAAAGCCTTATACAGCAGAATAATACTCATAATAAATTGTTCTGTTTAACCAATAAACTGCGCACCTGATCCCAGCGAATAATACCGATGGGTTCTAGCACGCTTTCCTGATAAATGTAGACCAGGCCATCGCGATTATCTTCCAGTAACGCGAATACTTCGGCCATAGTAGCCTGGTGTGGCAAACCGGTGACAGTCTGATATTGAATAACGCTGTCGCCTGATAATGACAAGCTGACATCGTAACTGGCTGCAACAAACTCCGTTACGTCTGCATTTTTTTGTTTTAATAAAAGCTGTACCGGCGGCTGCAATTGCGCGAGTTGCTGACGCACGGTTGCTTCGTCAGGCTCGCTTAATAACACATATTCTTTGCTCAACAAGGCCAGCACCCCTACTTTTTGCAAAATGTCATCTGCCGGTGCCAGTTTATAAGGCATTTGTAAGAAATCGAGCTGCATCATAAAAATAGATTTGTTATTAAAAAACTGCACTGTCGTGACATAAGCGGTAATAATCACAACCATTGCCGGCAGAATTATCTGCTGGTTAGATGCCAGCTCAATCACGGCCAGTAACGCCGCCAGCGGCGCATGCAAGGTCGCCGCCATTAAACCCGCCATACCTAAAACCGCATAGGTACCGGCCGTACTGCTGTCGCCGATAAAGATGGCCGGTATGATAGCCAGCAGCGTCCCCAGTACAATACCCATACCAAACACCGGGCCAATTACCCCGCCCGGAACGCCAAGCCCCAGGGCAAAAATGGTTAATACCAGCTTACCGATAAAAATGATTAATAAAAGCTGGGTG
This sequence comes from uncultured Chromatiaceae bacterium, assembly GCA_963975465.1. Lineage (GTDB taxonomy): Bacteria > Pseudomonadota > Gammaproteobacteria > Enterobacterales > Alteromonadaceae > Alishewanella. The sequence goes on from CAXBHB010000016.1 coordinate 48,697, forward strand.
TCAGTCGGGTTATTAACAGCATGGTAAATAGCGCCGGTTTCAGCCCCCATTGCATGGGGAATAAGGTAACCTACCGCCGCGGTGACTGCGCCGGCCAGCGCTAATCTGACCAGTAGCGGCCAGTTTTTAAACCAACGAATTAACCGCATCAGGTTCTGGTTAAACAAAAAAGCCACGGCACCAAAGACAATGCCGCAGAAAATAAGATAGGGAAAATGCCAGATATTAATGGCCACAATATTCAGAGATGCCAGCTCCCGGTCATGCCCAAAAACCAATTGGGTTGCCAGTGCGCCGACAACGGACGCCAGCATTATTGGAATGAAAACATGGATCCGGTATTCACGCAGGACCACTTCCATTACAAAAATGACTGCTGCCAGCGGCGTATTAAATGACGCAGAAATACCCGCTGCAATGCCGCAGCCGGCTAAAATACGGATACTGTTGTAGGGCAACTGTAAATAGCGGCCAACAGTACTGGCACCATAAGCGCCAAGGTGAACAGACGGGCCTTCCCGGCCGACCGAAAAGCCACTGGCCAAAGCAACAATACCTGCGAAAAACTGATTGAGGGTATTTCGAAAGGGCATGATGCCGTAGCGCGTTTTAATGCGGTGGATAACAAAGGGAATACCTAATCGGTAATGGCGATAGCCGGTTGCCAGGGCAATAAGGCCAATTAGCAGGGCGCCCCCTAGCGGCAACAGCCAGACAATTTCCTGATCGGCGCTGGCAAAGTCATCTGACTCCGCCAGGAAAAGACTCTGAATAGCAATAATTGCCAGACGGAAGATAATGATTAACATGGCGGCAATCAAGCCACCAAGCATACCCAGCAAACACAATTGTAGTGAGGTTTGGGGTAATGCTAACCGACGCTGCAATCCGGGCAGCAATGTTTGCCATCGTCGCATAGTAAACTAATCAATGAACTGATGCTGTAAGTCTAACATAAGCTTATGACAACGCAGATAATAATTGTTGTTGGATCCGCAAGCAGGCTTTATGTTTAAGCAGAGTAGGGGAAATACTTGAATAAAACACTCAGGTATTAGATAATTCACGCCGTTGTAACCCCTGTTGGAGACACCCATGTCTGATTTACACATCCCTCTGGAATTTACTGATGCTGCTGCAAGTAAGGTTGCTGCACTGGTTAGTGAAGAAGATAATCCAAATCTGAAACTACGGGTTTATATTACTGGTGGTGGTTGTTCTGGTTTTCAGTACGGCTTTACCTTTGATGAAAAAGTTAATGACGGTGATTTCACAGTTGAGAAGCAGGGCGTGGCCATGGTGGTTGATCCCATGAGCTTGCAATATCTGATGGGTGGAATTGTCGATTATACTGACGGGCTGCAGGGCAGCCGCTTTATTGTGCAAAATCCTAATGCGACAACGACTTGTGGTTGTGGCTCATCATTTTCTGTTTAGCAAAAGTAGCCTTTTTGTAAATTATTTTAGACGGCTTTGCTGGGTTTTTCAGCAAAGCTGCCAAAACCTGACGTTTTAAACTAATTTTCAGTAGCGAAGACTAATAACGTCAGAACCAGCGCGATAACTAGGTTAAAGCTGATTATGTAGATAAACCCTTTTTTCCCCTGCGTCAGGCTCCAGTTATTTTGCTGTAGATAGAAATACCACAATAGACACATCACTAAAGGTATTAAAAACAAAAGTTTAACCATCTTCTTTAACCTCTGGCTTTATCTTAGTTGCTAACAAAATTTCGCTTTATTTAAATGGTCTTAATTAGCGTTTTCTCTCAGGTGTAAAGTAACTGTACATTTTTTAACGCATGTAGCTATACGCTCGTCGCATCCTATGGTTTAATTAACCGTTTTTAATTGCTTATTGCATTTGCAATAAGGTTTGGATTTTATTTCGCAGGAAGGCTGGTTGACCATAATAAAAGCGTAACACGCTGGGAGAAGAAAAAATATGAAAGGTACTAAAAGTGTAATTTCAGATGAGAACAAACGTCTTTGTGTCTGGCTAAAGCGCCAACGTCAGGACAAGGGCCACACCATGCGCAGTTTGTCTGAAATTTTAGGGACGCCCCACTCATTTATCGGTAAAGTTGAAAATCAGGAACGCCGCTTAGACGTCATCGAGTATGTACGTTACTGTCAGGCGCTTGAAGTCGATCCTACTGAAGGACTGAAGCAGGTGCTTAGCGCCTGAAAACTTAGTCAGACAAAGAGCCGCTTAACAGCGGCTTTTTTTTGTCCGTCAAGTTGGTCGACCTCGCCAGAATAATGATCAGCAACATTGCCGGAATGCCCATAGCCGCGGTCATCATAAAGAAATGGCTGTAGCCCATTTGTTCCACCCATTGGCCGGAAAAACCACCGGTAAACTTGGGTAGCAGTAACATTAGTGAACTGAACATCGCGTACTGAGTGGCGGTAAACGCTAAATTAACAAGTGACGACAGGTATGCAATAAAAGCACTGGTCGCAATACCTGCACTTAAATTATCAGCAGAGATGACCAGAACTAACCAGCTTACATCGTAACCTATCTGACTCAACGCTGAAAAAAGCAGGTTAGTTGCCGCGCTCAGCATCGCGCCGGCAAACAGAACCTTCATAATGCCAAAGCGATTGATTAATATGCCTCCCAGGGCTGCACCCACTAAGGTCATTATCACACCAAAAACTTTTGATACACTGGCAACTTCTTCTTTGCTATAGCCCATATCAACATAAAACGCATTGGCCATTACGCCCATAACAACGTCAGTAATGCGATAACTGGCAATCAGCGCCAGGATCAGCAGCGCATGCCACTTGTAGCGATGGAAAAAATCGGTAAAGGGGGCAACAACGGCTTGTTTTAACCAGGCCAGTAAACGTTGGAGCGGTGTGCCTTCAGTATAGCGCTGTTGTTTTAACGCACTTTGTGGCTCTTTACTCAGCAAAGTAGTCAGAATACCCGGAACCATGCACAGCGCCATAACCAGGTAGGCTTGTTGCCAGCCAGACAAATCATAATCGCTGCCATCTGAAAATATTGCCGCTAACCATAGCGTTCCGGCAGAGGCCAGGATCATCGCCAGTCGATAACCGGTCAGATAAGCCGCTGCCAGTGCGGCCTGCAATTCAACAGCGGCACTTTCTATTCTGAAGGCGTCAACATTAATATCTTGCGTGGCCGAGGCAAAAGCCAGAACCACCGCCAGCGCCGCCATTAATGCTAAGTTTTGTTGTGGATCGGTCAGAGCAATACTGCAAATAGCTGCCGTAACCAGCACTTGTGAAGCAAGCAGCCAGCTGCGACGCCGCCCAAACCACTGATGCAAGACTGGGATCTTAAGGTGGTCGGCTAATGGAGACCAAAGCCATTTTACCGCATAGGCAAGCGCTACCCAGCTGAAGTAACCGATTTCTGCACGGGACACGCCGGCTTCCCGCAACCAGAATGACATGACTCCAAACACCAGCATCAACGGCAAACCACTGGAAAACCCCAGGACAAATATACTGAGAACCCTGCGTTGGTAATAGATACGCAGGCCTGAGAGAAATGAAAACGACAATGACAAAACGAATATCCGCAGCTAGACAGCGATGACACAGCTTACCTTGCTGATGGTTCTGGTCAAGTGATTACGGGCGCACGCCAATACAATCGAGGGGGCAAAGGCCCTTTCCACGCAAAAAGCACAAACAGTCCTGAATATTTCTGCGTAACGCGCGATCTTGCTGCAGGCTGCTTGCCGGCCAGTATTCAAGCTGGTGCATCAGATGCCAGAATACCCGTTCACGTAAGCTGCCCGGAGCTCCGGCCCGCAGCCTGAGCTGGGACCACTCTTCTAAGGTATCCCAAACAAAAATATGTAACTCACTATGGGGCAGCCGGCCGCGCAGAAACCGGGATACGTAGTACACCAGTTGTTGTGACTTTAGTTCGATAAATCGCTCGGTCATGGGCAGCCTTAACTGTTGCAAAAGGGCCAACAATTAAGGCAAGTATAGCCGGTTTTACTCGGTTGGCAGCAAGCGCACCGTTTTTAATAGTAAGGGTTCTACAGGTACATCAGGCCAGCCTGTTTTTTCACTGGTCTCGGTTTGCAGCATGTTAATTTTATCCAATACCTCGAAACCACCAACAACCTGGCCAAAAACAGCGTAACCCCAGCGCGAACCGGGATTGAGGCTATCGTTGTCGGCCAGATTGATATAAAACTGGCTGCTGGCGCTGTGCGGATCAGATAAACGGGCCATGGCGATACTACCACGCTGATTTTTCAGGCCATTGCCAGACTCGTTAAAAATGGTTTTTCTTTGCTCGATTTCTTTCATTTGCATATCGTAGCCACCGCCTTGCACCACAAAATCAGTGATTAGTCGGTGGAATACCGTGTTGTTGTAGGCGTTGGCTTTTACATAACTCAGAAAGTTATTAACGGTAAGCGGTGCACGGCTGCGATCCAGCTCCAGTACAATGTTGCCCTCTGACGTTTCCAATTGTACCCGTGGATACAAATTGTCGGGTTGCATAAACTGCCCTGCCATAGCTGGCAGAGTAAGCAGCAGTGTAATTACCATTAGCCATAAACGCATAAACTGTTATCTCCTGATAAATGTTTGCCAGCTGTTGTCGCTGAGTAAGTCGGTGAGCACCTGCTCGGTCAGTACTCTTAACTCGCGTTCAATTACTGCGATATCTGCACGCAGTGGTGCAATTTGTCTGCTGTCACCACTGTATGCTTTGGAAAAACTATCACCATTGTTTTGTACGATTATGGTCATGGTTACCCGGTTTACGACTTCATGATCCAGCGGTCGTTGATTAACGCGAGCCTGTAACTGGTTGATCTGAATTGTGAGTGAGCGCTGACTTTGATTCGTTAACGTTGCGCCACGTTGTTGTAAAGCATTGGCAACGGTTTGCTGTAAATCTGCCCGGAGATCATTAACGGTTGCATAGCCCTGGTTGGTGTCACCGCGCTGAATAATCAGGGTGTTCAGACTGGAACGTTGATCCAGCAAATAAAAACTGAATGTGCTTTGGGTCAGTGATGGTGCCTGAGGCCAAAACACCTGAGGACTGACGATTAATGACGGCGGTTTACTGGCGCATCCAGCCAGCAACAGTATAAACAGCAACACAGTTCGCATCAGATTAGCTCCTTTTAATAGCTTCCAGTATCACAAATTTAGGATTAGCTGCCAACTGTTGGCAGTGACCAAACAGCCGTTGCAATTGAGCCTGATAATTAAGGTGACGATTAGCAACGATGCGCAAACGGCCGCCTCGTTTTAACACACGTTTTGCTTCATTAAACATTTGGGTTGCGATATGAGTGGTGACGGTGTGTTGCTGATGGAAAGGGGGGTTACAGATAATCTGGTCAGCACTTTGTGCCGGCTGAAGTGCCAGGCAATCGTCAACCACAAATTCACTATTTGCCAGGCATTGCGGTATATTGAGTTCGATATTCGCTTTTGCAGACGCCACCGCCATAAAAGATTCGTCGGTAAAAACCAGCTGACAGTCAGGCTGTTTCGCGAGCAGGGTCAGCCCCAATACGCCGTTACCACAGCCTAAATCTATAATGCGTTGCCGGGCAGTTTCGGTTGGCAGATGTTGCAATAAAAAGCGGGCGCCTAAATCCAGTTTCTCGCGGGCAAAAACGTTAGCATGATTAATTAGCGTGGTATTACTATTTTCCAGTTGCCATTGCAGTGGAAAGGCAGGCTGAGTTTTACCCGGCTCAGGCTGGCAGCGGATGACTCTGCATTTTTTAACGGCCAGTGAGGCCTGGGCCGGCCCCAGTTGTTTGCTGAACAAGTCCAGCACGTTTCGGTTAATGTCTTTTGCTTTCGCTGCGGCCAGCACTATGGTATCAGTGCGGACAATATTGGCCAGCTGGCTTAAAATAAAGCTTAAATAACTATGGTTATTCGGCAGTTTCAGTAGCACCATATCGATATGCGGCGGCAATGGGCTCAGGCTGTCGATAAGTTCAAGGTTTTGCAGGTCCAGCTCATTGCTGGTCCGGTTGTAGATAATGGCTTGTTGTGCCAGATAAGAATCAGAACTGCTCGTCTGGGGATATGCAGCCAAGGCGCAGGATACTGCACCAAAACTGTCGTTAATAATCAATAATCGCGGCTGCGATACCCCAGCAAGCTGCAGTTCGGCTACAGCCTGATTAGCAGCGTCAATCAGCAACTCATCGGCGGCATCCCAGGCTTGTAAACTGTGATTCGGCTGGTCCAGCGGCCAGCGCCGGAGGGTCAGATTGATCTGTCCATGGGTAAATTGGGTATTCATAACAGCAACGTATTAACAGAGAGAACTGCATTTTGACACGCCAGACGCAGAGCGACAACTGTCAAGCCCCACCACAACAGCTTTTATTACCCGATGCGGAACTTACGCTCTGGCCCGTCTGGCTTGATAGTGTAAGCGCCGGCAACCTATTATCACAACTCACAGCCGACTTGCCCTGGCAGCGCGAGCAAATACGGATCTACGGTAAAACAGTAAATATTCCCCGTCGCCAGGTTTGGATGGGCGATGCACATTGCAGTTATCAGTATTCAGGAGTGCGGTTTGCGCCACAACCCTGGCATCCGGCCGTTCGGCAGTTGTGTCACGACGTTAGCAACACAACCGGCCAGATATTTAACTGTGTGTTGCTTAACTTGTATGCTAACGGCCTGGATCATATGGGCTGGCATGCCGACAATGAGCCCGAACTGGGCAATCAGCCAGTCATTGCCTCACTAAATATTGGTGCCAGTCGGCGCTTTGACTTACAGCATCGCCAGCAGCTGCACCAGCTGCAGTTGCAACTTACTAGCGGCAGCTTGCTGCTGATGGCCGGCGCATGTCAAAAATACTGGCAACATCGTTTACCAAAACAAGCCCGCGTGGCAACACCCAGGCTTAACCTTACTTTTCGGTATATCGCCAGTTCTGGTTAGACTAAATAATTTTTAGTAAAGCGACCAGTTTGTTAGCAGCTGAACAATAAAAAACGGGCGACAACAACAGGCGGTTTAACTACTATCTACAGAAATGGATGAAAAAGGAAAGCGCACCATGCTGATACATACCGCCATAGAGCAGAAATTACTGAGCGCATTCGATCCGGTGTTTCTTGAAGTGATAAACGAAAGTAATAACCACAATGTTCCGGCTGGCTCTGAGTCACATTTTAAGGTGGTGATAGTGACACCGGCGTTTGATGGTATGCGTTTGCTGCAGCGCCACCGGGCTGTCAATGCGGTAGTTGCCGAGGAGCTGGCCGAAAAAATTCATGCATTGGCGCTACACACCTATACGCCGTCTGAGTGGTATGAGTATTACGCCGAAAAACCGCCGGCGTCGCCAAAATGCTTTGGTGCAGGCAAGTCAGAAAAAGTATCTCTTTAAAAATTATCTGCTGAATTTTGCGAATATTAAAATAAACAGGCTGATCAGACCTGTTTTCTGCGTTAAAGTTTTACACTAGCGTAATTTTTTAGCGAGTTAACAGCAGGACTTCTTATGGTTATTCAACCGAAAATTCGTGGTTTTATCTGTACTAATGCACATCCGGTTGGTTGTGCTGAAAATGTTAAACAGCAAATTGCTTATGTTAAACAGCTTGGTCCGGTGACTGACGGTCCGAAAAATGTGTTGGTCATTGGTGCATCTACCGGTTATGGCCTGGCTTCCAGGATTACTGCTGCTTTTGGTTCAGGTGCCAATACGCTGGGTATTTTCTTTGAAAAGGCGCCAACAGAAAGCAAAACAGGCTCTGCGGGCTGGTACAACACTGCGGCATTTGAGCAAGCAGCTAAAACTGAAGGGCTTTGGAATAAGCATCTCAATGGTGATGCGTTTACCGATGAGCTGAAAGCGCAAGCGATAGATATTATCCGCCGCGAAATGGGCAAAATTGACCTGGTGGTATACAGCCTGGCCGCGCCAAGACGAAAAGATCCGGTTAGCGGTGAGGTATACAGCTCAGTACTAAAGCCTATTGGTCAGGCTTACACCGCAAAAAACCTTAATACTACTAAGCGGGAAATCGAAGAAGTCTCTGTTGAGCCTGCCAATGATGACGAAATTTTTAATACGGTTAAAGTGATGGGGGGCGAGGATTGGGAGCGTTGGTTAGATCAGCTGCATGGTGCAGGTGTGCTGGCCGAGAACTGTCAGACGGTAGCCTACACTTACATTGGTAAAAAGCTTACCTGGCCAATTTATGGCAAAGCTACTATTGGCCGTGCCAAAGAAGATTTAGACCGGGCAGCCGGTGCCATTCGCAGCAAACTGAGCGATGTTAAAGCCCGGGCTTATGTTGCCTCACTCAAAGCCTTAGTTACCCAGGCCAGCTCGGCCATTCCTATCATGCCATTATATATTTCGCTACTGTATCGGGTAATGAAAGAGCAGGGCAGCCATGAGGGCTGTATTGAGCAAATTAACGGCTTGTTCCGTCAGGGGTTATACAGCAGTACTCCGGTACTCGATGAAGCCGGTCGCTTGCGGATGGATGGCAAAGAGCTTGCTGACAATGTGCAGGACACGGTAGCGGCACTGTGGGACCAGGTCACTACTGACACCATTGACAGCCTGACTGATTATAAGGGCTACCATACCGAGTTTTTACATTTGTTTGGTTTCGGTTTTAATGAGGTCAACTATGATGCTGATGTTGCACCGTTGGTGCCGTTGGCAAACCTTGTGAACTAGTGTGAATTAAAGCCGCCAAATTGGCGGCTTTAATCTGGAGGCGGCACAGTGATTTTGCAGAGATTTTTACGCTGCACCATGGATAGCCGCTGGCTTTAGTGCTAGAATTCGCGACTTTAATACGTGTATCTGGTTAAAAAATAATCGCCCTGGCGAATATATTAGTATAATCAGGTGTGCTGCGTTTGATGCAGCTGAAAAACTGAACCCGGTTTCTTCCCAAAATAGTAGTGCAAGTACGTATGATAAAACTCAAAAAAGGCTTGGACATTCCCCTTGCAGGCAGTCCTAAACAAGAGATTAGCGCGGGTAATGCCATTACTACCGTCGCCATTTTGGGCGAAGAGTATGTTGGTATGCGTCCGACAATGGCAGTTGAAGTTGGTGATACGGTAAAAAAAGGCCAGGTGCTTTTCGAAGATAAGAAAAACCCCGGCGTTAAATTTACTGCACCCCTTGCAGGGACTGTTGCTGAAATAAACCGTGGTGCTAAGCGGGTATTGCAGTCGGTGGTTATTACCGTAAGTGGTAATGATGCCGAGCAGTTCAAGCGTTATAGCAGTGATCAGCTGGCAGGCTTAAACCGCGAACAGGTTACTGAAAACCTGGTTGACTCCGGTCTGTGGACAGCTTTTCGCACCCGGCCATTCAGCCGCATACCAGAAATTGACAGCACGCCTCGCGCTATTTTCGTTAATACTATGGATACCAATCCATTGGCGGCTGATCCGGCTGTTATTATTAACGCCGAAGCGGAAGCGTTTACCCAGGGTATTGCGCTCCTTGGCAAATTAACCGATGGCAAAGTATACCTGACCAAAAAAGCCGGTACGGAGTTGCCCGCTTGCAGTGGCGTTGAAGTTGCCGAGTTTGACGGTCCTCACCCGGCAGGATTGGTGGGTACCCATATCCACTTCTTAGAACCTGTTAGCATGAAAAAAGTCGTCTGGCACCTGGGTTATCAGGATGTTATTGCGATGGCTAAGCTGTTTTTATCCGGCGAGCTGGATGCTAATCGGGTGGTTGCGTTGTGCGGTCCTGTAGTGAAATCGCCACGATTAGTAAAAACAGTAGTGGGTGCATCATTAGCCGAGCTGGTCAAAGATGAACTTGTTGAAGGTAAAAACCGTATTATTTCAGGTTCCGTGCTGGCAGGTAACAGTGCCCATGGCGTCCATGGGTATTTAGGTCGTTATCACAATCAGGTATCGGTACTGGCTGAAGGCTATGACAAAGAGTTCTTAGGCTGGATAGCCCCTGGCGCCACTAAGTTTTCGGTTACCCGTGCTTACTTGTCGCATCTGAGCCCTAAGCGTTTGTTTAACATGACCACGACCACTAATGGCTCTGCACGGGCAATGGTGCCAATTGGTAATTACGAACGGGTTATGCCGTTGGATGTATTACCAACTCTGTTGTTACGGGATCTGGTGTCTGGTGATACCGACAGCGCCCAAACCCTTGGTTGCCTGGAGTTAGACGAAGAAGATTTGTCGCTGTGTACTTTTGTATGCCCTGGCAAATATGACTACGGCACTATTCTGCGCAACTGCTTGACGACCATCCAGAAGGAAGGCTAATCATGAGTTTAAAGCATTTTTTAGAGCGCATTGAACCGCAGTTTGAAAAAGGCGGGAAATATGAGAAGTGGTACGCGCTGTATGAAGCCGTTGCTACTGTGTTGTATACCCCTGGTTTGGTTACCAAAAATGGTACGCATGTCCGCGATAGTATTGATTTAAAACGGATAATGATTTTTGTATGGCTGGCGTTATTTCCAGCGCTGTTTTTTGGTATGTACAATATTGGCCATCAGGCAGTCGAAGCATTGGTAGCCGGTTACGGCACCCCAGATACCTGGCAGGTCGCTATTTTTCAGATGCTCGGTGGTAATTTAACCGAAGCCTCTGGCTGGGCTGGCAAGATGTTTTACGGTGCGGTCTGGTTTCTGCCTATTTATGCGGTAACCTTCGTGGTAGGTGGTTTCTGGGAAGTATTGTTTGCCTCAGTGCGTAAGCACGAAGTTAACGAGGGCTTCTTTGTTAGCTCAATCCTGTTTGCGTTAATTCTGCCTGCGACAATTCCGTTATGGCAGGTAGCCTTAGGTATTACCTTCGGTGTGGTTGTGGCTAAAGAAGTGTTCGGTGGTACCGGACGTAACTTCTTAAACCCAGCGCTGGCCGGCAGGGCTTTCCTGTTCTTTGCTTACCCTGCACAAATTTCTGGTGATGCTGTCTGGACGGTGGCTGATGGTTACTCTGGCGCAACCTGGTTAAGTAAGGCTCAGATGGGTGAACTTGATTATGCGGCTAATACCCAATTATGGTGGGATGCGTTCTTAGGCTTTATCCCTGGCTCTGTAGGTGAAACATCAGTGCTTGCGCTACTGGTTGGTGGTTTAGCCCTGATTTACTTCCGCATTGCGTCCTGGCGTATTGTGCTGGGTGTCATGATCGGTATGGTCTTAACCAGCTACCTGTTTAATGCAATTGGCTCCAACACTAACCCGTTGTTTGCTATGCCCTGGCATTGGCACCTGGTGTTGGGTGGTTTTGCCATTGGTATGTTCTTTATGGCAACCGATCCGGTATCCGCATCCTTTACTAACCAGGGTAAATGGGCGTACGGTATTTTGATAGGCTTTATGGTAATCATCATCCGTGTTGCCAACCCGGCATACCCGGAAGGCATGATGCTGGCCATACTGTTTGCTAATCTGTTTGCACCACTGTTCGATTTCTTCGTGGCACAAGCCAATATTAAGCGGAGGCTGGCACGCAATGTCTAGTAATAATGACACCATCAGTAAAACGCTGATTGTAGTAGTTTCTTTATGTTTGGTGTGTGCAATTGTGGTGTCAACCGCAGCAGTACAATTACGGCCTAAACAAAATCAGAATAAGCTACTTGATTCTCAGGTGAATATCCTGCGCAGCGTGGGTTTAATTGAAGGTAAAGCTTCGCCAGAAGTTATAGCTGAAACATTCAGTAAGCATGTTGAATCCCGGCTGGTTAATCTGGAAACAGGTGAAATCGTAGCCGATTGTGATACTACCTGCGCTGAGAACTATGACTATCGCCGGGCAATGAAAGATCCTGAATTAAGTTCAGCACTTGATAGCTCCGCCGATGTTGCGTCGATTCGACGGGTTGCTGCCAAGGCGCCGGTCTACCTTACCTATGATGCCGATCGCAACCTGAAGGCGGTTGTGTTACCTGTGCATGGTTACGGCTTGTGGTCGACTATGCATGCCTTCCTGGCAGTTGAAACTGACGGTAATACCGTGATTGGTTTAAACTACTATGAGCAGGGCGAAACCCCGGGCTTAGGGGCTGAAGTTGAAAATCCGCGCTGGAAGGCTCAGTTTGAAGGCAAGAAGCTGACAAATGAAGCAGGTGAAGTTGCGCTGGAGGTTAAAAAGCCAGGCAATGCCAACCCTGATTCGGCCTATGAAGTTGATGGCTTATCGGGTGCGACGCTAACGGCAAACGGGGTACAAAATACCTTTACCTTCTGGATTGGCGAGAATGGATTTGGTCCGTTCTTGCAGAAAGTGCGTCAAGGAGCCTTAACAAATGGCTAATACTAAAGAAATTAAAACGGTCCTGTTTGGTCCGGTTTTCGCTAACAACCCAATTGCTTTGCAAGTATTAGGTATTTGTTCGGCGCTGGCTGTTACCACTAAGATGGATACTGCATTGGTGATGTGTTTTGCACTCACTTTTGTGGTGGCGTTTTCCAATTTGTTTATCTCAATGATCCGTAATCACATTCCTTCGAGTGTGCGGATTATTGTGCAAATGACTATTATCGCCTCGCTGGTTATCGTGGTCGATCAGTTCCTGAAAGCCTTTGCTTTTGATTTGTCTAAGCAACTGTCGGTATTTGTTGGCTTAATTATTACCAACTGTATCGTAATGGGTCGGGCAGAAGCCTACGCCATGAAAAACTCACCGGGTATGAGCTTCTTAGATGGTATTGGTAATGGCCTGGGCTATAGCGTGGTATTGCTAATCGTAGCCTTTATTCGTGAGTTGGGTGGTTCAGGTTCGCTGTTTGGCGTCCAGATTATGCCACTGATTAGCGAAGGCGGCTGGTATCAGCCTATGGGCTTCCTGCTTATCGCTCCCAGTGCCTTTATTATTATTGGTTTGTTTATCTGGGTACTGCGTGCATATCGCCCGGAACAGGTAGAGAAGGCATAAGGAGTAGCTCATGGAACATTATTTAAGCTTATTTGTACGTGCCGTCTTTATTGAGAATCTGGCGTTGGCCTTTTTCCTGGGTATGTGTACCTTTTTAGCGGTATCACAAAAAATCAAAACAGCCTTTGGCTTAGGTGTGGCCGTTATTGTGGTACTGGGTATATCTGTACCGGTAAATAACCTGGTGTTTCACCTGTTGCTGGCGCCTGGTGCGCTTGAATGGGCTGGTTTTCCGGATGCAGATTTAAGTTTTCTCGGGTTTCTGACGTATATCGGGGTTATTGCTGCGCTGGTGCAAATTCTGGAAATGATCCTGGATAAGTTTTTCCCGGCGCTATACAACGCACTGGGCATCTTCTTACCTTTAATTACCGTAAACTGCGCCATTTTTGGTGCGGTAGCCTTTATGGTTGAGCGTGATTATAACTTTGGTGAAAGCGTGGTATTTGGTGTGGGCAGTGGTGTCGGCTGGGCATTAGCCATTACCCTGTTGGCCGGTATTCGCGAAAAGCTGAAGTACGCTGATATACCCGCTGGTTTGCGCGGCTTAGGGTCTACCTTTCTGGTAGTGGGTTTAATGGGATTAGGCTTTATGTCTTTCTCTGGCGTTTCACTGTAAAGCAGTAGAAGGAAAATACAATGCAAGAGATATATCTTGGCGTTGGCATGTTCACCGTAGTGGTAGTGATGCTGGTATTTATTATCCTGGCAGCAAAATCCAAACTGGTAGCCAGCGGCGACATTACAATTAGTATTAACCATGACCCGGATAAAGCCATTAAAACCAAGGCCGGCGGTAAGTTGTTAGGTGCCTTGGCTGATAATGGCATATTCCTGTCGTCAGCTTGTGGCGGCGGCGGTACCTGTGGCCAGTGTCGGGTTCATATTAAATCAGGTGGCGGTGAAATTTTGCCAACTGAAATGGGTCACATCAGCAAAGGTGAGGCTCGTGAAGGCTGTCGCTTGTCTTGTCAGGTTGCTGTTAAATCTGATATGGAAATTGAAGTTGAAGAAGAGATCTTTGGCATCAAGAAATGGGATTGTGAAGTCATTTCTAACGATAGCAAAGCAACTTTTATCAAAGAGCTTAAGATGGCTATTCCGGATGGTGAAACTGTGCCGTTTCGCGCGGGTGGTTATATCCAGATCGAAGCCCCTGCTCACCATGTTAAATACAAAGATTTCGATATCCCGGAGAAATTCCGTGGTGACTGGGAACGTTTTAATTTCTTCAGCTTAGAATCGAAAGTGGATGAAGAAACAATCCGGGCTTATTCAATGGCAAACTATCCGGACGAGGAAGGCATTATTATGCTTAACGTACGGATTGCTACGCCACCACCGAATAACCTGAGCTTGCCGTGTGGTAAAATGTCTTCGTTTATCTGGGGCTTGAAAGAGGGCGATAAGGTAACCATTTCGGGACCATTTGGTGAGTTTTATGCCAAAGAAACGGAAGCTGAGATGGTGTTTATTGGTGGTGGTGCCGGCATGGCACCAATGCGCTCACACCTGTTTGACCAGCTGCGCCGGTTAAAATCAAAACGGAAGATCAGCTTCTGGTACGGAGCCCGTTCAAAGCGTGAAATGTTCTATGTTGAAGATTTCGATATGCTGGCGGCTGAAAATGATAACTTTGAATGGCATGTGGCCTTGTCTGATCCTCAGCCAGAAGACGACTGGGACGGCTATACCGGATTTATTCATAATGTTATTTATGAAAATTATCTGAAAAGCCACAAAGCACCGGAAGATTGTGAGTACTACATGTGTGGTCCGCCAATGATGAACAAGGCGGTTATCAATATGTTGAAAGATTTAGGGGTGGAAGACGACAACATTCTGTTGGATGACTTCGGCGGTTAATACGCTTACACCGTAATCAAATTAAAGGGGTAACGTTTTGCGTTGCCCCTTTATGTTATTAAAAGGCTGGTTTGGCATATGATGAAACGGTTATTACCTTTGCCGGTTATCTGGTTAGTGGTTGTCAGCTTATGGCTAAGTGGGTGCTCGCCGGCCCAGACCCAGCCACAGCAGCAGGAGTTGCATGGCAATACCATGGGCACAACGTACAACGTTACGTTTTTTAGCCCTGAGCCGGTCGATAGTGAATCGTTGCAACAACAGCTGGAGGTTGAGCTGGAGCTGATTAATGATTTAATGTCGACTTACCGGCCGGAGTCTGAGCTGATGCGCTTTAATCGCCAGCAAAGCTCAGAACCTTTCACTGTGAGTGAACAAACCGCCAAAGTGGTTGCCGAAGCTATTAGAATTGGTAAGCAGACCAGCGGCGTGCTGGATATTACCGTCGGGCCCCTGGTAGAACTTTGGGGCTTTGGTGCCAGTGGTCGGATTACCGAGCGGCCTGAGCCTGCACAGCTGACCGCTATCACAGACTATGTTGGTATTGACAAAATCAGCCTGAATAATAACCAGCTGGTAAAAGCGGACCCGCGGTTAGCTCTTGATTTATCAACTATTGCAAAAGGCTATGGTGTTGATCGGTTGGCCGACATTTTAGAGCACAACGGCATAACAGATTATCTGGTCGACATTGGCGGTGAAATGCGGGTGAGTGGTGCAAAGCCCGACAGAGAATGGCGGGTAGCCATTGAAAAGCCGGTTGCAGGTAACAGAGCAATGCAACGGATCATTACGCCGGGCAACATGGCGGTGGCGACTTCCGGCGACTACCGTAATTATTTTGAACAGGATGGTATTCGTTATTCGCATTTAATCGACCCGCGTAGTGCAGAGCCCGTAAAGCACCGGACAGTATCCAGCACCGTTATTCACCCCAGCAGCATGACGGCGGATGCCTATGCGACGGCTTTACATATTATGAACGCTGAAGAAGCACTGGCATTTGCCAATCAGCATCAGCTGGCAGCGCTGTTGATCGTAAAAACTGATGATGGTTTCACTGAACTGGCCAGTGAGGCATTTCAACCCTATTTAGTTGATGAAGTGAGGTAAGTCATGGCCGTATTTTTATTCACCTTTGGTTTATTTCTGGTTGTGGTACTGGCAATGGCCGTTGGCGTTATTGTCCAGCGTAAAACCATTGCCGGTAGCTGCGGCGGCCTGGGTGAGCTTAATATCGATAAAGCCTGCGATTGTGACAAGCCTTGCGAGAAGCGTCGCAAACGGCTGGAGAAAGAGCAATTCTGGCAGGACAATAAAATCATCTGAATGGCGTTATTTTACGTATAGGTTAAGCTGAAACCGAAGCAGATCATTGATTTGCCGTTTTAATTAACCTGTACCAAGGATAATAACAATGTCATTAGTTATTTCAAAATTGCACCATGTCGCTCTGTTGCTATTGCTGTCGCTAAGTTTGCCCGTGTTGGCAAACCGTTTTGCCAATGTTGAGATTAACGCTACGCCGCTGGCTGATAACCTGTATATGCTAACTGGCTCTGGTGGCAATATGGCGGCGCTGGTTACTAATACTGAAGTCGTATTAATAGATGCTCAGTATGCCGAACTGGCAGATAAAATTAACGCGAAGCTGGCAGAACTCAGCAGCGGTAAAACGCTTGGTACCCTGATTAATACCCATATGCATGGTGATCATGTCAATGGCAACAGCGCGTTGATGCCAAAGCGCATAGTTGCCCACGCCAACGTGTTAAAGCGTCTTAGTGCCGATGCGTCATTCCCACGTGCTGGCTTACCAACCGAAACGTTTACTAAGCAACTCAGTTTAAATATGAACGGCCAGAAGCTTCGCTTGGAATACCTGCCGCCAAGCCATACAGATGGTGATATTGTTGTCTGGTTTGAAGACAAAAATGTCGTGCATATGGGCGATATGATGTTTGAAGGGCGCTTTCCGTTTATCGACTTGAATAATGGTGGGTCAGTACGGGGTTATATTGCCAATGTGGCCTATGTGATCAGTCAGATTGATGATACCACTAAGGTGGTACCAGGCCATGGCGACCTGACCGACAAAGCCGGGTTACAGCGTTTTCATCAAATGATGGTAAAAACCCTGGCACAGGTTGAGTTGCAGCAAGCCAAAGGTCTGAGCGCTGAACAGATTGTAAAAGCCGGACTGGGCGAAGAATGGAAGAGCTGGCACTGGAATTTTATTACTGAAGAGCGCTGGATTAATACTTTGCTGCAGGCTGAGCCGCTAACCCGCTAACCCTTTTGCTGTTAACCCGTGTTACCGCCGGCAATCGCTGTGCAGGCGGTAAGGGCATGTTCTGGGATTGGGGGTTACAGCCGCCAAACCCGGTATTTTTTGCCTTTCATCTTACCGTCATTTAATAAGGCCAGCGCTTGTTTAGCCACTTTGCGGTTTACCGCAACAAAAGCAACGGTATCCAGCATCTGAATTTTGCCGATGTCAGCAAAAACAATTTGACCGGTGCTGGTCAGGGCGCCAACAATGTCGCCCGGCCGCAATTTATGTTTCTTACCGCCATCAATTTGCAGGGTTTGCATTGCAGGTTCTGGCAGTTTCTGGCTAAGCACCGTGCTGTCAGGTAGCGGCAGGGCCGTAATTTCAAGTTGCAACTGAGTCGCCAGCGCCGCTAGTTTCTGGCCATCATCCGGGCTTAGCAAGGAACAGGCAATGCCGCTGTTACCGGCGCGTCCGGTGCGGCCAATCCGGTGGGTATGTGTAGCAACATCATGGGCCAGCTGGTAGTTAATAACTACATCCAGTTTGTCGATATCCAGGCCACGGGCAGCTACGTCAGTTGCAACTAATACGCTGACACTGTTATTGCTGAATTTAAGCAGAGCATGTTCCCGGTCGCGCTGCTCTAAATCGCCATGTAGCGCAATAACGCTTACTCCTGCTTGCTGCAGGGTGTCTGCTAAGTCCTGGGTTTCCCGTTTTGTATTACAAAATACCACGGTACTGGCAGCTTGCAGTTGATGTAACAGCAGCCTTACCGCATCTGCGCGTCTGGTGCCGTCCAGCTGATAAAACTGCTGCTCAATACTACTTTGGCTATGCGGGCTTTCGACTGTTACGGTAACAGGTGACTGCATAATATTGTCGGCTACCTGGCGCACGGCTTTATCAAACGTGGCACTAAACAACAGCGTTTGCCGTTGTGCTGGCACCTCAGCCAGGATGGCATTCAGGGCATCAGCAAAACCCATCTCCAGCATCCGGTCTGCTTCATCCAGCACCAGCGTCGTTAAATGGCTCAAATCCAGACGCTGTTGTTGCAAGTGATCAAGGATCCGACCTGGCGTGCCAACAATAATATGCGCACCATGCTCAAGCGAAACAATCTGGCTGCGTGTTGGTACGCCACCGCACAGAGTCAGTACTTTTATATTGTGAATATTGCGGGCGAGTTTGCGTATTTCGGTTGCAACCTGCTCCGCCAGTTCGCGGGTAGGGCATAACACCAAACTTTGGATCCGGTAGCGTTTTACGTCTAGCTTTGCTAATAATCCGAGTGCAAAGGCGGCAGTTTTGCCTGAGCCGGTCTTAGCCTGGGCTATTACATCCTGCCCGGCCAGAATGGCTGGCAAACTGGCCGCTTGTACGGCAGTCATCTGGTGATATTCCAGGCTGCTTAAGCAATCCAGTAAGGGAGCTGGCAATGCCAGCTGGCTAAAAGAATGATCTGACATGATGATTTCCTGCAATGAAAAACAGGACGCCGCCTGCAAAGGGGCGGCATTATAGCAGATGTTATTGTGCTTTGTTCTCTATTCTGTTTTCTGAGTTGCTGCCGGGCGCTTTAGCCGATTTTTGTGCAGAGATTTTTTCAACTGCCGCATCGGGTTTTGTCAGGCTGACAACCTGCTCTTGCGAGGTAGGTTGGGTCTCACCAATAAAACTACCGCCGCGCTCGATGCATAAGTCATCACTGTGAATAACACCATGCGCCTTACCCTGCGGTAATATTTCGACCGTGTTAGCGAACAGCTCACCGTCAAACAGGCCGTTAATAATCACTTTGTCGGCGGTTACCTGAGCTTTTACCCGGCCGGCTGCGCTGATAATGAGGGTTTTTTCGCTGGTGATCACGCCCTCGACATAGCCATCTACCTGCATGTCACAGCTTAGTCGGAGGCTTCCGATAATTGAGCATCCCGCAGCGATAACAGTTGTAGTTGTGTGCTTGCTTTGGTTTGCAGAATCGTTACTAAAGAGTCCCATTTAATGCTCCGTTCTTTTTCAAATACCAGGTCAAAATTTGTCGCGTCCCAGTCCATAAAGTTCTGAGGATTCAGTGACCGGTCTAAAAAGTGTATTTCATAATGCAAATGTGGTGCAGTTGAGTTACCGGTATTGCCTGACGTCGCAATTAATTGCCCTTTGTGTACAAACAGGCCATTGGCGACTTTAAATTCGTCTAAGTGTGCGTATAAGGTAGAGAAGCCGAATGCATGCCGTATTTTTAATAAATTGCCATAGCCATTTTTACTGGGCCGCACCACTTCAACCACACCATCAGCGGGTGCAAAAATTGGGGTGCCACGATTGGCTGACAAATCAATACCATTATGATGCTGCTGTTTACCCATAATCGGGTGGGTGCGTACCCCAAAACGTGAAGAGCGACGCCGGAAATCCAGCGGAGAACCATTGGGTACTAACTGTAACATGGCCATTTTGGCACTGGAGTTGACGGTTGCTGTATCCAGCCGGGCTTCTAAATCCTGCGGAAACTGCTGCTCCAGACCGAGCGTAAGCTCAATTTCGCCCAACCGATTGCTTACCTGCAACATTTCGTCTTGTTTAACGGCCAACTCTTGCTGTAATTGCTCGCGGGTCTGGCTTAATTCGCTGATTTCAGAGGTTAACTGCGCCGCCTGTGCGGTCAGCAGTTGTTGCTGGCTGCGGGTATCGTCTACCGTTTTCAACAGGTAATCGATAACAGCGGCAGTAATAATCACCGTAAACAGGATCAACCATAGGCTAATGACGGCATTGCGTTTAAACAATTTGCTGATACTAAAGTGGCGGGTACCATTGATGCTCGATACCGAGATAATAATGCGATCTTTCATCTGATATAACAGCTTTTACAATGGTTAAAAACGAAACAAGAGGTCAAAATAGGGTGCTTTGCCGCTGCTGTCAAGGTTTTCATCGCAATGCTAAACGGCAAAAACCGCAGCTGTGGGCTGCGGTTCTGTCGTTAACTGTATTGCTGTTATAGGCTTAGTGGCTTTCTGTGCCGTCTATTCCATGCACGTGGCCATGTGCTAATTCTTCAGCAGTCGCGTCACGAACTTTCAATACCTCTACTGCAAAGCTCAATTCTATTCCTGACAAAGGATGATTACCATCGACAACCACTTCCTCATCGGTCACGTCCAGAATAATAACCGGCTGTTCACGGCCATCTGGGCCAGCGGCACGAAAACGCATACCGGGTGCCACTTCCATGCCTTCAAACATTGATTTAGGCACGGCTTGCACTAACTGGTCGTGGCGTTCACCGTAAGCGTCTGCTGGCGCGATGGTAGCGGTAAAATTGTCACCAACGTTTTTACCGGCTAAAGCTTGCTCCAGGCCGGGAATTAATGCGCCATGGCCAAATAAAAATACCAAAGGCTCGCCATCTGCAGATGAATCCAGCTTATTACCTTCCGGATCGGTAACGGTGTAATGCATGGCGACGACTTTGTCTTGTGAAATGGTCATGAAAACCTCTTTAACTTAAAGGATAAGGTAACGGCAGTAACTGCAGTGCCGGTGCACTGTCGGACTTTAACCGTAACGAGTCTGCCGGTGTTATGTCATTAGGCAGCACGGCAATTAACCAAAGTTGGTTGTTAATATTGACGGCATTAATAACCTGGCCCACCCGGCGCCAGTTGTCGTTGAACTGTTGTTCGATATCGCAGCCGGCAGCCGGTGCTTCATCAGTATTAGCTTGTAAAATCCAGGCGGCCCTCTTGTTGCGGCCAAGGTACTTCATGCGGGCGACTGTTTCCTGGCCCAGATAACATCCTTTGCTGAAGCTTATCGCGTTTACCGCTTGTAAGTTAAGCATTTGTGGCACAAATTCGCCAATAAGGGGCTGCTCCAGATAACATAAGCCCAGCAGGATATGCTGCTTTAGCCATAATGTCGGCGCGGCCAGCGGCAACGGGCCGTCCAGTAGCGCTATAGCATCCGGTTTAGCTAAAAGCAGTAAGTAATGATCTGCTGCCAGACGCAACAAAGCGCCATTGTTGTGGCGGCTCAGCTGACCATCTGCCGCTGGCGGGACAAAACCAAGCTTCGCGATTAACTGCTCAGAGTCTTCACCGCCAATACCTAAGACAGCGTAGCTATCCTGGCAAGACTCAAAACTAACCTTGGAGAACACCCCGAATTTACGCCACTGGGCGACAGAGGCACTCAGCTCGTCTCGAAAAGCGACAATCAGCAAATCGTCTGCTTGTTCCAGCAGATGAAACACAGACCAGGTTTTGCCTTTAGCGTCACAATGAGCGCCGCGCAGAAAGCTGTCAGTGTTCAGCTGGTCAATATCGCAGGTTGTCTGGCTTTGCAGATACTTACGTTTATCATTACCAGATACGCTCACGATATCAAATGCGGGTAGTGGCGCAATAAACGCGCCCTGAACCTGATTGGACAATTGTGCGTAACTCTGTGCAGTTAGCCAGGATGTATGCATTGTTTATATCACCAGAAGTATCACCAAAGCCAAGATAGTTGTAACATTGGGGCAATGGCAAAAAGCTCAACCCCGCAACAGCAGATTTGTTTTGATTGTGCCCAGGTTGTTTTTGATTAGAAGTAAGGACTTTAAATGACAGAGTTAATGATAAAACCGCGTTTACGTTGGGCTTGCCGTCGCGGCATGTTGGAACTTGATGTACTGTTGGCGCCCTTTGTTGAAGAAGGTTACGATGCTTTAACATTGCCACAAAAGCACGATTTTGAGCGGTTGCTGGCCTGCGATGACCCTGATTTATTTGCCTGGTTTATGGGGCATGCCAAAGCAACCGATCCGGCCTTACAGGCGCTGATCAGGATAATTTTAGACCGTGTCCGGGTGTAACGTCGTCATAAAATTTTCGCGCTGGCGCCAGCTTGGACTGCTGGCGCTGGCGTCTGTCCTGTTTTTAATTTTTTGTCTCCAGCCGTTCCAGCCGCTGCTACTGGCTTTAGCTGCACCGATGTTATGCTGGCTCTACTGGTATGGTTTAACACGGTATCAACGAGGCCTGGTGGCTACCGGTTTATCGGTGCAGGCTGATGGTCAGTTGCGGTGGTTGCACAGTGAGCAGCCGGGCGGACAATTGTTGACCGGCAGCCTGGTTAGTCAGTTTGCTTTGTTGTTGCGCTGGCAGGATCAGGACAACCGGCAGTATCAGCAGTGGCTGCTGGCCGATCAGTTGACTGAAGCTGATTACCGGGCGCTTGCTCGCCTGCTTAATCAGCTTAACTGGCAGGCGTTGGGCGCTAAAATTGTCGGCTCGGCAAACGGCGCCAAATCAGGGTAATCCAGATTATAATGTAAGCCCCGGCTTTCTTTGCGTGTCATAGCGCAGCGAATAATCAACTCGGCAACCTGGGCCAGGTTACGCAATTCCAGTAAGTTGTGACTGAGCCGGAAATGGCTGTAATAGTCATGAATTTCTGACTGGAGTAGTTCTACCCGGTGTAATGCCCGCTCCAGTCGTTTGTTGGTGCGGACAATACCAACGTAATCCCACATAAATAAGCGTAACTCATGCCAGTTATGGGTGATCACGATCTCTTCATCAGAGTCACTTACCCGGCTTTCATCCCAGTGAGCGATGGCGGCAAACGGACCAATGGCCGATAACTGACTTAATATATGTCTGGCTGCGGCCTGAGCGAAAACCACGCATTCCAGCAGCGAGTTGCTGGCCATCCGGTTGGCACCATGCAAACCGGTGTAGGCGACTTCGCCTACTGCATATAAGTTATGCAGATCAGTCTGGCCATTCAGGTTGGTCAGCACGCCACCACAGGTGTAGTGGGCCGCAGGTACTACGGGTATAGGCTGGCAACTGATATCAATGCCCACACTTAAGCACTTGGCATAAATAGTGGGGAAGTGCTCAATAATAAAATCTTTTGGCTTGTGGCTGATATCCAGATACACGCAGTTGGCACCGAGGCGCTTCATTTCATAGTCAATTGCCCGGGCCACAATATCCCGCGGCGCCAGTTCAGCTCGTTCATCAAAGTCGGGCATAAAGCGGCTGCCATCGGGCCGAAGTAGGTATGCCCCTTCGCCACGCATAGCTTCTGTAATTAAAAAGTTCGGCGCATCGGGGTGATACAAACTGGTCGGGTGAAATTGGTTAAATTCCATGTTGGCCACCTGGCAGCCGGCACGCCAGGCCATGGCAATGCCATCACCACTGGCCACATCCGGATTACTGGTGTACAGGTATACTTTACTGGCGCCCCCGGTTGCCAAGGCAACAAAATGTGCCTTAATGGTCTCGACTTGCGCCAGGCTTTTATTCCAGACATAAGCGCCATAACAACGCTTAGGGTCTAAACCCAGTTTGCTGCCGTTAACCAAATCGATGGCATTATAATTTTCCAGCAACTGAATATTCGGGTGCTGCTTAACCTGGTCTACCAGGGTGATTTGGACTGCCTGACCGGTGGCATCGGCTGCATGTAATATACGACGATGACTGTGGCCACCTTCCCGGGTCAGGTGGTATTTCAGGCTACCATCAGTATCCTGATACTGATCAAAAGGTACACCTTGCTCAATAAGCCACTGCATCGCTTCTTTGGCATGTCCGGCCGTGTACTGTACGGTTGCTTCATCACATAATCCGGCGCCGGCGATTAAGGTATCGTTAACGTGGGACGCTATACTATCATTTTCGTCGAAGACAGCGGCAATGCCGCCCTGCGCATATAAGGTAGAACCTTCACGCAGTGGCCCTTTGCTTAACACTAACACTTTCGCATGATCCGCTAATTGTAACGCCAGAGACAGCCCGGCGGCGCCACTGCCAATAATTAAAACGTCACAATGATATTCATTTAGTCGTGTCATGCGATACACTTATCCCCATTGAGCCTTATTGTTAGGGTAACCTTGGGGTTACCGCTGCCAGTACCCGACAGCCAGACTGTTGGATCAGCTTATTGTAGCGGTTTTGTCATAATTTACAGAACTATTTATTGTGGCCATGGTCAGAGCAACAACGCCAGACATGGGCCATGTAAAATCGACATCCTTACCAGTATTACAGGGGACAGGCTCACAGAATGAGCGAGCAAGAATTAGATTGGCAAATTGTCCAGCGGGTACAACAAGGCGATAAAGCCGCTTTCAATCTGTTGGTAAAAAAATATCAGCACCGGATTGCGAACTTAATCTCACGTTATGTCTCTAACAGTGGAGATGTAGCAGACGTTGCTCAGGAAGCGTTTATCAAAGCGTACCGGGCCATGCCGGGGTTTCGTGGCGAAAGCGCGTTTTATACCTGGTTATACCGAATTGCCGTCAATAGCGCTAAAAATTATTTAGTTGCGAATGGCCGCAAACCGCCCGCTACCGATGTAGACGCTGAGGACGCCGAATATTTTGAAGGCAGTGACGCTCTGAAAGAACAGGATTCACCCGAGCGGTTGCTGTTGTCTGAGGAAATTCGCTCTGTGGTATTTAATACTATAGATAAGCTACCTGATGAACTTCGCACGGCGATAACGCTCAGAGAACTTGAAGGGCTAAGCTATGAAGAAATTGCAGAAGTGATGGCGTGCCCAATCGGTACGGTACGCAGCCGCATTTTCAGGGCGCGCGAGGCAATAGATATTCAGCTTAAACCACTTGTGGGTTAAGGTTTACAATGATCAGCAAGCAGACAGGAAATAGTATGTCGTCAGAAAAGCAAGATTGGCTCTCAGTTGCCAGTGATAACCGACAAATCAGCGATGCTGAGCTTGACTTGTTATTGCAGCAACCTGCCTTACAGCAAAAACTGCAGCGCTATCAGTTAGCATCGGCGGTTTTCCGGCAGGAAGACATGGTGGCTTTACCTGCTGATTTCAGCGCTGATATTGCGGCCCTGATAGAGGACGAGCCACGCTATCAGTTGACGCACAGCCGCAGCTTGCTGCAAAAAGTTGGCACAGGTATAAAGTATGCAGCCAATGGCAGCTGGTTAAAACCGGTTGCCCAGGGTGCAGTTGCTGCGGGTGTTGCTCTGTTTGCGGTATTGGGTGTGCAACAATACCAGCAACCGCTTGAGCAGGAATTGATGTTACCCAGCCCGGTGCTGCAAACCAACCCAATAGGGGGGTTTGCTACTCCGGTCAGTTTAAGCTCCACTACGGTTGATAGTCGTTTCGCCGAGCAAGAGCAGCAGGCAATGCAAGAGCAGCAGCGCAGGCTTCAGGCGTTATTGCAGGCGCACCGGCAACAACTGCGGATTATGGATCAGGACAAATTAAAAGCAGAGCAGGAAAACGAGCAGTAATATGAACAAAGTGGTCAGCCTGTGTTGCCTTGCGCTGTTGTTGTGCAGCAAGGCGTTGTTCGCCGATGAGGCTGGCTGGGCCCTGTTTGAACGGGTGCAGCAAAGTGTTAAACAATATAATTTTGACAGCTCCTTTGTCGTATTTAAAGGGAGTCAGGTAGAGACTTTCCGCTGGCAACATGGCCGCAATGGCGATAATGAAATTGAGCATCTGGTACCACTGGATGCTGACGACGTTGATATTTTACGTCGTAATAATGTGGTGTATTACTTTTTAACCGACCGTCCCGCCCTGGTAACTCACAGTGACAGTATTAAAGAGCTTCCGGCAATTCTGTTTCAGCCCTCCCGGCAAATTCGAAAATTGTATACCGCGGTGCTTGGCAGCAGTACAGTCATGTCCGGACATACTGCGCAATTATTACGCTTAAGTGCCAATGATGCGGGCCGGCATAGCTATTGGTTGTGGGTGGAAGCGGAGTCAGGTTTTCCGTTACGCATAGATGTGATGTCGGAACAGCAAGCGCCGCTTGAACGCTGGTTGGTCACGCATATGCAAATTAGCCCTGAATTGCCCGAAAATCTGCAACGGTTACTGCAGACTGAACTGCCAGAGCCCGCTGCCTCGCCTGCTGTTGCCCCGTTACCCGCAACCGGATTACAACTGGATTGGTTACCCGAGGGCTTTGAATTGGTCGAAAACCCTCAGGTACTGCCGCAGTTGCAGCAGCAGCTGTTAAGTTATTGGTTATTGACTGATGGCTTGCACCAGATCTCGGTATTTGTCCAACCCAGCCAGAAAATGCCAACTCAGGCCTATCGTGACGGAGCGACAACGATATATATGTTGAGCGCACCACAGCATGATGTCACGGTTATTGGCCCGGTCAGTATTAACGTGGCTGAACAACTTGCTGCCGCAGTTCGCTGACGGGGAATACAACATGATTGAGCAAGTCGCAACAGTACTGGCGGTAGAGCAAGGCGGGGTTTGGCTTGGAACCACCCCGGTTACAACCTGTAATAGCTGTCAGGTCAGCACTGATTGCGGCACGGGTATTGTTGCCAAAACCCTGACCCCGCGCCAAACCCGCTTTTTTGTCCAGACCCCCCTGACGCTGTTGCCGGGTGAGCAGGTAACAGTGGCCAGCGACGAACAACAAGTCATACAGGCGGCACTATTGGTGTATCTGCTGCCATTAGCCATGCTGATTTTATTTGCACTGTTTGCCCAACTTGTGCTGAACGCAGCAGAGGGCTGGGTTATATTGGCTGCTGCAGCCGGTGTAACATTGGGCTTTCTTGTTGCCCGTTTCGTTGGCGTCCGGGTTGCCCGTGTTCAGCAATTGTCGATTGTAAACGTGTTACCCGCCATTAACGTCCGGCAAGTTTAGCCTGGGCAAATCAAGAACACATAGCAAGCTGTTGGCGGATAGAGTACAATTCCCACTAATTTTTTTTACAGCATTGGTATCTCAATAACCGTGCCCTGTTTCAGGCGCGCCCGTGTTTATTGGCTATACCCTCAGTATATTTCGGACACTTGCGGATAATATGGCAAAACTTAATAACATCAGAAACTTCTCCGTCATCGCGCATATTGACCATGGTAAATCGACGCTGTCAGATCGCCTTATTCAATTCTGTGGCGGCTTGTCTGATCGGGAAATGCAGCAACAGGTACTTGATTCTATGGACCTGGAGCGTGAGCGTGGTATTACCATCAAAGCGCAGAGTGTCACCCTGAATTATACTGCTGATGATGGTAACACCTATCAGCTGAATTTTATCGATACGCCCGGCCACGTTGACTTTACGTATGAAGTAAGCCGCTCACTGGCAGCCTGTGAAGGCGCGTTGCTGGTGGTAGACGCGGGCCAGGGGGTTGAGGCGCAAACGGTTGCTAATTGCTACACAGCGCTGGACATGAACCTGGAAGTTATTCCGGTACTGAATAAAATAGACTTACCGCAGGCTGAACCTGAGCGGGTTGCCGAAGAAATTGAAGATATCATTGGTATCGAAGCTTTAGGTGCTGTGCAATGTTCAGCGAAAACCGGCCTGGGTATTAAAGATGTGCTGGAAACCATCGTCAAAAAAATCCCGCCACCGGAAGGTGACGCTGACTTACCGACCCAGGCATTAATCATTGATTCCTGGTTTGATGCTTATCAGGGCGTCGTGTCATTGGTGCGGGTAAAGCATGGTGCCATTAAAGCCAAAGATAAAATTAAAGTGATGTCGACCGGCCAGGTATATGAAGTGGATAAAGTGGGTATATTCAGCCCCAAAGCTACCAATACCGGCGAGTTAAAAACCGGTGAAGTAGGGTTTGTTATTGCCGGTATTAAAGAAATTAAAGGTGCGCCGGTGGGTGACACCCTTACCCTGGCTAAAAACAGTGCTGACAAAGCGTTGCCCGGCTTTAAGCGGATTAAACCGCAGGTATATGCCGGGGTATTCCCGGTGTCCAGCGATGATTACGAAGATTTTCGTGATGCGTTGGCCAAACTTAGTCTGAACGATTCCTCGTTGTTTTATGAGCCGGAAAGTTCAGGTGCCCTCGGTTTTGGTTTCAGAATCGGCTTCCTGGGTATGCTGCACATGGAGATCATTCAGGAGCGGCTGGAACGCGAGTACGATTTAGATCTGATCACCACGGCACCTACCGTGGTGTACGAAGTGATGACTAAAGACGGCGAAAAGGTCATGGTTGATAACCCCAGCGATTTGCCGGCGGTAAACGATATTGCCGAAATTCGCGAGCCGATAGTCGAAGCGCATATTCTGGTACCACAGGAATACCTGGGCAATGTCATCACCCTGTGTATCGAAAAACGCGGTACCCAAACTAACATGCTGTATCACGGGCGGCAGGTTGCGGTCACGTATGAGTTGCCCATGGCCGAAGTTGTGATGGACTTTTTTGACCGGCTAAAATCAACCAGCCGCGGCTATGCATCTCTTGATTATGCTTTTAAGCGTTTTCAAACATCGAATATGCAGCGGGTCGATATCCTGATTAATGGCGAACGGGTCGATGCACTGGCGATTATCAGCCATGTCGATTTTGCCCAGGGACGAGGCCGGCAACTTGCTGAAAAGTTAAAAGAACTTATTCCACGGCAGATGTTTGATATCGCCATTCAGGCGGCAATCGGCAAT
This sequence comes from uncultured Chromatiaceae bacterium, assembly GCA_963975465.1. Taxonomy (GTDB): domain Bacteria; phylum Pseudomonadota; class Gammaproteobacteria; order Enterobacterales; family Alteromonadaceae; genus Alishewanella. The sequence continues at coordinate 77,203 of CAXBHB010000016.1, forward strand.
CATGTCATTGCCCGTACCACCATTAAGCAAATGCGTAAAAACGTGTTGGCTAAATGCTACGGCGGTGATATCAGCCGCAAGAAAAAACTCCTGCAAAAACAAAAAGACGGTAAAAAGCGCATGAAGCAGGTAGGCAACGTTGAAGTGCCGCAAGAGGCCTTCCTGGCCATTCTTAAAGTAGGTAAGTAAACCGCAGGCAATTAGAAGGAAAACGCATGGCCGGTTATTTTGCAATTTTTTTAGTGTTACTGACCCTTGCCAGCGGCCTGATCTGGCTGCTGGACGCCTTAGTGTTGGCGCCCCGCCGAAAAGAGCGGCTGGTGTTAGCGCAAAGTAATGCTGCAGGTCAGTTACCGCTGGCAACCAGCGATGCGGTATTAAAAGAGCCGGCCGTGGTGGAAACCGCGAAATCGATTTTTCCGGTTATCGCGGCTATTACCTTGTTTCGCTCCTTTTTATTTGAACCGTTTCAAATTCCCTCCGGCTCAATGATGCCGACCCTGCTGGTCGGTGATTTTATTCTGGTAGAAAAATTTTCTTATGACGTAAAAGACCCGGTCTGGCGCAAAACCCTGTATCACAATAATTTGCCTGAACATGGCGATGTGGCAGTGTTTAAATATCCGCAACAACCCACGGTTGATTTTATTAAGCGCATAGTCGGCTTGCCCGGTGACCGGATAATTTACCGCAATAAACAACTCTATATTGAAAAGGCCTGTGCACAAGGCCAAACCACGGGTTGTGGTAGCCTCGAGCGGATTAACTTAACGCCGGTCGCCGACAATGAATATACACTGGCTCAAACACCGCAACTTCGTTTTCGTGAAGCTCTGGGTGAGCATGGCCATGATATTTTAGTCACCCCGACTGCCCCGGACCGGTTTCGGCAGTTTCACCAGCAATCGGGTACGGCGATAGACGAATTTATTGTGCCTGAAGGCCACTATTTTGCGATGGGTGATAACCGCGATAACAGCCAGGACAGCCGGTTCTGGGGCTTTGTGCCAGCTGATAATCTGGTTGGTAAAGCGGTATTTATCTGGATGAGTTTTGAGTTCAGTGACGACCCAAACAGTTGGTTGCCGGGTTGGGTGCCGGTGGGTGTCAGGTTTGAACGTCTTGGTAAAATTGAATAGGGTTCACTGATGCTACAACCGGTTAAACCATTAATGACTAAACTGGGTTATCAGTTTGCGCAACCCGAATTACTGGAGCAAGCCTTAACCCACCGGAGTTGCAAAGGTAAACATAACGAACGGCTGGAGTTTTTAGGGGATGCGGTGCTGGGCATGATCATCGCCCAAACCCTGTTTGAACAATTTCCGCAAACCCGTGAAGGTGACTTAACCCGCATGCGGTCGGCACTAGTAAAAGGGGTCACCCTGGCAGAAATTGCCCAGGAACTTGCTATTGCCCAGTACTTGCGGCTGGGTCCGGGTGAGCTGAAAAGCGGCGGTCATCGGCGTGAATCCATTCTGGCCGACGCGCTGGAGGCTATTTTAGGTGCTATCTTTTTAGACCGCGGTATGGAAGCCTGCCGTGAACGGATCCTGGTGTGGTTTGGTGAGCGCTTAAAGCATATTGCCCCGGGTGAGCAGAAAGACTCAAAAACCCGTCTGCAGGAATATCTGCAAGGTTTACGCTTAGCGCTGCCGGTATATGATGTCATTGCAACAACAGGCGAAGCGCATCAGCAAACCTTTACTGTCCGTTGCAGTGTGCCGGGTATTAAACCTATTACTGCCACTGGCAGCTCGCGGCGTAAAGCCGAGCAAGATGCCGCCAACGCGGCTTTGGAACAGATTAAAAATGAACGATAACTTCGTGCCAACGCCTCAGGCGGCGCCAACCACTTATGCCGGTTTAGTGGCTATTGTCGGGCGGCCTAATGTCGGTAAGTCTACGTTATTAAATAAGCTGGTTGGCCAGAAAGTCAGTATCACCTCCAAAAAACCACAAACGACCCGTCACCGTATTGTTGGCATTGATACCGCAGACAATTACCAGACCGTGTATGTTGATACACCAGGGCTGCATATTGAAGAAAAACGGGCGATAAACCGGCTGATGAATAAAGCTGCATCCAGCTCTATTGCCGATGTTGAGCTGGTGCTGTTTGTGGTAGAAGGCACCCGCTGGAACGATGACGATCAGATGGTATTAAATAAGCTAATCCAGGCACAAAAGCCGGTGGTGCTGGTCGTCAATAAAGTCGACTTATACAAAGATAAGTCGGAGCTATTGCCGCACTTACAGAAGCTGGGCAGTCAGCTTAACTTTGTCGATGTGGTGCCATTATCGGCAGAGAGTGGCGACAATGTCGACGCGCTGAGAAAAGTGGTACAGCGCCATTTACCGCTTTGTGAGTTTTTTTTCCCGGAAGATTATATTACTGACCGCTCACAGCGTTTTATGGCAGCAGAAATTGTCCGCGAAAAACTGATGCGGTTTTTGGGTGACGAATTGCCCTATTCGGTTACCGTCGAAATTGAACGCTTTAAATGGGAAGAAAAACATTTCCACATTGCGGCACTGGTACTGGTTGAGCGGGAAAGTCAGAAACGGATGGTTATTGGTAACAAAGGTGAGCGGATTAAAACCATTGCCACGGAAGCCAGGCTTGATATGGCCGCCATGCTTGAACAGCCGGTATTTTTGCAAGTGTGGGTAAAAGTGAAATCAGGTTGGGCTGACGACGAGCGTGCGTTGCGAAGCCTCGGCTATGGCGAGGACTGAGTGCAGTGAGGAGCAGAGCCTGAGCCTATGCAGCCGCTATGTCCCGCCTATATTTTACATAGCAGGCCGTTTCAGGACGACAAACTGCTGCTGCAACTGTTAATGCCGGAGCAAGGGCGGGTGTCTGCTGTTATCCGCAAACGCCAGGGCAAGCAACGCTATGCGTTGCAGCCATTCCAGTTGTTTACGGTAGCGTTGACGGGTCGCAGTAGCCTGAAAACGGTGCGTACCTTAGATGAGCTGGCACCCGCCAGTCGCTTTGCGGGACGTTTCTTATTCAGTGCGCTGTACCTTAATGAGCTGATTTGCCGGTTATGGCCGGATGATATGGCTGCAGAGCAGCTATTTAACTACTACCAGCAAAGCCTGGCGGCATTGCAACAGGCTCAGCAACAGTCTGAGCAGCTGGAACCCTGTTTGCGCGAATTTGAATTCGCCTTGCTCAGTGAGTTGGGGCTGCAGGTTGACTGGCAGCATGATGCCAGCGGTGCAGCACTGCATGCTGATACAGATTATTTATGGCAGCCAGAGCAAGGCTTCGTGGCTGTTCAGGTTGGCTGGCCAGGTGCCGCGCTGCTGGCAATTGGTCAGCACGACTGGCAGCACAGCACTACCCATAAAGTGGCTAAGCAAGTCAGCCGGCAGCTACTCACCCCGTTACTGGGTGACAAGCCGCTGAGCAGCCGCGCCCTGTTCACCTCAAACTTTAAGCCGGAGCCGTTATGAGCCCTATTTATCTTGGTGTCAATATCGACCACGTGGCAACGTTACGCCAGGCCCGTGGAACCAGTTACCCAGAACCCTTGCACGCGGCACTGGTGGCAGAGCAGGCGGGCGCCGATGGTATCACGGTGCATTTACGGGAAGACCGGCGCCATATTATTGACCGCGATGTGTTTTTACTCCGGCAGAGCCTGAGTACCCGGCTTAACTTTGAAATGGCAGTAACCGATGAAATGCTGGGCATCGCCAGTGAGTTAAAGCCCCATTTCTGCTGTTTAGTGCCAGAGAAACGTCAGGAACTGACAACAGAAGGAGGCTTGGATGTTGCGGGCCAGTTAAGCCGGATACGCGACGCGGTAAGCCAGTTAGCCGCGGACAACATTCTGGTGTCATTGTTTATTGATGCCGACAAAGCACAAATAGACGCCGCAGCTGAAGTGGGTGCCCCTTATATTGAGATCCATACTGGCCGTTATGCTGAAATGACAGACGGTAAACTACAACAGGCAGAGCTTGCCAGAATTACTGAAGCAGCGGCTTATGCGGCATCGCTGGGGATTACGGTTAATGCCGGTCACGGTTTGCACTATCACAATGTGCAAGCCATAGCGGCAATACCGCAAATGTATGAACTGAATATTGGCCATGCCATTGTGGCCAGAGCCATTTTCAGTGGTTTGGCGGCGGCAGTATCTGACATGAAAAAACTGATGACAGAGGCCAGACGTTAATGGCAATTATTGGCTTAGGTACCGATATTGTTGAAATAAGCCGGATTGAACAAAGCCTGCTTCGCACGCCAGGCCTGGTGAAGCGGGTACTGACAGCGGCTGAACAACAGCGATTTGCGGACCATGCTCTGGCAAGCCGCTATTTTGCTAAACGGTTTGCCGCTAAGGAAGCCGCCGCCAAAGCACTGGGTACCGGCATTGGCCGCGGCGTGTCATTTCAGCATATTGAAATCAGTAACGACCAGCATGGCCGGCCGCAATTGCAGTTCAGTGGTTTTGCGGCAGAGCTGGCAGCAGGGTTAGGAGTTAGTCACTGTTGGTTATCGCTGAGTGACGAGCAGGCCTATGCCATGGCGACGGTTATTCTGGAAGCTCAGCGTTAAGCAAGGCGCTGATATCCAACTGAGACAATGCACTAAGAATATCATCCAGTTCAAACAACTCCGGTTCCAGTTGCGCCAGCCCGATACCACTTTTCAATTGGGTTTCCAGCGTCTCGGCCAGGGCTTTCAGCGCTGGTACGCCGGTGTAACAGCAAGCACCATGTAACTTATGGATCAGCTGCAACAGTTGCTCGGCGTGGTCAGCGTTAATGGCCTCGTTCAGCTTTTGCTGGGTTTCGGGCAAACTGGTCAGCAACATTTGCAACATGTCTTTGGCTAGCTCTGGTTTGCCGCCGGCACGCTGCAATGAAATTTGCCAGTCTATCAGGCCTTTACTGCCGCTACCTAACGCCGCATCGCTTTGTGACGCTTCACTTTGTGGCGCTGTCAGGGCTACCAGAGGGCAAAATTCCTGCAAGGTATAGTGCAGCATTTTTTCATCCAGCGGCTTACTTAAAAACTCGTTAAAACCCAGCGACAATAAGCGGGCCCGCTCACCGGCAACGGCATGTGCAGTTACCGCAATAATGGGAGTGTGTTCGTTTAACGAGCTTTGGCGGATCCGCTGGCAGGCACTTATGCCGTCCATCACCGGCATATTAATATCCATAAAAATAATGTCATAGACATGCTGGGTGGCTTTTTGCCAGGCATCCGCACCGTTTTTAGCGGATTCCAGTTGATCAACCAACTCGGTCAGCAGGGTGTTAATCAGTTTCAGATTAGCGTCGTTGTCATCTACCGTCAGCACCTTCAGTGCTGCTTTGGGCGGGGCTTCCGGGGCGGGCAGATGTTTTGCCTGATCTAAATAGGGTTTTGCCAGGGCAATGGCCAGTTTCCGTTGATGGGTGGGCTTGGGCAGGCAGGCATTCGCGCCGGAGGCCAGCATAGCTTCACGTAAATTTGGTGACAGGGTGTTCACCAGCAAATAGGTATAATTGCAGCTTGGCTGAATTTGCTGTACCAGATTAATAACCAGATTGACCTGATTAATGGCAATAGCACGGCCAATTAAACCAACATCATAATGTTGGCCATGATTTAGCGCCTGCTGCAACTGGCCTTTGGTCGCGCATGCGGTAACCTGTAGCCCCCAGCTGTGCAGTAAGTTCAGGGTGGCTTCCCGCGAGTATTGTTGCGGTTCAAAATACAGCAGCGTTTTGCCATCCAGGACGTCAGTGGGCAGGGGTTCGGCCACAGATAAATGATGACGCTGACATTTAATGGTAAACCAGAAAGTTGAGCCTTCAGCCGCTTTACTTTCAAAACCAATATTACCGCCCATGGCCTGCACCAGCCGCTGCGAGATCATCAACCCCAGGCCTGAGCCGCTATGTTGATCGGCCGGCTGGCTGCTGGTAAAGCCCTGAAACAGCTGATTCTGTTTGTCCTCGCTGATCCCCCTGCCGGTATCCTGCACTGAGCAGTGCAGAATAAGGTGATCTTCATTCAGCAAGGTAGCACTGACCCGAATGACAATGCTGCCGTGCTCTGTAAATTTTATCGCGTTGCCGGCAATATTCATCAGCACCTGGGTCAGGCGGCCGGGATCGGCAACCAGGTCGTCGGGGCAGCCGCTATCAATCATCATCACCAGCTCAAGGTGTTTATCAAACGCATTGGCAGCAAGCAGCTCAGTGGCATCGTTCAGTAAATCACGAAGTGAAAAAGGCTCGGGGTTAATCGACATCCGGCCTTCTTCCAGTTTGGAAAAGTCCAGCACGTCATTGACCAGGTGCAACAAACTATTTGCTGATTTTTGAATGGTGGTCAGGTAGTCATATTGATTGGCACTAAGCTGGGTTTTCAGTAACTGACGGGTAAAGCCAATAACGCCGTTGAGCGGGGTACGCAATTCGTGGCTCATTTTAGCCAGAAACTCAGATTTTTGCCGGTTTTCTTCTACTGCTTTGCGTTTAGAGAAATCCAGCTGAATATTTTGTACTTCGAGCTGCTCCATACTGAGCTGTAAATCACTGGTTACCTGCTCAATATTTTGCTGCATTTCCTGTTCCAGCGACGTGAGCTGCTGGCTTAAGCGGTTAATACCATGCTGAAGCATGTCCAGCTCGTTAATGCCGGAAAAATTCTGCTGCTGTGAATACTGTCCTGCCTGTAATTGTTGTAATTGCAATTGCAGTTTACGCAGTACCGGCTGCACTTTTTTTCTGAGTAATATGCACAGTAAAATACACAGCAAAACAACCGCGCTAACTAACAGGGCAACATGCAGCTGGTATTGCTGCACCTGCAACAGAATTTGCTCGGTTTGCAGGTGCAGCAGAATATAGGCAGCAGAACCTGGCTGACTACTGTTAAATGACAGCGATTGATAGCTTAACTGGGATCCGGCAAACGGTATCAGTTGGCCCGGGGCTTTATGTTGACCGGCAGGCCATTTGGGGTAATCTGCAGCCGGAAACTGCGGATTACTGCTGGCCAGCGGTTCGCCTGCGCTGTTAAACAGCACGATATTACTGACCACCGGCGAGTTCAGACGGTGACTGGTGTTCAGCAGTTGCTCTATGGCGGCAATATTGTTGCCGGCCAGCAACAATTCGCTGCTAATCGCCAGCGGCAGCGAAATATTACGGGCCTGGGTCACCAGGTTGCGCTGTAATTCTGCCGACTTACTATAAGCAAAGTAGCCCCCCAGGCCAGCACTGGCCAGTAAGGCGGGAAGCAAAGTGCAAAGTAATATCCAGTAACGTAAAGCAATTTTCGTCATTCGTGCCAAGGCTTGATACAATAGTTGCGGTCCGGTCCATAATGACATAACAATTTCTAATTGCCTACAGCACAGACTTCAGATGGTAAAGAGCTCAGATGGTCACACTATATAAAGCAAAGGCTAAAGCCAGCCTGAATAAGGCAACCCTTACCCTCGAAATTGACAGCACCGACTATGAGGTCAATGGCCTGGGTCGCTATAAGCAGAAAATTGCCTTTGTCAGCGGTGCACTGCCAGGTGAAAAAGTGCAGGTGCAGGTACTGGAAGATAAACCCGGCTTTCTCAAAGCCCGCACCAGCAAAGTGCTGGTAGCATCTGCTGGCCGGCAAAGCCCTTTCTGCCCGCATTTTAATGTGTGCGGTGGTTGTCAGCTGCAGTACCTGGCCCCGGCTTTGCAGCAGCAGTTAAAGCAGCAGGGCATTGATACGCTTATTCGCCATCAGACCGGTTTGGACACACTGCCCTGGCAACCTATGCTGAGTGGGCCAGCCAGCCACTACCGGCGGAAAGCCAGAGTGGGAGTATGGTACGATAAAAAGACCCGCCAGCTGAGTGTCGGCTTTCGGGGACAAAGCAGCAAACAGATTACCGCTATTAGCGAGTGCAGCATGTTAAGCCCGCAGTTAGCCCCGGTGTTTACCTTATTGCCGCCGGTGATCAAAGCCTTACCTGATCCGGCAGTAATAACCCATTTGGAACTGTTTACTGCCGGCGATCGGCCTTATGTGGTGGTGCGCCACGTTAAACCCTTAACGCCGGCACAACAGCAAAGTTTTACTGCATGCTGGCCACAGGCCTTTTTTCTGGGTGATGATGGTAGTGAGGCACGGCAAGCCTGGCAGGCTGACACACCGCTACCGGGCTATAGTCTGGCAGAGCAGCAAATTGATTTACAGTTTCAACCGGGCGATTTTATACAGGTTAATGCCGATATTAATCAGCAGATGGTCAGCCAGGCGCTGGCCTGGCTGCAGCTTAATGCTGATGATAGCGTACTGGATTTATATTGCGGCATCGGTAATTTCAGTCTGGCCCTGGCCCGGGCCGCCAAAACAGTGCAAGGGGTAGAGGGCGTGGCCAAAATGGTGCAACAGGCCGCAACCAATGCCAGGCTTAATGGTCTTAGCAATGTCAGCTTTGCCCAGGCTGATTTACACTTGCCCTGGCCCGATGCGCCCTGGTCTCAGCAACCTTACACCAAAGTTGTGCTGGACCCGGCGCGGGCCGGAGCGCAGGGCGCGATAGAGCAAGTGGCTGGGCTTAAAGCGGCACAAATATTGTACGTGTCGTGCAATGCCGCGACCTTTGCCCGCGATGCCCGCGTATTGCTGGCCCGGGGTTATCAGCTGCAAAAGCTGTCTGGCATCGATATGTTTCCGCATACCAGTCATCTGGAGCTAATGGCGTTGTTCAGCAAGGTTGCTAAAAAATAAGGGGATTTCATGGTCAGGGTTCGGCAATCTCATAGTAGTGGCTATCATGGCGGCGACACGCTGGAGTGGTTGTGTTCGTTGGGACTGACTGAGAAAAAGATCAGCGCGTTGCTTAATTGCGGCGCCTGGTTAAAGCAACAAGGCCTGGATGACAGTATTGCCCAGGTGCGTACCGGCTGGGAAAAGGTTGAAATTCTGGCCGACCTGAAAATGGACCATGACTCTTTACTGGCCGCTTTATTATTTCCGGCATTTGACGCACACTTACTGAGCGAAGAAAAGCTGGTTGCAGAGTTTACTCCTACTATTGTTGGTTTGTTGCATTCGGTGCAGCAGATGGACGCCATCCGCACCATTCCTACCGGCGCCAATCAAAGTGTAAACCCGCAGCAAGCCGATAATTTACGTAAAATGTTGCTGGCCATGGTGGAAGATGTGCGGGCAGTGGTATTAAAGCTGGCCGCACAAATTTGTTATTTGCGCGAAGTAAAAGATGCCGATGAAGAAACCCGGGTACTGGCCGCCAAAGAAACCAACGCGATTTTTGCACCGCTGGCCAACCGGTTGGGTATCGGCCAGTTAAAGTGGGAACTGGAAGATTTAGCCTTTCGCTATCTGCACCCGGGTGTGTATAAGCAGGTGGCCTCTCTACTGGAAGAAAAACGGCTGGACCGCGAACACTATATGCAGGATTTCGTCGGCTCGGTTCGCCAGAAAATGCAGGACGCGAAACTGGATGTTGAAGTGTATGGCCGGCCAAAACACATTTTCAGTATCTGGAAGAAGATGCAGAAAAAGCAGCTGAGTTTTGAGCAGCTGTTTGATATCCGGGCGGTGCGGATAGTTACCGGGCGGGTGCAGGATTGCTACGGCGCGCTGGGTATTGTCCATACCGGCTGGCGCCATTTACCCAAAGAGTTTGATGACTATATCGCTACCCCCAAACAAAACGGCTATCAGTCTATTCATACCGTGGTACTGGGGCCGCAGGGCCGGGCGGTGGAAATCCAAATCCGTACCCGGCAAATGCACGAAGACGCCGAATTAGGCGTGGCAGCACACTGGCGTTACAAAGAAGGCACAGTGGGTGGCAATAAAGTGGTGGCCAATGATGAAAAAATCGGCTGGCTGCGCAAACTGCTGCAATGGCAGGAAGATGTGGTGGATGGCACCGACTTAGCCGGTACCGATTTAGCCGAAGAGTTGCGTACCCAGGTCATTGAAGACCGGGTATATGTGTTTACCCCCAAAGGCGATATTGTCGATTTACCGATTGGCTCCACCCCGCTCGATTTCGCTTATTATGTGCATTCAAATGTGGGCCACCGCTGCATTGGCGCCAAAATTTCAGGCCGCATTGTGCCCTTTACTTATCAGCTGAAAACCGGTGACCAGGTGGAAATTTTAACCGGCCGTGAACCAAACCCCAGCCGCGACTGGTTAAACCCGAATTTAGGCTATTTAAAATCCAGCCGCGCCCGCTCTAAAGTGCAGTACTGGTTCCGGTTGCAGGACCGCGATAAAAATCTGGCTGCCGGCAAAGAGCTGCTGGACACCGAACTGACCCGCTTAAATCTGGTAATGGAATACCCGGCCAAAGTGCTCAGCCGCTTTAACGTTAATTCGATGGACGAGCTGTTAGTTGGTATTGGTGGCGGTGAAATTAAAGTGACTCAGGTGGTGCACTTTATCCAAAGCCAGAGCGGCAAGCTGGCATTGCCGGAAATTGATCCACGATTAAAAACCAAACCGCTGCCGGCGGCCAAAAGCAAGAGTGATGTGGTGGTGCAGGGCGTGGGCAACCTGTTGACCCATATGGCGGGTTGCTGTCAGCCGCTGCCGGGTGATGCCATTATTGGCTTTATCACCCAGGGCCGGGGCATCGCCATTCACCGCGATGACTGCGACCAGTTTAAAACCCTGCAGGACAGCATGCCACAGCGGGTGGTCGACGCCACCTGGGGGGACAAATATGCCTCGGGCTATGAGGTTGATATCCGGATCGTGGCGCACGACCGCAATGGTCTGCTGCGTGATATCACCAGTATTCTGGCCAATGAAAAAGCCAATGTGACTAAAATGAGCAGCACGTCAGACATTAAAGAGCAAACCGCGGTCATTAATATGACCATGGAGCTGTATAACCTGGACTCACTGAACAAACTGCTTAGTAAAGTCAGCCAGATAGATGACGTAATAGAAGCGAAACGCTTTCACCATTAAGCCGTTATAAATATCAGAAGAGAGTAGCGTGGCAGATAACATTCAGCGTCTTTTAAACATAATGAGCCGGTTACGGGATCCCGAAACCGGCTGCCCGTGGGACCTTAAACAAAGCTACAGCACTATTGTGCCCTACACCCTGGAAGAGGCCTACGAAGTGGCTGACGCCATTGCCCGGCAAAGCTTTGACGAGTTAAAAGACGAGCTGGGCGATTTACTGTTTCAGGTGGTGTTTTACGCCCAGCTGGCCAAAGAAGAAGGCCGCTTTGCTTTTGACGATTGCGTCTCGGCTATTTGCGATAAATTAGAGCGACGCCACCCACATGTGTTTGGCGAAATAACTGACACCAAAACGTCAGATACTGCGGAAACGGTGCTGCAAAACTGGGAAGCCTTAAAAAGCACCGAACGTAAAGAAAGCGGCCAGCACAGTGTGCTGGACAACATTCCGCAGGCCATGCCGGCCCTCAGCCGGGCAAATAAACTGCAAAAACGCTGCGCCACGGTCGGCTTCGACTGGCCGACAGTAGATGGCTGCTGGGATAAAGTGAAAGAAGAAATACTGGAAGTCGAGCAAACTGCTGCCGGCAGTCCGGAACTGGCAGAAGAGCTGGGCGATTTAATGTTCGCGCTGGTTAATGTGGTGCGCAAACACAAGCTGGACCCCGAAGCGGTGTTACGCGCCGCCAACAGTAAATTTGAGCGGCGGTTTCGCGGGGTAGAGCAACTACTGGCTGCCGAAGGCAAAAGCCCGCAGCAAAGTAACCTGGATGAAATGGAAGCGCTGTGGCAGCGGGTGAAGAACAACAAAAGCTAATAATGATATCGACACTGCACAATAACAATCTGATGGTCGGTCACTTTGTAAACCAGCCGATGCTCCCGGTTTATCCGTCGTGACCAATAGCCTGACCAGTTGTGCTTTAAAGGCTCCGGGTCACCGATGCCTGCGAATGGCTGCCTGGCTATTTCTTTTATTAACGTATTAATTCGCTTCAGCATTTTTCTATCTGTTTGTTGCCAGTACAGATAATCTTCCCATGCAGTTTGGGCAAAGGTTAACATCATTCCTCAATTAGCTCTTTTATCAGCAGCTTACCTGATTCGACTTCGGCAATAGCCTGGTTTAAACGTGCCGCATTCTTCGGGCTGGCCATCAGGTAGGCCGTTGCTTCGTAAGCCTGAAAGTCTTCAAGGCTGATGAGAACCGCTGGTTTACCGTTTTGCCGGGTGATAAGTACCGGCTTATGGTCGTCGTTAACCTTGTCTAAAGTTGTGGCTAGTTGGGCGCGAAAAGCTGAATAACTCATGGTATCCATTAGTGATATCTCTGTGTTTACAAATATAGGATGCATTGTAGTTGTACTTATACTTGTACGCAATGCAGCGAATGTGAAAGTAGCCGCATAATTACAACAGCATCGACAGCGGGCTTTTAACCCCACTGGCGCCTTGCTTCAGGACATGGGTGTAAATCTGAGTTGTACGAATATCCGAATGACCGAGTTGTTCCTGCACGGTACGGATATCGGCGCCACTTTCCAGAAGATGAGTTGCAAATGAATGGCGCAGGGTATGGCAGGTGACATTTTTACTTATTCTGGCCTTTCTGGCGGCTATTTTAACTTCCCGCCTTAAACATGTTTCATCCAGATGATGTCTGCGAAGTAGTTTGCGGTCAGGATCAATACTCAGCTTGCCAGAGGGAAATAGGTACTGCCAACCCATTTGTTTCGGTGCGCTGGGATTTTTTCGGGCTAAAGCAAAAGGCAACCAGACTCCGCCATACGCAGGGTTAGCCAGATCAGCCTGAAAATATTGTAAAACATACTGGCTTTGCTGTTTCAGGGCCGGCAACAACTCAGGTGCCAGAGTTACCCGGCGGTTTTTATTGCCTTTACCTTGCCACACCATCACTGACAAGTAATCATAATCGATGTCATGCACGCGCAATCTAACAGCTTCCATCAGGCGTAATCCGCTGCCATACATTAACTGAGTCAGCAGTTTGTATTTAGGGTCGACCACCGTTAACAGCGCAGTAATTTCAGCCCGGGTTAATACCACTGGTAGTTTTGGGGAGAGCTGTGAGCGGTTAAAACTCAGATCAAGTGATAACGGTTTTTGCAGAACTTTGCTGTACAGAAAACTCAACGCATTTAATGCGGTAGCCTGTGTTCGAGGTGCTACATTGCGCTGATTTGCCAGAAAGTTTAAAAAGGCCTCAACATCCTGGTCGGTTAGTGACGAAGGATGCTGTTTATTGTGAAACAAAATATAGAACTTAACCCAATAAACATAAGTTTCAATAGTTCTTTTTGCGTAGCGACGGGCATACATAAATTCAGTAATGTACTGTAAAAAAGGGGATGGCATAAGTTACCACTCCGAAATAGATGGGCGTGTATAAATATACAGTAGTTGGTAAATTTATTGTAAGCAAGTTAATCGCAAGCTTAAACCACGCTTTCATCAAGGCGTACCGCAAACCACACCAAAAATATGTTGATTTACTGATAGTTATTGGGTAACTTCAATTCATTTACAAAAGATAGAATGTAATTTACATCGTGTGAAAGCGTGGACGTTGCAAACTATTAAGCTGTTAAGTGCTCCCATGACATACTGCCCACACTGTAATAGAAAAATGAAGATACTCGATGTCCTTGGTATGGATAACTGGGCGCCAACAATTTGCGGATATTGCAATAAAGGCTGTATGGCAACCGACAGATCACTCGCAGTATGGTTGTTTGCATTGGTTGTGGTAGTAGGCGCAATAATTTTTGTTGCATCGCCCTTCATAGAAATAGGCAAGGTGTTTTCCGGGGTTGTAGTTATATTCGTTTGGGCGACCACATTTCCACTTATAGTAAAGGCAAAGAAGTTTAAAGCTCGGCAGTATTGGCTGCCAAAAAGCCGAATTCTTGCCTGTTTTGTGTATCTCGTCATTCCTGTATGTGTAGTTGTGTTAGCATTTATTTTGGCAATATACTTTAAGGTAGGCATGTAAGTTGGCGCACTTAACAAGGCCCATCAGGCTCGCCCGCAAGCGGGCTGGACCTCCGTTCCGGCGCTTTTTTTGTGCTTTTCGCTACGCTCGCACAAAACAATCACCTCCACTACGGCCCCTGTGGGCGGCGTTATAAGCCAAGGGAAGTATGAGTATATCGAGGGAGCAATTAGCACAAGTTAGAACTCCTTTAAGGGTGCTATCAGGCTTTATTTTTGTATTGTCACTTCTGCTAGTCCCAATGATAATTTTTATTGCTTTCACTGAGCCGTATGACCATTTTATTTGGGTTATCACGGCAGTTACTTTTTTAATGGGCTATATATTTGGCCATGTAACAATCACGGGCTATGCTCCAAAATTTTTACTGTTTACGCATGGTGCCAAAGATGGCTTATAACAAGCGCCATCAAAAACGCGCCCGTTGGGCGCTCGACTCGCAACAAGTTGCTCGCGTTT
>CAXBHB010000017.1:0-90781 GCA_963975465.1 uncultured Chromatiaceae bacterium
CATCTCTTTTTCGCTTAGTTTAATGAAATGACACAGAATTTTGAACACTACCAATCAAAACATAGCGATCAGATATTATCGCCAGCAAAAAGCGCTGGCTGCGACGTCAACCCGTTGCGAGGCTTACTGCGCTAAATTTGGGTGTTAGGCATTACTGGAGAATTCGAATGTCGACCGAATACGATGACAATCAGAAACGCTACATCGGCGCTGGGATTTCAATTGGCGTGGCAGTTGGAATCGCATTGGGCTTGGTGATAGGCAACATTGCTATCGGTATTGGCCCGGGCATAGCGATCGGGGTTGCAATAGGAATACTTCTCGCAAAAAGGCACAGCCCACATCGGAATGAGAAGAAGCAAGCCCCTGATTCAGGTAATACCTAACCTATCATTCAAGCCAACGTGCCCCCGGCACGCGGCTTAGCTCAAGGTGTTATGCACAGAAGTAATTTATGATTAACGAACCTGAAAAACCAAAAAATTATCACAGGGACTACGCCGTGATATGCGTATTAGCAGTACTTATTGCCGCCGTTCTGATTTACTTTCAAGTCCAATACGTAACCGTCATAATTCCTGTTGCCTTTGTAACCATTGCTCCGTTGTTTTGGTTCCGTGATTACCATAAGGCACAAAGAGCATACTTAGACAAAAAAACCAAAGCTAAAGATACGGAACAGAACGAAAACCAAAGCGATGTAAACCAAAATATTGCAAATTACGAAGCCGCTCAGCGTCTAAAAAGGGCCAGCAAAAAATGGTGGCAATTTTGGGTTTAGCTGCGCATACCAATCGCTACCAAAACCCGCTAGCTGTGACTTCAAGCCGCTGCGCGGCTTTCCGCGCTAAATTATTGGCATAAACCTATGAGAATGAACAAAAAAGTGCACCCTAAATTAGTCATTTTTTTCCTTATGTTCTTAGCGGGATGCACAAATACAAAAGTCCATTTATACACTAAGTATTTATCAGAAGAAGAATCACAGAAAATAACGACAGAGCTTGAAAATAAGAGGTTTACTGTGATTAAAAACACGCTCTCAATTCCTGACAGCATTAATGAGTCCACTATAATTTACTCCCCTTTTCTTATAGATATGGATCATCTAAGTACTGCTTTAGATTCGTTATCAAAACTAGGCTGGTCGAAAATTAAATTAGAAAACCTTGTTAAAGGTAACCACTGGTACGGGAAAAACAGCTTGGGGGTAATTCTGTTACCTGAGGGGCTAATAAGAAGCGAATTGAAGATATATGATGAACTATCTCAAAGATACGTAGGAACTTATTGTGATGCTCAAGTGGAAATTGAGCTGCATAGTAATAATATTTATACGGTAACATATAAAAATGAAAATAAAATGGCAACTAAAACAGGATCTTGGAAAGTAACTGACTATCCTTATTTGGAACTATCCAATGAAGATGGATTTCTACCAATGTATTTTCAAGCTGTTAAAAGAACAGAACAGGATCTTATTGGTAAGGTCAACATTATTGAAATTAAACCAATTCAAAGCTATCAAATTTTTTCTGACTGCAAATTTAGTCATGGTGTGAGGGCTTAAAGAAAATAAGTCAGACAACACATTTTAGCGCCAGCATGCCGGATACAACACACTTCCTCACTCGACGGGGCAACTCACCCCGTGCCTTGCGGCAGTGGCTCAAACTCTCCCCGGCTCCTTCAAAAGAGGTTTTAGCCTCTATCAGAAACACCTGTCCCCATAAGTTGTTGTAAGTTATAAAAAAGCGGTGTAGTGTTCTGTACATTAAATTTACAAACACGGGTTTACCTGTGTTTAAGTGTGGGTCGACCCGCCGAATAAGTGTTAGGCATACTTAACAAGGAATCGTAATGAAGTCTATTTATGCACTTTTTTTACTAGTAATATGGCTGTGTCTTGCAAATAAAGCCCTCGCAAACGATTGTGACACCAGTTGTCAGATGGACCAAATCAACAGTTATTTCAAAGCCCTGGACAAAGTCAGCATCAAAGGTTCGAGCATCAAAGATATCGATTATTTGTTGTCCTTGATGCATGCTGATGTCAAATATATTCACGTGGAATATGAAGCTAATTTTGACAAAGAGTCATGGCGCAAAGCTTTTGTTCGAAACCTGGAACGTGGTGCTTATCAAAATAGTAATGAAAATGAACAGCGAGTTTTAAACGCAATTCCCGGGAAAAATCATGTGGCGGTTGAATACTCCCATGGAGTGATACAGAAAGACGGAACTTGGCAGCAGAAAAAACCATTGCTCGTTTTATTCGGTTTTACTGAAGGAAAAATATCGTTAGTGAAAGAGTTATGGTAAGTCAGTCTAACAAGCGCCAGCTGAGTGTTATTTTTTTGCAAACCATTAAAATTCTTTTAAAAAGGATTTGAAATACATGAAGTTCATCAAGTTTACAGCGCTCATATTGGTCGTTGCCGTTATAGTATCAATACTGTCATACGAGAAAATCATCTCAAATATATTACTACCACAGTATATTGACTGGGCATATGAGACTGATAAACAAGGTCTGGAGTCTGGAGCACCTTTAAATGCACAAGAATTGTCTTTAGCAAAAGATATAGGAATCCAAAACCCAGAAAAAGTAAGGATTGTGTATGTGGATGTAGTTCCGTTCCCGTACGAAAATTTTGCACTTAAAACATTAGGTGAAGCACTCGGATTCATTGGTGAAGGTATCATCAACAACGCTCAAGTGTTCGGTTACTCAATTTATGTTCGTAATGGTTATGAACTGAATAGGCCAAAGCTAGCTCATGAATTGGTACACGTACTTCAAATTGAGCGAAGCAGCCTCGATCACATAATATCTCAGCACTTCTCGGATTTAGCAAAATATGGGTACGATAACGCCCCTTTAGAGGTCGAAGCGTTTAAAGCGAATAAAGAATATGCGGCAGATTGGTAACTATGCCTTGTAGTAGAAATAACATAACAAGCGCATAACTAATAAATGTTATCGCCAGCAAAAAGCGCCTGCCCCGGAGACCCGTTAAGACGCTGTGTATTAACCTACCTGGCATTAATTGCCGCCAGCCTGCTGCGGCTTTGGTTGTAGCAGCAACAAAATGAATTAGTGAATTATCTGACATCGGCCATTTGGCAGCACTCAGAACGATAAACGCACGCCGACGTTAAACGTCGTGATTTTTCCGTACTCGTAGCCTGTAACCAGTGCAATGTTTGGACGGAAATGCCAGCGTCCGTTCACACCAATCAGGACGTCGGATTCGAAGGGGTCCGATCCGCTGGACGCGATACCACCGACAGGGGTGTAACGCGCATTGCCCTGCAGATGCAAAGTCGGAGTTGCTGCCCAGATAACGCCAATCTCCGCACCTATGCCGCTATCGTCAGCGTCAACATCCAGATTGAAACCTGCGGCGCGCGCGTCCTTAAACTCAAGCTGGTCAAGGCTTAACCGACCGTAGTAAGCCAACGTGGCTGAGACAGGGTAATGGTAACCAACACCAATGCGCCAACGCTCCACGTCGTACTCACCTGCTGCAGTGCTTGTACCGCTGCGTATTTCTAGCTCTTGGCCAAGTGATGCATACTCGCCAAACAGGTGCATATTATCTCCGAGCTGCCACGCCCCACCAATAAATCCACCGCCATCAGCATCGCTTTCAAGATCCAGTGGGACGCTCCCCGAGACAGCTCCGGATGTCTCAATGTCGTTGACAAAGCCGCCGACGATACCACCCTCGATGTAGGTAAAGCCGATATCTGCCGCACGCGCCATCGCCGGTGCAGCCAACGATACCGCAATCCCTACCATGATCATTCTGTTTTTCTTAAACATTTTTGTACCTTTAGTTCCGAAGTAAAGACATTCTACTCCGACTTACGTATCCACGTAGCTCGGCAGTAAAAGCGCCTAACACCCGGGCAATAGGCGCCTGGGAGTATAATTATTTTCACAAATATACGAAAAATCCGGAAAAGAGATCTCAGCTCGGCGTTTAAATTTGCAGGTTACGGTGGCGGCTTAACTTTCGCCACAGGTACAAACCATACCAGGCATTAAACCAAAAACCGCAGTACACAATAGCGGTCACATTCAGGCCGCGCGATATATACAAAGGGATGGCAATGGTATTAACCAGCAACCAGAACCACCAGGTTTCCAGCTTGCGGTTCATCAGCAGAAACTGGGCAATCAGGCTGAACATTAAAATAGATGAGTCAACGTACGGGGCATAGCCGTTGGTCAGCGTATGCAGCAAATAACCATGCAAGGCGGTGACCAGCAGCGCAACACCGGTAAACCATGCTAAATTTTTCGGGCTGGAGGTGGTAACTTGCTTAATACCACTGGCCCGGCCCCACTGATACCAGCCGACAACATTGGTAGCGATAAAAAACAGCATCAGTATGCTTTCGGCATACAGCTGCACCTGAAAAAACAACACCGCAAACAAAGCACAGCCAATAATCCCCAGCCACCAGGTATGAATACTGTTACGCGCCGCCAGAAACACAGCCAGCAGATAAAAGCCGTTGGCGGCATATTCTAAATAGGCCAGATTAAGCATACTGAGTTTTATATCGGTTAGCTCCACAAGGCACCCTGTCACCATAATTTTATTGTTAGCTTAGTCAATGCTTTGGCAACAAAGCATTGACTGGATCTACTTTTAGCAGAAAACTGGCACTGTTACCTTAGCCGGTAGCAGTGCACACTGCCATAATTACCCGTAAAAAGGCCAAACGCCAATGACATGCCGGGCGCTATTATTGTGGGCTATGCTGCAGAGTTTTTCTGCGCTGCCGGACGAATGCAGCTACGACTGCTTTAGTGGCGATGGCCAGGTTAACCGCACGGCGTTAACCTTCAGCCAATTGCAAAGTGAGGCGCAGGGGCAACCGGTTAATTACAGCCACTATGCCATTCCGGCCAATGCCGCCAATCCGGAAAACACCTTTAGCGGCACCTTAAACCTGACCATTACCCCTGGGGTATTAAGTGAACACGGTACCCGTTTAGCCGGCAGCTATACCAACCCCGATAGCCTGCCGCCGTTCAGCTATCAGTTTATCCAGACCGGCACTCATTTAATTCCGCTCGAGCGGCAGGTGATCACAACCGGGCATCCATCCTGGGATTATATTTTGCTGCCGGGAAGGGTATGGCAGGAGGCTGGCGATCAGGGCTTCAGCCGGGTGGCATTACCGTTTGCCTTGCAGGAAGTTAACGCCAATTGTATTCATAACGGCGTAATGACTTTCTTGTTTAAGAATGATGGTTCTGTATCCCGGGTGGCTTATCAGATAGCACAGGAAACCTGCCAGTACTTCAAATTTAACCTGCATGGCAAACTTGCCGCCGGTTATCAGCAGCAGCGTATCAGCAACGCCGCGCTGATAACGCAGCAATACCTGCAGGAAATGGCCCGGCGTATTGTACAAAAGCCACTGGCAGATCTGGCTAGTGATCATTCAACCGCTGACCTGAATATTGCAGCCATTGGTGCGGATCAGAGTAGCGGGCATCTCAGCGCTTATGGCGTGTATTATCAGGGGGTCCATTATCAGGGGAACTGCAGTAGCCGGCAGGGTAATTATCCGTACTGCAATGTGATGGCGCTGCCATCATACTCCACCGCTAAAACAGTGGTCG
Source organism: uncultured Chromatiaceae bacterium (assembly GCA_963975465.1). GTDB lineage: Bacteria > Pseudomonadota > Gammaproteobacteria > Enterobacterales > Alteromonadaceae > Alishewanella. The sequence continues at coordinate 5,648 of CAXBHB010000017.1, forward strand.
CCGGCTTTGCCTTAATGCGGCTGGAGCAGAAATTTGCTGGTTCCGCCAAGGCGCTCAGCATTAGTGACTATGTTAGCCAGTGTCCGGCCAGCCACTGGGCCGATGTCAGTTTTGGCCAGACGCTCGATATGGCCACCGGTAACTTCGACTCTGCCGCTGATTCAGCAGACGAAGGCACAAGCAACACCATCAATGAGTTTTTCCTGAAAGCCAGCCATACCGATAAAATTCAACATAGTTGCAGTTACCCGCGCAAAGCACCGCCCGGCAGCCTGTTTGTCTATCACAGTTCAGATACCTATGTGCTTAGCGCCGCCCTGCAGCAATACTATCGCCAGCAAGTGGGGCCCCAGGCCGACTATTATCAGGATTTACTGGTAGCGGAGCTATGGAAACCACTGCACCTGAGCCCGCTAAGTTATCAAAGCCGGCGCAGCCTTGACAGTGCAGCAGTGCCCTGGGCCGGTTTTGGCTTAAGCTTGCTAAGCGATGATCTGCTGAAACTGGGACGCTTTGCGGCCATTGACCAGGGTAAAGTTGGCACTGAGCAGTTACTGAACCTGCCAATGCTGCAAGACGCGCTGCAACAAGGCAGCAACGGCGGCCTGACAACCGGCACCGCCGGCAGCCGGTATCGCTATGGCTTCTGGGCTTATGATCTTAGCGCCTCAAGTCAGCTTAATTGCCAGAAGCCAGGTTGGGTTCCATATATGTCAGGCTTTGGTGGTATTGGCGTGGTGATGTTGCCGAACGATATGCTGTATTACTATGTCAGTGACAACAACGAGTACGGCTTTATTCAAACCGTGCATGAGCTGGCAAAAATAAGCCCGGTTTGCCAATAGTTAAGGTAAAAAAGCGGGTGCCAGAGTTGATCTGGCACCATCACTGCGAATTAACTGGTTCTTTGCTGCCGCTAAAAAGCTGATAGGCTGAGACTAACTCTAATAAGAAAACAGGTTTGTTATGACCCAACACAGCAGCTCAATGCCGTTAGCCGATAAACTCACCCTGTGGCAACGCTGGCCCAAAGTTGCTACTCATGGCATGGCAGCGCGGGTGTTACTGGCGTTTCTGGCTACCGCCGGCTTGTTTTATGTCAACATTATGCCGGCGATAGTATCGGGTTTAATCGAAGGGCTGGGGTTCAGTCAGCGCGAGGCCGGGTTGGTCGGCTCCAGCAATATTTATGGCGCGGCGCTGGGTGCACTGGTGGCGGTTTTTATTGTTAAATCATGGCACTGGAAGCCGGTCTGCACCCTGTTATTAGTGCTGCTGATTAGCATAGATTTTCTGTCAATGCTGCTTAGCGCACCATTGCCTATGCTACTGCTCAGAGCCGTGCATGGCATAGTAGGCGGTTTGCTGGTTGGTATCGCCTTTGCGGTCATTGCCCGCACCGAACACGTCCACAAAACATTCGGTATGCTGTTGTTAGTGCAGTTCGGGCTGGGTGGCCTTGGTGTTATGGTTATTCCGCCGTTGGTGCCGATATTTGGCTCCTGGATCCTGTTTATGGCGTTAATCGCTTTTAGCGGCACCGCCTTGTTAATGCTGCCCTTCTTAGGCGATTATAAAGTCAGTGCTATCGATGCCAGCAAACCGGTAATCCCGGTAAAACGCAAACCCCTGCTGGCATCAATATTTGCGGTGTTTTTGTTTCAGGCCGCCAATATGGGGCTTTATGCCTATATTATTGACCTGGGGGAACAGGCAGGCTTAACCATGAGCACCATATCGCCAGCACTTGGCGTCTCTGCCTGGTTAGGTATTCTGGGTTCAGGGCTGGTTATACTGTTCTCTACCCGCTTTGGCCGTACTCTGCCGTTATTCAGCGGTATTATTATCACTGCGCTGGCGACATTCGCCCTGCACTACAGCAGCCTGGTCTGGGTATTCTGGCTGGCCAATATTGCGGTGGGCATTACCTGGGCGTTTAGCATGGCCTATTTACTGGGGATCTGTGCCGAGTTTGATAAAGCCGGGCAGATGGCGGCACTGGGTGGCTTCGCCTCAAAAATGGGCCTGGCATCAGGGCCGTTAATTGCAGCGCTGTTACTCGGCAACACCCAATACCCGTTGCTGATTAATGTCGCAGTGGTAATGTTACTCGCAGCGGCAGTCGTCACCCTTTATCCCTGCCGGCTGCTGGATAACACTACCGAACAGTAACCTTAAGTGCAGGACTTGCGCTGCAAGCCGGCGCCCTTTATGCTGGGTTAACTGCAGTAAATAATAAGAATAGCTATGCAGCATTTGTTTGTACTGGAGCCCGACGGTAGTACCAATTTACAACAACAGCTGATCCAAAAGCTGATCCAAACTATTTTAAATGGCTTTTTTGCCTGCGGCAGCAAAATGCCGTCATCCCGCAAGCTGGCTGAACAACTGGGTATTGCCCGCAATACCGTGGTGCATGCTTATCAACAGTTAATCGACGAAGGTTATCTGGTGAGCCGCGAGCGCAGCGGTATTTATGTCAACGAACAGCTGTTTGAACTGCATGCGCCGGTTGACGCTAAGCCCCCTGCTGCCGTTACTGCAACCGATACCGTAAACTGGGCGCAACGGCTGCCACGGCTGAAACTCGAAAGCAACGCACCGCGCTACCCTGACAACTGGCAGCACTACCCCTACCCTTTTATTGATGGCCAGTTTGACCCGTCACTGTTTCCGGTTAATCAATGGCGGGAATGCTCTAAGTTAAGCTTAAATGTTGGCGAAATTAAATCCTGGGCGTCAGATAGCGGTCACCATGACGACCAGCTGCTGACTGAGGAAATTCGCACCAAGGTATTACCCCGCCGCGGCATTCAGGCGCGACCAGAAGAGATCCTGGTTACCCTGGGCTCGCAACAAGCTCTGTATTTACTGGCCAGGCTGTTACTCAACAACCAGAGCCTGCTGGCAATGGAGGAACCGGGTTATCAGGGGATGCGCCAGCTGGCACAACTTAATTTTTGCGCCATGCAATTTGTTGACGTAGAACCAGATGGCATGGCGGTTGATGCCATTCCCGAACATGCCGATGTCGTTTATGTCACGCCAAGTCATCAAATGCCTACAGCGGTCACCATGTCGCTGGCGAAACGCGAACAGCTTATTGCCAGGGCTGAGCAGGATGATTTCTTAATTATTGAAGATGATTATGAATGTGAATCTAACTTTATCAGTCAGCCACATCCGGCCGTAAAAAGCCTGGATAAAAGCGGCCGGGTACTTTATGTTTCCAGCTTTTCAAAAGTGCTGGCCCCCGGGCTACGGCTGGGCTTTCTGGTTGGCCCCGCTGCCCTGATCAGCAAAGCGCGACAACTGCGCTCATTAGTGCTGCGCCATCCTCCGGCTAACAACCAGCGCATTATGGGCTTGTTCCTGTCGCTGGGTTACTACGATCAAAGTATGCGGCGTTTAAATCTGGAACTGGCTGAGCGCTGGCAGCAAATGCGCGAAGCGCTGAATCACTACTTATCAACTGCTATTGTTACCTCACGTACCGTCGGCGGTAGCACTTGCTGGATTGAAGGCCCGCAACGTCTTAATAGTGAGCGCTTTGCCGCCGAAGCCGCCAAAGCCGGCATTTTAATTGAGCCGGTAAACCGGTTTTATGGCGGTAAATGCAAGCCAAGGCATTACTTCAGGCTGGGCGTCAGCAGCATTCCCAGCCATAAAATTCGTGAAGGCATTGGCCAGTTGGCAAAACTGATGTGGCAATGGCAGCAGGAAGAACAAGTTGAAGACACCGGCCTGCAGCATTTTGGCCGGCATCTGACAGGTAAAGCCTTGCAGCAGTTTGCCAGCCACTGCGAATTTATTGGCCGTACGGTTTTTGGCGATCCGTACCGGATCCGTTTATTTGCTGACGGCAGTATGCAGGGTTTTGAGGGATATCACGACGAAAAGCACGACACCGGCAAATGGTGGCTGGAGGGCGAGCGTTGGTTCCGGCAGTGGCAACAGTGGTCATACGGGGAAGTACTGGGGTTTGACTTGTATATTGATGACAACCGGATCAACTGGGTCCGCCAGGGCAAGCTGGTCGACTCCGCTTTTTACGTGCTGCACACGCCGGATAATGCCGGGCCAGACTGCTAACTGGTTCTACAAACGCTTAGCAACTGGTTCTATTCAGCTGACCGGTGGTTTCTTATGCTGAACACTCATCACTAATAACTAAGGCCATTGCCGTCTTAGTTGGCATTGGAGTGTGTTTATGACCACCTTTACGCTGGCCGGGCTGCAGCTGGCCCTGGCACCCGGTGAAGATAATTTCCCACTAATTCGTGAGCAGGTACTGGCCGCTAAACGACGTTATCCTAATCTGGATATGGTACTGCTGCCTGAACTATGCACTTATGGCCCGGCGCCGCGCTTTGCTGAACCGTTACCCGGCCCGACCGAGCAAAAGTATCAGCAACTGGCGATAGAAGCAGGTTTATGGCTGTGTAATGGCTCACTGTTTGAACGGGACGGTGACAATATCTATAACACCAGCTCAGTCATCAGCCCTGAGGGCAAGGTTCATTGCCGCTATCGTAAAGTTTACCCATTTTTACCCTATGAAATTGGCGTGTCATGCGGCGATAGCTTTAAGGTATTTGATATTCCGGGCGTTGGCTGTTTTGGCTTATCAATCTGCTATGACATGTGGTTCCCGGAAAGCATTCGGGCCCTTGTCTGGCAAGGCGCTGAAGTCATCTTACACCCCACCCTGACCAACACTATTGACCGCAATGCCGAACTGGCGATTGCCAGGGCTAACGCGGCCATGAACCACTGCTATATGGTCGATATTAACGTTGCCGGTAGCATGGGCGTGGGCCAGTCGATTGTGGTTGGTCCCGGCGGTGAAGTTATTCATCAGGCCGCAGTACAGCATGAAGTTATCGTGGTCGAGCTGGATCTGGCTTATCTGCGCCGGGTGCGGCGCCAGGGTTGGCATAGCCTCGGCCAACCACTAAAAAGCTTTCGGGATAATCCGGTGGTTTTTCCACAGTATCAACCGGCCGCAGTATCTGAATCGCTAAACGCACTGGGGCCGTTAGAAAAGCCTGCAGCCAAAAACTGGACCCATGGATCGATTTAAACTGGTGCTAACCAATAAGCTGCCCTTTGTTTAGGGTAAAACAAAAGATAATAACATCAGCAGGGAAACGAATATGAACACCAAAACCTCCACTACCGCCAGACTTCGTTACCACTTTGTCAAAGCGCCTTTAGCATTGGCAGTAAGCTCTGCCATATTACTTAATATGGCCCATGCGCAAGACAGCAACACTGACACTAACGCCGAACAGCAAGTTGAGCGCATTACGGTTACAGCAACCCGCCGGCCGCAAACGCTGGAAGAAATACCGTACAATATTTCAGTGATCAGCGGTCAGCAGCTGGAAGAGAAACACATTATCGACTCAGTTGATATGATGCGTGAAATCGCTGGCGTTACCGTGGTCGACCGGGGCTATCGCAACTCTGGTGTAATTAATAATATCGTTATCCGCGGCATGAACGTGGACTCGGCCGGTAATGGCGACTTCGCCCTGAATGCGGTTCCGACCGTCTCCAGTTATATCAACGACACCCCACTTTTTGCGAACTTTATTTTAAAAGATATCGATGCCGTTGAAGTATTACGCGGCCCGCAGGGTACCTTATATGGTTCTGGGTCGCTCGCCGGTACTGTGCGTTACAAAATGAACCGGCCCGATCTGTTGGACACCAGCGCTAAAATTTCCGGCGTGCTCAGCCAGAGCGAAGGCTCTGATGGTTTTAATAAAAATCTGGATATCATCTTAAACGTACCACTGAGTGATAAATTTGCCGCGCGCGGTTATCTTGGCCGCATCGATAATGATGGTATTGTCGATTACGCCAATGTTTATCAGCTTAATGCCCAGGGCACGCCCGTGGCAGCCAACGGCGATCTCGCCAACGGCGGGCCGCTGTTTCAGCGGGTTAAAGATGCTGATACGGTCGCCATTGATTATGGCCGGCTGGCGTTTTTGTGGCAGCCGGCAGATAATTTCAGTGCCCTGTTGTCCTATCAGTTTCAGCAGGACGATATTGGTAGACGTCGTCAGGTCACCCGCGGCACTAACTGGGTTGATGGCACAGAGCGCCGCTACAACGACTATGAAAATGGTGCTATTCAACTGGAACCGAGCGAGCGCGATGTTGATGCCTTAGCGTTGGAAGTAGAGTGGGACATGGGGTTTGCGACCATGACCTCCAGTACCTCAAGCTACGATCACCAGGGCAGCTCAAGCAGCGATAACAGTGGTTTTTATGCCAAGAACGGCTGGTTTGGTAATTACTATGGCGGCTCTCCACGCCCCATGGCTACCGCTGAACGCGCCTATGAAGATAAAGGGGTCAGTCAGGAACTGCGGTTAGTGTCTAACGGCCAGAATAAACTGGACTGGATAGCCGGCCTGTTTTATCTGGATCAGGATACCAGCGCAGCACAGGATAGTTTGATGCCAGGCTTCTCTGAATGGGCCCGCGCCAGTGGCTTTGATGCCACGCTTGCCAGTTGGGGCGGTGTCCTGACAGATCAGGACTTTCTGTATCGTGATAGCCGCAATGTCAAAGATACCTCAGTGTTTGGCGAGCTGACCTGGCACGTTAGCGATGTGTTACGTGCAACCGCTGGCATGCGCTATTTTAAAAACGACATTAAGAGCAGCAGCCTGATTGATTTGCCAATTTACCCCGGCGCGTCGGTCCGGCAATCTGACTTTAGTGACAACGGTACTTTATTTAAGCTGAATCTGGCGTATGACTGGTCGGCACAAACGATGCTTTATGCCACCATTTCTGAGGGCTATCGGCGGGGCGGTACCACTGCGGTGCCGGTTACCGGCGGATTTGCAGAAAACCCGGCCTACCTGAGCTACGAAGCCGATAGCGTGTTAAATTACGAAGTGGGTATTAAAGGCAGTACCGACCGACACTTTTATGGCGTCTCGTTTTTCTATGCCGACTGGGATAATCCACAGTTAAATATTGCCACGCCAAACTGGGGCTTTTACGCGGCCGTCAATGGCGAATCGGCAAAATCGCAGGGTATAGAACTGGAACTGAGAGGCTATTTAAGCCAGAGCGTACAATATAACCTGGGCTACTCTTTTGTCGATGCCTCACTGACTGCCGACCTGATAGCGCCATCAGGCAGCGCCACTAGCCCCAGCAGTTACGTGCAATCCCGCAAAGGCGAGCAATTGCCAAGTACCGCCGAACATACCTTCAGTGGCAGTATAAGCCATAGTTATACGCTGAGTTCAGAGTATTATCTGGTCAGCAGTGCCGGGTTGTATTATCAGTCTGAATCGCGCAATGCCCTGGGCAGTAACCCAAACTTTGCTATCGAGCTACCCGGGTTCTGGCTGGCTAATTTAAGCACTGCAGTGCATGGCGAGCACTGGCAGGTTGCCCTGTTTGTGCGCAACCTGTTTAACGAGGATGGTGTCACCGGCATTCTATCAGAAGGATATATGGGCACCGAACCCAGCCAGAACTTCCTGGGCAATGCCGCTAAAGACTACATTGTGCAACCCCGCACTATCGGCTTATCGGTAAGTTATAGCTTTTAATGTCAGCTTTTAAGATCAGTTTATAAGCTCAAAAGCAGGGTTGCACTCGTTAAGCAACCCTGCTTAGATAGCTTTAAATCCCCTTCTGGATAACCGAATGTCGGTACCACTACAATTACGCACAATCGACACCCTGCTGCAACAAGGTCAGCAACAACAGGCGCTGACCAACGCCAGACAATTGGCCGCCGATATTACAGCACGGTCTGACAGCAGCGTTAGCTGGCTTGGCCAACTGGCTTTGCAGCTAAGCACCCTGCAACAGTTCAGTGACGCGGCAACCCTTTACCAGCGGGCCATTGCCCTGAAAGCTGACGATGCGACGTTGCATTACAACTATGCCACTATGCTCCGGGTTTGCGGTGAGCTTAAGCAGGCAGAGCAGCAGCTGGATATTGCCATTAAGCTGAACCCTGATGATGCAGAAGCCTGGCAGTTGCGTTCCGGCCTGGGTAAACAAACCGCAGTATCGAATCATGTTAACGAACTTAAGCAGCAACTCAGCCGCAGCGATCTTAGCGCCAAAGCCAGAGTACACCTGCAGTATGCGCTGGCCAAAGAGCTGGAAGATTTAGCGGACTATCAGGCGTCTTTTGCGGCGTTAAAACACGGGGCAGACCTGCGTCGCCGTCATATTAATTATGATATTCAACAAGATGTGGCCGTGATGCAAAGTATAGTCGCCAACTTTAACCGCCCGTTTTTTGCCCGTCCCGCCAGCGGCTGTGATACTGACGAACCTATTTTTGTAGTGAGTTTACCCAGAGCCGGTTCGACCTTGCTAGAGCGCTTTCTTGGCAGCTCGGAGCAGGTGCATCTGGCGGGTGAATTAAACAACTTTGCCAGGTGTCTGCAGCAGCAATTACAGCAGCAGTTTCCCGGTTGGCGCCCGGCATCAAAAGTCGCGATGGTAGAACAAAGCCGGCAACTGGATTTTGCCCAACTGGGCCAGCGTTATCTGGACAGCACCAGGCCGCATACCGGCCAAAGCCGGTATTTTGTCGATAAACTACCGCTGAATTTTTTATATGTTGGTTTAATTCATCGGGCGCTGCCCAATGCCCGCATTATTCACGTTAAGCGCCAGCCGCTGGATCACTGTTATGCCATGTATAAGCATTTATTTGCTGATGCTTATCCGTTCTCCTATCAGTTAAGCGAGTTGGCGCAGTACTATCATGCCTACCAGCAATTAATGCAGCATTGGCAGCAGGTACTACCCGGGGTGATCCACGACGTGCGTTATGAAGAACTGGTGACCACACCAGAGCCGTGTGTTCAGGCACTGTACCAACATTGCCGGCTACCCTGGTCAGCCGACTATCTGGCGTTTCACCAACAGAACCGCCAGGCCAGTGCAACCGGCAGCGCCAGTCAGATCCGCCAACCTTTGTATCGCAGTTCAGTTGAACGCTGGCGCTGCTATGAGAAGGAACTGGACCCCCTGCAACACGCGTTGCAGGGGCTGGCACTGTAACGATTAGCTGTGCTGGCTCATCAGCGAATGTACCAGCACTTCCAGCTTTTCGAGTCCTTCGTGCATCACGTCAAACTCTATTGTCAGGGGCGGTAAAAACCGGATAACGTTGCCATAAAAACCACAGGCCAGCAAAATCAGGCCGTGATCAGAGGCGGCTTTAATAATCGCCTGAGTCAGCTGTGTATTGGGTTTGGCGGCATCGCCATCATGCACCAGCTCCATCGCGATCATCGCACCTTGCTGGCGAATATCACCGATAACCTGAGGGAATTGCCGTTGCAGGCTTTGCAATGATTCAGCAAACGCATTGCCGATAGCCCGTGACCGTTCTATCAGGCTTTCGTCGTTAATGACCTCTAATACTGCTAATGCAGCTGCGCAGCCGACCGGTGAGCCACCATAGGTACCGCCCAGACCACCGGGTAACGGGGCGTCCATAATATTGCTTTTACCCACTACCGCTGCCAGCGGAAAGCCACCGGCAATACCTTTGGCCATAGTGATTAAATCGGGCTCGACGCCACTGTATTCAAAAGCAAACATTTTGCCGGTGCGGCCAAATCCGGTTTGAATTTCATCGGCAATTAATACGATACCGTGCTGATCGCACAGGGTGCGCAGTGCCTGTAAAAATACTGGCGGTGCCGGGTAAAAGCCGCCTTCGCCCTGTACAGGTTCAATAATAATGGCAGCAACGTCTTCCGGCGCAATATCTACTTTGAACAAGATGTGTAATGCCGCTAACGCCTGCTCAACGGACACGCCATGATAAGCATTCGGAAAAGGTGCGTGAAAGATATCAGCAGGGAAAGGACCAAACAGGTTTTTATAGGGGGTCACTTTACCGGTTAACGCCATGGTCATATTAGTACGGCCATGAAAACCGCCGGTAAACGCGATGACGCCACGACGCCGGGTATGAGCACGGGCAATTTTAACGCAGTTTTCCACCGCCTCAGCACCGGTAGTGACAAAGATGGCTTTCTTAGCTGACGGACCAGGCGCCAGCCGGGTCAGCTTTTCAGCCAGCTCAACGGCTTGCGAATAGGGGTTAATCATGACACAGCTATGGCTGAAGCGACCCACCTGTTCGGTTACCGCTGCCACAACTTTAGGATGCGAGTGACCGGTATTGCATACGGCGATACCGGTGCCAAAGTCAATGTAGCGCTTACCTTCAACATCCCAGACTTCGGCATTTTTAGCATGCGATACATACACCGGATACAAGTTTCCCTGCCCTCTGGCGATCGCGGCCTGTTTTCTATCCTGTAACTGCTGGTTATTCATAACGCCCCTATTCATCATTGTTAACTGCTACTAACTGCTACCGCTGGCCTAAGCCACCAAGACACAGGTACTTAATATCCAGATAGTCATCCAGGCCATATTTGGAGCCCTCACGGCCATAACCGGATTGCTTGACGCCGCCAAAAGGCGCCGCTGCATTGGAAATCATGCCTTCATTCACCCCGACCATGCCATATTGCAATGCCTCGGCCACCCGCCAGACTCTGCCGATATCCCGGCTGTAAAAATAAGCCGCTAAACCAAATTCAGTGGCATTGGCCAGTGTTATAGCCTCGGCCTCATCACTAAAGCTTTGTAACGCCACGACGGGGCCAAAGATTTCCTGTGAGGCAATATCCATATCGTTGCTAACCTGGCTTAACAGCGTTGGTAAATAAAACAAACTATCCGCTGCACGGCGTTTACCACCACAGCTAAGGGTTGCCCCTGAGGCAATGGCACTTTGCACCAGTTCGTCCACTTTGTTACAGGCATCATCACTTATCAGTGGGCCAATATTAACGCCCTCTTTTGTTCCGTCACCCACCGTAAGTCTGGTCATGGCATGTTGCAGTTTGTCAGTAAAAGCGGCCAGCACACTGTGTTCGACCAAGACCCGGTTTGTGCACACACAGGTTTGACCGGCGTTACGAAACTTGGAGGCCATTAGGCCGTCAACTGCCGCGTCCAGATCAGCATCGGCAAAGACGATAAAGGGGGCATTGCCGCCAAGTTCCAACGAGACCCGCTTTACCGTGCCGGCACATTGTTTCGCCAGCACCTTGCCGATGTGGGTTGAGCCGGTAAAACTGAACTTGGCCACACGGCTATCTTCCGTCAGCACTTCACCAATAGCAGCGGCATCAGTGCCGGCCACTACATTAAACACACCGGCCGGAATGCCGGCACGATCGGCCAGTTCGGCCATGGCCAGCGCCGACAACGGTGTTTGCTGGGCCGGCTTGACCACAAAGGTGCAGCCGGCAGCCAATGCTGCAGCGGCTTTGCGGGCGATCATTGCGTTGGGGAAGTTCCATGGGGTAATGGCCGCCACCACGCCCAGCGGTTGTTTTAACACCACAATGCGTTTATCGCTGGCGGGCCCGGGGATCGTATCGCCGTATACCCGCTTTGCTTCTTCGGCAAACCATTGTAAATAAGAGGCGCCGTAAGCAATTTCGCCTTTGGCCTCTGCCAGCGGCTTACCCTGTTCCAGCGTTAACAGCAGGCCTAAATCGTCCTGATGCTCCAGCATTAATTGCTGCCAGCGCATCAGTAATGTGGCGCGCTCTGCTGCCGGTATAGCAGCCCACTTCGCAAAAGCAGAAGCTGCAGCGGCGACAGCGTGTTTGGAATCAATAGCACTGGCGTCGGCGACGTTAGCAATAACCTCTCCGGTTGCCGGATTAGTGACCTGAAAAAGGTCGTTACTGTTGTGCCAGGCGCCCTGCCAGTAAGACGCATTTTTTAGTAATCCCTGATCATTAAGTGACTTCATAAAAGCTCCTGTAAAAATGAGTTCTGGCCAGGCGCAATAGCATTACTTCCAAACCTGATAGTGGCTATTGAACACCAGAACAAAACAATGTTAAATATCAAACTTTAAACGCTTAAATTTAAATTTATCAAACTAAAGGAAATCGCTGGTGAAGAGTCTGACTCAGTTTGACCTGAAATTACTGCAAGTATTTCGGACCGTGGTCGAGTGCGGCGGCTTTACGGCGGCCGAAACCAGCCTGAATATTTCCCGCTCTACCATCAGTATTCATATTAGCAATTTAGAGCAGCGGTTAAAGCTGAAGCTGTGTCAGCGTGGCCGGCAGGGGTTCTCGCTGACCAGTGAAGGTCAGCAGGTGTACAACGGTATTTTGCAGTTAGCTGAGGCTCAGAGTCACTTTTCCGGGCTGATTGCCAGCCTGGATAATCAATTAAGCGGTGAACTTATAATGTTAACTGCTGATCAATTGCCGCCATCACGTTTAAGCTGGCTGGCCGGCGTGATCAATCAACTGGCTGGCAAAGCGCCGGATTTACAGCTAACACTGGATGCTGCGCCGCTGCAGCACATTGAACTGGCGTTGTTACGTGATGAAGCCCATCTGGCTTTGATGCCGGGCTACCGGCAAATAGATGGCCTGCGCTATCAGCCAGTATTCAGTACCCCGATTTACCTGTGTTGCGGCAAACAACATCCGTTATTCGGCGTACCGGATCAGCAGATTAGTGATGAAATGATTGCGGGCTATGCCGCCATACACCCAGGCGTGGATATTGACCCGGCCGGCCGGCTGCAATTACAAAAGCTGACGCCCAAAGCCAAAGCCTATCAGTTTGATACCCGGCTGGCGTTATTGTTGTCAGGCCGCTATCTGGGTTTTGTACCTGAAGAGCTGGCAGCGCCATATCTGGCGCCAGCAGACTCCGACTTGCAGCTACGTTTTATTAAAAAGCAGCAGTATCACTATGACTTTAAACAGTCTCTGGTTTGCAAACATAATCCGAAAGACAAAGCCAAAGTACAACTGGCGTTTGAGATTTTCAAAGCCACCCTCCAGCCTGTTTAAAGACCCGCCACTGGCAAACAACAGCCGCGGGTCTTTAAACAAGAGTTAACCGAGTTAACCTGGCAAACCATGCTCAGCAAAGCTGGCGGCATTCAGCCATAAATGCATGGCTACGCTGGCAATATAGCCCAACAGTATTACCGGTGCCCATTTCAGGTGGCCCATAAATGTGTAATATCCGCGGGCCTGCCCCATTAATGCGACACCTGCGGCAGAGCCAATCGATAATAAACTACCACCAACACCAGCGGTCAGGGTTATCAGTAACCACTGGCCATGCGACATATCCGGTTGCATGGTTAACACCGCAAACATCACCGGAATGTTGTCTATTACCGATGACATTAAGCCCAGCACAACGTTAGCAATTGTCGGATTACCATTCGCGTATAAACTGGTGGATAACAACTCAAGATAACCAATGTAACCTAAACCACCAACGCACATAACGACACCGTAGAAAAACAGTAAGGTATCCCACTCCGCACGGGCAATCCGGTTAAATACATCGAAGGGTACTATTTGGCCCAACGAGCGAATACGTTCCTGGTCGCCCTCCCGCTCAGCCATTGCCCGTTTGCGTGCCAACGAGCCCGGTAGAGTTTTGCGCAAAAAGTAGCCAAAAAACTGCAGTAAACCTAAACCTGTCATCATGCCAAGCACGGGCGGTAAATCCAGCCAGGAATGGTACATTACCGCCAGCGCAATAGTGGCCAGAAACAAGGTTAGAATTCTCAGAGCGCCGCGCTTCAGTTCTACATCTTCCTGCAGTGCAGCCGGATAACGACGCTCGACAAAAAAGCTCATTATTATTGCTGGCACCAGGTAATTGACTACAGCCGGGATAAATAAGGTGAAAAATTCATTAAAGGTCACAATACCCGCTTGCCATACCATCAGGGTGGTAATATCACCAAACGGTATAAAAGCGCCGCCGGCATTAGCCGCAATCACAATATTAACGCACGTCAGGTTAATAAAACGCTTGTCACCTTCAGCTACCTTCATCACCACCGCACACATCAGCATCGCCGTAGTCATATTATTGGCAAAAGAGGACACAACAAACGCCAGCAAACCACTGATCCAGAATAAACTGCGATAACTGAAGCCTTTGCGAATTAACCAGGCTCGTAAGGAATCAAATAAACGCCGCTCTTCCAGGGCATTGATATAGGTCATTGCCACCAGTAAAAATAACATTAATTCGGCAAACTCGAGCAGCGTATGACGAAACGCATCGGCGGTAACGCCGGTAAGATCGTCCTGCATATAGCGCCATGCAACCAGGGCCCAGATAACCCCGGCGGCGACCAGCACAGGCTTGGATTTACGCAGATGAAGTTTTTCTTCTGCCATGACCAGAACATATGCCAGCACGAACAGCACTAAAGAAATAATGCCGACAGGGGACATTGTTAAATCAAGCTCACCAGTGACAGCAAACGCCGCCGGAGAAAACACAACACACATCAACAGACACAGCAGCCACTGTCTCACACTACTTCCCTCAGTTATAAAATGAAATGTTATCTGGCAGACGCCACACAGTCTGACCCACTGGCAAATATGTCCGGTTGATAGCCGGACATTCTTTATCTCAGCGAAGGATTAACAAAGAGCATTTCGCCTTGCTAATCATGGCAGTAGTTGTACTGCCTACTATGAACTGACGGATGCGCGAGTGGCCATAAGCCCCCATTACCATCAGATCAATATGATGCTCTTGCTGATACTGGTTTAATACCTCTTCCGGCTCGCCACCGACAATGGCGACCCGGGTATCGAAACCGGCATTTCGCAGTATTAGGGCCGCAGTTTCAAGTTGCTGCTGGGCAGCTTCAACATTGGCGCCGGCCATTACCAGATGCACCGGTAAGCCTCTGCCCAATGGGCTAGCTGCCAACATTTCCAACCCTTTTAACGCGGTGGCACTGCCATCGTACGCCAGCATAATGCGCTGCGGCGCTTTATAGCTTTGCTGGGTTAACAAAATGGGTTTGTGCAGGCTGCGGATCACCCGTTCAACATGCAGGCCGAGGTGGCCATGAGCATCAGCGCTGCTAAAACCACGCTTGCCCAGCACCAGCAAGCGGGTTTCGTCTTCAAGCTCTACCAGGGTTTCGACCAGAGAGCCATGACGTAAGCGCTCATCCACGCCGTTAACCCCGGCCTGCTCCGCCCGGTTTTTCGCCGCATCCAGCATTAAACGACCGCGCTCCATGGCAAGCTTGCCGTGCTTCTCGTCCAGCTCAGCTAATTGCTGTAACAAGACTTCCTGCGAGCCTAAGCCAATGCTGCCGCTTAAATCCGGGGTGTGGGTATGCTGTGCCTTGTCCAGCACATGAATAACGGCCATAGGCACGGCTAAACGGTTGGCAGCCCATACCGCATAATCACAAACCGCTTCGGCATAGGGTGAGGCATCAATGCATGCCATTACTTTTTTTGTCATTGTTAGTGTCTCCTGTTGCCTGTATTTGACTCAGCTTAGGCCAAACCCGCCGGGCTCAGCTTATTTAAAATCAACTTAACTGAAATCAGTGTCCCATTAACTTTTCTACGGCGTCAGGTTGATTGTGCACCGCAAACTTATCAACCAGGGTAGCACTGGCCTCATTCAGGCCAACCAGCTCAACGTCAGTGCCTTCCCGCCGGAATTTAAGCACGACTTTATCCAGCGAACTGATGGCGGTAATATCCCAGAAGTGGGCGCGGCTTAAGTCAATCTTCACTTTCTCTACTGCGTCTTTAAAATCAAAGGCGCCAATAAACTGTTCGGCTGAGGTAAAGAATACCTGTCCTACCACCGCATACTGGCGTTCATGGCCATCGGCCGACAACGTTGAACCGATATACAAAATCTGGCCCACTTTGTTGGCAAAAAACAGCGCGCTTAGCAGCACGCCCACTAATACGCCGTAGGCCAGGTTATGGGTAGCCACCACCACAATGACGGTCATGATCATTACCACCGAGGAACTTTTAGGGTTTTTGCGTAAGTCTTTTACCGATGACCAGCTAAAGGTACCAATTGACACCATAATCATAATGGCTACCAGGGCTGCCATCGGGATCAAGCCCACATAGTCACTGACGAACACAATTAATAGCAGTAAAAACACCCCGGCCAGCAGGGTTGACAAACGGGTACGTCCGCCCGACTTAACATTAATAATAGACTGGCCAATCATAGCGCAACCGGCCATGCCACCAATTAACCCTGAACCAATATTAGCCACACCCTGACCCACACATTCCCGGTTTTTGTCACTGCTGGTATCGGTTAAATCATCAACGATAGTGGCGGTCATTAACGACTCCAGCAGGCCCACTACCGCCAACGCTAACGAGTACGGAAAGATAATTTGCAGGGTAGTGAAATTCAGCGGCACATCAGGCCACAGGAAAATCGGCAGGCTGTCTGGCAGTTCCCCCATATCGGCAACGGTGCGGATATCCATACCAAAGTACAACGCCAGCGCAGTAAGTACCACAATACACACCAGCGGTGAGGGCACGGCTTTGGTGACATACGGAAATAAATAAATAATGGCTAAACCCAGGGCGGTCATGCCGTACACCGTGGCGGTGCCGTAAGTGCCGCTAAGCTCGGGTAACTGCGCCATAAAAATCAGGATAGCCAGCGCGTTAACAAAGCCGGTTACAACCGAGCGCGAGACAAACCGCATTAAATCGCCCAGTTTAAACAGGCCAAAGACAATCTGAATAACACCACACAATAACGTGGCAGCCAGCAGGTATTCTAAACCGTGCGCTTTAACCAGGGTGATCATCAGCAGCGCCATAGCGCCGGTAGCAGCGGAAATCATTGCCGGGCGGGCACCGACAAAAGCGATAATTAAACAAATGGCGAAAGAGGCATACAGGCCCACTTTGGGGTCAACCCCGGCAATAATTGAGAAAGCAATAGCTTCAGGAATTAAGGCGAGCGCCACAACTAACGCAGACAAAACATCGCCCTTCACGTTAGAGAGCCAGTTCTGTTTCAGTGAGTTCAGCATATTAATGGGTGTCCGGCACGTTAGAATCGTTTGCAGCGAAAAAACAGCGCGCAGTATAAAGTTTTGTACGCGACAAAACTAGAAAAAACTGCGCTAAATCGCCTTGCAAATCATTACTAAACTCTGGCTATAAAAAGTACCGGCCAACTTTTGTGGTAACACTACACCGGTAAACCTTCCCGGTAAAACTGCACTCCGCCGCACGCACTGCAGGTCAGCAATTCAGCTGGATGGGTGTAGTCAATATGCTGATAACAATTACTGCAACGATAGCGACCCATGCCCACCATTTCGCCCTGAAAGTATACCCCCTGGTGCTTAAAGTCCTGGGTTAGCTCCTGCCACTCAATTTGGGTTTTATCGGTAATGCTGCTGAGTTCCTGCCACAGTGCTTCAGGCCACATTGAAGGCGCTGTTTGTTCAGGCTCGGCCTGACCGGCATTGGCCAGTTCCTGCTCTTTCTGTTGTTCATGCCACTGGCGCTTTAAGGTTTCGATAAATAAGCGGGTTTCATAGGCACTTAAGTCTTTACCGGCTTTGATATAGGCTTTTAAGGTGTCGACAAACTTTACCAGCTGACTGTCGTAATCATCAGGGTTTCGCTGCATATTCTGATTAAACTCAGCCAGCCAGCGCTGATATTTTTTGTAAAAGTCGCTCATATTGTCTCCTTGTTTGTTTTTCCAGTATAGACAACGCGCTTGCTTATTGTTGTCAAAACCCCGCTGCGGTATGCTATAGCCACTTTTCCGGCCGCGCCGGCCCTGCCAGAACTTTATCGTGGATGATGTAAATGCAACAACAATATGACCCGCAGCAAATTGAAACCGCTTTGCAACAGCAGTGGCAAGAGAGCAACGCCTTTAAGGTGACAGAAGACCCTGGCAAAGAAAAGTTTTATTGCCTGTCGATGTTCCCCTACCCAAGTGGGCGTTTGCATATGGGTCATGTGCGTAACTATACCATTGGTGATGTTGTCAGCCGTTTTCAACGGATGCAGGGCAAAAACGTGATGCAGCCTATGGGTTGGGACGCCTTTGGTTTACCGGCCGAAAACGCCGCTATTAACCACAAAACGGCGCCGGCTAAATGGACTTATGAAAACATCGATTACATGAAAAACCAACTGAACCGGTTAGGTTTTGGTTATGACTGGAGCCGCGAAGTGGCTACCTGCAAGCCAGAATACTACCGCTGGGAACAATGGTTTTTTACCAAGCTGTATGAAAAAGGCCTGGTATACAAAAAAATGGCCACGGTGAACTGGGACCCGGTCGATCAGTGTGTATTAGCAAATGAGCAGGTTATCGACGGCCGCGGCTGGCGCTCTGGGGCAGTGGTAGAACAGCGTGAGCTGGCACAATGGTTTATTAAAATTACCGCTTATGCCGAAGAGCTGCTGGCTGATTTAGATCAGTTAACCGAGTGGCCAGAGCAAGTTCGCACCATGCAGAAAAACTGGATTGGCCGCTCTGAAGGCGTCAATATCCGCTTTGCTGTCGCCAATGCCACTGGTAGCGCGTCAGACAGTGAATTAGAAGTGTATACCACCCGCCCCGATACCCTGTATGGCGTAACCTATTTAGCGGTAGCGGCGCAGCATCCTCTGGCGCGTCAGGCGGCAGTAAATAATTCAGCGCTGGCGGCCTTTATCGAAGACTGCAAAGGCGGCAAGCTGGCTGAAGCAGAATTGGCCACCATGGAGAAAAAAGGCTGTGCCACCGGCATGTTTGCTATTCACCCGTTGACCGGTGAGCAATTGCCGGTATGGGTCGCAAATTTTGTCCTGATGGATTACGGCTCTGGGGCGGTGATGTCAGTTCCTGGCCACGACCAGCGCGACTTTGAATTTGCCACTAAATATCGCTTACCCATTACCCAGGTGGTTGCGGCTAAAGCGGGCGACGTAGCAGACTTAACCCAGGCAGCCTATACCGAAAAAGGCAGCCTGATTAATTCTGGCGAATTTAGCGGCCTGGATTTTGATGATGCGTTCAGTGCCATTGCCGCTAAACTGGCCAACCTTGGCAAAGGCGAGATAAAAGTTAATTACCGGCTTCGCGACTGGGGGGTATCACGCCAGCGTTACTGGGGCACGCCAATCCCGATGTTAAACCTGGCTGATGGCTCAGTAGTGCCGGTACCCGAAGATCAATTGCCGGTGCGCTTGCCGGAAGATGTGGTCATGGATGGCGTGACCTCGCCGATTAAAGCTGATTCAGAATGGGCCAAAACCGAGTATAACGGCGCGCCGGCTTTTCATGAAACCGATACCTTCGACACCTTTATGGAGTCGAGCTGGTATTACGCCCGCTACTGCAGCCCAGATTATGATAAGGCCATGCTGGACCCTGCTAAAGCCAATTACTGGCTGCCGGTAGATCAGTATATCGGTGGTATTGAGCATGCTATTTTGCACCTGTTGTATGCCCGTTTCTTTCATAAGCTGCTGCGTGATGTTGGCCTGGTACAATGTGACGAGCCCTTTAAGCGCCTGTTGTGTCAGGGCATGGTGCTGGCTGAAACCTTTTATCGGGAAACCGACAATGGTGGTAAGCAGTGGTTAGCACCGCAGGATGTCAGCGTAGAGCGTGATGAGAAAGGCCGGATTACCAGGGCTGTTTTACAAAGTGATGGCCTGCCTGTGCTGTCTGCTGGCATGAGCAAAATGTCCAAGTCAAAAAACAATGGTATTGACCCGCAAAAGGTCATCAACCAATACGGCGCAGACACCGTGCGTTTGTTTATGATGTTTACCGCACCACCGGAGCAAACGCTGGAGTGGTCAGATTCTGCGGTAGAAGGCGCCCATCGTTTTATTAAACGGGTTTATACCCTGGTGCACGATGTTAAGGCGGCCGGCACCCCGGTGGCTCTGGATATCAGTGCGCTGAGCAACGAACATAAAACCCTGCGCCGTGAATTACATAAAACCATATTTAAAGTCAGTGATGATATTGGCCGTCGTTACACCTTTAACACCGCCATTGCCGCCATTATGGAACTCAGCAACAAGTTGCAAAAGGCCAGCCTTGCCAGCGAGCAGGACAAAGCCGTAATGCATGAAGCAGTGTTAGCACTGTTACAGCTACTGAACCCGATAACACCGCACGTTGCCCAGTATTTATGGGCCGAAATGGGCCAGAGTCAAAGCATCGAGCATACGCCCTGGCCGGTGGCGGACGAGCAAGCTATGGTAGAAGACGAAAAGCTGGTGGTAGTGCAAATTAATGGCAAGGTTCGGGCTAAAGTTACCGTTAGTGCTGACGCTACCGAGCAGCAAGTACTGACCCGCGCTAAGCAGGATGACAATGTGCAACGTTTTCTGGAAGGCGTTAGCGTACGCAAAGTCATTTACGTACCAGGTAAACTGCTTAATCTGGTGGTTGGCTGATATGACAAAAGCGCTGATAGTCGCCACACTGGTGTTAGTGCTCACTAGCTGTGGGTTTCACCTGCGTGGCAACTTACCGCTTAGTCAGTTTCCGGCCATATTTGTGCAGAGCGAAGCGCATTCAGAGCTGGCAAAACTGCTAAGCGAGAGGCTGCGTCAGAATAGTGTGCAACTGCTGGACAGCGAGCAAACAGACGCGCCAACCATTCAACTGATCAACGATACCCTGGAGCGGCGTACCTTGTCGCTGTTTCCGAGCGGTCAGGTTGCGGAGTATGAGCTGATTTATAAAGTCAGTTATTATCTGATTATGCCGGGTAACGAGCCGGCCTTTAATCAGTTTGAGCTGTACCGCGACTATCAGGATGATCCGAATCAGGCGCTGGCCAAAGCCCGTGAGCTGGACTTGCTCTTAAGCGAATTGCGGCAACAGGCAGCAAATCGGATTATCCGTCAGCTGGCCCGGCTTGACTAATGCAGGCTCGGGTAACGCAAAAGTTGTATGCTAACCAGCTGCCAGCGCAGTTGCAGCAAGGCTTAGCAGCATGTTATCTGATTTTTGGTGAAGAGCCGCTACAAAAAATTGAAGCGATTGATATGCTGCGTCAGGCAGCCAGAGATCAGGGCTATAACGAACGCCTTAGTTTCACCCTTGATAACCAGTTTGACTGGGCGCAATTACACAACGAACTCAGTACCCTATCGTTGTTTGCAGATAAGCGGCTGATTGAACTGGAACTCAGTCAGAAACTGCCGCCTGCAGCCAGTGAGCAGTTAAAACAGCTGGCCGGCGTCTTATCACCGGATATTGTGCTGGTGTTGCATGGCCAGCGCGGTTTTGCTGAAGTCAGTAAACTGGCCTGGTTTAAACAACTGCAACCGCTTGCTATTCAGGTAGCCATTTATCCGCTGGATGATCGTCAGGCCCGGCAATGGTTGCAGCAGCGTGGCCGTCAGCTGAAATTGCAGTTAACGGCTGATGCGCTGAACATGCTGCAACATCACAGTGCAGGTAACTTGCTGGCGGCACGTCAGGAGCTGGAAAAGCTGGCACTCACCCACCCTGAGCAAACCATTGATGCCGACACCCTGGCAGGATTTTTGGCCGATCATTCCAGTTTTACCGTGTTTCAGCTGGGCGATGCTATTCTCAGTGGCGACGGCCAACAGTCTCTGCACCGGCTATCCCGCTTACTGCAGCAAGATTTAGAGCCGGCGATTATTATCTGGCAATTACAAAAAGACCTGCAACAGCTGCAACAACTCCAACTAAGCCAGCAGCAAGGCATTGCCCTTAGTCAAACCTTTAAACAGCTGGCAATCTGGCCCAAACGGCAACCGCTGTATCAACAAGCGCTGCAACGTTTATCGTCTGGCTATCTGGATTATTTGTTGCAAGAGCTGGCTGCCTTCGACCGGTTATATAAAGCCGGACAGTTAACGGATCTGAGCACCGCGTTAAGCCACCTGGTGTGTTTATTTATTAAGCCGGTGCCACGGACGTTTAGCTTGCAGCAACATACCCGAGATGACTAACCCCGACACTCAGCGCAAGGTGGTTGCTATTTTTGGCGGCACCTTCGACCCTATTCACCTCGGTCATCTGGCCTGCGCCCGTTATGTTCTGGAGCACTGTCCCGTCGATGAGGTGCAACTGATGCCCTGTCACCTGCCACCGCACCGGGCGACCCCTGGCGTAAGCGCTGTTCAGCGCGCTGAAATGATAAAACTGGCCATCGCGGCTGAACCGGCTATGCAGTTGCAACCACTGGAACTGCAACGTGACAGTCCGTCATATACAGCAGACAGCCTCAGCCTGCTGCGCCAGGCAATGCCTGACAGTACCCTGGCGTTTATTGTTGGCATGGATTCTCTGAGTTACTTTAAGCAGTGGTATCAGTGGCAGCACATCTTAAAGCAGTGCCATCTTATTGTTTGTCAGCGCCCCGGCTATAGCAGTCAGGACGGTGACTGCCCGGCATTACTGGCGCAGTATGGCGCAGATCAAAACACGCTGCGAACGCTGCAGCATGGCCGGATTATTGTGCTGGATAACCCGCCGATTCTGGCCAGTGCGACGGCAATCCGGCAGGCCCTGGCGCAACATCAGCAAAATATCAGCGAACTTGACCCGGCCGTGCTGAACTATATTCAGCAACAACGACTCTATCAGAGCGAAGCGCTATAACCGTGATAAAACTGTGGTAAAATGGCGGCTTTTAATCAGTGTTGAGGAAAATAGGTGCAAACGAACGAACTGGTCGCCTTTGTCACAGACAAAATTGATGATATGAAAGGTCGCGATATCATAACCTTAGATGTACGTGGCAAATCAAGCGTAACCGAATTTATGGTAGTCTGCTCTGGCACATCTACCCGTCATGCTAAATCTGTCGCCACCTATTTAGCAGCAGAATGCAAAAAAGCCGGCGTACAGCCGCTGGGTATCGAGGGTGAAAGCAGCGGTGAGTGGGTATTACTCGATTTAGACTCTGTTGTGGTGCATGTGATGCTGGATGAGACCCGCAATTTTTACCAATTGGAAAAACTCTGGAGTGCGTAAGCCGGTATGAAGCTATGCCTGATCGCCGTTGGCACGAAAATGCCTGACTGGGTACAATCCGGTTTTAACGAATACGCCAGGCGTTTTGGCCGCGACATGCCACTGGAGCTGATTGAAATATCAGCGGGCAAGCGCGGAAAAAATGCCGACATTAAACGTATTCTTGAACTGGAAGGTGAAAAAATGCTGGCGGCTGTGCCTAAAGGCAGCCGCATAGTTACCCTGGAAGTTACCGGCGATAACTGGAGTAGCCCGCAATTGGCACATCGGCTGGAACACTGGCAGCAGGACGGTCGTGACGTTGCCTTGCTGATTGGCGGGCCTGAAGGACTGTCACCGGCCTGTATTGCCGCCAGTGAAGCAAAATGGTCGCTATCAGCGCTAACCCTGCCGCATCCTATGGTACGGGTGGTGCTGGCAGAGGCACTTTACCGGGCCTGGAGTATCAGTACTAATCATCCTTATCATCGCGAGTAGTTATGCTTAGAAAACGCGTTGCTATGCAGGACATTGCTGCCGAAACCCGGCTGTTTAACAGCAGGGCGCTGGTTGCTATGCTTGTTGTCTGCGCGATGTTCAGTGTTATTTTAATTAACATGTATAACCTGCAAGTGCGTTCATACCAGGATTACCAAATCCGCTCTGAAGGTAACCGGATCAAAGTATTGCCCATGGCACCTAATCGCGGCCTGATAAGTGACCGCAACGGCATTCTACTGGCAGAGAACCGCCCGGTTTTCTCGCTGGAACTGATCCCTGAACAAATTGCTGATATCCATAATACCGTGCTGGCGCTTGCTGAACTGATCCCGATAACCCCCGAGCAGCAGCAGGAGTTTTTACAGCAAGTCAGACAGCAGCGTCGTTTTAATGCCATTGCTTTAAAAGAGCGCCTGGAAGAAGAGGAAGTGGCAATCATCTCTGTGAATCTGCACCGCTTTCCGGGTGTTACGATAGAAGCACGCTTAAGCCGCCATTACCCATTCGCTGATTTATTTACTCATGCCCTGGGTTATATTGGCAAAATCAACACTGATGATTTACGTAAACTGGAAGAACAGGGCCAGCTGGCCAACTATGCCGCAAGTCGGGAAATCGGTAAGCTTGGTCTGGAGCGATACTATGAAGAGCAGTTACACGGCACTATGGGGTATCAGGAAGTTGAGGTGAACAATCGGGGCCGGGTGATCAGGGTACTGCGCTCAGTGCCTGCACGCTCTGGTAAAAATATCAGGCTGAGCCTGGATGTCGGCCTGCAACTTACCGCACAACAAACTTTGCAGCAAAAACGGGGGGCCATTGTGGCAATGGACCCACGAGATGGCTCAGTACTGGCTTTTTACTCTAACCCCAGCTACGACCCCAATTTATTTGTGCATGGTATCAGCAGCAGCAATTACAACGCCTTGTTGCACTCACCTGACCGCCCTCTGATTAACCGCGCGACGCAGGGCATTTATCCCCCTGCATCGACCATCAAACCCCACCTGGCGCTACTCGGGCTGGAAACCGATACTATTCAACCTGATACCAAAGTCTGGGACCCGGGCTTTTTTACCTTGCCTAACAGTGACCATCGTTTTCGAGACTGGAAACGTGGTGGCCATGGCTGGGTTGATGTATACAGTGCCATAGCGGAAAGCTGTGACATTTTCTTTTACGATTTGGGCATAAAACTGGGTATTGACACAATTTCCGATTATATGCGCCAATTTGGTTTTGGGGAACGCACCGGCATTGATATTCATGAAGAAGCCAGCGCCAATATGCCCTCGCGCGGTTGGAAACGGGCCCGCTTTAATCAGCCCTGGTACCCGGGAGATACCGTACCACTGAGTATTGGCCAGAGTTTCTGGACCGCTACTCCGGTGCAACTGGCATTATCTACCGCAGTGTTAGTGAACAAAGGCATGATGCCAACGCCGCATATGGCTGCAGAGCTTAGCTCAGAAAGCAGCAGTGAACTGATTGACCCGGGCTTGAGGCCCAGTGTTAACGTTGTTGATGAACAAAACTGGCAAGTTGTGACCGATACCATGGCCAGAACGGTAAGTACATTACGGGGAACGGCACATAACGCCTTTAAGAAAGCCGAATACACCTCTGGCGGGAAAACGGGCACAGCACAGGTCGTCGCTATTGCTCAGGATGCTAAATATGATGCCGATACGCTGGATGAGCATCAACGCGACAATGCCATGTACATTGGCTATGCACCGGCTGACAAGCCGACTGTGGTGTTCGCTGTAGTCGTTGAAAATACCGGTGGCGGCAGCAGCGTCGGCGCGCCAATAGGCCGTCAGCTGCTGGATTACTATTTTTCCGCAGGAGTAAATGCCAATGAATAATACGTTGGTGAGCCCGGAACAACGTAGCGGAAAACTGGCAGCCTTTCATATCGACCTGCCCTTATTGCTCGGTTTGTTGACGCTACTGGCTTTTGGCCTGGTTATTTTATATAGCGCCACTGGTCAGAGTGAAGCCATGATGAAAGCACAGGTGATCCGACTTGGCGTGGCGTTAGCGGTGATGGTGGGCATTGCCCAACTAAGTCCGCAGACAATAAGGCGCTGGGCAATAGCGCTGTTTTCTGTCGGATTATTAATGCTGATCGCCGTACTACTGTTTGGTTATGTTGGTAAAGGTGCCCAGCGCTGGCTGGATTTAGGTTTTATGAAGTTCCAGCCGTCAGAAGTTATGAAATTAGCAGTGCCGCTGGCTGTTGCATGGTTTATTGCTTCTCATAATCTGCCTCCGCGCTTATGGCATTTGTTGGTTGGCTTTCTAATGTGTGCGGTTCCTACCCTGCTCATTGCCAAGCAACCCGACTTGGGTACCTCATTGTTAATTGCGATGTCTGGCGTGTTTGTATTGTTTATGGCCGGCATGAGCTGGCGCCTGATGAGCTTTATTGCCGTTCTGGTGTCGGCATTTGCCCCGGTGATGTGGTTTTTCTTGATGCACGACTATCAACGGCAGCGGGTGCTGACATTTTTAAACCCGGAAACTGACCCGCTGGGTTCTGGTTATCATATTATTCAGTCAAAAATTGCGATTGGCTCGGGTGGTCTGGACGGAAAAGGCTGGTTACAAGGCACCCAGTCTCAACTGGAATTTCTGCCAGAACGGCATACCGACTTTATTTTTTCAGTACTCAGTGAAGAGTTCGGATTAATTGGCGTGCTGCTGCTGCTGGCTGTTTATTTGTTTATCATTGGCCGCGGCCTGTTAATTGCCAGCCGCGCCCAGGATAATTTCAGTAAATTAGTCGCCGCCAGCTTTACCCTGACCTTTTTTGTCTATGTATTCGTTAATATTGGTATGGTGTCAGGCTTATTGCCGGTGGTCGGCGTGCCGTTACCCCTGGTAAGTTATGGTGGCACGTCTATGGTTACGCTTATGGCCGCTTTTGGGGTGTTAATGTCGGTAAGTACGCATAAACGGATGCTGGCAAATGGTTAATCGTCACTACAGTGCGCTGATCGGCGCAAGCTTACTACTGCTGCTTCTATCAAGTTGTAGTTCGCCGTCGCAGCACACCTCGCCGAATGCCGGGCGTTATCAGCAGCAACAGGACAGCACACCTGCCCGTTTACCCACGTTGCTGGAAATGACCGATCCGGTAGCGAAAGCCGAACCACTAAGCCGCGGTGGTAACCGACCCTATCAGGTTTTTGGTCAGCATTATGCGCCGTTGGCTGATTTGACTACGTTCAGACAAAGTGGCATTGCCTCGTGGTATGGCAACAAATTTCATGGTCACCTGACATCTAACGGTGAAACCTATAATATGTTCGCCATGACAGCGGCTCATAAAACCCTGCCGTTGCCCTCTTATGTTAAAGTCACTAATCTGGATAACGGTAAGAGTGCCATAGTCAGGGTCAATGATCGGGGACCTTTTCACCGGGACCGGGTTATTGATTTATCGTACTCGGCGGCCAGTAAAATTGGCATGTTGCAACAGGGTACAGCCAGAGTTCAGCTGGAGCTTATAAAATCGCCCGCGATGCTGACACAGGACTTAGCGGTCGGTGGGCAACAATGCTTTATTCAGATTTTTGCCAGCAGTGACAACAGCAAGGCACAGCAATTAGGCGCTGAGGTGAGTCGAACGTTGGCGGTACCAACCCAAATTCAAGCCGCAGATGGAATTTTTCGGTTGTTAGTGGGTCCGAGTAAAGATAATCAGCAAGCCAGGAGCTGGCTGGCTAAATTAAAAGCCAATCAATACCCTGGCGCTTACTTTTATGACAGCAGCGTATGCAGTTAAAATCAGATATGCAGTTATTTTTTTGTAATTTCCAATAATAAAAGAACGGGTCTCATGAATAGTTATCGAAGCATCGTCACTTCAGGCATTTTTGCCATCAGTAGTTTATGTTTTGTCAGTTTTGCCCAGGCGCAATCCGTTACCCCGCAAGCACCGGCTGTAGCCGCTAAGGGCCATATTTTAATTGATTTTGATACCGGCAAGGTGTTGGCAGAAACCAATGCGGATATGTCTCTGGCCCCTGCCAGCTTAACCAAAATGATGACCAGCTATGTCATTGGTACTGAGCTGAAAAATGGCAACATCAGCCTGGACGATAAAGTGACGATCAGTGAAAAAGCCTGGGCAAAAAACTTCCCGGGTTCATCGTTAATGTTTATCGAAGTTGGTACCCAGGTTACGGTAGCCGACCTTAACAAAGGTATTATTATTCAGTCAGGTAACGATGCATGTGTCGCCATGGCCGAACATATTGCCGGTAGCGAAAGTGCCTTTGTAGATTTGATGAATGCCCATGCACAGCGGCTGGGCATGCATAACACCCGCTTTGGCAACAGCCATGGTTTACCGTTGGCTGAGCAATACACGACACCGCGCGATATGGCTAAGTTAGCTGCCGCTATGGTCAGAGATGTACCGGAAGAATATGCCATATACGCTGAAAAAGAGTTTACCTATAACAACATCCGCCAATATAACCGCAATTCGTTGTTATGGGACCGCAGCCTGGATGTCGATGGCATTAAAACCGGCCACACCAGCGAAGCCGGCTACAGTTTAGTGACCTCTGCCACCCGCGATGGTATGCGATTAGTGTCGGTGGTTATGGGCGCTGACAGCGAGCGCAGCCGCGCCAGTGAAAACAAAAAATTATTAACCTATGGCTTTCGCTTTTTTGAAACGTTTTCGCCGTATCAAAGTGGCGAGAAGTTTGCCGAGCAACGCGTTTGGCAAGGGGACAAAGAGCAAATTCAGTTAGGGCTGCTCCAAAGCACGCCAATTACCATCAGCCGCGGCCAGCGTAAAAACCTGAAAGCAGATGTCAGCTTGAATCAACAACTGATTGCCCCCATTAACAAAGGGCAGGTAGTGGGTAGCATTTACCTGAAATTAGACGGTGAAGATATTGCAGAATACCCACTGGTCGCATTGGAAGATGTTGGCCGGGGTGGATTCTTCAGCCGGATGATCGACTATGTAAAAATGCAATTTGATTAACCCCGTTGTCGTCATAACATCAGATCCCGGCAGCTGCCGGGATTTTTTGTTACAATATGGCCCGGTATAAGCGCGTTACCTGCTCACAGGTTACCGCTTTTAATGGCAATCAGTGTTTTTGAGAGAAAGTGTATGGCGAATGAAGTAAAAGACACCAAGTTTGATCAGTACCTGGATTTTCCATGTCAGTTCAACTTTAAAGTACTTGGTTTAGCTGAGCCTGAACTGGTTGACGAAGTCATGAGCGTGATTTGCCGCCATACCGATGCCACAGATTACAGCCCTCAGGTAAAACCCAGTGCCAAAGGCAACTACCATTCGGTGTCGGTAAAAGTAACGGTAACCAGCAAAGACCACATTGAGTTGCTGTACACTGAGCTTGGCAAAATTGAGTTGGTACGCTACGTACTGTAATCAACCAAACTCGCATTAGTCATTTAAATCGCTATAATGCAGCCAGTTTTTCTGCGGAGTACGCCGTGAGCCTCAGCCAACAACTAGTGATCCGGGATTTGGGCAGTCAGGACTATACCCAGGTGTGGCATGCTATGCAGCGCTTTACTGACGAGCGCAACGAGCATACAGTTGACGAATTATGGCTACTGGAGCACCCGGCAGTATTCACTCAGGGTCAGGCCGGCAAAGCAGAGCATGTATTATTACCTGGTGATATTCCAGTGGTTAAAGTAGACCGTGGTGGCCAGGTTACTTATCATGGTCCCGGCCAGTTAGTGGTATATGTGTTGCTGGATATAAAACGCCGAAAGCTTGGCGTACGTGAGCTGGTGACTCTACTGGAGCAGGTTTTAATTACGCTGCTGGCGCAACATGGCACCGAGGCAAACGCCCGTCCTGATGCGCCGGGTGTATACGTTGCCGGTAAAAA
The DNA here is from genome assembly GCA_963975465.1 of uncultured Chromatiaceae bacterium. Lineage (GTDB taxonomy): Bacteria > Pseudomonadota > Gammaproteobacteria > Enterobacterales > Alteromonadaceae > Alishewanella. The sequence goes on from CAXBHB010000017.1 coordinate 34,930, forward strand.
AGTGGCATCACTGGGTTTAAGAGTCAGAAAAGGCTGCACCTTTCACGGCCTGGCACTGAATGTTGATATGGATCTCAGCCCCTTCAGCCGGATTAACCCCTGCGGCTATGCCGGTATGCAAATGGTACAAAGCAAAGATGTGGGCGGTCCGCTAACGATTAGCCAGGCAAAAGCAGAAATCAGCACAATTTTTCAGCGGCTACTGGCAGTAACAGAACCGAATTTTAAAACAGGGTTAGAGTGGTAACATGACTAAAACAGCGCGTATGGAACCGGGTGTTAAATTACGTGACGCCGATAAAATGGCGTTAATTCCGGTAAAGGTACTGCCTACCGAGCCGGATGAAATGCTGCGCAAACCATCCTGGTTAAAAATTAAACTGCCGAAAACAACCGAGCGGATAGACCAGATAAAAGGCGCAATGCGTAAGCATGGCCTGCACTCAGTTTGTGAAGAAGCGGCCTGCCCTAACCTGCCGGAATGCTTTAACCATGGTACGGCAACCTTTATGATTTTAGGTGCTATCTGTACCCGCCGTTGCCCGTTTTGTGATGTAGCGCACGGCCGGCCATTACCGCCCAGCGCTGAAGAGCCGGAGAAACTGGCCTTAACCATCCGCGACATGAAACTAAAATACGTAGTAATAACCTCGGTAGACCGCGATGACTTACGCGATGGTGGAGCTCAGCACTTTGCCGATTGCATAGATGCCATCAGAAAATATTGCCCTGATATCAAGATTGAAGTACTGGTACCGGATTTTCGGGGGCGGATGGACGTTGCGCTGGAAATCCTCAGTAAAAGCCCGCCAGACGTATTCAACCACAATCTGGAAACAGCACCACGCCTATACAAACTGGCCCGGCCGGGCGCTGACTACAAGTGGTCACTGACCTTACTAAAACGCTTTAAACAAGCGCACCCGCATGTATCTACCAAATCAGGGTTAATGGTGGGTCTGGGTGAAACCACCGATGAGCTGCTGCAGGTATTACAAGACCTGCGCGATCATGATGTTGATATGCTGACAGTAGGCCAGTATTTACAACCGAGCAAACACCACTTACCGGTGAAGCGCTATATGCCGCCTGCCGAATTCGACGACATTAAGCATTTTGCTAATAACATCGGCTTTAAACACGCCGCTTGTGGCCCGTTTGTGCGTTCGAGCTATCATGCTGATCGCCAGGCTGCGGGTGAAGAGGTCAGCTAAGTTTTAGTGGTTAATTAAAACTCATCCTAAAAAAAGGCTGCTAAATGCAGCCTTTTTTGTTTTAGGTAGTATCTAAAGATTATTTAGCTGAATAACGGCGCCGCATTAACAGTAAACCACCGATAAACAAGGCGATGCCCGCAGGTTCTGGTACTGCAGTAGCCGCCAGTTCAAAGTTATAGGTCACTTCCGGGCCGGTACCCAGCTGTAGTTTCAGGTTATCACCAAATGCCAGGTATTCATCGGTCGCTCCGCTACCCGCACCCATACTGACCGCTGAAATATAAGCCCCATCAGAATACAGACTTTGCCAGTCTGTCAGGGTTCTGTTGTAAATTTCTGTTACGCCGACACCGGCAACCCACTGATAAAAATTATCGTTAAAACTGGTCTGGTACCAGGTATCTTTGCTGATATTGCCATAAACATCATTATAAGCACCTTCCCATATCAACTCACTACGTTGGCTACCATCCCAGATGTGTAAACGTAGCGCCGGGGTATAATCCGGATGATAGTTGTTGCTGCTGGCAGAGGATATTGCCCACTCAAAACTGAAGTTTAACAGCTCATCCAGTAAGCCAAGATTACTTAACGGATCAAACGGATTACCTAAACCAAAAAAGCGGGTTCTGTCACCTTGTAATTGTACTGATGCATTACCACTGCGAGGTTCGGTAGCGGTGATGACACTGTTAGCATCTCCGGCCCAGCTTGGGTCTTCGGGGGTTACCTCAATTATTGCTGCCTGAGTGGCCATGCTGGCGGTGGCAATTAACAGAATACCGGTAACCTTTAATTGGCGTTGGATGGATTTCTTTAATTGTTTTATCACGTTATATCCTTATTTATTATTCACCATTGCATTTGTCATTTCTAAAGTAGCAAAATAGGTACCAACTTTGTTAACAATTAATACCTGTTTAAAATCAGAAGCTTAACTTAAACCGCTTATCTCAGCCATACAAACCCTACCTAAGCTGTAAAAATACCTGACGTTTAAATTAGTGTTTTAACAGATGACGCCATGCTATTTTCAAGCAAAACAGCTACACTTGCTGCAATCAATACTGGAGGGGTTTATGGAGCAACGACGATTTAGCCGGGTAAACTTTCAGGGTAAAGCTCATTTAGAAACCACCGAATTCAGTTACCCAACCGATGTGCTCGATTTATCCCTCAAAGGTGCCTTGGTAAGCATACCAGCAAGCTGGGGACCCGGCGTCTCCGGTCCGCTTACGTTGCGTATCCATTTAAGTGATTACCCGTTAGATTTCAGTATGCAGGTGAGCATTGCCCATAAGCACGACGATATGCTTGGCTTACATTGCGTAAAAATAGATCTGGAAAGTGCTGGCCATTTAAAACGACTTATCGAACTTAACTTAGGCGACAGTCAGTTACTGGAACGTGAACTTTCAGAATTATCGGCTTTGGAACAGCCCTGAGCAGGCTTGCCAGTTACAAATGCTGCAGCGCATCTAACGCGTCATGATAACCCTGGCCTGCAGCAAGCTGCATTAAAGTATGCCATTGCTGCCAGGCTTGTTGCTGCCTGGCTAAATAGGCAAAATAATACTGAACCGGCATAATTTGTTCTGGCTGCGCTAATACCCGCTCAACCAATTGCTGATAAAGCACCGGCATGTCACTCTGATACGACTGCATAGGGTTATGCGCTGCCACGACCCGATACGCTTGCTTGTCAACAGACTGGCAGGTATCGACCAGGGTAAGTTCAACATCTGGTATAGGATCCGGCCATTGCTGCTGCCAGGCTGTCAGGGTGGCAGCTTTGTTGTCAAATAGCATATTAGTGGCAAAGCTACCAGTCTGACACAGCTTTTCCGCTACTGCCCTTGGCAATGGATACTCATCAATAAAGCCCAACGCATGCATAAATTCATGTTGAAACAATGCCAGGCTGGCCGTATCGGGTAGCTGGACAATGCCGTTGTTATAACTGGCCAGCCCCTGACCGGCAATAATCAGCAACTGACTAAATTCGCCGGCTAATACTTGCTCAGTCAACGCCGGATAGTCGCAATGAATGCGCTGTTCTGCCTGCTCGGTGCAGTTAAGCGTAGTAGCACGAACCGTTACCAAATTATTAAAGCACACCGGCAAATTGCTTAACCAGGGATCACTGATCCAGGCCTGTTTTATATGTTGCCAGCGCACCACTCCCGCTTGCTGACTGGCAACCGGCTGCAAAGTCAGCCTGCAGCCGCTGGCCGCGTTATAGCCAGTTCCTGCAAGGGTGGCAGATTGGCTTTGCCATACACCCAGAGTTGCCCGCTGACTGCTACTGACGGCATTTGCTGGCAAATGCTCAGTACGTATTTGTTGCTCTAACCAATGCGCTGTCGCTAAGCGCCCATCCAGGCGCTGCTGCAGCTGCAAGGCATGGTTTAACCCCTCACTATCACCCAGACTGGCAGCCTGCCGAAACCAACGCAACGCGTCAGTTAACTCATCATTTGCCAGCCGTTGCCGGGCCAGCTGCATAGCAGCGTCTGGTTCAGTAACAGCCCGCGGCATTAACTGCTGCGGGCTGGCAGAATGATCTTGTGGCGAGCATCCCAACAACAATAATGCAAAAAAGCCAGCAAGCTGGCTTTTTACCGGTAAACTGCAGCGAAACTTAATGGAAGCCATCAGTCTCACCCGCCAGTGTTTCACCTCTTAGCCGGGCAATTTCCAACCGGGCATAGCGATGCTCGACAAATTCGAAAACGTTTGTCGCCAATACTTTCTTATAGTATTCAACTGCCTGTTCAGGCCGCTGTTCAGCTTCATGCCATTTGGCCAGATAAAAATACACTTCACATAAACGCTCTGCCAGTACTCTCGGGCCACTCAAATCGTCCATAATAGACGCTAAGAGTTGTTGCTCTGTTAACTGACCGCTATAAAAGCGTGGAATATTGCTGGCCCAGTCGGCTGCATCTAACTGGTTAATGTTACGCTGTAACCGCTCCTGAGCGGCGGTGGCCGACAAGTCTGATTCAGCCAGATACAACCAGACAACCCGATAGGGATCAGCCGGACGAAGTTGTAAAAACTGTTCGAAATCAGGTAGCGCTAACTCTGCCCTGCCAGCATAGTACAATGCAATACCGCGGTTTAAAAACGCATATTCGTAATCCGGGGCCAGTTCTAACGCCGAATCAAAGGCCTCGAAAGCCTGATCAAAATTACCGCTAAGGGTATAGTGAATACCGACAAAATTATAGGCATCAGCCATATCAGGCTTCAGACGAAGTGCCCGCATAAAATCAAGCCGGGCCAGTGAACGCAAGCCAGCACTGTCAAACATGACGCCGCGATCATAATACAAACGTGCCGATTGCTCTTCAGAAAGCTCAGCACGATTCAGAATTTCGGTTAAGCGGGCAATTGCCAGCTCAGTTCGATAAGGTACCGCCAGCGGCTCTGGCGTTAGCCAGGCCGCGGACGATGACGGTTGTGTAGCACAACCGCTTAAGGTTAACAGCGCCAGTAGCAGCGCTGCGACACCGGTTTTAACACTGCGCATATTACGCGTCTTGCTCAGTGTTAGCTGCGTTTTCAGCTGGCTTAGTATTCGCTTCTTTAATACTTAACCGTACCCGGCCTTGCTTGTCGACTTCCAGCACTTTAACCGCCACTTTCTGACCTAATTGTAAATGCTCAGACACATTGCTTACCCGCTCATCAGAGATTTGCGAAATATGCACTAAGCCGTCTTTACCTGGCAGTACATTAACAAAGGCGCCGAAATCAACAATTCGTACCACTTCGCCCTGGTAAATCGCGCCCACTTCTATATCAGCAGTAATGGCATTGATTTTATCAATGGCAATTTGTGCTGCTTTGGCGGTAGTTGCGGCAATTTTTATGCTGCCGTCATCTTCCAGCTCAATAGTGGTACCTGATTCTTCAGTGATTTGACGAATAACCGCGCCACCTTTACCGATAACTTCACGGATTTTCTCCGGGTTAATCTTCATGGTATAGATGCGTGGTGCGTATTCAGACATTTCTTCACGGTGACCGCTAATCGCCTGATCCATTACATTCAGAATATGCAAACGGGCAGCTTTTGCCTGCTTTAATGCTTTTTGCATAATTTCCTGGGTAATACCGTCGATTTTAATGTCCATTTGCAGCGCAGTAATACCTTCGGTAGTTCCGGCTACTTTAAAGTCCATATCACCTAAGTGATCTTCATCACCAAGAATATCTGACAATACAACGTAGTCGTCACCTTCTTTAACCAGACCCATAGCAATACCGGCCACAGAGGCTTTAATCGGTACGCCAGCATCCATCAGCGCTAAAGATGAACCACAAACCGATGCCATAGAACTTGAACCATTAGATTCGGTGATTTCAGACACAATACGTACCGTGTACGGGAAGTCTTCAAAATCAGGCATAACAGCCAATACGCCGCGCTTCGCTAGACGGCCATGGCCGATTTCGCGACGCTTCGGCGACCCTACCATACCGGTCTCACCGACGCTGTAAGGAGGGAAGTTGTAATGCAGCATAAAGGTATCGGTTTTCTGACTTAATAAGTCATCAATATTCTGCGCATCACGGGCAGTACCTAAAGTACAGGTAACCAATGCCTGGGTTTCACCACGGGTAAACAGTGATGAGCCGTGAGTACGGGGTAACACACCCGTCATTACGCTTAAACCACGGATCATTTCCGGGTCACGGCCGTCAATTCGTGGCTCGCCTTTGGTAATGCGGCTACGAACAACTTTACTTTCCAGGTCATGGAAAATATCGCCAAATTCGTTTTTGTCCAGCGCTTCGTCTTCAGCCAGTTCAGCAGTTAACTTAGTGTGCAGAGCCGTTTTAATTTCTGCTATACGCTCGTAACGTTTAGCTTTTTCAGTTATCTGATACGCTTCGCCAATGTCTGCGGTAGCTAATTCAGCTACTTTAGCAATTAACGGTAAGTTTTTAGCAGGTGCCTGCCAGTTCCAGCCTGGCTTAGCGCCTTCTGCTGCTAACTCGTTAATGGCAGCGATGGCCGTTTGCATTTGCTCGTGGCCATACATTACTGCGCCCAACATCACGTCTTCTGACAAAATGTTCGCTTCAGATTCGACCATCAGTACCGCGTTATTGGTACCAGCAACCACTAAGTCCAGTTTCGAGCTTTTCAGCTCTTCTTCTGATGGGTTTAATACATACTGGTTATTAATATAACCTACGCGGGCAGCGCCTATCGGGCCGGCAAATGGAATACCTGACAAGGCTAACGCCGCTGAGGTACCAATTAAGGCTACAATATCTGGCTGAATTTCAGGTTGTACTGATACCACAGTAGCAATAACCTGAACTTCATTGGTAAAACCTTCCGGGAATAACGGACGGATAGGACGGTCGATTAACCGGCAAATTAAGGTTTCACCTTCACTTGGCCGGCCTTCACGTTTAAAGAAGCCACCCGGGATACGGCCAGCTGCATACATCTTTTCCTGGTAGTTTACGGTTAACGGGAAAAAATCCTGACCAGGTTTAGGTTCTTTTTTACCAACAACAGTTACTAAAACTGAAGTATCTCCCAGGCTGGCCAGCACTGCGGCATCTGCCTGACGGGCAATTACGCCGGTTTCTAAAGTAAAGGTATGTTGGCCAAACTGAAATGATTTTACTATGGGAGTCACGTGTGTATTTCCTTAATCTTAATCGCCGAATTGCGATGTTTTTCTCTGTGTTTTCTGCCTGCACAGTATACTCTGTAACCTGTTACAAAAGATAGTTCAGTAAAGAGCTCAGTAAAAATAGTGTTTAAATAATTCCCATAAAAAAAGAGGCTTAAAAGCCTCTTTTTTTTGCTACGTTATCGCTTAACGACGCAGACCTAAACGACCGATCAGGGTAGTGTAACGGCTCTGATCTTTGCCTTTTAAGTAATCTAACAGCTTACGACGCTGGCTAACCATGCGTAACAAACCACGACGAGAATGGAAGTCGTGCTTGTGCTCAGCAAAGTGACCTTGCAGGTGAGTGATTGACGCAGTTAACAGGGCAACCTGTACTTCTGGTGAACCGGTATCGCCTTCTTTTACAGCGTAGTCAGCAACAATTTTTGCTTTATCAGCGGCATTTAATGACATATTTAACTCCAATGTGAGTGAACTAAAATAAGGGTATCGCCGATCACTCATCCAGCAGACCCCAGAAAATCCGGCGTATAATAGCACTTTGCTATCTTTTTACAAGGCGTTTATCGCGGTAGCAGGCTGTTGCACGGCACTGGTGTTCAGCAACCGGCGTGAACTCAGCACCCCCTGCTGTACCTGACCAATACCAATAAATACTTCACCTGGCCCCATTAACTTAACGGCGGCAATATCAGCAGCAGCGACAATGCAGTTCTGACCATGCTGCAGCTGATGTTGTTGCTCCGCACTAAGGGCAATTGCTGGCATAGCAACAATACCAGCATCCAGTGGCAGCAACAAAGCGTCTAACGGGCGAAAATCAGCACTGCTGTGGCAGTGCTCTGCCATCGCGTCTAACTGAGCAGGCTTTACCATTTGTAATGCGGTAAAAGGCCCCACATGAGTGCGATGCAATTTGCTGACATGGCCACCACAACCTAACAGTTCGCCTAAATCGTCAATCAGGGTGCGGATATAAGTGCCCTTGGAACAATGAACAATAAAATCGGCAAGATGACCGTTGCGCTGCAACAGATCAAACTTAAATATGGTAATTGGCCGGGCTTCCCGCTCAATGGTAATACCTTGCCTGGCATACTTATATAACGGCTGGCCCTGGTGTTTTAACGCAGAGAACATGGTCGGTATTTGCATGATATCACCGCGCAGACTTTGCAATGCCTGCTCCAGCTCAGTATCAGTAAAGCAGACGGGCCGCTCACTAATCACTTCCCCTTCAGAATCGCTGGTGCTGGTTCTTACCCCAAAACAAGCTGTTACCAGATAGGTTTTATCGGTATCCAGTAAAAACTGACTAAACTTGGTCGCCTCACCGAAACAGATAGGCAGTAAGCCCGAGGCCATCGGATCCAGCGCGCCGGTATGTCCGGCTTTTTGTGCCTGATATAGCCAGCGAACCCGTTGTAAAATACCATTACTGCTTACTTCAAGCGGTTTATCCAGTAACAGAATGCCATTGACTGATCTGGCATTTTTACGCGCCATTACTCATCAGCTCCGTCGCTATCGGTTGGCTCAAGTCCGGCATCTTTACGTTTACGCTCGTCTTCCTGACGCACTGAGGCCACTAAACTGGCCATTCTGATACCTTCATTTAAAGACTGGTCAAACGCAAACCGGATATGCGGCACAATCCGGGTCTGAATGCGCTTACCGATTAAACTGCGGACATAGCCTGCAGCATCGTTCAAAATCTTAAGATTGTCTTCAACCTTGCTGTCGTCCATACCTAAAAAGGTGACGAACACCTTGGCATGTGACAAATCGCGTGAAACTTCGACGTCAGACACAGTAATCATTGAATGCAAGCGCGGGTCTTTAATTTCGCGCTGCAGAATAACTGCCATCTCTTTTTTAATATGTTGAGACAACCGGTCAACGCGGGAGAATTCTTTTGCCATTTTAAGCAGTCCAATTTTTAAGTCAGGGAAAACACAACAGGGGCACTAAAGGCCCCTGTACTATGTATCGCCAGCGGTACTTTATAAGGTACGTTCAACCTGAATAGTTTCAAATACTTCGATCTGATCGCCTTCACGAACGTCGTTGTAATTTTTAACACCAATACCACATTCAAAGCCGTTTCTGACTTCGCTGACATCGTCTTTAAAGCGACGCAACGATTCCAGTTCACCTTCGTAGATCACCACGTTATCCCGTAGTACCCGGATAGGCGCATTACGTTTAATCAGGCCTTCAGTAACCATACAACCGGCTATAGCACCAAACTTAGGAGAGCGGAACACGTCACGCACCTGCGCTAAACCAATAATTTGCTGTTTAAACTCTGGTGCCAGCATGCCGGTCATTGCCGCTCTTACTTCGTCTAACAGTTCATAAATGATGCTGTAATAACGTAAGTCGAGGCCTTCGTCTTCAATCATCTTGCGAGCTGAAGCATCAGCACGAACGTTAAAGCCGATAATGATTGCCTGTGATGCTGCAGCAAGCGTTACGTCAGTTTCTGTAATACCACCTACGCCGCTACCAATAATTTTAATTTTAACTTCATCAGTAGACAGTTTAGCCAGAGATTCAGAAATCGCCTGTACCGAGCCTTGCACATCACCTTTTAACACCAGGTTAAGTTCTGATACATCGCCCTCTTCCATGTTGGCAAACATGTTTTCAAGTTTGGCTTTTTGCTGACGTGCCAGTTTAACATCGCGGAACTTACCCTGACGGTATAAGGCAACTTCCCGCGCCTTACGCTCGTCTTTTACTACGGTAACTTCGTCGCCGGCTTGCGGCACACCAGACAGACCGAGTATTTCAACCGGGATCGATGGACCTGCTACTTTGATTTCCCGACCATTTTCGTCGCGCATCGCACGAACCCGGCCATATTCGAAACCACACAGTACGATATCCCCCTGATTCAGGGTACCTTCCTGTACCAGAATCGAGGCAACCGGACCACGCCCTTTATCCAGGCGGGATTCGATTACTGCACCACGTGCCAGACCTTTTTTAACCGCTTTTAATTCAAGCAGTTCAGCCTGGTTAAGTATGGCTTCAAGTAAATCATCAATACCAATACCAGACTTGGCAGATACCTGAACAAACTGAGTATCACCACCCCACTCTTCCGAAATAACATCAAATTGCGACAACTCATTACGTACCCGGTCAGGATCAGCTTCTGCTTTATCAATTTTATTTACTGCTACCACAAGTGGCACACCCGCTGCTTTCGCATGCTGAATGGCTTCTTTAGTTTGTGGCATAACGCCGTCATCTGCCGCAACAACCAAAATAACGATATCTGTAGCTTTAGCGCCACGTGCCCGCATTGACGTAAACGCGGCGTGACCTGGCGTATCCAGGAACGTCACCATACCGCGGTCCGTTTCCACATGATAAGCACCAATGTGCTGGGTAATACCACCCGCTTCACCATCGGCCACCTTCGCTTTACGAATGTAATCCAGTAATGACGTTTTACCATGGTCAACGTGACCCATTACGGTAACTACCGGCGCCCGCGGCTCCAGTTCGCCCTCACCTTCACGATCAGACATTACGGCTTCTTCTAACTCGTTTTCTTTGGTCAGGGTAAATTTGTGGCCCATTTCTTCACAAACAATGGCCGCAGTTTCCTGATCAATCACCTGATTAATGGTCGCCATAGCACCCATTTTCATCATCGCTTTAATGACTTCAGAGGCTTTTACCGCCATTTTGGCTGCCAGCTCAGCAACCGTAATGGTCTCACCAATTTTCACTTCACGTTCTACCGGTTGAGCAGGCTTATTAAAGCCATGCTGCATACTGGTTGGCGTTTTCTTTTTCTTGGTATGACGGTTAGCCCGGTTAAAGGCCTCTTTGTCATTGCCATCATCTTTCTTTTTACCTTTGGCTGGCGGGGCTTTTTTGCCCACACCACGACGGCCAGCGCGCTCTTCTTTCGCGTCAACTTCGTCTTCAGCCTGTTTAGCAAATTCATTGCTGGTCAGGTGGTAGTCATCTTTTTCAGTCGACTTGGCTTTTTCTTCCTGAGCCCAGCGCTCACTGTTTTCTTCAGCCAGTTTACGGGCAGCTTCGGCCTGTTTCTTAGCTTCTTCTTCCAGCTTACGTAATGCTTCAGCTTCCTGCTGCTGACGAATATGCTCAGCTTCACGCTTTGCTTCTTCTTTCGCCGCGCGGCGTGCTGCTTCTTCCGGATCGTCTTTTAGCAGCTGAGCTTGTTTCGCTTCTTCACGTTTTTTTGCTTCAAACGCTTTACGCTCAGCTTCTTCTTTAGCTTTAGCAGCGGCAATTTCCCGTGCTTTTTGCTCAGCTTCGTGTTTGGCACGGTTTGCCTCAGCGTTTGCTTTTTCTTCGGCAATCCGGGCTTCTTCCTGAGCCTTCAACGTCGCTTCATCAACAACCGGCTTTTTGATATAGGTTTTTTGTTTGCGTACTTCTACCTGAATCTCACGATTGCGCCCGGCACCGCCAGCCACACTTAACGTGGATTTCTCTTTGCGCTTCAGGGTGAGCTTTGACGGCTCTGAAGACTTACCGCCGTGCTGCTTGCTTAAGTGCAATAGCAGGGTTTTTTTCTCATCTTCAGATATTTGCTGCCCTGCAGCCTTAGTAATACCTGCATCAGCAAATTGTTGTACTAACCGATCAACAGTTGTACCGACATCACTGGCCAGCTTCTCTATGGTGACTTCTGCCATTTGTGTTGTTACCTCCGTTGACTACTCAGTTACTTTCACTAAACCAAACAATATTACGTGCCGCCATAATCAGCTCTGCCGCTTTTTGTTCAGTTATATCTGCTATATCTAGAAAATCGTCGACACCCAGCTCCGCTAAATCGTCGAGGGTGGTAACCCCTTTGCTGGCGATGACATAAGCAGTATGGGTATCTAATCCTTCCAGCGCCAGCAAGGCGTCGGTCGGTTTAGCATCTTCCAGTGACTCTTCGCTGGCCAGCGCACGAGTGGTCAGTACCGCTTTTGCCCTGCCTCGCAGCTCTTCAACAATCTCTTCGTCAAAACCGTCGATAGACAACAACTCGCTAATCGGAACATAAGCGACTTCTTCCAGGGTAGAAAACCCTTCTTCAACCAGCACATCAGCAAAATCTTCATCGATTTCCAGCGCATCCATAAAGGCCTGACGTACTTTTTCAGTTTCTTCCTGATGCTTTTTCTTCATATCGGAAACTGACATTACATTCAACTCCCAACCGGTTAACTGGCTTGCCAGTCGAACGTTCTGGCCGTTACGGCCTATTGCCATTGCCAGATTAGAATCTTCTACCGCGATATCCATTGAGTGGGCATCTTCGTCCACAATAATCGATGCCACTTCTGCAGGCGCCATCGCGTTGATGACAAACTGAGCGTCATTATCATCGTACAACACGATATCTACCCGTTCACCAGCCAGTTCGTTTGACACGCCCTGGACCCGTGAACCACGCATACCCACACAAGCACCTACCGGATCGATACGGCGGTCATTACTTTTCACCGCTATTTTGGCGCGCGATCCCGGGTCACGGGCTGCACCACGCAGTTCAATCATTTCTTCGCCAATTTCCGGTACTTCAATCCGGAACAGCTCAAGTAGCATTTCCGGGCGGGCCCGGCTTAAAAACAGCTGCGCACCGCGTGCTTCTGGCTTCACATCAAATAATAAGGTGCGGATCCGATCGCCCGGCCGGTATGTTTCACGCGGCAACATTTCCTCACGAGGTAACATGGCTTCTGCATTGTTACCTAAGTCTACGATGATGCTGTCACGGTTTACTTTTTTAACAATACCGGTAACCAGTTCACCTACCTGATCAATATAGGCTTCTACAACCTGAGACCGCTCGGCTTCGCGCACTTTTTGCACAATAACCTGTTTGGCCATTTGGGTGGTAATCCGATCAAACTCGATAGAATCAATTTGCTCTTCGTAAAAATCACCTATCTGAACTTCCGGCGCATCATATTGTGCCGCCGATAAGGTTATTTCCCGGGTAGGATGTTCCTGCACTGCATCGTCGGCAACAACTTCCCAACGCCGGAACGTTTCATAAGAGCCGGTTTTGCGGTCAATGTTAACCCGCACTTCAATATCGCCTTCGTTTTTCTTTTTAGTGGCTGCAGCTAATGCAAATTCCAAAGCCTGGAAGATTTTCTCCCGTGGCACTGACTTTTCATTTGATACTGCATCGACAACCAATAATATTTCTTTTGCCATTGTATCTGCCTCGTTCTGACGCGACCCGAATACCTTAAAAAACCGGTACTACGTTTGCTTTGTCTATATTATCCAGCAGCAAACGATAGGGTTTGCCATCGACTTCCATAACCAGCATGTCAGCGTCTATCGCCTGAAGCATGCCTTTGAATTTTCTTCTGTTATCTTGCGCAATTGTCAGCTTCACTTCTATTTGCTGACCCACGGCCTGATTAAAATGAGCGTCAGTAAATAGCGGACGGGCTAAACCCGGCGATGACACTTCCAGGGTATATTCGGTAGGGATAGGATCTTCTACATCCAGTACGGCACTGACTTCACGGCTTACCAAAGCGCAATTTTCAACCGTAATACCATCAATGTGATCAATATACAGCCGCAACGTGGTGTGCCGCCCGGCACGCAGCAGTTCAATACCCCATAAATCAAAACCGGCAGCGGTCACTGTCGGGTTCAACAACTCTACCAGTTGTTGTTCTTGTTTAGTCAAAAAGACCTCCGAATACACCAATAAAAAATGGGCATAGCGCCCATTACTGCATAAAACTGACACGCCAGATACGAAAACGCCCCGAACAAGCGGGGCGAAGTAACATCCGAACAACACCCATATCGCCAATGAAATGTTGTTTGAGTTGGTTGCGGGAGCTCATACAAATTAAGAGCTAACCTACGACCTAAATTTGGTTGCGGGAGCCGGATTTGAACCGACGACCTTCGGGTTATGAGCCCGACGAGCTACCAGACTGCTCCATCCCGCGTCCGTGTAATGGCGCGTATTATATAGCGCCTTGCCTGTTACCGCAAGCCTTGCATGACAAAGCTGCTAATTATAGTTGGTGCCGAGAGCGGGACTTGAACCCGCACGTCCGAAGACACTACCCCCTCAAGATAGCGTGTCTACCAATTTCACCACCTCGGCAAAAATAGAGAGGTTAGCCTACCGGAATATCACTATTGTCGTCTTTCTTAACCGGAGCTTGTTCTACTGCAGGTGCCGATAGATCCCATTCATCAACCGGCACGCTTTGTTTAGCAGTAAAGTTACCCAAAACAATGCTTAACACGAAGAATAATGTTGCCAGAATAGTCGTGGTTTTCGTTAAAAAATTACCGGTACCTGATGATCCAAACACCGTTGAAGATGCACCAGCACCAAAAGCGGCACCCATATCGGCGCCTTTACCGTGCTGAATTAACACCAAGCCAATCAGGGCCATGGAAACCATCAAATAACCTACAATAATAAACTCGTACATGCTTAGTCCTTTGCGCTTTGGCAAATTTGCATAAATTCTGCTGGTTTTAAGCTGGCACCGCCAACTAAAGCACCATCAATGTCAGGCTGAGCGAATAATGCATTACAATTTGCTGCATTAACACTGCCACCGTATAAAATTCTTACCTTTGCTGCTGCTTCAGTATCATACTGCGCCAGCTGCCGGCGGATAAACGCATGAATTGCCTGCGCTTGTTCCGGAGTTGCCGATTCACCCGTACCTATGGCCCAAACCGGCTCATAAGCAATTACTGATTTCAGCAGTAATTCGGGGTGCGAAGCATACACCGCCGCTAATTGTTTCGCAATAACCCGCTCGGTATTTTCTTGCTGATGCTCGGTTAAAGTCTCGCCAATACATAGCACTGGTGTTAATCCGGCAGTTACTGCCTGCTGCATTTTCGCACAAACCAATACGTCTGTTTCAGCATAAAACTGGCGACGCTCTGAATGGCCAATCAACACGAAGCTGGCACCCACCTCTATCGCGAGGCTGGCACTGATTTCACCGGTGTAGGCCCCATCATCATGCTCGCTGATATTCTGCACGCCAAGCGCAAAACTGCGATTCGTTTTAAACTGGCTTAACAACGTTGCCGGTGGACAAATCAGTACATCAATTTCCGGCACCAAGCTTTGCAATTGCTGCTCAACAGCTGCTACCAGCGATCCGGAACCATTCATTTTCCAGTTGGCGGCGATCAGTTTTTTTGCAGACATAACGTTTTTTCCTGATGTATTACGCAAGGATACTAACCAAGCACGCTGCCAAGAACAAGTAATAAGCTCGCAACGGCATACTGACTGCGGTTAAAATGGTCAACACTGCAGGTTTAGATTCAACTTGCCAGTTTAACCGCTGCCGCAATTTGCTCGGCATATTCACGCACCAGATCAGGGTCTTCCCCTTCGACCATTACCCGGATTAACGGTTCGGTACCTGATTTGCGGATCAATACCCGGCCTTTATCAGCCAGTAAGGTTTCTACTTCAGCTATTTTCTGTTTTACATGCTGCTTTTCAAGCGGCGCCGTACCCTTTTCAAACTTCACATTAACCAGCACCTGAGGCAGCTTGTGCATGCCCTCACTCAGTTGAGCCAGACTCTCACCACTCACCAGCATCGCATTAAGCACTTGTAAAGATGCGATAATTCCATCACCGGTGCAGGCATGATCCAGATTTAAAACATGGCCAGAGTTTTCACCACCAATGCGCCAGTTTTTCTCTCGTAGTAATTCCATTACGTAGCGATCACCTACCGCACTGCGGGCAAACGGAATATTCAGTTCTGCCAACGCCAGTTCCAGCCCCAGGTTGCTCATCAGGGTCCCCACAACGCCCCCTTGTAAAGTGTTTTCGCGTTGAGCGCAGCGGGCAATAATATAAACAATTTCATCGCCGTCCAACACCCGGCCATGCTGGTCTATCATCATAACCCGGTCACCATCACCGTCATAGGCAATACCAATATCAGCCTGCTGCTCCAGCACAGTCTGCTGCAATAAATCGGTATGGGTTGCACCACATTTATCATTAATATTAAAGCCATCAGGTTTGCAGCCTATAGCCACTACCTCAGCACCCAGCTCTTTAAATACTGCAGGGGCAATATGATAGGTGGCGCCGTGGGCGCAATCGATGACAATTTTCAGGCCCTTTAACGACAAATGGTTTTTTAAGTGACTTTTACAAAACTCGATGTAACGTCCGGCTGCATCTTCAATACGCATCGCCCGGCCAAGTTTTTCAGAAGGCTCGCAAACCATTGGCAGTTCCAGCTCATGCTCTATTGCCAACTCAACATCATCCGGCAACTTGGTGCCATCAGCAGAGAAAAACTTAATACCGTTGTCGTAATAGGGGTTGTGCGAAGCACTAATAACAATGCCAGCTTCTGCCCGGAAAGTCCGGGTTAAATAGGCAACGGCCGGTGTTGGCATCGGCCCCAGCAGACGCACATCAACACCGGCCGCGACCAGGCCTGCCTCGAGCGCAGTCTCCAGCAAGTAGCCAGAAATACGGGTGTCCTTTCCAATAAGTACCTTGCGAGTCCCCCTGGCGGATAGAACCCGGCCTGCAGCCCAACCCAGTTTCATGGCAAATTCCGGTGTTATCGGAAACTCGCCAACCCGGCCACGCACACCGTCGGTACCAAAATACTTTCTGCTCATGCTTCCACTCCATAGCGTACTGCAGTAGCTACCTGCACTGCCTGTACCGATTCTTTTACGTCATGCACCCGAATAATCCGGGCACCTTGTAGTGCTGCAATTGTGGCACAGGCCACGCTACCTGCCAATCGCTCTGTCACAGGCACGTCCAGCAACTGACCAATCATCGATTTACGAGACATACCGGCCAACACCGGATACCCCAGCTTATTGAGTTGCTCCAATGCTGCCAGCAGCTGATAATTATGACTAAGGGATTTGCCAAATCCAAAGCCGGGGTCAAGAATAATCTGGTTTTTAGCAATACCGGCAAACTGACAGTCCAGTGCCCGGCGCTGCAAAAACTTTATTACGTCGGCCACGACATCATCGTACTCTGGCTGTTGCTGCATAGTCCGGGGTTCACCCAGCATATGCATCAGACAGACAGGTACATTTAACTCCGCCGCGCAAGCTAATGCGCCACTGCCTTGCAGCGCCGCTACATCATTTATCATATCGGCGCCAGCCTTAACCGCCGCTGACATAACCTCAGCTTTGCTGGTGTCTATTGATATCACACAATCAAAACGTTGCCTGATTGCTTCAATTACTGGCACCACCCGGTCCAGCTCTTGCTGCAAGGGCACAGCAGCAGCCCCGGGACGGGTTGACTCGCCGCCCAGGTCAATAATAGCCGCACCATCAGCTAACATTTGTTCAACCTGACGTAATGCAGCAGCCGGGGCCACATACTGGCCGCCATCAGAAAACGAATCTGGGGTGACATTTAAAATGCCCATGACTACCGGGCGGGATAAATCCAGCTGGCGCTGGCGGGGAAGTTTTATCAGCATATTACAGGCCCTGAACAGAATGATATCTCAGAAAAAACAAACCCCGGCAAGCCGGGGTTTGAATGATTAACATTGACGGCGCTTAGTGTAAGTTGCCTTCGGAGGGTTTATCAGTTGCAACCGGCCCGTCTTTTTCAGTTTTGGCTTTACCTGATGAATCATCGTCACTGCTACCCTTATCACGGGGTTCCCAGTTTTCTGGCTGACGAACTTCACGCCGCTCCATTAAATCATCAATCTGTCGTGAGTCTATGGTTTCATATTTCATCAGCGCATCTTTCATTGCGTGTAAAATATCCATATTTTCTTCCAGCAGAGTCTTCGCCCGATCGTAATTGCGATCAATAATCTGTTTAACTTCCATATCAATAATGCTGGCCGTTTCATCAGACATCTGGTTTGACTTAGCCATGCTCCGGCCTAAGAACACTTCACCTTCTTCATCAGCGTACAATAATGGCCCCAGTTTATCTGAGAAGCCCCATTGAGTTACCATGTTACGGGCAATAGACGTAGCATATTTAATATCCTGTGACGCACCGGTTGAAACTGCATCACTACCAAATATAAGTTCTTCTGCCAAGCGACCGCCGTAAGCTACTGAAATTTTACTTTCCAGTTTACGCCGGCTAATGCTTATCGCATCTGCTTCGGGTAAAAAGAAGGTCACGCCAAGCGCCCGGCCCCGTGGAATAATAGTGACCTTATGTACCGGGTCGTGTTCAGGTACCAGACAACCAATAATCGCATGACCGGCTTCGTGGTATGCAGTCATTTCTTTTTCAGCTTCCGTCATCACCATTGAGCGACGCTCAGCACCCATCATAATTTTATCTTTGGCGCGCTCAAATTCTTCCATACTGACAACCCGCAAATTGCCACGCGCGGCGAACAGAGCAGCTTCATTAACCAGGTTAGCTAAGTCAGCTCCCGAAAAACCGGGGGTACCACGAGCGATTACGCTGGCTTTTACGTCATCAGCTAATGGAACTTTGCGCATATGTACTTTCAGAATTTGTTCACGTCCACGAACGTCTGGTAAACCAACCACAACCTGACGGTCGAAACGACCGGGTCTCAGCAGGGCCGCATCCAACACATCTGGCCGGTTTGTCGCGGCAATAATAATGACGCCTTCGTTACCGTCAAAACCATCCATTTCTACCAGCATCTGGTTTAATGTTTGCTCACGTTCATCATGACCACCACCTAAACCTGCGCCACGCTGCCGGCCTACTGCATCAATCTCATCAATAAAAATAATACACGGGGCAGCTTTTTTAGCTTGTTCAAACATGTCACGGACACGTGAAGCACCAACACCAACAAACATTTCAACGAAATCAGAACCGGAGATAGTAAAAAACGGTACTTTGGCTTCACCGGCAATGGCTTTGGCCAATAACGTTTTACCGGTACCCGGTGGGCCTACCATCAATACGCCTTTCGGAATTTTACCGCCAAGCTTTTGAAAACGTGACGGGTCACGTAAATAATCAACCAGTTCAGACACTTCTTCTTTAGCTTCGTCACAACCGGCAACATCTGCAAAAGTGGTCTTGATCTGGTCTTCACCCATCAGGCGCGCTTTGCTCTTACCAAACGACATGGCACCTTTGCCACCGCCGCCCTGCATCTGGCGCATAAAGAAAATCCAGACGCCAATCAGCAACAACATTGGGAACCAGGAAATAAAAATAGTGGCTAACCAGCTACTTTCTTCCGGTTTAGCACCAATTACCCGTACGTCATGATCTAATAAATCTTTCATTAAACCAGGATCATTAACCGGCAACACGGTTTCAAATCGCTCACCGCTGGAACGCAAACCGGTGATAACACCGCTGCGCTCAATTTTAACTTCGCGGATCTGCCCCTGATTTACGTCTTTAATAAACTGGGTGTAACTCGTTTGCCTGTCTGCGTTTTCGCTGGGGCCGAAGCTGTTAAACACCGACATCAACACCACTGCGATAACCAACCAGACAATCAGATTTTTTGCCATGTCGCTCAAGGTTATAACCTCATATTCGCTAAAAAAAATTACCAGCTACTTTACTAGACTTTAAAGCCGGTGGCCACGATATACGTTTCCCGTGACCTGGCACGGGATGAATCGGGCTTGCGTATTTTCACTGTCGTAAACAAGGCTCTGATATCCTTTAAGAAGGCTTCAAAACCGTCACCCTGAAACACTTTGACCACAAAACTACCATTTTGCTTCAAAACTTTTTGGCACATATCCAATGCCAATTCTATCAGATACATTGAACGGGCCTGATCCGTTGTATCATTGCCGCTCATATTAGGCGCCATATCAGATAGTACCACATCTACGGTTTTCCCACCGATCCGGCTCAATAAGGCATCTAAAACAGCCTCCTCCCGGAAGTCACCCTGCAAAAAAGCTACCCCGGCTAAGGGATCCATTGGTAATATGTCGCAGGCAATTACCGTACCGCTCTGGCCTACTACACCCACTACATATTGCGACCAGCTACCAGGGGCTGAGCCTAAATCAACAACGGTCATTCCCGGTTTCATCAGCTTATCCTGCTGCTGAATTTCCTCTAACTTAAACGACGCCCGCGAACGTAAACCCAGCTTCTGTGCCTTTTGCACAAATTGATCATCAAAATGCTCTTTCAACCAACGGGTTGAGCTGGCAGAGCGCTTTTTCTTGGTCATAGTACCACTCTTAAATAGTGTTATGCCTGAGATGGCGCTACAATAAGCAAAATTCAAGCTTGAATCCGGATATTCTACCTATATGAGTTTAACCAATAAACAAAAACAATTTTTAAAAGCCAAAGCGCACGAACTAAAGCCGGTTATTTTACTGGGCGGCAATGGCCTGACAGAGGGCGTAATTGCTGAAACTGAAGTTGCGCTGAGCTTTCATGAGCTGATTAAAATAAAAGTGCCAACTGAAGACCGTGAGCAAAAAGTGTTAATTATGGATGCCATTATCCGCGAAACCAAAGCCGAAAAAGTACAGGTTATTGGTAAAACGCTGGTGCTGTACCGGCAGAGCGACGCAAAGAAAATTCAGTTGCCCCGTGGCTGATTAATTATTCAAAAACCCCGCTGTCCGCAACACGGTTCGGGCAGCGTCTTCATCTTTTGCTACCTGGCTTATCAGGTTTACTGGCCGGTTAGTCACTTCAGTTGCCTTAGCAAATTGCCACATAACGACCGCGTTATCAGCAAAAATGGTCTCGACGTGGCAAAGGTTGTGTTCAAAACACCAACGCGTGTTGTCTTTTAATATGCTGAATACATCGGCCGGGCTTAATTGCCAGTGACGAAAATCTAATACCACTGCCCAGGGTGCTGACACTATTGGCTGCACCATTTGCCGAAATTCCTGTACGTAATCGTTAGCAGTGCGCGTATTCCAGACACCATCCGCCCGTACCCAGAGTACCCGCTGTTCCAGCTGTAAACTAAACGCTTTTTTACTTTTCATCAGTTACTCCGTTCGCTTACCGGATACTGTACTCTATATACAGCAAATCAAAACTCTGACCTGTGATAAAGTCAGCAAATTCTGATATCAGGCCGCTACCAGCGCGAAACCAGTAAGGCGTTATGCAATTAAGAGATTATCAGCAACAGGCCGTTGACGCGGCGATAGCGCATTTTCAACACAGTAATCAGTCGGCCATTATGGTTTTACCAACCGGTGCAGGCAAAAGCCTGGTGCTTGCTGAACTGGCCAGAGTAGCCAAAGGCCGGGTACTGATCCTAACCCATGTCAAAGAGCTGGTAGCGCAAAATGCCGAAAAAGTGGCGTTGTTAGGCCAGGCGGGCAGTATCTTTGCTGCCGGGTTGCAGCAAAAAGACAGCTCAGCCAAAACAGTTATTGCCAGTGTGCAATCCGCCGGACGTAACCTGGCTCAGTTCAATCAGCCGTTTTCACTGTTAATTATTGATGAGTGTCATCGGGTAAGCCTGCAGCAGGATAGCCAGTATCAACTGCTATTCGATTATTTGCGCCAGCAAAATCCAATGCTCAAAATATTGGGTTTAACTGCCACGCCTTACCGGCTGGGATCAGGCTGGATTTATCAGCATCATTATCATGGCAAAGTGGGTTCAGTGGATGCAGCCAGCTTCGTACAGTGTATTTTTGAACTCCCCCTGCGACCTTTAATTAAAAAAGGATACTTAGCCAAACCCGTTTTGCTTGACGGCATGACTGCACAATATGACTTTAGCCACTTGCAAGCAGCTGATGGCTATGATTACAACGAACAACAGGTTGATTCACTGCTGGGTAAAATGGGCCGGGCAACCACGTTAATTGTTGGCCAGTTGTGTCAGCTGGCTGCCAGTAAACAGGGGGTCATTGTTTTTGCCGCAACAGTGCGCCATGCCAAAGAGATTGTTAGCCTGCTAGCAGACAATGGCCAGCAAGCCGGGTTGCTAACCGCCACAACCGCCAATACCGAGCGGGATCAGCTTATCAATAGCTTTAAAGCAAAGCAGTTGAAATTTCTGGTTAATGTCGCAGTGCTGACGACCGGCTTCGATGCGCCGCATGTCGATTTAATTGCTATTTTACGCCCCACCGCCTCGGTCAGTTTATTTCAGCAAATGGTTGGGCGTGGTTTGCGCAGCAGCCCGGGTAAATCGGATTGCCTCATCGTCGATTATGCTGCTAATGGTTACGATATTTTTTACCCTGAAGTGGGTAGCGCAAGGCCAAACACTAAGTCTGTTCCGGTACAGGTCCCCTGCCCGGAGTGTGGCTTTGCCAACACATTCTGGGGGCTGGTTGATAACGACGGCGACATTATTGAGCACTACGGCCGGCGTTGTCAGGGCTTAGTCGAGCTAAGTAACAGCGCTTCGCCTTCACAATGTAATTACAGGTTTCGCGCCAGAATATGCCCCGACTGTGGCGGTGAAAACGATATTGCCGCGCGGACATGCCAGCAGTGCCAGTCACTGTTAATTGACCCGGACAAACGTTTAAAGGAAGTATTAAGTAAACAACACCACCATTTATTTCGCTGCCAGCATATGCAGCTTGTTGATAATAATGGTGATTTAAAAGTGCATTATCAGGATAGTGATGGCAATCCGTTTTACCGCTATTTTAAAATGCAAAGCCCGGCCCAACGCCGCGCGCTCTATGCATTATTTATTAAGCCACATAGTCGCACGCCCGGTATAAAAACCAAAAACTACCAAACAGCCAGCGAGCTGGTGGCAGATCAGGAAAAATTTCGGATGCCCCAGCTTATTTTATTAAAAAAGCAGGCTAAAGGCTGGCAACATCTTGAGAGTTTTTTTGATTACAGCGGCCGGTATCAAAATTCTGAGACCTTCACTGATAATCCTGCTGCAGAACAATAAAACCGCTTCACGGATAGTTGACCATTAACAAAATCCGCAATAAGCGATTGTGCTAGTGTCTATCGAAGCTGACTATCTTTACTCCCCCGACGGTTCACACCGCCCGCTTTTGTATCGTTTTTTTCAAGCACTTCCTGACAATTAATACACAGGCGCACTCCTGGTACCGCCTTGCGGCGCTGCTCCGGAATACGCTTGCCACATTCATCACAATGAACCGCACTATCACCCATCGTTAATTTACGTCGTACCTGTTGAACTGCGTCATCCACGCTAGCATCAATTTGATCCTGCACCGCGCCATCCCGCGACCATCCGCCTGCCATATTAGCCCCCTGTCATAGCGTTATTTATTGTCAATCTATAACGTAAGACAACTCTAAACACCCAGGGTTGCAGTCGCGCTCGCTGTTGTAAAACAGAGACCTGTTAATTGAGCTTAGCAACCCATGTTTCTTCTAAAAGCTTGGCTTCCGTGTGCAGCTGCCTGTTGACTAACCAGCATCCGTTGCAGTAATTTAGCGCAGCGCTGCTAGCGGGTGTAGTTCAATGGCAGAATGAAAGCTTCCCAAGCTTTAGACACGGGTTCGATTCCCGCCACCCGCTCCAGTTTTGCGGTTATAAAAATAATTTAAATATTTTTGTCACAGCAGCAATGGCTGGCGGTACTTAGTAATGTCACTCACAACTTACTAAGGTAGCAACATGCTCAAGCACACTGACAATCAAACCACAACCACAAATAACACCAAAGCAAAACCTGGCTTTTGGACCCACTTAGCTATTTCACTTACTATTGTCGGTGGCATGCTGGCGGCTAACTTTAGCGCCAAAGCGGCACAGAGCTTTAGTGTTGAAGTGATTGGCAGTGGTAAACCGGTGCTAATGATCCCCGGGTTAATGTCGGATGCCCGTGTATGGCGACCAACAGCCGAAGCTCTCTCTGGCAGATATCAGCTGCATTTAATCAGTATTGCGGGCTTTGCCGGCAAGCCCCCCATTGACGGCGATTTACTGCCACAGGTAAAACAGCAATTACTCCAGTATATTGAGCAGCAGCAACTGCAAAAACCGGCAGTGGTGGGCCACAGCTTAGGCGCATTTATGGCGTTTAGCCTGGCCAGCTCAGCGCCGGATAGCATAGGTACTGTTATCGCAGTAGACGGCTTGCCGTATCTGGCACCGGTATTTACCCGCACTAACGACACCACAGTAGCGATGATGCAGAGCCAGGCAGGGTATTTGCGCCAGCAATATCAGCAAATGAGCACTGAGCAATTAACCGCGATGACCGCGCAAGGGCTGGTTATTCAGGCAACCAGCGAGGCACACCAACAACAGGTACTGGAGATGGCGGCGGCATCTGATGCTAAAGCAGCGGGTCAGGCGATATATGAGCTATTGACTACCGATTTGCGGCCACAGGTGCATAACATTACCAGCAAGGTGCTGTTAATTGGTGCCAGTGGTGCTTTGGCAAATGAAACTGACCGCATCGCTGTCAAAGCCTTGTATCAGCAACAAATTGCCAGTATTGCCAATGCCAAGCTTGAGTTTAACCCGCAGGCACGGCATTTTATTATGCTGGATCAGCCTGATTGGTTAACCGCTCAGATAGCCACGGCACTAAAGGACTAAACAACATGAGTATTACTCTTACCGAACAGCAGCTCATTCCGGATGTCAGCGCAGCGCAATCGGGTGATGCGCGCGCCTTTGAGCGCCTGGTAGCACACTGCCAGCGCAGTGTCAGTAGTATTGCCCTGGCCATTGTTAAAGATTTAGATGCCAGTGAAGATATTGCCCAACAAGTGTTTATTTATATCTGGCAGCAGTTAAATACTTTACAAAACCCGGCCAGCTTTTTGCCCTGGGTCCGCCAGATCACTCGCTACCGGGCCTTTAATTACCTGCGCGATAACAAAGTCAGCAGCAAAGTGGGCGGCGAGCAAGCAGATGCTATATTGGCAAATTTTGCTTCAGACAGTGAGCTACCTGACGATTTAGCCAAAACACAGCAAAACCAGATAATGGCAGACTTTATCAGCCAGTTGCCGGCCGATAGCCGGGAAATCGTGCTGCTGTTTTATCGGGAAGAACAAAATAGCCAGCAGGTAGCAGGACTATTGGGGTTGAGCGAGAGCAATGTCCGTAAAAAATTGCAACGGGTGCGTGAGCAAATAAAAGATCAGCTACTGGCCAAATACGGCAGGTTAATCTTAACCACCGCACCAGGGCTAGGCTTAACTACAGCCATTTGTAGTGCTCTTACTTTGGCCAGCCCGCCTGTAGCTGCGGCTTCGGCCAGCGCGTTTGCCGCTAACAGTTCTGGTCTTGCCAAATTTAGCTGGCTGTTTGGTGGTGCTATGCTGGGTGCGCTGGGGGGCGTACTTGGCGTTATATTGGGCATGCGGCAGCCGCTGAAGCGAGCAGAAAGCCTGCAGGAGCGCCAGCAATTACTTAAATACCGTAATATTAGTATCGGTTGGGTGTTGATAAGTGGCATTCTGCTGGCATTGTCTTATCAATTTACCGTGGGTGCGCTGGCGCCTGTTCTGAGTTTCAGCTTATTTTTTGCAGGCCTTGGGTTTTTACAATACGGTGTATGGCAGACCATTAAACCGCGCTTGCTGGCAAAAGCACAAGGTGATTTACAAGCAAAAAAACAGTATCAGCGAAACCGTGTCTGGTGCTGGCTAGGCATGGTTGGTGGTGGCCTGGCGGGTTACAGCGGCCTTACAATTGGCCTTATGCGCAGTGGCCGCTGGTTTTGGGGCTAATAAAAAACGCCAGGACAAGCCTGGCGTTTTTGGTGAGTACCATTACCGGATTAAATATATTTAACGTCAGTAATTTCAAACTCAACCACACCTTTCGGGGTGGTGATATTCACCACATCGTCTGTTGTTTTACCAATCAGGCCACGGGCAATGGGCGAGTTGACAGAGATTAAATTATTTTTAATGTCGGCCTCATCATCACCTACTATCCGGTAAGTAACTTCTTCTTCGGTATCCAGGTTTAAAATAGATACTGTCGCGCCAAAAATCACTTTGCCACTATTGGGCATTTTACTGATATCAATAATTTGCGCATTAGACAGCTTACTTTCAATGTCCTGAATACGGCCTTCACAAAAACCCTGCTGCTCGCGGGCAGCATGGTATTCGGCGTTTTCCTTTAAATCACCGTGGGCACGCGCTTCGGCAATAGCCTGAATAACTGCCGGCCGTTTTACCGATTTAAGCTCATGCAATTCAACCCGCAATGCCTCTGCGCCCTGAACTGTCATCGGAATTTGACTCATCCGTTTACTCTCTTATGTAATTCCTGAATAGAATTGACGTTATTAAATGCACTGGCCGCATTCGCTTTACACGTGGCGAATGCAGCATTTAGCGTTGTAGTATAGTTGGCTTTGTGTTGCAGCGCACCGCGACGTAATACCTTCGAGTCTTCAATCGCCTGGCGCCCTTCAGTGGTATTTACAATGTAGCTGTACTCACCATTTTTAATCCGGTCAAGAATATGCGGCCGGCCTTCGTATACCTTGTTAACAGTGCGACAAGGCACACCTGCTGCTGCCAGCGCTTTGGCTGTACCGCCGGTAGCATCCAGTTCAAAACCGATTTCAACCATCCGTTTTGCCAACTCAACTACGCGCACTTTATCGCTGTCTCGTACCGAAAGCAAGGCGCGCCCGCCTGTCGGGATTAAGGTTCCAGAACCCAGTTCACCTTTGGCAAAGGCTTCTTCGAAGGTATCACCAATGCCCATTACTTCACCGGTAGAACGCATCTCAGGGCCAAGGATCGGATCCACACCCGGGAATTTGTTAAACGGAATAACCACTTCCTTCACTGAGAAATACGGTGGAATGATTTCTTTGGTAATGCCCTGTGACGCCAATGACTGACCTGCCATGCAGCGGGCCCCCACTTTGGCCACTGCCACACCTGTGGCTTTAGAGACAAATGGCACGGTGCGGGCAGCGCGCGGGTTCACTTCTATTAAGTACACTTCGTTATCTTTAACCGCAAACTGGGTGTTCATTAAGCCCACTACACCCAGCTCCAGCGCAAGTTTTTTCACCTGCTCTCGCATCACGTCCTGAATGGCCGGGCTTAAACTGTGTGGTGGCAAGGTACAGGCCGAGTCACCGGAGTGCACGCCTGCTTGCTCAATGTGTTCCATAATGCCGCCGATAATCACTTCTTTGCCATCACAAATAGCATCGATGTCGACTTCAATGGCGTCATCCAGAAAGTTATCCAGCAACACTGGCGAGTCATTTGACACGCTGACGGCTTCGGTCATGTAACGGCGTAAATCCTGATCATCATAGACAATTTCCATGGCCCGGCCACCCAGTACATAGGATGGGCGCACCACCATCGGGAAACCGATCTCATGGGCACGTGACAGTGCTTCTTCTACGCTGGTAACAGTGGCATTTTGCGGCTGTTTTAACCCTAAACGTTCTACCGCCTGCTGAAAACGTTCACGGTCTTCAGCACGGTCGATTGCGTCAGGTGAAGTGCCGATAATTGGCACGCCGTTGGCTTCCAGTGCCCGGGCTAATTTCAGCGGCGTCTGGCCACCGTACTGCACAATAACGCCCTTAGGCTGCTCAATGCGCACGATTTCCAGCACATCTTCCAGGGTAATGGGTTCAAAGTACAAGCGGTCAGAGGTATCGTAATCCGTCGAAACGGTTTCCGGGTTACAGTTAACCATTATGGTTTCATAACCATCTTCGCGCAGTGCCAAAGCAGCATGCACACAGCAATAATCGAATTCGATACCCTGGCCAATCCGGTTCGGGCCACCGCCGATAATCATAATTTTGTCACGATTAGTAGGCGCCGCCTCACACTCTTCGTCATAAGTGCTGTACATGTAGGCAGTGTCAGAGGCAAACTCGGCGGCACAAGTATCTACCCGCTTATACACCGGGTGTAGCTTGTAGCCATGGCGTTTTTTGCGCACTTCGTTTTCACTTACACCTAGCACGTCAGCAATCCGGCTATCAGCAAAACCTTTACGCTTTAAACGCTTTAAGCGGGCCTCGTCCAACGCGGCAAAGCCGTCCGTTGCCAGTAATTGCTCTTCTTTTACTAAATCTTCAATTTGTACCAGGAACCAGCGATCGATATTGGTCAGAGTGAATATTTCATCCATGCTCATCCCAAACCGGAAAGCATCGGCAATGTACCATATGCGATGAGACCCAGGCTCACGCAGTTCACGGGTTAGCTTTTCTTTAGCTTCCGGTTGCGTCAGGTCAATAATCGGATCCAGGCCAGACACGCCAATTTCCAAGCCACGTAACGCTTTTTGTAATGATTCCTGCTGATTACGGCCAATAGCCATAACCTCGCCCACTGATTTCATCTGTGTAGTAAGACGATCATTAGCACCAGCAAATTTTTCAAAGTTAAACCGTGGCACTTTGGTAACCACGTAATCGATACTGGGTTCGAACGACGCCGGTGTTCTGCCACCGGTAATGTCGTTGGCCAACTCGTCCAGGGTATACCCTACGGCTAATTTGGCAGCGACTTTAGCTATCGGAAAGCCGGTCGCTTTAGATGCCAGGGCAGAAGAACGTGATACCCGTGGGTTCATCTCAATAATGACCATCCGGCCATCAACCGGGTTAATCCCAAACTGGACGTTTGAGCCACCGGTTTCAACCCCTATTTCACGCAGTACCGCCAAAGAGGCATTGCGCATAATCTGGTATTCTTTGTCAGTCAGAGTTTGCGCTGGGGCTACCGTGATCGAATCACCGGTATGCACCCCCATCGGGTCAAAGTTTTCAATGGCACAAACAATAATACAGTTATCGTTTTTGTCGCGTACCACTTCCATTTCGTATTCTTTCCAACCAATTAACGACTCGTCAATCAGCAGCTCTTTGGTCGGCGATAAATCCAGGCCGCGGGTACAGACTTCTTCAAACTCTTCGCGGTTATAAGCAATACCGCCACCTGAGCCACCCATGGTGAAAGACGGTCGGATAATACACGGGAAACCAATATCATCCAGAACCTGGTAAGCTTCTTCCATTGAATGGGCGAAACCGGCGCGCGGACACGCTAAGCCAATAGACCGCATGGCCTTATCAAAACGATTTCTGTCTTCAGCCTTGTCGATAGCGTCGGCGGTAGCACCAATCATTTCCACATTATATTTGGCCAGCACGCCATGGCGTTCTAACTCCAACGCACAATTCAGTGCGGTTTGGCCACCCATGGTTGGCAATACGGCACATGGGCGCTCTTTCTCAATAATTTTTTCCACTACCTGCCAGTGAATTGGCTCAATATAAGTCGCATCGGCCATCTCCGGATCGGTCATAATTGTGGCCGGGTTAGAGTTAACCAGAATAACCCGGTAACCCTCTTCGCGCAGTGCTTTACAAGCCTGAGCGCCTGAGTAGTCAAATTCACACGCCTGGCCAATCACGATAGGGCCGGCGCCAATAATCAGAATGCTTTTTATGTCGGTACGTTTTGGCATTGCAGCTAAATCTCCGTAATTCGTGTTTGCTTAGGCGTTATGCTGTTGCATCAGCGCAATAAAGTGGTCGAACAGCTCAGAGGCTTCGTGCGGGCCGGGGCTGGCTTCAGGGTGGCCCTGAAAACTAAACGCCGGTTTGTCCGTACGGTGAATGCCTTGCAGTGAACCATCAAACAGCGATTTATGGGTGGCCCTCAACGTGGCCGGCAGCGTTGCTTCATCTACCGCAAAACCATGGTTCTGGGCGGTGATCAGCACTTTTTTGCTATCGAGGTTTTGCACCGGGTGGTTAGCACCATGGTGGCCAAACTTCATCTTCGAGGTTTTTGCACCGCTGGCCAGTGCCAGCAACTGATGGCCCAGACAAATACCAAATAGCGGAATATCCGTTTCTAAAAATTGTTTGATGGCGTTGATGGCGTAGTCACAAGGTGCCGGGTCGCCGGGGCCATTCGACAAGAAAATACCATCCGGCTTAAGGGCCAGTACGTCACTGGCCGGCGTTTGTGCCGGAACCACGGTCAGCTTGCAGCCGCGATCAGCCAGCATCCGCAGGATATTACGTTTAACCCCAAAGTCGTAGGCGACTACATGAAACTGCTCAGGCGCAGCCGCGCGATGGCCTTCACCCAAAGCCCAACTGCCTTCAGTCCACTGATATTGCTGTTTTACGCTTACTTCTTTGGCTAAATCCATTCCGGCCAGGCCGGCAAAGTCTTTGGCAAGTTGCAGTGCTTTGGCCTGGTCAAGGTTATCGCCCGCCAGAATACAGCCATTTTGAGCACCCTTCTCGCGTAAAATACGGGTTAACTTGCGGGTGTCGATATCGGCGATACCAAGAATGTTGTGTTGTGACAGGTATTGACTAAGAGAGAGTTGATTTCGGAAGTTACTGGCTAACAGAGGAAGATCACGGATGATAAGGCCTTTAGCCCAAACCTGGCCGGATTCTTCGTCTTCACTATTGGTACCGGTGTTGCCAATATGTGGGTAAGTGAGTGTTACTATCTGCTCTGCGTATGAGGGATCAGTTAATATTTCCTGATACCCGGTCATCGAGGTGTTAAACACCACCTCACCTACAGAAACTCCTTCAGCGCCAATGGCTGTACCGTGAAATACGGTGCCGTCTTCCAGTACGAGCAGGGCGGACTTAGTCAAAATAACCTCCAAACAGCAAAAAACGGGCGAAAACCAACTGTGTTTTACAACCCGTTTTGACCCAAAATTCTAAACTTCGTATTCGCCAGGGCGAGTGGCCGGGCAAACCTGCTTATTTTAGGCGATTAGTGCGCTTTTGGCTACGGCTATTTTATTTTTTTACGAAAATACCTGCTTTAACTCGTTTTTATGTTTAGTTGCCCAAAAGCTTATGTTAAGTCTGCTAATCCCAGCACTTGCTGCATGGTATAAAGTCCCGGCTGTTTATTTTGCAACCACAAAGCAGCACGCAGCGCGCCTTGGGCAAAGGTGTTCCGGCTGGAGGCTTTGTGGCTTATTTCCAGCCTTTCGCCTAAATCTGCAAAGAGTGCAGTGTGGTCACCAATAATATCGCCGCCGCGCACGGTAGCAAAGCCTATAGTTTGCTGCAAACGCTCGCCGGTCATGCCCTCACGACCATATACCGCCACCTCGCCTAAATCCCGGCCAAGTGTATTGGCAATGCTGGCGCCAATAGCCATGGCAGTGCCCGAGGGCGCGTCTTTTTTAAAGCGATGATGGGCTTCAATAATTTCGATATCTGCAGTTTGCCCCATTACCCGGGCAGCCGTTTGCACCAAATGCAGCAGCAGGTTAACGCCGACGCTCATATTAGGCGCCCAGACTATCGGAATATGCTCACTGGCGCGCTGCACTGCGGCATACTGACTATCTGTTAAGCCGGTAACACCGATAATCATGGCTTTACGGGCCGTTACCGCAAGCTCAAGATGGGCCAGCATAGCCTCAGGCATGGTAAAATCCACCCAGATATCGGCTTTATCAATGCTGTCACTGCCGGTTTCACTTAGCATCAGCCCCAGCTTGCCGCAACCGGCAAGCTCACCGGCATCAACACCAATCAGGCTTGAACCCGCACGCACCGTGGCTGCAGTAAGGTTAAGCTGCTGCTCTTTAGCAACAGTGATTAGGGCACGGCCCATCCGGCCGTTCGCTCCGAAAATTCCAATCGCAGGCATACAATACTCAGACAAAAAATAACGATGGCGACTATTAAAACAAAAGTGGCCAATACTAGAAAGGAAAATAGCCATTGAGATGGCTATTTATAAATATTAAATACTGCGTTGTTGGTTCGGGTCCGAACACCTGCCGGGCTCGCCACAGCAACTACGTCAGGCATCCTGCCTTTTGCTCTTCGAGCCAGCTAAGCTGTTCAAATTCGTTCCAGACGAATTTGTCGCTACCGCTTGCGCGTTCGCTCAGACACTCTGTGTCGCCCCGTCAGGCATTAGCACCCTCTCTTATCGAAATTGCTACACAGCCTTTTGCAATATCTGCCGTGACACATCCAGAGAGATATCGCCATGCTCGCCAAGCTTCAGCATGCCATTGGCCTCCAGTTTAGCCACCAGCTTGTCTACTGCATCGGCAGCAATGCCATAGTCGGCCATGCGGGTTGGCACGCCCATTTGTTCAAAGAACGCCCGGGTGTGGCTTATTGTGTCGTCGATTAACCGTTCTTCATCCTGATGGCTCAGCTGCCAAACCCGCTTGCCAAATTGCAGCAGTTTTTCACGCTTTTGCACCCGTTGCTGCTGCATCAGTGCCGGCAATACGATGGCCAGGGTCTGGGCATGGTCCAAACCATATAATGCTGTAAGCTCATGACCTATCATATGAGTTGCCCAGTCCTGTGGTACGCCCTGCCCAATCAGACCATTCAGCGCCATAGTAGCTGCCCACATCACATTGGCCCGCACGTCATAGTCATCCGGCTGGCTCAGTGCCTTAGGCCCTTCTTCAATAAGCGTTAGCAGCAAGCCTTCGGCAAAGCGATCTTGTACCGGGGCATTTACCGGATAGGTTAAATACTGCTCCATCACGTGCACGAAGGCATCGACGACGCCGTTGGCAACCTGGCGTGGTGGCAGACTAAAGGTTACGGTCGGGTCCAGAATGGCAAATGCCGGATACACCAGCGGGCTGCTGAATGACAGTTTTTGCTGGGTTTCATAGCGGGTAACCACCGAATTACCGTTACTCTCGGTACCGGTTGCCGGTAGCGTCAGCACGCAGCCAAGCGGCACCGCGTTTTCTACCTTGCCCCGGTTCGCAAGGATATCCCAGGCATCGCCCGGGTAAACCGCCGCTGCGGCCACAAACTTTGCACCGTCGATAACACTGCCACCACCTACCGGCAGCAGAAAATCAATTTTCTGCTCACGCACCAGGTCAGCGGCTTTCATCAGGGTTTCAAAACTTGGGTTGGCTTCGATACCACTAAACTCCTGCCAGTCAAAATCTGCCAGCCCGGCTACAACCTGATCATAAACCCCATTTTTTTTAATAGAGCCACCGCCATACAACATCAGTACTTTGCTACCAGAGGGAATAAGCTTTGCCAATTGGCTTAGCTGGTCTTTGCCAAATACGATACGGGTGGGGTTTTGATAGGAAAAATTAAACATTTTTAACTCCAAAGTAAGCTACTGCTGAATAACAGGCATTCTTGGGTTATGAGGGCAAAGTGATGCAGATCAAGCTATCACTGACCCGTTATCAGATAACTCAACAAAAAAGCCAGATGATATGAGAATCAACTGGCTTTTTAGGTGTTAATGCGGCCTTTTACAATGAACGACGCCGCCGCACAAACCACATTGAGGCCAACAAAAATAATGAAATCGTCGCAGGCTCCGGTATTTGTTGGAACACGGTTTGACCACTTTGTAGTAGTAAAGCCGCTTCACGGCCTAACACAGCATGGGCCGCTGTTGTTGGGTGAATATTGTCCCAAAACACAAATTGATTAGGTTGCGAGCAGGAGCGCTCAAAAAAACCTAAAAATAACGAGCGGCACTGACCGGTTGTGTTGGTAAACCCCTCAGATTGTGGATCGTTCAAAATATCAGTAAAAGTACCAAAAACATCTAACATATAAATTTGTGCAGAGCTTTGTCTGGCCAAATCAATCAACATTTGTTCTAACAGCTGATTCCACGTGACACTAACCAGATTTGCGTTAGCCGCATTTGCAGTTGTCCTGAACTCAGGTATTGATCCCAGATCAGGTAAGTTGGGCACCAACAAAGTAGTCGCCCCGCGGAAGATCATATCGCTTAACAGCCCCTGAAATACCGAAATAGCACTAGCTATAGCGGCAAAAGGATCTGCTGTACGAACTAAGCCCCGCATATCATTACCACCAGCCCAGGCGATGTACAACGCCTCGGAGTCAAAGGGATCGGCCCCAAGATTTTCAAGATATTGATCATACTGAGTTAATACTCCAGCGGAGAATCCGCCGGCATCATCAATCTGAGCACCACCATAGGCATAATTGTTGCCACCAAATGCTGAGCTGGTGGTAGGCAACTCGAGTTCATTGGAAAGATACTCATGCCACAGAATACCATTAGAGAACCGTCGGTTACTGCCATAGCCTGCAGGTCCACCGAGGATGTTGCCGGTTGCCTGCGCGGTATTACCAGTGTCAGACAAGCTGTCTCCAAAAATATAAATATCAGAAAAGAGGGTCGCAGATGCTGGCAGCGTAAACAAAGCAAAACCGAAACTGAGTACAACGCCTTTTATCCAGCACAGTGCTTTAGCATTTTTCATAGGTTGATCCTTGTCGCTTGTTATTATTAGTAGCCACGACTGGTTACTTAATGTGCAAGAGGCAATTTATGTGCCTGATTTTTAACCAACCAAGCAACGCTAGTTACCACTAAGGCCAGGTTGGAGCTGTCAGTAAAACAATACAAATAAAAATGGTACCTTTGTAAACCAACCTGACAGTTGAGTGTTCGCTAACGCTTCTCACCACACAACAACAACTAACTGCACTTTTAACAACCAGTGGTCCTTTAGCTTAAAAGCCTCCTTGCTATAATACGGTTCGCTAACAATACTGAAGTAAATAAACTCGCTGTTATACGTGACAGGTTCAGATGATACATAAACCGATGATCCCCCTGCTCTGCTTACTTTTCCTATGCGCCTGTTCGAAGCCAGACCATCAACTTTCATTGCAGTACGCCATAGTTTTAAACGAGCCCCGACCGCTGGTAAACTTTGAACTGCAGGATCAGCATGGCAATACTTTTAGTAACGCTGATTTACAAGGAAGCTGGACAATACTGTTTTCAGGTTTTACTTACTGCCCGGATATCTGTCCTCTAACACTTGGGCAGTTGCAAGCTGCCGAACAACAAATGAGCGGCAACAGACAACACAAAGTTGTTTTTATTACGGTTGATCCTGAGCGTGATACATCAGCCAGCCTGAAACAGTATCTGGGCTTATTTCAGCCGCAGTGAATTGGCCTGACGGGTAAACCTGAACACCTCAGTAAGTTACTGGACAGTATGGGATTGGCGCAGGTTCGTATTCCGGCCCTGCCCGGCGAGAATTATAGTATTGAGCATTCTACGGCCATTGTCTTGCTTGATCCCCAAGGCAGGATGGCAGGTTACTGGAAAGCCCCCCTGAATACAGCGCAGCTGGCAGCAGACTTTTCGTCGCTGCCAGCTGCAAACTAACTGCTTACAGCCGGGATGAGGTCAACGTGACATCAGCGTGTGACCAGGCTTGTTTAAATCTTACTGCAACTTTATCAGCATCCACCGTTTTATCCTGGGCCCGCAATGCCTGCTCAAGGCCAAATAACGACCAGCCATTTTCAGGATTACGCTTCAATTCACTACGGTAAACCTGTTCGGCTTCAGCGGCCCTTCCTGCTTCTAACAGCATGGCACCTAATGTTTGCCGCACCGGCGCGTGCCAGGCGGGTGGTTCGTCGTAGGGCAGTTCATCTTCTATCTGCAGAGCCTGTTGCAATGCATTAAACGCACTTTCCGGTTTATTTTCGGCCCAGGCCAGCTCAGCTGCTAACATGTTCCTCGCTACCGACACACCGTAGCTAAGGGGGTATCTGTTCCATACTTTCATCGCCGCTATCGCCGGATCTTCGCTCAACGTTTGCAGCGCTGTAAGGTGCGTAGTTGCCGCTATCATGTCATCCGTTCGCAGCGCCGCCATGCCCTGGGCATAATGCCAGATAGCATCCATATAGGGTAAATCAGCTGCGGGTGCAGGTATGGTTTTAATTTCCTGCCACTGGCCAAAGCGCACCTTCGCGAATAAGGGGGTTACCGCGAAATTTTGCATGGCCTCCATCCCAGCCATTCGCATTAGCTGGGGATCACTTGTTCGCTCGGAAGTAGAGTTTGCAGCTGCCAGCGCGACTTTACTGTTACCGGTCATGGTGGCAGCAAACCAGAGAAAATGATGATTGTGCGGCACATAACCCAAAGGATATACGCCAGGGCCTGGCCGGCAAGCCACCAGATAGTTATTGTCAGCTTCGATAGCCCGTTGGTTAGCGACAACGGCGTCGTGCCATCTGCCGACACGTGCATAAATATGAGCGGGCATATGCACCAGGTGCCCTGATCCGGGAATTAGGGTGCGTAAACGATCTGCAGCAACCGCTCCTCGCTCAGGCTCGTTCGACGCTTCAACGGCATGTATATATAAATGCAACGCACCTGCATGATCGGCATTTCTGGCGATAGTACTTTCCAATACCTCCAGTATCTTTGCGGTATCTCCAACGGGATTCCCCTCACTGTCCCAGTATGCCCAGGGCTGCAGATTCATCATTGATTCTGCATAAAGGGTTGCTGCGTCCAGGTTATCCGGCAGTTTCTTTACCACATCAGCCATGGCGACAGCGTAGGCTTTATCCAGCACCGAGCGGTCAGAGGCGGGGTTTTCGACATAGCGGGCCGCCAGCGCGTTGATAAATGCCTGCTCCCATGGCTTAGCATGTCGGGCTAAACCCAGCGCAGCCTGCAAACGTTGCCATGCAGCCAGATTGTTGGCGGGGTCCATACCGGCATTAACGTGAGGGCCCAGCACTAACGCCGCGCCCCACCAGCACATTGCACATTTTGGATCCAGTTCAATGGCTTTCAGAAAAGAGCGCTCAGCAGCCTGGTGATTAAAGCCATAAGTCAGCATCAGCGCCTGATCGAACCAACGCTGTGCTTTAGGGTTTTCTGTGCTAACCGGTACACTGTAGCTTCCTAACCCCTCAAGTAAGGTAGCACCAACCGGTGAAATTTCTGGCAGGTAGCTTTTGGCTTCAGCAGGCTTTACAGGCCCGGCCAATAGCGATGTAAGATGTCCTTTGTCAGTGTAAATTGCATAACTAATTGCTACAGCAATCCCTGCAACAATAGTCAGCGTGAATAGCTTTTTCATGGTGTATCTCCATAAATCCATATACGAATTTTCGTGATACACGTCCTGATGTGATTTTTGCCTTAGAAAAACCTCACTACTTGCTATCTCCTCGCAATAACCGCACCTGTCGCTCCAACTCTGCAGCGTTAACTGCAGGTGCCGGTACAGCCTCGCTGGCGTGCAGACTAATCTTAGACCATAACCGGCCCTTTAGCTTAAAAGCCCCCTTGCCATGATGACTGAAAAACGATCCCCACAGTCCCTGCAGTGCCATAGGCACTACCGGCACCGGGCTTTCGGCAATAATCCGCTCTATGCCGGGTCTGAAGTTATCCATCTCGCCGGTTTTAGTCAGGCGGCCTTCCGGGAAGATACACACCAGATTGCCTTCTGCCAACTCACGCTGTATTGCAATAAAAGCGGCCTCGTATACCTGTTCATCTTTTTGCTTGCTGCAAATCGGAATGGTTCGCGCCGCACGGAATAACCAGTTGGCAACGGGCAAATCATAAATAGCCTTTTCCATCACAAAGCGCACCGGGCGACGCACCGCTCCGGCGATCAGCATGGCATCAACATAGCTGACATGATTGGCTACCAATACCGCAGCTCCGTCTTCGGGAATATGTTCCAGGCCCTGGCTTTTAACCCGGTACAGAGTATGACTAAGCAAATAAATCACAAACCGCAAAGCAAATTCCGGCACCTGGCTATACACGTATATCGCCACTACCGCATTCATAATGGCCAGAATTAAGAAATACTGCGGTATGGTTAGCCCCAACACCGCTAAAAACACAATACCGGCAAGTGCGCTAACTACCATAAATAGCGCATTGAAAATATTATTTGCAGCGATCATTCTGGCCCGCTGAGCAGGCTCAGCCCGTTTTTGCAGTAGTGCATATAACGGCACGATAAACAGGCCGCCTGATACGCCAATTAAGGTCAAATTAACCAATACCCACCAGCCATAACCACTGTTTAAAAACGCCCCAAGGCTAAGCAGCTCTGCGGATATCAACTGCGGCGCGCTAAAATATAAGCTGCAACCAAATAGCGTTAGGCCGATAGAGCCCAGTGGTACCATTCCCAGCTCAACCCGGTTGTCCGATAAACGCTCACATAACATTGACCCTATACCCACCCCTACTGAAAACGCCACCAACAAAGCGGTGACCACGGTATTGTCACCACCCAGCACGGTTTTAGTAAAGTTAGGAAACTGCGTTAAGTAACTGGCACCTAAAAACCAGAACCAGCTGATGGCCATAATTGACAAATACAGCGTGCGGTTGGCATAGCTTATTTTAATGGTCTGCAATGTTTGCTTAAACGGCGCAAACTTAAAACGCTCTGCGTTATCTACCTGACCAACCACCGGCATCGCCTTACTGGCGGCATATCCCAATGCCGCAAACACTATCAGCAAGCCGCCAATCCATAGCGAAGCGTATGGCACCCCGACTAATAAACCACCGACAATCGTGCCCAGTAAAATGGCAATAAAGGTTCCCATTTCTACCCAGGCATTGCCTGCCAATAACTCTTTATTGCTTAATAACTGCGGCAATATGGCGTATTTAGCTGGCCCGAAAAAGGCAGATTGCGTTCCCATCAGGAACAATAAGCCCAGTAATAATAAGTATTGCTGCAAATAAAATGCGGCGGCGGCCAACAGCATTAAGATGATTTCAGTCAGTTTCAGCACGCGGACCAGTCTGGTTTTACACATACTGTCTGCCAGGGTGCCTGCGGTTGCTGAAAATAATAAAAAGGGCAGAATAAATAAACCTGCAGCCAGGTTCATGGTGACATCTGTACTCCAGGGCAGTGCACTGGCTGCGGTGAACGCCAGTAATAACATCAACGAGTTTTTAAAAACATTGTCGTTAAATGCGCCCAGAGCCTGCGTCAGGAAAAAGGGCAGGAACCGGCGGCTTTTTATAATTTTTTGCTCAGACATTGCAATACCCTTTTTGACGATAGCCAGGCTTTAGCAGCACTGAAAATGGTAGGATTTTTCATCAAAATACCCTAAGTTAGTCACCTGATACCAGCAGTTCCTGCAAATATTGACAAGACGTCTGGCCATCTATATAGTTCTCAGCCGTTTTGAAGAGGTAAATCATGGTTAACCCGCTAAGCCCGCCTGGTGCGAAACGCTCACTTATTCCTTTACTACTGTTTGTACTGTTGTTTTTAGGTAGTGGTTTGTACTTCCAGGCCCAGCAAATTGACTATGCGTTTTATCAGCTGCCAGGCCATGTCGCCATCATTCCGGCCATTATATTGGCTATCTGGCTGCACCGTGCGCCACTGCAACAATCGATCGACGTGCTGATAAAAGGCGCTGGCAATCAGAATATTATCACCATGTGTCTGATCTACCTGCTGGCGGGTGCCTTTGCCAGTGTGGCAACGGCGACCGGTGGCGTTGATGCTGCCGTCAATGCAGGGCTCAGTGTGGTGCCGGCTGAATGGTTATTACCTGGCTTATTTATTATCGCTGCCCTGATTTCTACAGCGATGGGTACCTCAATGGGCACCATCGGCGCACTGGCGCCCATAGCAGCCGGCCTGGCCACTCAGACCAATCTGGACAATGCGTTAGTGGCAGGAGTGCTGCTTAGTGGTGCAATGTTTGGCGATAACTTATCCATTATCTCTGACACCACAATCGCTTCCACCCGCACGCAGGGCGCCAGGATGGCTGACAAGTTTAAAGAGAATATAAAAATCGCGCTGCCAGCCGCCGTGCTGACGTTGCTGTTATATACGGTGCTAACCAGCTCTACCGCACCGGTCGCCGCCGCTGATTTCAGCTGGACCGGCGTGCTGCCCTATGCTGCTATCCTGGTACTTGCCGTGCTGGGGTTAAACGTGTTTGTTGTGTTAGTGCTTGGCATTCTATTGGCGGCGGTTCAGGGCAGCATATTTGCTGACTACCAACTGGCCGGCTTAGGT
Organism: uncultured Chromatiaceae bacterium; assembly: GCA_963975465.1. GTDB lineage: Bacteria > Pseudomonadota > Gammaproteobacteria > Enterobacterales > Alteromonadaceae > Alishewanella. Next base: position 74,584 of record CAXBHB010000017.1, read on the forward strand.
AAAGATATCGCAACCGGTTTTGCCAGCGTGCAGGAGATTTTCCTGCTGGCGATGCTGGTCAGTGGTTTAAGTGAATTTATTAAACAGCAAGGCGGCCTTAGCTGGATTTCAGCAAAAATCCAACGCATTACCGGCAAGCTCAAGCTGGCAGGTAATAAAGCACAACAGCTGGCAATAGCCGCGTTGGCCTTTAGCAGCAACCTGTGTATTGCTAATAATACGGTGGCTATTGTGTTAACCGGTGACGTGGCCAAAAACTTAGCCCAGCAGCATCAGATCACGCCAAGGCGCAGCGCCAGTTTGCTGGATATTTTTGCCTGTATCAGTCAGGGTTTAGTACCCTATGGCGCCCAGGCATTATTGCTGGGTGCAAGCTTTGGTATTTCGCCCTGGCAGGTGGTGAGTCACAGTTATTATTGTTTAATTTTACTACTGGTCGCCAGCAGCATTATTTTGCTGCGCAAAACAGATAATGTTATGACTCACCCTGAGCCCGGCTAACCTGCCCCCTGGCTTTGCCGGCCTCGTTGCTGCCAGGCCAGTCTGCCTTTTACCCAGATATGGCGTAATAGCGCTCGCCAGTGCATTTTATGGCGATACCCCCGCAAATACCAGAGCGCCCCAGCCACGCTGGCGCGGGTACCACGGCTTAATTGCCATAGCACTAAAGCCCGTGCCGTTCTGCGTCGGTAAGGGCTGCTAGCCAGTATTACAGTAACCTCTGCTGGTAAAGAGCGCTTGAATAAACGCTGTACTAACAGCAGCGTATTGACGGTCGGCTCCAGTGCACCAAACTGTTCCGCGTCATTGAGTAGTTGTAGTAATAAATTTTGCTCTGCCAGCTGGCCATAAAGCAAATCTAAATCAATTAAATCTTTGACTAATTTATGCTGCTCTTCCTGCCAGAAGAAATGAATAGCTGCGTGAATATATAAATAACTCAGGCTGGGAACATGCAAACACGAACCGGCTATTTTACTGGCACTGGCAAATACTAACTCTGTCTGCAGTTGCTTGCGACCAGCCAAAGGAAATAAGGCAAAATGCAGATCCAACGCAGTAGCCCGCTTTAAATGATAGAGCGGCGGGTTTTCGTGCGATAGCTCAAGATAAAAGTGTTTATCGTACGCCGAGATGGCTGGTTCAAAAAAACCCGCAAAAAATAACCTGGCTTTGCAGTCGTTCAACTGTGACCGACTTACCAGCAAGTCGATATCCGAATACAGCCTGCCATCGCTGACAGTCAGTCCTAGCGCCTGATATGCTGCACCTTTTAGCAACACACAAGGATAGTCCGTTTGCGCCAGCTCTGGTTCAAGCTGCATTAATTCGTAAAACAAGCTAGCTCGCTGCTTCTGATAGTAACGCCAGCCCCAGGCGAAGTGCTTTTGTACGGTTTCAGGTAGCGATTGCAACAACTGATGCCGAGCAAACAATGCATGCAACTGCGCTGTCAAACCCAGACTACGCGCCTGTTGCAGCAGATCTGTCCAGCATGCGGCCGTGGCGTTTGCCGCAAAGGCCTCAGGGTCTCTAAAACACGCAATTGGCAACGGAACTAACACAGTATTTGCTCCACGGCTTGCAGCATCTGCTCCGTGTCACTATATTCCAGCCGATAGCTAACGGTGTTTTCTACCAGCTGACTTAACATGCTAAAACCTTCTGCCGCAAATACTGCATAATTAAAGCTGTTTTGCGCCAGGTAAAGCAATGTATCGGCTTTGGGCATCTCAAATAACGCCACAGGCTCAGCCGTAGCCTGGTAGGCAGGGAAAACAATCCAGGCAGGTTTTGCGCAAAGATTGGCGTCTTGCCAGCTAATATCCGACGGCCGTAAATAAGCTACCGTGCCCTTCTCGGTATCGGGTGTGCGATGAAACACCTTTATCTCAGGATGATATTGCCCAATAACGTCAATTGACGCATTTTTCAGGCTAACGGGTCTGACATAAGGTTGCAGCAGTCCACTGAGTGGATCAATCAGGCACATCTCATCCGATAATAAGCGCCAGCCCTGTAACATCAGCAACGCGCACAGCGTGCTTTTGCCACTGCCTGGCGGTGCCGGCATAATCAACGCTCTACCATTTTTTTCCAGAACAGCAGCATGAATAGCCAGAAATTGCTGCTGATAAGCTGACACGCACCAATTCAGCCCCCACTCAAAGGTCGGGATGAGCTGGTCGGCATCGGCCATCCGGAAATGCTCACTGCCCGTTCGAAAATGATAAGGCCGGCTTTTACCGCTGAAGTGGCGTTTATAATCGATATGAAAATCGTAAATATGCTCAGCACATGGCGCTGAACGCAGTACGTCCGGCGAATATAGTGCCGATAAATCTTGAAATAACGTAGGGCTGTCAGTGGCGATACGCACCGAGAACGGCGGCGTCAATAGTGAAAAAAGCGGCAAGCTTACTCCTGCTCAGCAGACTGTTCCGATAACACCTTGGTGGTAGCATAACTGATATTATCAAAACAGACAGCAGTATTATCTGCCGAAAAACGGGACCTACTAATATGTTGCTCATGCACTAAACTTTGCCTGGCTTGCGTTAGCCAGGCAGCATAATTGATAGTCCGATCTTCAGACAACATCAATTAATTTTTAATATACATTTGCAGTACAGAAGCAAGCTCATCAGTATTACCAGAAAACATTGCGTTATCGTAAGCTTTTACAAAAGCTTCCGGCTTAGGATAAATCGCCTGGTCATAGTAAAAAAGAGAGTGTAAAAATAGTGAAGCACTGTCCCGAATCAGTGAGCTGGGGCCTTTCTCTACAGCGTCTTGTAATGTGCCATCAAAGCCACCAGCAAAAATCTCGCTGAATAACGTTTTTTCATTAATAGTAACAATACCATGAGTGTAAGTATGGCTGGCATATTTATGATAATTAGGCGAGGCAGAATGAAAATAGCCCTTACGTTCACTTCCATTTCCAGGACCAGTCTTAAAATACTGCTTCGCATTACCATGAGATAGAAATTGAGACTCGCATGCTTCAAATTGGTCAGGCTGCACTGAACGCATTTTTGAATCAGTCGCACTTAAATTGCAGTTTTGGGTGCTATAACCCCAGGCACCTTTGCTTTTAAGGGCTATTAACACTGGCAACGATCCCATACCCGCCCGAACTAAAAACTTACGGCGGCCACTCACCGCTTTGATATCCTTATTGTCCATAGACTCTATCACCCTTATTCCATTCGTCAGCTTCATACTGAATATTATAAAAAATTATGCAAAATTTAAACCAAAGCTGTAATTCTTTGATCTAGCGCCGTTTACTTTAAGAACCACTGTCAAAGCTTATACTTTTGTAAAATATACTGACGCCAACTACTGCTTTAGTTAACGCTTACATGCTGGTAAGCGCCCTGCATTTTTACGCTCATTAAAGGTCGACATTGCCGCAGGCATTTTGGCCCGCAGGTCCGCTATCCGATTTTCCGGTAGCGGGTGGCTGGATAAAAACTGTGGCGTGTTATTATTGTTGGCTGCTGCCATATTCTGCCACAAGTTAACCGCCTGACGTGGTTCAAAACCTGCTTTGGCCATTAAATCCAGACCGATAATATCTGCTTCTGATTCATGAGTGCGGCTAAATGGAAGCGTTACAAACAACTGCGAGCTGACACCTAATGCAGCCATAAGCTCCTGCTGATACCTCACCCCGTAAGCTTTAGTACCAGCGTCACCCAGGGCCAGAGCTTGCTGTAAAAACTGATTGGTAGATAAGCGCTCATTACTGTGGCTGGCTATAACGTGGGCTATTTCATGACCAATGACTGCGGCTAACTGCTCCTGATTTTCGGCAACGTTCAGCAAGCCGGTATACACCCCTATTTTACCGCCAGGCAAGGCGAAAGCATTCACCTGTTCACTGTCAAATACCACAACCTCCCAGGTGTTGGTCAGGTACTCGTCCGGTGTTACCCGCAACAAGGTACTGGCAATACATTGCACATAATCATTGGTTCTGACATCTTTGTTGATCGGCGTTTCCGCTTTCATCGTTTCAAAAGTCTGCTCGCCCATCGTACTCAATTGCTTGCTATCAAACAGCATAATCTGATTGCGACCCGTTGGTGATTGGGCGCAGGATACGACAACCAGAGCGGCTACCACAGCCAGCGAAAACTTCTTCAACATATCAAAATCCTTATTAAAGCATGGCCACCAAGTGTACCCATGTTGCTAATTGTATCGGTAGTTGAAAAAAAAACCACCCGAGGGTGGTTTTATGTTTAGTTAACCGGTTAAATCATCGAAGAATTTTTTTACACCATCAAAAAAACCTTTTGATTTGGGTCGGTGTTTGGCTTCACCTTCACCGCCCATGGTATCTTCAAGTTGTCGTAACAGCTCTTTCTGCTTGTCGCTAAGGTTCACCGGTGTTTCAATCACCACTTTGCAAACCAGATCGCCAACGCCGCCACCGCGCACCGACTGCACCCCTTTGCCGCGCAAGCGGAACATTTTGTCGGTCTGGGTTTCGGCTGGTATTTTCAGTTTAATCCGGCCATCCAGCGTTGGCACGGCAATTTCACCGCCCAGTGCTGCAGTAGCAAAACTCAAGGGCACATCGCAATACAGGTTATTACCGTCGCGCTGGAAAATAGGATGCGCTTTCACATTAACCTGCACATACAAATCACCTGCCGGTGCACCGTGCATACCCGCTTCGCCTTCACCGGTTAACCGAATACGATCACCGGTATCAACGCCCGCAGGAATTTTAACCGACAAGGTTTTGGTTTTCTCAACCCGGCCTTCGCCGTGACATTTTGTACAGGGTTCAGGAATAATCTTGCCGCGACCATTACAGGTAGGACAAGTTTGTTGCACCGCAAAAAAGCCCTGACGCATGGTCACCTGACCTGCACCGTGGCAGGTTGGGCAACTTTTCGCCGAAGTGCCTTTTTTGGCCCCTGAGCCCTCACAGCTGTCGCAATTAACATAGGTCGGGACTTTAATATCGACCGACTTACCTTTAACCGCTTCTTCCAGATTCAGTTCCAGGTTATAGCGTAAATCTGAACCGCGCTGGGCACGGGACTGACCGCGACGACCGCCGCCACCAAAAATATCCCCGAACACATCGCCAAAAATATCGCCAAAGTCGCCGGCACCGCCACCGCCACCGCCGAAACCACCGCCGCCGCGGTTAGGATCTACCCCGGCATGGCCAAAACGATCGTAGGCTGCGCGTTTTTGCTCGTCTGATAAAACCTCATAGGCTTCCTGGACTTCTTTAAACTTCTCTTCCATGCCTTTATCGCCCTGAGTACGATCAGGGTGAAATTTCATAGCGAGGCGTTTATAAGCCTTTTTGATGTCTTTATCATCGGCGCCTTTAGCGACACCCAATACTTCATAGTAGTCACGCTTTGACATAAATTCAGTGCTTACTTCTTAGTCAAAGGGCTACAGCAAACTGTAGCCCGGGCCTGTATTATTTGTTGTCGTCTTTTACTTCTTCAAACTCAGCGTCAACAACATCGTCAGCACCAGCAGCTTGCTGCTGGCCGGCATCGGCGCCGCCCTGCTGGGCTTTAGCCTGGGCCGCTTCCATCAACTTCTGAGAAGCCTGGATTAAAGCCTGCGATTTGGCATCAATTTCTGCTTTGTCACTGCCTTTCAACGAGGTTTCTAACTCGCTAATCGCCGTTTCAATGGCCGCTCTGTCGTCACTGGCTAGACTGTCGCCCGCTTCTTCCAGCTGCTTACGGGTAGCGTGGACCATTGCATCAGCCTGATTGCGGGTTTGCACCAGCTCTTCAAACTTTTTATCTTCTTCAGCATGCGCTTCGGCATCGCGTACCATGGCGGCGATTTCATCTTCTGATAAACCTGAAGACGATTTAATGGTGATCTTCTGCTCTTTACCGGTGTCTTTATCTTTAGCCGACACATGTAAAATACCGTCAGCATCCAAATCGAAGGTGACTTCAATTTGTGGCTCGCCACGACGACCCGGACGAATACCTTCTAAGTTGAACTGACCCAGTGATTTATTATCAGTAGCCCGCTTGCGCTCGCCCTGCAACACATGAATGGTTACAGCAGCCTGATTGTCATCGGCAGTTGAGAACACTTGCGACTTTTTGGTCGGAATAGTGGTGTTTTTCTCAATCAGCGCAGTCATTACGCTGCCCATGGTCTCAATACCCAGCGACAATGGCGTTACGTCCAGTAATAATACGTCTTTAACATCACCTGACAGTACTGCACCCTGAATAGCCGCACCCACTGCTACCGCTTCATCCGGGTTAACGTCTTTACGCGGCTCTTTGCCAAAGAAAGCGGTTACCGCTTCCTGTACTTTAGGCATCCGGGTCTGACCACCCACCAGGATGATTTCGTTAATTTCGCTTACGCTTAAGTCAGCATCAGCTAAGGCTTTTTTCAGCGGCTCTAAGGTACGCTGTACTAAGTCTTCTACTAAAGATTCCAGCTTGGCGCGGGTTACTTTAATATTTAAGTGTTTCGGGCCTGAAGCATCTGCGGTGATATATGGCAGGTTTACTTCAGTTTGCGACGCTGATGACAGCTCGATCTTCGCTTTTTCAGCGGCTTCTTTCACACGCTGCATGGCTAAAGAGTCGTTACGCAGGTCCATGCCCTGCTCTTTCTTGAATTCTTCGACCAGATAGTTAATAACCCGGTTATCGAAGTCTTCACCACCTAAGTGCGTGTCACCATTGGTCGATAACACTTCAAAGGTTTGCTCGCCGTCAACGTCATCAATTTCAATAATAGAAATATCGAAAGTACCGCCACCTAAATCATATACTGCGATTTTGGTGTCGCCTTTCTTTTTATCCATACCATACGCCAACGCCGCAGCGGTTGGTTCGTTGATAATCCGTTTTACGTCTAAACCGGCAATACGACCGGCATCTTTGGTTGCCTGACGCTGTGCATCATTAAAATATGCCGGTACAGTAATAACTGCAGCCGTTACCGCTTCACCTAAGAAGTCTTCAGCAGTTTTCTTCATTTTTTTCAGCACTTCAGCTGAAATTTGCGGTGCGGCCAACTTTTTGTCTTTTACTTCAACCCAGGCATCGCCATTATCCGCTTTAACAATTTTAAACGGCATAATTTTGATGTCGCGTTGCACTTCTTCGTCTTCAAAGCGACGACCAATTAAACGCTTAATCGCATAAAGGGTGTTTTTAGGGTTGGTAACAGCCTGACGTTTTGCTGGCTGACCAACTAATACTTCACCATCTTCAGCATAAGCAATAATTGAAGGCGTGGTACGTGTGCCTTCAGCGTTCTCTAATACCCGAGGTTTGTCGCCATCTAACACAGCAACACATGAATTGGTTGTACCCAAGTCAATACCGATTATTCTACCCATAACTGCTCTCCACCTATATTCTGAACAATTAAAAATTGCGTTGACTGATTAGTGGGGATTAGCCCTGATCGATTCAAGGTTATTAGTTAAAAAAATTTAGAATGGGCTGGTACTGTGTTACCTGGTTTGAAAAAACTAGCAGACCTGATTGCGGCCTGCGTGTTTTGCTCTGTACAACGCGTCATCTGCACTGATAATCAATTGCTCGGCATTTTCAAAACATTTGTCAACCGTCGACGCGACACCAGCAGAAAACGTACAACTAAATTGCTTGCTGGCAGTATTAAAATGCAGCACTGCAAAGCTTGCCAATATTTGCTTTGCTAATTCACACGCTTGTTGAGCATCGCAATCCGGCAATACCAGCATAAATTCTTCGCCACCATAGCGCCCGGCCCGATCCGTTTTACGGATCCGCTTCTTAAGCAGCGTCGCCAACGCAGTAATAACCACATCGCCGGTGGCATGGCCATGGTTATCATTGACAGCCTTAAAGTGGTCAATGTCCAGCATAACAACACTAAGCGGTTTGTCGCTGCGCTGTGCCCGTTCAAACTCCAGCCCGGCCAGCTCTTTAATGGCACTGTGTTTTATTAGACCGGTCAGGCTGTCTTTCTCAATCAGGGTTTTGATTTGTAAGCTACGCGCCAGCCTTACTTTCACCGCCTGCGCCAGTTGGGTATCGTCAATCGGCTTGGTAATAAAGTCATCGGCGCCATGTGACATGGCCCGGTTTTGTAAACTTTTGTTTTGCTCAGAAGATAGAAAAACAATAGGCAACCGGCGCAGCGGTGGATATTGGCGAATAACGCCGGCTAATTCAGCGCCGGTGTACCCCGGCATATACATATCCATTAAAATAAGATCAGGTTGAAAGTTGATTAGCTCTTCAATAATCAGCCTGGGCTTTTTGTTAATAAGGGTTTCAATTCCAATCCGCTTTAATACCAGCGCATAATGCTCTGCCAGCATGGCGTCATCATCAACAATGTAAACCCGGCCTTTGCTGCCTGAGGCTTGCTCGAGTAACTCAGCAATCCGGCTGATCATATTCGGCACATCAAGAGGTGAAACAAAGAAATCATCAGCATGTTGCTGCGCAGCACTTATCCGCAGTGCAAAATCGTCCTGTTTAGAAAACACCATCAGCCGGCATTGCTGCTGTTGTAGCGAATTTAAAAGAAAACTTTGTTTAAACAATTCATTACCATCAGAGTGGCGGATCTGACTAAACAGCAAAGCGGGTGTTTCTGTTTGAAGTCGTTTGATACAGGCTTCAAAGTCTGTTAGGTGCACAACCGAGTGACCAAATGCGGTCAGCTGAGTTGCCAGTTCATCGGATAACGACTTATCGCTCAGGGTAAGCCAGATGGGGCGCTGTTCTTTTGTATCACTATGAGCAACAGTTGTCACCGGTGCCGACGAGTCCAGCGCTTGCGCTACACTTTGTTTAAACTGATAAAGCTGCTGATTTAATTCAGGCATTTTCGCGGCCCGCTGTTCAGTCGAGGTTGCCGCTAAATCAATCACACTTTGCTCAATTTGCCGGGCAAGCCTGCCCAGCGCCGCATAACCAAAAGTGCCACAGGCGCCAGCCAGCTTATGCGCCTCGGCTTTTAACGGGCCAAGCTCATTACCTGCCGTGTGTTTTAGTGCCAAACCAAGCATGGTTTCGGCCCGCTCCGGTAAGCTTTGTTCAAACTTTTGCCTTACCCGGTCAAAAGCTTCGCTGATATCGACCTGACTTTTAGATGTCGGCATACTGTACTTCCTGGCCTTTGTTAACACATAGTATCTGGCTTTGCCGGCAGTGCAAAGTAAAAGGTAGCGCCTTTACCCGGCGTAGAATTAAAGCCAATACTACCGCCCATGTTCTGCACTAACTCCTTGCAAATTGCCAGGCCCAGACCTGTACCGCCAGTTTGCCGCTGATTAGAATCATCTGCCTGAGCAAACCGCTGGAATATCTGATCATGGAACTCCACAGGAATACCGGAACCACAATCAGTAATATTGAACCAAACATGTTCACCCTGCAGCTCAACACTCAGCTTAACTTTAGTATCTGGTGCTGAAAATTTAACGGCATTTGCCACTAAATTAGTCAAAACCTGCTGTAAGCGCAGCGAGTCAGCCTGCACCACTAAGTTCGCTTTTAAAGGTTGTACTTCAAGGGTTATCTGATGCTGACCGGCAAAAGGTTGCAAGTTATCGACCGCCTGCTGTAACTCATCACTGACAACCAGCGACTGAATATCAAACGGCATTTTGCCTGCAGCAAGTTTCTCAATATCCAGTAAATCATTAATCAGCTGAGCCAACCGTTCACTATTACTCTTGGCAACATGCATTAATTTTTGCATAGTGGGCGGCAACTGCCCCAGCTTACCGGAGTTAAGTAAGCCAAGCGCACCTTTAATGGCGGTTAATGGGGTTCTGAGCTCGTGGCTGACGTTAGAAATAAAGGCATCTTTCATCTGTTGCAGTTGCATTTGCTCCGTTACATCCTGCACCGAGCCGACCAGAATTTGTTCCGGATTTTCATCCTGTGGCAACAATTTCGCCAATTCATGGACCCAGCGAATACTGCCATCCGGACGAATGATACGATGCACCACATCATGCAGGCCACTTTCCAAAGAGCGCTGTTCACTGGCCGCTACCAAAGCTCTGTCATCGGGGTGCAAAGTACTTTTGAACAAAGCGACGCTGGGGGTAGTATTTTCATCAAAACCAAAAATCTTATAAATTACCGGTGACCACCATAGCTCGCCTGTAATTAGCGACGCTTGCCAAAAGCCAATTAACGCCGTTTCGCTGGCCAGTTCCAGCCGTTGCTGGCTTAACTGATACTCTTTATTAAGCCGTTCCAGCTCTAAATAGTCCTGCTTAATAGCGGTGATATCAGCATGAGTGCCATACATCATTAGCGGCTTGTTATCCTCAGTCCAACTAACCACCCGACCGCGATCATGCACCCATACCCAGTCGCCATTTTTATGTTTCATCCGGCATTTGCAATCGTAAAAAGGTAACTGTCCGGCAAAATGCTGCGCCAGTAACTCGCCTGAATCAGCTAGATCGTCCGGATGCGCTAACCCAAGCCAGGTATTAATATCTATCGGTGCCAGCTCATCCAGCGTATAGCCAACTATTTCGGCCCAGCGTTCATTAAAAACGGTTTCACCGCTTTGTACATTCCACTGCCAGGTGCCAATACGGGTACCTTCCAACACCGAGCGGCTCATCAGTTCACTGGCTGCCAGCTGCTGATGCGAATGCTCTTGCAGCCTGTCAGCAATTTCCTGTTCAACAACGTCAGCAAACTGCCGGAGTATTTGTTGTTCGCTTGGCGATAATTGCCGTGATTTAGGATCGATAATGCAAAGGGTACCAATCCGCTCGCCTTTATAATGCAGCGGTGCGCCGGCATAAAAACGGATAAACGGCGCACTGGTAACAAGTGGGTTATCGGTAAATCTTGGATCGGTACTGGCGTCCGGAATTTGGAAAATAGCATCGCTTAAAATGGCATGGCCACAAAAAGAAATATCTCTGCCAGTTTCACATGCCGACAGCCCCTGACGGGACTTAAACCATTGCCGGTCGTTATCTACCAGCGAAATCAGTACAATTTCTGTACCCAGGCATTGCTGCACCAAATTGGTTACCCGATCAAATCTGGGTTCAGCCGCAGTGTCCAGCAGCGCTGAACTGACCAAGGCCCGCAGACGGGCTGTCTCATTAGCAGGGACTAGGGGTTGTTGCATGATGACTCCGCAGAGTTAGCTGATGCTGAGTCAACCGCCTCTGACCTAAAACCGGGCTCAGCACACCGTGCAAAACGTAACCAAAACGTTGTTCCCTCGCCTACGTTGGAGTTAAAACCAATTTCCCCAGCCATTTTTTCGGTAAGCTCTTTGCTGATGGCTAAACCGAGTCCGGTGCCACCTTGCTGTCGCGTATTGGCAGCATCATTTTGAGCAAACTTTTCAAAAATCCGATCTTTAAAATCATCATTAATGCCTTCTCCCTGATCAGTTACTTCAAGGTGAACCTTTGCACTGTCGGTATATAGTCGCACATTGACCAATGAACCAGCAGCAGAAAACTTGATGGCATTCGACAATAAGTTAGTCACTATCTGCACAAAACGCCCGGCATCTACATTGGCAAAAACCGGCTCAGCAGGATATTCTGCCTGTAAATTGATTTTGTACTGCACAGCATAACTGTTGATCTCATCAATAGCCTGCTCCACCAGTGGTATCAGCGCTTGCTGCTTCAGCTCTAGCTGGAACTTATCTGCAGTGAGCTTTTCGATATCCAGCAAATCGTTAATCAAGTGACTTAGCCGCTGGCTATTGCTCTCGGCAACTTGCAATAATCGGGTCACTTTGGTCGGTAACTCACCTAACTTGCCTGAATTAACCATGCGTAAAGCCGCATATAAAGACGTCAGTGGGGTGCGTAACTCATGACTTACTGTCGAAATAAATTCACTTTTCATTCGTTCATTGCGGGCACGCTCGGAAATGTCTTTTGCCACGCCCAGATAGCCGCTAATCGTGCCTGAAGCGTCAAGAATAGGCGTGACTGTAAGGGATACCGGCACCTTTTCACCATCTTTACGCACATAATGCCATTGCCGGGTTTCAGTGCCCTCACGCTCTGCAACCGCAACGAAAGCCTGGAAACCTGAGATTGGCTGATTCAGTTCAATACTGAGCTGTTCTGCTCTTTTTTCAACCTCTTCAGCGAGATGCAATATTGCCGGCGTTTCTTTATTGACTAACTCTTCAGCCCGATAACCCAGTAACTTTTCGGCGCCTCGACTAAAATAGCTGATATCGCCATCAGGCAAAGTCGCAATTATTGAAAAGTCCGACGCTGCCGCCAATATTGCTTCCAGCTGGCTATTACTTTGCTGCAGCTGGACGGTGCGCTCCGCAACTTGTCGCGATAGCTCTGATTCATTCGCCTTGCTGACGTTAAATGCCTGAGTTAATTCATGGCTCATAGCACCTAAACTGCGACCAAGGCTATCGTACTCTGCCACATTACTGGACGGGATCTCAGTGGCGCTGCCAGCGGCAATATCAGTTTTAAGCTGCTCACTGACCAAAGCCAGACGGCGCAGTGGCGCACTTATCACTTTACTGAGCCAGCTTGCGATTAGGGTAACCAGCAGCAAAAAACTGACAAGTAGCACTAGTTGGCGAGCGCTGTCCTGCTCCAGCCGCGTCATTACTTCAAAGGCACTTTGCTCGATAACAATAGCACCAATTGCTGGCAGCTCAGCCGGATAAATAACTAACACATAACGACTTTGCCGCCATCGCTGTAACAACGGAAATACAGTTTCAGGCTGCCAATGAAAAAAACCCGCCTGAGGCATAATCGTAGTGGCAGAATCAAAACTGGTTATTTCCCCTGCTCTGGCAAGCACTCTGCCGCGGTTATCAAACAACAGCGCGCCCGCATTATCTTCAGGTAATATTTCACTAAGCAAAGCTGTTCTATCTGCGCCGACAACCGAACCCGGTTGCGTCTTCAGCTGCTTATGCAATACGTTAGCAAGCAGTTGCAGCTTCTGTTGCACACTTTGCTGATACTCTGCCTGCAGCCTGCGTGCATCTAATAACAAGGGTACGCAGCCAGCGAGTAAGGTTGAGGCAATGAGAATATGAAATAACAACTGGCGCAGGCTGATAAGCGGCAGCGCGAGCGTGCGTCCAGCCCGTTTATTTGATTGCAAAAGCAGCACCAACAAACTGGCTATCAGGGTATTAAATACACCATTTGTCATTTGCTTCAGTGCAATAAGTACCGCGGTTTGCCAATTGACACTTAACCCAAACGCATACAGCAGGCTAACGGCAGGCACCCCGGCACATAACCAGAATAGCAAATCCTGCTGCACCAGATTCAGGCCTTTTTCCGGACGCCAGCGCCAACTCAGCCAGGCAATTTCAGCACTGAACACCAGTAATGCGTACGGGTGCCCCCAGATCAAAAACGTCACTGTGGCGGCAGAAAAACCCACAATAATGGCCGCTGTACGTCCCAGCATCAGCAAAGCCAATACCGCCATGGCTGAACCAAAGATAAATTCGACGCTAAAAAACAGTGGTAGCCGGGTGTAATTTAAGCCAATGGCTGCCAGTAAAAAAAATGACAGCAGCAGATACCTTAAACCGGGTTGAATAGTGTTACCTTGTGAAGCAGCAATGGCGTTCATGCTTAACCTGTAACTTAAGTCGGCTGATTTTGTTGAAACAGAGTGCTTAACGTATCGCCAAGCACCATAGGTTCAAATGGTTTTTCAACAATCGCAATAGCACCCGCTGCCAGATATCGCTGTTTTTCTGTCTGTTGTATTTTTGCTGTCATAAACACCACAGGCACGTGTTCCAGGCCCGGTAATTTTCGCAGAGCTTCTAATGTTTGCAGACCATCCATTTGCGGCATCATCACATCCAGCAGAATAAGTTGTGGCGCGAAATCCGTCACCTGTGCCAGTGCAGTCTTACCACTGTCACAACTGAGCAATTCAAAGCCAGCCACATCGGTCAGCGCAATTTCGACCACAGTTCGGATAGACTCATCGTCTTCTACGTGCATAATTCTTTCTAATTGCATCTTCGCGTTACCCCGGCACTTTAATTTCAGGAATTAAATTACTATTTATGGATTAGCTGCAACAGCGCAGTGATCTAATAAATAAACGATATGTTGATACTCGACACCACTGTGTTGCGATAAACCAATTTCACAGGTACGGCTGGTCGATACCCCCCGTGAGCACTCACTTACCTGACAGGCCAAACCTGACAAAGCTGCGGCATTTAGCTCAGGCAATACAAAACCCTTGTCACCGGCAAACCCGCAACAACTTATGCCTTCTGGTATAACCGGCTGATCAGTACAGGCGCCCAGTAACTTCTGCAATTTTGTCGCCTGACCAAGCTGACTGGCGCTGCAGGTAATATGCAGTGCTACCGGCTCAGCCAGCTTGTTAAACGCCAGCTTTGGCATAATGTGCTGATGTAAAAAATCGACACTGTCACTAATCTTCAGCCGCGGGTCCAGCCTGGCGTTGAGGGTCACACTACACGGGCTGCTATCTGAGAATATCGGTATCTCGCCATTATTACTTACCTTAAGCAACCATTGTTCTAACTCATGTCGTTTAAACTCTGCGGCAGCAAACTGTCCCTTCGACTGAAACGGCATGCCACAACACTGGCTGGCAATGCCCGCTGGCACTATCAACTGAAAGCCGGCTTTGGCCAGTAAGTCAGTACTTACCTGCATCAGGCTGCGACTGTCCTGACTGCCAGCCTGGGGTGCCATTACTCTGCTGCTGCAACTGGCCAGATAAATAATCGGGGTCAGCGTACTATTAGCACTAGCATTAGCAGCCTTAAATGTAGCACGATTCGCGGTCGGCATAGCGCTATGCCAGCCCGGTAATACTCTGCTTAGTGGCTGAGCAATCCTTAAACCAAGTCGCGCCATGGTGCTGACAGCGACGAAATGGCGAGCGATAAACGATGCCAGGCCTTGCCACCTTTGGTTGCGTTCGGCCCGTAGCCCCCGGGTTAAATCACCGGTATTTATTCCTACCGGGCAGGCTGTGCTGCACATACCGCAAGCCGCGCAGGTATCGTTGCCAGCGTACTGATAACTTTTGCTCAACGCCTCAAGCCGCTTAGCATCATCACCACTTTGCTGCAAACGCGAGATTTCGCGCTGGGCCACGATGCGCTGCCGTGGAGTCAGCGTTAAGTTGCGCGACGGACAGACAGGTTCACAAAAGCCGCATTCAATGCATTTGTCTACCAGTGGATGGGTGGCAGGCAATGGTTTCAGGTGCTGCAAATGCAACTGCGGGTTGTGGCTTAGCACCACGTCAGGATTGAGAATATGCTTAGGATCGAGCAGTTTTTTGATCCGCCACATTAACTGATAGGCATCGCTGCCCCACTCCAGCTCAACAAAGGGGGCCATATTGCGACCGGTACCGTGTTCAGCTTTAAGCGAACCGCCAAACTCTACTGCGACTAAATGCGCAACGTCCTGCATAAAATTATCGTAGCGCGCAACTTCTGCCGGGTCGTCAAAACCCTGGGTGAAGACAAAATGAAGGTTGCCCTCTAAGGCATGGCCAAAAATAATCGCTTCATCATAGCGATATTTTGCAAATAATTGCTGCAACCGGGCCACACCCTCTGCCAGTTGATCAAGTGGAAAAGTGACATCTTCAATAATGACTGTGGTACCGGTTTGCCGCACTGCCCCCACCGCCGGAAAGGTGCCCTTGCGAATAGCCCAAAGTTGATTGTAAACCGCCGGGTCGGTGCTGAAATCCACCTGCTGCTCCAGGGTAAACCCTGCAACCACCGCCCGTAATGCTGCCAGTTGTCGCTGCAAGGCCTGCGCTGATACCGCGGTGCTTTCAATCAACAAAGCACAGGCACCAACTGATACCTGCTTGATCCACGCTGGCATGCCTGCTTTGTGCTCAACCGAGCGTAAACTGCGCCGGTCCAACAGCTCTACTGCTGATACAGCCTGCTGCTTTAACACCGTTACCGCCTGACAGCAGCTGGTAACAGACGGGAATACCAACAGGCCACTGGCCCGGTGCGGATAATCCGGTACCGTGTTATAGGTTATCGCACTGATAAAACCCAGACAGCCCTCTGAGCCCACCATTAAGTGGGTCAGAATATCTATTGGATCGGTAAATTCAGTTAACGCATTCAGGGAAAAGCCAGTGGTGTTTTTTAAGCGATACTTGTGCTGGATTTTGGCGCA
>CAXBHB010000018.1:0-79638 GCA_963975465.1 uncultured Chromatiaceae bacterium
CGAACCTCCGACCGCTCGGTTCGTAGCCGAGTACTCTATCCAGCTGAGCTATGCGTCCGCTCTATAAAAAATGGCGGAGAAAGAGGGATTCGAACCCTCGATAGAGTTTCCCCTATACACCCTTAGCAGGGGTGCGCCTTCAGCCACTCGGCCATTTCTCCGCTCTGTGTTGCGGCGTGTATATTAATGTCTCAGGAAAATAAGTCAAACAATTTTTAGGACAGTAAAGTCTGTTTGCCGACCTTTTAAACAATTCGGCTAATTATTACCAGCAATTGCTTAAAATCGACAATAAGGTTACCGACATCCTGTCGGCGTTTGTTAGTCAGCGTCGTTAAAACCGCCGCCAGAGGTATCTTTTTCAGCCTGGATCCGCATATAAATTTCTTCACGGTGAACTGACACTTCTTTTGGTGCATTAACACCAATCCGAACCTGATTTCCCTTTACACCCAATACGGTAACAGTGACTTCGTCACCGATCATCAGAGTCTCACCAACACGACGGGTAAGAATTAGCATTCGCTTGCTCCTTTTCCTTGCAATTACAGTGACTTTTCACCGTTGTTTTTAATAAAACGCCGTATAGTAACTCAGCTGGCCCCTGCTTGAAAAGCCAGCGAATGATATTTATCAACAGCTATCGGCCTTTACCAGCAAATTGTAGCAACTTTACTGCTGGCCAGCATAATTTCGCGCTGTAAAACAGTTTTAATACGGCAAAACTCATTACCTGCTGTCTTTACGCTGAAACGCCAGTCAGCGATCAGCCCTGCAGCTTATCGCTGATATGTTGTTGAGCCGAGCTCAGCACCCCTGGCAACGCACTGGCATCCGTACCGCCAGCCTGGGCCATGTCAGGCCGGCCACCGCCCTTGCCGCCCAGTTGTGCTGCCGCCCAGGCAACCAACTGCCCGGCAGGTACTTTGGCAGTTAAATCTGCGCTGACACCGGCAATTAAGCTAACCTTAGCATCATTCACCGTGGCTAACAGGATAACCGCTGAACCCAGCTTGTTTTTCAGTTCATCCAGCATGGTACGCAGGCTCTTCGGATCCGCCTGCTCAATCGCGGTAATCAGCACGTTAACACCGGCTATTTGCTGTACCTGGCTTTCCAGCGAGGCTCCGGCCTGACTGGCCATTTTCGCTTTTAATTGTTCAATGTCTTTTTCCAGACTGCGGCTTCGATCCAGTGCTTGCTGTACTTTATCCGCCAGGCTAAACATATCACCTTTTAATAACGCTGCAGCCTGGCCGGCTTGCTGCTCAAGTTGCTGAATATACTGCAGGCCGCCGTTACCGCTTACCGCTTCAATCCGGCGGGTACCTGACGCTATGCCCGCTTCAGCCACAATTTTAAATAAACCGATATCACCGGTCCGGCTGACATGGGTACCACCGCACAGTTCTATCGAAAAATCGCCCATCGATAATACCCGTACCTCTTCGTCGTACTTTTCGCCAAACAACGCCATGGCGCCAGCCGCTTTCGCCTGCTCAACCAGCATTAAACGTGTTTGCAGTGGGTTGTTAGCCTGAATTTGCTGGTTAACCAATTGCTCAATCGCCCGCAGCTCATCTGCTGTTACGGCCTCAAAATGGCTGAAGTCAAACCGTAGACGGTCCGGCCCCACCAATGAGCCTTTCTGAGTAACATGCTCACCCAACACCTGGCGCAAGGCCGCATGCAACAAATGGGTTGCTGAGTGATTTTGCTTGATCGCCGAGCGTCTTTCGCTATCAATTCGGGCAGCAACTTTGTCGCCTACTTTCAATTCTGCTGTCGCCTGGCCCTGATGGGCAAAGGCCTTGCTGAGCTTAATGGTGTCTGACACCGTAAATTCGCCGCCATCTGCCAGCAATAATTTACCACTGTCCCCCATCTGTCCGCCCGATTCAGCATAAAATGGCGTTTCGTCTAACACCACTAAACCGCTGGCACCAGCAGCCAGCTTGTCTACTGCTTTGCCGTCACTGAAAATTTCTACCACAGTGGCATCGCCAAATTCGTGTTCGTAGCCGGTAAAGGTGGTGTGCACAGCGGAGCTTAACGTGGCATTGTAATCAGCGCCGAAGTTAGAGGCCTGCTGCGCCCGCTTACGCTGCGCGGCCATTGCTGCATCAAAGCCCGCCTGGTCAATTGTCAGGTCGCGTTCGCGTGCAACATCGTTGGTTAAATCAACCGGGAAGCCGAAGGTATCGTAAAGTTTAAACACCACATCACCGGGTATTACGCTGTCTTTCAGGTTCGCCAACTCTTCATCCAGAATGGCCAGGCCGCGCTCCAGTGTTTTACCAAACTGCTCTTCTTCTAACCGCAGCGCTTTCTCGATAATGGCCTTTTTGGCAGCAAGCTCCGGATACGCCTCGCCCATCTGAGCAACTAACGCGCCCACCAACTTGTAGAAAAACGCGCCTTTGGCCCCCAGTTTGTTGCCATGACGTACCGCGCGACGAATAATCCGGCGCAATACATAGCCACGGCCTTCGTTGGCAGGCAGCACGCCGTCAACAATCAGAAATGCACAGCTACGAATGTGGTCACTGACTACCCGCAACGATTTATCAGATAAGTCTGTGGCACCGGTAATTTCTGCGGCGGCTTTAATCAGCGCCACAAAGGTATCAATCTCATAGTTGCTGTGAACGCCCTGCAAAATAGCGGCAATCCGTTCCAGGCCCATCCCGGTATCAATACTGGGCTTAGCCAATGGCAACATCTCGCCGCCAGCCTGGCGGTTAAACTGCATAAAAACAATGTTCCAGATTTCTATAAAGCGATCACCATCCTCCTCAGGCGAACCCGGCGGGCCGCCCCAGATCTGCTCACCGTGGTCGTAAAAAATCTCAGTACAGGGACCACAGGGCCCGGTATCACCCATCGCCCAGAAATTGTCAGAGGCATAAGGCGCCCCTTTATTGTCGCCAATCCGGACAATACGCTCGGCCGGCACACCAATTTCCGTTAACCAGATGTCATATGCTTCGTCATCAGTGGCGTATACGGTTACCAGTAACTTTTCCTTTGGCAGTTTGGCCACTTCGGTTAAAAACTGCCAGGCGTAACCAATCGCTTCCCGCTTAAAATAATCACCGAAACTAAAATTGCCCAGCATCTCGAAAAAGGTATGGTGGCGCGCGGTATAGCCCACATTTTCTAAGTCATTATGCTTACCACCAGCCCTGACACAGCGCTGCGCCGATACCGCCCGGCTGTAACTGCGCTGATCCTGCCCTAAAAAGACATCTTTAAACTGCACCATACCGGCATTAGTAAACAGCAAGGTGGCATCATTTGAGGGAATGAGTGAGCTGCTGGCGACTACCTGATGTTGTTTGCTGGCGAAATAATCAAAAAAAGCTTGCCTGATATGGGCCGAAGTCATCGTCATGAAACTATCCTGTCCGCTGGGGTTGGTTCGTAAATTCAGTAAAGACCGCCTTAATCTGCTCGGTACTAAAACCGCGCCGCTGTAAAAAGGCCATCCGTTTGGTTTTTTCTTTATAGTCAGTTATCGGGCTATCACCATACTTTTTCTGGTAGGCGGCGCTGGCCAATGTCCACCAATCAATTTGCAGCGCAGTAACACTATTGTTTAGTTGCTCAGCACTGATTTTCTGGGCCCGGCATTCCTGTAACAGAACACTGTAACCATAGCCCTGGCGCGTTCTGTTTCGCACCAGCATACTTAAAAAACGGCTTTCATCAAGGTACTGCTCTGCTTTACACCAGCTGATAACCGCTGCTACCTGCTCTGGTGTGGCATCTTTCAGGCGCAATTTCTGCCCCAATTGTGCTTCGCTGTGATCACGCCGGCTTAGCCAGTTAATTGCGTTTTTTTTCAGCGCAGCCAATTCTGCCATGGTTATACCTCCAGCACACCATCGTTGCTGCGGTTTACCTGCAACGCAAAAACGTCATTAAAAGAGATAAAAAACGCAATATTCAAAATTGGGGCAATCACAATTAAAGCAATACCCAGCGTCGGCAGGGTTAACACCACCAGCGCCACGCTAATTACACAAAAAATGAGCAAAGCACCAATGTTACGCCAACAGGCGATAAAACTGGTTAGCAGTACCAGCCGAATTCGGTGTTCTTTCAAAAAATAAGCAATCGCCACCGCATAAGCGAACAACATAAAAACAATAATAAACAACGCCACCATCACCAGCAGTTGCAACAAGACCATCACATCAATGCCACTCTGCGCGTCAACAGCGGCAGACATAATCTTTTGCTGATGCTCGAAAAATATGATTAATGGCGTAAACAACAAAAACTTTAGCGCGCCAATGGTTAGCAGAATCATACGACATGCAGGCTCAGTCAGGGGCTGAAACAACCAATCGATGGCAATCTTCTGCTGTTGCTGGCCGCCCACAATGGTTTTATAGAAACCAGCAGTTAAAAAAGGACTTAGAAAAACCCAGATAATTGCGCTGAACTGATTTTGCTGTAACAAAAAGCCAATAAGGGCGGTTAAACAAAACATGCCAATAAATAACAGCGGGAACTGCTTAAACAGTTGCCAGGCTGCCCCGAGCCATTGTAACGACGCCGTTGTGCTCACCCGTCTGATAATCAGTTTCAATTGAAACGGCTTTTCCACAGTTACCTCTTGCAGCTACTGGCAGCCATTACCGCCGTTAAAGGCCGGTATCATACTGCAAATCAGCATAAATTAAGAGTGCTGCGGCTAAACAACTTCACCGGCGCAGTGAAAAAAAATGCGGATTAACGGGTGCCATACTTGCTTTGCCACGATTGAGCCGCATAATAGCAGCACGATGTTATTGAGGCCCATGTATGGAAAAGTTTGTTGAAAATTTAATTTATTCTGCGCGTTGGATTATGGCGCCTATCTATCTTGGCTTGTCATTGGCATTAATTGCTCTGGCGATTAAGTTTTTTCAGGAAATAATCCATATTGTCCCTATTATTTTCAGCATGAAAGAAGTTGAGCTGATTTTAGTGGTGCTGTCACTGATTGATATCGCGCTGGTGGGTGGCCTGCTGGTAATGGTCATGTTTTCCGGCTATGAAAACTTCGTATCCAGGCTGGACCTGGAAGGTAATGACGACAAGTTAAGTTGGCTGGGTAAACTCGACGCGGGTTCTCTTAAAAATAAAGTCGCCGCCTCAATTGTGGCCATTTCATCAATACATTTACTAAAAGTGTTTATGAACACTGAAGTTATCCCTAACGATAAAATTCAGTGGTATCTGCTTATTCATATTACTTTTGTGTTGTCTGCTTTTGCGATGGGCTATCTGGACAAGTTGTTGCGCGACGACAACGCTAAATCACTTTAATCATCTACACATAACAGGTTATGACGTAAAGTCTGGTTTTCCTCACCAAAATACTTACGTTGTAACCGCTGATACCAGCTATCCAGCATGACACTAAGTAACGCCCGATCAAATGCGCGCTGCAAGGCGGCATCGCGAAATGCGGCCCGGTACAGGGTAGAATCAAATAGCGCATGCAGGGCCAAATTTCCGGCATTATCTTCCTGCAGCCGGTAATAGTTAAATATATTGCGGTCCATAACCACTACCTGCACCCGTTGTTGTAGCAACATCTTTAACTGCGCCTGCTGATCAACGGTTTCGCGGTATCCTGCAGATATTTTTGCCATATCGGTATAGTCTGGGCCCAGCACTGTGCGTGCATTCTGAAAAGCCAGCACAGTATACCGCCCTAAATCACTGCTGTGGCTAATGACCAGTTCGTCTGTTGCCCGGCTAACGGCAATATTCTGATAACGAATATACGGATTAGAATAAAACAAGCCTGTTTCATCACTGGACACCGGCTGTAAACTGGCGACATCGCCTTCGCCCTGCTCCAGCAATGGTTTAATTCTGGCATTAGGGACAAACACAAAAATCGGTTCAAAGCCCATTCTGGCAGCCACCTCGGCCAGTAACTCCACTTCATAACCTGAAATATTAGCGGTGTTAATATAAGGCGGCTTTTGCTGGCCAACCAACACGGTTAAGGTTGCCGCTGATACGCCAACGGAAGTGCAACACAAAAGGAGTATGCTAACAAATAAACCTGACCGCACGGGAACACCTCTTCCCAGTTATTTTATTTAGCATAACCGTTTTTCAGCAAAGCGGTAGAAAAAGTTTTACTGACAATTTAACGAATATTGGGTGCCAGCCAGCTCTCAGCCTCACTGCGGCTCCAGCCCTTTTTCGCCGCATACTCGTTCAGCTGATCGTCACCAATTTTGCTTACCGCAAAATACTTGCTGTCGGGGTGGCCAAAATACCAGCCGCTTACAGCAGCACCCGGCCACATGGCGTAGCTTTCGGTAAGGGTAATGCCGGTATTAGCTTCGACATCCAGCAGCTGCCACAGCGTGCCTTTTTCGGTATGCTCCGGGCAGGCCGGATAGCCAGGTGCCGGGCGAATGCCCTGATACATCTCACGAATCAGCTGCTCGTTGTCAAGTAGCTCATCGCCAGCATAACCCCAGTAGTCACGCCGTACTTTTAAGTGCAGATACTCCGCCAACGCTTCGGCTAAGCGGTCGGCCAGCGCTTTAACCATAATACTGTTGTAATCATCATGATCGGCAGCAAACTTAGCGGCAAACTCATCAGCGCCAAAGCCGGTACTCACCGCAAAGCCACCGATATAATCTTTTACGCCGCTGCCCACCGGGGCGATAAAATCGGCCAAACTGCAATTGGGTGCATTGTTTCTCAGCTGCAACTGCTGGCGCAGGTTATATAAACGAACTTTTTCAGTGGTGCGGCTCTCGTCGGTGTACACGATAATATCTTCACCGTCGCTATTAGCCGGGAACAAGCCAAACACCGCCTTACCTTTAACATGACCATCGTTAATCATGGTATCGAGTATCGCGTTGGCGTCTTTAAACACCCTTCGTGCCTCCATGCCCACTTCGGCATGGTTTAAAATGGCCGGGTATTTACCGGAGAGCTGCCAGGTTAAGAAAAACGGGGTCCAGTCGATGTAATCACGCAGCAGGTTTAAATCGACGTCCTGCCAGAGATGCACCCCTGGCTGTTTTGGCGCCGGCGCGACCTTTGTTAAATCAAGCTTAAATTTATTGGCTTTAGCTTCATTTAAACTCAGTAGCTTTTCACCAGGCCGGCTACGGGCATGTTGCTCGCGCGCCACCACATATTCGTTTTTAACCCGGCTTAAATAATCGGCTTTGCTGTCAGCACTGATTAATGACTGCACCACCGACACACTGCGCGAAGCATTGGGCACATACACCACGCCATTGGCATAATTGGGCTCAATTTTTACCGCAGTATGCGCTTTAGACGTGGTAGCACCGCCAATTAGCAGCGGCTGGGTAAAGCCTAAGCGGGTCATCTCTTTGGCGACATGGACCATTTCATCCAGTGATGGGGTGATCAGGCCAGATAAACCAATGACATCAACATCACGCTCTTTCGCTACCCGCAAAAGCTCGGCACAGGGCACCATGACGCCCAGGTCAATCACTTCAAAGTTGTTACACTGCAGCACTACGCCGACAATGTTTTTGCCTATATCGTGCACATCGCCTTTTACTGTCGCCAGCAGCACTTTGCCCTGGGCCCGGCCGCCTTCTTTTTCCAGCTCAATATAAGGCTGCAAATAGGCCACGGCTTTTTTCATAACCCGGGCCGATTTCACCACTTGTGGCAAAAACATTTTGCCTTCGCCAAACAAGTCGCCCACTACGTTCATGCCGTCCATCAACGGCCCTTCAATCACGTGCAGCGGCTTTTCAGCTTGCTGACGCGCTTCTTCGGTGTCGACATCAATAAAGTCGGTAATACCTTTAACTAACGCATGTTCCAGCCGCTTGTTAACCGGCAGGCTGCGCCAGGCATCATCTATTTTTTCGGCTACGCTGCCATCGCCTTTAAACTCGGCGGCAATTTCCAACAGGCGCTCGGTGGCATCATCCCGCCGGTTAAGAATAACGTCCTCTACCCGCTCTTTCAGTAGTGGCGGAATGTCATCATAAACAGTGAGCTGACCGGCATTAACAATGCCCATATCCATACCAGCAGCAACTGCATGGTATAAAAATACCGAATGAATGGCTTCGCGCACCGCATCATTGCCGCGAAACGAGAACGACACGTTAGATACACCGCCAGAGATTTTGGCATGCGGGCACAACTGTTTTATCTCGCGGGTGGCTTCAATAAAGTCGACCGCGTAGTTGTTGTGCTCTTCAATGCCGGTGGCCACCGCAAAAATATTCGGGTCAAAAATAATGTCTTCGGGCGGAAAACCAATTTGCGTGGTCAGGATGTTATAAGCGCGCTGGCAAATTTCGACTTTGCGCACTTTGGTATCGGCCTGGCCTTTTTCGTCAAAGGCCATTACTACCACGGCCGCACCATAGCGGCGCAGTAAGGTTGCCTGCTGTAAAAACGGTGCTTCGCCTTCTTTTAGCGAAATTGAGTTAACCACCGCTTTGCCCTGAATGCATTTTAGCGCGGCTTCAATAACCTCCCACTTCGACGAGTCGACCATAATTGGCACCCGCGAAATATCCGGCTCGGACGCCAGAAGCTGTAAATAGCGCACCATGGCGGCTTTGCTATCGAGCATCGCCTCATCCATGTTGATATCGATAATCTGGGCGCCGTTCTCAACCTGCTGCCGCGCCACATCCAGCGCCGCTTCATAGTCGCCGTTTAAAATCAGTTTTTTAAATCTGGCCGAGCCGGTTACGTTTGTCCGCTCGCCAACATTAATAAATCGGGCCTGTTGTCGCATTACCACTCCACTGAAAAGGCTTCAAGGCCGGCTAAGTTAAAACTATGGCCTGGCGCTTTGGGTTGGCGTGGCGGCGCATCTTTTACCGCCTCAAAAATCGCTTTTATATGCTCCGGGGTGGTGCCACAGCAGCCACCGACAATATTTAAAAAGCCCTGGCTGGCCCAGTCCGCTATTTCTGCTGCCATCTCTTCGGCACCCAAATCGTATTCGCCAAACTCGTTTGGCAGGCCGGCATTGGGGTGCACCGACACATAGGCTTCTGACACACCCGACAAGGTTTCAACATAAGGGCGCAGTAAATCCGGGCCCAGCGCGCAGTTAAGGCCAAAACAGACCGGCTCAACATGGGCCAGGCTATGGTAAAACGCTTCGGTGGTCTGGCCCGATAAAGTGCGGCCCGAGGCATCGGTTATGGTGCCGGAAATCATCACCGGCAGTTTAAAGCCCACTTCATCAAATACCTTAAGCACCGCAAACGCAGCGGCCTTGGCGTTCAGGGTATCAAAGATGGTTTCCAGCATAATAATATCAGCCCCGCCCTCGATTAAGGCGTGGGTTGATTCAGTGTAAGCGTTTACTAACTCATCAAAGCTGACATTGCGAAAGCCCGGGTCATTTACATCAGGCGATATCGACGCGGTGCGGTTAGTGGGCCCTAACACACCGGCCACAAAGCGCGGTTTATGGGGTTCAAGCGCGGTTATTTCATCGCACACTTTACGTGCCAGCGCGGCCGACTCGCAGTTAATCCGGGCCGACAAGCCTTCCATCTGGTAATCGGCCATGGCAATAGTGGTGGCGTTAAAGCTGTTGGTTTCAACAATATCAGCACCTGCCAGCAGGTACTGGCGGTGAATATCGGCAATTAAATCGGGTTGGCTCAGTACCAGTAAATCGTTGTTGCCCTTCACATCGCTTGGCCAGTCGGCAAATTCGCTACCGCGATAATCAGCTTCTTCTAAGCGGTGTTGCTGGATCATGGTGCCCATGGCGCCATCAAGAATAAAAATGCGCTGTGAAAGTAACTCGCGAAAATGCTCTGGCGTTAGTCTTGCAGTCATATAATGCTCTACGTTTTTCTACGTCGTTAAAACCTGAACCGGCTTAAGCGCGTTGCCCAATCTGGCTTAGCTCAAACGGTGTGGCCTGATAAACATAATAGTTCAGCCAGTTGCTAAACAGTAAAAAGGCATGGCTTTGCCACAGCTTTTGCGGCCCCTGCAACGGGTCGTTATTGCGATAATAGTTTTCCGGCAGCTTGGGCGCGGCATCTGCCGTTAAGTCGCGCTGATACTCTTCGTCCAGGGTGGTTAAATCATACTCCGGGTGGCCGGTAACAAACACCCTGCTGCCACTGCTGTTCTGCAGCAAATAGGCACCGGTAACATCGGCTTCGGCCAGAATATGCAAGTCATCATGCTGCTGGTATTTTTGCTTCGGTACCTGGGCGTAGCGCGAGTGTGGCACTAAAAATTCATCATCAAAGCCCCGTACCAGCGGGCACAGCGGCTGGCTTACCTGCTGCCAGTAAACGCCCGACAGCTTTTCACCACGAATTTCCCGCTGCAAACCATAGTATTGGTACAGCGCGGCATGCGCTGCCCAGCATAAAAACAGGGTTGAGGTCACATTATTATCGGCCCAGCGCAGGATATCGCCAAACTGATTCCAGTAGGTAACATCTTCATAATCAACCAGGCCCAGCGGCGCGCCGGTAATAATTAAACCATCGTATTTTTGCTGCTGCACTTCTGAAAAGTAGCGGTAAAAGCAGTTTAAATGACTCGGTGGCGTGTTTTTACTGACATGATCATCAATCCGCAGTAAATCAATATCCACCTGCAGCGGGCTGTTGGCCAGCAAGCGCAGCAGCTGTACTTCGGTGGCTATTTTATTCGGCATCAGGTTTAAAATGGCAATTTTCAGCGGCCGGATATCCTGCGACTGCGCCCGGCTTTCGGTCATCACAAACACATTTTCGGCCGACAGCGCTTCTACCGCCGGCAACTGATCGATCACTTTAATAGGCATAGCCACACCCGGTTAACTTACATAGCGGCTATGGTGCGTAAAACCAACGGCAATGTCAACTTCTATACGTTTAGATGGCTAAATATAAAGTGGGATTTGTCAGTGTTGCATTACAGTTTTATTGGTGTTTTTCACACCAGCAACTAGGCTTAGCACGCCCCCCAACTAAACGATCCTATTGATATGTCAGAAAAAAACCGTTGCCGCCCGATGCAGAACTTTCGCTTTTATTTACGGCTCAGTATTTTCAGTACCTTGTTCGGCGTATTGGCATTGGCCTCGATGTGGTACCAGGCCGATAAAGCATTTCAGCCAACTGAACTCCAGCTAACCAGCGTCAGCATGGCGCGTGATAACCAGAATGACAAGCTGACACTGGCCGGCAATGACAATGTGCCAAAGTGTGCTCAGGTTGCCACAGGCGTGTATTTGCAATCGCTGAACGTTCATTCCACTAACGATATACATATCAGCGGCTATATCTGGCAAAAAGTGCCGATAGCCCCCGATTGCCCGCTGCAGGCTAAAGCCGGTTTTAACTTTCCAGAGGCGGTTGAGGGTGCCAGTGAGTTTCGAAAAGAAAACGAAACTATCCAGGACAATCAAATTCTGCATCGCTGGTATTTTGCAGCGACTCTGCGTCAAACCTTTGATTACAGTAAATACCCGCTGGATCATCAAACGGTATCGCTGCGTATTTTATCCAGTGACGTTGACGGCCAAAGCATACTGATCCCAGACCTGGCTGCTTACCCCGACACCAGCATGAACAGCTATTTGGGCCTCGACAGCGATATTGTGCTGGCCGACTGGCTAATAGAAGAAACCTTTTTCGACTTTAAAACAACCACTTACCACACTAACTTTGGTTATCAAGCTGTCGCCGCTGAAAAAATCCCCGAACTGCATTTTAACGTGGCACTTAAACGTAAATTTAAAAATGCACTAATGATCAACCTTATCCCAGTGTTTACCGTCGCCATTTTGCTATTTACCGCGCTGCCGACCATCGGCCGCGAGCGCAACACTCCGACATTTCAAGACTTTTCGATTAAGGCGGTTATCGGCACTATGTCAGCGCTGCTTCTTGTAGTGGTTTTATTGCATGCAAATATCCGCGCCAAGTTCCCCGCGCAAAGCATTGTCTATATCGAGTATTTTTACCTGCTGCTGTATACCGCACTGATCTTAGTAGCGCTATGCAGCTTTGTATTTTTCACGCCAGCAAACCTGCAGCATAACCTGGTGAGGCATAACTTTATGTTAGCCAAACTGATCTACTGGCCCAGCTTGATATTGGCAATGGTAATAGTCAGCTACTGGGTGTTGTTTTAATCGCTACGCCTTTAAAAGCCAGCCCTATTCGTTCAGCCATAACACCAACCGCCACTTGGTGCTTTGATCATTAGAAGGCATGTTTAAATCTGACTGTCTGCTTGGTGCCAATAGCGGACACTCCTTCAACAAACACCAATGACGGCTTTCAAGGGGCAGCGGTCATGCTCATCTTCGTTTCAGTAAGTTATCTTTAATAATCGCGGTTAAATTTTATACAATCTGGTCGATAACCTCATAAGCCCAATCTTTTTGAGATAAAAATCATGGCTCGTCGCATACCTTGGAATAAAGGAAAAATCATCGGCCAAAAAGCACCACTGCGTCAGCAAGAAGTGTGGTCTATACGTGCCAGACTTGAAATTGCCAATAACACTAAAGAGCTGGCATTGTTCAATCTGGCCATTGACTCAAAGCTTCGAGGTTGTGATTTAGTCGCTTTAAAAGTGTTAGATGTCATGCGAGCTGGTGAAATTTTAACGAGAGCCAGTATTGTTCAGCGGAAAACTGGCACCCCAGTGATGTTTGAAATCATCGCTCACACCCGCCAGTCATTGCTCGAATGGATTACTCTCGCAAATTTAAAATATGATGATTATTTATTTCCCTCACGAAAACACGCTGTACCTCATCTTGGCACCCGCGCTTACGATCGCATAGTCCATAAATGGGTGTCATCCATAGGTTTAGAAAGCAGTTTGTATGGCACTCACACCATGCGCAGAACTAAAGTTTCTATTCTGTACAAGCGAGACAAAAACTTACGCGCCATTCAGTTGTTACTCGGTCATAAGAAAATCGAAAGCACAGTGCGTTATCTTGGTATCGATGTGCAGGATGCGCTTGAGTCTGCTGAAAATCTTGATATTTGAGTTTCCCTTTTATAGTTAAAATACTATATTGCAAAGCATACTAAGCTACTGAATTATAATGCCCTGTACAAATAAGGAACATTTATGCGTAAAAACCTGCCAGTTACTGATCGAGAGAAAACATTTGGAAGTACAACTAAACTGATTTCAGTGACTGATACTGAAGGAACTATTCTTGAATGTAATGATGCCTTTGTTGAAGTCAGTGGCTTTCAAAAGCACGAGCTGATTGGACAGCCTCATAATATGGTTAGGCACCCGGATATGCCACCAGAGGCATATAAAAAGATGTGGCACTATTTGAAATCCGGTAAGCCATGGATGGGTCTTGTAAAAAACCGCTGTAAAAATGGCGACTATTATTGGGTGGATGCGTATGTGACGCCTGTAACACAGAATGGCAGAGTAATAGGCTATGAATCAGTTCGCTCCTGCCCCTCAAGTCAGGACGTGGAGCGGGCGACTAAACTTTATCGTGATATCAATGCAGGAAAAAGTAGTCGCTCCTCTTTACCCATATCGCTTGAAAATGCCTTTTTAGTATTATCGATAGCCCTGTGTGCTGGTTTATTCGGTTTTGGTTTCAAAGAACTTTCTGAGGGTGTACTGCTAGTCTCAGTGGTCATTTTTGCTATTTGGGTATCATTAAGCAGAAAGAAAACCCTCAATGCGCTGAACGACATGCTTAACCATGCATTTTCAGATGAACTGGCGGTAAAAAGTTATACAGATGAAACCGGTGATTTAGGCAAGCTTAAAGTTGCTATTTTAAGTCAGCTCGCGCATTTAGGAACAGTGATCACCCGCATCGAAAGTGCTGCGCTTGTTGTCGCTAAGGAATCGGAGAAAGGCGCAGAATTAACGGATAAAACCAGAAAAGACATTGAAAGTCAGCAAGCAGAAACCATTCAGGTGGCTACTGCGATGAATGAAATGTCGACTACTATTGCCGAAGTATCTAAGCATGTCAGTGATACCGCTACGCAGGCTGATACTGCTAACCATCTTGCAGTAAAAGGCACTAAGGTGGCGAATGTTACCCGCGACTCTATTCAAAAGTTAAAACTAACGGTAGAGCAAATTGGTAGTTCTGTGCGCGGTGTGTCAGAACAAACCTCACGTATCGCCAGTGCCGCGCAAATAATCGAACAGATTGCAGATCAAACCAACTTACTTGCCCTTAACGCTGCTATTGAGGCCGCTCGTGCAGGTGAGCAAGGTCGAGGTTTTGCCGTGGTTGCCGATGAGGTAAGAAGTCTTGCCCAGAGAACTCAAGAATCGACTAAAGACATCTACGGTATTATCACCGAATTAACGCAACGCGCAGGTGATGCTGTGAACGTCGCTGATGCTGGCGCGACTGATGCAGAAGATGGTCTTTCTCATGTGATTGAGAGTGGTAAAATGTTAAGTGGCATTTCCGAGTCTGTTGGTCAAATTGCTTCTATGTCTACTCAAATGGCTGCCGCAGTTGAAGAGCAAGCTCATGTTGCTGAGGACATAAACCGGCAGATAGTGAACATTTCAACGCTTGCCGATATGAGCACTGAAAGCTCTATGAAATTATCAGAAACAATTATTTATCTTAATAAAATAGCTGATGAATTACATGAGCTTGTTGTTCGGTTTAAACGGTAAATTCACAAGTGCGGTCAGAGTGTTTAAGAGTGTCTTTCTAAAGCACTATTGGCAATTTACGACTGAGTAAAACACTATAGGAGAGACTTTTGAGTGCACCTGATTATCCTGCTGATGAAGCCGTTCGTTTACTCGCGTTAAAACGCACAGCATTACTGGACTCGCCTGCCGAAGAGCGCTTTGATCGTATCACCCGACTTGCGGCTTTCATTTTTAATGTCCAAACGTGCTTAATTTCGCTGGTCGATGGTGACAGGCAGTGGTTTAAATCTAAGGTAGGGCTCGATGCTTGTCAGACTGACCGTGATATTTCTTTTTGCGGACATGCAATACTACACCCGGATATTTTTATCGTTACTGACGCAACAAAAGATGACCGTTTCTCTGCTAACCCGCTTGTGACAGAGAAGCCGTATATACGTTTTTATGCAGGAGCGCCAGTTTGCGACCCAAGTGGGCAACCTATTGGCACACTCTGTCTTATTGATCCACAGCCTCGTGACTTCACGATAAGCGAAAAACGAGTATTACGTGAGTTAGCTGACATGGTTGAGCATGAGATTGCCAGATTAGATCAGGAAACGCTACAACAAAAACTGTCAGCTGGCATGACAAGAACGACATCAATAATGGCAACGTTGCCAGATATGGTTTTTGTCATTGACCGAAACTTTCGTTTTTCAATGTGTAACGAACATCCTGATCTACTCAAGCCTCAACAAGAAATTTTAGGGCAGAAAATCCTTGATGTATTACCTAATGAATTAGGTCATCAACTGATGGATAATGTTAAACAGGCTTTTGATAACGGCAATGTCATTCATCACACCTACACCTTTAAAAAATTGAATAAATCGTTTGAGGCGCGATATAAGAAAATTGATGAAAATGAAGTTCTGATTATTATTCGCAATACTACTGAGCAAACCGCTGCCCATTCTGCCATCAGACGTCTTTCGGAAGTTGCCAGGCAAACAACGAATGGCGTAGTAATAACCGATATAGGTGGTTTAGTTGTCTGGATAAATGAGGCGTTTACTAGCATCACTGGTTATAGCATCGAAGATATGCTAGGTAAAAAGCCAGGTGAACTATTGCAGGGAGCCGACACTGCCCCAGCAATTGTTAACGAAATGAGAGAGGCCCTGGCTTTACAGCAGAGTTTCAATGTTGACGTACTCAATTACTCAAAAGAGCAGAAACCATATTGGGCGAGAATAGCGTGTAGTCCATTGCTAAATGAAGAAGGCGAGCTTAATGGCTATATTGCAATCCAGACCGATATCACAAAAGAGAAGCGGGATGAAGAACTGATTCGCAATAGTGAGAACTTACTTAAGGCGGTGATTGATGCCAATACTATTGGAACATGGCGTCTTAATTTACAAAATGGCGAGTTAGTTATTAATGATAAATGGGCGTCATTGTTGGGCTACGAATTTTCTGAACTGCTGCCAATTACCAGAGAAACCTGGGAACGACTGACCCATCCTGATGATTTAGCCTATTGTGCTGTACAAATCGAAAAACATGCAGCCGGTCTTATTCCCATATACGAAGCCAATATTCGAATGAAACATAAAAATGGTGAATGGGTATGGATAAATACCAGGGGGCGAGTGTCCACAAGGACAAGTGATGGTTACGCTGAATGGTTACTGGGGACTCACTTTGATATTAATGACCAAATAAAGGCCGAAAGCTCCCTTAACGAAAAATCAAAGCAAATGGAGGCTGTTGTTGAGAGCTTGCTTGATGGCATTATTACCATTGATAGCAAGGGTAAGGTACTTACATTTAATCAGGCTGCGAATGAGATTTTTGGTTATTCTGATGAAGAAATTCTAGGCAGAAATATCAGTATGCTTATGGGCTCGCCGCATCGTGAACATCACGATAGCTACTTATCAAATTATATTAACCGGGGTATCAGCGACATTACCGGTCGTATTCGTGAACTTGATGCATTACATAAAAATGGTACGTCTTTTCCTATTGAGCTGGGTGTTGTTGAAGTAAAAATGGCTGGTGAAACCAATTTCATTGGAATTGTGCGGGACATCACTCAGCGTAAAAAGCGTGAGCAAGAAATACATCAGTTAGCATTTTATGACCCACTCACATTACTACCAAATCGTCGGTTGTTATTAGACCGATTACTGGGGGCAATGACACATTGTTCACGCGCCAACAATTTTGCGGCTTTAATGTTTCTTGATTTAGATAACTTTAAAAACCTTAACGACAGTGCTGGTCACAACAAAGGCGATTTATTGTTATGCCAGGTTGCTGAACGCTTGGTTAGTTCAGTTAGGCAGGGTGATACGGTGTCACGGTTAGGGGGCGACGAGTTTGTTGTCGTAGTATCAGACTTAAGTAATGATAAAGAAACGGCTGCTAATCAGGCTGAATCACTTGCGCAAAAAATCATGGCTCACTTAGCGCAGGAATATGACTTGGAGGGTTTAACTTACAATAGCTCCGCAAGCATCGGGGTAACAATGTTTAATAGCACAAGCGTCTCAAAAGAGGACTTATTAAAACAAGCCGACATGGCAATGTATAAGGCTAAAGAGGCTGGTCGCAATGGCGTGCAGTTTTTCGACCCCAAGATGCAGGTTGCAGTTAGCTCAAGAGCGACCCTGATCCACGACTTATATAACGCAATACAGCAACAACAATTTACTCTTTTCTATCAAAAGCAGATTGACCAGAATGGGCGGGTTGTCGGTGTCGAAGCGCTGTTACGCTGGTTTCATCCAGAAAAAGGGATGATTTCACCGGCACAATTTATTCCTCTAACAGAGGAAACAGGCCTTATTGTGCCTATTGGGGATTGGATATTACAACAGGCATGTGAGACTTTAGTCAATTGGGCTAAACAACCTGTTACGAATAATCTAAGCGTTGCGGTTAATATTAGCGTAGTTCAATTTAGCAAAGAAAATTTCGTTCAGAAAGTAATCAATTTATTGAAAGATTCAGGCGCTAATCCTCAACTGCTAAAGTTAGAAATAACAGAATCACTCTTGGCTAATAATATTCCAGATGTAAAAGCTAAGATGCGAGAATTGCAGCAATGCGGTGTTACGTTTTCTATTGACGATTTTGGTACTGGTTATTCATCTTTATCATATTTGAAACAGTTGCCGATAAACCAGTTAAAAATAGATCAGAGTTTTGTTCGAGACATCATTAACAGTACTAATGACAAGGCAATTGCTCAGGCTATTATAACATTAGCTAGCTCCATGGATCTGCAAGTCATCGCTGAGGGCGTCGAGACAGAGGATCAGCGAGCATTGTTACATAGAATGGGCTGCAATACTTATCAGGGATATCTTTTTGGAAAGCCATGCGGACTTGAAGAGCTAAAATTATAAGTGTGGTACATGGGTGCAATTGTGTGACGGTGATTAGCGTTTTACGTCTCAGTTTTTATGATTAATATAAGAAAGTAAATATTAACGTCTGCTTTTTGAGCAGTGCTGGCCTTTGGTGCATATGACCTGAAAGCCTGCTATTCGCTCAAAGCCGTCTGCGGCACTTGCTGGAAGTTATCCCGCAAAGTCGCAGCGTTTTATCAGCTAAGAGTTATCTATGCTAATCCCCTCATGCACAATTTCAATAGTCTTTATTGCCACCTCGATATCACCAGACTTCAAATCAGTACCGGTGATTTTGCTGGGCCAGGCATTGGTTAGCGTCCAGACCATTGTCGCCGTGCCGGTTTCATCAAGTAGGCTAATGGTGACAGGTAGCCGTTTTATCGTGTTCATCTTGATCTGATTAAACCAGTGCCAGAACTTGCTATCCGATTTATAGACGCCTCTTTTCAGCGTGATATTGCCGGATTTTTTCAGCCCCGGCATCCTGGTGGCAGAAAACACCGGGCCATTATCCTGAGAGGGCGCACCAGCGCGGTATTCGATAACTTGTGTTTCAACATCCAGGCCGGACACCTCCTGAAACAACATTACTGCTGAATCCCATTTCACCTCAAAATAGAACTTTGGTAATGGCCAGGCCGCTGTAGCCTGGCTTGAACCGTTATCAGCCATGGGTAAGATCCTTGCTAAAAGTTCGTTATCAGTTACTGCATTGTGGAAGGAGTCAGCACATTAGACTGCCCCTGACATTATGGTTGTTGCAAAACCGACAGAAAAATTAACTGTTCTCCGCTTAGGTGACTAAAAAAAGCGGCAATCAGAACACCAATGATAACTGCGCACCGACCGTTGTGCGACTAAATCGTTGATTTTCATTGTAGTATTCAATATTCCCCGGCGGGGTCACTAACGTAGTGAGCGACTGATACCTTAAGTTGTACCAATTACCATAAAGCTCAAGCCGGATATTTTCACTTACTTTAAGTTCCAGGCCGGCTCTAGCCATGGCGTTGCAACAAGACTCGTCTGTGTCATCAAGCCATTGCCTGACACTACCGTTCAGATCGATGCCGGCTTGAAAATACGGACTTAACTGCCAGTCCATGCCCAGACGCCCGTATAAAAATAGCGGTCTGATCCGGCCATCACTATAGCCAACCGGCTGCTGTTTTAACGTGATCCGCTGATAACTCAAGCCAGCTTGCATATAAAAATCAGTGCGGTCCACTTTGCGTAAACCAATAGCGAAGCCGCTGGTTTCGGCTTTCTCACCGTATTCTGAAAAAACTGATAACACTTTCTGACTATCACTGAATACCGCCTGGGCACCCGGAGCGATTAACATCCCTGTCAGAGCAAGACCCGCAACCACGATTCTGTACATCTATAATCCTATACTTAAAATTAACATCAGCAACAAAGGGCGCAGATAGTAGCCTAAACCCAAATAACTCACCAGCATTGAGTAAATCTTCAGGCTCTGCATCCAGGCAATAGTTACCAGTTCGCAGCGGAGATTTCTGTGTTTTTATTACTTTTTTAAACGTTTTTCCCCTGGCACTCTGACGCTTCTATTCCTGTTGACCACGCCTGTTAAGCGCAGTGGCACTGCAAAATTAATGCCTTTAAATTAGCAAGTTATTAATTTACCTGTTTTCATATTATTTAACTCTGCTACAATCCCGCGCGGAAAACCGTACCTGTACTGGGTTTTCCCTGACTATATCAGTTGCTTGATAAATTGAGGTTTGAAAAGCTGGCCTCCGATAGAGTTGAATATGTAAACAAAAACTTAAATAAAAGGACCTTTCGTGAACAAAATAACAAAATGGCTTGTGAAATCTTTATGGGTAGCAGGACTTGGAGCGATACTGGCCGGCTGTGGCGGTTCAGGCAGTAGTGATTCAGCTAATCCGGTATATAGCCTATCAGGAACTCTATCCGGTCTTAATGGCGCAGTAACGGTTACGGCAAACGCCACTAATTATGTCATTTCAAGTAATGGCAACATTAATCTTGGGTCCGGGTTTACGTCAGGCACAAGTGTTAGTGTTACCGTTTCCACTCAACCTGTCGGACAAATTTGTGTGGTAGAAAGTGCCAGCACAGTTGTTTTCAGTGACGCTAATATTTCTAATGTAAAAATTTCATGTACTGATTTGCAATACAGTATTGAAGGTACTGCCTCCGGTGTCACCTCTCCAGTATCGTTAATTTATCAGGTTGCTGATGCAACTGATAATCAGATTACAATAGCAACTGATGGTACTTTCGTAGTTGCAGATAACTTTAACTATAACGACCAGGTTAGTTTTTCCATTTCAGCACCTGCCTCGCTGCGCTGTGAAGTAGCGCCAGCAACGATAAATGTAACCGCTGATGTCGATAACCTTAGCGTTGAATGCGAACCTGCACTGACTGTGAATGGCAGCGTTACAGGGTTGGTCAGAGCAATTACCGTCGAGTACCGTTATGCTGATCTTATAAAAAGTACAGAACTCACCGAAAATGGCCCGTTCAGCCTGCCTGATGGATTTGCATCAGGAACCGCAGTTGAAATTAGCATTGTGCCAAGCATTGGCCACCAATGTAGTCTGACAACACGAAATATTGTTGTTACTCAGGACATCAATAACCTGAACATTAGCTGCGAAACCTTTGGCGTGATCAGTGGCCGGGTTAGTGCTTATAGTAGCGGTTCAGCTATCGACGGCGCCAAAATTCAAGTTTATCTGAATGAGCAGGATAGTGAGCCAGTTTTGCTAGACACACTGTCGACTGATGAATCTGGCAACTTTAATGTTGCTGCAACGGGTTATTATGACCGAATCAGTTTGCGTACCACTGCCGATAACTTTGTTACACGTTCAGAAGTTGTACAAATTAGTGAAGTAAACTCAAGCGCCATTGTTAACATTGCACTGCTTGATCGTGGCTATTCAGAGACATTCAGCTCAGCAACAGCAAAGGAAATTATTGACCCCGCATCAGCAATGAAAATTGTCTTACCGGCTAATGCATTTGCCAATGCTCAGAATGCCATTTACTCAGGTGAAGTAACAGCGGCAGTGACTAATGTTGACGCTTCATCTGATCCTGCAGTAATGCCTGGGTACTATCTCGCCGTCGACCCCAATAATGGCGAGGAGCAGGCATTTGAGTCCTTTGGTGCATTAAATGCTGTATTCCAAGACGCTAACGGTGATGCCTTACAACTGGCTGATAATGTCGTCGCTCAAATTCGTATTCCTCTTGCAACGCGAGGCACAAACCCTCCTGCAACTATTCCGTTGATTCATTTCGATGAACAAACCGGAATCTGGACCGTGGAAGGTGAAGCGACATTAATGACAGATGATCAGGGTCGTCGTTATTATGCCGGCGAAGTTGGCCATTTCTCTACCTGGAACGCAGACGTGCTGTTTGATTCTGTGACTATTACTGGCTGTGCTTTAGATAACCAGACCCAGTCACCCATCCCTGGCGTCCGCTTAATAGCAGACGGCGTTGACTATATTGGCCGCTCAATTGCGTATACCAATGCAGCGGGCGAGTTCACTATCGCAGTTCGACCAAACAGTGAAGTCCTGTTGTCTATTCGTGATGATGAAGGTCAGAGCAATACAATGCGGGTGGACATTGGAAACAATAATATCGATCTGGACAACTGTCTGACAACGGATCAGGGGGCTATGATTGTAAGCCTGGCGTGGGGTGCCAACCCCAGAGACTTAGATACACATTTCAAAGGTCCACGTGTTGCTGATAGTCTGATTGACCGCTTTCATATCTATTTCTCCCGCCGATCTGCGACCGTCGAGGGGGTTACAATGTATCTGGATGTAGATGACACCTCAAGCTATGGCCCGGAGATACTAACAGTGCCACGCTTTCCAGTGCCGGGCAGATATGTGTATTCTGTTCACCATTATGCCGGTTCAGGCACAATTTATCAGTCGCCGACCCGGGTTGAGGTGCTGTTAAACGGTCTTAGTTATGTATTTACACCGTCAGCGGATGAAAATACTGCAGGCAGCAACGACACCTGGATGGTGTTTGAAGTGGTTGTTAGTGAAAATGGCTCTGTAGAGTTGATTGCTCTTGATAGTTATACCTCCGTAGGTGATAACGATATTCCTGCGGCCGCAATGTATAACGTAATGGATCAGTTACCCGCGAAAGTAAGTCTCAAGTAACGCAACATGTTCACTATTGCAGGCGTTTTTACGACGCCTGCAATAGAACGCTTCAAATGTAAAACCTGATGGATAGCTACAAACAGGAGCTGTCCATAATTCCGCAAAAACGCTACTTCACTCATTTTGGGGTTGCCAATCAGGCACCTTCATTGAGTTACACGTCCGGCTCTGCAACAATACAATTATTATCGGTGTTAGTCGGAATAATTGTGACCTTAATTTACTTGCTACGATGCTTTATGCTCAGCTTCCTGTTGGTTCTGCTAGCATTTACGTTTCCTGTCCAGGCTCAGTGGCACCGGCTGCCATTTCAGACCATGGGCACCCAGGCTTACGTAGAGTTGTGGGCAGAAGACGACAAGCTGGGCAAAGATTTACTGCTTGCCGTGCAGAACGAGTTTGAACGGATTAACCAGCAAATGAGCCCGTACCTGGCAAGCAGCGAGCTGAGCCTGTTAAACCGCGAAGCCGCTAACCGCCCGGTTACCATTAGCCGCGAGCTGTATCAGTTATTACAGCAGGCAGAGCAATTAGCTGTGCTCAGTAACGGCGCCTTTGATATCAGCTTTGCATCAGTCGGTTTTAGTTATGATTACCGCCAGCATATCAAACCCAGCACCGAGCAACTGGATAGCCAGCGCCCGCTGATTAATTACCGGCATATAAAACTGCTGCCAGATAATCAGGTACAGTTTGCCAAAGCCGGCGTTAAAATTGATTTGGGCGGCATCGCCAAAGGTTATGCGGTTGAACAAGCCATTGGTTTGCTGGCTAAAGCCGGCGTTAAACACGCCTTGGTGACTGCCGGCGGCGATACCCGCTTGCTGGGCGATAAGCGTGGCCGGCCCTGGATGGTGGCGATTAAACACCCGCGTAAAGACGATGATATTGTGGCGCAGCTACCCCTGGCAGATAGCGCTATCAGTACTTCGGGTGATTATGAGCGCTTTTTTATTGAAGACGGCGTGCGTTACCATCATATCCTCGACCCTAAAAGTGGCCAGAGCCCATCGGGCCTGATGAGCGTAACGGTGCTTGGGCCAGACGCTACCCGCACAGACTCCATGTCGACCACGCTGTTTGTGATGGGTCTGGAGCGTGGTATGGCTTTTATTGAACAACAGGCTGAGTTTGAAGCCATTTTTATCAGCAGCGAGCATCAGTTATATTTCTCATCGGGCCTGGCCCAATAATTCCCGTGCAAATTAGCTGTTTTCAGTTAAGGTAAAGCACTTTATACTGGCCATACTGTTTATAATTTAAACAAAAATCCACCCCAGGGTTTATTAGATAATAATTAAACTGGAAACCCGATGCCGACAATGGTCAGACCCGCTATTTTATTGCTCAGTATGCTGCTGGCCGCCGGCCAGGCTTATGCGTCGGCGTGTACGCTGCGGTTAGGGGTTGAAACCCATTATCCACCGCATATTATTAAGACTGACACTGGCTGGAGCGGCCTAAGTGTCGAGCTGGTCCAGCGCCTGGCCGACGAAGTTGATTGCGAGTTAACGCTGGTTGAGAGCCCCTGGCTCAGAGCCATGCGTCAGATTGATAAAGGTGAATTAGATGTTGTTACTCACCTGACCTACAGCCCGGAGCGACAACCTCGTTTTGCTTTTATTGGCCCGCACCATCTGGAACACATTTACCTGGTGGCCGATCCTGCCAGTACTCCTGAGTTAACGTCGGTAGAACAGCTGACAAACGAGGTCGACCTTACCGCTATTGCGATGCTTGAGGGGGCTTATTACGGCGAGAAATTTGCAAAGCTGCAAACCCAGCCGGGGCTAAAACGACAGCTGGTTTATATCAGCAATAACCTCGACAAAATGGCATTGCTGAACGCAGGTAGAGTCAATGCGGTACTGGAAGATTTATCTGTACTATCCTATTGGCAAACTGGCGCAACCCAAACCCCGATACGCTACCAGCCATTGCTGGAAATCCACCAGGGGCCGGTGTATTTTGGCTTGAACCGTAAAACGTTGTCAGCCGCACAACTTCAGCAGTTAGCCAATGCCTGGCAGCAACTTTACGATAGCGGCGAACTGGCCAGTATTGCTGCCCGCTATCCTCAGAAAGGCACTGAACTTAACGTACCACCGCCCCAGCCCCGTTTATAGTAATAGTCATCATCCCGCCAGCATCAATATTACCCTTTCCCTAACTACACAATAGGTGCAAAAGCCGTTAACCTGTCCTGGCTGGCGGCATTACCCAGGCCATGAAATGGCGCCACTTCGGCTAATCTGCCCTGCTCACCATGCAGTGCCAGATAATTCAGCATTACCGTTTGCACCAGTAGGTTAACGTTATTCGCCGCCATGGACGAGCCGGTCTCTACCGAGGCATCCGGGCGCATAAAGCCAATTTGCTGATGGCGTGCCTGCTCGGCTGTGCTGCCACCCAGCAATGCGGGCCGGCCATTGGGGTTATACACCAGAATAGCAGAGGCAGCGGTTGATGAATTGTCACCGGTCCACTCGCCTTTACCCCGGCCATTTTCACTGTCGTCAATCCGGCCGTTACTGGCCACTGAACCATCAGAGTATAAGTAAATCATTAATGGCTGATTACGTCTGGCCGCATATTCCAGGCAGGCCCCTATGCAGCGGCCGGCCCGTAAATCGCGCAGCTCACCGGTGCCGCGCTCGCCGGTATGATAATCATAACCGCCAATAGTAACCGTGCCGGCGCCGGCAAAACCATTGACCACCAGCTTCATCACCGACGCCGTTTTACGAAACTCCGCATCGCCGTTAAATTCAGCGCTGCTGAAAATACCGCCATCGCCGACAATATCCGGATCCGCTGCCGGGTCAAGCGTAGCCGGATTACCAAAGCGATCGGCTAAGTCGGCACTTTTGACATAGCCACAGCGCACCAGATCTTTGATCACCGCTTCGCGGCTGATACCGGTGCTGACATTGCTCAGTTTGTTATCGCTTAAACGCTGGATCGATTCCATTACCGCGACGGCATCATCCTGATTTAACAGGCCGAATAAATCACCTACGTCGACTAAACCGGTGACATCACTGGGCCGGTCAATTTTAG
Organism: uncultured Chromatiaceae bacterium; assembly: GCA_963975465.1. Classification (GTDB taxonomy): domain Bacteria; phylum Pseudomonadota; class Gammaproteobacteria; order Enterobacterales; family Alteromonadaceae; genus Alishewanella. Next base: position 25,307 of record CAXBHB010000018.1, read on the forward strand.
TTGGCCGCCACTCCGGGTTATAAAACTCGGCCGGGGCCATTGAGTTGGCACCGGAATCAGAGTTGCGCGAGCCAATCAGCGGCATTAACGAGCCATTGGCACCGGCTTTGGCAATCGCATACATCGGGTTATGCGGGTTGTTGCCGGTGTCGTTTTCTGAACGCGACGGCATCACCGCACCATTGGTCATGGCCTGGGTGGCCATGCTGGTGCGCTCCAGAATACCGGCCAGCATTTGCGAGTCGCTATGAAATGCCAGCCCCAGCTGATCGTTAACAAAACCACCGGCCGGATTGGCCGCATTTACCGCGGTTGGCACCATATCAGCCGGCAATCCCAGCTTGCTGTAACCCTGGGTAGACAGAAAATCGAGCTGGCCACCGGCGCCACCAACCAGAATATTAGACCCGGCAATATTGGCACCGCCGGCTAAATCGAAACAAATAAACGGAATTTTACCGGCCCCCTCGACATTAATGCCGCACTGGTTTTTCAGCAACTCCAGATCGGGCGATAAGTCCGCAAAGGCTTTAGTCGGATTAGCAAACAAGCTGAATACCGAGCCGGTGGTCAGAATACCCGCCCCAACGCTGAGACCACAGGCGATAAAGTCGCGCCGGCTTACCGGCCGGCTGTGGCAGGCATGTAACAGGGGCGCATCCGGGTGTAAGGCTTTTTTCAATTTCATCAGTTCGCTCCTAGGCACACTAACATCAGTACACCAGCATCTGAGCGCTGGCCAGCACCGCGGTGCAGGCTGCTTTGGCAATAGTTTGAGTACGCTGGCTATCACAATTGCCGTCGCACTGGCTTAAGCGGTCGATCAGGTTATTCAGTTCAGCCCGGGCAGCACTGTTATCCAGCGCTGTTGCCGGTTGCAGCGGCGCAAACCGCTCCAGTAGCGGGCTAATCAGCGCATCCCGGTTGGCCGGGCTTAACGCCTCTGCCGGGCCGGCATTAAAGTTAAGCTCCGGAAACCATTGGCTGCGCAGCACTGAATTGCTGATTGCCGCATTGCAGTAAGCAATGCCCAGCTGGGTAATCGCCATTTGCTGGGCAGAAATAAAGGTTTCAATATTACTCAGCGCCGGCAGCTGGCGGGTAATGGTCTGATAGGTTCCGGCCACCGCCGGTGACGCCTGAGCGACTCCTGTCAGCCGGCTCATACTGGCATTAATGGCGGCAAAAGGCCGGATGCCAATATCGCTGCTGACCGTATTAGTCTGGCTGATTTGCTGCAGCGGGAATGTTGGCTGGGTGCGGACATTACTGTACTGACCGATCTGGCCAAACGACAGGAAAAACTCATCGCTGGCTGCGCCGGCTTCTGCCGCAATAATGGTACCCAGTTCAGACATGGTCACCGCTTCACTAAGGTTGGTTCCACTGTCAAAGCTGAATTGCTGGCGGGTCCAGGCCTGACCTGAGCTTACCTCACGGCCATTAATCGCCAGTGCCATCTCGCTTATTGATAAATCAGCTGGCAAGGCTGCGCCATCCAGGTTAATCAGATAAGGCTGACTAAACAGATAGGAGTAATTATCAAACTGCGCCACTTCAAACACAATATAGCTTTGTGGCAGGTCAATTAAATGGCCTATCGCAAACGGCAGGTAAAACTTTTGCCCCACGCCGATACTGAAGTTCTGGGCAATCTGCTCAGCGGTCAACGCCCGGTTGTGGATCGCCAGCAAGCGGATACTGCCCTGCCATTGCCGGCTGCCGTCCGCTTCATTGCCCAGCATCAGCGCAAAACTGTCATCCCAGTTACTGATCGCCTCTGGCTCGCCCTGCACCCCGCTGTCCTGACCATTAACATAAATACGCTGGCCGTTAACCGGATCCTGGGTCAGCACCACATGCTGCAGACTGGCCTGCAGCAATTCGTCGGCATCAGCAGTACTCAGTGCCGGCATCCCGCCAAAATCACTGTTGGCGCGGCGCAGTAAAAAGTCGTAATTATACTGGGTCTGGCCCAGGGTAAAATTACGGCTGATGGCACTGCCGGCATAACTGATGATTGCGGCCGGCCCCTCCTGTACCACATTGGCCGGGATCACCCAGGCTTCAATGGTCATCTCGGCGGTGGCACCAATCAGCTGTGCCAGCTTTGCACTGCTTTGGGTTGACGCCTGCGCCCGGCCACTGTTAATTTGCAGCCCCCAGCCGGTTAGCCAGGCAAAGTCGCCCTGCAGGGTTAAATTCGCGGCGGGCTCGATGCCGGAGGTATCAAAAGCCTGATTGCCCTCGCCTTCTTTAAACTGATAAAAAGCAATCTGATTATTCTCGAAGCGGCCACCACTGGAGGCGACCACGCCATCGGCCAGCCGCAGCGCTTTAGACGGCACCAATTGCGGATCCAGTTCAGTAACCGGCACCGCATCGCTTATTGCTACCACTGCCGCCAGCATCACCGCTGCATCATTGCTGCAATCTGACCAGCAGTTATGAAACTCGCCACCTAAGCGGGCCACCAGCCTCGATAACTCCGGCCGGTCCAGATTAAGTAAATTACGACTGGCCTGGTACGCGGCATCGACATCGGCGGCAGCAAAAAACGGCGCCTGGGCGACGCTGGCATCCGGCGCATGACAACCGGCACAGTGCTGGCGCACCAGCGGGTACACTTCATTTGCAAATAACGCGGAACTTTCCGGCAGCGCTTTACTGGCACCCGGATCACGGATCACCGGCGCCACCAGGGTAACAGCAGCCTGCTCCGCACCGGTGGTATTGCCCCAGTTTCGCAGCCACTGGGTTATCGTATCGGCACAGGCGGTATTGCTGCTTAGCCAGCAGTTATGGCCACCGGCCACTTTTTGCACCATGGCCGACTGCGCCGGATCGGCTAAATTAACCAGCGGCATGACCGCAGCGTAGGCCAGATTAATATCATCGCGGCGGACAAAAAACGGCGCAGTGTTGCCCTGCTGGTGGCAGCTGCCACAGCGGTTATCGGCCACCAGGTTATCCCACAGGTTTAACTTAAATTGCTGGACGTCAGCGGTTTGCGGTGCCGGGCCGCTATAATTATTTGAGTTATCCTGCACCGGCGGTGGCGGGTTCTGTTCAACCTCTGCACCACCACAAGCCGTCAACATGATACTTAGCACAACCAGAAGTAACAGTCTCATGGCTAGTCTCCCATACAATAAGTGGCAGTGTCGGCGAACACCTGCTTTAAGTTATAACCGCTCTGACTGAACCGTTCGCTGGTTTGCTGGATCAGGTTAACGTCAGCGAGGGTTTCCGCCGGTCGCAGACAGGTGGTCTCAAACGCCTTTTTAACCTGACACTGGGCAAAAGCCACCGAGTGCGCCAGCTCCTGACCTAAACTTTTTGCGCCATGCCCCTCACCGGGTAAACTGTTGTCCCAGCCCAGGGATTGGTTGCGGCCCTCACGCCAGTAGTTTTGCCAGTGATCATCTTCGGTTTTATAGCCAAACGGAAAGTTACCGGCATTGATATGGTATTTCGGCTGTACCCGGCTACCGGTCTGGCTGTTATTGCTGCCGCTTTGCTGATAGAACAGCCGGCCATTGTCGCCATTTTCATCGGTAAACTGGTAATCGTAATAAGCAAAAGCCTGGGCTAACGGGTCCATACCAGCGTGACAGCCAATACAGCGGTTATGAAATATCCGGCTATCGCCACCCGGGCTGCGGCTGACATCCTGGCGGATCCTGTCGGCCGCTGTACTGGTGTCTTTTAACGGTTCCAGATCGGTACAAAGCTGGCTCATTAAGGTAAAGCGCAACATGGCGCGGTTGGTACCCAGATAGAAAAAAGCCTTAGCACCGGCCCGGCTGGTCATCACCCCGGCACTGGCCTCAGCCGGAATACCGAGCAGGCTGCTTTGCGAGCGTGGTTCCAGATGTTGCTGCAAATCGATACCCTGCTGATCAAGCGCCTGATAATGCGCATTGTTGTCAGCGGCATAAGGCGGTAAACCTAAGCTATCGGCGCCCACATACAGCACATCGGTTTGCAAAATCTGTCTGAAATCGGCGTCGTCCCGCACCAGACCAATAATAGTGGCACTGTAGTCGTTTAGCGGCTCAAAAATATCCAGGTCGCGGTTAGTGGCCGGGGTGGCAAACAGCTTAAGGGTGGTCCGGTAAAAATCGGGATGCGCCATCGCCAGCTCTGCTGCGGCCTCTGCATCGCCCTGGCCAATTAAATCGGCCATTTGTTGCAAAGTTACAGCATCAGCCGGCACCCCGGCTAACCTGTCATGCAACCGCTTAGCCTGCTCCAGCGGCCCGGCAAACAAAGCACTGCTGTACAACAGGGCCAACAGCAAGCCCGGTAAAACGGGCAATATTAAGCGTTGCATAATTCTCTCCTGCCCGGTTAGCCGGGTAAAAACGCGATTGTCCAGGTTGAACGGGTTGGCGACACGGCAGCCGCACCAAAATTAACGGCCTGCAAACGCAACTGCAACTGGCGCTCCAGCCGTTCGTCATTTAATTCACTTTCCACGATATTGACTTGTTGCAAGCTACCGTCAGGGTTAATGATCAGCTCAAACACTACCTTGCCTTTAAGTAACGGGTTCGCCCGTAAAGCCCGGTTATACAAGGTATATAAACTGCTTTTATTCGCTTCCAGCGTTTGGCGGATACTGGCCTCTGAACGGCCACCGGCCGTTGCCGCATCATTGCTTGCGCTACTGCCGCGACTTGCAGAGGTGGGCGCCGACGATGCCAGGCCCCGCAGTTCGCCTTCCGCCAGCGTGGTATTCTCTGCCCGGTTCAGATCAGCTCTGGCCACATCAGCACTGACGGCAGCCGCGGCCTTGGCTGCCGTTTTTGCCAACTCAGGGTTGGTGATCCGCTCCGGTTCAGTGGTCACGGCCGCTTGTTGCCCATCACGCTGCAATTGCGGCGTCTGCTGATTAACGGTAAAGGTCTGGCGCAGCGCCGCCAGTTCATCCTGCATTGCCAGCAGCCCCGCTTGCTGGGCCTGCGCTCTTGCCACCTCTGGGGTAACCGGGCTGGCCTCGACCACCTGTTGCTCAGGCTCAGGCTCAGGTTCAGGCTCAGGCGCAGGTTCAGGCTCAGGTTCCGGCAGTTCAATCGGTTCCGGTGGCACAATTTCCCGCTGTTCCAGCATCACCCGCGCCAGCTGCGGCGGTAACTGTTCCAGTTGTTGCCGGCTGCGCTCTGGCACCTGATACAGGGGTACGGCTATCGACAACGCCAACAGCAACACCAGACCCGCTATCACTACCTTAGTGAAAAACTGATCTTCCTGTGGCCAGCCAGCGCCGGCGTGCAAGCTAAGGCTGGTCATGGCGTCGCCTCCAATGCGCTGCTGCGCTGCTCTACTGCCAGCGATACATCGCGATATTCGGTGGCGGCACAAATCGCCATCAGCCGGCGTAACACCGCATAGGGGGTTGCAGCATCAGCCAGAATTGTCAGTGGCCGGCCCAGCGCCTGTTGCTCAGCCGGCAATGGCGCAGCGCGGCTTGCCAGATATTGCAGCTCCTGCTGCACCGCTGCTGCCAGCGGCTCCTGCCATTGCTCAGGCGGCTGCTGCCAGTCGCCGCGCCATACCGGTTTACCCTGCACTAATACGCCATTAGCGGTTACGGTTAACAATACCTGCTCGCGCGGTAATTGCTCCGACACCGATTGCGGCAGGCTCATCTCTTTGTTACTTGGCAACACCACCACATCTGACTGGTTAACCATCAGGAAAAACACCAGAATGGTAAAAATATCCATCAGTGCAACCAGATTGAGTTTAGAGCTTTGCGCCAGCCGTTTATTTTGTTTCAACATTCGTTTGGCACGAAAAGACTGCTTCATTCGCCCTCCCCGCCGGCTTCGGCTGGCAACTGACCCAGCGAAATTAACGGAAACAGCTCGGCATCCACCACTGAGGCAGCCACAACCGTTTTAAAGGCCCGGACGGTGTCCATGGCGCTGACCAGGGTCTGGTAATCCAGGGTTTCCGGCGCCAGGATACTGATATCCCGTTTCTCGATCTGCTGCTGTTGCCAGGTAAGTTTTAAATCCTGCAAAAATGCCGATAACGCAGCAAAGTCCGGCTGGCCTTGCTCGTTATGGTCAAACTCCCGTAGCAGCTGGCCTGCCGGATAATTCAGCCGCAGCTTATCAGCGCGTAACTCCAGCTCCAGCACTTGCGGGTTGTCCTGCTCCTGCTGCATTAACTGCTCGGTTTGAGGCGGCAGTTGAATATTCAGCACCCGGATCTGAGTAAACACCAGGCTAAGCAACAATACCGGTACCAATACAATCATCAGATTCATAAAGGAGGTAATGTCGAGCTCAGCCTCACTCTGGCTGATTTTATGCTTTCTGATCATCCCGGCCACCCGTAAAACGTTGTCCGATACTGTTCATTAGTTTTATACCGGCCATTTCCATGGTATCGACAATACTGGCCGTTTTGCTTTGCAACAGAGCATGGACAAACACCAGCGGAATCGCCGTCATCAGACCAAAGGCGGTGGTATTCATTGCCACCGAAATACTGGATGACAACAAACTGGCTTTTTCTGATGGATCAGCATTAGCCACCGCAGAAAACGCCGCAATCAGGCCGACGATTGTACCGAGCAGGCCCAGCAAGGTTGCCACATTGGCCAGCGTGGCCAGAAACGGCGTACGCTTTTGCAGGCGCAGGCTGTATTCCAGTACCACCTCTTCCATGGCGTACTCCATATCTTCGCGCCGGTGGGACGAGGTTAAACGGGTCACACCGCTGGCCAGCATTAAACTCAGTGGCGTTTGATTCGTGTCCGCTTGTTGTAAAATAGCCTGGGTATCAGCAGCAGCAATTGCCGGCTGCAACTGGCGGTAAGCACGCTGATTGCGGGCATACACTGACCGCAAAAACCACCAGCGCTCAATGGTAATGGCAATACCCAAAATCAGGATAAAAGCGATGGGGTAAATAAAATAACCCCCTTCTTGTAAAAACCGCACTATGCTATTGACGAAATCCATACTGTAAACCTCTTAATTATTCTTAGTTGATGCTTTACTGCCAGTGGGCTGCTGCAATGACTGCGCGTCGATAAAGCGCAGAAATTGTTTGCGGTCCAGGGGCTGAATAGGGGGTGGCGGCACGTTTAAACCCGGCGCCGGAATGCGAATTTGGGCAATACTGTCCTGCCAGGGCAATACATATAAGGTGCGCGGTTGCTCCTGATTACCACTGATGGTGGTGCTGATATCTACACTGACCGTTCGTTGCCCTGTGGCTGGCGCTTTACTCTGCACCGGCTCTGGCACGGCCGCTTGTTGCGCCATACTCAGCAGCGGCAACAACGTCAGGCTCAGACTGATCATGCTTAAACGTTTCATCTGTTACTCCTGTTGCTCTAACAAGCTCAGCCAGGCCTCAGCCATCGGGTCGGCCGTGAGCTGCTGATATTGCTGGTAGTGATACCGGGCCTGTTGTGGTTGAGCCAGATACAACTCATATAAAAAAGCCAGATTTTTGTGAGCATTGGCGTAATCGCCTTGCTGCGCCAGCGCATCCAGCCAATAGCGACGGGCCTGATTAAAATTACCCGCCCTGCGGGCCAATACGCCCAGTAAGTTCAGCGCTTCAACATAGTCGCCCTGCTGCTGCGATACGGCTATCAGCTGTTGCTGCGCCAGTTCGGTTTGTTGTAACTGCAGATAACACAGTGCCAGGTTATAACGAATACCTGCCGCCCCCGGCACCGTCTCGCTTAATGGCAGTAATATGGCGTGGGCAGCCTGATAGTTTTTTTCCCGCATCAGCCGCTTAGCTTGCTCAAACTGTGCTGACAACGCAGGCGCTAATATTGGCCTGATGGTGTCAGCCTGCAATGCCCCCTGCTGTTGCTGCACAGCCGGCACGTCCGGGGTTGACGGCTCTGGCAGTTCTGCCGGCACAGTTTCAGCGCCGGCATCAGGTTGCGGGTTGGTCAGCGCGCTAAAAGGCGCACAATGAGTCAGCGACAACAGCATTAGCAGCGCGCTTGCCCGCAGGCACCAGGCCGATGTTAGCCCGTTAATATGCTTCATCAGCTACCTCCAGATACGCTGCAGGCTTATGATATCGGGCCGGAAATAACTCCGCTAATTTGCTAAAACTGGCCGCAACCCATTCGTCATAAAGTGGCTGCGACACCAGCGCCGCATTCTGCTGATAAATTTCGATGGCCAGTTCTTCAAACGGATATGCCTGCTCCTCTAATAATAAGTCATATTGCTCTAAGGCCATGGCATCCAGGCCTTTTGGCCGGTCAGACTGCAGCAATGCGCTGGCCATTTGCTGATACAAACTGGCAACCTGATATTGGGCCTGACTATAAAAATCGGCAACCTGCCATTGCATACTGCTTTGCAGCAGTTGAATTGCAGCTGTCATATGTGTTTGTTTTTTCTTTAAATTATCACGAAGTGGCGGTTGCAACCGCACGTTGCCAAACAACATTTTATTGTGCAAGCCCAGTTGCAGCGCAGCATTGGCCGCCAGGTAGCGGCTGCGATCGGTACCATCGGCCTGTTGCTGTTCGGCGCTAACGATCCGCTGGTACCAGAAATTGCGCCGGCTGACGTCATTGGCGGCCTGGTATAATTCAACCAGCCTGGCTCTGGCTTCCTGCGCCGGTATATGGGGCTCAGGGTAGCGGTTGGCATAACTGCGATAGGCCAGCCGGGCGGCTTCATGCTGTTCAGCTTGCCAGTAATAATCTGCTGAACGGTAAAGTAACCGACGCTGTTCATCGCCCTCGGGTAATTGTGCCACCTGCTCAGTCAGCATCTCAGCCGCCCGTTGCCAGTCCCCCAACTGCTCATAACTGCTGAGCAGTGCCGTGTTAATTGCCGCAGATTCAGCGCTGTCCGGATATTGTTGCTGATAGACCAGCATCAGTCGAATTGCCTCAGGCAGGTTCTGTTGCTCCAGGTACAGACTGATCTGCTGGTAAGCCGCAGCCTGATGGTATTCTGACGCCGGTAAATTCAGTAGCCGGTTTAAATGTCCCAGCTGCTCAGTCACCGCTAAACCACTATACTGGGCTTGCTGATACACCGCCGATGCCAGTTGCTGGCTTAGTAAGCGGCGCCGGTTGCTGGCAAGCTCACTGTTGTCTTGCTGATATTCGCCAAGTAGCATCTGAATACTTTGTTCAGCTTTAGCAAAATCGCCCTGCGCCAACTCACTTTGCGTAACAATAAACCAGGCTTCATTGACCAGCAGTGGATCACTCTGCAAAGGATGAGGCCAATCGGTGACCCGACCGGCATAGTGACTTATTTCAGGGTACGCCTGTTGCTGGTATAAGGCCGTCAGTTGATTCAGCGCTACCTTCTGTGCCTGCGGGTGGCCACTGTGCCAGCGCACAAACTGGTTTTGCTGCTGCCACCAGACATCGGCTGCCGTCGTACCGGCGCCATTAGCGTTAGCTAAGGTTTCGCTTAACAGCAAAGCCCGGTAGGCGGCCTGCTCAGCGGTAAATCTACGGGCAGTCAGATCCCTGGTTGGATAACCCAATTGCTGATATGCATTTAGTGCGGCCTCATCGTCTCCACTGCCCGCCAGTGCTTCCGCCAGCAAGTAACGGATATCATCCGCCAGCAGCAAACTGTCGTCGCCCTGCTCCGCCGTTAGCATTGGCCGGACCTGCAGCAATTGCTGCCAATACTGCACCAGTGTTGCAAACAGGCCCGGTTTTGCCTCTGCACTGGCTTGCAGGGCCTGCTGATACTTTTGCCGGCCAAAATAGTCAAGATATTGCGCCAGTACCGGTGCCAGTTCGGTCTGTTCTTTCGGCCTGGCCTGCTGCCAGAATGCCGTTGCCGGACCAAACAAACTGATAAAGGCCTGCTGCGCCTGCTCAGCGTTATCTGCCTCGGCATAATCGAGATGATATTGCACTAATTTCAGCTGCATGCGGGCGGCTTCTATGGCCAGTGGCTGATCTGCAATAAACACCCGATAGCTCTGCAATGCGGCCTGGTTCAGCTCTTTTTCAAATAAGAAATCGGCCAGTGCCTGAAATAAGGCCGCCTGGTAGGGTACCGGCCGCTGCTCTGGCGGCCCGTCACGATAATCAGCGCGCTGCAATAACGCCAGCAAACTTGCAGCTTGCCCCTGATAACTCAATGAAATACTTAATATTCTCTGCAATTCCTGGCGCAAGCTTTGTTGCGTCTCATCACTTAGCCGCTGGTGGTAGGTTAAATCCAGTGCCTGCAAAAAAGCATCGTCAGCAGAGGAGTATTGCTGCAGCTGAAAGTGACTCCAGCCTGTCATATACAACGCATGCTGGGTTAATTCCGGCCCAGCTAACCCCAACACGTTTTCAAAGGCGCTCAGTGCCGCAGCATAGTCACTCTGGCTGTAATAAATATCACCAATCCGAAACCAGAGTTCAGCCGCAAACTCGCTGGCCGGATACTGCTGCAGCAAGCGTTGCATTTGTTGTTGTGCTGCCAGGCTGTTACCGGTCAGATCATAGGCCCGCGCCAGCTGATAATGGATCAGTTCGTTATTTGGGTCTGCCGGAAATTGCTGCAACAGCATCTGATATTCCGCAATCAGCGATTGCAGTGCCTGTTGCTCAGCATCCGGAGCAAGCTCTGCAAGCTCCAGGCGCCGGGTATTAAGTTGCGATAAACGGTAAAGTACTTTTTGTCGTACTTGCGGCTCTGGCGCCAATGCCAGCAGCGCCTGATAAACCTGTTGCAGTTGTTCAGCAGTAACCACCTCTGGCGCGGCTAATACCTGGCGATCAAACGGCGCCAATTCAGCCAGCGTTGGCCGGCGTACCGTGTTTTCAGGCGCGCTGCTACAGGCGCTAATCACCATAACGCACAGCGCAGACGTTATCACGAGCTGGCTTAACCGCTGCATTATTGCGCCTCCTGTGCACTACGTAACACTTGTTCCATTATCCGCGCTATTGCCTGCGTATTTAACCGCTGCATTGCCTGCAATTGGCCGCGCTCAGCCAACCGCAGTTGCTGCATGGCATCATTTAATTGCGCTAGTAACTGTTGCTGCTGGGCCGCTAATGCGGCGGTAAACTGCTGCTCCCGTGATGTCAGCTGTTGCAATTGCTGTTGCTGTGCCAGTAAGCGCTCGGTTTTGCCATCCAGGGCGGCTAAACGTCGCAGGCCGCTATCAATCCTGGTCAGTTCCTCTGCCAGCTGCTGCTGTAACTGAGCCAGTTGCCACTGGCGCTCTGCGCTGTTCTGTTGATAGTGCCATTGTAATATACCGCGTACTCTGGCCAGCCTGATATCCGCCTGAGTGACGTCACGCCCCCCATCCTGCAACGCCTGCAGCCGGTTTTGTGCCCGGCTGATAACGTGCTGCTGGCGGGCAAAGTCGTGTTCAGTGTCGCTTAGCCACAACTGCTGTGCCATGGGTACGGCCGCAGCGTCTGTGATCATGCTACTAAGCTGCGCTACCTGCTGTTGCAGCTGTTGTTGCTGCAGTTTCAGGTTAGGCAAAGCTGTATTGAGTAATTGTTGCTGCTGAACCAGTTTGCTTTGTACTACCCCGGCCAGATATTCCAGGCGCAGCAGCCGTTGCTGGTGTAACTGCTGCAGATGCTCTACTGCGCTCAATTGCTGGTCCAGCTGATACAACGGGGCATGCTGGCGCAACTGATATTGTTGCCAGCCACTGAGTGCGTCCGGTGCTGCCAGTTGCGGGCGGGTAATAGCGCCGGCATAGTTATCATTTTCTGCCAGCTGTTGCTGATAATACTGGCCGGCCCAGCGATAAGCGGCCAATGCATCCTGCTGCAGCAAGGCACGTTCAAACTGCATGCCCAACTGATGCGCGGCTAACCAGCTGGCTGGCGCATACGGAAAGCGTGCTATCAGTTGTTGCAACACCGCCAGCAATTCCGGAATTTGCCGGTTTTCGGTTAACACATCACGATACAACGTTAACGCAGGTAAGGTCAGTACACTGTTGCTGGCAAAGTCACTCAGCACCTTTTGCGCCGCGGCCCACTGATCTTGTTCAACCAATATGCCCGCTTCCAGCAGTTGTAAATAATCTGCCAGTGCCTGTTGCTCTTGTTGTTGTCCGGCTAACGGCGCTGCCTGGCGCCAGCTGAATAACTGGCGCCAGAAACCGGGCGCGGGGTTAAACTGCAGCTGCGACGACAGCTGCTGCAGTAATTGCAGCGCTTTTGCAGGTTGCTGTTGCTGACGTAACGCCTGAATATGGTTAATCACGATATAGGGCAGTTCGTGCTGGCCGGCCAGTCGCTCGAACAATTGCGGATCAGGGCCAGACAATGCCGGCCAGGCCAGCAACTGGGCCAACAACTCGCTCTCGCCACTTAATTCCGCTAATGGCGGTGTCAGTTGCCCCAGGTAAAAACGGGCCTGCGCGGCTTGTTGTTGTTCAAACTGATAGCGGCTAAATTGCAATAACGCAATATTACGCAGCTGACGGGGCAACTCACCACTAAGGATGTTATCTGCCAGCAGCCGTTGCAGTAACGCTGCCGTAGCGGCAGGCATGTCCAGTTGCAACAACAAGCCAGCTTGTAACAGGCTGGCTTTGGCTAGATTATCCGGTGCCAGCGTCAATTGCAGCAACGCCTGATAATACTCGTCCTGATAATAGTACCAGGCTGCCAGCCGGTACTGTTTTTCAGTCTGCAACAACGGCTCTGCCGCTGCCCGTTGCGGCAGTGCCAAAAGTGTCATGGCTGTCAGCAAAACCAGCCAGGCAGACCAGCGGTAAATTAGTTGCCAGACCATGTTTCAACACTAAAATCGGGCTGGAAATTACCACTACTGTCAGTTATTTTCAGTTCCAGCAGTACCGCATCATCGGCTTTTACAAAGCGATGACTGACGGCCCGCCGGTAATCCTGATCTTGCGGACCTTTACCGACAAATACCGCGGTTAAGTTATGCTCACCGGCACGGATATTACCTTTGTATAAAGGCTGGATGGCACCACGCTGCAAACCGGCAAGCTCACTGCCGGTGTACAGATGCGCAGTAACGGCCTCATCGTCCAGGGTCAGCTGAATACTATCCAGCTGAAAAAAGTTGCCGGCATCAACCGAGACAAATACCGCCAGCTGGGTTTGTGGTGGAAATAGCAATTCTTCTTCCAGCAGAAATAATTCGCGGTTCAGGGCGATAGCCTGTTGCTTCAGCTGCTCAAGTTGCTGCTGGGCAGAGTCGGTTTCCCGGGCGCCCGCCAGTGTTGTTGCCGACAACAGCACAACGGCGAACAGCCAGCATAAAGTTTGTAGAGATTTCATTGGCTAACCCCGTTAAAAATACACACTGAAAAACACCCGGTAGACATTGGCGGTTAACTGATACAGCGGTTCATTGCCCGCCTCAGCACCGGCTACAGTGACGTTTCTGAAATTATTGTAATCGAAGCGGATATGATCCCACTCCAGGTTTAACTCTGGCTTAGCAGCAGGCCACCAGCTCCAGCTGCTAAAACGATAACTGGCACCCAGACCAATATTCAGGTTGGTAAAGTCACTTAATTCTTTATCACGTGCCATAAAGTTTTGTTGGCTGGCAAAGTCAAACAAGTCAGCATAAAAAGATGCCTGCCCTTGCTGATACCAGCGGATATGGCTGTCAAAAACCCATCGCTCGCCCCATGGGTGTACATATTCCAATTCTGCATCAAACGCCCGGATATCCCAGCTGTCCTGATAATGGCGCAGCGACGCGGTCAGTGCTGCACGGTACGGCAGATAAAACTTGTTCACCAGTCCCAGCGCAAAACTGTTGCGGGTATTGGGATACACTTCAAACTGATAGCCGTAACCGAGGTCGGCCAGCGGGTCACGATAGCGGACGCTGCGATACGGATTATTTAAAAAGCCCTGCTCCATATCCACTTCTGCGTTTAACGCGCTGATCCAGCGTTTTGTCAGGACCTGCGTAATACCCAGGCTATAGCTATACCGGCGCAGTTGTTCACTGAAACCTTCATCGCCATTGCGACCAATATCATCGTCACCTATTGCCGCATTCAGGCTTAACGTGGTCATACCGCCGAAGGTATCGTGGGCAATACCCAATGACAGTGATTTGGCGTTGTAATCGTCTTCATCACTTTGGGCATAATTGAACGATAAAATGCTGTTGCCGGTCAGGTAGTCCAACCCCAGCCGGCTTTCTATCCGGGTTTCACTGTATGCCGATGCCGTGGCAACAACATCTATAGATGCACCCGATACGGTATCGACGTAATAAAAACCCGATACCGACACCTGCTGACCAATTTTGGTCCGCAGCATCAGCGCCGGCCCGTCAATCGACACCCCACCACCCTGATAACTATGCTGCATTAAATCTACCCGGTTATCCGGCAGCACCGCAGCAATTGCCTGGCTGCTTAGCAACAAGCCAAGCAGCAAAAGTAAGCCGTGTTTAGTTACAGCCACAACCGCCTCCGCCACTGCCATCGGCTCCTTTTGCTGCTTCACGTGAATCGCGGACATGCGCGCTGTGTTGCAACGCCACCGGATGACGGCCAAACGCCATAATGGGGTCAGCCAGCTCGGCCCGTTCATAGGGTTTTACCCAGGGTTCAATACTGGCGCAGCCTGCGACACTGGTTAGCAGCAGCAACGCCAGCAGTAACTTAATTGCGCAGCAGCGTTTTAATATCATCTTCATACTTTTGCTCGTAGCCCGGTTTATAACCACGATGCACACTGTGCACTGCGCCATTCTGATTAATGATCACCGTTGTCGGCATTGCCTGCACCTGATAGCGCTCAGACACTGTGTTGTCGGTATCAAACAGAATAGGAAATTCAACCCGGGTTTTACTCAGATACTTCTGGGCAGCACTGCTGTCAGCTTCAACATTAACCCCCCAAACCTGAACACCTAATGGTTGATACTTACTGGCCAGTTTGTCCAGCGCCGGCATTTCCTGAATACAGGGGCCACACCAACTGGCCCAGAAGTTCAGGACAATAATCTCGCCACGCTGCTCGGCCAGACGCAGATTAACGCCACTCAGTGCCTTCAGGGTAAAATCAGGCGCTGACGCCTGCACGTCACTATTCGCACTGACACTCAGGACACTTAATGGCAGCACAGTTAACAACAAAAGACATAACAGTGTTTTCATACAACTTTCCCGTCAGTTAAAAATAAACAGCCAGGCCTAACGCCAGACTAAGGTTATGGGTGGTTTTGCGCTCGGCCAGAATAGTGGTTTCAAACACATAGTCGCTGACTACCAAATCTGCCGCCAGCCAATCGGTCAGGTACAACCGGAACTGACTACCAAACTTCAGCGCAAACACCGTGTCGCCGGCAAAATCAACATTGCCGCCGCCGGCAAATACCGACCAACCAGTATTAAACGCCGTGTTACTACCAAGATAAACCTGGCCGGGCAACACGACATATCCCAGTTCTGCGCCGTAAAAACGCCACTGCCGCTGGCTGTCTGTTAACAATGGCGCGGCACCACTTAACCGCTCGTAGGAGGTCAGGCCGGCTTTCGCCTGGGCGTACTCAGCACTGAGGTAAAAGTCTTCATTTATGTGATAACTCAGTTGAATTGCTGCCAGGCCGCTGGTACCAAAGTCTTCAATTGCCAGCGCACCAGCGCGCAGTGCCACCACAAAGTTCTCGGTATCCAAAGTGGGCGGTATCACATCTGACTGCAATATAGACGGTTCAACTCTGGCGCTGTCCGCAGCGCTTTGTTGGGCCAGAGCCGGTGAGCTTACCAGCATTATGCTGGCCACTAAAACGCCAGACGTAATCCAATTAACCATGTATTTGTCTCTTCATTAATATCGCGATCAGTACTAATTACCGCACGGCGGTAACGAACGTTAGCCTGCACCCGGGTCGTCAGCGCATAATTGACCCCCAGCTCCATCGTCGCCAGTGGGCTACTGCGTTCAGGCGTCTGGACTAACACCGTTCTGGGCTGGGTGAGCAGCACCCCGCCGCCCAACGCAAAATAGGGTGAAACGCGCCAGTGAGGCCAGGGGCTTAACCCCAGCTGTAACAACACCAGCTGATTACTGGCCTGGCGGCCACTGCCCTGGCCAGCACTTAACTCCAGTGAAATCACATCTGAAAACAAGTAACTGGTACTTAGCTGGTAATAGCTGGTCCCGGCAAAGTCACCGGCTGCCACACCAAGCTGCCATTGCCGGGGGGTCTGTTCTGTTTGCCACAGTTCAATAATGCTCAGTTCAGATCCCGGCACATTTACGTTGTCCAGCTCAGCAGCAGCCAGCCACAGTTGCTGCTGCCGGTATTGCACTTTAACCCAGCCTGTCCGCTGCATTAGCAATTGCAGGGTGTCGTTTTTTAATGCGACCTGGACGATTGGATAACCGCGGCCCGGCCCACTGCGTAAATCTACAAAATCTTTTTGTACCACGACCTGCTGTGCCAGCACCGGCCATGCCAGCATTGTCAGCAATAACCACACTAACCGCATCTAGTCAGGCTCCACGGCAAAGGGTGAGTTATAATACTGAGCCCCCATATCAAGCCAGTGACTAAGCAATCGCAACTCGGTAGCAGACAAATATCCCTGGTGGCTGCCACCCGGGTTGAACTGCAGTAAGAATCGCTGACTGGCCAGGGTGTTGCCGGCGCGCATCGCAGCAGGAACGGTAACAGTAACCATAACCGGAATTGGCTGGCCATCATCATCTAAAATCAGCTCGCCATCTTCATCACGCAAAAATACCGGATTACCTGCAGCGTCAACCGCCTGCACCAGCCGGTCAACCAGCACGCCACCAATCAGCTCTTGCTCATTATCGTTACTCAGCAACTCCCGGTAACTGGCAAACTGTTCTGCCTGAAGATCAGAAGCCTGATCGGTCAGCTCCAATTGCGCCGCCGGTAGCATCGCGTTGCCCGCTGCGTCTGTCCTGCTATGACAACTGACGCAGGTGTTGTCCTGCAGCAATTCATTGCTGACCGGATCAAACTGGCGGCGATCGAGCTGCCATAGCGCTTGAATATGAGTGGGGTAATCTATCCGCAAACGACAAGATGCCTGCCAGCTATCAAAACAATCCAGACCGACCGGGTAAGGTGTGGTCAAATCGGTAAACTGGTTCAGCTCTGCCGGATCAGGCTGTCGCCGTGCCGGATCGGTCCACATGTCAGTAAAATCCAGTGCCGCGCTGAGCGTTTGCTCACCCAATAAACGGGCCAGCGTCTGGGCCATCGTCTCGCCGGCGTTAGGGGGTAACAACGGGCTGGTATTGGTAAATGATCCGCTATCGGTTTCAGGACCGGGATTAATGGTCGGCCACTCGCCCGATATCCGGCCATGGGGCCGGGTACTGTTTGCCGAATGGCAACCATTACAACTTAAGGTTTCACCTGGTGCCAGGGTGATCCATTGCTGATGCTGTGGTGATACCGCCTGGCCGTCGCTATTCAGCAGGCTCAGTGCCAGAGGCACGTTGGCAGGTACTTTTACCCGCACCGACCCGTCGGGCTGAACCGGAGTAATCCCCACTAATTCGCGCATCAGTTGCCGCCGGTTTACGCCAAATGCAAAGTTCGGAACATCACGTACCTCTTCCGGTGGTATTGGTACCCCGCGAACCAGGCTTAAATAGCGTAACGGCCGCTCAGCCGCAGAGGTTTGCATTGGATCAGCCAGGGTGGTTATCGGAAGTATCGCATTCCCCCCAATATCGTACACGCTGCGAATATCTAAAATAGCCTCGCCTTGTTCAGCCAGTGCGGCGTCGGCCAGCGGATTAGCGGGTAAAAAGGCCGGGCGCGGCGTCTCCTGCATTACCACCGCTTCGCTCAGTAGCAGATCGGCTAAGCCCGGTTTTACCGGAACCTGAGTTTGCCGGGCTAAATCAAACAACCACAGACCGAAGCGCGGGCTGGCGGGCGGAAAAGCGGCCGGATCATCAACCAGGCTGCAGCCGGTAACCTGTTCATCAACCAGCACCTGGCAAGGCGACCAGCTTACTAAGTAACGATCTGAGCCATCCTGCAGCGCAAACACATTTTGCACCAACCCTGCCGGTTCAGGCCGGGTTGAATTATCAAAATCCCAGGGAAGCAGCGGTGTTTGTGTGGGTAAATTTAATACTTGCTGATACAACGGCTGCGCGTTATCGCTGGCCAGGGTCAGCGCGACCTGAACCGGCATGCTGTTTAAACCAGCTTGCTGACGGCTGCGCAGTAAGGTAGCCACCTCGCCATCTGCCAGCAACAGGGGTTTGGCAAATTCAACCTGGCTATTGCCGGGCCCGGTCTGATGCGAATGCCAGCCATATACCAGCTGGTTGGCCGAACCGTCGGGTCGCATCTGATACCAGTTAAACATATTGCGATCGCTTTGATTGTCCCAGCGGCTATACAAAATATGGCCATCAGGCAACACCAGCGGATACAAGTCATGGCTCAGATTAAAACTGATTTGTTCAATTGCCGAACCATCGGCGTTCATCACGTGCAGGTTGAACGCCGGCCCCTGCAAATCTTCGTGCAGCGCACTGTATTGCGGTTTAAATTCATCCAGCAGGATCTGGCGGGCTTTTTGTTGCCGGGTAGAACTGAATACGATGCGACCATCCGCCAGAAAAGCCGGGGCAATATCGTGGCCCTGCTCTGCCCGCAATGGATCGGCAATCACGGGCTCTACCGAATCGGTGCTGCGACTATAGCGCCAGATACTCCAGCTGGGTTGTAACTCATCTGCCACATCGGCCAGCTCAGGTGGCCGCAATGCAAACAACAAGGTATCACCATCGGCAGATAGCACTAAATCTTTGACGTCATAGCTGTTGCCTGGAAAAAGCTCAGCCAGCAGCTCACGTTCCGGTGATTCGGCAAACGCATTTTGTTTTAATATTAAACGGGCACCGGCATTAAATTGTTCTGGTGCAGTCAGGCTGAGCTGATAAGGGTTACCGTCCTGGTCAAGCAACGGCCTGCTGACATAGGCCAGCGGGTATTCCTGAGCAACCGGATCTGTAGTTTCGTCTTGTATGCTAATCTCGGTATTGCATCCGAGCAGACAACAAAACAGAGTCAGCAGCAGTAAGGAGTTTCTAATCATTATTAATAATACCGGCCACCGACAGCGATGACTACAATGTTAACAAAGGCGTTAAATAAGTAAAAACAGACTATGCAGATTAACGCTGGCCCTGGCGCAGAGCAAGCCAAAATTTGTTGCTGGCTCGTCGCCGGCCAGCAGTTTTAGCGATAAAGGAAACACGCTTAAACACCCTTTTTTAAAGTTTAACCCCTGCCTCAACGGTTTAACGCCTGCTCAGCGAATTTCCGGACAACTGCCCCACCGGTTTTTGGTGACTTAAATAAGCAAAAAGCCAGCAAAAATGCTGGCTTTTTTCTAGTACAAAGGTATTAGAGGTCGGCTTCAAACTCAGCGGGTATTGCTTCTTCAATGACTTTCTCGCCCGGTTTCAGCAACAAACGGGTGCGCAATTCTTTTTCAATTTCATCAGCAACCGCCGGATTCTCAATCAGAAACTTCATGGCATTGGCTTTACCCTGGCCAATTTTGTTGCCCTGATAGGCATACCAGGCACCCGACTTATCAACCAAACCTTGCGCTACGCCTAAATCAATCAGTTCGCCGTTTTTGTTAATGCCGGCACCATACTGAATAATAAACTCGGCCTGTTTAAATGGCGGTGCGACTTTATTCTTCACCACTTTTACCCGGGTTTCATTACCGACAATTTCATCGCCTTCTTTTACCGAACCAATCCGGCGGATATCCAACCGCACTGAGGCATAGAATTTCAGCGCATTACCACCGGTAGTCGTTTCCGGGTTACCAAACATCACGCCGATTTTCATACGGATTTGGTTAATGAAAATACATAAGGTATTCGAGCGTTTAATATTACCGGTAAGCTTACGCAGCGCCTGAGACATTAAGCGGGCTTGCAGACCCATATGGCTGTCGCCCATGTCACCTTCAATTTCCGCTTTGGGGGTTAATGCCGCCACGGAGTCAACCACCACAATATCTACCGCCGCAGAGCGTACCAGCATGTCACAAATTTCCAGCGCCTGTTCACCGGTATCCGGCTGCGATACCAGTAAATCTTCTACTTTAACTCCCAGCTTTTTGGCGTACACCGGGTCCAGCGCGTGCTCAGCATCGATAAAAGCACAGGTTTTACCCGCTTTCTGGGCTTCCGCAATTACCTGCAAGGTTAAGGTAGTTTTACCTGATGATTCAGGCCCATAAATTTCGACGATCCGGCCATACGGCAAACCGCCTATGCCAAGGGCAATATCCAGCCCGAGTGAACCGGTTGAAACCGAAGCAATATCCAGGGCCGTGCTGTCACCGAGGCGCATAATAGAACCTTTACCAAACTGGCGTTCAATTTGAGTCAGGGCTGCACCCAGGGCTTTTTGTTTATTGTCGTCCATTGTTCACTCCAAAAATTCGGTTCGCAAAAACACTGTATGCTCGTACAGTAGTCTAGTTTGACAATGCTGTCAATAATAAGATGCTGTGTTTAAGGGCATAATCGATGGCCTGCTGGCGCACCTGTTCGCGGTTGCCGCCAAAGTGTTGCAACTGACTGCTAAGCTGGCCGTTAACAGAAAAACTAAACCAAACTGTGCCCACCGGTTTGGCCGCCGAACCACCACCAGGCCCGGCAATACCGGATACCGCAATGGCCAGCTGAGCATTAGCCGCCACTGCCGCACCGCTGGCCATTTCTTTCACCGTTTCATCGCTTACCGCGCCAAATTGTAATAAAGTAGCACTGCGCACCCCCAACAGCTGCTGTTTGGCTTTATTGCTATAGGTCACAAAGCTGCGATCTAAATACGCAGAGCTACCGGCAACCGCGGTTAAATAGTAAGCAATGCCACCGCCGGTGCAGGATTCAGCTGTGGTGACAAACCATTTTTTTCGTAATAATAAGGTACCCAACTCTGCAGCCAGCTGCTCAGTATCGGTTACAAGTGCCATAGCCAGTCCAACAGGGAAATCAGAGTTACATTATGCCGTCAGACCAGAAACCGGAGCAAGCCCTAAGCAGCCACACCCCGATGATGCAGCAGTATCTGGGACTAAAAAGTGAGCATCCCGATATTTTGCTGTTTTACCGGATGGGTGATTTTTATGAGCTTTTTTTTGATGACGCAAAAAAAGCAGCTGCCCTGTTAGATATCTCGCTTACCAAGCGGGGCCAGAGTGCCGGCCAGCCTATTCCGATGGCGGGCGTGCCCTATCACGCCATTGAAGGTTATCTGGCCCGACTGGTTCAGTTGGGTGAGTCTGTTGCTATTTGTGAGCAAATTGGCGACCCGGCGACCAGCAAAGGCCCGGTTGAACGCAAAGTGGTACGCATTGTCACCCCGGGTACCGTCACCGACGAGGCGCTGTTAAACGAACGCCAGGACAATTTACTCTGCGCCATTTGCGAGCAACGCGGCCAGTTTGGTCTGGCCCAGCTGGATTTAAGTGCCGGTCGCTTTTTAATTAATCAGGTGGCTAATAGCACTGATTTAGCGGCGCTGTTACAGCGGCTTAATCCGGCGGAGATCCTATACCCAGAGCTGTTCAGCCAGCCCGGGCTGTGTCAGGCGCGCAAAGGTGCCCGCCGCCGGCCAGAGTGGGAATTTGAACTGGCCACCGCTAAACGGCTGCTTTGTCAGCAATTCGGTACCAAAGATCTCATCAGTTTTGGCGTCGACGAGGCGCCGGTGGCACTGATGGCCGCGGGTTGTCTGATGCAGTATCTGAAAGATACCCAACGTGCCAGTTTGCCACATATCCGGGTTATCGCGCTGGAGCGGGCAGAAGACTATATCGTGCTCGATGCGGCCACCAGGCGTAATCTGGAACTGACCCAAAACCTTAGTGGTGGCGTTGAAAACACCCTGGCAGCGGTGCTGGATCGCAACCAGACGGCGATGGGCTCACGCTTGCTAAAGCGCTGGGTGCATGCGCCTCTGCGCGACCAGACACAGGTTAATGCCCGGCTGGATACCGTCAACGAGCTAACCGATGATGTTGAAAGCTTGCAGCCTGCGCTGAAAAATATTGGTGATATTGAGCGGGTTATTGCCAGGCTGGCGCTGCGAAGTGCCCGGCCACGTGATTTTGCCCGGTTGCGCCAGGCACTGGCTCAGCTGCCGGCTTTACAACAGGATTTAAGCTTTGCCAGCACCTCATTACTGCAGCGTATTGCGAACAACAGCGCACCCTTGCCAGCACTGCTGCAACTGTTGAACGCAGCAATAGTCGAGGCGCCGCCAGTATTAATTCGTGATGGTGGCGTCATTGCAGACGGTTATAACAGTGATTTAGACCACTGGCGGGCCCTGGCCACCGGCGCGACTGACTATTTACAACAACTGGAGCTGCGCGAGCGCGAGCGCACCGGCATTGCCTCGCTTAAAGTCGGCTTTAACCGGGTCCATGGCTACTATATTGAAACCGGCCGCAGCAGCGACACCAAAGTGCCGCCGGAATACGTGCGGCGCCAGACCCTGAAAAATAACGAACGTTATATTATTCCTGAGTTGAAGGAATATGAAGATAAAGTGCTGGGAAGCCAGAGTCAGGCGCTGGCACTGGAAAAACAGCTGTACGAACAATTGTTTGAACTGACCAGCCCCTACTTAAGCCAGTTGCAACAACTGGCCCAGGCCCTGGCTGAACTGGATGTGCTTTGTACGTTTGCCGAGCGGGCATGCAGCTTGAACTATTGCCGGCCGCTGCTTCGCCCCGAGCCCGGCATTGAACTGGCGCAAGGCCGCCATCCGGTGGTAGAGCAGGTACTAAGTGAGCCCTTTATTGCCAATCCGCTCAGCCTCAACGCCAGCCGACGGATGCTGATGGTTACCGGGCCGAATATGGGCGGTAAATCGACTTACATGCGCCAGACCGCGCTGATAACCCTGATGGCCTATATTGGCTGCTTTGTACCTGCCGACAGTGCCAGCCTGGGCCCGGTTGACCGGATATTCACCCGGATTGGTGCCTCTGATGACTTAGCCTCCGGTCGCTCGACTTTTATGGTGGAAATGAGCGAAACCGCCACCATTTTGCACCACGCCACAGCGCATAGCCTGGTATTAATGGATGAAATTGGCCGCGGCACCAGCACCTATGACGGCTTAAGCCTGGCGTGGGCCTGTGCCGAGTATTTAGCTACCCGGATTAAAGCCCTGACCTTATTTGCCACCCATTACTTTGAACTGACTGAACTGGCCGCTATGCTGGACGGCGTCGTCAATGTCCATTTAGATGCGGTAGAGCATGGCGATGACATCGTGTTTATGCACCATGTCCAGGACGGCGCAGCCAGTAAAAGTTTTGGCCTGCAGGTCGCGCAGCTGGCTGGCGTGCCCAAAGCGGTCATTAACCAGGCCAGACAAAAACTCAGTCAGTTAGAGCAGCAAGGCCTGGCCCAGCTGGAGCATCAACCCGCTGCGGCCAGTCAACAGCAATTACCGCTGATGGCAGCTGAGCATCCGTTGGTGCAACAGTTGGCCGAATTAAACCCGGATGACTTAAGTGCCCGCCAGGCCCTGGACTTACTGTACCAGCTGAGCCGCCAGGCAAAGGAAGCCTGATGTTATTTAAAGATCTTAGTTTATCCGCCATTGTGGCCGGTTTTGTCGCGGTGCTGGTCGGGTTTGCCAGCTCGGTCGCCATTGTGTTTCAGGCCGCCAGTGCTGCCGGTGCCAGCAATGAAATCATGGCCTCGTGGCTGCTGGCGCTGGGTATTGGTATGGCGGCTACCTGTATTGGCCTGTCGTGGTATTACAAAGCGCCGGTCATTACCGCCTGGTCTACCCCGGGGGCCGCGCTGCTGGCCACCAGCTTACAGGGACTGAGTATTGAGCAAGCCACCGGCGTGTTTATTTTCACTGCCGTTCTGGGGCTGATTATCGGCATTACCGGCTGGTTTGAAAAACTTACCCGGCTGATCCCATTGCCGCTGGCCAGTGCCATGCTGGCGGGCATTTTACTGCAATTTGGTTTTGCTGTTTTCAGTTCAATGCAAAGCCAGTGGTTGCTGGTTGGCAGCATGTGTCTGGTATACCTGATTGCCAAAGTATACTGGCCACGTTATGCCATTTTACTAGTCATGCTAAGCGGTATTATCACGGTCGTACTGGGCGGTAGCCTCGATTTATCGGCGGTAACCCTGAGCCTGGCCAAGCCGGTGTGGATCACCCCGGATTTTTCAGTCGGCGCCCTAATCGGTGTTGGTTTGCCGCTATTACTGGTGACTATGGCCTCCCAGAATATTCCCGGGGTAGCGGTGCTAAGAGCCAGCGGCTATAACACGCCGGTTTCGCCGCTGATTAGCAGCACCGCGCTTAGCACTTTGCTGCTGGCTCCCTGGGGGGCTTTCTCAATTAATCTGGCGGCCATTACTGCCGCCATTTGCACCGGCACTGAAGCCCACCCAGAGCCGCAAAAACGCTATATTGCCGGCATCGCGGCCGGAGTGTTTTATTTACTGGCTGGCTTAGCAGGGGCTACAGTCGTCGCGCTGTTTGCCGCTTTCCCAAAAGAAATGGTCGCGGCACTGGCCGGGCTGGCGCTGATCAGCACCATCGCTGCTAACCTGGCTACCACCACCAGCGAGCCAAAATACCGTGATGCGGCAGTCATTACGTTACTGGTTACCGCGTCCGGTGCCAGTTTCTTTGGTCTGGCTTCGGCATTCTGGGGCTTAATCGCCGGCGCGGTTACCGTGGCCATTCAGCATAAAAAAAGCGCCGGTGACTAACCGGCGCTTTTAAAGTAATCAGTAAATCAACACAGTGGGTAACGCCTAACGCAGTGGGTTAACACCTAGCGCAGCGGGTTAGCATGCGCTGCACCCCGGAATACCGCATTAATATACAGCAAGTGCATACCATCAACATAGGCGCGGAAGTTGGGTTCCTGGGTAAAGCTAATCACCTGCCCCCGGCCAACGGCCTGCACCATCACCAGTGGCTTATGGGCGATTTGCTGCCGGTTTTCATCCCAGACAAAACCACCGGCCAGCAGTTGCTCTGCCGGGGCAAAACTGACGACATTACGGCCATCGGCAATCGTTAACGGCTGATACACCTGATTTCCGACATATAAACTGTTGACGGTATCAGGCACCCCGGCAGTCAGCCAGTGCTGCTGGTCAACCTCAGCGCGGGCGATAAAACCCGGCACCCAGTCCGGATCAGCTTTTTCCGGTACCAGCCACTGCTGATATTCCTCAGGCGTTTTGATAATACTGCCGGCGACCTTACTCTCTTTCTCTGCCTTTTTCTCTTCACCCTCGCGCACTTTATATTCGCGCTTGCTGCTCAGTAATGGCTCATCCCCTGCCAGCAACAGGTCGGTGGCATTGCCCAACGCAATCAGCACGCCGCCCCGTTCAACATAACTGCGTAAGTTAGCAAGGCCACTGTTACCCAATTCCTGCTGATAACTACCCCGGCTGCTGGCCGGCACAATTAATACCTGATAATGACTCAGATCTGCACCACGTAACTGTGCCGGCCGCATTGCAGTAACCGGATAGTTTAAGTTGCGCTCCAGCACAAAACGGGCACTGCCGGCACTTAACGGGTTAGCCGGTTCATCCCACAACATAGCCACGTTTGGCTTATGCAGGGTTTTCACATTAAAAGAGCCAAAATTAGGGCCATCGGTTACCCAGCTACTGTCTATTCCTGTAACTGTGGCACCACTGGCTGCCGCCAGCTGCTGCACCTGCTCTGCCAATTGCGGGCTGTTATCGGCGTTACTGACAATCAGACTTCCCGCCGGGTAGCGCTTGCCATTCTGATGAGTAAAGGGTAGATCGCTGCTTTTCACGGTTAAGCCTTGCTGCAATGCGCTGCTGGCGAAACGGGCTGCCGCCATATCACCCCAGGGCACGATGTAGCCAAAGCGGGCATCAGGGTTAGTCACTTCACCGGCCAGGATCCGCTCAGCACTCACCGTGGTGGTAGCAACATTCACCGCCCGGTTGCAACTGACTACCGGCAGGTTATACATCAGCGGCAATGACCAGGCCGTAACATCGTATATTTCATCTGGCAGATTATTTGCGCGACGCTGTTCCTGTTTTGCAATAAAGTCTTTGTCCATCGGCACCGTATCATCCAGTAAGGTGCGGATTAAGTGGTAGGTTGGCTGGGCGGTGTTCACCACATAACTACCCGCCTGATAATTTTCGCCACAGGCTTTAAAAGCTTCCGTTGCTTTACCCACCGTGATGCCGTGCTCGGTCAGAATAGCGCTTAATTTGGTATGGCCGGCCTTGTCGCGCGTTGCCGGAAAAATAAAGCTACGCACCGGGCCAGCGTTGCCTTGTTTAATGGCATCTTTACGATACTGATAGAAGTTAGTCAGTAGCTCTGGCGCGCGCTTACTGGCCGTTTCAATGGTGGCCATAAAGGCGACAAAATTACGTTGCACCCCATCAGCAAAGGTGAGTATTTCGCCATCGGCTTTGCGGTACTGATGGCCGCGGGATGAAGCCATTTCGTAAGTCATGGCGATACTGCCCTGATACAGCGGCCAGCTGGCACCATACCCCGGATAAAACGCATCAAATATTTCCCGGGTAAAATAGTCGTAGCCAAATTTATCAAACCAGCGGGCGTTATTTTCGCCCAACCACTGCAGGCTCTGGCGCTGATGGGCCTGAATATGCGGGTTAAACGGCTCGGCTTCCGGGCTGAAGTAGTAGCCCATGTCCCCGCCCATTTCATGCGAGTCAACAAACACCAGCGGATACACCTGCTGCAACGCCTTAACCCGGCCACGGGTTTCCGGCTGGGTTAAGGAGATCCAGTCCCGGTTCATATCAAACAAATAATGGTTGGTGCGACCATTTGGCCAGGGTTCGTTCTGCTCGGCCGATAACCGATCAGCCGAATGGTCCAGGCCCACAGTAGCATAATACCGGCTGACAAAGCGGTTGCGACCATCAGGGTTTTGCAACGGGTCAATGTAAACTACCGTATTACTGAGCAAGTCAGCGGTTTGCGGGCTGTTATCAGCCAGCAAGTGATACGCCAGCGCCATGGCGGACTCTGGCGGACTTATTTCATTGCCGTGCAGGCTACTGGCAATCCAGACACTGGCTGGCAGATCACTAATCAGCTGTTGAGCTTCGCGCTCATCGACGTTTTGCGGGTTGGCCAGTTGCTGCATTTGCTGCTGAATATCCGCCAGCCGGCCAATATTCTTCTCGCTGCCAATCACTACATAAAACAGCGGCCGGCCCTGCCAGCTTTTAGCATAAGGAACCAGTTTAATCCGGCTGGGATGTGCCTGGGCCAGCTGCTCAAAATACTGCTTAATCGCCGCCGGCTCAGAAATCCGGCTGGCCAGAGGATACCCCAGCACCTGTTCAACCGAAGCAACGGTATTGCGGTAGTCACTGTCCGGAAATACCGGCACGGCCTGGCCGGAGAACGAGCCTAAGCCCAACACCGCAGTCAGCACTGAGATTTTTAGTAACGCCATGAAAAACCCTTTTATTTTTCTCTCTGATAATACCCCTACGCTAAGCGGCCTTTGCACAAGATGCAATACCGCTGCCCCCGTGTTGCGACCAGCTGTGATAAAGCTACGCCGGACGTTAGGTGATGCTGATATTGAAACTTCAGTAATGATTGCAAACAAAAACGGGCGCCAGCGCGCCCGTTTTTGTTAATTGCCCCGCTGCTTAATCCTGAAACAGGGTTTCAATATTCAGACCCTGATGGGTTACAATTTCCTTTAAGCGCCGCAATGCTTCTACCTGAATTTGCCGGACCCGCTCACGGGTTAAGCCAATTTCATGGCCGACGTCTTCCAGGGTTGACGGCTCGTAGCCCAGTAAGCCAAAACGCCGGGCCAGCACTTCGCGCTGCTTCGGGTTTAGCTCATCCAGCCACAATACCAAGTGCTGCCGAATATCTTCCTCCTGCAGTTCACCTTCCGGCCCCTGCTCTTTTTCATCAGCAATTACATCCAGTAGCTGTTTTTCGGACGCACCGGCTACGGGCATATCAACCGAGGTTATTTTTTCGTTCAGTTTTAACATTTTGCGCACTTCAGCTACCGGTCGGTCCAGCGCAGCGGCAATTTCTTCCGGCGTTGGCTCATGGTCAAGCTTTTGTGATAACTCGCGGGCGGCGCGCAAATAGATGTTGAGTTCTTTCACCACATGGATTGGCAGCCGGATGGTCCGGGTCTGGTTCATTATGGCGCGTTCTATGGTCTGACGGATCCACCAGGTAGCGTAGGTTGAAAAACGAAAACCCCGTTCAGGGTCAAACTTCTCGACCGCCCGGATTAACCCTAAATTACCTTCTTCAATTAAATCCAGTAATGCCAGGCCACGGTTAATATAACGACGAGCGATTTTAACAACCAGGCGCAGATTGCTTTCAATCATGCGTTTGCGGGCAGCCGCGTCACCTTTTAACGATAGACGGGAAAAATACACTTCTTCTTCGGCGCTCAGCAGCGGCGAAAAGCCAATTTCACCCAAATAGATTTGGGTCGCGTCCATCGCTTTTTGACTATCATCCTTGGCAAACACTTCATCCGGTGTAACCTCTTCACCGGCCAATTCTGCTACATCGGGCTCTAAATCATCATCTAACGAGTTATTGTCTTCCGCTAACTCATCATCTTTAACAATTACTTCTGACTCTACAACGTCGTCACTTTTAAGTCCCATATCCTTTCTCCCACGTCTGCCGGGTGTCGGGGCTGATTCAGCTACCTTCCTGCCTGCGTGCTTGTGTTCAAACGCCAACCTTTGTGGTTAGTCTTGTTGTCACAGTAACTCTTATGCTGTTATTTCATTAATCACGGTAAGTATCGCAACGGTTCAACTGATTTACCCCTGAAACGTATTTCAAAATGCAACCTGCTATCTGTTGCATCTGTACTGCCCATTTCAGCAATCTGCTGGCCGGCTTTTACCTGTTGCCGCTCGGCAACTAAAATCCGTTTATTGTGGGCATAGGCGCTTAAATAATCGTCGTTATGTTTAATAATGATTAAATTACCATACCCGCGCAACGCACTCCCCGCATACACAACCTGACCGCTCGCAGCGGCGTTAATCCTGTCTCCTTCCTGTCCGGCGATATCAACGCCCTTATTGCCATGTTCCTGCGTCGAGAAGCGTGAAACTATTTTACCTTTAATTGGCCAGCGCCATTGCACCTTGTTTCCAACTGGGGTATTATCCGCGGTTTTTTGGCTACTTTTAGCAGGTTGTGTCTGAACATAACGTGTTTGATTTGACGACGCAACAGGTTTAGCAGCTTTTGCTGAACTATTTGATTTCGCTTGCTTTGAGTTACTGCTTGCCTGACTTGTCTTTGCTGTTACAGCGGGTTTTTTAGCCGTTGCCACCCCTCTGCCTGCAGATGATACTGGCTTTGCTGTTTTGGCGGTTGTCTGCCGCACTGGCTGCGCTGACAGCTGGATGACCTGGCCAGGATAGATGGTGTAAGGGCTGCGGATACTATTGCGGCTTGCCAGGGTACGAACGTCCAAACCGGCCTTGAACGCAATGGCGTACAAGGTATCGCCACGCTGCACAACGTACTTATTGCCCGAAAGCGTACCCCGGTTACGCTCTCGGTACGGGTTTTCCCGCAGCTCAAGGGTGGTTACCGGCGCCGGGCCTGAACTTGAGGTGCAGGCCGTCATTACCATAAGCAACATGGTCAGCAATACTGCATTTAGCGCCAGCCCGGTTATCCGATTAATACGCCGCTCCTTATTTGCTGTTTTGCCCGCTGCCGCTAAACAACCGCTCTAAATTCAGTAACAGCGTTATCATCACAATGCCGGCAACCACTGCGCCAGCCGCCAGCAGCAGGTCGGCATTTGCTACTTGCTGCTGATATTGCCATGGACTGAGCATCTGCTGTTTATACTGCCAGGGCCAGATCCGGTATAGAGCCCCAACCACCACACCGGTTAGCAGGGCCAGCGCCGCATCATGAAAGTGCTGCAGCAGCCAGTTTAATAAACGTGAGAAACAGAGCAAACCAACAACACAGCCCGCGGCAAATATCGCCACTATGCCAAGCTGCAAGCCGGTTACCGCCAGCATAACCGGGCCGTACATCCCCAGAATAAGCAAAATAAAACTACCGGAAATGCCCGGCAAAATCATCGCACAAATGGCGACGGCGCCCGCCAGAAAAAACAGGTAGGGGGCAGGTTCTAACTGCACCGGCGCCAACATGCCAATAAAAATAGCAAACAGCACGCCGCCGCAAAACAATATTATCCGGCCAGCGGTCCAACCTACACTGCGCAGCAGCACCGGCAGTGACGCTAAAATTAAACCGTTAAAAAATGCCCACAGCGGCACCGGACGATGCACTAACAAATAACTGATAAGGTTAGCCAGTGAAAAAACACTGATTAGAATGCCGCCGAATAAACACAACAAAAAGGTGCCATCAATATGTTGCCACAAGGCACTAAACCGGCCCCGGACTAACAATTTCAGCGCAACCAGATTGACCGAGCTAATCGCCGCCAGCAGCCGCTCATAAATGCCCAGAATAAACGCCATTGTGCCACCCGACACACCGGGTACGACATCGGCGGCGCCCATCGCCAGGCCTTTTATCAGCCATTGCAGATACGTTTTCATCATCGGTTAATACTGCTCCATCCTGCTCAACCCAGGGCGCCGGGTACCAGAGGCACAAAGCGCACCGCTTCAATATCCTGACTACTAAACGCATCACCGCTGCGCTGATAAACCCGCAATATCTGATCTTTAGCGCCAACCGGGATCACCAGCCGGCCCCCCTCAGTTAGCTGCTGCAATAAGGCCGCCGGCACTTCCGCAGGGGCAGCCGTAACAATAATGCTGTCAAACGGCGCTTTACTGGGCCATCCCAGCCAACCATCACCATGTTTCATTGAGACATTATGTAAATCAAGTTGTTGTAGGCGCCTCTTGGCCTGAAATTGTAGCGCTTTAATCCGTTCTACCGAACAAACATGGCTGAACAAGCGTGCCAGAATCGCCGTTTGATAGCCTGAACCTGTGCCGATTTCCAGTACCTTACCCGGCGCGCGGCCTTGCAACAATAACTCTGTCATGCGGGCAACAATATAGGGTTGTGATATCGTCTGGCCCTGACCAATGGGTAACGCCGTATTTTCATAGGCTTTATGGGCCAATACCGCCTCGACAAACAGATGCCGTGGTACCTGGGCGACGGCCTGCAATACGGCGCTCTCGCTGATGCCTTCGCTTTGCAATTTTTGCGCTAAAACCGTTGCGCTACGTGCTGTTGCTACTGCCATATTACAACTTTATCCCCGCTAACCAGTGCTGTAGTGTATCCATACTTTTATAAGCTGACATATCCACATGAAGTGGCGTAATTGAGGCGTAGCCATTGGCTACCGCATAAAAATCTGTGCCCTCACCGGCATCTAACTCTGGCCCCAGCGAGCCATACCAGTATATTTTACGGCCCCAGGGGTCGGTATCACTGCTCATGGTTTCAGCTTTGTGACGCCGGCCAAGCCGCGTTACCATAATGCCTTTTAACGCATCAAGGGCAATAGCCGGCACATTGATGTTCAGGATCTGATCGGCCGGTAACGGGTGAGATTTCAGCTTTTTAATCACCTCTACCGTTACATGGGCCGCAGTAACAAAGTGCTCTTCTTCCCGTCCGGCCAGCGATACAGCAATAGCCGGTAAACCTAAGTGGCGGCCCTCTGTGGCGGCGGCCACCGTGCCGGAATACAGCACATCATCGCCCAGGTTGGCACCATGGTTAATGCCGGCGACCACCAGATCAGGGGTAAAGTCCAGTAACTGGCTAATGGCAAGGTGCACACAATCGGTCGGCGTACCATTTACGGCAATAAAACCGTTTTCCAATGTCTGGGTTCGCAACGGATTTAATAAGGTCAGCGAGTTACTGGCACCACTGCAGTTGCGATCCGGGCCAACCGTTGTCACCTCAGCAATCTGGCTCAGCGCCTGTTGCAATACCTGGATCCCTTTGGCATACACGCCATCGTCATTACTTAATAATATTCGCATCGTTACTCCATTGTTAGCGGGGTTACTCCAGCTCAGTCAGGGGGCGGCTACCGTCACGATAACAGGCTAACTCCCGCAGCACACTGGTGGCAAAACAACCTGCCGGCAGCGCAAAGCTAATGCTCACACTGTCACCCTGCTGCTGGGCACTCAGTTGCTGCGGTACTAATCTGATGCTACGCCTGGCGGCTTGCAGCCGGTACTCTGCCAGTCCCTGACACCATTGCTGGTGCGGTGCTAATGCTTGTTGTTCCAGTTCAGCAGCGTGCTGACTGACCGCCGCGCCGCCTATTCCAACCAGCGGAGCGGTCGGATGGACATCACTCTGCTGCAGTCGTTGCTGCAAGGTGCTGTCCGCGTGTTCCACCGTAAATATTGACCCCGTGCCATCCAGCTGCAGAATATCACCGTCCAGTACCTGGTTAAACAGGCCCTGTGCAATGCGGGCAGATAGCACGGTATTAAACAAAAAAGAACGGCTGGCCGACAGTGCCAGGCCACGAATTTGCCGATCGGCTATCCGCTCGCCGGCGAACAAACTATCGGCTAACGCTAAATTGCCGCCCGCCCTGCCAAAACGTTGCTCACCATAATAATTCGGCACACCGGCTTTGACCAGTTGCAGCCGCGCCAGCAGGGCCTCGGGTGCACTAACCTCTGTCAGGGTTAACTGAAAATGGTTGGCTTTAAGCGCCCCTAAGCGCAACTTGCGATGATGCCGTACAACCTGCAAAATCCGGCTATCGTCTATCTGCCAGTCGTGCCAGTCCAGTTCCTGTTTAATCGGCCATTTAAAGCAAAACCACTGCCGGGTTAAGGCGTGCCGGTCTTTTAAACCGGCATAGCTGATATCACGCATCCGTAAACCGGTTAACCTGGCAAGCTGCCTGGCAATATACTGCGTGTTCTGGCCGCGCTTTTCAATCTGTAACAGCAGGTGTTCACCACTGCCACTGGGCTGAAAGTTCAGCTGCTCATCGACAATAAAATCACTGGCCTGGCTGCGAATAACCGCGGTGACGTCGGGCTTACCATATAAATACTGCCACTGTGGTAAGGTACCTGCTGGCAATTCGCTCATTGGTGCTTAACCAGCAGCACGACAGCCTCAGTGGCGATGCCTTCTTTACGGCCAACAAAACCCAGTTGCTCGGTGGTGGTGGCTTTGACATTTATCTGACTGATGTCGGCCGCCAGATCAGCAGCCAGGCACTGACGCATGGCAGCAATATGCGGTGCCATTTTCGGTGCTTGCGCCATAATGGTCACGTCAAGATTATTCAGCTGATACCCGGCATTACTAACCTCAGTAAACACCTTACGCAATAAAATCCGGCTGTCGATGCCTTTAAATGCCGGGTCATTATCCGGAAAGTGATGGCCAATATCACCCAGTGCCAGCGCACCCAGTAACGCATCAGCAACGGCGTGCAGCACGACATCGCCGTCAGAATGAGCCACTAAGCCCTGTGCGTATTCAATTTTTACGCCTGCCAATGTTAGCGGGCCGCTGCCACCAAATGCATGGACATCAAAACCATGGCCTATCCGAAAAGTCATTCGTGTTGTTGCTCCACTTGTTGTTGCTGCAGATAAAAACCCGCCAGAGTTAAATCTGCCGGCCGGGTAATTTTAATATTGTCAGCCCGCCCCTCAACCAGCAGTACCGGCTGGCCAGCCCACTCCATTGCCGACGCTTCATCGGTAATCGTTACACCGGCAGCAAGCGCCGCTGTCAGCGCCTCGCGCAGCTGAGCGGTTGGGAAAAATTGCGGCGTCAGTGCATGCCAGAGTTGCTCGCGATCAACCGTTGCAGCAACCATATTATGCTCAGCATTTGCGTTGCCACGCTTCATGGTATCACGCACCGGGCAGGCCAGAATGCCACCGTGGCCGGCCTCTGTGCAGCGCTTAATTAACAGGCTGATATCAGCCTGCGACACCAATGGCCTGGCGGCATCATGCACCAGCACCCAGGGATAACGACCGGCGTCAATCTGCAGCAAGGCATTCAGCACAGAGTGTACCCGCTCGTGGCCGCCATCTACCCGCCGGATAGCCGAATGCAGCAAGGGCGTTGTCGCAAAATACGGGTCAGCTTTATCCAGCGCTAACCAAAGCGCAGTCACAGCCGGGTGGCGGCTCAGGCGCTCTACGCTGTGTTGCAGGATTGTTTTGTCATTGAGGGTTAAATATTGCTTGGGAAGCGCGGCCTGCATTCTTTTACCAACGCCAGCGGCAGGAATAACGGCAGCAATGGCTGTGACAGCCTGCTGGCTCATGGCTTGCCCTTGGCCGGTTGCTGCAAATTGTCTGTCTGTACAACCCGGAAAAACACTTCGTCTTCGCCAATTAAGCCCAACTCATTTCGGGCCCGTTCTTCTATTGCTTCCAGGCCTTGCTGTAAGTCGGTTACATCAGCCATCAGCATCCGGTTGCGTTTCTGCAGTTCCTGATTGCTGTTTTGCTGGGTCGCAATTTCATCCAGCCGCTGCAAATAGTCGGTTACACTATATTGACCAAACCACAGGCGATATTGCAGCAGGCAAAATACAATCAGCAGTATGGCAATAAGCAGTCGCATGGTTCAACTTCAGTTAGATTAATGGCTTTATTATGCTGACTTGCACCCCAGCTGCAAAGCCCTAATTGGCACTGCAGGGAGAAAAAGTGTGGTTTGTTACTTATTTCAGGCCGCGGCTGGCCTGATAAGGCTTGGCAAAGTTTTGCCAGTTTAAACGGCTGGTTAGTAATAATTCACGTAAACTCAGTACCCTGGGGGCTTTTTTATCATTATTTAGCCACTGATGGCCACAACTGGCCGCGGTAACAATGGCTTTATTCGGTTTTAGCAAAAATTTACTGGCATTGTCATTTTGCAGCGGTGTGCCGTTGTAGCTAAACCAGCCATGTTCGTTACAGTGCAGGCGCTCACCGGCACTATCTACCTCATCTACACTGTCCAGGACAATTTGCTCCAGGGTCAGCTGCTCAATATACACCGGCACAATTAAGCCGGGCTTAGCGGCTTTCTGGTAAAAATTGGCAATAGGATCGGCTTGTTGTTTGCGGGCCGGGCAACGACCAAGCTGCTTATGAAACCAGGACGCATTCTGGCTATCCAGCTGCAATTCACTGCGATAAGTAACGATATTCGCTGCCGCCCGCCGGATATAAAAAGGCAATGCCGCCAGCCGCTTTTGCAACAATGGCAGTTGCTCCGCGCTCATTGTTGCCAGGCGCAGCAATTCACGCTCATACAAAGCATTACACAACTCGGTATAAGTCTGGTTATCGCTTGATACCTGCCAGAAATGTGGCTGGTTGCTCAGAGGTTCAATCATTTGCTGATGTTAGCCAATCGGCATGCCCTTGTAAAAGCAAAAGTAGCGGCAACCCCACAATAAATGCTAGTTTAGCCTATCGTAGATGTTTAGTAGCCGTCGCATATGAACCGCCGTCAATTTATCAAAGCCAGTGTACTGACGCCCGTCGCTTTGTTGCTTACCACGAAGTTGGTTGCAACCTTACGCCCTTATCCTCTGTCAGGCATTTTGGCGCAGCTAAAAGCGCTACCGGCAGAGCGTTTGACCAGCGGTGGTGTCTGGAATGCCAGCCAGATTTTGCAACATTGTGCCCAGAGTATCAGCTACTCCATTTATGGCTATCCAAAAGCCCATTCGCCATTCTTCCGCTACAGCATCGGCAAATTGGCCGTTAATGCCTTTGCCGCAACCGGTACCCTGCATCACCCGCTGGATGAGCCCATTCCGGGCGCACCGGCACTTGAACCTGTGCTACCGAATGACGTTGCCCTGCGCGAGCTGATTTATACCGTTGAGCAATTTATGAACTGGCAGGGTGAGATGCAGCCCCATTTTGCCTTTGGCAGCTTAAATAAAGCACAATACTACAGCGTGCATTACCTGCACCTGCAAAGCCATTTAGCGCAGCTCAGTATCGACTAAGCATCCGCCAGGCTACACGTAATTTCAGTGCCATAACAACTGACCCGCACCGACATTTGAAATATCCTATTTACATTGAACCTATGCCATCATAACGTATCTATTAACACGGCCAACGGTTGTAATCAGGTGCTCCTGATAAAATAAACTGCTAGCAAGCGGTAAAATAGGGAATTGTTGTATGCGCTTCACTCTTCTTTTAGTGTTGTTTCTGTTAGGAAGCTGTTCCAATATTAAATTTGATACAAATCTTGAACCCGCAGCAACAGGGTTCATGCAAAAAAACGTGGCGGATGAACGTGTGCAACAGTTCAGTGCCGAGCAAATACTGCAATTAAACGCTACTACGCTGGGACAAGTAGAAGCAGAATTCTGCCAAAATGAGCCCAATAGCAGAAAGCCAAACGAGAGTTATGTCATTTCGCAGCTTAAGGCTAAAACCGCACAGCGAGGTGGTAACGGCTTGGTGCTTGACCGCTGCGTTGAATATAACAGTGCGTTATGCTACTCGGCATTGCGTTGCAACGGTGTAGCTATTAACGTGCCCGGTTAATGTAATCAGCTGCCGCGTAACCACGATTTCATAATAAATAAAGCCACCTTGCGGTGGCTTTATTTATTATTGCAAAACAATAGGGCTTACTGGCCTTTAATTTCACTGCGGCCTTTGTAAGGTGCCTTGCTACCTAATTCCTGCTCAATGCGCAGTAACTGGTTGTATTTGGCAACCCGGTCCGAGCGGCACAGTGAACCGGTTTTAATCTGGCCGGCGGCAGTGCCTACCGCTAAATCAGCAATAAAGGCATCTTCGGTTTCGCCGCTACGGTGCGAGATAACCGCAGTAAAACCGGCGTCCTTGGCCATTTTAATCGCCGCCAGGGTTTCGGTTAGCGAGCCTATCTGATTAAACTTAATTAAAATTGAGTTACCAATGCCCTGCTCAATACCGCGGCTTAAAATTTTGGTGTTGGTCACAAATAAATCATCACCGACCAGCTGTACCTTACTGCCAATTTTATTGGTTAAGTCCTGCCAGCCATCCCAGTCACTTTCGTCCAGACCATCTTCAATTGATACAATCGGGTAACGCTGGGTTAAGCCAGCCAGGTAGTCGTTAAAGCCAAATGAATCAAAGCTCTTGTTCTCGCCACCTAACACATATTTACCGTCTTTATAAAACTCAGTCGCCGCACAGTCCAGCGCCAGGGTAATGTCTTTGTTCATTTCGTAGCCGGCCGTTTTCACAGCTTCAACGATAACGGTTAACGCTTCTTCATTTGATTTTAAATCAGGTGCAAAACCACCCTCATCGCCCACCGCAGTATTTAAACCGCGCTTTTGCAGCTCTTTTTTCAGGCTGTGGAAAATTTCCGCGCCCATCCGCAGGGCTTCAGCAAAGGTTTTGGCGCCGACCGGCTGTACCATAAACTCCTGAATATCAACGTTGTTATCAGCATGCTCGCCACCGTTAATAATATTCATCATTGGTACCGGCATGCTATATACACCCGGCGTGCCGTTTAGCTCAGCAATATGCTGGTATAACGGGATTTTTTTATCAGCTGCTGCAGCACGGGCCACTGCCAGTGATACCGCCAGTATGGCATTGGCACCGAGTTTACTTTTGGTTTCAGTGCCGTCTAAATCAATCATAATCTGATCAATGTCAGCTTGCTGGTACGCATTCTTGCCCTTTAACGCGGCCTGGATAGGGCCATCGATATTGGCAACTGCTTTGGTCACGCCTTTGCCTGAATAACGGCTTTTATCACCGTCGCGTAGCTCCAGTGCTTCACGCGAGCCGGTAGAAGCGCCGGATGGCGCACAGCCCCGGCCCATCGCGCCGCTGGCTAAAAACACATCAGCTTCAACGGTTGGGTTGCCACGCGAGTCCATAATTTCCCGGGCAATAATTTTTACAATATCAGACATGCTATAAATCCCCTGTTCTAAAACGAAAAAGCCGGGATATTCCCCCGGCTTAGCACAAGTTATACGCGTTGCTTTTTCTGGAATTTGTATGCCGCAGCAACAAAGGCCTGAAACAGCGGGTGACCATCACGTGGTGTTGAATTAAATTCGGGATGGAACTGGCCAGCCACAAAAAACGGGTGAGACGGTATTTCAATCATCTCAACCAGTTGGTTATCAGCCGACAAGCCCGACACCACTAATCCAGCCTCTTCTAGTTTTGGCCGTAAGTTGTTATTCACTTCATAGCGGTGACGATGCCGCTCCTGAATAACCGCCTTGCCATAAATCTCGCGGGCTTTGGTATTGT
The DNA here is from genome assembly GCA_963975465.1 of uncultured Chromatiaceae bacterium. Classification (GTDB taxonomy): domain Bacteria; phylum Pseudomonadota; class Gammaproteobacteria; order Enterobacterales; family Alteromonadaceae; genus Alishewanella. The sequence continues at coordinate 63,609 of CAXBHB010000018.1, forward strand.
CGATGAGGTTACAGTTCTGACTCCCCAGGCGCATAGTACCGCCCAGATCAGAATCATCCGAGCGGGTTTCTACTGAACCGGCTGCATCCAGCCATTCCGTAATTAAACCCACCACCGGGTAAGGTGTGTCTTGCTTAAATTCAGTAGAGTGCGCGCCAGCCATACCGGCAACATTGCGGGCATAATCGATTAGCGCCACCTGCATGCCCAGGCAAATACCTAAATACGGCACTTGCTGCTCCCGGGCGTATTGTGCGGCCAGGATCTTACCTTCAACACCGCGCTCACCGAAGCCGCCAGGCACCAGAATACCGTCAAGCCCGGTTAACATTGCCTCGCCTTTGCTTTCAACGTCCTGCGAGTCAATGTATTTAATATTAACCGTAACCCGGTTTTTCAGGCCGGCATGGCCCAGTGCTTCGTTTACCGACTTATAGGCATCGGGTAGCTCAACGTATTTGCCTACCATACCAATGGTGATCTCGCCCATCGGGTTAGATTCCTGATAAAGCACTTGCTCCCACTCCACCAAATCGGCTTCAGGCGCCTCAATATGAAAACGGCGGCACACTAAATCATCCAGGCTTTGAGATTTTAACAGCGCCGGAATTTGATAAATGCTTGAAACGTCTTTTAAAGAGATAACCGCTTTTTCTTCAACATTGGTAAACAGGGCTATTTTCGCCCGCTCGTTGGCCGGAATTGCCCGGTCTGAGCGGCACACCAGAATATCCGGTTGAATACCGATAGAGCGCAGCTCTTTAACTGAATGCTGAGTAGGTTTGGTTTTAATTTCACCGGCGGTGCCCAGATAAGGCACTAATGTCAGGTGCATAAATAAGGTGCGCTCACGGCCGACTTCCGTGCCCAACTGGCGAATGGCTTCTAAAAATGGCAGCGATTCTATATCACCCACCGTGCCGCCAATTTCAACAATGGCTATATCGTAACCATCGGCGCCCAGTACCACCCGGTTTTTAATTTCGTTGGTAATGTGTGGAATAACCTGAATGGTCGCCCCTAAATAATCACCACGGCGCTCTTTACGCAGTACTTCAGCGTAAATGCGGCCCTGGGTAAAGTTATTCAGTTTGGTCATCTTGGTGCGGATAAAACGCTCGTAATGGCCAAGATCCAGATCGGTTTCCGCACCGTCTTCGGTGACAAACACTTCACCGTGCTGAATGGGGCTCATTGTGCCCGGGTCAACGTTAATATAGGGGTCTAATTTGAGGATGGTCACCTTTAAGCCGCGCGCTTCCAGAATCGCTGCCAGCGACGCTGCTGCAATGCCTTTACCTAAGGAGGAAACCACGCCACCCGTCACAAAGATATATCTTGTAGTCATGAGACCCCTGAGACAATAGTAATCAATAAAAAATACCAACAATGCAAAAACACCAGGCTGTCAGCGGGTAAACGCTGAGCTACTGCAGGTGTGCAAGAATTGGTATCAGGACGGGCGGAAAGTATAGCAAAGGCTTGGCAGCCACTCAATGTAAAGCTGCAGCCTAAGTTGATTTATTCCGGCAGCGGCAGCTGACACTGGGTTAACAGGCTAACGCTGCCAGCCACAGTTGCAGGTTTAGTCTTCGCTCTGTGGGGTATCCGTCACCAGTTGCCGATGCACACATACGGCAGTGCTCTTCGGCCGGATGCGCTTGCCCCTGCCTTCCAGGTGCGCCCGGGTAAAGGCCGCACCAAATAGCAGAATCATCGAAGAATAGTTTACCCACAGCAACAGCAATGCCAGTGAGCCGGCGGCTCCATACGCCGACGCCGTCGCCGTATACGCCAGGTAAACCGAAATTAAAGAACGACCCGCAGTAAACAGCAAGGCGGTTATAAAAGCGCCCAGTAACACATCCCGCCACGACAGCAAAACGTCGGGCAGTATCTTAAACATCGCCGCAAACAGCAGGGTAATCACAAGCAGTGATAACACCAGTTCCAGGCCCACCATTACCCCGCCCGGCACCGGCAACCATTCTTCTGCAAAAGCCATCACGCTGCGCAAAGCCACTGACAACAGCAAGGACACCAGCAAAATAAAGCCTATGGCCAGAATAATGGTTAACGACAACAAACGGCTTTTAATAAAAAGCCACAGGTTATTCCGTGAAGGACGCGGTGCGACATCCCAGATTTGATTCAGCGACTGCTGGATCTGGGCAAATACCGTTGTTGCCCCCACGATGGTGGCCACAATGCCGATTAACGCCGGCCAGATACCACTCTGGTCGATTTGCGAGTTAACCACTGCTGTCTGCACCACGCCAGCTGCATCCGGCCCCAGCGTACCTTCAAGCTGAGAAAATAGTTGCCCCTGCACTGCGCTCTCGCCCATCACCAACCCTACCAGCGCGACCACCACTACCAGAATGGGTGCAATAGAGAACACAGTAAAAAACGCCAGCGCAGCGGCATAAATAAATGCCTGGCTGGCCAGCCAATGCTGGAACGCCGCCCCCAAAATACTTAGCCAGTACTGCAACACCTTAGGGAGTTTGTTGTAAAGCCTGAAAAACATAGTCAAAAATACCTCGATACCAAAGTGAAAGTCGCGAAACAACAACCCGAGCGTCTCACGCTCAACAAAAAAATCAGCAACCAGCGCAAATTGTCAGACACTTCTATCGACTATAACCGGGCTTTTTTTCCACAATTTCAGCCAGGTTAATACTTCGCTCGCAGGCATAGGTTTGGCTATACCATATCCTTGTGCAAGGTAACTCCCTAAAGACAGCAATAACTCACCATGGCGGGGCGTTTCTACTCCTTCAGCAATCACATTCAGATTAAATACTTTTGCTAACTCAATGATGCCCTGAATAATGGCTTTATCATCGATATCGGTCAGCATATCAATGACAAATGACTTATCAATTTTCAGGTATTTGGCCGGCAAACGCTTTAAATACGTTAATGACGAATAGCCGGTACCAAAATCATCAATTGAAAAACAGACACCAAGTTGCTGACACTGTCTCATCACATTGTAAGCTAACTCTATATCTTTCAAAGCACTGCTTTCCAGAATTTCAAACTCAAGGCTTTCTGGCGTGAAGTCAGGGTATTGCTTCAGCATTTGCTTTAAATCTTTAATAAATCGATCATGCTGTAAATGTAACGGGCTGATATTTACGCTTATTGATATCTCCAGCCCTGACGATTGCCAGTGATGTAATTGCTCAAGCGCAGTCTTGATAACCCATTCGCCGACCCTGATCCCCAATATATCGTGCTCCACCGCAGGTAAAAACATAGCGGGGGCAAGCAACCCTCTCGTTGGGTGATTCCAGCGAATTAATGCCTCAACCCCAATGACTTCGTTGGTTCTAAGGTCAATTTTCGGTTGATAGTAAAGTAAAAACTCGTCGTTCTCTAACGCTTTAGCTAACGATTTTAGTTCGTCGTTATGATTTTTAGCGGCAGTATCTTGTTCTATATCGAAGACATAACTACGGTTTTTGCCTTTTTGTTTAGCGATATACATGGCGTGATCTGCATGCCGTAGCAGCTGTTCAGGGCTGCCATTATCCAGCGGATAAAAGGTAATGCCGATACTGGCTGTAATTTCCAATAATTTTTGTTCAACAATTAACGTTGTAGAAACTGCTTCAAGCATTCGGGAAACGATTGATTCGCTTTCTGCTGGATTAGCAAGGTTGTCGATAACGGCAACAAACTCATCGCCACCAAAACGCGCTAAGGTGTCGCCCTCTCGCAGCACATGCGTTAATTCGCGAGTGACTTTTTTCAATAACTCGTCACCAATGTTATGACCATGATTGTCGTTCACTTCTTTAAAGCCATCAAGATCGATAAAGGCAACTGCAACAAAGGTGTTATTCCGCGCGCTTTTTTTAACCGCAAGTTCAATTCTGTCGGCTAATAAATTTCGATTAGGTAATTTCGTTAATGGATCATAATGTGCTGTCAGTTTTAAAGCCGCATTTGCCTCCTCTAGACTCAGGTTGCTTTTTTCGAGCTTTCTTTGATTCATTTTATGAATAGTAATATCTTGAAAAATACCGGTAAGACGCACCGGTATTCCTTGTTCCAGCGTCACAGTACAGGTTGTCCTGACGTCTATTTTTCTGCCCTTGGTGGTAAGTGTTTCTAATTCAAGATCATAACCCACACCATTATTGATGGCCTGCTCCAGCGCTTTCGTTATGATCTCTTTCGACTTTGGCAGAAAATAATCGACACCGGCGTCTACCGTCGGATTAAATTCTTCCGGAGAGGTGTCATGGATCCGGTAGATTTCATCTGTCCAAAACAAATAGCCTGTTTTTAAATCTAATTTCCACCCGCCCAACTTGCCGACCTGCTGTGACTCATTTAACAGCTCGGTGGTCACAATCATCTGCTCTTCAGTATTTTTTCGTTCAGTGATATCTAAGTGCGTACCGATCATCCGCTTTGGGTTGCCGTCATCATCCCTTTCTATTAATTTTCCTGCCGCCTGAACCCAGACATAGTGGCCCGACTTATGTTTCATTCTGGCTTCAACTTCATAAAAATCTAATTCGCCATTAAAATGCTGGGCAAGTAAATTTTTGGCTTTTGCCAGATCGTCAGGGTGCAGGTTAGCAGACCAGGTGTGGAATTGGATGGGTTGTAACTCGTCAACGGTATAGCCAATAATTTCAGCCCAACGCTTATTAAATGTTAACTCTCCGGTTTGAACCTGCCAATCCCAAATTCCTACGCCAGTCGCATTAATAACCAGCGCCAATAGTTCGTGGCTATCATCCTGCTGCTCGTCAATCGGTGGAATTTTTGTGTTCAAATGCTATTCCTAATGCAGATTAATGCATAACGTGAGTTGAAATCAGGAGAACCCATGTCTGACAGATTATAGTCGAGGTGTATAAAAAAGACTTAATCGTAAATAATGGTGGCGCAAAGCACGCCACTAGCCAATAACACCCAGCCAAGCAAATACCATAACAGCAATGCCGGTGACCACCGCCACGCAGCTAAGGATTAAGTCACTGTAGGGTTTGTTGGGGTTGGGGCCGGGAACCAATACTGATTTAGAAACATTTGCAGGGTTATAGTAAACCTTAACGTCGGGTGTGGCAGAATACCGCTTAGCGAGTGCTATTGTTTCAGGGTATACCAGGGTATAAAAAGTGACGGATTTACCGCTATAGCTGACGTTATCAATCTTATAATGGTATGCAACAATTAAATTATTGGCGTCCTTCATTTTACCGTCGATATTGCGCAGGCCCCAAAGGCGGACCTCCGTGACCTGGCCATTAGTCGTTGGCCACGTCAGGCTGGCCACAGCAGTCCGGTAGCTGACAATAGCATGTCTCAGCATATACCCGCCGAAGATGACAACCAGCACGCCTGCTACTAATGGTATATTCATATCGCCAACACTTACCAAAATATTTTATATACTCCTGCCAGCAAAATGGCACCAGATATCACTAGTGTTATTGTACTGAGTGTTCTACTGCTCTTATCCTTTTCTTTCACAAGCGAAACCAGCCCCCACAAAAAGGAAGCCGGAACGCCTAGCAGACTGACAATAACAACACCCCATCTTTTTGGAGAGTCTACTTCAGTCAGTAGCATTCCCATCCAAAAGAAAATTGCCGCGGCAACCAGCAAGATAAAACTACCTTTAGCATTTGTCATCGTTGTCATTAATCAGATTGCTTTACCATAAACCCGCTGCTTCAATTGGTTATAACACAAAACCCGGGCAACGGCGCAAGCCATTAAAACCCGGGTAAAATAGCTCACGCTGTATTTTTAGTTAGTTGCCCCATATCTCTGTGACAAACTGCGGATAATCAATAAAGGGGTTGCGGTTACCCTGGTACTGATACGCAGCATCATTGCGGTCGCGTTCTTTCTGGCTAACCGGATCTTGCTGATGCCACTGCTTTAACAACTGCAATGTCCAGGTTTCAAATACCTGATTACTGCTGCCATTTAACGCTGCATTGGCCTGGCTGCTGTTGTTCTGCCAGTTAGTCAGCTGGTTCTGGTAGCGGGTTGCCATATAAAAATAGGCCCTTGCAATATCACCTTTAAACTCGTCTATCGGTTCAAACACCACGCCACTGTAGCCCATGCCCGCCGCAGCGTTGCCTAACTTAGAACCATTGCTTGAAACAAAACTGGCGCTGCCTACTTCACCATACGGGTAGCTGCTGCGTTTGGCGTTAACAAAACCGTCGGTGGCAAAGATATGATGAATGTCAGAGTTCATGGGCTCTACGGCACCACCAAACCAGCTGCGAGGAAAGCTGTGCTCGCGGTTATAACAGTCACCTTCGCCGCTATAATTTCCGCACTGATCATTGCCGGCGGCATAGCCATAGCTGTCACCAGCCGAGGGCTTTTCCGAGTATATGTCCAGTATTGACCCATCATTCTCGTAGTAGGTATCCAGTTCATACACATTATAAAAGCCCCAGATGGCGGCATAACCCTGAGCGGTATGGGTTTTAATAATATTGTGCAATGCGGTTTTCAGGTTATAACCGGTCAGGCCAGCGGCATCGGTGTAGTAACTGCCTAAATCAGTATCGCCACCGCTGCTGCCAACGGTAAAACTATGGCTCTGCGACGCCGCAAAACTACCACCGCTAAATACCGTCTCACCGCCCAGGGTCAGGCTGTAACTTCCACTGCCATAGCCACAACAAATGCCATCGCCATAGCTGTCATAAATAGTAAAGGTGTAACTGCCATCAGCCAGACACCACTGTTCGCTGTACTGGGTATTGCTGGCTAAACCACTGCCGCTGTATAAGGTGCCACTGCTGTCTGACACCAGTTGCCAGCTGGTTTCGCCGCCGTAGTTGTCGGTGCTAAGAGCAAAGGTACCGCTGCTATTGCTGCAACCGCCAGGTGGTGTTGGCGAGCTGCCTGTTGGTTCAAACTGGTCAACATAAACCAGTTCAGCACCGTCAAACCCTGCGGCATCATAAAACCGCAGCCCCACTTCAATATTGCCAGTACTGGCCGGTGTGTAACTGTAACTAAGCGTTTGCCACTGCCCGGTTAACTGGGCATTGGAATAGCCCTGATATCCGTTGACATACAGCCGGGCCCGCACACTACCTTCGGTGTGATACACAGCCGTGCTGAAGTTATAAGTCTGGCCGGCATTAACGCTGATCAGTTGCCGCAAGTCGGTATTTGCCTGATCCGCAGTATTAACACTGATTGCCGCCGCGCGGTTTCCACTTAACGTAGTGGCTGTTGACGGGCTGACGCTGATGCCGCTGTCAATCAGGCTCCAGCTATCTGGCTGGTTGCCGGTCCAGTTTTCAAAGCCCCCATTTAGTACGGTGGCATCAGCCGGCAAGCTAAGCGTTGCCAGCAACCCCAGCAAAAGGCCAAGGCTTTTTACGCTAATATTTTTTAAGATTTTGTATTTAAGAGTTTTAATTTTCATACTGGGCATCCTGTGGCTGAACAGTGCCAGCCACGACGCCAGCATCACCTCTACCATACTGCAAACAGCTTGTATAAAAATAGCGCAAAAGTGAATTTTTTATGACATAAATAGGGAAGGATTAGCCAGCCAGTATTTATTTAACGTCCGCAGCTGCGGGCAACTTGTAGCGACGAAGGAGTGAAAAGACGCTCCGTTAGTGTGCATTTGTTAGGCGGATTACCAAACATACACTACTTTACCTATTATATTGCGCTCAGGCACAACCCCCCAGTAACGACTATCCAGACTATTATCCCTGTTGTCACCTAATACGAAATAGTGCTTATCCGGCACTAACCATTCATCTGTTTGAGTACCAACTTGATAAAAGTAACGTTCGAATAAGTCTTTCTGAATACTGTTCAATTTAATGTCGTATGAGTCATTATCCAGCGACTCTTTATAAAAATCATGCTCTGAACCAGCTTCCGAGTCAGTGAATTTGTACTCCTTCACTACCTCTGTAAAACCAGGACAATTTGCCGATTCCTCATTGCAAAAAGGTTTAATGAAGATACTTTTGTCACGGTAAATAACTGTATCCCCAGGTAGCCCTATAACCCTTTTAACAAAATCAATTTTAGGATTCTGTGGATATTGGAACACAATCACATCACCTCTCATGAGTGTTTTAGATGGTGCCTTTTTGACTATTTGTAACCCAAAATATCTATAATTCCCAAATCCATTTTTACTAACTATCACCTGATCACCAGGATTTAAAGTGGGACTCATTGATTTTGCCGGGATAGAAAATGGCTCATAGATAAAAGTTCTGACTAAAGATATGAATGCAAAAAAAATGACAAAACATACTAACGTAGCCCGCCAACCAGCGTACCACTTCCTGCGCTGATCTTTATCGTATCCCCGACAAATAAGATAAGCATGAAGAGGACAAATGACTAAAAAAAGCCATGTAAAATAAATATTATGATGCCACGACTCGGCATCAGTAATAGCCTGCAACTTGGTATCAAGTAGTGTAAAAAATATAATCAAAATTAAGTAAAACCAAAACAACCTGGCTTTATTTACATACAAAAATGTGAAAGGCTGTATTGCCAGTCCGTAAACAATACTTAGCCAACTTTTAGGTTTCCATGAATCTTCCAATTTATCTCCTATTCGCCTAACGCCCGAATTTGCGGCTGGTTTGGAGCGCAGCGGTTGGCATCTATGTGACCAACGGCAGCGAGTGATGTGCGCTGTTAGCCGTCCAGTTCTGTAATGTGTAGTAGTTCACCAGCTGGCCCCCACAAGTAAAACACCTTACCCCAAGGCTCACTCTGAACTGGAGTAATTTTTGTTTTGTGCTTTGATTGAGAGCAAAGGCGGTAAGCTGTATCAATATCTGACACGCAAACCTGAAGCATAAAATTATTTGCCAAATCTTCGTTGAAAAAACGCTGCAAGAAGAAAAGGCACTCTCCGTTTTGAAAAAGGGTTAAGTCTTCAGAAACGAACGCTGACTTAAATCCGATCTCTGAATAGAAAGACTTTGAAATCTCATAGTCTTTACTAGGAACAAAAGCTTTTATATCGACAACATCCATTGTTTTCTCCTGTTCATGGGTAACTCGAATGGCTAACGCCGTTGTACATTGCAGTTTTGTAGGAGCCCGTTTGTGCTATTTAGCACAAAAAGGAGCAACGGAAAAACTGTCAATATCACAAAAAACCTCTGCAGACAGGTATCATCTTGACGTAAAATCTTGATTCAGCACCTCAAGTTCCTTGAGTTTTTTTTCAAGTTTATCTAATCGGGATAGTGATAATATGCCAGGAAAAACCAGCCATAATCTGAAGACAGCACTTAGCCAGTAACGTTACACACCACGTTTTCTTAATCAGATGACGCGACAAACAACCCTATCAGCGTGATCATGGCGCCGTACCGAAAAGCAGATTGCAGCACAGGGCCCAGCATTGATTCCGAGCGCCAAAGTTCAAACCAGCTTTCAGCAATCACCACAAAGCCACCGAATAGCATAATCATCGCAATCGCACAGCCGGTTAGCGCTATGTCCTTAGCGGCTTTGTATGCCGGCAAATCTGCAGGCGAAGCTTTCCACATCAACGCGGCGCCGACCCCGCATAACGCCATGGTAGCCAACTTCGCTGTGACAATAAATAATGCGCCGATCAGAATGACGATTGTATTGTCGGTTGCCTGCCAGCTGATGCTGCCATCTGCAATTGTCACCATAGATGTCGCGGCGCCGACCGCGCCCAGGGTTCCGTTCCAGTCCAGCAGATTATGCAATGCGCCAACAGCACCCCAAAGTGCTACGGTCAGGATCAGTATCGATTTCGCTTTTCTTAGCATGGTATTATTTCCTGCTTGCAGTAAATTCAATATGTCAGTCTGGATCAGCGGCGGGCACTGAAACGGCCTGAGTCTGACGCAACAAGGGCATTGGCACTATTGTCAGCGTTGTTGTTTTCGCAGTATTTTAAAAATCCGGCGATTTAAAATTTGTGACAGATTCCAATTGTACAGTTCAGGGTCTGTTGTACTGTAGAACGCAATCAAAATAGCATCAAGGTCCGGGTCATATTCCGCGAAACTCTGATACCCGGGCACCCATCCGGCGTGCTCAAACGTGTAAACTGAGGAATATATTTCCTGCTCCCCTTTATCAAACACCGTACCCTCAATAAGTGCCCGGAGAAAAATGCCGACATCTTCGGCTGTGGCTAACATTCCGTGCTCATCGGCTTTTAAATCATCAGGATGCCCGACATGATAACCACTCATTACATCATTGATATTAACGTCAGCAAGCGAACTGAAAGTATTGTTAAGGTTAAGTGGCTTTAAAATGCGCTGCTGAATGTACCGGAAATTACTGTAGCCCAATACATCGTCCATTATCTTATTGATCAATAAATAGTTGGTGTTGCAGTATTCGTAATCTGTACCGGGCTCAAAGTTTGCAGGCTTATCCAGAACTAAGCCAAGGCTGGCGTCAAAGGTTGCTGTTGGTGCGGCCCAGAAATTTGGCGCATCGGTGAAATTAGGAATGCCACTTCGATGCTGGATCATCAGTCTTAAGGTGATTTTATCTGCGTGCTCGATGCGTCCCACAAGTTCGGGTAAATAATCAGCCAGTGTTTTATCCAGCGAAAGCTTTCCCTCTTTCACCAGTTTGGTAACCGCCACCACATCATACAATTTACTGATACTGGCAATTTTAAACAGCGCCTTTGGCCTGGCGGCTAATTCAGCGTCCCGGTCATGCCAGCCAGAGGCAAACTGCCCACCGGGCTGCCCGGGGTAATTGACATAGACAATGGCCCCGGCAAAACCATGACCAACGGCTTCATCTAGCTGCTGTTGCACCGTATCGGGTAGCGGCAGTATCCAGGCCTTTACCAGCAACCATGGCACAAAAAACAACGAGCATATCGTGGCGACCAACAGCGCAATCCGTATTATTATTTTATTTTTCTTATTCATAATACTTCTATGGTTGCTATTTCGCTTCCTTCAAAGTTCTTTATAGACGCTCCCTCAAGAACGAGCAATTCCTGCCCTTGGTTATTCAGTAGCTTGGTCATACGTCACCTTTTATGTATAACGCCCAAATTTAGCGCGGAAAGCCGCGCAGCGGGTTGATGTCACAGCCGTCGCTGTTTGCCGGCGGTAATATTTGTTTGTTACTTTTTACATCAACACTACCAAAAAAGTCTGTCGTAGCCCCACCGCAATCGCCGATGCTTATTTCTGCTACTTGCTCACCATTTGGTGACGAAACCGTATTTACAACGGTATGGTGACAGAGCGTTTGACAACTCTTAAGAATAAGGGATAAAACCCCCCAGCAAACCAATAAAATCCAAAATGAATAGCCGCCAATATTAAACAATGTTTTTTTAATTGTAGATTGCATCAACTAACCCTATAAAACGAGCACCCCAAGAACCGGCGGCGAAGCCGTCCGCTTACTTGACTTGTTAAATGCGCCTAACTACCATAATGCGTATTAACAATGCGCATAAGCTATGCTTGGAGCAAATGTGATGCGACCTTTATCTGGCAACGCTGCGGCCAAAAAAGCGGCAAACCTCTCTATAAACAGAGATTTATTGGCAGAAGCTCGCAGCCTGAACATAAACCTCTCAGCAACTCTTGAATGGGCGCTGACTGAGAAAATCCGCCAGGAAAAGCGCAATCAGTGGCTGAAAGATAACCGTGAAGCCATTGATAACTGTAATACACTTGCTGAAGAAAACGGTCTTTTCTCTGACAAACATCGGGTACTCTGATGAAGCAGTTTGATCTTTACGTAAATACAGATCAAGATTCCAATCAGACTTATCCCTACTTTGTTGATATTCAAAACGGCCTTCTCGATCCCCTTAACAGCAGAGTAGTCATTCCGCTAACTCCCGTTCAAAAATCTAACCAAACCTACCCCAAGCACCTTTGTCCTGTCATCGACATCAAAAACAAAAAGTTTGTTCTTCTTACTCATCAATTAACCAGCGTCTCCGTCAGCTTTTTGAAAGAGAAGGAAGCTTCACTTACTGACAGTCGAGATGACATTGTTGCTGCGATAGACTTTCTTGTTACCGGCATTTAACTACCAAATTTAGCGAGGAAAACCGCGCAGCGGGTTGACGTCGCAGCCAGCGCTTTTTGCTGGCGATCATATTTTTTTGTTATATTTTTTTGGCAATTACTTCGACCTTATAAATATTTTTACTCTCTGTGCCAATCTCGATAACTGCTTGCTTTTCAAGCGCCACACGCAATACAGGCTCTGCAAACTTAATAAATGAACCATCCTCGAATTTGTGTAACGACGACGTCAAAGTAACGACCTCATCATTGAGAGTTGGCTTAACATCAAACATCAGTACATCTTTTGCAGTAATTGATTGTAATTGTCCACTTTTACCCTGCATTACGTCTGCTGCAACAAGTTCGTTATTCAGGTAAACACTGACATTTAACTCTAAAGGCTCATTAGCAAAAGCAGAAAATGCAGCGACAAGGGATAAAACAGAGAGTACTTTTTTCATTAATTATGTCCTTATAAAACCATTGGGTTGGGTTACGTAAAAATATAACGCTCAAAGCAGCCGCGCGGCTACGAAATGGAGGCGAAGCCTCAATGTAGTAGGCGTCGCCGTGACTGGCCTGGTTATGAGCTCTACTCGATGCCGTAATCATCGGTGAATAGGTCCATCTTGCTGGTTACGTATTCCATAATTTCGTCGTATTTGCGCTCTTCTATTTTTCCGGCAACTACAAAACAAAAGAGGTACGAGGCAACATAATGGAACTTATACTGCTCCTTTGACCTTTCATCACATGCCCAGTCTCTCTGTACCTGCTGCTCATTCTCATCCTCCATTTGCTGAACGAGAGAATCATTGTTCATATTGTTTCTTTTGGAATAGATCAGCGGGGCAATCATATAGAGATTCTGAGCCGGGATTACTCCAACCCTTGCTGCCTCGATAGCCTCTGTCAACGAGGCTTCCATTTCCTTAAGCCATTTTTCCATAGCTATCTGCAATCCTCATGACTCATAACGCCGCTATAAATTGCGGCTTTGGAGTTGATTGTTTTGTGGTAGCGTAGCGTTTAGCCACAAAACGAGCAACGGAAAAGGCGTCAATTTGATAGCTTTGTTATGCGAGGCCAGAATACTGCACCCAAAATACATATAAGCCCTGTAAAAATACCAACAATTACTAAGAACTTCATTCTTGCTAAGGAAGACGCCAGCAATCCCTCGTAATTCCAAATAATCCACTGCTTGTGAAACTCATATTGCTTCATTTCATCTTCTGAGAGCGACCCTAATCCAATGTAATGATCTTCAATAGCAGCCAAGGCCATCGGTGTTGGCAGTTTTATCATAGGAAAACTTAAGGCTCCTAGACCAACAAGAGCGAAGCAAAGCAACCCCCAAACCAGCAGTGATATTCGAATTATTTTCATGTTTCTAATAGCGCATAACGCCTGCGTAATAGGCGAGAGCTTGCGAGCGTCCTAATTGACGCGTTTGTTAGCATTTTATGACCAGATGTACATGCTCGATTTTTTATTTAGAATCTTTAGCTCAAACGACTTAGTGCAAACACTATTAGCTATTCCATAGCAAACGTGCAACGGCAATAAATGCTCTTCTCTTGGGTGACAGTAACGAGCACCGGGGGCTTTTTCCCATTGGATAAATCTTTGTTCTCTTTCTTCTTCAGTAATACTACTGTTAGTGCAAGTCTCTAGCAGCCACGCTTCAAAAGATTCATTTAAAGTTTTTGATTCACTGGTTTCAGATGAAAAAAATGCTTTCATATTATGAAAGGAGAAACCAGAACCAATTATAAGTAAATTTTCATACTCCAAGTCTTGGATTGCTCGCCCTATCCCGACATGAGCTGCTGGACTGAGATTATCGACAAGAGAGAGCTGAATGCACGGAATATCTGCCTCCGGGTACATGATTTTCAGAGGAATAAATAGACCGTGGTCAAAACCGCGCTGCTCATCAAGTTTTGCGGAAATACCTGAATGCTCCAGCCGCTTATAGGTCTGCTCCGCCAGTGATGGCTCTCCCTGACAAGGATAGGTAATACTATAAGACTTTTCTGGAAATCCATAGTAATCGTAAATAAGGGAAGGGTTGGCGCCCGAAGTAATGGTTGGGATTTTTTCTTCCCAGTGCGCACTTACCACTAAAATGGCTGATGGCTTACGCAAAATAGATGAGATTTTTTGCAAGCAATCAATCATTTCTTTATGCCCAACATCACCTAGAAGTGGCATCGGCCCGCCGCCATGAGACAAAAATAATATTTGAGGTTTAGTGTTCATCACGATCCTCTTAATAGGAGAATGCTAACGCCGCCAACACGCGCGGCTTTTTAGTGTAGGCGAAGCCGCAGCAAAAAAGCTGTCGCCGTGCTTGGCCTTGTTAGGGCTCTTGTCGTATACTCGTACGGAACATCCGTACATCAAGGTGCCTTTATGGACACAATTACCGTAAACAAATTCAGAGATAACTTGAAAAGTGTTGTAGAGCAAGTGGTTAGCAGGCATGAGCCGCTCAAAGTGACGCGACGAGCCGGAGAGGCTTTCGTCGTGATGAGTGCCGACGACTGGGAGCGAGAACAGGAAACCCTTCATGTTCTCCAAAGCAAGAATCTCATGCAGCAGATTACCGACTCTCTTGCAACCCACAGCCGTGGAACAGGCTATAAACCGACAAGCGAGCAGATGGATGAGATCACTGGTATTTGAGGGTAATACCTGGGAAGCGTATGAGGTTATACGCGAAAAGGACAAACGATTACACAAAGCTTTGTGCAAATTGCTCAAGGAAATGCTGCGATCAGACGACCCTTCCTCCGGCCTTGGGAAGCCAGAACCGCTAAAGCACAACCTCTCTGGCCTGTGGTCTAAAAGGATGTCACAGAAAGATCGTTTAATATATCGATTCGATGAGAAGTTCATTTATATCTTCGCTATTGGTGGTCACTACGATCAGCCCTAACGCTTAGCACACGGGCGACGAGCCGCGCAGCGGGTTGACGTCGCAGCCAGCGATGTTTGCTGGCGATAAAATTTACTTGTTATGAGAATTTTACTCGTGATATTTACGAATTACCGCAACTTTGCCATTTTCAATTTCCAAAACTTCCATCATTACCTGAGTATAAGCAATAGGTTGCTTACTCTCGGGGTGAATACCCTTTGCGCTATTTCTGTACCGAATAGCAATAGCTGAGTTATTAAAAGTAAATACGTCAAGAAGCTCAGCACTATATTCAGTGTGCGCACCTAAATAAAAAGTCATTCCTTTACGCATAGCTTCCTTGCCGTCGGGCAATCTAGAATCATCAGTTACCCAAGGTAAATGTGAGTGTCCGACGTCATCAGTGAGTAAGGCAAAGTAATTTTCTAGCTCATTCTTTGTTGCGCCAGGTGCTTGAGTTGCAATCATGGTATCAAAATAAGTTTGAGCGAATTTTTTAAGATCAAGTTCATCAGCTGCTACTGTTGTAGCAAACAAAACCACAAAAATTAAAACCAAATGTCTCATTAGTAACTCCAAGTTGAATGATTCACATAACGCGTTACTAATGGGCTGCCGCAGCGCAGCGTAGGCAGTCCCGTGGAGGCCACGCTTTTTGTGGCCGGAACGCAATTTAGTAATTTGTTATGTGACATTTAATGTTTAGCAATTGTTGAATGGTGCATAACCCAATAAGCTAAAGCAACAAATACACCACCAACTAAAACAGCCAAAGACCACAACCAAGAATTTACAAATGCTAGAGATCCATGCTCTCTTTGTAATTTGTTGGCGTCGTTAAATACTGCAGCACTGAAAGCGAGATGCACTAAGATGGCGCCTACAATTGGCAAGATATTCCACATTAAGCCAAACGCCATTACTTGGCCTGAGTTTAAACTATTAAAATATAAATCCATTTAGATACCCTTTTTTAAAGATCAGCTTGATGCTGAGAGTCACATAACGCTTTGCCAAGGGGCAAATGCGAACGTTGTTGGGCGAAGCCCAGTGAGTA
>CAXBHB010000019.1:0-76107 GCA_963975465.1 uncultured Chromatiaceae bacterium
TGAGCATGGCTATACTGAGCTATATGTACCTTATCTGGTAAATCATACCAGCTTATACGGCACCGGACAGCTACCAAAGTTTGGCGCTGATTTGTTTCATACCCAGCCAGCAACGGAAGAGGGGCAGGGCTTGGCCTTGATCCCTACTGCAGAAGTTCCGGTAACGAACTTAGTACGTGACACTATCGTCGATACTGCTGAGTTGCCGTTGAAGTTTACTGCTCATACGCCGTGTTTTCGCAGCGAAGCCGGCTCTTATGGCCGGGATACCCGTGGCCTTATTCGCCAGCACCAGTTTGACAAGGTAGAGTTAGTGCAATTGGTGCAACCAGAGCAATCAATGCAGGCGTTGGAACAACTTACCGGCCATGCGGAAAAAGTACTGCAATCATTGGGCTTACCCTATCGGGTAATGTTGTTATGTACCGGCGATATGGGCTTTGGTGCGACCAAAACCTATGATCTGGAAGTCTGGTTGCCGGCGCAGAATACCTATCGTGAAATTTCCTCTTGCAGTAATATGGCGGATTTTCAAACCCGGCGCATGCAAGCCAGGTACCGCAGCCCTGAGATGAAAAAACCGGAATTACTGCATAGCTTAAATGGTTCGGCGCTGGCCGTTGGCCGCACGCTTGTTGCTGTGCTTGAGAATTACCAGCAGGCTGATGGCAGTGTGGAAATTCCGGCGGTGCTGCAACCCTACATGGCTGGACAAACCCATCTGAAGTAATGTCTGACTGACTGCCCGCGGTGGTTACAAACAGCGGGCAGGTTTTGGTAAACCGGCTAAACGGGTGGCTTGTTTGGCCGGTCCCTGTGGGAACAACATAAAGAGATACTTGCTGTTACCTTTATCGGGACCAAGCTGCTGCGCCATCGCTTTTACTAAAACCCTGATGGCGGGCGAAGTACCATATTGCTGATAAAAATCCCGAACAAAATGTATTACTTCCCAGTGCGCCGCGGTTAAGTCAATTTGTTCTAACCCGGCAAAGTGCTCAGCTACGGCAGGCTGCCATTGGTTAACGTCAGCCAGATAACCATGCTTATCCAGGTGTAATTGCTGGTTGGCGACATTAATAACGCTTAACGCCATAACACTACCTGAGAGGCCGTTGCAGCAAATTGCACCCATTGAGCGTCATTGATAATGGCAATACCTTTTACCGGCGCAATCTGCCGTACCGTTACATCACTGCCTAGCGCCATTACCTGTTGGCATGGCCAGTCAATATCGGTTCGCCGGGCCAGATAAACCGCATCCTGGCGCAGCAAAATGGTGTCATTGGCACTACATACTGTTGCTAATTCAGCAATACAGACCTCAGCCGTAATCAGGGTTATCAATTTCATATCAGATACAGACTATTTGTTGCTGAGCAGCCAGCAAGTGTTGCAGCTGCTCAGGCGTAATGATTTTCGCTGGGATCACAAACTCTGGTTGCTCTAACTGACGTTGCAGCAACGAGTGCTGGCAAACATACACCTGCTCAATATCGTACAAGTCAAAAAGTTTAAAGCTTTGCTGGTATCGCTTCAGGGCAAACTCCGGCTCAGTATTCATCGCCAGCAGCTGGTACACTGCATCACCACTAAACACCATGCTAATTTTATGCTCTACCGCGGCCAGTGCCAGCGTTAAATCAAGTGCTTCGCGACCGCAACTGCTGTTAAAGGGACTTTGCCGCTGAATAATAGTGATAGGTTGCATCAGAATTGCACCAGCTTAGTGTGAGTTAAACGCATCGCAAACTCCGCCAGACCGGCACCAATAAAACCGCTGTCAGCCGGCATTACGCCGCGCTTTTCAGCGGCGGTGACACAATACAGTAGCGGGATGTGGTGTTGGCGGCAAAAGTTAGCAAGCTGATCACTCAGGTTCGGTTCATCTGCTGGTAAGTCAATCGCTGCTGCTGTGGCCAATACGGCGTCCTGATATAAAAAAACCTGTTCTATTTGACAACCAGCATCAACGGCCGCGCTGGCAAACTGCAACGCACTGGCAAAATCCTGGCGGGCTAACGGGCTGGTGGTTAACATCAGACTGAACGTAGTCAAAGCGCGGCCTCTCAAAAAAATACCCCGTACAGGACGGGGTATTCTAGCGGAACTTGTTGTTACAGCAAAGTGTTACTCATCACCCATAATGCCCAGTAGGCTTAACAAGTGAACAAAGATATTAAAGATATTCAGATATAAGCCAACTGTTGCCCGAATATAGTTGGTCTCACCACCGTGAATAATCCGGCTGGTATCAAACAGAATAAAGCCAGACATTATCATAATAATCGCTGCACTTATTGCCAGACTTAGTGCAGGTATTGCCAGAAATATATTAGCAATAACGGCAACCAACGCGACGATTAAGCCGACCATCAGAAAACCACCCATAAAAGAGAAGTCTTTGCGGGTTGTTAACACATAGGCGGATAAGGCGAAGAAAATAACAGCAGTACCACCCAGTGCCTGCATAATCAGGGCAGGGCCATTGGCCATTCCTGCGTAAGCATTTAATAGTGGACCTAAGGACGCACCCATCGCGCCGGCAAAACCAAATACCCAGAATAAGCCACTGGCTGAGTCTGCTTTTTTATTAACAACAAACAGCATAATAAAGCCAGCCACAAAGCAGACAATAGACGCCGTCGGTGACAGGTTCATTGCCATGGCAATAACAGCGGTAAGTGCACTGAACGCCAGTGTCAGGCCAAGCAAAAAGTAGGTGTTGCGTAATACTTTGTTTATTTCAATACCGCTTCCAACGGTGCTGATAGTACTGGTTTCTCTGTATGACATTTGCAATCTCCTTAGATGAATATAATGCCTCTTTGGCACTAATCATACTGACTAAGTTCCCGTAGCTCCAGTAGTTATTGATTAAAAGTCGCATTTTAAAGAATATTTTTTTCTGTTATTACTTTCTTTTCTTATACAAACTGATTAGTATACGCAGCGCTGGAGGGATGGCAGAGCGGTTTAATGCACCGGTCTTGAAAACCGGCGTGGGTTAATAGCCCACCGAGAGTTCGAATCTCTCTCCCTCCGCCACTTTCAATCTGAACGTTGTAATACTGCCAACTGCCATGGCTGTTTTAACTTACAACCTGCAAACAAAAACCACCTTATCAGGTGGTTTTTGTTTTTATAGCGGTTATCCAGCGCCGTAAAGGCAATTTAAGATATGAAAATATGGCATTACTGACTGAAATCTAACCAAACAGGTGAAAGTTGGTAAAAAGCGCTTTACAAAGGCAAGGCGAGTTCTTAATATTCGCCCCATAGCGCGGAGGGATGGCAGAGCGGTTTAATGCACCGGTCTTGAAAACCGGCGTGGGTTAATAGCCCACCGAGAGTTCGAATCTCTCTCCCTCCGCCACTTTCTCTGTAGCTGCAAAACCTACCTGAAATAGTCCATATCCAGTAAATTGTAATTGATGTTTTCCGTTAAACTTCTGATTAATTTTGTTTCCTATTATTTACCTTTCTGACACACTAACCCCTGAACAGCCAAAAGTTATAAATTTGGTGTCGAACCAGTTAGCAGAAAAGCTCAGGCTCTACTATGCTAGCTGCATAATAATTCTAATAAACCAGTGAGACGGAGAGGCCAAGTTGATTAACGTGCTGTTAGTTGATGATCATGAGCTTGTAAGAACTGGGATCAGTCGCATACTAATGGATGAGCGCGGTATCAAGGTGATAGGCGAAGCTGGATCCGGTGAAGAAGCTCTGCAATTTTGTCGTCAGCATGAACCTGATGTAGTGCTGATGGATATGAATATGCCTGGCATGGGTGGCATGACTGCGACCAAAAGAATCTTGCATTTTTGCCCCGATATAAAAGTGCTGGCGTTGTCCGTATCTTGTGAAGAACCTGTTCCCACCAAAGTGATGCAACTGGGTGCCGCCGGTTTTATTTCTAAAAATTCTGCACCAAAAGAAATGGTCTCTGCTATTCGTAAAGTCTATAGCGGGGTTCGGCATATTTCAGATGAAGTTGCCCAGAAAATGGCACTGGCGAAGGTTAACAACCATAGCGAAAATCCATTTGAAGGTTTATCTGATCGTGAATTACAGATTATGCTGATGATAACCCGGGGGCAAAAGGTTAATGATATCGCTGAACAACTAAACGTCAGTGCAAAAACCGTCAATTCCTATCGTTACCGAATGTTTGAAAAACTGTCGATAAGTGGTGATGTTGAGCTTACGCATCTGGCTTTACGTCACGGCATGATTGATATCGCCAAGGTGTCATCCTGATTTGATGTTTGACGCCAAAACATTTTTATCGACAGTACCTGCTCAACCTGGTGTTTATCGTATGTTTAACCAGGCCGGACAGGTTATTTATGTTGGTAAGGCTAAAGATTTAAAGAAACGAGTTAGCAGTTATTTTCGCCAGCAACTCGATAGTGTAAAAACCAGGGCGTTGGTAGCACAAATTGCTGATATTGAAATTACCGCTACGCATAGTGAAACTGAAGCACTGATCCTTGAGAATAATCTGATCAAGCAGTATATGCCCAAATATAATGTGCTGCTGCGTGACGATAAATCTTACCCGTACATTCTAATTTCAGACCACAAACATCCGCGTATTAGTTCTCATCGCGGCCCACGCAAGCAAAGTGGGCAGTACTTTGGCCCCTATCCAAATGCCGGGGCGGTATGGCAAAGTCTGAAATCTCTGCAAAAGATTTTCCCCATTCGCCAATGTGAGGACGGTTTTTACCGTGCCCGCACCCGACCATGTTTGCAATATCAGTTAAAACTCTGTGCTGCGCCGTGTGTCGGTAAAGTGTCTGATGCCGATTATGCTCAGCAGGTGCAGTTAGCCAGTTTATTTTTAAGTGGTAAAAACCAGCAGGTGATTGAGCAATTGGTGCAGAAGATGAACCTGGCCAGTGAGCAGTTAGCCTTTGAGCAAGCCGCCAGTTATCGGGATCAAATTGCCGCATTGCGAAAGGTTCAGGAACAACAGTATGTCAGTGGCGATCATGCCGAGCTGGATATTATCGGTTTTGCTAAATCAGGTCAGGTAGCGGTAGTGCATGTCCTGTTTGTTCGTCAGCAAAAAATTCTTGGTTCAAAATCGTATTACCCTAAAGTGCCGGCTAATACAGAACCAGAAGAGGTACTGAGTGCTTTTTTACTGCAATTTTATCTCAGTGGTGGCGGGGGACAGCAAGTACCGCCAGAAATTATCTTACCACTGGCGTTAGAGGACGCAGCATCACTGGCTACTGCAATCAGTGAAGCGGCAGCAAGAAAAGTGCGGATAATCGCGGCAAAGCGCGGCGAAAAATCGCAGTATCTAAGTCTGGCTCAGAAAAATGCTGAAATCGCATGTGACAGCCGCCAGTCCGCAGGTCAGAAAATGCAACTTCGCTACTCAGCGCTGCAATTACTGCTTGGTATCAGCGACAAAATTAACAGAATGGAGTGTTTTGATATTAGCCATACAATGGGCCAGGCCACTATTGCCTCCTGCGTGGTGTTTGATGGTGAAGGCCCTTATAAGCAGGAGTATCGACGCTACAATGTTACGGGCATTACCGGGGGTGATGACTACGCGGCCATGCAGTTTGCGCTGGATAAGCGCTACAGCCGTTTAACGGATGAAACTAAAATACCCGACATTATTTTTATAGATGGTGGTCAGGGCCAGCTCAATATCGCCTTGGCCCAGTTTGCTGAATGGCCACATCAAAAAACACCGTTGTTAATTGGTATCGCCAAGGGCGTTAGCCGCAAACCCGGCCTGGAGACGCTAATTCTGGGTGACAGCGGTAAACAACTGCATTTACCTGGCGATAGTCCTTCATTACATTTAATTCAGCAAATCCGTGATGAAGCGCACCGCTTTGCTATTACCGGCCACCGCAGCAAACGCGGAAAAAGTATGACCAAAAGTCCACTTGAGAATATCGCCGGGGTCGGAGAAAAGCGGCGTCAAGCATTGCTGCAGTTTCTGGGTGGGTTACAGGGCGTGATGAAAGCGTCAGTTAACGAGTTGAGTTCAGTACCGGGTATTTCCCGTCAGCAAGCAGAAAAGATTTACCAGGCTTGTCATAACAAGTAGCATAGCGATATTGTTTTTGTGAGAGCTGTTATATGTGGAATATTCCCAATCTTTTAACGATGTTCAGACTACTACTTATTCCGGTATTTATTTTTTGTTTTTATTCAGGCTGGGAGCATTATCGCTTTTGGGCGGCGTTAGTGTTTTGTTTAGCCGCCATTACTGACGCATTGGACGGTTATCTGGCGCGTAAACTGCAGCAATCTACCCCGTTTGGTGCTTTTCTGGATCCGGTTGCCGACAAGGTGATGGTAGCGGTAGCGCTGGTGGTATTGGCTATTCACGAGCAAACGTTATGGTTTAGTATTCCGGCTATTATTATAATCAGCCGTGAAATTGCAATTTCGGCGCTGCGCGAATGGATGGCAGAAATTGGCAAGCGGGCCAATGTAGCGGTGTCTAACCTGGGTAAATATAAAACCATCGCCCAGATGTTGGCGCTGATCGGCTTAATCTGGCAACCGCAGTTCACCTTATTGGCCTGGTTTACCCCGGTTGGCTATGCCATGTTGTACCTGGCAACGCTATTAACCCTGTGGTCAATGTACCAATATTTAACGGCTGCCTGGCATGATTTGTCGCAATCTTAATAGCTGTGCAGTTTATAGCAGCAAGTCAGTTAAAAAATAAGCAGTCAGATGTAAAACTACTAATTTGTTATTGACTGGCTTAATTAAAACAGTAGAATGCGTCACGTGTTAAGGCACATGGCCAAAAGCATCGCGAGTATAGCTCAGCTGGTAGAGCGCGACCTTGCCAAGGTCGAGGTCACGAGTTCGAACCTCGTTACTCGCTCCAACTCTTAACAAGAGTTAAGCACTGTTTAAATGGCGGGTTGGCAGAATGGCCATGCAGCGGATTGCAAATCCGTCCATCTCGGTTCGACTCCGGGACCCGCCTCCATAACGCTAGTGGTTTGCGTTTACGCAACAAGGTGTTTTAAGTTTGAAAAGTTGTCTGCCCGGGTGGTGAAATCGGTAGACACAAGGGATTTAAAATCCCTCGCTCGAAAGGGCGTGCCGGTTCAAGTCCGGCCCCGGGCACCATTTACTGCTTACTCGTGCAATAACGCAATAGTATTTAGGCAGTAATACCAGATTTTCGCGAGTATAGCTCAGCTGGTAGAGCGCGACCTTGCCAAGGTCGAGGTCACGAGTTCGAACCTCGTTACTCGCTCCAATTTAAAAAAAGCAGCCTATGGCTGCTTTTTTGCTTTCTGAGCAAAAATTAGCCTGTTAAAAATCAAACAGATACGGACTGATAAACCAGACTGCAACGGTTATCACCCCAATAGCCACCAGGTTTAACACCAAACCTGCTTTGACCATGTCAGCAATTTTTAGCTTGCCTGAACCAAATACTATGGCATTGGGCGGAGTAGCAACCGGCATCATAAAGGCACAACTGGCTGCTATAGCCGCAGGGACAACCAGCATTGACGCGCTGGTATTTAAGGATACGGCAACCGGCCCGAGCAACGGTATAAAAGCTGCTGCGGTCGCCGTATTGCTGGTCACCTCAGTGAGAAAAATAATGATGGTGGTGACCAGCACTATCAGCAGCAATAAATTAATTGCGCCAATGGCTCCAACCTGAGTAGCAATATAGTCAGCCAGACCAGATTGCTGAATTTGTGCGGCCAGGGTAAGGCCGCCGCCAAACAGGATTAAAATACCCCAGGGCAGTTTGCCACAGTCTTCCCAAACCAACACCCGTTGTCCGGTGCTGAAGTTTATTGGTATTACAAACAACAGGCTGGCACAAAAAATGGCTGTCAACGTGTCATTAAGCGGCAAGCCGGTAATATTGGTTAGCCAGGTTCGCAATACCCATAGGCTGGCTGCCATTAAAAATACCGCCAGCACGATTTTCTCCGCGCGTTGCATTGGTCCTAAGGTAATCAGCTTATCCAGATAAATCTGGCGGTTAATTTTTACATCACCGCTGCTAAAACGAAAATGGCATTGAGTAAGCCAGTACCAGGCTGCGAGCAACATGATTAACGCCACGGGCATACCGAGCATCATCCACTCAGCAAAGCCAATCTCCAGCTGATACTGATTACGTAGATAACCGGCTAACAGGGCATTGGGTGGTGTGCCAATTAAGGTTGCAACACCACCGATGCTGGCAGCGTAGGCAATCGATAACAACATGGCTTTGGCAAACTTATCAGTGATATTCTCCTGCATGGCAATTATCGACAGTGCAATGGGCAGCATCATTACCGCGGTTGCCGTGTTAGACATCCACATTGATAGAAACGCGGTTACCAGCATCATGCCGGCAATTTGCTGACTGGGTTTGCTACCCACCATCAGCATGGTTAGCAGCGCAATCCGTTTATGCAGGTTCCAGCGTTCCATCGCGATGGACAACATAAAACCGCCAAGAAACAAAAAAATCAGCGGATCTGCGTAAGGCGCGGTGACATTTGAAATGGAGTCCAGATTTAACAGCGGTACCACTACAATGGGCAGTAACGAAGTGGCTGGTATAGGCACGCTTTCGCTGATCCACCAAATGGCCATCCAGGCTGTCAGACCACTTAGCCACCAGGCTTGCTCTGACATTCCGCTGAAAACCGGTTCGTTCAGCAATACCAGCAAAAATAACACTGGCCCGGCAAACAAGGGGAGCAGGTAGCCGGGCGCTCTTGGATTCATGCGCTGGCTATTCCTCGTCATCATGCTCAGCTAACTCAGCAGTTTTTACTGAGCTTTGCAGTAACTGCTCCATTTGAGCCAGCTCGAACTTATCCAGCAAACGCCACTGTCCGGCGCGCAATTCGGCTAAACGAATATGCATAATCCGGGTACGCTTTAGCTTGACGACTTCATAACCCAAATACTCAGCCATCCGCCGTATTTGCCGGTTCAGGCCCTGGGTCAGAATAATTTTAAAGGTATTTCTGGATACCTGCGTCACTGTACAGGGCAGGGTAACGGTATCAAGAATAGGCACACCCTTGGCCATTCTCTCAATAAAACTGGCGCTGATCGGTTTATTAACTGTAACGCTGTACTCTTTTTCGTGGGCATTGCCGGCGCGAAGTACTTTATTAACGATGTCACCGTCATTGGTCAGAAAAATTAACCCTTCAGACGGTTTGTCCAACCGACCAATGGGGAAAATTCGCTGTGGATAACCAATGGCATCAATAATGTTGCCTTTTACATGCCGCTCGGTCGTGCAGGTAATGCCCACCGGCTTATGATAGGCCAGATAGATACGCGCAGGTTTTTCCTGCAATGGCTTGCCATCAACTGTTACTTCATCGCTGGAGCTGACTTTTAAACCAACCGGTGCTATCTGACCATTGACGGTAACCAGGCCTTGTTCAATATATTTGTCAGCCTGACGGCGCGAACAAAAACCAGTGTCGCTAATGTATTTATTTAAACGATATTGGGTAGGGTTTGTCATCAGATTCTTAAGCCAGAAAAAAACAGCCCCTAGTTTAGGGGCTTGGCAAGGTTGCAGCAAGCCTTGCTTTACTCAGGTGCGGCAGGCTTTTTAGTTTGTGCGGTGTTAAGCGAAATAACCTTAGTCTTGCTAATTTTATGCCGGTATATTTCACGTAGGTATTTGATTGCCTTTTTAACACTGTCACGGCTTAATCTGATGTCGTTAATCGACACAAACTTATCTTTATTATGGATCAGCTCGCGATATTTCTTTTCGTACATCGGTTTAATGGCATACCAATTGGTATCAAGTATTTTGGCCGGGTTTTCAAACTCATTCAGCATCGAATCTACTTTCTGTTCGTCAAACTCGTCACTGCGAATAAAATCCAGCATAGCCTGGTCCAGTTTCTCGTCAAAACGGTAGTTGTCTTTCGCAAAACAGCGCTTAATAAATGCCACAATCAGCGTTAAAAAGTCATCACTTAGACAGGGGCTTTTTACTATCAGCGTTGTCAGTGAAATGTTGGCAGAAGCGCCAATCACCAGGGCATAGCGCTTTAATGTAGTATTGGGAAACAAGTTATTTAAATGTGATTTAAGCCGGTTTAAATCCATGTACGATAACTTGTAGTCTTTTGGTAAGGAGACAATTGACACCACAGATGAGCAATTTTTGAAAAAATGCAGATCATTTAACTCGGCAGCGTTATAACCATTTTTAACGTAGTTAGCCAGGGTTTGCCGGTAGCGTCCGGATTCAATAGGTAGCAGACTTATGCCTTCAATTGCCTGGGTTACTTTATTAAAATGTGGCAAATCAATGGAGCGGAAAAACAGATCATCAATATTCAGACCGCCGCCATTTTTATCAAACATTTTACTTTTTTCGCCCGCGTCACGCTGGGTGTTGGGCATGACCGACTCTGCATAGGCCACGGCAACGGGGCCTGCCAGGCTCATAAACAGGTCATTGGCATCCAGCCGGATGGTTTCACCGATATCGATGCCCGCCCGGCGAAAGTAGTTTTCGTCGTAGTCAGTGGTCACAGCCTGTGCTGTCAGAATATTAAAAATTTGCTGTGAGATATACTGGTTAGCGTACTTCTCCATAGCATTTACATCAATATACTGAATGTCACCATCGTCGGTTTCTTCGGCGTACCGCATAATATCATTTGATATCAGCATCATGGCATTCCATGGCCGGATACGATGCATTACGCTTGCTTCGCTGCTGTCTTCATTATCAAAGTTATAGGAAAAGTCCCATTCTTCAGCCAGATATTTACACAGTAACCGACCGGCATTGATGTGTAAGGCCTCAGACATTTCAACGCCGTGATCAGAGATATTAGGTAAAATACAAATACCACTGGTGAAAATAGGCTCGAACACAAAAGAATGACCGCGATTTTCTTCATCTTCTGCCACAGGTCGGGTGTCAAACGTTTTGCTCATATAAGCGTACTGCTGGGCCAGACCAAATTCTGATGCCATGCCTGAACCGGTGCCGCCGCCAGCGCTGAATATGTAAAAGTAGAGGCGTGACTGGTTCGCTTTAATGCCGCAGGAATCGATCAGATAAGAATGGATATACTTCCACTCGGCATTAGAAAAGCGTTGGGTGTCTTTATTTAAAATAATTTTAGCCAGATACTGGCCCAGAATAGGCGCATTACCGGCACCACCGGCATGGACTTCAGATAAATCCATAATTTTCATTTTAGTGTAATCATGCAAAAAACCGCTTTTTTCACCTTTATGGGAAAAACGGATACGGCCTTCAATATCTTTATCAAGATCGCCAAGCATAACCAGAGGTTCAATCAGAAACACTGGCTTTAAACTATTTGCATTGCTTAAATGTAAACTGCGTTTAATCCAGCGCATTGGCCGGTATTCCTGCTCCCGACTTTGTTTTTCTTCGTTATTAAACTCGTTTAAATAAAAATTTCGGGCACTGTAAACCAGCGACGCAACATCTAAGGCAATATTTGAACCGCAGCGACCCAACCCGATCAGGCAAACCGACGGAAAATGTTGCTGTTTACGATTCTCGATCTCATTGTCAGTTGCCACCTGCGGGAACACGCTGGTGCGCAGTGCATCTAAATTAGCCAGGATACGATTTAAATCACGCTCGGTGAAATACATATAGCCTTCGCTGGCAAACGCAAGGGTGGGATTGTCAGGTACGGCATCCGATTTTGGTTTAGCGCTAACTGCAGTAACGGTGCTTTGCTGTTTATTAATAATTTTATTTGTCA
Organism: uncultured Chromatiaceae bacterium; assembly: GCA_963975465.1. Taxonomy (GTDB): domain Bacteria; phylum Pseudomonadota; class Gammaproteobacteria; order Enterobacterales; family Alteromonadaceae; genus Alishewanella. The sequence goes on from CAXBHB010000019.1 coordinate 11,763, forward strand.
TAACGCTTTTTCCGGTTAATACATAAAAGCCAGTGCGTAACAAAAACACGCTGTATTAAACGTAGTCTGGAATTTGCGTGATTACAATTTAAGCAATAAAAAAGCAGTACTATTAGTACTGCTTTGATAAAACCCGAGAACAATATTACATATTTGGATAATTAGGACCACCGCCACCTTCCGGGGTTACCCAGGTGATATTCTGGCTGGGATCTTTAATATCGCAGGTTTTACAGTGGATACAATTTTGTGCATTTATTTGTAAACGGGGCTGTTGTTTATCATCTTCAATAATTTCATATACGCCGGCAGGGCAGTAACGCTGAGCAGGTTCATCATATTTCGCCAGATTAACCTGCACCGGAATAGTTGGATCTGCCAGTTTTAAATGGCATGGCTGTTCTTCGTCATGATTAGTGTTTGACAGATAAACTGATGTTAACCGGTCGAAACTCAATACATTATCTGGTTTTGGATAGGCTATTTTATTGGCATCGGCAGCAAGCTTTAATTGGGCATGGTCTTTACTGTTGTCTTTGAGGGTAAAAGGTAATTTGCCGCCAAACCAGTTTTGTTCAATGGTATTAAATACTCCTCCCCAGAACGTACCAAACTTATGCATCGCCGGGCCGAAGTTGCGTGAACTGTATAGCTCATCATATAACCAACTTTGCTTAATGGCATCGGCGTAGCCGGTTAAATCCTGTCCTGCATCGGATTCATTGTTAAGCGCGGAAAATACCGTTTCTGCGGCCAGCATGCCGGATTTCATCGCCGTGTGGTTACCCTTAATTTTGGCAAAGTTTAAGGTGCCGGCATCGCAGCCCAATAACAGACCACCGTTAAAGCTCATTTTTGGCAGGCTGTTCAGCCCGCCCTTAGTAATAGCCCGGGCACCATAACTCACCCGTTTACCTTCGGTCAGATATTGTTTAACTATTGGGTGTTGCTTGTAGCGCTGAAACTCTGCGAAGGGATCAAGGTGCGGGTTGCTGTAATTAAGATCAACAATCAGACCCACCACAACCTGCTGGTTCTCGGCATGGTACAGGTAGCCGCCGCCACTGGCTTCATCGTTAAGCGGCCAGCCAGCTGAATGGACAACCAGCCCCTGATGATGGTTGGCGGCGGGTACATCCCAGATTTCTTTAAAGCCAATGGCGTAGTGCTGGGGTGATACCGCTTTGTCCAGCTGGTAATGCTGAATAAGTTGCTTGCCCAAATGGCCACGGCAGCCTTCAGCAAACAGGGTATACTTTGCCCGCAGTTCCATACCTGGCGTAAAGCTGTCTTTGGGTTTGCCTTCGCGATCCAGTCCCATATCGCCAACCAGAATACCTTTAACAACATTGTCTTCCAGCAGCAATTCGCTGGCTGCAAAACCCGGGAAGATATCAACGTCCAGCGCCTCTGCCTGCTCGGCAAGCCAGCGACATAAATTCGCCATCGAGACCACATAGTTGCCGCTGTTATGCATTGTTTTGGGTACTGCGAAACCAGGTAGTTTGCGGCTGGCATCCGCGCCGGTAAACAGGTAAATATCATCGTGGGTAACCGGCGTGGTTAACGGCGCGCCAGAAGCTTGCCAGTCTGGCAATAACTCATTTAATGCTCGGGGTTCGAACACGGCGCCTGACAGGATATGGGCTCCCACTTCAGAGCCTTTTTCAACCACGCAAACGCTGATATCTTTGCCCGCTTGCTGGGCTTTTTGCTTTAACCGGATCGCGGCCGATAAGCCCGCTGGCCCGGCGCCAACGATTACTACATCGTACTCCATTGCTTCTCTTTCCACGATGGTGACCTCTTGGATGCTTATATTTACAGTATTCACTGTGTTTATTGTACGGATAAGGGTATTGCAGGTTGACGTTAACGTCAACAGTAAGTAGATTGTGCTGCACTACACACAGATATGTTTACCTTAACGTAAACCTGTTGCCAGACCAGAGTTTACACGCAATTCTAGAGGATGATATGAAGATATTAGTTCCGGTAAAACGGGTTATCGATTACAACGTAAAAGTCCGGGTTAAAGCAGATCAAACCGGTGTCGATTTAGCCAACGTAAAAATGGCGTTAAACCCGTTTTGTGAAATTGCGGTAGAAGAAGCAGTTCGCCTAAAAGAAGCGGGCGTCGCAACGGAAGTTATCGCAGTATCTATCGGGGCCAAAGCGGTACAGGAACAATTACGCACAGCGCTGGCTCTGGGGGCTGACCGGGCCATTCATCTGGAAACAGACTTAAATCTCGATTCACTGCAGGTGGCTAAGTTGCTGGCGAAGGTGGTTGAGCAGGAACAACCGCAACTGGTTATTCTGGGTAAACAGGCAATTGATTCAGACAATAATCAAACCGGCCAGATGCTGGCGGCGCTTGCTGGCATGGGCCAGGGCACGTTTGCCTCAAAAGTGGTGGTCAACGCTGACAAAGTTCAGGTTACCCGGGAAATAGATGGCGGCTTACAAACCGTCGAACTTAGTTTACCAGCGGTAGTATCGACTGATTTGCGGCTGAATGAGCCACGTTATGCGTCATTACCCAATATAATGAAAGCCAAGAAAAAGCCGCTGGATGTGCAGGCAGCTGACAGCCTGGGCGTTAACCTGACGTCACAGGTAACGACTTTAAAGGTCACTGCACCGCCAAGCCGTCAGGCTGGGGTAATTGTCGAGTCAGTGGCAGAGTTGGTTGAAAAGTTAAAGCATGAAGCGAAGGTGATCTGATGACTATTTTAGTAATTGCAGAACATAGCAATGATGCACTTAAAGCCGATACCCACAAAGTGGTCCAGGCGGCCAGTGAAATTGGTGGTGATATTCATCTGTTGGTAGCCGGTGAAAATTGCGGCGCTGCAGCAACGGCGGCAGCGGCTATAGCGGGCGTTAGTAAAGTACTGGTTGCCGATGCCAGTGCTTATGGCCATCAACTGGCTGAAAATGTTGCCGCACTGGTATCTGAAATAGGCAAAGATTACAGCCATATACTTGCAGCGGCGACCACGACTGGCAAAAACATGTTGCCACGGGTGGCGGCTTTGTTAGATGTCGCGCAACTTTCAGATATTATCGCGGTAGAAAGCGCTGATACCTTTGTGCGGCCGGTTTATGCCGGTAACGCTATCGCCACCGTGCAATCTGCAGATGCGATAAAAGTGATTACGGTGCGTGGCTCTGCGTTTGCAGCAGCGGCAGAGGGCAATACTGCCCCGGTTGAAAAACTGGATATTGTAAAAGACTTGCAGGTATCGGCTTTTGTCGCTGAGGAGCTGACCAAATCAGCGCGACCTGAACTGACTGCCGCTAAAGTGATTATTTCTGGTGGCCGTGGTATGCAAAATGGTGAAAACTTTGCCTTGTTAAATGGCATTGCCGACAAGCTGAATGCGGCGATAGGCGCCTCGCGCGCGGCTGTAGATGCGGGCTTTGTGCCAAACGACATGCAAGTTGGCCAGACCGGCAAAATTGTGGCGCCTGATCTGTATATTGCGGTAGGTATTTCTGGTGCTATCCAGCATTTAGCCGGTATGAAAGATTCGAAAGTGATCGTTGCAATTAACAAAGATGCAGATGCGCCAATTTTCCAAGTTGCAGACTATGGTTTAGTTGCCGATCTGTTTACGGTACTGCCAGAGCTCGAACAGCAGCTCTGATACCGTGCAACTGCAGCAAAAAGCCAGCATTTGCTGGCTTTTTGCATTTTAGTACTTGTTGCCGTTCACAATTCCGACTTACTATAATTCAGCCATTTTGCACAGGACGCCACCATGCCCATAATAATACGCCACGCTGAGCCGGCAGACATTGACGCGATTAAAGCCATATATGATCAACCCGTTGTGTATGCTAATACCCTGCAACTGCCTTATCAGCCGGTAGCCAGTTGGCAAAGACTTTATAACGCGGGCGCGGGTTTTTATAACCTGGTGGCAGAAAGTGAAGGTAGTGTTATTGGCCAGCTTGGTTTGCAGGTTTGTCAGAACCCGCGGCGCCGGCATGTGGCAGAGCTGGGCATGGGCGTTATGGAAGAACATCAGGGCCAGGGAGTGGGGTCTGCGTTACTTCGTGCTGCGCTGGAAATGGCAGACAACTGGCTTAATATCCGGCGGATGGAGCTAACGGTATACAGTAGTAATGAAGTTGCCATTGCATTATACGAACGCTTTGGCTTTGAGGTCGAAGCCGAGCTGGCCGATTTTGCCTTTCAGTATGGCAATTATGTGAGTGCGTTATGTTTGGCTCGAATTAACACCGGCGTTAAATAAATATTAAGCGCTAACTGATACAAAAAAAAGGCACCCGAGGGTGCCTTTTTTATCGCTTACAAAGCTTAGTGCGAACCAGCGTTTTTCTGGCATTGCTTGGTATCGGTACACTCACCATATAAATACAGACTGTGGTGAGTTAATTTAATCCCGTTTTTCTCGGCAATTTCCAGTTGTTTCGCTTCAATTATTTCATCTTCAAACTCGATGACTTTACCGCATTTCAGACACACCAGGTGATCATGATGGCTATTACCGGTTAATTCAAATACCGACTTACCGCCTTCAAAATGGTGACGGGTTAAAATACCGGCATCATCAAATTGGTTCAGTACCCGGTACACGGTGGCCAGACCAATATCTTCACCGAGTTCCAGCAGAATTTTATAGACGTCTTCAGCGCTGATATGCTGATGATTAGGATCCTGTAAGATCTCTAATATTTTAACCCGGGGCAGGGTTACTTTAAGGCCGGCTTTACGTAGCTCAGTATTATGATCTGACATAAAAAAACTCTGATTTGCTAGTGAATTTGCATCGATTATAAAGACATTAGCATAATATTGAAATGGCCGATGTCAGCTGATTTCACGCTTGGCTTATTGTACTTTCAAATTTGCCGGGTAAAATGACCGTCAAACAGGTCATACCAGGTAAAGTGATGCGCTGGGCGTTTAAACCACAAGTAATGCGAAAACTACTTAATTTCTGGCCGCCATTTCTGTTTAGCGGTATCAGAGTAGCGGTGCTGGCCGACGATTATCGTTATGCCAGAGTAGAGCTGAAAAACCGCCGCTGGACCCGCAATATAAATAGCAGCCAGTTTGGTGGCTCAATGTTCGCCATGACTGATCCGGTTTATCCGTTGCTGTTAATGGGGGCACTGGGTAAGGAATATATTGTCTGGGATAAACAGGCTGATATTGACTATATAAAGCCCGGTATCGGTAAACTCACGGCAGAGTTTTTATTAACTGATGAAGCCGTTGACGATATTAAAAAACACACTGCTGAGGGCAGTAAGTACTTTCCGCAGTTTCTGGTACATATTAAAGATGCTGACAACAACATTGTCTGTGAAGTGAACCGTACTGTGTATATCCGTAAAAAACCGCAATACCGTTAATAACATTACCGTCAAAAACAGTACCGTCAGTAATAAAAAAAGAGGCATAGTGCCTCTTCTTCATCCCGGACCAGAGCTTACAGGTTAGCAAATTCCTGCAGGCTCATTTCTTCATAAACCTGCTTGCACCATTGCTTTACCCGTTGCTCTGTCAGCTCTGGCTGCCGGTCTTCATCCACACCCAGGCCAATAAAGTGGCTGTCGTCTGCCAGTGCTTTTGACGCGACAAAGTTGTAACCTGACGTCGGCCAGTGGCCAACAATAATTGCGCCTTTGGGTTCAATAATGTCTCGCAGGGTACCCATGGCATCCAGAAAATACTCGGCATAATCTTCCTGATCACCGCAACCAAAAATAGCAACCAGCTTATTATTGAAATCGATACCGTCCAGCTCAGGGAAAAAGTCATCCCAGTCGCATTGAGCTTCACCGTAGTACCAGGTTGGGATACCCAGCAGTAATAAATCGAAGCTGGCAATGTCTTCTTTGCTGCTTTTAGCAATATCACGAACGTCAACCAGATTTTTGCCCAGTTCTTTTTGGATCATTTTCGAGATATGCTCAGTGTTACCGGTATCACTACCGAAAAAAATACCTACTGTTGCCATGATTTATTGCCTTCTTACCTGAGTAAAACTTGCTGTAAAAGTTGTTCAATGAGGTTACTGCGTGTCATGTTAGCCTTGGTGGCAGCCTGGCTCAGCGCTTCATATAACTGAGCAGACACTTTACATTCAATACGCTTTAACCCGTTATTGCGATCGCGTTTAATTTGATTGCGTTTATTTAGCTTAAGCTGCTCTTCGCGCGGTAATGGGTTGGTTTTAGGCCGCCCCGGGCGCTTGTCAGCAGCAAACAAATCAATGGTGGTGCGATCATTGGCGATTTTTGCCATTAATCTCAACCCTGTTATTCCAGAAAATACTGCACAACCGTTTTAATAATAAAAACCAGCGGTGACAGAAACAACACCAGCCAGACAAAGAACCTGCCCATTTTAGGCGCCTGACTTTTTTTTAGTACGTCGTTAATCGCCAGCACAATAAAAATATACAGCGCGGCTAAACCCAACCATAAACCTATGGTTTCAAATTGCGCAACGGTCATTTGTTATGGCCATACCAGAAAAATTGCGCGCACTATAGCACAAATGTTGCTGATTTTTAGTGTGCTAACTCAATAAAAAATCACTTACCAGCTTGGTAAAAGCAGCGGGTTTTTCAGCGTGCAGCCAATGGCCGGTACCATTTATAATTTTGGCTTGTGCTGCTGGGAAATACCGCATTATTTCAGGGCGATGTTCCGGAAGAATATAATCAGAGTCTGCGCCTTTGATAAAAAGCACTGGTTTTAAATACTCATCGCCCGTTTGTGGCGCACCCAGCAGTGCATCATAGCAAGCTGCTAATATCGGTAAATTAAAGCGCCAGCTAAAGCCCTGTTCAGTTTTTTGCAGGCTCTTCAGCAAAAACTGCCGTACCCCGGGCTCAATAATATGCTGGGCTAATTGCTGGTCTGCCTGCTGACGGCTGGCAATGTCAGTTAACTTAACGGCGTTTAAACCGGCGAAAACAGCCTGATGGCCACTGTCGTAACGCACCGGAGCAATATCGGCAACAATTAACCGGCTTACCCGCTGCGGATAACGCAATGCAAATGCCATGGCCAGTTTGCCCCCCAGGGAATGGCCCAGCATGGCACAATTCTGAATATTAAGACTATCCAGCGTTGCGGCTAAATAGGCTACCATCGTGGCATAGCTCATATCATCGCAATGGGGCGACTGGCCATGATTAGGTAAATCGATACTGATTATTTGCCATTTATCGGCCAGTGCTCTGGCTACGCCTGCCAGATTATCGTAACTGCCAAACAAGCCATGTAGTAATACCAGCGGTTGCCCGGAACCGCTAATGTGAGAATGTAGAATCATCGCTAACCCACTGAAAATGTTCAGACGATATTTTAACAAATTAAGCCGCTGGCGTCAGTGGCAAAGCCTTTATATAATGATCCCACTTTCAGTTGACGGAATACATTATGAAAACCATTGAAATAGAAGACGATTTATATCACTACATTGCTGCGCAAACCCGCCAGATTGGTGAAAGCGCCTCTGATATACTGCGTCGTTTGCTATTGGGTGAGCAGCCTCAGGCTGCAACAGCAGTGGTTAGCAGCCAGCCAGAAGTGCCGGCACAACCTGCTGCAAAGGCTGAGGAGCAAGCCAACCCGGGTAGTATTTTTGATTTGGTCAGCCGTCAGGATCTGCAAGCTGAATCCAGTGTGGTTGGTCGCTTTCTGTATTTGCTGTCGGTCCTGGCGCGGGTTCATAAAAAACAGTTTAGTAAAGTGCTGGATATTAAAGGCCGCAATCGCCTCTATTTCGCTATTTCGGCTGAAGCCTTGTCTGAAGCCGGCAGCAGCACTAACCCAAAACAAATACCGAATACTGGTTTTTGGGTTATTACCAACTCAAACACCACCCGGAAAAAAATGATGCTAACCGAAACCGCCATAAAACTGGGTTATAGTGAACAGGACGCTGAGCGGATCCGCGACTTATTATAAGGAAAGAAAATGGCTTTACATCCCCTGGCCGGACAACAGGTTCCAACCGAGCTTATTCCTAATATCAGCCGGTTAATGACCGCTTATTATGTGCTGGAGCCTGATGTTCACCAGCACCCGGCACATAAAGTCAGCTTTGGTACCTCAGGTCATCGCGGCAGTGCCCTGAGCTGCTCGTTCAATGAACCGCACGTGCTGGCCATTTGCCAGGCCATTGCCGACTATCGCAAACAGCAGGGGATCACCGGGCCGTTATTTCTGGGCAAAGACACTCACGCGTTATCAGAGGCGGCATTTGCGACCGCGCTGGAAGTATTAATTGCCAATAAAATTCAGGTGTGTATTCAGAAAGACTTAGGTTACACGCCAACACCGGTTATCTCCCATGCCATTCTGACTCAGAACAGTGGCGCTACCGATAAGCTGGCTGATGGTATTGTTATTACGCCATCCCATAATCCACCGGAAGATGGCGGCATTAAATACAACCCGCCAAATGGTGGCCCGGCAGATACCGATGTTACCAATTGGATCGAACAACGCGCTAATGAACTGCTGGCAAACGATTTAGAGGGGATCAGAATGATGCCCTACAATTTGGCTATCCAGTCGGGCTACTGCCAGCATATCGATTATATTCAGCACTATGTAGACGATTTAGCTAACGTTATTGATATGGCAGCGATTGCCAAAGCGGGTATTAAAATAGGTGTCGACCCGTTAGGGGGCTCGGGTATTGCGTACTGGCCCCGTATTGCAGAAAAGTATGGCATTAATATTAGTGTGGTGAACGATAAAGTAGACCCGGCGTTTGCGTTTATGCCGCTGGATAAAGACGGCCAGATTAGGATGGATTGCTCGTCAGCCTGCGCTATGGCCAACCTGATCCAGTTAAAAGATCAGTTCGATATCGCCATCGGAAATGACCCGGACTTTGACCGCCATGGTATTGTGACCCGCAGTGGCGGTTTAATGAACCCAAATCATTATCTGGCGGTGGCCATTAACTACTTATTGTCCAACCGGCCGCAGTGGTCTGCCAGTCTGGCAATCGGTAAAACGCTGGTATCCAGTGCCCTGATCGACAGAGTCGTCGCCGCACGCGGCCGTACCCTGTGTGAAGTGCCGGTTGGCTTTAAATGGTTTGTTGACGGTCTGCACAATGCCACGCTGGCGTTTGGCGGTGAAGAAAGCGCCGGGGCCAGTTTTTTACGATTAGACGGCAGTGTCTGGTCAACCGACAAGGACGGCATTATTTTAGGTTTGCTGGCGGCTGAAATGCTGGCAAAAACCGGGGTTGACCCATACCAGCAATATCAGGCGTTGACCAAAGAGCTTGGCTCACCGTTTTATCGCCGGCTGGATGCACCGGCTACGGCAGCACAAAAATCGGCGCTTAAATCGCTGGATGCGGCCAGTGTCAGCCAGACCGAGTTGGCAGGCGATGCCATTGTTGCTGTGCTGACTAAAGCGCCGGGCAATCAGGCTGATATTGGTGGGGTTAAAGTGGTTACCCGCAACGGCTGGTTTGCTGCCAGGCCATCGGGTACCGAGAACGCCTATAAAATTTATCTGGAAAGCTTTGTTGATGAGGCACATCTGCTACAGTTAGAACAGGACGCCAGAACATTTGTTGAATACGTATTCAGTAAAATCTAAATGATTGAAAACGCTATAAATTAAATTGTAATGTAATTTCATCTATAGCGTTTTATTTTGCTAATACCCGTCCTTTAAGGTATTTTTTTGTAATAAGTCTACATTTGCCGCTATTTTGTTGAAAATTCAGGCATAAACAATTCAGGATTTGTAATGAAAAAACATACCGATGCAGCGGCGACTTCAGTTGTTACGCTTAGCACTGAACAGCTTAAAGATATTATAGTGCGACATTTGCATGCCAGTTTGGGAACCGACGTTAATAAAGCCAGCCCACAGGCCTGGTGGCGTGCTACTTGTGCTGCGATTAACGAACAGGTTTTCGACGGGTTACGTAACACTCAGCGTACTCATTATCAGCAAGATACCCGCGCCTTACATTATTTCAGTCTTGAATACCTGATGGGCCGCTTATTCAGTAACAACTTACATAATTTAGGTTTGTATGAACAGGCGAAAAAAGCCTTATCAGAGCTGAATATCAATATTGCTGATTTAGAAGATCAGGAAGAAGATATGGCGCTGGGTAATGGTGGTCTTGGCCGCTTAGCTGCCTGCTTTATTGACTCGCTGGCAACCCTGAATTACCCGGCTATTGGTTATGGTATTCATTATGAGCACGGTTTATTTAAACAAAGCTTTCAGGATGGCCGGCAAATAGAGCGGCCCGACAGCTGGCGTGAATACGGTAACCCTTGGGAAATATGCCGGCCAGAGTCAGTGCAGGAAGTGTCAGTATACGGCTACGTTGAAACGGTTTACGACCTGCAGGGCCTGATGAAAAAAGTCTGGCACCCGGGCCGTATTATTAAAGGCGTGCCATGGGATATTCCGGTAGTGGGTTACAACGGCAGCTCGGTTAATGTGCTGCGTTTATGGGAAAGCCGGGCCAGTGACTTTTTTAATTGGGATGTGTTTAATTCCGGCGGTTACATTGATGCCGCGCGCCAGAACATTGAAGCTGAAACCATTTCTAAAGTGTTATATCCAAATGATGAAACCGACGCTGGTAAAGAGCTGCGGTTAATTCAGCAGTATTTTTTCTGTTCCTGTTCATTAAAAGACATTATCCGGCGTTATAAGCGGGCCCACGGCGATGACTGGAGCAAATTTCCGCAGCAGGTGGTTATTCAGCTGAACGATACGCACCCGGCTGTGGCTATTCCTGAGCTGATGCGGGTGCTGGTCGACCGGGCCGATATGAGCTGGGATGACGCCTGGGCACTGTGTCAGCAGGTATTTGCCTACACCAACCACACCCTGCTTCCAGAAGCGCTGGAGCGCTGGCCGGTTCGTTTATTTGAAAAAGTGTTACCACGGCATATTGAAATCATTTATGAAATAAACCGTCGCTTTCTGGTCGAGCAGGTTGATGTATTGTGGCCGGGCGATCACGCCAAAAAACGTAAGCTTTCTATTATTGAAGAAGGCGATGAACCTATGGTGCGGATGGGCCATTTGTCAGTTGTCGGCTCGTTTAAGGTTAATGGCGTGGCTGAAATACACTCTAAACTGGTGCAATCTGACTTATTCCCGGAAATGGTTGCACTGTGGCCGGATAAATTTACCAACGTGACCAATGGTGTGACACCGCGTCGCTGGTTAAAAGCCTGTAATCCACGTCTGGCAAAACTACTGGATGAAAAAGTGGGGAATGGCTGGCCGGTTAATCTTAAGTTATTAAGTAAACTGGCCGATTTTGCTGATGATCCGCAGGTGCAAGATAACTTTATGGCGATTAAACAGCAGAATAAAGCTGACTTTGCCAAAGAAGTGAAAAAACTGACCCGGATTGACATTGACCCGGCAGCGATTTTCGATATTCAGATCAAACGTTTGCATGAGTACAAACGCCAGCATCTGAATTTACTGCATATTCTGGCATTGTACCGTCGCATTTTACAAAACCCGGACTATGACATGGTTCCACGGGTATTTATTTTCGGCGCGAAAGCGGCGCCGGGTTATAAACTGGCCAAAGAAATTATTTACGCCATTAATAAAATTGCTGACAAGATAAATAACGACAAACGAGTTAAAAACCGCTTGAAAGTAGTGTTTATGCCAAACTATCGGGTCACTCTGGCCGAGAAAATGATCCCGGCAGCTGATGTGTCCGAGCAAATTTCTACCGCCGGCAAAGAAGCATCAGGTACCGGCAATATGAAACTGGCCTTAAACGGTGCGGTAACCGTCGGTACCCTCGATGGCGCCAATATTGAAATTGCCGAGGAAGTCGGTAGTGACAATATTGCTATCTTCGGTTTAACGGTTGACGAGGTTAAAGCCTTGCATGCTAAGGGTTATCATAGCCATGAGTACTATCATAACAATCCGGAAATTAAGGCCATTTTAGACTGGCTGGAAACCGACTACTTTACCCCGGGTAAACCGGGTGAACTTGCAGCCATTAAATACAGCTTGCTGGAAGGCGGCGACCCTTATCTGGTGCTGGCTGATTTTGAGTCTTATGTTGTGGCACAACAGCAAATTGACAGCTGGTACCGCGATAAAGCGGGCTGGGCCAAAAAGGCCATTCTTAATACGGCACTGGTGGGTAAATTCACCTCTGACCGTTCTATTGAGGATTATGTTAGCCGGGTCTGGAAACTTAAACCTTGCAAGGTCGCTTCGCAGAATAAATAGGCAAACGTAAACAACAGTTTTGTTTAGTAAACCCATCTTCGGATGGGTTTTTTTATTGATACAGATTGGCAATTGTGGTCGGTGGCCGTTAAAGTTCTACTAAGGTAGTCATGATTAAGGTGTGCTGACATGGTGAAACCGCTCAAATTCCTTGCTGCAATTCTGCTTTCTGGCAGTAACGCCCTGGCAGAGCCGACTGCTGCTAGTGATACCCGGCTGCACTGGGCCATAAATGATGCGCCACCGTTTCACGTATTGCATGGTGAATATCAGCGACAGGGAATTTGTGATGTGCTGACCAAAGTGGTGCACAGGCATATGCCACATTACCGGCCCAGTTATCTGCAAATGCCACAACCCCGTATTGCCCAGGCCATGGACAACAAAGAACCGGTCTGTTTTCCGTGCATGATTTATAAACCAGCAGGCGAAGAGCGGGCGGTTTACAGCCTGCCCACTCATTTATATTACCCGCACCAGATTATTACTAACGAAACCACCGCCAAAACATTAACAGCCCTCTATGGCGAGAAAATATCGTTAGACAAACTGCTGGACGACCCCCGTTTTCGCTTTGGTTACCCGGCGGGACGTCGCTATGGTAGCTTACAGCCGCTACTGAATGAACATGACCCTTACCTGGCCCGATCCGGCCCCGGCGGAGCAATAGCCATTTTAAATATGATTAGCTCTGGCCGGCTCGATTACACTATCGATTACCCGATTATTGCAAGTTACTTTGAGCAGTTGTACAGCCGGACGATGGTCACCATACCCATAACAGAAAATTATCAACAAGCTGTAGCCGGGGCAATAGGCTGCGCCAACAACGAATGGGGCAAGCAAAAAATTGCTGAAATAAATCAGGTAATTCATAAAATCCGCCGCGACCCTGAATTTATCGACATCCTGCAGCTTTGGCACCGGGATGCGATAAACGGCAACGATGACAACTACAATTATTTTAATCAGCAGGGGCTGCAAGCACTTGACGAAGCTGGTTACCCGCAGCAGACTGAACGGCCAATACCCGTGCTGGAGTAGCATTTGCAACAAGGTAGTTTAGTTTGTGTCGGTACCGGCATGACATTAGGGTCACATATTAGTCCGTTAAGCCGCAGTTATATTGAACAGGCCGATGTGGTGTTTGTGCTGGTGGCGGATGGTATTACCGAGCAATGGGTGCAACAGATGAACAGTGATGTCCGCTCATTGCAGCCTTATTATCAAACCGGCGTATCACGGATGCTGAGTTACCAGCAAATGGTAGCCGCGATGCTGGCTGAAGTGCAGCTGGGCAAAAAAGTGGTCGGTGCATTTTATGGCCACCCTGGCGTATTTGCCTGGGTACCGCACAATGCTATTGCTCAGGCCAAAGCAGCGGGCTTTGCTGCCCATATGGAGCCGGGTATTTCAGCAGAAGACTGCTTAATCGCCGATTTAGCCATTGATCCCGGTACCTTTGGTTGCCAGCATTTTGAAACCAGCCAGTTTATGTTTTACAAACGCACGGTCGACCCGGCCGCCTACCTTATTTTATGGCAGGTTGGGGTGGCGGGCGATCGTAGCCTGGCAAAACTCAGCACCGGCGTGCCTTACCGGCAATTATTAATTGATGTTTTAGCCGAACATTACCCGCCCAGCCACCCGGTTATTTTGTATGAAGCGGTAACGCTGCCAATTCAGCAACCGCGGATCACCACCTTGCCACTTGGCGACTTAGTCAACGCAGAGCTTGACCCGAAAACAACCTTGGTTGTGCCGCCGGTAACCAAAATGATAGCAAACCAGTACATTCTGGATAAACTGGCAGCACTGCAGGCTGATGACCAGAATAATCAGCAACCTTAGTAGCACGGATTTTTGCTTTCAGAGTGCCGGGTTTAGCGCCCGGCTGTTGGCTAAAGCTGATCAGGCGTTATATCAGCAGCTGTATTGTAGCCAGCAAGTTATGCAGTATATCGGCAAGCCATTAACTGCGGCGCAGGCAAACGCCAGTTTTAACGCGGCACTTAAGCATAACGATATGGCCAGTGAGCAGTGCTATTTTGGCTGCCGGGTTTTTCTGGTACTGGTCGACACGGTATTAAACCAATATTCAGGCTTATTTTCAGCCAGTTTGCAGCCCCTTGCCGCAATGGGCTTAACGGAGGGTAGATCGCAACAAACCAGCGGGCCTGATGGTAAGTTTGAGGCTGAACTGGGTATTATGTTGTTACCGTCGGCTCAAAAAAGGGGGGGAGGCCAAGCCGCTATTCGCGGTTTATGCCAAAAACTGCGTGGCCAACCGAAGCTGTATGGTTTTACTTTTTGCACCGCTACCAACAATTTTGCCGCAAAAAAGCTGGTTAGCCGGCTGGGCTTTGTGTATTGTGAAAATCGCAATTGCTATCAGTTATTAAAATAATTAATAAATAGCATTTATTAACAAATAACCTTCACAGGGATAACAGCATGAACAATGTACTACAACTAATGCAAACCTTGGGTGAAAATGCCGCGCTACGTCATCTGCCACCGTCGCAGTTAGCAAAAATCGTTAACCCGCTTAATCTGGACCCGGACGTGCAGCAAGCCATTTGCCAGCAAGACGATATTAAATTAGCGCAGCTATTACATGCCAATAATAAAATTGTTTGTATGATTTTACCGGCGGAAGAGCCAGAGCCTGCCAGCCAGCCGGAAAAACAACCCGAAGATACACCAGAGCCGGACGATACTGAGATAAAGCAGGCCGTATAATGGTGGCTAACGCCAGGTGGTGGGGTTGACAAAGTGAAACCATTACAGGCCTTGTTAGTCGTTATTTTATTGCAGTTGATGCCTGGCGCTGCAGCCGCGGCTGCAAACAGTGATCTGCTGGCGGTTGCTAATGCAACCGCACCTAATTTAACGGTGCGGCAACAGCTTAAGCGATTAGACGAGATAAAGCTGGAAGATCAGGCTTATTTCAGGGCAGAGTTGGCCCGGTTAAGGCAATTGCCGCTGGCGCATCAAGATGACACCGATTATTTAACCTTACTAACCGCTTATGAGCAAGCATTGCAGGGTCAGTACGACAAAGTCTTGCCAACGTTAACACCTTTGTTGGAAGGTTATGCGAGCCCGGAGTTTATTGCAAGAGCGCGAATTGTTACTGTTAATGTGCTGCTTTTATCAAATGATCACAGCTTGGCATTTACTTACTTTGACGAATTGATTAATAGCATTCCTGCCATTAAAGATCCGGAATTACTTGCTCAGGTAATAGCGCTTGCGATGTTTACTTATAATCAGCTTGAACGCTATGACCTGTCATTATTGTACGTTCGTTATATTGACTTTGATTCTGTATCTGCAAAGCTGGCATGCAGGATCAGAGTTACCGCCTTAGATGCTAAATACCAGCAATCCGGTGTTACAGTTTCCTCAGAAGAAACCAATAATGTCATTAACGAATGTGTTGCCGTCAAAGAGGTTATTCCGGCAAATTTAGCCAGAAAAGAGCTTATGCGGCATTTGCTGAAAAACAATGACAGTGCTGAAGCACTTAGTCTGTACCGACAGCATATCGATGAAATAATCCAAACTAAGTATCCCATCTTAATATCCCAGATCCGTGTATTGGCGGCTCAGGCGCATTTGCAGCAGGGTGAACTCAAGCAAGCCACTGAATTGGCAGAGCAAGCGTTGCAAGCTGCGCAGGCCAGCCCTAATAATTTCGCGGTTATTGAGGCTTACGACACGTTATATCAGGTAGCCAAGGTGCAGCAGAATTTTCCGCAGGCATTACAGCATTTAGAAAAAACGCGGGAAATGGAGAGCAAATTAAATGCCGACAAAGCCTCACGTCAGGCAGCGTATCATACTGTCAGGTCAGAAATTGAATTAAAAAATCAGCGGATTAATTTACTGGACCGGGATAACGAATTACTGTTTTTACAGCAAAGCATCTATCAGGAGGAAGCTAAAAATAGTCGTTTAATGTTAGTGCTGGCGGCCTTAGCCGGTTTTATTGCCCTGATGCTGGCCTACCGCGGCCTGGTGGGGCGTAAGCGGTTTAAATTAATGGCAGAGTATGACCAGCTGACCGGGGTCAGCAATCGTTATCACTTTAATAATCAAGCCAGGCTGGCACTAAAGCACAGCCAAACCAAGCAGCTGCCGGTGGCGATTATATTATTCGATTTAGACCACTTTAAACTGATAAATGACCAGTATGGCCATGCAACCGGCGACTGGGGGCTGCAACAGGTGGTACAAACCTGTAAGCAGTTTATGCGTTCTAATGACATTTTTGCCCGTATTGGCGGCGAAGAGTTTGTTATTATGATGCCCGGTTGTGCCCTGGACAAAGCGACATTAATGGCAGAAATTTGCCGTGATGCCATTGTCAATATTGACTGTAGCGCGAGTAGCCACCAATTTACCCTGAGCGCCAGCTTTGGGGTTAGCGGTAGCGAAAGCAGCGGTTATGATTTAAAACAGTTACTGGCCAATGCCGATAAAGCCATGTACCGCGCCAAAGCGAAAGGGCGTAACCAGGTCGTGGAATTTCAAATAATTACGCGAAAATAGCGCGATGTTTCGCCAACGATTTTTTCAGAAAACCGGAGTAAAAACCTATGACGCAGCGGCCCTTAGCCACTGATGATTTTTTAGCATTAACCCTGGCGCACCCCGATGGTATGGCGCCAGCGCAGTTTACCCTGGACAACGGTACCCGCGTACAGCTTTGGGATACCGGGGTTATTTGTTTTGAACCCGCCACTGACACCGATGATGACGTTGTGCTGTCTTGTGGTATTCACGGCAATGAAACTGCGCCAATTGAAATATGTGCGGCTATTGTGCAGGACCTGTTGCAGGAAAGGCTGACCACAGCGGTAAGATTATTAGTTTTGTTTGGTAATCCGCCGGCTATTAATGCCGGGCAACGGGAAATAGCCGAAAATCTTAACCGACTTTTTTCTGGTCATCATAGTAAAGGCGGGGGTTTGATTAATGCCGAACGACAGCGCGCTAAAGCACTGGAGCAATACGTTAGTCGCTTTTTTCAACAGTTACCCGTAACCAACTCAGCAACGCGTAACCGCAGTTTGTATGATTTACATACGGCCATTCGGGGCTCGCGCTTTGAAAAATTTGCGGTATGTCCGTTTTTACATGATAAACCGTGGCGTAAGGCCGAATTTGCGTTTTTAGCCGCTTGTGACGTGCATACCGTATTGCTGATGCAAACGCCGGCCACCACCTTTAGCTACTATGCCTCGAACGAACATGCTGCCAATTCATTTACCATTGAACTGGGCAAGGTAAAAGCCTTTGGCCAGAATGATATGGCCAGTTTTGCCAAAGCAGCACAGAGTTTACGGGCATTAGTCAGTGGTCAGCCAATCAAAGCCGGCCCGTTTAATGCTGCTGAATTTAATATGTATCAGGTATACCGTTCAATCGTGAAGCAAACCCAGGACTTTAAACTGCACTTTGCTGATGATGTTGAAAACTTTACCAGTTATCCAGCTGGCACCTTGCTGGCAACCGATGGTGACACCGAGTACCGGGTAGAGCGTGAAGGGGAAGCACTGATATTTCCTAATGCTAAAGTGGCAGTGGGCCAGCGGGCAATGTTAATGGTGGTACCAACCTCAGTGGCCGGTAATTTGGTATAACAGCAGCTTTTGCCGTTTACCCCGGCTGGTTCTTTAGTAAATATAACCTGACAGCTCTGCCGGCCGTCAGGTTTTTTTGTACCTGAGCACGGTTGCAATGCAGTTTACGTAAAGGTAAAGTTCCCGGCAAATAATCATAATCGACAGCGTGTCCACAACCCAAGAGATAGCTATGACAAACCCAAATAACGCCACCATCACCACGGTGCATACAGCAGCTTTTACTGCCGGTGATGCGTTAAAAATTCCTACTCTGCGAATTCTGAAAGACGATGGCAACCTGTACGAGGGCGCTGATAAACCCACCCTGGATAAAGAAACCGCATTAAAAATGTACGATACCATGGTATTTACCCGGGTGTTGGACGAGCGGATGTTAGCCGCGCAGCGTCAGGGCCGTATCAGCTTTTATATGCAATGTTTGGGCGAAGAAGCCACCACAGTCGGCAGTGCCGCCGCGCTTGATGATCAGGATATGATCATGGCGCAGTATCGTGAGCAGGGCGCCTTGCGTTACCGTGGTTTCACCCTCGAACAGTTTATGAACCAGTTGTTCTCTAATGAAAAAGACCTTGGGAAAGGCCGGCAGATGCCGGTGCATTATGGTAGTAAAGATATTTACTACATGACGATATCTTCCCCGCTGGGTACCCAAATTCCACAAGCCAGCGGTTATGCCTACGCACAGAAGCTGCGGGGTTTAGCGAAGACCACCATTTGTTATTTTGGAGAAGGGGCCGCCTCGGAAGGTGATTTTCACGCCGGTTTAAATATGGCGGCAGTGCATAAAGCGCCGGTACTGTTCTTTTGCCGTAACAATGGCTACGCCATTTCAACCCCGGCTAACGAGCAGTTTGTTGGGGATGGTATTGCCTGTCGTGCTGTAGGTTATGGTATGAAGGCAATACGGGTAGATGGCGCCGACATTCTGGCAGTTTACCAGGCGACGAAAATGGCCCGCGAGCACGCGCTGAAACACAATGAGCCGGTGTTGATTGAAGCAATGGCCTACCGGTTAGGTGCCCATTCATCATCAGATGACCCGAGTGGTTATCGCTCAAAAGTAGAAGAAGAATTATGGCGCAAAACTGACCCGATAGCGCGTTTCCGTTTATGGTTGGTGAAAAAAGGCTGGCTGGATGAAGCCGCTGATAAAGCGCAAACCGATAAATTGCGTACCGACATCCTGGATGCGTTAAAAGTGGCTGAAAAAGTAGCCAAACCGGGCATTGAACATTTAATTTCTGATGTGTATCAACAGCCGATACCGGCGCTGCAACAACAATTAGATGAATTAAAAAATCATATCAGAAAATACCCGGATGCCTATCCGGTGACGGCGGGGAGACTGGATTAATGGCAAAAATGAATATGCTGCAAGCGATAAACAACGCGCTTGATTTAGCCATGGCAAAAGATGAAAGTGTGGTGTGTTTTGGGGAAGACGTTGGCCATTTTGGCGGCGTGTTTCGCGCGACCAGCAAACTGCAGGAAAAATACGGTAAAGCCCGCTGCTTTAATACGCCGCTAACTGAGCAGGGTATCGCTGGTTTTGCAAACGGTATGGCGGCGCAGGGCATGAAGCCGGTAGCGGAAATTCAGTTTGCTGATTACATTTTTCCGGCCTTCGACCAAATCGTTAATGAAACAGCCAAATTCCGCTATCGCTCAGGCAATGAGTTTGATGTCGGCGGCATAGTGTTTCGTAGCCCCTATGGTGGCGGTATTGCGGGTGGCCATTATCACAGCCAGTCGCCAGAAGCCTATTTTGCCCATACCCCGGGCTTAAAGGTGGTTATTCCACGCGATCCTTATCAGGCCAAAGGCCTGTTACTGGCATCGATTGCCAGCCCCGACCCGGTAATTTTCTTTGAACCGAAAAAACTTTACCGGGCGTCAACCGGCGAAGTGCCTGAAGAGTACTACGAAATTGAACTGGGTAAAGCCGACGTGGTGCAACAGGGTAAAGACGTAACGGTTTTAGCCTGGGGCGCACAGATGGAAATAGTTGATAAAGCGGTAGCCATGGCGCAGGAGCAGGGCGTGTCCTGTGAAGTTATCGACTTACGCAGTATTTTACCGTGGGATGCCGATACTGTGGCGGCATCGGTCAAGAAAACCGGCCGGCTGGTTATTAACCACGAAGCGCCGTTAACCGGTGGTTTTGCCGGTGAAATTGCGGCCACAATCCAGAAAATGTGCTTTTTACATCTGGAAAGCCCGATTGAGCGGGTCTGCGGCCTCGATACGCCGTATCCGTTGGCACTGGAAAAAGAGTATGTGGCCGATCATCTTAAAACCTACGAAGCCATTATGCGCTCGGTTAATTTCTAAGGAGGCAGCATGAAACAGGATTTTATACTGCCGGATATTGGCGAAGGCATTGTTGAGTGTGAAATTGTCGATTGGCTGGTAAGCGAAGGCGACACCATTAAAGAAGACCAGCCGGTATGTGATGTTATGACGGACAAAGCGCTGGTGCAAATACCAGCGGTGCATAATGGTGTGGTCAGCAAACTGTATTATGCCAAAGGCGAAATAGCCAAAGTACATGCGCCGCTGTTTGCGATGGAACTGGCTGACGAGAGCACGGGCGACACTGCACCGGCCGCTGCCAGCAAAGCAGCGCCGGGCCAGGCCAATGTTGCCAGCGATAGCGCCAAGCCTGCTGCTGGTTCTGATAACGCTACAACTAGCACTGAAGACTTTATTTTGCCGGATATTGGCGAAGGTATTGTTGAATGTGAAATTGTTGACTGGCTGGTCGCCGAAGGCGATTCTATTGAAGAAGATCAGCCGGTATGTGATGTGATGACCGACAAAGCGCTGGTACAAATTCCGGCTAAGTACTCGGGTGTCGTCACGAAATTGTATTACGCCAAAGGTGAAATAGCTAAAGTGCATTCGCCGTTATTTGCGATGCAAATTGCCGGTCAGGTTAGTCAGGCTGGTTCGGCTGCCACGCAGACTACGCCGCAAACCGCTGCAGCGGCTAATACCAGTGCCAGTGCTAATAATAGTCGCGACAACGCAACGAATACTGCACCCGCTGCCAGTGGTAAAGCGCTGGCCAGCCCGGCGGTGCGCCGGCTTGCCCGCGAGTTGAGCATAGACTTATCAAAAGTACCGGGCTCAGGTGATAAAGGACGGGTTTACAAAGAGGATGTACAGGCTTTTGCCGATGGTGCAACCTCGCAACCGGCTGCGACTAAAACGCCAACCCAGCCGGTACCGCAGGA
Source organism: uncultured Chromatiaceae bacterium (assembly GCA_963975465.1). Lineage (GTDB taxonomy): Bacteria > Pseudomonadota > Gammaproteobacteria > Enterobacterales > Alteromonadaceae > Alishewanella. Next base: position 32,920 of record CAXBHB010000019.1, read on the forward strand.
GCGTTCAGCTAGTCTGGCACCAGACAGAGTTGAAGCCATTAAGGGTATTAAAGCGGCAATGGCGCGGCAAATGGCCGATTCAGTCGCCACTATTCCACACTTTACCTACTGTGAAGAAATTGATTTAACCGAGCTGATTGCGCTGCGGCTGAGTTTAAAAGACAGCTACGCCAAACAAGGCGTTAAGCTGACGATGATGCCGTTCTTTATGAAAGCGTTGTCGCTGGCGATTAAAGAATTTCCGGTACTGAATAGCCAGCCAAACAGCGATTGCACCGAATTACGCTATTTTAGCGAACACAATATTGGTGTGGCAGTGGATAGTAAAGTGGGCTTGCTGGTACCGAATGTTAAAGGGTGTCAGGCTAAATCGATAGTTGATATTGCCCGCGAGCTAAGCCGCTTGACTGAGACGGCCCGGGAAGGCCGGGTCAGCCCCGCAGATCTGAAAGGCGGCACTATTACCATTTCTAATATTGGTGCGATTGGCGGTACGGTCGCAACGCCCATTATTAATAAACCAGAAGTTGCGATAGTGGCGCTGGGCAAAGTACAGAGCCTGCCGCGTTTTAATGCAAAAGGTGAAGTAGAAGCCCGCCAATTAATGCAGATTAGCTGGTCGGGTGATCACCGGATCATTGATGGCGGTACTATTGCTCGTTTTACCAATCTGTGGAAACAGTATCTGGAGCAGCCAAGCGCTATGTTGGTTAACATGATTTAAGCAGTTGGCAATTGCCACTGTTTCTGCTAAAAACCCACGTTAACAGTGGGTTTTTTTATGGTTGTGGTTAAACCGATACAGGGAAGACAGATGTACGAATTTGAAGACTTAAGGGTGTTGGTGCAGGCAAAAAGCCCGCTGATCATCATTGAGACCTATGAAGAGCTGCGGGCGCTGGCATTAATTAAGCGGCTGGCGGTAAATGTGATGCGCCCGGTATTTCAATGGACCATTACGGATGGTTTGTTGCGCACGGATCGGGAAAGTAGCCCGCAGGCTTTTAACACCGAGCCAGCACAGTTACTGGCCCAGATTAAAGGCACCCGTATTCCCGGTATTTATGTTTTATGCGATTTTCATCCCTTTTTAAATGAACCACGCCATATCCGCTTTATTAAAGAGATTGCCCAGGCACATGACAGCCTCGGCCATACCCTGATTTTATTAAGCTATGCGCTGCAAACCCCGCCTGAACTGGCGCGGTTAAGTTATCGTTTTCAGCTGTCTTTGCCCAGTGAGCAGCAAATCCGGCAGATTATCAGCGAAGCGGCTGATAAATTCAGCCGGGAATACGGTCAGCTGGTTGAGATGGCGCCGGCTGATGTTAGTGCGCTGGTGCAAAATTTACACGGCCTGACCTTTGATGAAGCAAAGCGGCTGGCCTATAAAGCAATAGCAGATGATGGTGCGATAACCGGCTCTGATATTGCCAGAGTAAACCGTGCTAAGTTTAACCTGTTGCAAAGTGGCGCCACCTTAAGCCAGGTGTTTGACACTAAGAGTCTGGATGATGTCATTGGGCTGGAAAACCTAAAGCGCTGGTTATCTCAGCGTCAGCAGGCGTTTCTTCAAAATGGCCAGGACATCCCCAAAGGTATTTTGTTAACCGGGGTGCAAGGCACGGGCAAAAGTATGGCGGCCAAAGCAATTGCCGGTGCCTGGGCCATACCGTTGCTGCGGCTGGATATGGCGGCGCTGTACAATAAGTATATTGGTGAAACCGAGAAAAATCTGAGCCAGGCGCTGGCACAGGCTGACGCTATGGCACCTTGTGTGTTATGGATAGATGAAATTGAAAAGGGCCTGGCCGGTGGCGATAACGACAATGGCGTTACCCGGCGGATCCTGGGAACTTTGCTTACCTGGATGGCTGAGCGCGATAAACCGGTATTTCTGGTGGCCACCGCCAATAATATTGATGAGCTGGCCCCTGAACTGCTGCGTAAAGGCCGGTTTGATGAGATATTTTTTGTCGACCTGCCGACGGACCCGCAGATTGAAGCATTATTGGCCCTGCACCTTAACCGGCGCCAGTTAAGCCTGGATGACAATGAACTGCGCCAATGCGTGGCACTGGCCCGTGGTTTTTCCGGTGCTGAACTGGAGCAGGCAGTGGTCAGTGCCAGTTATCGTATGCATGCTGATGGTGGTGGCTTCAGTTTAGCGCATCTGCTGGCTGAACTGGCTGAAACACAGCCCCTGTCAGTGGTAATGGCTGAACGTGTTGCCAGCTTGCGGCAATGGGCAAAAAAACGTTGTGTTATGGCGTAAGCCTGTTTCGTTATTAGTCATTAAGGAACCTATGCCGGATAAAGCCGATAAGACCCCGTTGCGCAACTTCTATATACCGGAAGAGCAGTCGGTATATCTGCTGAATGCCAATGATGCCCGCAAGCTGAAAGACTGGGTAGCGCTGTGTATTGATGAGCTGGAAAAGCTGGGTTACCGGCAAATTGAGCTGATTGGCAAAGGGGCTTATGGTTTTGCCTTTGCCGGTTTTGGGCCGGATGGGGTGTCTTACGTTTTTAAGTTTTCCCGCATTAATTTAGCCCAGCATATTCAGGAGCGCCTCGCTGATGAAGCGTATATGCTGTCATTGGTTAAACACCCGGCAATACCGGCCTATATTACGTATCAGGTGATAAAAAAGCAGGGCATATTGATGATGGCCCGCGCCAAAGGCCTGGACCTTGAGCAGTACAGCCTGAAAGTAGGGCGTTTGCCGGTACGGCTGCTGATTGATATTGCTACGCAGCTGGCCGAGTTGCTTGGTTTTTTACGGCAGCAGCAGATCAATGGCGAGCCTGCGCCAATTGTGCATGGTGATATTAAGCCCTCTAATCTGGTGTTTGATGAACAAAGCGGCAAAATAAGTTTAATTGACTGGGGCTCGTCGGTGCATGCCCAGTTAGACAGCCAGGGCCAGTATCTGGCTAACAATGTAATGCAGCTGATGTCTGCAGATTTACAGCATTCTAACGCCAGAATGGGCGATGTGTATTTTATTGGCCCCGAGCAGCGCAGTGGTGAATTGTCCAGCCCGCGTTTTGATGAGCAGGGTGTGGCCAGTACCTTGTATGCGCTGGCATCGGCCCAGTCATGTCGTTTTGGCCGCCAGGCAATTCCGGCCCGCAGCCTCGGGTTACCAGTAGAGTTTGCGACTTTGCTGGACAGTATGTTGTCGGATGATCGGCAATTGCGCGGCCAGGCAGGCGATTATTTTCTGAGCCGGATGGCGCAGTTAAGCCTGTTAGTGTTGCCGGCGCTGCCCATCTTACCTCAAAGCCCGCTTCTGCCGGTGTGGTGCAGTGATGTTCGTCAGGAGCTGGATACCGTTGTGTATTCGTCGCGCAAATCGTTTTTACGGGAACATCAGGAAGATGCCGACTTGCATTATGTCGATGATGTGCAGCTGGAGCGCTATTACAAAAACTATCTGGAGGGAATGGGCGAGACCGAAAAAGCCTTTATTGCTGCAGTAGGCCGATTGGCGCGTTATCCGGTGGTAGGTGGCCTGGCCATTCACTGGCAGGCCAGCGGCGTATACATTGATTCAAGCTTAAACCTTTACGATGCCAGCCTGAAAGTCGCATTTTCGCATGCAGTAAATAATGTGGTGGCACTGGGCCGGGCTATCGGTAAACTGGGGGTATTTAAAGCCTGCCTGTTTGATGCGCGCAACACAATTCATATCAGCCGCGACAGCACCGCAACCCCTTTTGTTGTGCCGGACGGCAGCATTATTCATTATCAGTTAGCAGCGGTGCTTAGTCAGGAAGACGCAAGCAAGCAACATTCATATTTTGAAGACGGTAAAGATCCGGATGAGCAGCTGGTACTGCCTGATGCCATTATGGATGATATTGCACGGCTGAATTTGATCCGGCATACCGGTTGTATTATTTTTGAAGTGACACCGCTTTATATGAAAGTGCACAGTTATTTTCGGTTACTGGATAACGCGGTTGAACCGGAATTTGCCGCGTTGCTGCAAAGTATTTTACACAAGGTACCGTTGATAACCGGTGAGGGTGTCGGTGGCTTTATGAAATTACCCTACAAAGACACCCGTTTTTTTGAACACCAGCCACAAACTGAAGCGTGCTATTACCCGGCAAATCCATTGCAATTTCAGCCGTAGCAGCCGGCGCTGAACAATTAATCAGCAGTTAAGGGCTGACTAAGCAGAATTCGTGCTGGTCGAGGCAGTGTTTCATACTAAAAAGGTTTAAATTAACCTGCAAACCAAGTAATGTAATGCCTTTGATACTGGTAAACAGAAACCGCAAACCGATGTCTAGCGAAAAAACTGCTCAATATGATTTGCTGCTGCAGCAAGCACAGGCGCTAATTGCCGATGAACCTGACGTTATTGCCAACATGGCCAACTTAAGTGCCTTACTTTATAACAGTCTGCCGCAACTTAACTGGGCAGGTTTTTACATTATGCGTGAGGGTGAATTAGTGCTTGGTCCTTTCCAGGGCCAGGTCGCGTGTGTTCGGATTGCCGTTGGCAAAGGGGTATGCGGCACTGCTGTTGCAACCGGCGAGGTGCAGCTGGTTGAGGATGTACATCAATTTGCCGGGCATATTGCCTGTGATGCGGCGAGTAACTCAGAGATAGTGTTACCGCTGCGGATAGCCGGTGAAGTTGTCGCGGTACTGGACATTGACAGCCCGCAGCTGGCACGCTTTGACAACATTGATAAACAATATCTGATGCAGCTGGTAGTGCTGTTTGAGCAAAAGTTAAGTTTACCGCTATGAAAGATTTGCTGACCGTCCAGGATTACCTGTTAAATGTGTCTGAAGTAGGCGACTGGGATGGCGAAGAAGAACTGGTTACCGATCGTATAAATAGCATTATTCATGCGGTTTGGGATGCATTACCGGAAGATTTGAGTACAGAACAAATAGAACAGTTAATGCCACAACTGTGGCAGCAACTTGGCAGCGATACCGTCTTGCTGGATGTTGATGAACATGAGTTAATCGGCTGGGCATTGGTGTATATGCGACAACAAATTGAATTGGGCATTGATGACGCTGAACAGTCGAATACTGAAGCAGCAAGCATTAGTGCAGATGAAGAAGAAGAGTGAAACATTAATGACAACCTCCACTGAAGCGTTAACAGCGGCACAAAGCAACACAACAGAAACGACAAGCACAGAGAGCGTGGCGGAAATCGCCAAACTTGCCAATGTTAAAGAGGTGCTGGCATACCTGGCACAGCAATTCCCGGCATGCTTCAGTGTTAAGGGCGAAGCAAAGCCGCTTAAAATTGGTATTTTCCAGGATCTGGCTGCTGCGTTGGAGCAAGACAATCTGGTGAGTAAAACCCAGTTACGTCAGGCATTGCGGGTGTACACCTCCAGCTGGCGCTACTTGCAAGCAATCCAACCGGGGGTTGCCCGCGTAGATTTGCAAGGTGAGGCCGGTGAACAAATAGATCAGCAGCAAGCTGATCATGCACTGCAGACCCTGCAGGATAGTAAGCAAAAAGCGGCTGAAGTGCGTAAAGCAAGGCTGGCTGAGCAGAAAGCAAAGGCTAAACCGGCGGCAGACAAACCTGCTTACAAAAAAAAGCCGAACAAATCAGCAGAGCGGGGCTCTAACAATACTAAGCTGAGCAGTGAAACGGCAGTAAAGCCCGCGAGTGCATCGCCGGCAGCATCACAGCCTTTAACAGCGGTTGCTAATGACCAACTTAAGGTCGGGTCCAGTGTATTGGTTAAGTTAGGCCAATCACCGATGACCGCGACGGTAATGGAAGTTGGCAAAGATGATGTAACTGTGCAGTTAGCTTCAGGTATGGTGGTAAAAACCCGTCAGGACAATTTGTATCAGGCCTGACTAAGACAGAGTAGCTTATGAAGAAATTATCCATTTTAGCGGCAAGTTTAATGTTGGCTTTTGCAGTAAATGCAGAGTCTGATAAATCAGAAGACAGCCTGGTGCTTCCTCTTGTTGCACAGGCGCCACATCATGCAACAGCCAGTAAAAGGATAACCGCGCTGTTTACCCGTAGCCATTATGTTCCCGTTCAGCTGACTGATGAGCTGTCGGTGCGTATCTTTAATACTTATCTGAAAAATCTCGATTATTACCGTAACGTGTTACTAAAGGCCGATGTTGAGGCTTTTTCACGTTTTAAGGAAGAATTTGACGATGGGCTGAACAAAGGCAACCTGAATTTTGCTTTTGATATGTTTAATCACACCCTGGAGCGTCGTTCAGAGCGTTTTGACTATGCGATTAGCTTGCTGGCCAAAGAGTTTGATTTTTCTACCGATGATGATTACCAGTATGACCGCGAGCAGGTTGAATGGCCGGCAGACCAGGCCGAACTCAATGAGCTTTGGCGCCAACGGGTTAAATTTGATTCACTGAACCTGAAACTTACCGGTAAAACCGACGATGAAATACGGGAAATTCTGACAAAGCGCTACCGTAACGGCCAGAAGCGCCTGAGTCAGACCAACAGTGAAGATGTTTTTCAACTTGTTATGAATTCGTTTGGCCGGGCTATAGAAGCACATACCTCTTATTTATCGCCTCGTAATGCTGACCGTTTTCAGCAGGAGATGAATTTGTCGCTGGAGGGTATCGGCGCCGTACTGCGGGCTGATGAAGACTATACCGTTATTCAAAGCCTGGTGCCGGGTGGTCCGGCTGACCAAACCCAAAAACTTAAGCCTAAAGATAAAATTGTCGGCGTTGCCCAGGATGAGAAAGACTTTGTCGATGTTATTGGCTGGCGGCTGGATGATGTCGTAGACCTGATCAAAGGGCCTAAAGGCAGCACCGTGCGCTTGCAGGTATTAGGCGGAAGTGATATCGCCGGCAATAAGGCAGATGTCATCACTATTGTTCGCGATAAAATCCGGTTGGAAGACCGCGCAGCAAAAGCCGAGTTATTAAAGCCTAAACTTAATCAGTTAAACCAGAATATTGGGGTTATCAGTATTCCGGGTTTTTATAACAACCTGGCAGATGATGTTAAAACCCTGCTGGTAGAGTTAAAAGAGCAGAAAGTAGACGGTATTATTATCGATCTGCGGGGTAATGGTGGCGGCTCTTTGCAGGAGGCAACCTTGCTGACCGGCCTGTTTATCGAACGTGGTCCGGTTGTGCAAATCAGACAGGGCGACGGAAAAGTTACTGAGTCTCCTGATACCGATGGCATTAGCTATTACGATGGTCCGTTAACCGTGCTGGTTGACCGCTATAGTGCGTCGGCTTCTGAAATATTTGCAGCGGCGATGCAAGATTACGGTCGGGCAATTATCGTTGGTGAACAAACCTTTGGTAAGGGGACTGTGCAGCAGCATAGAGGGCTTGGTCGGATTTACGACATGTTTGAAGAGCCACTTGGTAGCGTGCAGTACACGATTGCAAAGTTCTACCGGATTAACGGCGGTAGTACTCAGCATAAAGGGGTAATTCCTGATATTCATTTCCCGACTGCGATTGACCCTGCGGAATGGGGCGAAAGTAAAGAAGAACATGCGTTGCCGTGGGATTCCATTCCGCCGGCGAATTACGCCAGTGTTAACGATATTCAGGCGCTGGTACCGTTACTGTATGAAAAGCACCAGAAACGGATAAGCAAAGAAACAGAGTTTTCTTATCTTATGGCTGATATCGAAGACTATCAACAACAGCAGGACGACAAAACCATTTCACTGAAAGAATCAGAACGGCTAACTGAACGTGAAGAGGAAAAAGCCCAGCAACTGAGCCGTGTGAATGAGCGCCTGAGCCGGTTGGAGTTGGAAAAAGTTACGACGGTTGATGACGCGCCGGAAATTATCAGCGAGCTGGATCCATTTCTGGAAGAGGCGGCCAATATTACCGTTGATTTAATGACATCAAGCCAGTTGGCAAAAAAATAGTAATTAGCAGTAACAACCACCAGAAAGCGGTATTTAATACCGCTTTTTGTTAGGGTCAGATAAATAATAATTATAAAGGTTAACTATGACATCACGGGGTGTGTTTTCATCGCGGCTGGGTTTTATCCTGGCTGCATCAGGATCAGCGGTTGGACTGGGTAATGTATGGGGATTTCCCGCGCAGGTTGCCAGCAACGGTGGTGCAGCATTCGTCTTAATGTATCTGGTGCTGGCGTTTGTGCTTGCCTATCCGGTGCTAATGGCTGAATTGTTGATAGGTCGTGCTACAGAGTCCAACGTAGTTGATGCGCTGGGCAAAATATCCGGCGGGCGTTCAGGCAGAGCCGTTGGGATCTGGGGTATAGCTACCGTCTCACTCATTCTGGCCTTTTACGGCATTGTTGGTGGCTGGATGTTGTCCTATACCCTGGAAGCGCTGGCCAATCTTGCTGGTCTTGAACCGCTCGCTCAGTGGCTGGTAACCTTTGGTCTGCCACGAAATATTCTGTTTTGTGGCCTGTTTATGTTGCTAACTATTGGCATTGTAAGCGGCGGTGTGGTTAACGGTATTGAACGATGGTCGGTAAGGTTAATGCCAACCCTGTTTATACTAATGTTAGTGTTGTTTGGCTACGTGATGACGCAGCAAGGCGCTATTGATGGGCTTAAAGTCTATTTGCTCCCTGACTTCTCTGAAGTGTTAAACCCTGATTTACTGATTAGTGCAATGGGGCAGGCTTTTTTCTCGATGTCGTTGGGCGTTGGTACTATGCTTATTTATGGCTCATACGTTAGCCATAAAGAAAATTTACCAAAGTTAGGTGCGTCTGTAGCCCTGGTTGATATTGGTGTAGCGGTGCTGGCCGGTTTATTAATTATTCCTGCGATGTATGTTGCGCTGCATAATGGTGTCCAGATATTTGCTGAAAATGGTGACTTACTGGCAGAAGATACGTTAATTTTTACCGTACTACCCTCACTGTTTGCAACCATGGGATCGGTTGGTCTGATTATCGCTTTTGCTTTTTTTCTGCTGATGTCTATTGCCGCTCTGACCTCTTCGATTTCTATGCTGGAAGTACCGGTATCTTATGTGGTTGAAAACCGTAAAGTGCCCCGAAACAGAGCAGTATGGCTTATTGCTGCACTTATCTTTATTATCAGTGTGATCATCCTGCTGAATTTTGCTACTTTATTTGGTTTTGTTATTACATTAACGACCCGCTACAGCCAACCGCTCCTGGGTTTAATGCTATGTATATTTGCTGGCTGGGTCTGGCACAGAAACAGCATTCTGGCTGAGCTTAAAAAAGGTGACGTTAATGCAGAGCACAGTGTGTTCTGGCGGATTTGGCCCTGGTATGTCAGGTTTGTCTGCCCGGTGATTATTGTGTTTATGTTTTATCGGTCGTTGTAAATCATCGACAAAAGCCGTCAATAATAATAAAAAAAGGCGCTACAAGCGCCTTTGTTAAATGGAGCATTGTTAATGTCTGAAAAACATCCCAGTTTGTTGGATGCGTCTATCCCATTGATAGTATTAGTTATACTATTGTCTGGTTCAGTTTATTTGTTTGGCAGTGACTCATCATACGGTCCGAACCAAATAGCGTTGTTTATTGCCACCGGTGTTGCGGTAATTATTGGTCTGAAAAATGGTTATCAATGGCATGCGATGGAACGTGCCATGGTAAAAGGTATTTCATTGTCATTGGGTGCGGTATTAATTCTGCTCTCGGTAGGCGCTCTGATTGGTACCTGGATGTTGTCGGGTACCGTACCAACCCTGATTTATTATGGTTTACAGTTACTTAATCCTAGCTGGTTTTATGCCGCAACGTGTTTGTTGTGCGGTATTGTAGCCATGAGTATTGGTAGCTCGTGGACTACTGCGGCCACGATTGGTGTTGCACTGATTGGGGTCGCATCGGGATTAGGGTTATCACCGGCTATTACCGCCGGCGCTATTGTTTCCGGTGCTTATTTTGGCGATAAACTATCGCCTTTAAGTGAAACAACAAACCTGGCACCTGCGGTAGCCGGCGCGGAATTGTTTCAGCATATCCGGCATATGCTATGGACAACAGTACCCAGCTATATCCTGGCATTGTTGCTGTTTACGGTTATCGGTTTAAACAGCGATATAAGCGCTGATTTTGCCCGGATTGAACAAATAAGCGCTGTGTTACAACAGCATTTCAATATTAGCCTGGTGTCATTAGTACCTTTGTTGGTGTTGCTGGCTATGGCAATTAAAAAGGTTCCGGCTTTTCCAACCGTTTTTATCGGCGCCTTATTGGGCGCACTATGGGCGGTGTTGTTTCAACAGGAATTGCTGGCGCAACTTATTGACGATAGCGTGCCGGCGGCAATAGGTATGCTGAAGTTAGTCTGGCAGACGTTTTATGCCGGCTTTGCATTGGAAACCGGTGACAGCAGCCTGAACGATTTGCTTAGCGGTGGTGGCATGGCCAGTATGTTAAACACTATCTGGTTGGTATTCTGTGCCATGATGTTTGGTGCAACTATCGAAAAAATCGGTTTACTACGTAAGTTTGTCCAATCCATTCTGGCTTTTGCACGCAGCACGGGATCATTAATCACCAGTACAATAACGACATGTTTCGTGACCAACTTGCTTACCGCTGATCAGTATATGTCGATAGTTATGCCCGGGCGTATGTTTAAAGAAGAATACGAGCGACGTGGTCTGGCGCCAGTGAATTTATCCCGCTCGCTGGAGGACGGTGGCACCATCACAAGTCCGTTAATCCCATGGAATACCTGTGGCGCTTATATGCATGGTGTACTGGGTGTTAGTCCGTTAGATTACGCTTTTTATGCGTTCTTTAACTTAATAAACCCCATATTGTCAATTGTGTATGCTTACCTGGGCATCAAGATTTTGCGGTTGACGCCACCGGCAGGATTAGCGCAGACAGAGGCCGTTAAAAACTGATTTTCCGGTAAAGCCTGACGATGTTCAGGCTTTACCGGATATTTTCCTGATATAGGCAATGACAGGCGTTTAAGGAGTGAATATGAGCAGTAATTCAGTACGCAGCAGTCGCCGGCTTGCTGATTATCAGCAACCGGATTATTTAATTCCTGAAATTGACCTGACTTTTGAGCTGTCAGAAAACGCTACCCGGGTGACTGCGGTGATGCAGGTAACCCAGCAAAAAGCGGACACGCCATTGGTACTTGACGGCCAACAGCTGGTGTTAATTACGGTTGCCATTAACAAGGTTCCGTTAAGCGCAGAACACTATCAGCAAACAGATGACCAGTTGATTATTCACGATGTGCCGGCTGAATTTACGCTGCAAATAACCACAGAAATTAACCCGCAAGCTAATACCGCGTTAGAAGGTCTCTATCTGGCCAATAATGTTTATTGCAGTCAATGTGAAGCCGAGGGCTTTCGTCGTATTATGTTTTTCCCTGACCGCCCCGATGTGCTGTCTGTCTTCACCACGCATATTATTGCTGATCCAACGCAGCTGCCTTTTATGCTGGCGAATGGCAATAACACCCAACGAGTACCGTTGGCTGATGGTAAGGTGCAGGTAAGCTGGCATGATCCTTATCCAAAGCCTTGTTACTTGTTTGCGCTGGTGGCCGGAAATTTTGATTGTATTACCGACCATTTTGTTACCCAAGGCGGTCGTGACGTTACCTTGCAACTTTTTGTAGAGCCGGGGCAGGCTGATAAAGGGCGCTTTGCCTTAGCGGCTTTGCAGCGGGCCATGCGTTGGGATGAAACACGTTATAACCTTGAATATGATCTGGATATTTACATGGTTGTCGCGGTCGATTTTTTTAATATGGGGGCGATGGAAAATAAAGGCCTGAATGTTTTCAACAGTAAATATGTGCTGGCTGACGATCACACCGCGACCGATAAAGATTACTTTAATATTGAATCTATCATTGGCCATGAGTACTTCCACAACTGGACCGGTAACCGGGTGACATGTCGCGACTGGTTTCAGCTTAGCCTGAAAGAAGGGCTGACAGTATTTCGTGATCAAGAGTTCAGTGCCGATATGGGCTCGGCAACGTTAAACCGGATTGATGCCGTTAAACTTATCCGTACTGCCCAGTTTGCGGAAGATGCCGGTCCGATGGCGCATCCGATACGGCCCGAGCAAGTGCTGGAAATGAATAACTTTTACACGGTCACCGTTTATGACAAAGGTGCTGAAGTTATTCGAATGCTCCAAACCATTCTGGGTGAAGACGGTTTCAATCAGGGATTGGCGCTATATTTTAAACGGCACGATGGTCAGGCGGTAACCTGTGATGATTTTGTCAGTGCAATGCAAGATGCGAACAGTACTGACTTAACCCAATTCAGGCTTTGGTACAGCCAATCCGGTACGCCCTTAGTTACAATTGAGCAGCATTATGATGAAAGCACATCAAGCCTGACGCTCGATATTAGCCAGCAACATGCGCCAACTGCGGATCAACATGACAAACAAGCATTACTTATTCCGCTGCAAGTACAGCTACTCAGCGCTGATGGCCGGGTTAATCAACAACATTTATTATTGCTGAATCAGCCCAGCCAGCGGTTCTGTGTTACTGACGTTATAAGTGACCCGCTGATTGTGTGGGAAAACTTTTCTGCCCCGGTTAAATTACAGCAGGGTTATCAGCTACCTCAGCTAATGCTCATTGCAGCAAAAGCGACTAATGGTTTTGCTCGCTGGGACGCGATGCAGGTACTTTGGTCAACGCTTATCCGGCAAAAAGTGCTGCAGCCACAAAGTGACATTATCCTGCCTGACGCGCTGCTGCAAATCATGCAGCAATGGCTTGCTGAGCCTCTGGCAGACAAAGCGCTGACAGCAGAACTACTGACACTGCCTGATTTTGATACGCTGGCTGAGCAATACACAGAAATACCGGTTGCCACTATCATTGACAGCCTGGCAGGTATTAAACAGCAGTTGGCCAGGGCTCTCGCCACGCATTGGTTGCAATGCTATAACGCCACCACCACTGACGCTTATCACTATGATGAGCAAGCGGTTGGCGCCAGAGCGCTGCGCAATCGTTGCCTGTCCTATCTTGCGCTAAATGGCCAGGCTGATGAACTGGTAAAAGCTCACTATTACCTGGCTGATAACATGACCGACACGCTCGCGGCGCTGGCCAGTGCGCAAAATGCTGGTTTAACCTGCGGCACAGAACTGAACCAGCACTTCGCTGATAAGTGGCAACGCGATGTATTGATTATGGATAAGTACTTCTCGCTACTTGCCACTAATCCAAAAGATGAAGTATTCAGCGACCTTGGTGCGTTATCTAAGCACGCATTATTCAGCTGGAAGAATCCGAACCGGGTCAGAGCACTTTATGGTGCATTTAGTATGCGAAACCCCGAGCAATTTCATCGTGCCGATGGCAAGGGCTATGCTGTGCTGGCAGATGTCGTGGCGACCATGGACCCGATTAATCCGCAGGTTGCGGCTCGCTTGATTACGCCTTTATTGTCCTGGCAGCGTTTTGCAGGAGAGCGGCGTCAGCATATGCTGTCTCAATTAAAGCAATTAGCAGCAAGCCCTAATTTAAGTAATGATTTATATGAGAAAATCAGCAAAAGCTTGCCATGAAAACACAATATGTATTCAGTGCTTATCTGGCGCGGGAAAAATGTCTGCTGTTTTATCAGGGTACAGTGCACTATGTTGTGGTCACCGCCGATAGCGGTGAGCGCATTCAACTAAGCTTAAAACATTTTCAACGTTTTTTTTGCAGCTTAGGTTTACGAGGGCGTTTCCGGTTGACGCTTACTGAAGCGGGTGCTTTTCAGCGATTAGAAAAAATTAATTAGAGTTATTACTTTAAACGGAAGATTAAAACATTAGCTTGCAGTTTCATCTGGTTTGACCTTTAATTTCATTAGCTTATGAAATGCCTGTGCGTAGCTTTAGTCTGTGATTAAACTGAAAGCAGGCTAATCCCAAATGTAATGTAGAGCGATTGGCAAAAATTGAATTAAAATCAACAGATTTACGCAAGCAGAAGCCTTGCTAACACCCTAAAATGATGTAATTATTTCTGTGATGCAAGCTGAGCTCCGAGCAGTTGGTTCAGCATAATAATTAAAAAATACATAAAACATACCTGCAGGGACAGGGGGGAGATCACAAGATGAATAAAAGGCCTAATACTTTTTATAAAAGTCCGTTAGCCTTGGGGGTTGCATCTGCACTTTTGGCAATGTCCATTGTGCCTGCGCAAGCAGCAACCTTTGATGTCGGCAATTTCCAGGTTGTATTCGACTCAACCTTTTCTTATGGCGGCAGCATTAGAACAGAGGAGCGTAATTGGGATACTATTTCCAAAGTAAACCATCCACGTTTTGACTGGACTGGCTATGGCTACTATCTGGACGGCAATGGCAGCCCGAACTTTAACAGCGTGTACGCCAACTCTCAAATCTGGGACCAGCCAGGTGCATACTCCAGTAACGGTGATGCAGGAAATCTGAACTTTGATCGCGGTGACATGTTCAGCAGCCTGTTTAAAGGGCTGCATGAGTTATCTATTAGCGGTGAAAATATTGGTTTGTTCACCCGCTTTATGTATTTTTATGATTTTGCAATATCAGATCAGGATCTGGCTTACACCAACCCTTTAAGCGGTAACAGGGTCGACCCTTGTGCCGACAGTGGTTCCAGAGAATTAGCGTGTAAAGACCTTCGCTTGTTGGATGCCTACGTATATGGCAACTTCAGCTTTAATGATGGCATGAACCCGGTAACCGTTCGTGTTGGTAATCAGGTTCTGAGTTGGGGTGAGAGTACTTTTATTCCGCACGGTATTAATATAACTCCGGTTGATGTGGGTATTTTAAGAGCCCCGGGTGCTGACTTAAAAGAAGCCTTTATTCCTGTCGGCATGGTGACATTATCCATAGGCTTGACTGAAAACCTGTCTACAGAGTTGTTCTATCAATATGACTGGGAGCAAAGCTACTTGCCGGTTCCGGGTAGTTACTTTTCTACCAACGATTTTGCCGGACGCGGTGGTTACGCTCAAAATGTACAATTAGGCTTTGCAGGCAACCCGGATATTGATATGGATTTCCTGGTTGGCGAAATGAATACGTTATCCATGTTTGCCCCACAGCTATTACAAGTGATAACTAATCCTGCCAGCACTGCACAGCAGCGCGCTGATGCCGTCAACCTGGCAATTGCTTACCCAACCAAAGTAACGTTACGGCCTGAAGGTAGTGCCGGCGAAGTTAAGCCAAAAAATGGTGGCCAGTACGGTATTAAGTTTGAGTATTATTCGCCCGAGCTTAATGACACTGAATTTGCGTTATATTACATGAACTACCACAGCCGTGTGCCGGTTATCTCGGGTATCGCCTCTGATTTCAGAGTGGGGGCTAATCCGGAGTCTGGTGCGTTGTTAGGCGTGTTGCAATCGTTAAGCTTCCTGGCACAAAATCAGGGCAATATTACCAGCGATAATTTGGCAGAAATGAGCATGTTTTCTCAGGCGCTGCTGGAATATCCTGAAGATATTAAGCTGTACGGTTTTAGTTTTAACACCACTTTAGGTGGCACGTCGGTTGCCGGTGAAATTTCTTACCGCAAGGATGAACCGCTGCAGATCGATGATGTTGAAATTCTATACGCCGGTATGCCAGAGCAATTAGCGAA
Organism: uncultured Chromatiaceae bacterium; assembly: GCA_963975465.1. Taxonomy (GTDB): domain Bacteria; phylum Pseudomonadota; class Gammaproteobacteria; order Enterobacterales; family Alteromonadaceae; genus Alishewanella. The sequence continues at coordinate 48,510 of CAXBHB010000019.1, forward strand.
TGCAGGCTTGCGTACAGATTTAGCCGGGATTTCACAAATTGGCCGGGTAATCGGTGAAAAGGTTGGTCCGGGCGAGTTTGCTCAGGGTTATATCTTAAGTGACACGGTACAAGCACAGATGACGTTCACGCATCTGTTTGGCCCAACGCTGGGTGCTGATAACTTTACCATGCTGGCCGAAGTAGGTGGTATTCGCATTAATGATATGCCTGCATATGATGTACTGCGCTTAAATGGTCCGAATACAGACCGCAGCGGTGGTCCGCTAATTGGTGCCAACGGTGCAGAAATACCCGGACTGCATACCGGTTTATCTGACGGTGCAGAAACCAACCCATTCCCAACAACATCGGCGTGGGGCTATCGTGTTTTGGCCAAAGCCGATTACAACAATATATTTGCCGGCGTAAATATGTCTCAACGTCTGGTATTTTCACATGACGTAAACGGTATTACACCAGATCCATTATTTATGTTTGTTGAAGACAGAAAGTCGGCAGCCTATGCCGTTAGCTTTGACTACTTAAGCAAGTGGTCAGCTGAATTGTCTTATAACTGGTTCTGGGGCGGTCAAGGCACGACAAATAACGTTGCTGACCGTGATTTTGTATCTTTTAATATTAAATACTCTATTTAAGGGACGAGAGCCGATTATGAAAAAACTCACCCTATTATCGTCTGCAATTGCATTGGTGTTTAGTTGCAATGCACTGGCTAAGTTAACGCCAGAGCAGGCCGCCAGACTTGGTAATGATTTGACACCTGTTGGTGCGGAAAAAGCCGGAAATGCTGATGGTTCTATCCCTGAATGGACTGGCGGCATTACCAGTGCGCCAGCCGGTTACAGCGCAGGGGATCACCACCCAAACCCATTTGCGGCCGATGAAATTCAATTTACGATTGATAAATCGAATGTCGCTGAATACCGGGACTTTTTAAGTCCTGGCATGATGCAGTTATTTGATATTTATCCTGATACGTTCAAAATGAACGTTTATCCAACGCGTCGTAGTGCGTCGTATCCGCAGTACTTTTATGATGCGACCAAAAAAATCGCCACTGACGCTGAATTAGTGCAAGGTGGTAACGGCTTGGTCAATGCAGCAATTGGTATCCCGTTTCCAATACCTGAGAATGGCCTGGAAGCCGTATGGAACCACATTGTCCGCTATCGTGGAGTAGCAGCTGGCCGAAACGGTGGTCAGGCCGCGCCAACCGCAAGTGGAGCCTATACTGTTATAGGTTTTGATGAGCAAATCATGTTCAAGTATTCACACCCGGATGCAACGGCTGATGCCCTGGAAGCAGAGAATATTCTGTTCCGGTTTAAACAAAGCGTTACATCGCCGGCGCGACTAGCTGGTACTGCGCTGTTAGTGCATGAAACAATGGATCAGGTAGCCACTCCTCGTCAGGCATGGACCTATAACACCGGTCAGCGTCGGGTACGGCGTGCACCAAACGTTGCTTATGATGCACCAGGTACTGCATCAGATGGCCTGCGTACCACTGACGATTTTGATATGTTTAACGGCTCACCGGATCGTTATGACTGGCAGCTGAAAGGCAAGCAGGAAATGTATATCGCTTATAACGATTACAAACTGCACAGCAAAGACGTTAAGTATGATCAGCTTTTGATGGCCGGTCATATTAATCCTGATTATGTTCGCTGGGAAAAACACCGCGTCTGGGTTGTTGAAGCGACCCTGAAAGATGGCACCCGCCATGTATATGGTAAGCGTGTGTTTTATATTGACGAAGATAGCTGGCAGATCCATGTTGCCGATTTATATGACAACCGTGGAGATATGTACCGGGTAGCGGTAGCCCATGGTCTGAACTATTATGAAGTACCTACACACTGGAGTACGTTAGAAGTTTATCATGACCTTAATTCACGCCGTTACATTGCTATCGGCCTGGATAATGAGGACAGAATGTATGACTTCTCGTTAGATGTGTCTGATAATGACTTCACGCCGGCAGCACTGCGTCGCGCCGGAACTCGTTAAGGTTTGAAGCTGAAAAACGGCTGGCATTGGCCGGCCGTTTTTTTTATCTGAACCGACAATAATTGTAATCACAAAATTTAAGAGAAATTACGCGGCCTATGTTAAAGAAACTGATTGTGGCAGGCTCTGCTGTGTTACTGAGCGCTTTGGCAATTGATGCATTTGCAGATGAGGTAAGTAGCGACGAACTTAAACCTGCTTACCAGGTCACGCTGGCGACAAAATCATTATTGACCGATGTACAGAAAGTCAGTAATGACTTTTATGTAGCGGTAGGTGAACGGGGTCATATCTTGCTGAGTAACAACGGCACTGATTGGCGACAGGCTGTAGTACCAGCGCAAAGCAATTTAACCGCCGTCTATTTTACCAGTGAGCAACAAGGTTGGGCGGTTGGCCACGATGCGATTATTCTGACAACCGCAGATGGCGGCTCGAGCTGGCAGGTACAACAGTTTTTACCTGATGCAGACAAGCCATTGCTGGATGTGTATTTTCGTAATGGACAGCAAGGTGTTGCAGTGGGGGCCTATGGCCTGTTTTACAGCACATCTGATGGCGGCAATAACTGGCAACAATCATTTTTTGTAGAGCTTGCAGCAGAGGAGGACAAAGAGTATTTGTTAGATCTGCAAGAATCCGATCCGGATGCGTACAGGGCAGAGCTCGGTTCTATATTGCCTCATTTTAACCGGCTGTATGTGGATGGTAATACGTTGTATATGGTTGGCGAAGCCGGGTTTATTGCAAAAAGTAATGACTTTGGCGACAGCTGGTTAAGGATGGAAGAATTCTATAACGGTTCCTTATTCGATATACATCGCACCCCTCAAATGGGTTTGTTAGCGGTTGGTTTGCGCGGGCATGTCTTTCGTAGTGAAGACAATGGCCAAAACTGGCAACAGGTCGATATCAGTGAAGCGGCGACGCTGAACAGTGTCTTCAGTGACGCTGCCGGCAATGTGTATCTGGCGGGTAATGCCGGTGCATTGTTAGTAAGCACGGATGATGGTGTCAGTTTTACTGAGCGCTCAGAGGATGATGGCAAAGCAATTTTAAATGGTGTCGTTTTAGGTGATCAGATGCTGCTGGTTACTGAGGTTGGCATTAAAGTATTAAATCTGGATAAGTCTGAATAATATGAGTGTAAATTGGCTGGTTAATAAATTTGAATATGCATTGTTTCGGCACCGGATATTGGTACTGATCGTTTTTTTATTAGTAAGCATTGGCTTATTGATAAAAGCCACAGACATAAAGCTTGATGCGGCGTTTACCAAAAATATCCCGTTACAGCATGAATATATGCAGACATATTTGGAGCACGCTGAAGATTTCGGTGGCGCCAACAATATTCTGATTGCGGTATGTGATACCAGTGGAGATATTTTCAATCCAAACTTCTTTGAAACATTCAGGCAAACTCATGATGACGTGCTCTATACCTCAGGGGTGAACCGGGTATTAGTTAAGTCTTTGTTTAGTCCCAGTACAAGATTCATTGAAGTCGTAGAAGATGGCTTTGCCGGCGGGCCGGTGATTCCGGCCGATTTTGTTGCTGACAAAAGAGGATTAGAACGCGTTAAAGCTAATGTCGAAAAAGCCGGTATTGTCGGGCGGATGGTAGCAGATGATTACAGCTGCGCCATGATTACCGCACAATTGCTGGACATTGACCCTGAAACCGGTGAAACCGTTGATACCCTGGAATTTGCTGCGACACTTGAGCAAAACATTCGTGCCAAGCATCAGAGTGACCAGATAAGTGTCCATATTATCGGTTTCGCTAAAATGGTGGGTGATGTTGCCGATGGCGCCAAAGGCGTAGTGTTGTTTTTTCTGGTGGCGATTGTCGTCACCGCATTAATGGTATTTTTCTTCTCGAAATCAGTAATGCTAACCATTTTGCCCATCGCCTGTTCACTTATAGCGGTCGTCTGGCAAATGGGCCTGCTAACAATGCTGGGTTTTGGTATTGATCCCATGTCGATACTGGTACCGTTTCTGGTGTTTGCTATCGGCGTAAGCCACGGCGTGCAAATGATTAACTCAACCGGCAAACGCGTTGCCGCGGGTATGGATGCAAAAACAGCTGCTGAAGCCAGTTTCCGTAAGTTACTGGTGCCGGGTGGCGTGGCGTTGTTATCTGATACAGTCGGCTTTTTAACCTTACTGATTATCGAAATCGGGGTTATCCGGGAACTGGCGATTACTGCCAGCCTGGGTGTTGCGGTTATCATTCTGACCAACCTTATCCTGCTGCCTGTCCTGATGTCTTTTGTTAAGTTCAGTGCTGCTTACAAAGCGCGGGTGGCGACCCCGTCAGTTAAAGCCGATAAATTCTGGTATGCATTGTCTGCTTTTGCCACTAAGCGTTTTGCCTATGGCATTATTGTGATTACGGCCTTGCTGTTTGCGGCAGGTTACTGGCAAAGTCAGCAACTTAAGATTGGTGATTTGCATGAAGGCGCACCGTCTTTGCATGAAGACTCACGTTATAATCAGGATACCAAGCTGATTACTGACCGTTTCGCTATATCAGTTGATTACATTAATATTATGGTTGAAACCATACCCAGTGCCTGTACTGAACATGACATCATGGACCGGGTTGATCAGTTCCAATGGCTGATGGAAAACGTACCTGGTGTGCAGTCTGCTGTATCTCTGGCGTCGGTTTCAAAAAGTATTAATGCCGCTTATAACGAAGGTAACCAGAAGTGGCGGGTATTGCCTCGAAATACCCAATCACTGGTGCAGGCCAGCTCGCGGGTAGAAACTAGCACCGGCTTGTTAAATGCCGACTGCTCGGTGATGCCGGTAATGGTGTTTTTAGAAGATCACAAAGCCGAAACTATAGAGCGGGTAGTGGCTGCGGCAAAAAAATATGGCAGCGAACTGGGAGATGACAAAACACGCTTTATGCTGGCATCAGGTCCGGCGGGTGTAATGGCTGCCACAAACGAAGCGGTTGCGGCGGCACAACAACCGATGATGTGGTATGTCTATGGTGCAGTAATCATTTTATGTCTGCTTAGCTTCCGTTCGTTACGTGCCACCATTGCTGTCGTGGTGCCATTGTATGTGGTGTCGGTGCTGGCTACTGCATTAATGACTAAACTACAAATTGGTCTGACCGTATCTACGTTGCCAGTTATAGCATTAGGCGTAGGTATAGGTGTCGATTACGGTATCTATATTTTATCCAGCATGAGCCAATTATTGCGAGATGGCATGCCTCTGCGTCAGGCTTATTTTGAAGCGCTGAAAGAGCGGGGCAGTGCCGTATTATTTACGGGTATAACCTTAGCAATAGGCGTAAGTACCTGGGTATTTTCGGCATTGAAATTCCAGGTTGATATGGGGATCCTGTTAACCTTCATGTTTATAGTCAACATGTTGGGTGCTATTGTGGTTTTACCCGCATTAGCTGCGTTGTTCTGGCGTAAAAACCAGTAAACCGAATAATTATTTTTTGCATGTTTAAACACGAAAATGGCCGAAAGGCCATTTTCTATTTAAGCGAACTGAATAAGTTGTCAAAAGCCTTAAAAACCACTGGTTTAACCAGCGTAAAAGCCAGAAATAGTGCTTCAAAAGCGCTACAATAGTCACTACACTGCGCAGCAGACAAGACCTTGTATGTTAGCTAGATCCGGCTTTAAAACGCTGTGCTCTGAAAAAGGATACAATAATGGCACTGATAGATGGTCATCCCTCTGTACTACTACAAAACGTCAGCAAACTGATAACGCAAAAAGTCAAAGAACAGCCTGAGCTGATTGAAAAGTTTGCTTATACCCTTTATGGAAACATGTCGAACGAAGATTTAGTCGGCCGCAATGACAGCGACTTGTATGGCGCTGCGCTGAGTTTATGGCAGACGTTTAATCAACATGCTGAACCACAAGCCCGCATTCGGGTTTATAACCCGGAAATTGCCCGCCATGGCTGGGAGTCGAAACACACTATTGTCGAAATAGTGGTGCAGGATATGCCGTTTTTGGTTGATTCTGTGCGTATGGCATTAAGCCGGCACAGTATAGCGGCACACTTATTATTGCATTATCCGTTGCAAACCCAGCGCGATAAGACTGGGCAGATTACCGATTTCTTTAAGCTGGGTAGTAAAGCGGCGTCCAGTACCCAACAAACCGTGTTTCATATTGAAATTGATCGGATCACGGATGACGCCAGCGTTCAGGCTTTAAAAGCTGAATTACATTCTGTAATGGAAGATGTATCGCTGGCCGTTCAGGATTGGCAGCCGACCCGGCAAAAGTTGCTGGATGTGATTAAAACATTTGCCAAACAAAGTGGTAAAGCCGCAGCCGATGAAGTTAAAGAAACGACTGACTTCCTGAACTGGTTGGTGAAAGATAACTTTACCTTGCTGGGTTATCGGGAATACAAAATAACGCCGGTAAAGGGTGATTATAAAATTGCCGGGATTGATAGTAGCTCATTGGGGTTGATGCGCCGCTCAGAATCCCGTGATTTATTGCTATCAGAGCTACCGGATACTGGTCGGAAGCAGGCGTTGAGTCCAACGGTGTTGGTATTGACCAAGACTAACAATAAATCCCGGGTGCACCGACCAGCTTATATCGATTACATTGGGGTAAAACAGTTTGATAAAGACGGCAAAGTCGTCAGTGAGCATCGTTTTATAGGGTTGTATTCTTCGTCACTGTATAACAACAGTGCCGCTGATATTCCCTTACTGAAAAGCAAACTGGCGCGGGTTATGGCGAGGTCGGAATTTGCGACCGGTACCCATGCTTACAAGGCATTACTGAATATTCTTGAAACTTATCCGCGTGATGAGCTGATTCAGGCGAGTGCTGATGAGCTGTTGCATGTTGCGATGGGCGTATTACAAATGCAAGAGCGGGATATGACCCGCTTATTTATGCGCAAAGATGCCTTTGGCCGCTTTGTCACTGCGATGGTTTACGTACCCCGCGAACGCTATAACACACAGTTGCGTAAAGAAACCCAGGCCATTTTACAACAGGCGTTGGGAACTGCTGAGCCGGTAGAGTTTACTACCTATTTTTCTGAATCTGTGTTGGCCCGCACCCATTATCTGGTTCGGATCACCGATAGCCATGTCGAGTATAAAGTGAAAGATATTGAACGAAATCTGGTTGAAGCGGCCCGTACCTGGGAAGATAAATTAGAAACAGCCTTAACCGGTGTTTATGGTGAAGCCCGCGGGCGCGAGCTTGGCCGCAAGTATGTTAATAGCTTCCCCAGAGCATATAAAGAGGAAATGCTTCCCAGTGATGCGTTGGTCGATATTGGTAAGCTGGAAGCATTAAATGACGATAATACGTTAGAAATGTTGTTTTACCGGCCACAGGAAGAAAGTAAAGACAGCAAAGCCGTTCGGTTAAATTTATTCCATAAAGATCATCCGATCCATCTGTCCGATGTGCTACCGATGCTTGAAAACTTTGGTTTACGGGTTATTGGTGAAACGCCATATGCAGTAAAGTGTCCGGATGGTTCTGTCAGTTGGATATTAAACTTCTCGATGGCGCTGAATGGCGATGTGCCACTTGATTTTGCCATAGCGCAGCAGAGTTTCCAGATGTCATTTGCCAAAGTATGGGCCGGACAACTGGAAGATGATGGTTTCAACCGGCTGATCCTGGGCGCGGGTTTAACCGGGCGTCAGGCGTCTATTATTCGCGCTTATGCCAAATATAAGCGGCAAATTGGTGGTACTTTCAGTCAGAGTTATGTTGAAAGTACGTTTACCCGTTACCCGGAGCTTGCCGGTCTGTTAGTGCAGCTGTTCGATAAGAAGTTTGCCCCATCGTCAAAAGCGAGTCCAAAGGCAATTGAAAAATTAGAAGAACAAATTAATACTCAGCTGGAAAATGTGGCGAATCTTGACGATGACCGGATCATCCGCCGGTTCGTTTATATGATTAATGCTACCTTGCGGACTAACTATTATCAGCCGGCGGCTGATGGCAGCGACAAACCCTATATATCATTTAAAATTAAGCCTGATTTAATTCCTGATATTCCATTACCACTGCCGATGTTTGAAATCTTTGTTTATTCACCGCGGGTGGAAGGTGTGCATTTACGTTTTGGCAAAGTAGCCCGAGGAGGCTTGCGCTGGTCTGATCGGCGTGAAGATTTCCGCACTGAAGTGCTGGGCCTGGTAAAAGCACAACAAGTTAAAAACACGGTTATTGTTCCTTCAGGTGCTAAGGGTGGTTTTGTCTGTAAAAAACTGCCTGAAACCGGTGGCCGGGATGCATTTATTGCCGAAGGCAAAGCTTGCTACCGCACTTTTATCCGTGGTTTGCTGGATATTACCGATAACATAGTTCAGGGCAATATAGTCCCGCCGCAAAGTGTGACCCGTTTAGATGAAGATGACCCGTACCTGGTTGTTGCGGCAGACAAAGGCACTGCAACCTTTTCTGATATCTCTAACGGGATATCAGAAGAATATGGTTTCTGGCTTGGTGATGCTTTTGCCTCGGGTGGCTCTAATGGTTATGACCACAAGAAAATGGGGATCACTGCGCGAGGGGGATGGGAAGCGGTAAAACGGCATTTCCGTGAAACCGGTATTGATTGTCAGACAACAGACTTCACCTGTGTAGGTATCGGTGATATGGCTGGCGATGTGTTTGGTAATGGCATGTTACTTTCAAAGCATATTCGCTTGCAGGTTGCCTTTAACCATATGCATATTTTTATTGATCCTACACCTGATGCTGCTACCAGTTATGTTGAGCGTGAGCGGTTGTTCAACCTGCCAACCTCAACCTGGGAAGACTACGACAAATCATTAATTTCGGAAGGTGGCGGCATCTTTGCCCGCAGTGCTAAAGCAATTAAGTTGTCACCGCAAATGAAAGAAATGTTAGGTACGACTAAAGCCAGTCTGACGCCAAATGAATTAATCCGGGAATGTCTGATGATGCCGGTAGATTTAATCTGGAATGGCGGCATCGGTACTTATATTAAAGCGACCAGCGAAAGCCATGCTGAGGTTGGTGACCGGGGCTCTGAAGCGCTGCGGATTAACGGTAAAGATTTAAAAGCAAAAATATTTGGCGAAGGGGGTAACCTGGGAGCAACCCAGCGTGGCCGTATCGAGTTTGCAGCCAGTGGCGGCAGAATTAATACTGACTTTGTCGACAACGTCGGCGGAGTAACCTGTTCAGATAATGAAGTTAACATTAAAATTTTACTAAACACCCTGGTACAGGGCGGTGATTTAACGCTGAAACAGCGCAATAAATTACTGAACGACATGACGGACGATGTCGCCGAACTGGTGTTGAAAGAATGTTATCGACAAACCCAGAGTATTACATTGTCGTCGTTATTGGGTGCTGAGCAAATTAAAGAGTATACCCGCTTTATTCATGCTCTGGAAAAAGACGGCAAACTTAACCGTGAGCTGGAATTCCTGCCAACTGATGATGAGCTGGCAGAGCGCATGGTAAAAGGCATTGGCCTGACCCGTCCTGAATTAGCCATTTTAACTGCATACGGCAAAATGGTTCTGAAAGAGCGTCTGGTGCTGCCTGAGATCTATGACAATGCTTATTTTAAACGGCAACTATTTACTGCGTTTCCAGAGCAGCTGCAAAAGAAATATACAAAAGAGCTGGAATCACATCCGTTAAAAGCAGAAATTATTGCCACTAAGTTAGCCAATATGCTGGTTAATGAAATGGGGCCTAACTTTGCTCAGCGGATGCTGGAAGAAACCGGCGCCAGCATTGGCGAAGTCGCCATGTGCTATGCTATTGCCCGTGACTTATTTGATTTATCTGCTGTCTGGAAACAGCTTGAGCTGCTTGACAATAAAATTTCGGCAGCATTGCAAAACAGGCTATTGTTCCAGTTACGCCGCACAATGCGTCGGGCCACCCGTTGGTTTATCCGTCATCGCAACAAAGCAATGGATATTCAACAAACGGTCGACTTTTTTAAACCGGCGTATAAGTCAATTTCTAATGATCTTGCCAGTTATCTGGCTGATGCTGAGTTGGCGCAATTGCGGGAAAATGAGCAAGAGCTTACCAGCAAAGGAATACCGGCAGATATTGCCCGTTACTTAACGCAATTAAGCACCGTATTCTCAGTAATGGATATTGCGCAGGTTAGTGATAATCAGGGCAGTTCGCTGGCGATGGTTGCAGAAATTTACTTTAAATTGGGTGATCGTCTCGATTTACACTGGTTCCTGGAGCAAATTACCCAGCAGCCGGTCGCAAATCACTGGCAGGCACTGGCTCGGGCATCCTATCGTGAAGAGCTGGACTGGCAACAACGTTCGCTGACAGCCGTAGTTGTCCGTACCTGCGGCAAAGCATGTGCGGCTGATGACGTCATTGAAAGCTGGTTAGGCCAACATCATATTCTGGTTGAGCGTTGGCGGTTAATGCTGGCAGAGTTTAAGACCACCAAAAGCCATGAATTTGCGAAATTCTCAGTGGCTATGCGTGAGTTGATGCTGTTAAGCCAATCAGTTTAGTGCTGAAATAAGCGGTCTAAATGGTTACAATACCCCGGTTAACCCCGGGGTATTTTTTTATATTGAAGGCATCTATGTTCTATTCTTTTGCAAAAAAAGTAATGTTTGCCTGCGACGCAGAGCGGGCACATGATCTGGCACTGGGCAGTTTAAAGCGCCTGGCTAATACGCCTGCTGCTGTGTTGTGGCGTCAGCAGGTGGCTGCTAAACCAGTAACCGTTGCCGGTATTCGGTTTGAAAACCCGCTTGGTCTGGCGGCGGGTCTGGATAAAAACGCTGACTGTATTGATGCTTTTGGCCAGATGGGTTTTGGTTTTATTGAGGTAGGCACCGTAACGCCCAAGCCACAAGCAGGCAATGATAAACCCCGGATATTCCGTTTACCTGAAGCCGAAGCCATCATAAACCGAATGGGCTTTAATAATAAAGGTGTTGATTATCTGGTCAACAACGTGAAAAAGGCCAGTTATAAAGGTGTTCTGGGTATTAATATTGGTAAAAATAAAGATACCAGCAATGAGCGCGGTAAAGACGACTATGTTACTTGTATGCGCAAGGTCTATCCGCACGCCAGTTATATCACCGTGAATATTTCTTCGCCCAACACGCCGGGCCTGCGCGATTTACAGTTTGGTGATGCCTTGCTGGATTTGCTAATGACGGTTAAAAATGAGCAGCTGGATTTACAGGCGCAATACGATAAGTATGTGCCGGTATTTGTTAAAATAGCACCAGATATGGATAACCTTGCGGTTAATCAGGTAGCCGAAACACTGTTAAAAAGTAAAATGGACGGTGCTATTGCGACCAATACAACCTTAGACCGTGCCGCGGTACAGGGTTTAGCTCATGCCGAAGAGGCCGGAGGCTTGAGTGGGTTACCCGTGCAGCAGAAGAGTACGGATATTGTCAGCCAGTTGCGCCAGGCTGTCGGTTCAACGTTACCCATTATTGGTGTTGGTGGTATTAACGACAGTGCTTCTGCCAATGCAAAACTAGCAGCTGGTGCGAACTTGCTGCAAGTGTATACCGGTTTTATTTATCGTGGTCCAACCTTGGTTAAAACGATCATTGACGGCTTATAAAGATCAGTTGCTGATCCTGCTTTGTTATAAGTAATTAATCTTTAACAAACTGATCTGCATGCTATAGTGATGAAAACCATACGCTAATTCAATAACTTGTTTGCAAAGGATGTGACCATGTTAACGCCGTCAGAGCGCTGGAGCTGGACATACTGCGAAAAACGCGACCGTTTACTGCTGGATATCAGTGAACAGGCACAATTTTGTTCCAATATATCGGCACGTCAGTTAACAGACAAACCAACCCAGGCTGCTTTTTCTATAACCGACGCAGGCTTATTCTGGCAATACAGTGATAGTCTGGCAGTGTTATCGCTATCTCAGACAGAGCAACTGGAGCTATGTCTGCATGCGCTAAGTTGTCAATTTTTGCAGCAGCAGGCTCATAAGAGCTGGTATTTTCCAGAGCAAGTTACTGCACCCGTGCAACACGGTGATTTGGTAAGCATTGTCGGTGCTGATGGCCGGGTGCCAGCATTGGTTATTTCAGAGGATGCAGATTGTGTTTGTTGCTTAATGTTAAGTGATGTACTGACGCTGGCCGGTAAAATAGTGAAGCGGGCAACAGCACTGCGCTTGTTACGCAACCGGGTTAGTCCGTTAAATCAACCTATGATGCTGGCACGTAGTGCCTGAAGCAGGGTGACAGTGTTATTATTACACTTTGTCATTGTTGTTATTTCAGGAGCAGGCGTTGACGGCATCTTCAGCGACACCATCCGATAAGTTAAGCGCAGCATACACTGCAGAGTTAAAGCGGTTTTTGACGTTAGCAGAACAAGCTATGGCTGACAACAGCATGCAGCGGCTGCTATTGACTAAATATCATGGCAGCCAGGCGCAGTTGCAGCGGCTTGAAATCAGCGCAGTCGCAATTAAGTCGGAAATACGCTGGCGTTTTGTCTGGCAATTCCAAACCAATCATCAAACCCGGAACTACCCGCTGGCCGAAGCAATAAGCTTATTAACCGAGCTGTTGCCCGACCAATTTAAAGCGGCTCATCTGGCTACCCAGGCTTATCAGGCACAATTGACTCAAACAAAAAAGGGCAGATGTCTGCTCAGTGTGAAAAATACGGCCACGGCTGACCTGACAACTACCCAGCACAATCGTGAAAAAAATCGGTTTGTGGAGCAGAGCAGGCCATTTTTAGCCGCGCTTGGTGTAACAGATCCACAGGGCAATATTATTCCTGCCATGTCTAATAAATGGAAACAAATTAATAAATTTATAGAAGTGTTGCAAGGTGCAGTGAAAGAAAGTGGTTTGTTGCAGGCTAAACAGTTACATGTGGCAGATTTTGGTTCAGGTAAAGCGTATCTTACGTTTGCGATGCATGACTATTTTTGTCATACATTGGGTCTTGATGCGCAGATAACCGGGGTAGAGCTTCGGCAAAACCTGGTTGATTTGTGTAATAACGCCGCCACCTCACTGGCTTTACAGGGGTTACAGTTTGAGCAGGGTGATGTAAAGCATTTTAAAGCGCGCGGTATTAACGTTATGGTTGCGCTGCACGCGTGTGATATTGCCACTGACTATGCGATCAATATGGGGATCCGTACCGGGGCCGAAATAATCATGTGCTCACCGTGTTGTCATAAAGAAATCCGACCGCAAATTCAATTACCAGAGGTGATGGCGCCGATGCTGGTGCATGGTATACACCTGGGACAAGAAGCGGAGATGATTACCGATAGTTTAAGGGCGCTGTTACTGGAAGCGCATGGTTATCAGACTAAGGTTTTTGAGTTTATTTCGTTGGAACATACCAGTAAAAATAAAATGATCCTGGCGACAAAACGCCAAACTAAGCGTGATAACAGCGCAGTTCTCCATAAAATTGCGGCCATTAAGCAATTTTATGGTATTAAGCAGCAATGTTTAGAACAACTGCTGCTTGGCTAACCAGCCAGCCCTGAAACGGCTATTCAGGGATGGCTGGTGCACTCGCCAGGTGGCTGGCCAACAACATGACCGCTTGCAACTGTGGGGCTTTATTGCTGATATATTGCTCTCCAGTATAACCCCACCAGTCCCAGCAACCGTGCGGATTAAACGCGCTGGCGGCTGCCTGCGGGTACAGAATGACTAAATCATTACTATCGGCGTACTGATTTAAGCCCGTCTGTGTCAGATAAGCATCGCCAACAGACGCAAAATGTTGCTTGCAACCATGAAAGCTAATGTGTAAACGACATGGCTCACCGGCGGCGCAGCGCTTGGGAATATAAGCGAAGGCGGTTTTCGCCAGTTGGCTACCAGCTTGTGATTGAGTCAATTTAACTAAACTGCCGCCGGTAGTTTCAACTTTAGGTTGCACTGAGCCAAGTAAATGCGTTAACAACTCGCCGGCAGCGTCGTAGTTGCAGCTGGCAATAAACGGAGGCTCTGAGACATCGCATGCCGTACCTTTTGCACTGCTTGTTGGAAAATGATGAGCAAAGGGCTTATTGTCCACAAATTTAATATTTTCAGGGGCCACCCATTGCTGGTATTGGCTAACAAGTGCTGCACCTACAACAGGCGCCACAGTGCTATCAGCACTACCATGCAGAATCCAGACTTTATCATCCCGTAGATTGGCGGTTGATGGTAATAACTGTTCTTGCTGCAACTGAGCTAAATAACCGTTAATTGCTTCAATATCAGGCTTGGCATCAGCCTTTCCCATGCAATTTGCCAAAGCCGTACTGAGGTTATTCTGGGCACAGTATAGTGGGCCACCCGCCAGAATGGCTGCTCCGGTAACACTTTCAGAAAACGCCAGATGAAATTGAACAGCCATATAGCCACCGGACGACAATCCAGACACGGTGATATCGTCCATCAATTTTAACGCGGGTTCCGCCGCTGCGACGCTGGGTAAGACTACTAAGGTTGCGACGAAAAAAAGTTTATTATACAAACGACTACGCATATTTGTTATCCATGTGTAAGGCAAACTAAACCTAACGTGACACAAACGGCAATCCAGAACAATAGTGCTTTAGTGCCGTAACTTATGCTTACTGTTGCATCTGCAGTAACTGCATTGCCCATTCGGGGTTGCCATCGTTCGGCGCCGGGGTAATTTCCAAAATAGCACACATTAAGTTATACAATTCGATGTTGGCAAAAGGACCAATGGTTTGGCCGCGTGCAAAAGCGGGGCCGTGACCAATAAATATTGCCTGCATTTCAGGTGCGATATTGTCATAGCCATGACTGCCGGTAACGCTGTTTGCTGATGAGCGTGCCAGCCAGCGTTGCTGCTGACTTTGCTGCATAAGTCGCCATCCAGGCTCGGGAATAATCAGCAGTGGAGCAACACGTTTACTTTGCCGGTAGTGCCAGCGTTCTGGCAAATCAGTTTTACGATACACTTTAGCGCTGGCCGGCAGTCCTGTTTTGAGTTGTTGATATATGCTTTCCAGTTCGCCGGCCTTGGGGAATATAGAGACAATTTCCGGTGTCCATAATGTCAGTGCGGCTTTAGTGGTATCAAACAAATTATCAACCACGATAACCTGCTCAGCCGGTACCTCTGCCATACCGTGGTCGGAAAACAGTATTAAATTTACCTTATTAAATAAATTTTGCTTTTTTAAGCCGCTGATAAGCTGTCCGATCGCCTGATCCACTTCTGCCACTGCGGCTTTGACTTGTGTCGAATTGGGACCATACCGGTGACCCGCATCATCTATGGTGCTGAAGTACAAAGTTAGAAACCGTGGCCGCTGAGCCTGAGGCAAGCGTAGCCATTGCAGTACCGATGCAACCCGTTCAGTATTATTGATATCGCCGTCGTAGGCTTGCCAGTAACTGGGCCTGACGCCTTTGATAGCGGCTTCTGAGCCGGGATAAAAATAGGTGCCGGTTTTGATCCCCTGCAGTTCTGCAGTAACCCAGATTGGCTCACCCAACCACCAGCGGGCGTGGGTTACCTCCTCGGGTTTGCTCATGCGAAATATGGCATCGAAGTCCTGATCATAAATATTGTTTTCAATAATGCCATGATTGCCAGGATATAAACCAGTAACGACGCTGTAGTGATTCGGAAATGTTTTGGTCGGAAACGCTGGTTGCATCGCATCGGCGACCACGCCGAGCGCTATCAATTGCTGAATGTTAGGTGCCGGATATTTGCCAAGATATTGCTGGCTAAATCCATCCAGAGCAATAAGCAATACGACAGGCTCTTGTTCCAGGTTTTCTACCTCTGTCGTGCTGTTGCTGCATGCAAACTGACTCAGGGTTACCAGGCTTAAACACAGTGCGGTTAAAACACGACAAGCGATTAACATAGGTCTACTCAAAATAAAGTCCGGTTACGGTAACAGCTCAATCGTATCGTAATTTTCTATTGAAAATGAGAAAAGACGGCTGAGTTGCTTAAAAACAGGCTAAATGGTAGCCATGAACCAAACATTGCTGCCCACTAAAATAGTTAACATCAAAAATTAAGTGGGTAGGCCAGGTAGTCAATATAGCGCTTTTTGTTCAATGTTACCGGCAGTGCCTGCCAGAGTTCGCTGGCAACCGTTGGGTGCTGTTGATAAAACTGCTTACTGAGCATCAGGTAGCCGACAGAATAATAAATAGGCGGACGTAAAATTTGCAACGGTAGCCGATCAATTTCCTGCTTGTTGCCCGCCACACCATTTATTTCACAGGTAACTGTTGTGGTATCAACTCTGCCAGACACCACCAATTCTAATGCTTGCTCTGGCGAGTGCGCGCCAATAAGTAGCGCGTGCTCTGGCAGCGGAATTGGCCGGTAACCAAAAGGCCGGGAAATACTAAGTGGCATTTCAGGATCAGCCAGTTTTGTCGCTAAATTGTTGTCATAACGATGAGCCAGGCACAAAGAATTGGTATTAATAGCCCGTGCAGGGTCAGGATTACCCTGTTTATCTGTCGGGAACAACGTATAGTCAGCGCGTTGTTCACTGTAAGAGGCAATCAGCGCGTCAACGTTGTTGTCTGCTAATTGTTGTAAACAGCGGAGCCAGGGCATTCTTATCAGTTGTAACTCAACATCTGCAAGGGCTGTCGCCTGCTGCAAGTGTTCGATAGTTGCTCCGGGGTGCATTGGCACACTGCTACTGTTACCAGCGTAATATGGCAGGAGTTGTTTATCTTCATAACAAAAGCGCAATACCGGGTTACTGCCGGCTGATGGCTTGTCATTGCCGGCCAGGGCGTCAGGGTATACTCCAGCCAGCACTGCAGTAATCAAGATGTGTAGCGTAACTGACTTCAAAATAACAACCCCGGCGTTTATGCGTTACAACGGTATTTCAGTCAAACCTGAATAGTCTCAGCGTTATTACAGAATGATTTTAAGCAAATTATATTTGTAGTATAACGGTTGTTAACGCAACATTGAAACGACCAATGCCAATAAACAGACATTATGACAATAAAAAAACCGTTGTTCAGGCTGGGACCCGCAGCTTTGGTAACCGCTGCATTTATTGGCCCGGGTACCGTTATCAGTGCTTCTGTTGCCGGGGCAAGCTACGGTTACGCGTTACTTTGGGCATTGCTCTTTTCTGTGATTGCAACAATGATTTTGCAGGAAATGGCAGCACGGCTGGGTATTGTTACTGGCCAGGGCTTAGGTGAAAACTTACGTGTATTATTCAGACAACCGTGGCTTAAATATCCATTAATGTTGCTGATTATTGCGGCAGTGGTGGTTGGAAACAGTGCTTATCAGGGGGGAAACATCAGTGGCGCCAGTATGGGCGCTGATGCACTTTGGCAAGAAAGCAAACTGATCACAACACTGCGTAGCAGTGGCATAGCAAACCCCTGGGCATTACTTATCGGCGGTTTGGCGGCGTTAGTGTTGTGGCATCGAAACTATGCATTTATTGAACGGTGTCTCATCGGGTTGGTGCTGTTGATGAGCCTGGCATTTATACTGACTTTACTACTCGTAAAACCAGATTTAAAAGCACTGTTAACCGGGCTTTTTGTGCCCAGCTTACCGAAAGGGGCGGTGCTTTCTGTTATTGCCTTAGTGGGAACAACAGTTGTGCCTTATTCACTGTTTTTGCATGCAGCCGCCAGCGCCCGCAAGTGGCAAGATACTGATGTCAGTATATCGGAGCAACTTGCCTTGTCTGAAGCCGATATTCGGACCGCTATACCGCTGGGAGGATTAATCTCTATAGCGATATTGTCGACGGCTGCTGCTGCATTTTTTAATCAGCAGTATCAAATCACTAATGCCGTTGATTTAGCACAGTCTTTACAGCCATTGGCTGGCGCTGGAGCTGTCTGGTTAATGGCTGGGGGCTTGCTGGCTGCAGGTCTGAGCTCTGCGATAACTGCGCCGCTTGCTGCAGCCTATGCGTTGAACGGTTTATTGCCACTGACTAAGCATCAATTCAGGGCGTGCTGGTTTACTATTATTATTGTTGGCGTTGGTTTGTCATCGTTAGGAATAAAACCATTGGCCGTAATCTGGTTTGCCCAGGTTGCAAATGGCATTTTATTGCCTGTGATCAGTCTATCGTTGCTGTTAGCGGTGAATTCGCCACTAATGGGCAGGTATAAGAATTCGCGACGTCAGAATAGTGTCGCGATTGTGGTATGGTTATTAACTTTATTGTTAAGTGGCCGCAGTCTGTACCTGGCGTTGCAGGGCTGATTAATAATGCGAAGGCCTGTTGATAAACCATATCGGGTTTAAATGCGGCAGAGGTGCTGGTGTTAAAAAAATTCATAACTAATAATCACCAATTTAAACCTTCCGATCCTGAGTATCGGCAAGTTTATCTGATCAACGGCATGCTGCTCGGCATGGTGCTGGTATTTACCTTCTTCTTTTTTGCAAACCTGGCCTTTTTTGGACTGTATATTGTCGCGTTGCTGGATTTCATTGGCGCGGCACTGGCCGCTATTTTGCTGCGACGTTTTCAGTTATCAGGCGATGTAGTGCAAGGTACGCGGCAAACGGTTTTGTTGCTTGGTCTGTTTCTGCTGCTGTATTTTGTGTTTGCTGCGCCCCATTTTTACTCGCTGTACTGGTTATGTATTTTTCCGCCGCTCACTTTTTTTCTGTTGGGCAGACACCGTGGAATGCTCGCAACCAGCATGTTTATTGGTGTGCTAACCCTGTTGCTGGCTTGGCGCTCGGCGACATGGCCAGCTGATAGTTTTGGCATTGAAACCCTGTTAAATGTTGTTTTTGCCTCAATCTGTTTAATTGCGCTGGTACATTACTATGAAGTCAGCCGCAATGAGGTGATGCAAGCGCTGGCAACACAACACCGGCAGCTGCTGCGCCTGTCTGTAACAGACACGCTGACCGGTTTATATAACCGCAGCAAACTGGATGTTATTCTGGCCCAGGAGATAGCCCGTTCAGTCCGGCATCAAAGCCCCTTTAGTGTTATTCTCGCCGACTTGGATTTTTTCAAAGCGATTAATGATAATTACGGTCATATAGCCGGTGACGAGGTGCTGATGTCTTTTGCCGGTATTTTACTTCAGCACTGTCGGGAACTTGATGTCCCCGGCCGATGGGGGGGGGAAGAGTTTCTGATTATTTGCCCGCATACCGATTTCAGTGGAGCCAGGCAACTGGCCGAACGAATTAGAGCTGCGGTTGCGTCTTATGAATTCTCCCATGGTAAACAGCTGACGGTAAGCTTGGGTGTTGCCTGTTTTATTCGCGATGATGATGCCAGCACCATCTTAAAACGGGCTGATGATGCGCTATATCGGGCAAAGGGTAAGGGCCGGAACAGAGTTGAAATATAACATTTATCTGCGACAATGCAGTAACGCATAACCAGAACCGGGCAGGACTGCTGAATGACAGATTTTCAGTATACACCACTGACTATCAGTGTAATTGCACTGGTAATTCTTAGCATAGTATTGTTGCTGGTTATCGCCGCTATCCAGCGCCGCTACCACGAACAACGGTTATCATTGGCTAAAACAGAGCACCATAGTCAATTATGGCAACAACAGTATCAGCAGTTGCAACTGCAACATCACAGCCTGCAACAGCAGTATCAGCAACTGGCGATAGACCACGCCCGGCTCGATAGTACTCTACAACAAAAACAACAGCATTTTGACCAGCAATTACAGCTGTTGCAGCAGAACAAAGCGGTTCTAAAGCAAGAATTCGAGCTGCTGGCAAATGATATTCTGGAGCGTAAAGGGGAAGTATTTAAAAATCAGAATCAGGAGAGTATGCGCCAGTTGCTCACACCCTTGCAGCATGACATGCAAGGGTTCCGGCAGAAAGTTGAAATGTTGCATACTGAAGAAACTAAACAGCGTGCTGAGCTGAAAACTGAATTAAAACAGTTGCAAACGTTAAACCAGCAAATTACTGCTGAAGCCAGCCAACTTAGCCGAGCCTTGCAGGGCGAGCGCAAAACTCAGGGAAACTGGGGTGAGCTGATGCTGGAAAATGTTCTCGATAACAGTGGCTTGCGGGCGGGCAAAGATTATAAGCGGGAAGCCAGTTTTAATACCGAGAATGGCCGGCAACGGCCTGATGTTGTTATTTACCTGCCGCAAGGCAAACATTTAATTATCGACGCAAAAACTTCCCTGTCGGCTTATACCCGCTATGTAAATGCCGATGATGACACAGACCGGCTACTTGCATTGAAAGCCCATATTAGCGCGGTCAAAGATCGGATCGCTGAATTAGCTGACAAAAGCTATTACCAGATAGACGGGTTGAACTCGCCGGAAGTGGTGTTTATGTTTATCCCGATAGAATCGGCTTATGTCGCCGCGTTGCAGCACGACAGCCAGTTGTTTCAGCAGGCATTGGATCAGAATATTCTGGTGACCACCCCGACGACGTTACTGACCAGTTTAAATATTGTGCGCCAGTTATGGCGCTTTGAAGATCAGAATAAACACACGGCAGAGTTAGCAAACCGCGCAGAAAAATTTTATCAGAAACTGAAAACCTTTTTAGACAGTATGCAGGGCGTTGGTAAACAGTTGGATAAAGCGCGGGAGAGTTACGATAAAGCATTAGGGCAACTGGTAACGGGCAAAGGTAACCTGATTAAGCAAGCTGCAGAGTTTAAAGAGTTGGGGGTAGCCGTTAAAACCGAGTTAGATCCGGAACTGGTTGAGCGGGCAAAACTGGAGTTAGATAGCAGTATTGCTTCAGATAGCCCCCGTCCCTTGCCAGATTGAGGTCGCCAGTTCAGAGACCGGCTTGTTACAACCTTGTTTTAACCAGTGGGCAATAGCCTTAGCAGGCTCTGGCAGTGGGTAAGCTGTTGCAGGGGGACGGGCCAGCCATTGCTGCAGCGAGTCCGGATCAAAGGTGTTAAATTGCTGTGCTTTACCCATTTTTACCAGGCTGTAGCTGTTGTAGGCCTGTTCAGTCTGGCCTTGCAGTGGTTTAATCAGCAGCTTTTTCCCCGCGATTAATGCTTCACTGCATAAGCCAAAGCCGCTGTTGCAAATAACGCCGCTACTGCGCTTTAAATCACCTGGAAAGCTGCTGCGGCTTAATGGCAACAGGGTCACATTTTGTTCAGAACGCAGTTCACTAATGTTGCTATACAGTTTGAAATGCCAGCTGGGGTAGTGTTTCAGCCAGTCAATAACAGGAGACGTGTCTTCAAATGGCAGATAAACCAGAATAAATGGCCTCTGGCCTGTATCTGCAGAATGCTGTACCGGTTGTAAGCTAGTTTCAGGTAATAGCGGTGGCAGTAAATCCGGAAAATCTGGTTGCCAGTGTACGCCGAGCATATGCCGGGCCGGCGCAAAGCACCGTACTGCTGTATTTAACCAAAATGCCGACTGCTTGCCGGCCAGGGGATAGCGAAGCGCATATTGCCGGGCCAGCCCCACCGACAATACCCCCTGACGTTTAGCTGCCCACGCAGTAACCGGCTCAAAATCGGTTAATACCAGATCATACCCCGATAAATCTAACTGCGTGACATCACGCCAAAATGCTAAAGGTTTAAGTTGTTTAAGGGTAGCAAAACGCCGGACCTTGCCGCGGGAAGTAGTGAAGGTAAAACCGTTGGCCCAGCTATAGTTCCCGAACATCTCCATATCGAACAACTGTTCCTGCGGGCGGCCGCTAAATAGAAAATCAACCTCAATATCTTGTTGCTGAAGTGCTGGTAGCAGTGCTCTGGCGCGGGTTATATGACCGTTTCCGGTCGCTTGCACACCATAAAGTATTTTCATTCTGGTCCTTACTGCTTGTTAAGGGGGTTAAACACCGCTTTGCAGCACCAGCAGGGCAATAGCACTACCTAAAGCCGCACCTGCCAGAATATCGGTAGGATAATGCACACCCAGTAGCACTCTGGATAACCCTATACCCGTGGCAAGTGACAAATAATAGAGCGTATAGTCAGGGTAATAGGCGGCCAGCAGCCAGGCGAACATAAACGCTGCTGCTGTGTGGCCGGAAGGAAAGCTAAAACGGTCAGAAGGGCGGATGGCCGGCGTCCAGCCATGTTGCACTGAGCCTTTGGGACGCTCGCGCTGAATAGCATTCTTCAGCAGTAGGTACAGCGGCAACTCGATGGCAAATGCCAGGACGGCGTGCTGAATAAATTGATGCCCACGGTGCAAATCAAACTGCCATAACAACATGGCAACGATAAGGTACAGGTGTCCATCACCACAACGGGATAAGCCCAGACTGAGTTTTCTGATCGACGGTAACTGGCCAATTAAATTAACCTGAAAAAACAGCCTGGTATCAAGTAATGTCAGCTTTTGCAGTGTATTCATCAGTATTATCTCTGGCGAAACCTGCTGTCATTAGAGGCATTAAAGATGACATAGTCGTGAAAATCAGATGAAACATTTATGACTACTGTTGGAGTTACCCCGGCTAAGCCGGGTTAAGTGCCACAAAAAGTCCGCTGCACCCGTTCTTGCTCTGACGCAGGCCGGCTAAATGCCGCATTCGCCGGATCAACGTCAAAAGGCGCTAACCAGGCCTGCTTTAACTGATTAAACAGGCTCAAATCGCCTTGCTCGCTAACCTGCTCAATGGCTTGCTGGATTAAATGATTGCGCGGTATAAGCTCAGGGTTAACTCGCTGCATAGCAGTCACACGTTGCTCGTTAGTCTGTTTCTGAGCGGTGACGCGCGCTTGCCAGCCTGAAAACCAGTTAAGCCAACTCGTTTGATCGTTAAATAACTCACCAGCCTTTTGCGGCGTATTCGAGCTAAGTTGTCGGAAAAACAGCGTAAAATCGACCTTATTCTGCTGCATTAATGCCAGGACACTGCTAATGAGCTCAGTGTCCGCAGGTTCGGCATGCTCAATACCCAGTTTTGCAGTCATTCGTTGTAAATAAGCTGCCTGATACTGCTGACTAAACGACTCTAACGCAGCACTGGCCAGCGCTATGGCTTCTGGTTGTTTGGCATGTAACAGAGGCAACAATGTTTCGGCGAACCGGGTCAGGTTCCATAAGGCGACAGGCGGTTGATTAACATAAGCATAGCGGCCGCGGCGGTCAATGGCACTGAAAACGGTTTTTTCGTCAAACGCTTCCATAAAAGCACAGGGGCCGTAATCGATAGTTTCACCGGTGATGCTCATATTATCGGTATTCATTACGCCATGAATAAAGCCCAGGCTCATCCAGTGAGCCACAGTTGCTGCCTGGGCGGCAATAACCGCTTGCAGCAGCGCCAGATAAGGCTGTGGTTCGCTGGCGCAATGAGGATAGTGGCGGGCGATGACATAGTCAGTAAATTCTGTCAACAGCGCTGGATCACCCAGTGCCGCGACATACTGAAAAGTCCCTATCCGGATATGACTTTTTGCGACCCTTGTTAACACAGCACCTGGTTGAGGTTCGTCTCTATACACCATCTCGCCGCTGCTTACTGCCGCCAGTGCGCGGGTCGTTGGCACCCCTAAAGCGTGCATGGCTTCACTGACTAAATATTCGCGGATTACCGGTCCTATGGGTGAGCGACCATCGCCACCGCGGGAAAACGGGGTAGGGCCCGCCCCTTTTAACTGCAGATCAACGCGCTGGCCTGCGCTGCTGATTATTTCCGCCAGCAGCAATGCCCGGCCATCACCAAGGCGCGGCACATAGTTGGCAAACTGATGGCCGGCATAGGCTTGTGCAATGGGCTGGCACCACTTTGGTAATTCATTGCCGGCAAACAAAGCGAGCCCCAATGCGGTGGCATGATATTGCTCAGGTAGCACAAGCTCATCAGCTAAAGGTTGATTAAATGCCAGCCACTCTGGTGCCGCAACTGGCGTAGGGCTACAGGGGAGCGAGAACGCGCTGCCCAGTGCTGCCAGGCTATGTTGGACCTTAAGTTCTGCCATCTTTGCTTCCTGTTTTGCTTAAACCGTTAGTTTACTTGGCTTATCAGTGAACAACCAGTGTTGAGCCATTGTATTGGTTGATAGGTTTAATACCGGATACTTTGGTTTGAGTAATGACGTACCGGGAGGATTGCTTTATAGTTAGTTAAAAGTGTTAACATTTCATAAAACAATCATGTTTTACTAAGGAGTTGCCACTGCGTCTTTTCCTAATATGTTTTTTAGTGATGTCCTGTGCAGTTAAAGGCGCAACAGAGTTAACCATCTGGCATATGTCAAAAGAAATGGATGCCGATTTTGCAACGTTAGCCTCTGAATTTTCAGCAGCATATCCAGAAATTGCTGTTTCTGTTCACTTATTTCCCAATGAACAGTTAAAAGCTTCGGCGATCCGGGCATCAAATCAACAAGGGGCGCCTGATATTATCATTATTTCTTCTGATAATATCGGCTATGCCGACTTGATGCGTTTATCAGAACTACCGACTGACATGGTAGATAAAACGATACCAGCTGCTACTTTGCAGGCCCTCCAGTTTCGCAATAAACACTACAGTGTGCCACTTTTTGCTGGGAATCATTTACTGATGTTCTACAACAAAGCGTTTGTTGAAAAGCCAGCGACTGACTGGCAACAGTTGATTGCCCAGCGTGCTGAGTTAAAAGCCGCAGGGGTGCAGACCCTTGCTTTGAACTATCAGGAACCTTACTGGTTTTCTATCTTTACCAGCTTATTTGGTGCAAATTTAGTTCAAAATAACAATGTCACACTTAACACCATAGCAATGCAGCAAGCATTGCAGTTTTACCAACAGTTAGGTGAAAGTGGGGTGACACATATGAATTGTGGTTATCGCTGTGTATCAGACGGTTTTTATCAGGGAGATTTCGCCTACGCCATTAATGGTACCTGGGCGCTTACCGTTGCCAGAGAGCGCTTGGGGCAGATCTGGGTGTTATGTTGTTCCCAACGTGGCAGGGCCAGCATAGCAAACCGCTAGCATCGTATATTGTTATGGTGTTTCCTAATCTGTCACTCAGTTCAGAGAAGGCGCCGCAGATTAAAAAGCTGGCAGGATTTTTCCGGCGCCCAGAAAATGTGCATGCCATAGCCGCCAAACATTATATGACCCCCTATTATCAGGGCTATAAGGAATTCAGACCAGACTATGCTGATTCGGCAGATATTTACGCAAATATCTTGGCTCAACGGCAACTTAGCCAGCTTATGCCAGCATCTACTGCTATGGTATCAGTATGGAATGGGATGCAAAAGGGCATGATGTTGTATCAAAACAAAACCCTTGACGCCCCGGCAGCGGCTGATTTTATGCAAAAGGTATCAACACGCGATCATCAGATGCTGGAAACAGGTTTATGACAACGAAAAAGTGGTCGTTGAAAAGCCTGTTGATTATCCAGTTTGTTTTGTGCGCAATGATCCCTTCTTTAATATTAAGTAGCTTGTTGATTTCTGAGTTCCGCAAAATACAAACTGAAGAACAAGTTATAAAACAGCGAGCCCAGACCGAAAAAGCCATATTACAAGTTGAGTTTGAACTGGAAAAGTTTGCTCTGCAGTTACAACAACTATCCGCAGATTCCAATGCCGCACTGGCGGCAAGTTCTGGTATTTTTGCCCCGAATGCGCGAAACAGACTAATGCAGGTGGCAGATCAACATCCTCTGGCCAAAGCAGTATTGTTAGTGGATACCCGGTCCTGGGTTGTGGAGGCCGTGCCAATAGACGCGATGTTATTACCGCTAGCCCCGCTGAAGTCACAGCTGACAACGTTATTTGTACAGGATTATACAGCAACAAAAAGTACTTATATGGTAGCGTCAACGGATTTGGCGACATCGCTGTTAACTTCGCTTAGCGATCAAAACCAGATAATTCCTGAAATGATCGTCATGCAAGTTCCGTTAAAGCTTTCTGACACGACAATGATGGACCCGCGTAGTAAGTTAACGGGGGCTATAGTTGCGTTGTTACCAATAGAAAGTGTCAAAGCATTACTTGAGCAATACAGTCCGGATGCATCCTTACATAACATTTACTGGCAGGGACAACCGCTTCTTAGCCAAAATTCTGTTGACGATGAAATGGTGATTACTGCAGCAGCGCTGAACGTGCCGGATTTAGGAGCGATGTTAACTATTGAATTCGCAACAAGCAAAGCGACTGCACTTAATGCGATAACTGGTTTGACTTACCGGTTCGCTCTGATTACCGCAGTGTGTCTGGGGCTACTATTGATTGTGGGTTGGTTCTTTGTTCGCTTAGAGGTTAAACCTATTACAGCCCTGAGCCAGTTGGTTGAACGTTACGCCGATGGTAATTTGCAGCAGCCAAGACAGTATTTTCCGTTTGCCGAATTTGAACAGATAGCATCCGTATTGCATACCATGTCGGTAAAACTGCGGGAGCATCAGGAACTGCTTGAGGGCAGGGTCGCTAAACGTACTATTCAGCTGCAACAAGCGGTAACAGAATTAAATGAGACAAATACCGAGTTGCTAAAAATGCAGCAGCAGCTGGTTGAATCTGCGAAGTTATCTCAAATTGGTATTCTGGTAGCCGGTGTAGCGCGTGAAATTACCGCTCCGATAACAAAGAGCCTGGAGGCAACTAACGCCCTGCAACAAGAAAACCTGCATATTAATCAGGCGATGCAAAACAATGTACTCAAACGCTCGGTATTAGAAAACTATCTACAAGAATCGAAAATCAATATTATTCAGCTTGGCCAGCATTTACGGCGGGCAGATGAGCTAATTCAGAGTTTTAAAGCGGTGGCGGTTGACCAGTCAAGTGAGCAACGTCGTAACTTTATATTGTATGATTATCTGCAACAAACTTTATTGAGTTTGCGATATGAACTGGGTCACTACAACGTAAAAATTGACATAAAAGGCGATAAAATTCTGGTTTTGCAGAGCTACCCGGGAAGCTTCAGTCGTATTCTGACCAGTTTGGTTTTAAATTCATTACAACACGGTTTTAAAACTGAACAAACACATTCAATTATTATTGAGTACGGTATTCTGAGCGATGGCCAGTTGCAGATTATCTATCGGGATGACGGCAATGGCATGCCGGATTCGGTTCTTACTAAAATTTTCGAGCCGTTTTTTACGACAGCGCAACAACATGGTGGCAGCGGTCTGGGGCTTAGCATCGTTTATAATATTGTAACGCAACAACTAAAAGGCACTATAACGTGTGAAAGCGAACCTGATTGCGGCACTAAGTTTATCATGACCCTGCCAGTTCGAGTTGTGGTAAAACATAGAAAAGAGCAAAGTAGCTAACGTAGGATTACTAAATTTCAGGCAAAAAAAACCAGCAAAATGCTGGCTTAGATGTTGGTTGCGGGAGCCAGATTTTTGACCTTCGCCCCGCGGTTATAAAGAGGAGCCCGAGGGCTTGTCACTATAACTTTAATCTATGTTTTAGTTGGTTGCGGGAGCCGGATTTGAACCGACGACCTTCGGGTTATGAGCCCGACGAGCTACCAGGCTGCTCCATCCCGCGTCCGTAAATTATCCCCGAGCAGTAGAGATAACTATTTAATTTGCAATGCAGTTTCAACTTGTAAGTTGGTTGCGGGAGCCGGATTTGAACCGACGACCTTCGGGTTATGAGCCCGACG
>CAXBHB010000020.1:0-60932 GCA_963975465.1 uncultured Chromatiaceae bacterium
CCTGCGTCCACCATATACGAAGAACCCGCTACGGCTAACGCCTTAGCGGGTTTTTGCATAAATGGTATCTGCTGAACAGGCGCTGGAGGTGAGAAGCTCCGTAAGGTTCGACCAATTTGCCGGGAGCAAATTGGCGCAGCGTCAGCTGACCCGCAGGGCAGGCGGCAGGAAAGCCGCCTGCAATCCTCCTGCGTCCACCATATACGAAGAACCCGCTACGGCTAACGCCTTAGCGGGTTTTTGCATAAATGGTATCTGCTGAACAGGCGCTGGAGGTGAGAAGCTCCGTAAGGTTCGACCAATTTGCCGGGAGCAAATTGGCGCAGCGTCAGCTGACCCGCAGGGCAGGCGGCAGGAAAGCCGCCTGCAATCCTCCTGCGTCCACCATATACGAAGAACCCGCTACGGCTAACGCCTTAGCGGGTTTTTTTTATGCTTGCTTAATAGCGGGTTTTTTCTTTTTGTTCAGCCTCTGCTTATCTGCAAAGTGATATATACTACTGATTATATAAGGTAACTTAGCTACTATTATTACCTGCACTTAGCAGCTTAGGGTAAGCCGTGACCACTATTGCCAACAGTCCTGCGCCGCAAACTCATCAAAGCAGCCAAGGTCTCAGTCCGTTAAAAAGCGAACTGGTGCTGTGTCCGCATTGTGATATGTTGCAGTATTTGCCTGAACTGGCGATTGGAGAGGAAGCGCACTGCACGCGGTGTCAGTATCAGTTGGATGCTCGACAGCGGGATCCGGTATTACGGCCTGCGTTATATGCCGCCTCTGCCCTGCTGATGTTATTACTGGCTAATTTATTTCCGTTTGTCAGTATGGCGATAGCGGGTAATCGCAGTGAAATTCATTTCTTTGACACCTCTGCTGTGCTGTTTGGCGAGTATCAGCAAGTATTGGCTATCTTAGTCTGGCTATTAATTCAGGCCGTGCCGGCTTTTTGTATGCTGGCGGTAATTTATTTAAAAATAGGCATGCGATATCGTCTGCCTGCCCGCATCTGGGTAGCCCGGGTGCTGTATATGCTGAAACCCTGGAGCATGGTAGATATTTTTCTGATGGGTTTGCTGATTAGCTTTGTTAAGCTGGTAGCAACAGCAGAAATTTCGCTTGGCATGAGCTTCTGGGCGTTTTGCTTATTTTGTTTGCTGCATTTACGCACCTTTCAGGTACTTGACCGCCATGCACTGTGGGCCAGCATCGCAGCCAGCCCGCAGCCGCAGCAAAATATGCAGGCTGGACACAGCGGTTTGGCACAGCAGTTAAAATTATGTCATTGTTGTACGGCAGTGCTGCCATTGCATCAGGCCAATTGCAGCCGCTGCCACACCCGGGTGGCTATGCGGCAACCGGCCAGCTTGCAAAAAACCCTGGCGTTGCTGCTGACCGCTTGTGTGTTGTATTTTCCGGCGAATTTATTGCCAATAATGCGTACCGTGTCTTTTGGCGAAATAACAGACTCTACTATTATCAGTGGTTTTATTCTGATGTGGCAGGATGGCGAATATCCGGTCGCGATTGTTATTTTTCTGGCCAGTGTGGTTATTCCAATCATTAAGATTGTTGTGATGTTCTGGCTGTGTTACCAGGCCGGTAAAACCAAAACAGACGGCGCAAGGCATAGTGGCATGGTATATCGCCTGGTTGATTGGGTGGGCCGCTGGTCAATGGTTGACGTGTTGGTGGTTGCTTTTATGGCAGCCCTGGTGCGTTTTGGTTTATTGGCCAGTGTCTATCCGGGAATAGGTGCTGTGTTATTTGCCGCTGTCGTGATAACCACCATGTTGGCGGCCGTCAGCTTTGATCCGAGACTACTTTGGGATCAACGTTCACCCTTTAAATCAGAAGGAAAAGTCAGTGACAGAGTCAACGCCGGTTAAGGCCAATGTCAGAGTTATCAAGCAGTGGTCACCCATCTGGGTGGTGCCGGTGGCGGCGGTATTGATAGGCTTATGGATGCTATTCAGTCATTTTCAGCAGCAAGGAGACTTACTGCTGTTATTGGCAGAGGATGCCGAGGGAATTGTTGCCGGCAAAACCCAAATCAAAAACCGAAGCGTTGATGTGGGCCAGGTGGTGTCGGTTGAACTGAGTGAGGACCTGAAGAAGGTGTTAATCCGGGCACGGATGAAACCCAATATGACGCCGCTGTTAAACAGCGGCTCGCAATTCTGGGTAGTAAAGCCGCAGGTTGGTCGTGGCGGAGTTACAGGGTTGAATACACTACTGTCTGGTGTCTATATTGAATTGCAGCCCGGCGAAAATGGACGTACTGAACTTACCCATCCGTTGTTAAATGCTCCGCCTGTCGCGCCAGCCGATGCGCCGGGGATCCGGGTTAAGCTAAACTCTGCCGACACGACCGGACTGGCGGTGGGCGATCCGGTACTATACCGGGGTTATGAAGTAGGCACTGTCGAGCTTCGAGAATTTAATGTTGCAACGCGTAGTACCCAGTTCCAGTTATATATTCGCGAGCCATATGACGCGCTGGTCAGCGACAATGTTCGTTTCTGGTTAAGCAGTGGCCTGGCCTTTGATTTATCTGCCGAAGGCCTGAGTGTTGATATTGGTTCTGCCACTACGCTGCTTACCGGTGGAGTAAGTTTTGATTTGATGGATGGCTGGCCGGCGGGCGAACAGGCTGCAGATGGCAGCGCCTTTTTGCTCTTTCCAGACAAGCAAAGTATTCAGGATGGTTTGTACAGCCAATATATTGAATACCTGGTTTTTTTTGATGAGTCGGTGCGTGGATTAAAAGCGGGGGCACCGGTTGAGTACCGGGGTGTCAGAGTGGGCACAGTGGCGACGGTGCCATTTTTCTTTGCCATTGAAAAACCCTTTGAAGTGTCGCAACAACAGGGGGTGCCGGTATTGATCAGAATTGAGTCAGCACGGCTATACGAGAAACTTAACTTGTCGCAATTGGATACCGAATTACAACAAGCAATAGGCCGTGGTTTGCATGCTGTATTGAAAACCGGCAACCTGATTACCGGCGCCTTGTATGTTGACCTGGATATTGATAGCGATATGGTGCAAAGCACTTCGCAGCAGCAATTGTTTTTGCAACAACAGCAATTAAGCACTTCGGTGGGCTATCCGGCACTGCCATCGGCACGAAGTGGTTTTAGCAATATGGAACAGAAACTGCTGATGGCACTGGATAAAATTAATAATTTAC
Organism: uncultured Chromatiaceae bacterium; assembly: GCA_963975465.1. Taxonomy (GTDB): domain Bacteria; phylum Pseudomonadota; class Gammaproteobacteria; order Enterobacterales; family Alteromonadaceae; genus Alishewanella. Next base: position 3,192 of record CAXBHB010000020.1, read on the forward strand.
CGGTTGAATCTATGCTGGCACAGGGTGAGCAAACTCTGGCAGCAACCAATGAAGTCATGGTAAACGCCCAGCAGCTGGTATCGAGTATGCAGACATTAATGGATCAGCCGCAATTACAGCAACTGCCCGCTGATATTCAACTGAGTTTACAGGAACTGCGCACAACGTTGCAGGGGTTTAATCCGGACGCCGCGGCGTATGGCAGTGTCAGTGCCAACCTGCAGGCACTTGAGCAGGTTCTAAGAGAGCTGCAACCTGTCATTAAAACCCTGAACCAACAAAGTAATTCATTAATCTTTAATGCCAGTGATATGGCTGAACCTGAACCGAGGAAAGCCCGCCAATGAAACTGCTGCTGTCGTTTATTATTATCATCGGCCTGGTTGGCTGTAGTTCGCCGCAGCCGGTTAATTATTACCAGTTGACTATGCCATTACCTGACAACATCGCTTCTGATCGGGAAACAGCGATGACTTACCAATTGCAGCTGGCGCCGGTCAAAGTGGCAAATTTCTTAAATGGCGCTGGCCTGGTAATGCAACGCTCAGACGTTGAATTGCTGATAGCTAGTCGTCATCTCTGGGCAGATGCGCTGGATCAACAACTGTACCGCTTGCTGGCTGAGCAACTGCAGGCACGTTTTGCAGTAAACGCTGCGGACCCGGCTAATCAGAGCGATATTTTGCGCGTGCAGTTAACCATCGACCGTTTTCATGCCCGACAAAATGGCGTAGCTATTATTAGTGGTTATTACACCTTAGCATTGGGGAACACGGTCAGCACGCAGCCATTTAGTTATCAACAGCCGTTGGCTGCCGATGGTTATGCGGCATTGGTTAATGCGCTTAGCCTGGGCTGGCAGCAGCTGGTAAGCGATATCATTACTGATATTACGCAGCGGCACTTGTAATTCGCTACCCGACACGTTATCTTTCTGGACGGCTAGGCGTTTACAAGTCTTTTGTGATTCGCTGTCGAAATAGCTGATATCACGCTGTTTTATTATTAAGCTGCGCAGCTTCACTTCATAATGCCATAAAACAGAGCGGTAGTGCATTGGCTGCACTATGCTGTTTGCAATGCTGCCAATGGCATGAAACACTTAATAGCAAAATGGCGTGCATTGTTAATGCTAACAAAAGGACCAGGTACAGATGATCACTGATTTATTACTTGAAGCTGCGACGTTGATGGTAATTGGCATGGCAACCGTATTTCTGTTTCTGTTGTTGCTGGTATGTCTGATGAACCTGATGAGTGCCTTGCTGCGACGTTTTGCTCCGCCAAGAGTTGCTGATAAATCAGTTAAAGCTGACGCAAGCACCGCTGGTGTCTCTCCTGCTGTTGTGGCCGCCATAAGTGCTGCGGTGCATCAGTATCGCCAACAACATAAATAAAAAGGAAGCTGGCATGACGAAGCCTTTACTATTAACTGAGTTAGTGTTGCGCGATGCGCATCAGTCATTACTGGCAACCCGTTTGCGGTTGGATGATATGTTACCGATTGCCAGTAAGCTGGATCAGGTCGGTTATTGGTCGATGGAGTCCTGGGGGGGCGCGACATTTGATTCCTGTATTCGTTACCTGGGTGAAGACCCATGGCATCGGATCCGCGAGCTGAAAAAAGCGATGCCCAATACAAAACAGCAAATGCTGCTACGCGGCCAGAATTTGCTGGGATATCGTCATTATGCCGATGATGTCGTTAAAGCTTTTGTCGAGCGGGCCCATGCCAATGGCGTGGATGTGTTCCGTATTTTCGATGCAATGAATGATATCCGGAATCTGCAAACTGCGGTACAGGCTGCGATCAGCGTCGGGGCGCATGCTCAGGGCACAATTTCGTATACGGTAAGTCCGGTCCATACCGTCGATATGTGGGTGGATATGGCGCGGCAGCTGGAAGACATGGGCTGCGATTCTATTTTTATTAAAGATATGGCTGGCTTACTGAAGCCCTATGTAGCAGAAGAGCTGGTTACCCGAATTAAAGAAGCTACAAACATTCCATTGGCAATGCAATGTCATGCAACCACCGGACTGAGCACGGCAACTTACCAGAAATCAATAGATGCCGGTATCGACATGCTTGATACCGCTATTTCATCAATGAGTATGACCTATGGCCATAGTGCGACCGAAACCATGGTGGCGATAACCGAAGGCACTGAGCGTGATACCGGGCTTAACCTTGAGTTGTTAGCGGAAATAGCGGCGTACTTCAGAGATGTACGGAAGAAATATGCCCGTTTTGAGGGTTCACTTAAAGGCGTTGACGCCCGGATCTTACTGGCACAGGTTCCCGGTGGTATGTTGACCAATATGGAAAGCCAGTTAAAGGAACAGGGCGCGCTGGATAAACTGGATGAAGTACTGAAAGAAATCCCCAGAGTTCGGGAAGATCTGGGCTTTTTGCCACTGGTGACCCCGACTTCACAGATTGTTGGCACTCAGGCCGTGTTGAATATATTAACTGGTGAGCGTTACAAAAGTATCACCAAAGAGACCGCTGGTGTACTCAAGGGTGAATATGGTGCAACGCCAGCCCCGGTTAATCAGGAGTTACAGCAAAAGGTGCTTGATGGCGCCAAACCCATAACCTGCCGGCCAGCTGATTTACTGGAACCTGAGCTTGAAAAACTTAATAGCGAGTTGCTGGATATCGCTAAGGCTGAGTCGATTGATTTAGCAAAAGACACCATCGACGATGTGCTTACTTACGCTTTATTTCCGCAAGTTGGCTTGAAGTTTCTGAAAAACCGTAATAATCCGGCGGCATTTGAGCCTGCGCCTGATGACAACGAAGATGAAAGTTCAACGTCAAAAACAAAAGTCAGAACAGCCACCAGCGGTCCTGTTGCATACAGTGTGCGGGTAGACGGTAAGGCTTATGAAGTTGAAGTTGCACCGAGTGGTGAACTAAATAGCATTAAGCCGGTGGTGTCTGAGAATATTCCGGGCAGCGCCTCAGTAACCGGCGGCGCGACCTTAAATGCCCCTCTGGCAGGCAATATCTGGAAAATTGTCGGCAAGGTCGGTGCCACCGTTAAACGCGGTGACGTGGTAATAATAATGGAAGCGATGAAAATGGAAACCGAAGTGCGGGCCGTGGCTGATGGCACTATCGCTAATATTCATGTTGCCGCAGGTGATGCCGTCACTACCGGTGACGTACTGATCAGCTTCGAATAACAGTGCCGGCGCAAAGGAATTTAGATGGACGCACTTAACACATTAATTGCTTCAACCGGTATTGTGCATTTTACCGTGGGGCAGGTAGTAATGATGCTGGTGGGCTTTGTACTGCTGTATCTGGCTATTGCCCGCGGTTTTGAACCGCTGTTGTTATTGCCTATCGGCTTTGGGGCTATTTTAACGAATATTCCGCTGGCAGGAATGGGTGAGCCCGGCGGCTTACTCTATATGATTTACGAAGTAGGTATAGGCACCGGCATATTCCCATTGCTGATTTTTATGGGTGTCGGCGCCATGACAGACTTCAGTGCGCTAATCGCCAACCCGCGGATGTTGTTTTTAGGTGCTGCCGCGCAGTTTGGTATTTTCGCGACTCTGTTTGGTGCGATAGCGTTGAACTGGGTGCCGGGTTTAAGTTTCACTTTAAAAGAGGCTTCAGCCATTGCAATTATAGGCGGGGCAGATGGCCCGACCGCTATCTTTCTGGCATCAAAACTGGCGCCTGATTTACTGGGTGCCATTGCAGTAGCGGCATATTCCTATATGGCATTAGTGCCTATTATTCAGCCGCCCATTATGAAAGCCCTGACCAGCAAGGCTGAGAGGGAAATTCAAATGACCCAGTTGCGCTCAGTCGGCAAGCGGGAAAAGATTATTTTTCCGTTGATGCTGATCTTACTGACCATTCTGTTATTACCGACCGCAGCGCCGTTAATTGGTATGTTTTGTCTGGGTAATCTGATGCGCGAGTCTGGGGTCGTTGAGCGTTTAAGTAAGACTGCCCAAAATGAGCTGATTAATATTGTGACCATTTTCCTTGGTCTGGCGGTAGGGTCGAAGCTCAGTGCCGATAAGTTTCTGACTACCCAAACCCTGGGGATCCTGGTACTGGGTGCAGTGGCATTTGCGATTGGTACTGCCACAGGTGTTTTGATGGCGAAGCTGATGGCCAAATTGTCAAAAGAGCCAATTAACCCGCTAATCGGCGCGGCAGGCGTCTCTGCAGTGCCCATGGCGGCCAGGGTGGTTAACAAAGTGGGGCTGCAGGCCAATCCGCATAATTTCTTACTTATGCATGCGATGGGCCCCAATGTTGCCGGTGTTATTGGCTCAGCGGTGGCCGCAGGTATATTGCTGGCGCTGGTAGGTTAACCGCACCTTACGGCAGATAAGGCACGCCCAGAACACAGGCCTTACTGGCACCGGTAACCTCAGGCAGGTTACCGGTCACATTATGTTGATAAGCCCACGCCAGCCAGGCAAAAGCCATGGCTTCTACCCAGTCTGCGTTTACGCCAAGCTCGTTGGTATTGCTTACGGTACAGTGCGGCATAAGTAATGCTAAATCCGCCATTAATACCGGGTTATGAACACCGCCACCGCAAACATACAATTGTTCTAACTTGCTGTTGCTCAGAAAGCCGGTGATGGTCTGCGCCGTCAAACGGCAGAGGGTGCGTTGCACATCTGCCGCTTTATAGTGTTCAGGCTGAAATTGCTGCAGCCAATGCAGATTAAAATATTCACGACCGGTACTTTTGGGTGGCAGTTTTGCGAAATAGGGATCGGCGAGCATTTGAGCCAGTAACTCCGGCAACACCTGTCCCTGATGGCTAAACCAGCCGTTGTCATCATAAGGAAGGTTATGGCACTGCATTATCCAGTTATCCAGCAACGCATTGCCAGGGCCGGTATCAAAACCCGTAACCGGTGCATCGTGGGCAAGCAACGTAACATTGGCAATACCGCCGATGTTTACAATCGCCCTGTGCTGGCTTGGCTGCTGAAAAACGGCCTGATGGAATGCCGGTACCAAAGGGGCACCCTGGCCACCGTAAGCAATATCTTTGCGTCGAAAGTCTGCAATTACCGGGATCTGACAAAGCATTGCCAGCTTGTGCATATCACCAATCTGGTAACTGAATGGTGTGGGACCATCGGGTCGGTGCCTGATAGTCTGGCCATGACAACCAACCGCCGCTACCGCTGCGGCCGTTATACCCGCTTGTTGCAGTAGCACCTTGATACCTGCAGCGTAACACTCAGCCAGATGTTGTTCGGTCGGACCCAGTAATTCAATTTCATTAGCACCGGGTTGGCAAAGTTGCTGTAATTGCTGTTTCAACGCGGCCGGGAAAGGCTGGAGCAGACTACTGACCAGTTGCAGCTGCGGTGTAAAGCGGGTGAGCACCAAATCTATGCCATCAAGGCTGGTGCCCGACATAATACCGATATAGTACATTTTGTCGCTACCTTACGGCGCTACCTTAGCTAACAGCACCCGCTCTTTGGTTTGTAATTCGGCCAATACCGGTGCAGCATTAGCGATAAATAATTCCCGATCAGCCCCTTGTAAGGGTGTCGCTTGCGGTAATTTCACGGTGCGCGGGTTACGATGTACACCATTAAGCAAAAACTCATAATGCAAGTGGGCACCGGTTACCCGACCTGTGGCACCCAGCCGGCCAATGGTATCGCTTTGTTTAACCCGTTGGCCTGTTTTGACATTGCGGCGGGATAAATGCAGATATTTGGTCACAATATTATTGGCATGCTGAATAAAAACGTAATTGCCATTCAGGTTGTTGTAACCTGAATGGGTAACCCTGCCATCACCCGCTGCCATAATAGGCGTACCAACCGGTGCGACATAATCTACGCCGTTATGCGCCCGAACTTTACCCAGCACCGGGTGCAGTCTGTTTGGGTTAAAATTAGAGCTGACATACTGGAAGCTTACCGGGGCCCGCAAAAAAGCCTGGCGCATACTGGCACCGTCGGGTTTGTAATAGTTGCCATCGCTGTGACGAACTGCCTGAATAACCTGGCCCTGATTCTGAAATTGAGCGGCGATAATGGTGCCATAGCCGACAAAATCACCGTCAACATAATTGGTCTGGTACAGCACACTAAAGCTATCGCCAGCTCTGATGTCCAGACCAAAGTCTATATCCCAGCCAAAAATGCCGGCCAGATTCATAATTTGGGCATCAGATAAACCGGCCTCTATGCCGGCATTCCAGAAACTGTTTTTAATCTCTGCGCTGGCAAATTGCTGCCGGTGTTCAACCTGCTTCTCCAACTCTTCAGCTTCAAATTGTCCTGTTGCATTGCGGCTGACTTTCAAGGTTTTCAGTTTATTGATGGCGTAGCGCAACTCACTGAGTTCGCCTTGTTCATTTAAACCGAACTCCAGCGTTTCGCCCGGGAAAAGTTTGGTCAGGGTTTTGGTGCTGTCGCCTAACGCCAGCACGGCCAGCATGGTTTGCTGGCTAAGATTGGCTTTACGAAATAAATTGGATAACACATCACCACGTTGCACTTGCAGCGTTGTCCACTGCAAATGATCTTCGGCCAGATCGTCAGGCAGTGTTTCGCTTGTTTCAGCAGCTGCCTGCTCAGTATTGGGTTGTACGGTAGTGGGAATGTCGAGACTGTAACGCTTACCAATTTGCAGGGTGTTACTGTCACTGCTTTTAGATGCTGATGCTTGTTCTGACGGTAGTAGCAAAATAATGGCTAAACATACCGATACAGCAAGGATCAGCGCACGGTGTTGAGAAGGAATTTTTGCTACCAGTTGCCGCATAAGACCCGTTTTCTGTTGAAAATGCACAAAAACCGAGCATAAACGTTTTTTTTCCAAGATACCAGAGTTTTGTGCGTTTCCCCTGGCTGGAACATGCTATAGAATGGCTGTTGTTTAAGCAAAATTGTACTAAGTCAGGAGTAGAAAATGGCCGATTGGGCACAGGCATTAGCTGAATTAAAACGCGGCTGCGAGGAGATCTTGCTGGAAGAAGAGCTAATTGCCAAGTTAAAGACTGGCAAGCCTTTAAAAGTAAAGGCCGGCTTTGATCCGACTGCGCCTGATTTGCACTTAGGCCATACTGTGCTTATCAATAAGTTACGGACGTTTCAGCAGCTTGGGCATGAGGTTATTTTTCTGATAGGCGATTTTACCGGCCTGATAGGCGATCCCAGTGGCAAAAATGTCACCCGCAAACCGCTAAGCAGAGAAGATGTGCTGGCCAACGCTGAAACCTATAAAGAGCAGGTGTTTAAAATCCTGGACCCGTTGAAAACCCGGGTGGCGTTTAATTCCGAGTGGATGGGCGAGCTGGGCGCAGCGGGCATGATTAAACTGGCCTCACGCCAGACGGTTGCCCGGATGCTGGAACGGGATGATTTTAAAAAACGGTTTGCTAATAATCAGTCAATCGCCATTCACGAGTTTTTATACCCGTTGGTGCAGGGCTGGGATTCCGTTGCCCTGGAAGCCGATATAGAAATGGGTGGTACTGATCAGCGCTTTAATTTATTGATGGGCCGCGAACTGCAAAAAGATGAAGGCCAACGGCCGCAAACCGTGATGATGGTGCCGCTGCTTGAAGGGTTAGACGGCGTGCAGAAAATGTCTAAATCACTGGGTAACTATGTCGGTATTACCGATGCGCCAACTGAAATGTTTGGCAAGATCATGTCAATTTCAGATGAATTAATGTGGCGCTACTACGACTTACTCAGCTTCAGACCACTGGCTGAAATTGCAGAATTAAAGCAGCAGATGGCAGATGGGGCTAACCCGCGCGATATTAAGATAAGTCTGGCAAAAGAAATAATCGCCCGCTTCCACGACGATGCCTCAGCAGAGGCTGCACATCAGGATTTTATTCAGCGGTTCAGTAAAAATGCCTTGCCGGACGATATCCCAGCGCTCACGCTCAGTTGTGACGGCAGTGCCATGCCTATCGCTAATCTGTTAAAGGAAGCCGGGTTAGTTGCCAGTACCTCAGAGGCGCTGCGGATGATTAAACAAGGTGCGGTAAAGTTAAATGGCGACAGCAAAATTGATGATAGCAAGCTTGAGGTTGCAAAAGGCAGCACGGCAATTTATCAGGTCGGAAAACGCAAATTTGCTAAAGTTACCCTGAGTTAAGCCAGGTTTACTGCTCACTATAAATATCTTCAAGGCCGCAAACGCGGCCTTTGAATTAACTGCTATTTTCCTTGTATTTTCTCATCCTCGCCCCGATGCACTACACTTAGACAACAAATAATAGCCGAGGAATGTTATGAGCCAGAATAATCCGTACGCCTATACGCTGAAGGTTGCTGAACACGATTACCAGATGTTCAGTTTGGCCAAGGCCGCCACCAAACACGGGACTATTGACCGTCTGCCGTTTTCGTTAAAGGTGTTGCTGGAAAACTTACTGCGTAATCTTGATGCTGATACCGTAACTGAACAAGATATTCAGGCATTGGTAGACTGGCAGAAACATGGCCATGCTGATCGGGAAATTGCTTTCAGACCCGCCCGGGTACTTATGCAGGATTTTACCGGGGTGCCGGCGGTAGTCGATTTGGCTGCCATGAGAGCGGCTGTGGCAGAGTTGGGTGAAGACCCACAGAAAATAAACCCCCTGTCGCCGGTTGATCTGGTAATTGATCACTCAGTGATGGTCGATCATTTCGCAACAGATGACGCCTTCAAACAAAACGTGGCCATTGAAATGGAACGTAATTTTGAGCGTTACACATTTTTACGCTGGGGCCAGCAGGCCTTTGCTAACTTTAAGGTCGTGCCGCCCGGAACCGGTATTTGCCATCAGGTAAATCTGGAGTATCTGGGCCAGAGTGTCTGGGCAAAAGAAACTGATCAGGGCACACAAGCCTATCCGGATACACTGGTTGGGACCGACTCACATACCACTATGATTAACGCTCTGGGGGTATTAGGCTGGGGTGTTGGTGGCATTGAAGCTGAAGCCGCAATGCTCGGCCAGCCAGTATCAATGCTTATTCCTGAAGTGGTGGGGCTGGAGTTTACCGGCAAACTGGCTGCTGGCATCACGGCAACTGATTTAGTGTTAACCGTTACCGAATTGCTGCGTAAACACGGTGTTGTCGGTAAGTTCGTCGAGTTCTTTGGTGACGGCCTGGATCATTTGAGCCTGGCAGATCGGGCAACCATTGCCAACATGGCGCCGGAGTATGGTGCAACCTGTGGCTTTTTTCCGGTAGACCAGATAACCCTCGATTACATGGCATTAACCGGGCGCGACGAAAAGGTTATCGCCCGGGTAAAAGCGTATTGTCAGGCGCAGGGACTGTGGCGTAAGCCCGGCCACAAAGCAATATATACCGACGTATTACACCTCGATTTAAGCAAAGTAGTACCTTCGCTGGCCGGTCCGAAACGGCCTCAGGACAAAGTCAGTTTACCGGCTCTGAAGCAACATTGTGATGATATTCTGGCGCTACAGCTAAAGGCCGCCGAAGAACGCAAAGCCGCGATGGATGACGAAGGTGGTGCGCAACCCCAGCCAGAAGATGATGGTCATTTTGAGCTGGATGGGCAGAAAATGAAGCTGGACCATCATGCGGTTGTCATCGCTGCTATTACCTCTTGCACCAATACCTCTAACCCCAGTGTACTCATGGCGGCTGGCTTGCTGGCAAAAAATGCTCTGGAAAAAGGTTTAGATCGCAAACCCTGGGTAAAAAGCTCGTTGGCCCCGGGTTCAAAAGTGGTGACAAGGTATCTTGAAAAAGCCGGCCTGATGACCTCGCTGGAGCAATTGGGTTTTAACCTGGTGGGTTATGGCTGTACGACCTGTATTGGTAACTCCGGGCCGCTGGCCAAAGAATTAGAACAGGCGATAACCGACAATAAGCTGAATGTGTCAGCAGTGTTGTCAGGTAACCGTAATTTTGAAGGTCGGATCCATCCGTTTATTCAATCTAACTGGTTAGCGTCACCTCCGCTGGTTGTAGCGTTTGCGCTGGCGGGAACCGTGAATATCAATTTAAGTGAAGAGCCGATTGGCAACGATAAAGACGGCAAACCTGTGTACCTGAAAGATATATGGCCCAGTAACCAGGAGATTGCCGACGAAGTTGCTAAAGTCCAGAGCGATATGTTTAAAAGTGAATATGCAGATGTGTTCAGTGGTGATGCAACGTGGCAGGATATTGAGGTACCAAAAGATAAAACCTATACCTGGCCAGAGTCGAGCTATATTCGCCAGCCCAGCTTTTTTCAGGGCATGGGCCGTGAGCCAGAGCCGGTAAAGGACATCAGCGAAGCACGGGTACTGGCGTTGCTGGGCGACTCGGTGACAACCGACCATATCTCGCCCGCCGGCAGCATTAAAGCCAGCAGCCCTGCAGGGCGTTATCTGCAGGAGCTTGGCATCAGCAAGGCCGACTTCAATTCTTACGGCTCACGGCGCGGTAACCACGAAGTTATGGTGCGGGGCACTTTTGCCAATGTCAGAATTCGCAATGAAATGGTACCCGGTACAGAAGGTGGTGTGACGCTGCATCAGCCATCGGCCGAGCAAATGGATATCTATGATGCGGCAGAACGTTATCGGCAGCAGAAAACGCCGTTAGTTGTGGTTGCCGGAAAGGAATACGGCACGGGTTCGTCACGGGACTGGGCGGCTAAAGGCACACTGTTGTTGGGTGTTAGAGCGGTTCTGGCGGAATCTTACGAGCGGATCCACCGTTCAAATTTGATTGGCATGGGCGTATTGCCATTGCAGTTTCTTGCCGGTGTTGATCGTAAGCACTTGCAGTTAACCGGTGCGGAAACGTTCAGTATCAGCGGCCTGAACAGTTTAAAACCGAAACAGAAAGTGCAGGTACTGATTACCTATCCGGATGGCGATCAGCAAAAAATTGACATGCTGTGCCGGATAGATACCGGTAATGAGCTGGCTTACTATCAGCATGGCGGTATATTGCATTACGTATTACGCAGGATGATCGGTTCAGCCTAGACACCTTGTAAAATCGCGTTCCACAATAAAAAGCTGACATTTCGTCAGCTTTTTATTTAATGGTCGAGGCTGTTTTTGCATGTTGGCGGCACTGAATAACCGCGTTATTGAACCGTGACAGATTAGCATCTGCAAATTCAGGAGACAGATAAAAACCTGCATCGCGGGTGTAGTAGTTGTAAAGTTGCAAATTATATTCTGTTGCCTCAGCCAGCATGTCAGACTGAAACTGCTCTGCCAGCGGTTGCGGCACTGCCAGCATATCTACCCTGTCCATTTTAAGCAGCGGAAGTAGCTGCTGATAGTCATAGACCTGGTGAATATGCTGGTATCCATTACTTTGCAGATAATGAAGTTGCGGCGAGCCCCGCTTGACACCAATAGCCCGGTTTTTTGCCTGTCCATTCTCTAAATAATCTGCTTGTAGTTCACCGGCTTTGAAAACGAAGTAGTCGTCGTCTTTTGTTAACCAGGTACTGGCCTGCAAGTAGCGGTCACGTTCGCTGGTGTACCCCATCGGATAAATCAAATCCAGTTCATTTTCACGGGTTAATTTCAGCAATCTGTCGGTCGGTAAGCTCTGCCATTTAATCTGTACGTTCAGTTCAGATTCCATGCAGGAAATAATTTGCGCATGCCCATAAACGGCTTCCAGTTGAACTCTGTCGCCAACCAGGGTTATGCCAGGAAACGATTGGACGATACCGCCATGCAAAGTCTGTGGCGAGGCAATGTTAGCTTCAGCGGCCAACAGTAGGCTACTGAATAGGGTCACGTGAATTAGTTTTGTGAAAATGTAAGCCATAAATATAACGTTAGCCTGACAACATGTTTAATACAACAACGCGCTGTATTATTGATTGAAAATCCGCCAATGTCAGCAGTCAGACCAAAAAACCCCGGTGTCCGGACCGGGGCGGTAAGGGTATTGTTAAAAGGTCAGGTTTAGCCGGTAGCCCGATGGTGCTGCATCGTCTTGTTCGGCGCTAAGCAAATAGCGTTTGCCTGCTTGCAGCATAAGACTGTCTGTTTTATCTAACAGGGTAGTGCTGCCATTTTCAGCAACGTGTACCAACGCGATAGCGAAATAATCTTTTGGCAAATTCAGATTTTGTTGCGTTTTAAACGCCAGATTCTTAACAGAATGTCTTGCTGTCGCGATGGTTTCGTCCTGGCGCAGAAAATAGAAGTGAAGCTTGTCAAAGTCTGCTATCAGATTAGCGACAATAACATCATTAGATTGCAATTGCGGTTTGTCACTCTCTTTAACCGTCAGGGCTTCCAAAGCATTGTTCTCGTTTTGGTATAGCATTACCAGCTGGCTTTCACCTGCATTGGTGCTAAGTAATGCGCTGTTAAGAAGCAGTGCATCAGTGTTATCGCGCACAGACAGACTGTAGTCACCTTTGCTCAGGGGGCGGTAATCACCGAGGGTATCCGCTGGCAGGCTAGCGGCTGTGTTGTTGTCTAGCGTGATATTAAGTGGTTGCTGCAAACTGTTGTAAACGCGAAATTGAGCTTGCGCATCATGATGTGTATAACGCCCGACACTGTTAGAGTTAAGAATGACATCGACCGCCAGCTGATCGGCGATAGGGCCAAATTGATCACGTACGACCAGTACATAGGTGTTTTCATAGGCAAAGTCGAGATTTTTGCTGACAAACAATGGTTGATCAGCGCCTGGTTTTGCCAGGTATAAATTATATTTTCCGGTCTCGTTCCGGCTGGCTTCGTTGCTTATCTCATGCAGTGTAATCGTATCCAGCAAGCTGGCGTCGGCAAATGTTTCCGTGGCAGCACTCAGGTAAATATCCAGTTCGGGCTCGCTGACAGCCAGGTTGCTCAGATATAAATCAAATTCATCTTCAAACTCAGGCTCCCGGGCAAAGCTCAGGCTCAGATAGTCAAACTGATCAGCCTCGCTGGTAAAAATAAACAGATGTTTCTGATCCTGACTCAAATCAATGTCAGCCGACAGCAGCGGACTACTGGCTCCACTTTCAGTTAACGTCAGGGTATATGAGGCGGTATCAAGGGTAACGACGTTGCTGGCGTCAGCAAAGCGGGCGCTGCCAACATTGTTGTCGTCTAGTTTTACGGCAGGATTGGCGCTGGCGGCTGCGCCATTATAAAACTGGACATAGCTTTTGCTTTGTTCGGGATCGTCACTACTGCCACCACAGGCGGTAAGACTCAGTGCAGCGCCGACTAGCAGACTGCGGAGAATATTTCGATGATTTAAAAAGTTAGATGTCATTGGCGCTGTTTTCATATCAGATTCCATGCTGGTGAAGTAAACCGGCACAGCCTAAGCAAATCACAGCGGGATAGCTATGCAGCTTTACTAAAGAAAACAGTTGTTTACGCTTAGTTACAGTTCACAGCAAGCTGTTACAACATTGCCAGATAACCCGCCTGATAATCAGGGTAGTGCCAGTTAAAGCCAGTGTGTTGTAAGCGGCGGGCACTCACTCTTTTACTTCCGTTGTTGCGTTGCTGGATCGTTGCAGGAGTGATGTGCAGCTGCTGCTGTATAAAATTGATAACCTCAGTATAGGGTGCCGGTTGTAAGTCAGTCAGATTGTAAGCAGTAGCGACAGGGAGGTGCTGCTGGCGCCGCTGAACCAGGTGGACAATAGCCCTGGCACAATCTGACATTGCGATTCGGTTGGTATAAACCGGTTTATTTTCAACAAAATGCACGGCTTTTTTGGCGGTTTCAATCATCATGTTGCGGCCCGGGCCATACAAACCGGCCGGGCGCAGTACGGTGCAGGCGTAACCGCTGTTAAACCAGAAATCTTCAGCGACCACCAGTACTTTTGCGGTTTGAGCGTCGGGTTGTCGCGGGCTGTCTTCGGTAACCCATTCACCGTGTTGCTGACCATATACACTGGTAGAGGACACAACCCAGACATGTGGTGGCTGAGCTTGTTGCTGTAACCACGCTACTGCGCGCTCGCCAAGTGTAAGGTAGGCCTGGCGATAGGCGGTTTCGTTGCGGGCATCGGGCGAGACACAGAGTATCAGGTCGGTAAAGGTGCCTGTTATCACTGGCCAGGGCAGTGTGGCATCGTGTTGAATAAGCCTGACACTTTGCGGGCATTGTGTACTGCGACGCATGGCAGTAACGGCATGGCCGGCCTGCCTGGCGCCCGCTGCAATCCTGCCACCCAAATCACCCAGGCCGACTAGTAATATCTCTGCCATTTACTCTTCTGCCGCAGGGGTTTGGGGGGCCGGTGGCCAGCCCGATTTAATGTGTAAATCGCGCTGAGGATAAGGAATAGTGATCTTGTTTTGTTTAAAAGCCCGCCAGATTGCCAGATTAATCGCCGAGCGAATTTCACCGGTACCTTTTTCCATATCGGCAATCCACACTCTGAGTTGTAACTCAATACCACTATCAGCAAACTCCATCAGTCGCACTGTCGGTGGTGGCTCGGTCAGAATTCGTGGCGACACATTGGCACAGTCCATCATTAACGCTAATGCCTGTTCAGGATCATCGTCATAACTGATTTGTACTTTGATAATCATCCGCACATTGGTATCGGCATAGCTCCAGTTAATCACTTCAGAGGTGATCAGGTTTTCATTGGGAATTAAGGTATCAACACCTTCACGGTTGCGCACGACCACATAACGGGCATTTAATTGTTCTACCCAGCCAAACTTGTCGCCAACGGTAATAATATCGCCGGGTTTAATTGACCGATCGAATACCAGAATAAAGCCACTGATAAAATTGGACGCTATACGCTGCAAACCAAACCCCAGGCCTACCCCCAATGCCCCACCAAATACCGCCAGCGAGCTCAGATTGATACCAACCGCATTCAGGGCAACCAGAAAAGCGATGGTGATGAGTAAAAATTTACTGAATTTGGCAAAGCCGACCTGCATGCTCGGGCTGATATGGGCAGAGCGTTGCACCCGCCGACTGATAAACTCGGCAAGCCAGATAGCCAGGGTAAAAGCCAGTGCAATCATTAATACCAGTTTTAGTACTGCCAGCACCGAAATGCGGGTTTCGCCGACTGTCATGGCCAGGCTTTCCAACACCGCGAGTATTCCGGGTAACCAGCCAGCCAGATGCAGTATTACACCAAACCAGATAATACCAGCCAGCACGTTTTCGGAGGATTTCAGTAGCGGACTGTCATTAAACGCTTTACGCAGGATATACACCACCAGGCGGATCACAGCCAATGCTAGTAACACCGGCACTGCAACTTCCAGGATTTGCACCGGCAGTGAATTTATTTCAAAGATAATTTTAGCCGGCACCAACACGGCCAGCGCGGTTAGCGGCCACAATAAGCGCTGAATACTGCGCACGGCCAGGTGACGCAGGCCGGTGTCCAGAGTGTGCTGCTTTTCTAACAAGGCTTGTAAACGCTGGTTAGCCAGAGAGGCCAGTAAAAAAGCGGTTACCAGAGCAAGTAGCTGCCACCAGAAATCAAATTGTTGCACGCTGGTCAGCACTGAGCGTCCTATTTCGTTCAACTTTTCCATAATTTTCCTTTAACGCAATAACCAAAAAACTACCGGCAAACTTACCAGCCCGATTAAAATACCCAAGCCAATAATTCCGCTGACTAAACGCGGTGCCAGACCGGCCATAATAGCAATGGCGCCGGCTGAGATCATTGGCGGCATAGCCGCCTGAAAAATACTGATATCCACTGCCAGCCCGCTTTGGCCAAAGCTACGCCAGATAGCCCAGGCTAACAGTGGCATCATGAGCAGCTTGATAATTAGCGCCGAGATCAGCGGTGATATTTCACTTTTGCTAAACCTAAAGCTTAGCTGAAAACCCACAGCTATCATCACCACGGGCACTAAGGTGGCCGCCAGATTGTTGATTAAGGCATCTGCCAGCGGCGGGAAGCTGATATCACGCAACAGTAAACCAGCGACCAGCGCAATAAAAGACGGGAACGAGATAATCTTAATGGCAATGCTGCTAATTGTGGGTTTGCTAACCTGTGGACTATAAATAGCGGCTACTACAGTGACATAGGTAGCGAGCGCGATAAACGAGCCGACTTGATCATACACCACAGCATAAGGCATCGCGCTGCTGCCAAACAGCGCCTGCGTCATTGGGAAGCCTAAAAATGAGGTATTGCCCAGTGGTAAGACAATTAACAGGGCACCGGTGACGTCGCGGCTCCAGTTAAACACCTTGCTCAGCATCAGCACTGTCGCAACTACCGCCAGCAACAGCAGCCACGGGGTTAGCGCCGGGATAAGTAACTCAGCCGAAAACTGCAACAGCGGCACATTCTTCAGAATGAGTGCAGGCAAGGCAACATACAACACGTAAATATTCAGGACAATACCGCTATTTTCCGGCATGGCCGGCAGCCGCCGTAAGCCAAAGCCTATAACCAGATACGCCAGTACCAGGTAAAAATTATCCATTACACCGCTCGCTTATCCGCTGCTCTTTCGCAGCTTTTGAAAGTTGTTTTAACTGATACTCGGCTTTACTGGCTGCCGCGCGATCTGCCATGGCTTGCTGAAATACCAGTTGTAATGGGCCTTTGCCGCGCAGAGCTTTAGCGCCGCCTTTCAGTTCGCCATTGTGCTGACGTAACCGGCGCAGCGGATCAGTACTGATACCGGTATACAACTGGCCTGAAGCGGTACGAATCATATAGAGAAACCAGGGTGTTGCTGTCATGGTGTTGAATATCTTGTTATTGGCGCATCTGTTATAATCGCGCTTTAATTAGCCTTGGCCATTTTGGCATGGGCGCAGTCAGGATAACCAATGTCGTTTCAATCTTTAGGGCTGGCAGAGCCTATCTTAAGGGTATTAACCGAGCAGGGCTATACCGAAGCCACACCGGTGCAGCAGCGCAGTATTCCGCTTATTCGTTCCGGTAAAGACGTGTTAGCCGGAGCGCAAACCGGTACCGGCAAAACTGCAGCATTCACTTTACCACTGCTACAGCACTTGCTCAATGCACCAAAAGCGTTAACTGCCGGCCAGGTAAGGATTTTAGTGTTAACACCCACCCGCGAACTGGCACAGCAGGTTTATGATAGCGCGGTGACTTACAGCCGGCATGTCAGTTGCCGCTGCGCGGTTTTTTATGGTGGAGTGTCTATCCGGCCACAATATGATGATGCAGAGCAGGGGCTGGATATTCTGGTAGCTACGCCGGGCCGTTTAATCGACCATTTGCATCAGCAAACCATTGACTTAAGTCAACTGGAAGTTTTGGTACTGGACGAAGCCGACCGTATGCTGGATATGGGCTTTGTGGTGGATATCAAGCGCATTATGGCGAAATTACCGCCGAAAAGACAAACGCTGTTATTTTCCGCAACCTATTCCAACGATATTAAAAAGCTGGCAGACGAGCTGTTAGATAACCCGGTGCTGGTTGAAGTTGCTGCGGCGAACGCCACGGCAGACCGGGTTACTCAGCAGGTGTATCTGGTTGATAAACACCGCAAGCGCGAAATGCTGTCGCATTTAATTGGTGCCCGCAACTGGCCGCAGGTATTGGTGTTTGTTCGCACCAAGCATGGTGCAGACCGCTTAGCTAAGCAGTTGCAAAAAGACGGTTTAAAAACGGCGGCGATTCACGGCGATAAAAGCCAGGGCGCCCGTACCAAGGCCTTAGCCGATTTTAAAGCTGGTTCGGTTCGGGTGTTAGTGGCCACCGATATTGCGGCCCGTGGTTTGGATATAACCGAACTACCCTATGTGGTGAACTACGATTTACCGCAAATCGCCGAAGACTATGTGCATCGGATAGGCCGCACCGGCCGTGCCGGCATGAGCGGCATAGCAGTAACCCTGGTAACCCCGGAGGATATAGGCGCATTGCAGGATATTGAAAAGTTGACGCAGCAGGTGCTGAGTACCGAAGTGATACCCGGTTATGAGCACGACCCTGGCTATCAGGCGCCAAATGAAACGGTGGCGCGCAAACCGGGTCAGCGGCCGGGCCGCAACGATGGCCAGGCTAAACGCCAGGCGCAGGGTAAGCTAAAAGCTAAACTCAGGGCGAAGGCGTTGGGAAAGGGCTAGTTGCTCAGAGTTAACTGCGATACAGGGTTTTAATCAGGTGAAAACCAAACTGGGTTTTCACCGGGCCGTGTACTTCCAGCACGGCCAGTTTAAATACGACATCGTCAAAGGCTTTTACCATCTGGCCTTTGCGAAACTCACCTAAGTCACCGCCTTTTTTGCCTGACGGACACAGTGAATGCTGCTTAGCCAGCTTGCCGAAATCGGCGCCTTTAGCTAATTGCTGTTTTAGTTTTTCAGCTTCTTCCCGGGTTTTAACCAGAATATGTAACGCACAGGCTTTCGACATGCTTATCCCGCCGGTTGCTGCTGGGTAATACAGTGGATATTGCCACCGCCAAGTAAAATTTCCCGGCCAGGCACTTTCACGACCTGATGATCCGGATACAGCTGTTGCAAAATGTCAGCGGCCACGTCATCGTTCGGGTCATCAAAGGTTGGCATAATCAGGCCGCCATTACACAAATAAAAATTAATGTATGAACCGGCCAGCCGGGCATTGGCTTCGCGTGGAATAGCGCTTAATGTCGCGTCTACCGTGGCGTATTCATCCGCGTTGGCAATAATCGGCTTAGGTAGCGGAAGCTTATGCACTTTAATCTTGCGGCCTTTGGCGTCGGTGCTGGCTTCTAAGTAATCCAGAGCGGCTTTGCTGCGGGCATACTGTGGGTCGCTCTGATCATCGGTCCAGGCCAGTACCACTTCACCAGGCTTAACAAAGCACGCCATATTGTCGATATGACCATCGGTTTCGTCGTTAAAAATTCCGTCTTTTAACCACAACACTTTACTGATCCCTAAATACTCAGTCAGTATTTGCTCGATTTGCTCGCGGGTTAAGTGCGGGTTACGGTTGGCATTGAGTAAGCACTCTTCTGTAGTTAGCAGGGTGCCTTCACCGTCTACATGAATAGCGCCGCCTTCCAGCACAAAACCTTCGGTACGATAGCGGGGTAGCTGCTCAATACCCAGAATTTTACTGGCCACCTGATCGTCAAACTGCCAGGGGAAATATAAACCACCATTCAGGCCGCCCCAGGCGTTGAAAGTCCAGTCGATACCCCGTACTTCACCGTCACTATTAGTCACGAAAGTCGGGCCGGTATCCCGGCACCAGGCGTCGTTGTTAGATATTTCGACTACCCGCACCGGATACAACGCGCCTGCTTTGCTCAGTTGCGCTTCGGCATTGGCATATTGCGCAGCCGACACGCCTACCGTTACCGGCTCAAAGCGGGCGATAGCAGCAATAACCGCACAAAATGCCTGCTGGGCTGGCTTAGCGCCCATTCGCCAGCTATCGGTGCGCTCTGGCCAGACCATCCAGGTTTGCTTATGCTGCGCCCATTCGGCCGGCATCGTAAAACCATCGTGTTTAGGCGTCGTTGGCAATAAACGGCTCACTTGCTGTTCTCCGGGTTCACTTTACCGTCTTTGGTCAGTACCGTATCGTAAATGTCGATCCGACGGTCACGGAACAGACCCCAGGCCCGACGGTCAGCGGCCACTTTATCTAGATCGAAAGTATGCACCAGCACAGCTTCATCGGTTTCACCGGCTTCCTGCACCTTGGCACCGGTTGCATCAGCAATAAAAGAACTGCCGTAAAAGGTGATGTGGAAATCGCCTTCAGTTTCAGTGCCAATCCGGTTTGAGGCGATCAGTGGCATTAAATTCGCTGCTGCATGGCCCTGTTGGGTCCGTTGCCAATGGTCGCGGGAGTTAATGCTGGCATCATGTGGCTCACTGCCAATAGCCGTAGGGTAAAATAATAACTCAGCGCCCATTAATGCCATGCTGCGGGCACACTCCGGAAACCACTGGTCCCAACAGATACCAACGCCAATTTTGGCATAGCGGGTTTGCCACACCTTAAAGCCGGTGTCGCCCGGGGTGAAATAATACTTCTCGCTGTAGCCCGGGCCATCCGGAATATGGCTTTTACGGTAGGTACCCAGGTTCTCACCATCGGCATCAATAATAACCACGCTGTTATAAAGACAGTTACCGGCGCGCTCATAAATGCTGATAGGTAGTACCACATTCAGTTCTTTAGCAATTTTAGTAAAGTGCTTAACCGCCGGGTTTTCTTCTACGGTAGTAGCAAATTCCAGATAAGCCGGCTTTTGCTTCTGACAAAAATAATTACGCTCAAACAGCTCCTGCAGCAAAATAATCTGGGCGCCTTTGGCCGCCGCGTCACGTACCAGCTTTTCACCACGGGCGATGTTTTCGTCAACATTCCAGCCGCCCACCATTTGAGTCGCAGCAACGGTTACATTACGCATCAGTTATCTCCAGCAGAAGGTTAAAACCAACAGGCTAGCATCCATTAGAATACTTGCCAAACAGGGCGCGCAAAATGCCGCATTTTTGTGCTGTCGTCAACGTTTTTGTTTTAAAAAAAACAGCAGCGCCAACCGGAATGATTGGCGTTGCTGTCAACAGGTGAGACAACCTGAAAAATAGACATTATTGCAAGGCAAGTTCAGCAGCTTTTAACAGCAACTCGCTTTCTAAACGGGTTTTGTAATTAATATGCACATAATTGAAAACCACTTCACCGTCTGTATTGAGGATATACACTGCAGGCACCGGCAACACCACTTTCTCGGTGCCGCTTTCAGTGGTAATTAAGCTGCCTAATTTGCCCTTGTAAATCGCAGCGGTTTTGTCATCCAGATAATAGGCCAGACCAAAGGCGCTGCTGGCATTAAACTGACTGTCTGACAGCAACTTATACGTTAGTTGCTGGCCGCCGGTATCGCGTATGCTGTTGTTGATTGAGCTGACACTGTCAGGCGTTATGGCGATGATTTGGTAACCCAGCTTCGCCAGTTCAGGTTCAATAGTGCGCAGTGCGGCTAACTGGGCGTTGCAGTAGGGGCACCAGCCACCGCGGTAAAACACCAATACACTGGGTTGCTTTTTAACCAGGGTGGTCAACGCAACTTTATTATTGTCGGCTGCGGTCAGGGTAACCTCGGGAATGGCCAGACCATTCAGCAGCGGAGATACCTGCTCCGGGCTCTGGGCAATGTTGGTTGCGGCCAGCAAGTTAATACTGAACAGGGTTGCAAAAGCAGTGATAAGATAGCGTTTCATTACGTCTTCCTGTATGTCATGTTAGTCGTTAGCGTTGGTTGATTAACCAGCACACTTTCACAGACCGGCACAGTAACCGTTTACTTTCAGGCTGGCGTAAAATTAATAGTAGTATAGACACAATTAGTAAAGAGAAGGCTACTGCCAATGAGTAGTAACACAGTACAGCAATTTGATATCAGCATTGTCGGTGGCGGCATGGTCGGTGCCGCAATTGCGCTGGCGCTAGGTCAGGCAGGCCTGCAAGTCGCACTTATTGAAAAGCTGTCGCCAGTGAGCTTTGAACCCGATAGTACGCCCGATTTACGGGTGTCGTCTATTAACCTGGCCAGTGAAGCCTGGCTAACTGAGCTCGGTGCCTGGCAGTTAACAGCAGACATGCGGCTTTGTCCTTATCAGCGGCTACAGGCTTTTGAACAACCTGGCAGTATTGTTACTTTTGATGCGGCCGATATTAATCGTAGTCATTTGGGGCATATTATTGAAAATAACGTGCTGCAACTGGCGTTGTGGCAGCAATTTAACGCTAATGTTAGCCGGTTTTGTCCGGCATCGGTTGCTACGTTCAGCCAAACTGCAGATAGTGCTTTGCTCACATTAGATAGTGGCGAGCAGCTTAACAGCAAACTGGTGATTGCCGCTGATGGTGGCAACTCACAGTTACGCCAATTGGCCGGTATTGGTACCAATGGCTGGCAGTATCAGCAGGCCTGTTTAGTGGCGCTGGTGAACACGCCTTACCCGCAACAAGATGTCACCTGGCAGCAATTTACCCCAAGCGGCCCCAAAGCATTTTTACCGTTGCCAGGCCAGCAAGGTAACATTGTCTGGTATGACGACGCCGCCAGGGTGAAACAATTAGCCGCGCTCAGGCCGGAGCAACTTACCGACGAGTTACTAAAGGTTTTCCCGCCACAGCTTGGCAAGATTGAGGTAGTTAACAGCAGCTGGTTCCCGTTAGCCCGGATGGATGCTAACCATTATTATTCGGGCAGGGTAGTGCTGGCAGGTGATGCTGCCCATACCATTAATCCGTTAGCAGGGCAGGGGGTAAACCTGGGCTTTGCCGATGCAAAGCTGCTAACGGACTTGATTATTAGTGCGCACCAGCAACAGCAAGATATTGGTACCCAGACGTTATTAAGCACGTATCAGCGTAAACGTAAACCAGCTAATTTACTGATGATGAGTACGATGGATGCCTTTTATCAACTGTTTGGTAATGACATTACCCCGCTGCGTAAACTACGCCAGCTAGCCCTGACGATTGCCTCGCATAGCAGCGCGCTTAAAAAATTAGTTACTCATTATGCTGTTGGGACTAAATAGCTGAGACTTTCCAATACCGAGAGGTTAGAACTCTTTTTGCGCAGCCACAGAGTGTCTGAGCGAATGCGTCAGTATGAGAGAGTTGCTGTGGCGAGCACAAAAGATGTTGTAACCGGCAGTGTTAATGCATGATCCAAATAGCAAAAACCCAGCCGATGCTGGGTTTTTTAATATGGCAGGGGCGCCAGGATTCGAACCTGGGCGTGGCGGGATCAAAACCCGCTGCCTTACCGCTTGGCTACGCCCCTAAAATAGAGATTGCAGTTCAGGTAAACACAAGGAGAGATAAAATCAACTGCCTGAGTTAATGGCAGGGGCGCCAGGATTCGAACCTGGGCATGGCGGGATCAAAACCCGCTGCCTTACCGCTTGGCTACGCCCCTGCAGAAACTGCTTACTTGCTTGATATGGTGCGGAAAGAGAGACTCGAACTCTCACGCCTCGCGGCGCTGGAACCTAAATCCAGTGCGTCTACCAATTCCGCCATTCCCGCATACATAGGAAAATTAAGTGGTGGCTACAGCGGGAATCGAACCTGCGACCCCAGCATTATGAGTGCTGTGCTCTAACCAGCTGAGCTATGTAGCCACGCTAACTTGTCCTAAGCAAGTGGCGCGTATTATGCTGATCTGACATATTAGCGTCAACCGTTTTTTTGCGTTTCGTGCTCTGGATGGGTGTGTTTGCTGTTTTTATACGCAAAACCCGGCCAGATCAAAAAAGCCGCTGCAATTGCAGCGGCTTTTCAATAGCAAAAACAGGCTTAAACGTTAAAGCGAAAATGCATTACATCGCCATCTTTAACAATATAATCTTTGCCTTCCAGCCGCCATTTGCCGGCTTCTTTAGCACCTGCTTCGCCTTTAAAGCTAACAAAATCATCGTAACCGACCACTTCAGCACGGATAAAACCTTTTTCAAAGTCGGTATGAATAACGCCCGCTGCTTGTGGGGCGGTAGAGCCAATTTCTACGGTCCAGGCCCGTACTTCTTTTACCCCGGCAGTAAAATAGGTATGTAAGCTTAACAAGGAATAACCGCCACGAATTACCCGGTTCAAACCCGGTTCTTCCAGCCCCATGTCAGTCATAAATTCGGCTTTTTCGTCATCTTCAAGCTCAGCAATTTCAGACTCAATCGCAGCACACACAGGTACAACAATGGCGCCTTCTTTATCGGCAATGGCCTGCACAATATCTAAGTAAGGGTTGTTCTCAAAGCCATCGTCAGTGACGTTGGCAATGTACATAGTGGGTTTAATAGTTAAAAAGTTCATGTAGGCGATTAAGGCTTTTTCTTCCTTGTCCAGCTCCAGCTGGCGCAGGGTATTGCCTTGCTCTAAATGTGCTTTTACTTTTTCCAGCACCAGAATTTCCGCTTTGGCGTCTTTGTCACCGCCTTTGGCTTTTTTGCTGACCCTGAAAATAGCCCGCTCTGCACTGTCCATATCAGACAGTACCAGCTCCATATTAATGGTGTCGATATCATCGGCCGGGTCTATTTTACCGGCAACGTGGATAATGTTTTCATCGTCAAAGCAGCGAACGACATGGCCAATAGCATCCGTTTCGCGAATATTCGCCAGAAACTTATTACCAAGGCCCTCACCGCGTGATGCCCCTTTAACCAGACCTGCGATATCCACAAACTCCATGGTGGTAGGGATAACCCGTTGTGGTTTAACGATCTCAGCCAGTTTATCCAGCCGTAAGTCTGGTACCGGTACCACGCCGGTATTAGGCTCTATGGTACAAAACGGAAAGTTAGCCGCTTCAATGCCTGCCTTGGTTAACGCATTAAACAAGGTAGACTTACCAACGTTGGGCAGGCCGACAATACCACATTTGAAACCCATAATAATTTTCCTTCAGGCTGTGTTGCTGGCCGCAAGGCTAGCTGGCTTTAAAACTGTGTAGGCGGTGCTGGGCTTTAATTAAGCCGTCGCGCGCCAGAATATCAAAGCAACTGACTGCTTCATCAATGCTGGCATCAATTAACTTTTGTTCACTTGCCGGAGCTTTGCCCAGCACAAACCCGGTTACTTTGTCTTTATGGCCCGGATGACCAATGCCCAGACGTAACCGGTAAAAATTCGGGTTATTACTTAACCTGGCCATGATATCGCGTAAACCGTTATGGCCGGCATGGCCGCCACCGAGCTTAAATTTAGCAATACCTGGCTCCAGCGCCAGCTCATCATGGACCACCAGAATATTTTCCGGTGCCAGTTTATAAAACTGAGCCATGGCCAACACAGCTTTGCCGCTGAGGTTCATAAAAGTAGAGGGGATAAGCAGCTTAAACTCCTGGCCGGCGCAAATAAATTTACCGCTATAACCAAAGAATTTACTGTCATTTTTCAGGCTGACATTAAAGGCATGAGCCAGCTTTTCAACAAACCAGACCCCGGCATTGTGCCGGGTATACTGGTATTCGGGGCCTGGATTTCCCAGGCCCACGATTAACTGAACATTGGCAGGTAATGCGTCAGACATTACTCAGCAGTTTCAGTTTCTTCTTCTGTATCAACGGCTTTACCAGCTGGTTTGTTCACAGAAACCACTGGCAGGTCATGGCCTTCACCTTTGGTTAACTGGACAAACTTCACACCTTTAGGTGCTTTGATGTCAGTCAGGTGCAGGGTAGTACCGACTTCAACGTCAGCCAGGTCTACTTCGATAAACTCTGGTAAGTCTTTCGGTAATACACTGATTTCAATTTCGTTCAGGGCGTGAACTACTACACCGCCTTTTTTGATTGGCTTGTCTTCGTTTAAGAAGTGAACCGGAACGATAGTGGTCAGCTCGTGGCCAGCTTCAACGCGTTGGAAGTCAACGTGCATAATTTTTGGCTTGTACGGGTGACGTTGCATATCTTTAACGATAGCCTGAATTTTCTCTTTACCAACAGTGATTGTCAGAATGTGAGAGTAAAATGCTTCAAAGCTTTGAGCTTTTAACAGCTTAGAGTGCTCTAAAGTGATAGATAAGGCATCTTTATGTCCGCCATAAATAATGGCAGGAACTTTGTCTTCGTGACGCAGGCGGCGGCTCGCACCTTTCCCCAGGTCAGTACGGACTTCAGCAGTTAACGCGAAAATTGCATCAGACATGATGTACTCCAATAAAGTGATTGTTGTTGCGGCTTGCGACCAGCCCCAACCTGATTGCCCTTTCAAAAGGCGCGACATATTACCACCAGCTCCTGATGGCTGCAAACGCTAAATCAGCTTAGGCCATGCTTGCAGCGCATAACATTTGCTATTTGTTAATTACGACTATACTGATGACGTGACCTGTTCAAAAAATATACTGCAAGGGCGCGGTTAAAAACGGTCGGGTCAGTTGTCATTTGCTAATTGTCAGTTGCTAGTTTCAGCCCTTTGGAGGCACGATATGTTACGACGTTATTTCATTAGTGATGACCTTGATGATCTGGAAGCCGTTGAGCGAGAGCTGGAGCAGCAGGGCCTGGATACACCGCAAATTCATGTACTAAGTGAGCAGGATGCCAATGTTGAATTGCATCATTTGCATGAGGTCTCTCCGGTATTAAAGAGTGATGTCGTGCGTTCTACCGAGCTGGGCGCTATTGTCGGTGCGATTGCCGCAGCTCTGGTGTTGCTTATTGCCTATATGATGGGATGGACAGAATCGGCCGCTGGTTGGGTGCCCTTTATCTTCCTCGCAGTTGTAGTGTTGGGTTTTTGTACATGGGAAGGCGGTTTTATTGGTATTCAGGAGCCAAACATTCATTTCAAACGCTTTCAGGATATTTTAAAACAGGGCAAGCATGTTTTGTTTGTCGATATTGCGCCGGAACATGAAAGTACTTTAAAAAAAGTGGTGCGCCGCCACCCCAGGCTGCAACTTGCCGGCACCGGTGAAGCTACCCCGGGTTGGGTTATCAGGGTACAGGTTTATTTTCGCCGGTTTATGAAGGCAATGCCTTAACATCATCATTTCTGGTTAGTGGCAGTGAACAGGATGTGTGCTGTGTAACGTTGTATGTTCTGAAGCCTCGTTAATTTGTTGAAGTAGAAACAGATACTTTACTAATTAAGGAATCACGGCATTATGGCGATTACCCTGATTATTTTGTTGCTGATTGTAGGCTCAGTTATTTTTCACTTTACCAGTGTCTGGTGGTTTACCCCGCTTGCTTCTCACTGGTCTGCTATTGATACCACTATTGATATCACTATCTGGATAACGGCTATTGTTTTTGTGGCCGTTAATCTTTTTCTGGCATTTGCTGTATATCGTTATCGCTATAAAGCCGGTGCGCGGGCCGCTTACCAACCTGAAAACAAAAAACTGGAGGGTTGGTTACTTCTGGTCACCAGTATTGGCATTGCTGCCATGCTTGCACCGGGCTTGTATGTCTGGGGCCAGTTTGTCAGCCCGCCGGCAGATGCTATTGAAGTTGAGGCAGTAGGGCAGCAATGGCATTGGCAGTTTCGGTTGCCCGGTACTGACGGTCAGCTTGGCAAAGCCGACATCCGTGCCAGTGGCGAGCTGAATCCATTAGGGCTCGACCCCAATGACCCTGCCGGCTCAGATGACATTATTATTGACAGCAATGAGCTGGTACTGGAGTTAGATAAGCCGGTTAAGGTGCTGCTGCGCTCCAATGATGTGTTACATAATTTCGCGGTACCGCAGTTTCGGGTAAAAATGGATCTGGTGCCGGGTACCGTGAGTTTTGTCTGGTTTATTCCGACGGTAGTGGGGCAATTCGATATTCTATGTGAAGAGCTTTGCGGCGTCGGCCATTTTGCAATGCGAGGCAGGGTAATTGTTAAAAGCCCTGACGATTATCAGAAATGGCTGGCTGGCCAGCAAAGTTATCAGCAGTATCAGGCGCGCCTTGCTGGTGACCCGGAGTTTGGTAAAGCACATTATCAGGTTTGTGGCAGCTGCCATGGTGCCAATGGTGAAGGCAATGCCACATTAAATGCACCAGCGTTAGCTGGCCAGTCAGCATGGTATCTGAAGCGGCAGTTAAAAGCCTATCAGCAAGGCTTACGTGGCACGGCTGAGGGCGATTTGTTTGGCGCTCAGATGATTGCCATGGCAAAGCTGGTGCAGGACGATCAGGCCATCAACCACCTGTTGGCTTACATTGGTAGTTTCGCCGCTCCCGACGTACAGCCTCAGCCCGCTAATCTGCAGAATGGTCAGCGTTTGTATCGCAATTGCAGTTACTGTCATGGCAAGCGGGCGCAAGGGGTTTATGCTATGAACGCGCCTAGGTTATCCGGGCTTGAGCCCTGGTACTTAAGCCGGCAGCTGCAGTATTTTAAGCAGCGTATCCGAGGTCATCATCCAAAGGACTTTTACGGTGCGCAAATGAGTTTAATGGCGCAGTCATTGCACTCTGAGCAGGATATTACTGACGTAGTGGCATTTATTAACAGCCTGCAGCAACAGCAGGTGGCTGATAGCAATGGAGGCACTGATGACAGCGGGCGTTGAGGTGGGCCAAAAAGAGCACGAAGATCACAGCGGTAGTTTTCTGACCCGCTATGTCTGGAGTCAGGACCATAAAGTTATTGCTATTCAGTATGGTGTCACCGCTATTCTGGTCGGGCTGGTCGCCTTGCTATTGTCAGCGTTAATGCGGTTGCAACTTGGCTTTCCTGATCAGTTTTCGTTTATTAATCCGGCCAGCTATCTGCAGTTTGTCACTATGCACGGCATGATTATGGTGGTCTATTTGCTGACAGCGCTGTTGCTTGGTGGCTTTGGCAATTATCTGATCCCGCTGATGGTAGGGGCGCGGGATATGGTGTTTCCTTATTTAAATATGCTCAGTTACTGGACGTATCTGCTGTCGGTTATTGTGTTGATGGCCAGTTTCTTTGTGCCGGGTGGCCCAACCGGTGCTGGCTGGACCCTGTATCCGCCGCAAGCCATTTTGCCCGGCACCCCGGGGGCTGAAATGGGTATCTTGATGATGCTAATTTCTCTGGGTATTTTTATTGTCGCTTTTACCATGGGTGGCCTTAACTACGTTTGCACAGTATTACAGGCCAGAACCCGCGGTATGACCCTGATGCGGATGCCGTTAACCATCTGGGGCATTTTTGTGGCGACGATTATGGGCTTACTGGCGTTTCCTGCGCTGTTAGTCAGCGCCATTATGATGTTTCTGGACAGTGTTGCCGGCACCAGCTTTTTTATGCCTGCCGTGATGTCACTGGGCGAACAGCTGGATCACAGTGGTGGCAGCCCGATCCTGTTTCAACACTTGTTCTGGTTTTTTGGTCATCCTGAAGTGTATATCGTGGCGCTACCGGCCTTTGGTATGGTGTCCGATGTACTTGCTACCCATGCCAGAAAAAATATTTTTGGTTACCGGATGATGGTATGGGCTATCGTCATTATTGGCGGGCTGAGCTTTGTGGTTTGGGCCCACCATATGTATGTCAGTGGCATGAACCCTTATTTTGGTTTCTTTTTTGCCACAACAACGCTGATTATTGCTGTGCCGACTGCTATTAAAGTCTACAACTGGATCCTGACCTTGTGGCGCGGCAATATTCATCTGACGGTACCAATGTTGTTTGCTATTGGTTTTATTTTTACCTTTGTGCACGGTGGCCTGAGCGGCTTGTTTTTGGGTAATGTGGTAATTGACTTGCCACTGTCTGATACCTACTTTGTGGTTGGCCACTTTCATATGGTGATGGGGGTTTCACCGGTGATGGTACTGTTTGCCGCTATCTATCATTGGTTTCCGAAAGTGAGCGGCAAAATGCTTCATACCGGCCTTGGGAAGTTTCACTTCTGGGCTACCTTTCTTGGCACCTATGCCGTGTATCTGCCAATGCATTATCTGGGATTTCTTGGTGTACCACGGCGCTACTATGCTATGGGAGGAACCGATTTTATTCCCGAGTCGGCCCAGTCGCTAAATGCCAGTATTACGGTATCAGCAATTATAGTGGCTGTTGTGCAGTTGATCTTTGTGTTTAACCTGATCTGGAGCTTACGCCACGGCAAAGCGGCTGGTCATAATCCCTGGCAAGCGACAACACTGGAATGGCAAACTCCGGATACGCCACCGAAACATGGCAACTGGGGGGCAACGCAGCCAGTGGTCTATCGTTGGGCGTATGATTACAGCGTACCCGGCGCTAAAGATGATTTTATTCCCCAGAATGTGCCTGATAGTGCAGTAGAGGTAACGGACAAACTGGCATTTGCGGAGGCGGGCAAATGAATATCTGGCAAAAGCTAACGGATAAACCCTGGCTGGCTCAGCCGGAGGGTATGGATCCGGCGTTGCTGCAAAACCCACAGCAGTACTGGCCGGAGCGCACCGCATTGCGGTTCTTTATGCTAACAGCCAGTGTGGTGTTTTCATTGTTTGTAATGACGATGCTGGGACGATCGCAATTACCTGATTTTCACGCGTTAGCGGGTGAGCCCTGGTTACCCTTATCTCAGCCAGGTCAATTGTGGTGGAACAGCGGTATGTTGTTGCTAGGCAGCATCAGCCTGCACAGTGCTTTGGTGCTAATGAGGCGCAACAAGCAGCAGATGGCATTAATTGCAGTGGTAGTAGGGTGGCTACTGACCCTGTTATTTTTGGTAGCGCAATATCAGGTATGGCAACAACTGGCGTTTGCCGGGTTTGGTTTTACCTCAAACCCGGCCAGTAATTATTTCTATCTGCTTAGCGCGGTGCATGGCGTGCATTTGCTGGGTGGTTTGATAGCAATTAGTACGGTACTGCATCTGTTGTGGCAACAACAGTCTGCTGAAACTATTACCGGTCGTCTGAGCCTGTGTGTGACTTACAGCCACTTTATGTTAGTGGTCTGGCTGCTATTGTTTGCCTTACTAACCAGCCCGGCGTCAACGATCGATACCCTGGCGGCACTGTGCGGTTTTAGCGGAGGCGGCTATGACTAACCCCGATAAACTAAACCTGGCCGACAGCGGCTGGCGTAGTGTAGTAGCCGATTGGTCAGCCGATCAGCAAGCTTTCAGGTTGTCCTGGGGCAAGCTGATGATGTGGATCTTTCTGCTGGGTGACACCTTTATTTTCAGCATTTTTCTCATTAGCTATATGACCGTCCGCATGTCGACCACCGAAGCATGGCCTAATACCAGTGAGGTGTTTGAGCTAGTGGTGTTTGGCCATACCGTTCCCTTATTTCTGATCGCGATAATGACCTTTGTGCTGATTACCAGCAGCGGTACTATGGCGATGGCGGTCAGTTGTGCCTACCGTCAGAAAAAGCGCTATGCAGTGTGGTTAATGTTAGTTACCGCCTTATTAGGTGCCTTGTTTGTTGGCATGCAAGCGTTTGAATGGAGTAAATTAATTGCGGATGGCATCCGGCCCTGGGCTAACCCGATGGGTGCTGAACAATTTGGAGCCGCTTTTTTTATGATCACCGGTTTTCATGGTTTGCATGTAAGCGCCGGTGTTATCTATTTACTGGTCATTGCCTATCGGTTGCATCGCGGCTACTACGATAAAAAAGGTTATGAAATTGTCGAGGTAACAGGTTTGTACTGGCATTTCGTCGACCTGGTGTGGGTGTTTATTTTTGCCTTCTTTTACTTATGGTGAGCTAAATTATGAGTGTTGAATCAGCCCAGCAGCATCCGGTCAGCCTGTATTTAAAAGTGTGGGGCTGGCTGTTTGTGTTAAGTTTTTTCTCGTATATGGTCGATTATTTGCAATTTGAAGGTGCTGCCCGCTGGGGGCTTATATTACTGTTTATGGTGGCAAAAGCCGGCTTGATACTCAGTATTTTTATGCATGTCCGGTGGGAGCGGCTAAGCCTGAAACTGGTCTTGTTTTTACCCATGTTTGCCATTGCCGTATTTATTATACTGATGGCTATTGAAGCCAATTATACTGAGACCAGCCGCTGGTTATTTTTTAACAATAACTAGCCATGCTGCAATAAAGCCGGGGGTACTGTGGCCAGTAACTGGTCAATACGTCACAGCATAGTAATCGCGATGCTCCTGAGTTTACTCAGCGGTGGTTATCTTAGCTGGCAGTGGTTAACGATGTCTGACAAACCTGTGCTGCGCTATGCCAGTCTGTTACCGGCGCCGTTGCCACTGGCCAGTTTTTCCCTGTTAGACCATCAGCAACAACCGTTCGATAACCGCCGTTTATATGGCCGCTGGCATTTAATCAGCTATGGCTATACGTCCTGTCCGGATATTTGCCCGTTAACGTTGGCAAAACTCAGCCACATGCAACTGCAACTGGCAG
Organism: uncultured Chromatiaceae bacterium; assembly: GCA_963975465.1. Taxonomy (GTDB): domain Bacteria; phylum Pseudomonadota; class Gammaproteobacteria; order Enterobacterales; family Alteromonadaceae; genus Alishewanella. The sequence goes on from CAXBHB010000020.1 coordinate 34,917, forward strand.
GGCTTAGCCAGTTTAATCAGTTGCAGCTGCTGTTTTACAGTGTTGACCCACAGCGTGACAGTCCGGCAGTACTGGCTGAATACGTTGATTTTTTCGCCGGTGACATTATTGGCCTGGTCGCAAACCCCGCACAGCCGCGAATGGCGCGGGAATTCGAGCAGAGTCTGGGCTTGCAGGTACAGATTGATCCGGCCCTGCAGGCCACAGGTGAGTATCCGGTGGACCATGGTGTATTGTTATATTTGCTCAATCCTCAGGCAGAGCTGCAGGCGGTTTTTAAGCCGGTGCGTCAATACAATGCGCTGCCTGAATTTGATGCTGAACTGCTGTTGCAGGACTACCTGACTATCCGGCGTTTTCTGGCGCAGCAGACAAATTAAAAAAGGCGCCTGTTGGCGCCTTCTCGTCATAGCAGATGCTCTCGGGTTTAATCAAACATCGATGAAATAGATTCTTCGTTGCTGATCCGGCGAATACATTCTGCCATCAGTTCACTTAAGGTTAACTGGCGTACTTTGCTAACGTTTTTCATTGCCGGTGACAGCGGAATAGTGTCAGTTACGATTAACTCGTCAATAACGGAATTGCTGATAATGTCCGGTGCATTGCCAGAAAACACCGCATGGGTAGCGTAAGCAAATACCCGTTTGGCACCTTGTTCTTTCAACGCTTCTGCGGCCTTACATAAAGTACCGCCGGTATCAATCATGTCATCCACGATAATACAGTCACGGTCTTTTACATCACCGATTATATGCATTACCTGCGACACATTGGCTTTAGGCCGGCGTTTATCAATAATGGCCAGATCGGCATCATTTAATAATTTTGCCACGGCACGGGCGCGCACCACACCGCCGATATCGGGTGATACCACCACCGGCGATACCAGGGTCTTTTTGCGCATATCATCCAGTAATACCGGGCTGGCAAACACGTTATCTACCGGCACATCAAAGAAACCCTGAATTTGCTCGGCATGTAAGTCAACGGTTAATACCCGATCGACACCGACACTGGATAAAAAGTCGGCGACAACCTTGGCAGTGATAGGAACCCGGGCTGAACGCACCCGGCGGTCTTGCCTGGCATAACCAAAGTAAGGAATAACGGCAGTGATCCGACCGGCAGAGGCGCGGCGTAACGCATCCACCATCACAATCAGTTCCATCAGGTTGTCATTGGTGGGGGCACAGGTTGACTGAATAATAAAAACATCAGAACCACGAACATTTTCATTGATTTGTACGCTAACTTCGCCATCACTGAAACGGCCAACTTCGGCATCTCCCAGTTTGATATACAGACGGCTGGCGATTTTGTTAGCAAGTTCTGGTATGGCGTTACCAGCGAAAACCTTCATGTCGGGCACAGTAGGATCCTCAGGGCGGTGGTGAGTCCGGTTATATCATTAAATGCCAGAGTAAATGGCATCAGGCGTTAAATTCCGTATCTGCCAACGCCGCCATTACTGGCGACTGGTTGACACCCTTAGCAATAAACCCGCGGCAGTTTGCCGGTAAATTGGCTAAGGCATGCTGAGCACTGGCCGTGTCCGGAAATTCGGCGAACACACTGGCGCCAGTACCCGTCATTCGACACGGCGCATATTCTACCAACCACTGTAAGGTTATTGCAACAATCGGCTGCAGCTGTTCTACCAGAGGTTGGCAATCGTTGCGCCAGGGGCTGTTAAACAGTTCATCTAAACTAAGCTCGGGGCTGTTTCGGGTTAAAGCCGGGTGTTGGAAAATGTCAGCAGTACTGATATGACAGGGCGGTGTGACGACCAAGTACGTTTTTTGCGGTAAGTTAACCGGTATCAATTGTTCGCCTACCCCCTGGGCAAACGCCGTGAAACCTCTGACAAACAACGGTACATCAGCCCCTAACCGCAGCGCCAGCGCAGCGAGTTGTTCATTGCTTAAGTTCAGATGCCACAGGGCATTTAACGCCAGCAAGGTTGTGGCGGCATCTGATGAGCCGCCACCCAGCCCGCCCCCCATTGGGAGCTTTTTATCCAGCACAATGTCGCAACCAAGCTTACAACCCGTGTGTTGCTGTAACAGTCTTCCTGCTTTAATAATCAGGTTGTCAGGGCCCTGCAAAGTTGGGTCATTGCACTGCAGTGTTAACTGCTCATCGGTGCGCAGCGTAAAGTGCAACTCATCGCCGGTATCCAGCAGCTGAAACAGGGTTTGCAAGTTATGATAGCCATCGGCACGCCGCCCGGTTATATGCAAAAATAAATTAAGTTTGGCGACGGCGGGCAAGCTTAGGGTCATAGTTGCCAGCTCCGGATATGAAAACTAATTTGGGTATCATCACTGCTTAAATTAATTTTTTGCGGTAAGGCGAGTTCATCAGCAAAAAAGCTTTGGTACCGAAGCTGCCAGACAATACCGGTACTGTCTGTTAGCTGATACGCCTGAACCCGGCCAAGATTGTCATACTCAATGGCGCTGGCTGCGTTGCCTGGAATACCTTTTAACCACAGTGGCATATCCGCCAGCGGCATCGACCAGCCAGCCATTTGCCACAATAAACTACTGGTATCGACGGCCTGATAACGCTCACCACGGACTAAAATACTGCTGCCATCAGTATTGTTGGTCAGCTCGAACAAGCTCATGCCTAAGAAATTTGCCAGCCGCGCTTTATAGTGTTCAGTGTTATGCTGTTGCCAGGTCAGGTTGCCACTAAGTGATTCGTCCGGTGTTTTAATACCCACAGAGGCTTGCAGGCTATAGCGCTCAATTGCGTTAAGTTGAAGCAACCGGCTTTTATTATCCAGCGGGGTGACCGTTGCCGGCTTTGAAATAAGGCTGCAACCGCTGCTTAACAGCAGTAATCCGGCCAGGGTTAGCCACTTAATTGATGCTGACACACTTAAAGTCCTTAGTTACGCTTTTCTTAATATGGGGTTTTTCGTACAATTCGCCCCTGACAAACCAATGATACAGGTGATGGCCATCTTTGCACTAGGCATTAATCATAAAACAGCACCGGTTAGCTTACGGGAGAAAGTGGCTTTTGCCCCGGAGCAGGTGCATGAAGCCCTACGTGAACTGGCCACTGCCACCACAGTAACAGACGCTGTTATCCTGTCTACCTGTAACCGTACCGAATTATATTTTAACGGTACTAACAGCCAGGCGGAAAGGGTTATTGGCTGGTTAGCGCAGTTTCATCAGCTCAATCTTAACGAGTTGCAACCACATTTGTACCTGCATCATGACCGGGAAGCAGCCGAGCATTTAATGCGGGTTGCCGCCGGGCTTGATTCGCTGGTACTGGGGGAACCACAAATTTTTGGTCAGGTAAAGCAGGCGTATAACCAGTCGCGTCAGGCCGGTACTATTAACCCGCAGTTTGAGCGCTTGTTTCAAAAAGCTTTTGCGGTAGCCAAAGATATCCGCACTAACACCGACATTGGTGCCAATGCGGTATCCGTTGCCTTTGCCGCTGTCAGTTTAGCCAAGCAAATTTTTGGCAAGCTGGATAATGTGCGGGTACTGTTGATTGGTGCAGGTGAAACGATTGAGCTGGTAGCCAGGCATCTTACCGAGCACGGGGCGCGTGAGCTGACAGTTGCTAACCGGACGTACGAGCGGGCCGTGTTGCTGGCTGAGCAGTTTAATGCCCGGGTGGTAACCCTGTCACAGGTGCCGGCGCAATTACCTCAGGCAGATATTGTTATCAGCTCTACGGCCAGCACCCTGCCAATAGTTGGTAAAGGTATGGTTGAACAAGCCCTGAAGCAGCGCCGGCACAAACCGATGTTTCTGGTCGATTTGGCGGTGCCGCGCGATATTGAACAGCAGGTTGGCGAGCTGGAAGACGCGTATTTGTATACGGTAGACGACTTGCAAAGTATAGTAGCGCAAAATGTCAGTTCCCGGCAGCAAGCGGCAGAACAAGCCGGTGATATGATTCAGCTGGGTGCAGAAGATTATTTACAATGGCTACAGCTGCAGGGCAGTGTAGACTGGGTTCGTGACTACCGGCAGCGTTGTGAACAGGTGAGAGAAGAGTTGTTGGCGCGGGCGCTTAAGCAATTGTCTTCTGGTCAGGATGCTGAAAAAGTACTGGCTGAGCTGGCAACCAAGTTAACCAACCGGTTGATGCACAGCCCCACCAAAACGATTCGTCAGCTGTTGCAAAGTGAAACCAGCGAGCCGCAGGCACTCATCAATAATTTATTAGATATTTAATCAGGTAACAGACCCAAAATGAAAGAATCGGTATACCGTAAGCTGGAAGGCCTGGTAGAGAGACATGAAGAAGTTCAGGCATTACTGAGTGACCCGGGGGTTATTGGTGATCAAAAACGGTTTCGGGAGCTGTCTAAAGAATACAGCCAGTTAGAGGGCGTCAGTAAGGCATTTAATGATTTTCGCCAGGCGCAGCAAGACCTGGCAACCGCGGAAGAAATGCAGAAAGACAGCGATCCTGATATGCGGGAAATGGCCCAGGAAGAATACAAAAGTGCCCGTGCTGCCATCGAGCAACTTGAAAAAGACTTACAATTGCTGTTGTTACCGAAAGATCCGCATGACAGTAATAACTGCTTTATTGAGATCCGTGCGGGTGCCGGCGGTGATGAAGCGGCTATTTTTGCCGGTGACGTATTTCGGATGTACAGCCGCTTTGCCGAGCGTCAACGCTGGAAACTGGAAGTGATCAGTGCCAATGAAGGCGAGCATGGCGGCTATAAAGAAATTATCGTCAGTGCACAGGGCGAGGGGGCCTACGGCGTACTGAAATTTGAGTCTGGTGGTCATCGGGTGCAACGGGTGCCGGCAACGGAATCGCAGGGGCGGGTGCATACCTCGGCCTGCACGGTAGCGATTATGCCGGAGATCCCGGAAAGCGAAGCCATAGAGATTAACCCCGCTGATTTGAAAGTCGATACATTTCGGGCCTCTGGTGCGGGTGGTCAGCACGTTAACCGTACTGACTCTGCTATTCGAATCACCCACCTACCAACCGGTATTGTGGTTGAATGTCAGGATGAACGCTCCCAGCATAAAAACCGGGCCCGTGCCATGAGTGTGCTGCAATCACGTATTCAGGCCGCAGAAGATGAAAAGCGCCGTCTGACCGAAGAGTCAACCCGCCGTTCTTTAGTCGGCAGTGGCGATCGCTCTGAGCGGATCCGTACGTATAACTTCCCGCAGGGCCGGTTAACGGATCACCGGATAAACCTGACCATATATCGGTTAAATGAAGTGATGGAAGGTGACTTAGAGTTGGTGCTGGAGCCACTGAATCAGGAACATCAGGCCGACTTACTGGCGGCGCTGGCCGACGAAAACCGCTAATATGACACTGACGGAGTGGCTGCAACAGGCAGCTGTGCAGCTGCAATCGGTGTCCGAAATGGCTGCAGACGACGCCCGTTTATTGTTGTGTCACCAGCTAAATGTCAGTCGTACCTATTTATACAGTCATGCTGATGTGAGCATTTCGCCAGCGGATTTAACGGCGCTGGCGCAGCTGCTTGCTCGTGCGCAGCAGGGTGAACCGCTGGCGTTTATCATTGGTTACTGGCCATTCTGGAATATTGAACTTGAGGTGGCGCCCTGTACTCTGATCCCCCGACCTGACACGGAGCTTCTGGTTGAAAAAGCGCTGGCCTTAACCTTACCAGTAACAGCCAGTGTGTTAGATTTAGGTACGGGCACCGGCGCGATCGCGCTGGCACTGGCATGCAACAAACCGTTGTGGCAGGTTACGGCAACTGACAAGGTTAGCGCTGCAGTGGCGCTGGCACAGCGCAACGCAGCGCGCTTAACCGCTACGAATTGCGAAGTGTTGCAGAGTGACTGGTTTTCGGCAGTGAGCGGTAAGCAGTTTGACTTAATTGTTAGTAATCCACCTTACATTGAACCAGATGATCCGCATTTACCGGCGTTACAGCATGAGCCCCTTTCTGCACTGGTAGCGCCAGAACAAGGCCTGGCCGACCTGGCCACGATTTGCCGGCAGGCACCGGCGTTTTTAACGCACCACGGCTGGTTATGGCTGGAGCACGGTTATAATCAGGCTGATGCGGTGCGTCAGCTATTAACAAGCGCCGGTTTCAGTCAGGTACAGTCATGCAAAGATTATGGCGGTAACTGGCGGATAAGCGGCGGTTGCTTCACCGGCTAATCGCGCTAAATCAGCGTCTTGTACCGCAAAAATTTTGACCAGCAAGCTATTAACGCATATAACTAATCAGGGTTACTAATTACTTATCCTTTCGGATGATGCGGGATTTAGATTATGAACGATGCGTTTCTGTTTGCCGATGAAGCTGAACAGACTGAAGTGGTAAATCATGGCCACTGGAAAGTACTGATTGTCGATGATGAACCTGAAGTTCACACTGTGACTAAGCTGGCGTTAAGCGATTTTAGCTTTTGCAACAAGCAATTAGAATTTTTAAGTGCCTATTCAGGTGCCGAGGCCAAAGAGATCATCGCCGCTAATCCGGATACCGCTATTATGTTACTTGATGTGGTGATGGAAACTGATGATGCCGGTTTGCTGGTTGCCAGACATGTACGAGAAGAGCTGAAAAACGAGCATGTGCGGATTATTTTGCGAACGGGTCAGCCGGGACAAGCGCCGGAAAGACAGGTTATTGTTAATTATGATATCAACGACTACAAATCTAAAACTGAACTAACTGCGCAAAAACTCTTCACTGTTATTATGTCCAGCCTTCGTTCTTACCGGGACATTTTGTCGCTGGAACAAAGCCGTCAGGGCCTGGAAAAAATTATTAATGCTTCGATCGATTTGTTTTCGTCGCACTCTATGGAGCAATTTATTGAAGGGGTATTGCAACAATTGACCTCCATACTTGGCTGTAATGAAAACGCGTTGCTGGCCAGTTCGTCACTGGTTGCTGGTAATGTGCGCTCGGATGCGGATCCACATGATTTAGTGGTGTTTGCTGGTCAGGGAAATTTTGCAAAAAAAGAAGGCAAACCGGTGCAGGAGGTATTAAATACCGAACTGTTGCAGGCATTTGAAAACGCCCTGAACAGCCGCAGTATTGTCTACCGGGATAACTATTTGGTGGCCTATTGCTGCAGCAAATTTACCCATGGCTCGCTGCTGTATATTTCGGGCTTGCCGGGACAGATAAGTGATAACCAGAAAAAGCTGATAGAGCTGTTTGCTCAGAATGTGCAGATAGCCTACGAAAATGTCCAGTTGCAACATGAAATAGAAGATACCCAACGGGAAATAGTTTACCGCTTGAGTGAAGCCGTAGAGCACCGTTCGATAGAGACGGGCAACCATGTGCGACGGGTCGCCTTTATCTGTTACGACCTGGCAAAAGCCTATGGGCTAAGTGAAGAAGAAGCCGAACGGCTGATGTTTGCTTCGCCGCTGCATGACGTTGGCAAAGTGGGGATACCCGACGGCATTTTAAACAAACCGGCTAAGCTTACCGGCGGTGAATGGGAAGTAATGAAAACCCACACCAGTATCGGTTATGACATTTTGAAAGATTCAAAACGTGTTATTATTCAGGCCGGTGCCATTATTGCCCAGGATCATCACGAAAAGTGGGACGGTAGCGGCTACCCGGTCGGCAAAAAGGGTGAAGACATTCATATTTATGGCCGTATTGCCGCTATTGCTGATGTATATGATGCGCTGCGCCACCGTCGTTGTTATAAACAGGCCTGGAGTCTGGATGACGTGGTAGCGAAAATCGTTGCTGAATCGGGTAAGCAATTTGAACCGAAACTGGTTGAGTTATTTACCCAGCGGGTTGAAAAGCTCGAAGCGATTTTACAAAAATATCCCGATCAGTACGACTAGCCGCAAACGACGATAGCCCTGCTGCTTCACATTTACTAAGGACTGTTTTTTATGTATATGGCGTTTAAACATCTGCATCTGCTGATGGTTGTATTAAGTGTCGCGTTATTATTTATTCGTTTTGGCATGATGCTGAAAAGCTCACCACTACTGCAAAGCAAAATGCTGAAAATTGTCCCTCATGTCGTGGACACCTTGCTTATTTTATCGGCAGTTGGCCTGATGCTTATTATTAACCAGTTCCCATTTGTTCATAGCTGGCTTACTGAGAAGTTTGTCGCATTGCTGGCCTATATTGCCCTTGCGGTAATGGCGCTGCGTGGCCGCACTGCAGCAATACGCTGGTTATGTTTCCTTGGCGCGCTTGGCTGGTTGGGGCTTATGTTGCGGGTAGCCTTGAGCAAACAACCGGTTTTTTTACCGCTTTAATTTAAATAAATTGCTGGAATATTATGGAACAGAAAACCGTCAGGGTCGGAAACCTTACCGTAAATAACGACAAGCAGTTTGTGCTATTTGGTGGCATGAACGTACTGGAATCACGGGACTTGGCAATGCGTATTGCTGAGCATTATGTAACGGTCTGCGACAAGTTACATATTCCGTTTGTATTTAAAGCGTCTTTTGATAAAGCAAACCGATCTTCGGTGCACTCCTACCGGGGCCCCGGTTTGGAACTTGGTTTAAAAATTTTTGAAGAAATAAAAAAGACGTTTAAGGTGCCATTGATAACCGATGTACATGAACCCTGGCAGGCTGCGCCGGTAGCCGAAGTGGTTGATGTTATTCAGTTGCCGGCATTTCTGGCCCGTCAAACAGACCTGGTGGTCGCAATGGCTAAAACCGGTGCAGTGATTAATGTCAAAAAGCCACAGTTTTTGGCGCCTCATGAAATGCGGCATATTATTACAAAGTTCGCTGAGGCGGGTAACGACAAGGTTATCTTATGTGAGCGGGGCAGTTGCTTTGGCTACAATAACCTGGTGGTTGACATGCTGGGCATGGACGAGATGAAGCAATACGCGCCGGTAATCTTTGATGCCACGCATGCATTGCAAAAGCCGGGAGGCCGAACTGATTCGGCAGATGGCCGGCGGGCTCAGGCAGCCCAGTTAGCGCGTTCTGGTATGGCACTTGGCCTGGCAGGTTTGTTTATTGAAGCGCACCCAGACCCTGAGCACGCTAAATGTGATGGCCCCTGTGCTTTGCCATTGTCTAAACTGGAAGGCTATCTGAGCCAGATGCAGCAGCTTGACCAGCTGGTTAAAAGCTTTGCGCCACTGGACACAGCAGCCAGCACTTAATAGCGCTGGCGTACATAATTGACCACGTCCTGATATTTTTCCTGCATCAGCCGTACATACTCATTAATGACGGACCAGTCGCTGTTTTCAGCGGCTTGTTCCAGTTTAAGTGCTTCCGCAGATAAGCTTAACGCCCCGACACTTTTCGCGACAGATTTAAACTGATGAGCTACTGCGCGCACTGCGCTTCTATCCTGAGCTTGTGCATGCGTTGTCAGGCCGCTTAGTAATTCCTTACCATGCGTGACAAAATAATTCAGGTACTCTTCGTGTTTGGCCGGATCATTACCCAGAAAATTTGCGATAGACGTAAAGCAGATCGGTGAAGGTTGTTGTGCTGGCTCGACAGTGTTTGCCGCGCCGCCAGCAGCACCTTTACCGGCCGGACTTTTAATTGCCGGCAACCAGCGACCCAGCATGATCTCCAGTGTCACCAGTTCCAGCGGTTTAGTGATATAGCCATCCATGCCAATACTGATACATTTTTGCTCTTCACCTTTCAAAGCATTTGCGGTAACCGCCACAATACGGGTGAAGTTACTGTCATCCTGGCGATGCAAACTTTCTTTGCGAATAGCGATGGCCAAATCATAGCCACTCATATTTGGCATATGTAAGTCTGTCAATACCAGTGGGTAGTGATAGCGACGCCACATATCAAGTGCAATGGCGCCGTCGTCGGCCACTTCAACGGCATAGCCTAACGCATTCAGCTGATCAACAATGACCCGCTGGTTCATCATATTATCTTCAGCCAGCAAGATCAGCTGACGGTTTCGCCGCGCTGTCTCAATATCTGGCGCACCTTTACTCAAATTCAAATTAGAGGTTTGCTGTGGCGCGGGCTTATCTTTACGTCGCGCGGCGACCAGAATGGCATCGTACAAATGGCTGCGGCAGATTGGCGAGCTATGCAGATAATATGTTTGCTCGTTACTGTGTTCCGACAGTTCTACCTGATTAGTAATAACAATAAACTGGACCTTGGTTAATTCAGGAACCTGCTGCAGCTTTTTGATCTGTTCAGCCGATATTTGCTCGTAGGTCGCGTCCAGCACCCACACTGCCGCTTGCTTGGGTGGCAACGGCTTTTGCTGTGAGGCGCGGTTAAACAGCGCCTCAACGCTATTGACGACATCGAGCTCTGCTTGCCCGTGTTTAAAGTAATTTGTCAGATGCTCCTGATTATCATTATCCTGGGTAAATAAGCATATGTGAATATCGCGTAGCAGCTCATTACCGACGTAGTCAATTTCATCAGAGCGGCGCATCGGGATCCGCACTTTAAACTCAGTCCCTTTGCCAACTTCACTTTGTACATCAATATCACCATACATCAATGAAGTAAGGCGTTGACAAATAGACAGGCCTAAGCCGGTTCCACCAAACTTGCGGGTGATAGAGCCTTCGGCCTGATTAAAGGGGTGAAACACATAGTTGATCTGGCGCTGGGTCATGCCCCGGCCGTTATCAATAACGCTGAACTGGATCTGGCTGAACTCCATGTTTTCTTCCAGCAACTCAGCCCGAATTACCACTACGCCGGTTTTTTCAGGCGTTGTTTCAGTAAATTTTATGGCGTTGCCGGCCAGGTTATAGAGGATTTGGCGCAGGCGCACCGGATCACCAAATAAACCATCGGGTATGCGGGGGTCAATATAAAGCTTAAGGTCAATTTGCCGCTGGTATGCAACTGACACCAGGATACGGCCCACCGCTTCAATGATGTCGACCAGTGATACCGGAATATTTTCCAGCTCCAGTTTACCGGCTTCAATTTTCGAAAAATCCAGTATGTCATCAAGAATACGCAACAAGGAAAACGACGACTCCCGAATCGTATCGGTCATCCGGAACTGCGAGGTCGACAACTGGGTTTTTCTGAGTAAATCAATAGTACCGATAATCCCATTCATCGGTGTGCGAATTTCATGGCTCATGGTTGCCAGAAAGGTTGACTTAGCCTCATTAGCCCGCTCGGCTGTCAATTTAGCGGTTTCCAGGGCGTCAGTGCGTTCTTTAATCCTGGTATCAACTTCCTGTTTCAACTGAGCAATATTTGTTTCTGATGTTTTCAGCGCCTGCTGACCTTGTTCTATGCGCCGGAACAGCTGGTTAATATAACTACCCATTACCCCGAAACTGTCATAGGCGTGGCTTTCAACACTGCCGTCAAACTGGTTTTTATCCAGAGCCGTTTTGGTATTGTCTACAAGCGGCGTTAATTTACGGCTGAAAAATACTGAAATAGCATAAGAAAAACTCAGACTAAGTAACACTGCCGCCAGTAAACTTAAGCCGAAAGCCAATAATAGAGGCAAGTGACTTACCGGCGCAATGTAGTGGACGTTAATTAGTAGTGTATTGACATCATTATCAACAATACGGCTGACAACCAGGAAGTTATCTTGTATCCGCTCCCGGTTAGCCAACTCCGGTTGTGGTACAAAATCAGCAAGGTTAACGGTATTGGCAATCAGTTCCATTTGCTGGTTGGCCTGACGATACAAATAAAGTGCCCGGTTGCTGTCGGCATTGCGGGCTTGCAACAGCAATTGTTCTGCAGCACTAATATTGTTGTCGCGCAGACTTGTTCTCAGCGCTGTTGCTAAAATGGTCGTTTCAGCACTTAGCCGGGCTAACAGGTTTTCAGCCCGGTTTTGTTCTGGCAGGGTAAATAAGGTATACAGCGCTGCCTGCAACAAAAGTATCAGCAAGGACAGCAGTCCTAAGCGTCGGAACATCGGTTTAAGGTAAGTATTTTTTTCCATCTGCTGTCCATTTAAATGCTTTGTACGGCGTACCGGTTAACTGAGTACAGTGTAACAAGTTTTTCAGAGTGGGCGCAGTGTTAATTTCCGTTGCTGGCTAACAAAGCAGCACCCTTTGGTTAATCCCTCGCCGCTTGCCGCCTATTTAGAAAAAATCTATTGACTTAGCTTAGCAAAATCCGTTTAATACGACCCGCATTGCCCAGATAGCTCAGTCGGTAGAGCAGCGGATTGAAAATCCGCGTGTCGGTGGTTCGATTCCGCCTCTGGGCACCATATTTTGGTGTCTTGTTTCGTTACTGTATATTGCAGGATAATATAACCAGCACAACGTTTTTGCCCAGATAGCTCAGTCGGTAGAGCAGCGGATTGAAAATCCGCGTGTCGGTGGTTCGATTCCGCCTCTGGGCACCATTAAAATTAAAACGCCAGCATACTGCTGGCGTTTTGCTTTTCAGCGCATCCGAAACAATATGTCTGATATTTCCTTTGAGTCGACATAAATTTCAGTTAGTTGAAATAGGCAGCTGCCGTGAAGTTTGTTAAGCTCCCCTACAGTTTAAACAGCCAGTCTAATAACAATAACTTTGGAGTATGTTTGCAATGAAATATGCTATTACCTTACTCGCGGCCGGCATGCTAACGGCATGTGGCGGCGCAAAACAAGATGTTACAACCAGCCAGGATGTTACCGTGACGACTGAGCAACGCCAGCAGCTTAATTACCCGACGACCCGCAAGGGTGAAATAGTCGACACCTATTTCGATACCACGGTGGCAGATCCTTATCGCTGGCTGGAAGATGATCGTAGCAGCGAAACTGAAGCCTGGGTTAAAGCACAGAATGACGTCACATTTTCATATCTTAAAAACATTCCATTTCGGGATGAAGTTCGCGCTAAACTAGAAAAATCGTGGAATTTTGAACGGGTCGGTGCGCCATTTAAAGAAGGCGACTATCAGTATTTCTATAAAAACGACGGTTTACAGAATCAGTTTGTGTTGTACCGGCAAAAAGACGGCGGCGAAGCAGAAATATTTTTAGACCCGAATAGCTTTAGTGAAGATGGTACAACGTCACTGGCTGATATCGAATTTTCCGGCGATGGCAGCCTGGCAGCCTATGCTATCTCTGAAGGCGGCAGTGACTGGCGTAAAATCATTATTATTAATGCAAAAACCAAAGAGCAACTGGAACCGGTATTAGTTGATGTTAAATTCAGTGGCATTTCCTGGGTAGGTAACGACGGTTTCTTCTACTCCAGTTATGACAAGCCTGAAGGCAGTGAACTGTCAGCAATGACAGATCAGCATAAATTGTATTACCACAAGCTGGGCACTGCCCAAAGCGCTGACAAAGTGGTGTTTGGCGGTACTGCCGAGCAGAAACATCGTTATGTTGGTGCCTCCGTTACTGAAGATGATCGCTACCTGTTAGTATCGGCAGCGGTGTCTACCTCAGGTAATAAATTGTTTTTAAAAGATTTAACCAAAGAGAATAGCGGGTTTGTGACAGTTCTGGATCACACCGATTCAGATACCGATTTACTGGATAACGACGGCGATAAGCTGTATCTGGTAACCAATTTGAATGCACCTAATCGCAAAGTGGTCGTAACCTCGGCTGCAAAGCCTACGCCGGATAACTGGCAAGAGCTGATCCCGGAAACCGAAAATGTGCTGCGGATAAGCAAAGGTGCGGGTTATTTATTTGCCAACTACATGGTAGATGCTATTGCTAAAGTGAAGCAATATGATTACAGCGGTAAACTGGTAAGAGACATTGAATTACCCGGCATCGGCAGCGCCGGTGGTTTTAGTGGTAAAAAAGATGCACAGCAGTTGTACTACTCTTTTGCAAACTACACTACGCCATCCAGTATTTATGCGTTTTCGCCGCAAAGCGGTGAGTCTGAGTTGTATAACAGCCCGAAAATTGAGTTTAACCCTGAGAATTACACATCAGAGCAGGTTTTCTATACCTCGAAAGATGGCACTAAGGTGCCAATGATTATCAGCTATAAGAAAGGCCTGAAAAAAGACAGTTCTAACCCGACTATCCTATACGGCTATGGCGGCTTTAACGTCAGTCTGACGCCATCATTCAGTGTGGCTAATGCCGTGTGGATGGAAATGGGAGGCGTTTATGCCGTTGCCAACCTGCGTGGTGGCGGTGAATATGGTAAAGCCTGGCACAACGCCGGTATTCAGCAGCAAAAGCAAAATGTGTTTGATGACTTTATCTCTGCCGCTGAATATCTGCAGCAACAAAATTACACCTCTGCCGGCAAGCTGGCCATTCGTGGTGGTTCTAATGGTGGCCTGTTAGTTGGTGCCGCTATGACGCAGCGTCCGGAATTATTCAAGGTCGCTTTACCGGCTGTTGGCGTGCTGGACATGCTGCGTTATCACACCTTTACTGCTGGCGCTGGCTGGGCATATGACTATGGCACGGCTGAGCAGTCTCCTGAGATGTTTCAGTATTTGAAAGGGTATTCACCGGTGCATAATGTGCAACAAGGTGTTACTTACCCGGCAACGATGGTCACGACTGCAGACCATGATGATCGGGTAGTGCCGGCGCATTCCTTTAAGTTTGCTGCCGAGCTGCAGGACAAAGCGACTAAGGTTAACCCTCAGCTGATCCGGATTGATGTAAACGCCGGCCATGGAGCAGGTATGCCGGTGTCGATGATCATCGATCAAGCGGCCGACATCTTCAGCTTTACCCTATACAACATGGGCTATCAGCAATTACCAGAATGATGCTGACCGTTAGGCTATAGTTAACAAGCGGCGCTTTTCAGCGCCGTTTTTTATTGCTGCGGCTGGCAATTAAAGCGTAATAAAAGCCATACCCGCGCGCAAAGAATCAGTTAAACTTGTAAAACATTTTGCTGCGTATTAAAGTGCGTGCCCTTTTTATTTTTTGCGCATTGTTTCAGTAGGAGACCACATTATGGCAAAGGCAGTGATCCTGGTTCTGGACAGTTTCGGTATTGGCAGTGCGCCTGATGCAGCGCATTTTGGCGATGTGGGTGCCAATACCTTTGGCAGCATTGCCCGCGAATTTGTAAAGCATAAAGGCCGGCAGTTAAGCTTACCCAACCTGGCACGGCTGGGGCTGGTTAAGGCCGCCACTGCAGCGGCTGAAGCCCCGGCAGTAGCCGATGCGACTGAGCTGCATGGTGCTTATGGCTACGCCCGTGAATTAAGCAGTGGTAAAGATACCCCCAGTGGTCACTGGGAGATGGCTGGCGTACCGGTATTATTTGACTGGGGCTACTTTGAGCAGAAAACCGATAGCTTTCCGCCCGAGCTGATTGCAGAATTGTGCCAACGCACCGGGGTGGAAGGCATTCTGGGTAATTGTCATGCTTCTGGCACCGATATTCTGGTAAAACTGGGTGATGAACATATAAAAACCGGCAAGCCTATTTGTTATACCTCGGCCGACAGTGTGTTTCAGGTTGCCGCCCACGAGGAGCATTTTGGCCTTGAGAAGCTACTGAGCTTTTGTCAGGTAGCCCGCGAGCTGCTGGATAGCTATAACATCGGGCGGGTTATTGCCCGGCCATTTCTGGGTGATAGCCCGGACAATTATGCCCGCACCGGCAACCGCCGGGATTATTCGGTATTGCCGCCTGCGCCAACCGTGCTGGATAAACTGACCCAAGCCGGTGGCACGGTGATCAGTATTGGTAAAATCGCCGATATTTATGCCCATCAGGGAATAACCGAGAGTTTAAAGGCGACGGGCCTGGCGGCATTAATCGACACCACGCTGGCGCAAATGGCGCAGCAACCTGAGCGCAGTCTGGTATTTACTAATCTGGTCGATTTTGACCAGAATTACGGTCACCGGCGTGACGCTATAGGTTATGGCGAGGCCCTGGAATATTTCGACAGCCGCTTGCCAGAAATTATTGCTGCCTGTAGCAGTGACACCCTATTATTGCTAACGGCAGATCACGGCTGTGACCCAACCTGGCCCGGCACCGAACATACCCGGGAATATATTCCGGTACTGGCTTATCAGCCGGGTTTAGCGAGCACAGATTTGGGCGAACGCATGAGTTTTGCCGATATTGGCCAAACCTTGGCCGACTATTTTAAGCTGGACGCCATGGCGCACGGCGATTCCTTTATTGCTAAATTACATCACTAAATTACCTTAAGAGAGATTTATGGCTACTCCTCATATTAATGCCGCAGATAATGCTTTTGCCCAAACTGTTTTAATGCCGGGCGACCCGTTGCGCGCCAAGCACATTGCCGATACCTTTTTAACGGATGCAGTGTGTGTTAATACGGTACGCAATATGTTTGGTTATACCGGTACCTATCAGGGTAAGCCGGTTAGCGTATTAGGCTCGGGCATGGGCATACCGTCTATGTCGCTGTATGCCACAGAATTAGCCAAATTCTATGGGGTTAAAAACATTATACGGATTGGCTCTTGTGGTGCTTTACCGTTAGCGGTAAAAGTGCGTGATGTGGTCATTGCCATGGGTGCCAGCACTGACTCTAGCGTTAACCGCAACCGCTTAGCGGGGATGGACTTTGCCGCTGTCGCCAATTATGACCTGCTGGAAAAAGCGGTGCATGCTGCCCGCGCTAAGCAAATTAATGTCAAAGTCGGCAATGTTTTTACCTCTGACTTATTTTACAACCCAAGCGAAACCCTGTTTGATACCCTTGAAAAATACGGCGTATTGGCAGTGGAAATGGAAGCTGCCGGTTTATATGGTGTAGCAGCGGAGTATGGTATTAACGCGCTGGCTATTTTAACGGTAAGCGATCACATTCGTACCGGTGAAGCACTGGATGCAGACTTACGTCAGACCAGCTTTAACGAGATGGTTGAAATTGCCTTGTCTCTTATTTAAATATTACGTTAATAACCGCCGGAACAATTATGTCTCTTACCACTAATAAAATGTTTTACGTATCATGGGAAGCGTTTCACCGGGCCAGTAAAGAATTGGCACAACAGTTACTTGGCCGGGAGTTCAGCGCAATAGTGGCGGTCAGCCGTGGTGGCTTAGTCCCCGCGGCGATACTGGCGCGTGAGCTGAACATCCGGGTGGTAGACAGTATTTGTGTTGCCAGTTATGAGCACGATAAACAAGGCAGTTTACGCATTTTAAAAGATGCCAGCCTGGAAGATAACGCCAAACTGTTAATTGTTGACGATTTAGTTGATACCGGTGAAACCGCCCGTGCGCTGCGTGAGCATTTCCCCAAAGCCTGTTTTGTTACCGTGTACGCAAAACCACAGGGTAAACCATTAGTAGATCACTATATTACCGATATCGAGCAGGATACCTGGATCCAGCTGCCATGGGATATGGAACTGGCCTACAGCAAACCTTTGGCGGAGCATTAAGCGCATGACGGCAGTACAACAGTTAACAAT
Organism: uncultured Chromatiaceae bacterium; assembly: GCA_963975465.1. Lineage (GTDB taxonomy): Bacteria > Pseudomonadota > Gammaproteobacteria > Enterobacterales > Alteromonadaceae > Alishewanella. The sequence continues at coordinate 52,238 of CAXBHB010000020.1, forward strand.
TAGCCTGCCCGCCTGGATAAACGAAGTTGTCGACTGGCAGAAAATTTATGCTGATGACAACCAGAAAATGGCCCTCGCGGTAGAGCTGTCAAAGCAAAACGTGCTGCGCGGCACCGGCGGCCCTTTTGGCAGTGCCATTTTTGATTGTGACAGCGGTAAGTTGTTAAGTGTAGGCGTAAACCGGGTAATGCCAATGCATAATCCGGCCGCCCACGGCGAAATGGTGGCTATTATGCTGGCCGGCCAGCAACTGCAAAGCTTCAGCCTCAATGCTGACGGCGTAAAACGCGAATTGTTTACTTCCTGCGAGCCTTGCGCCATGTGTTTGGGTGGCACGCTGTGGAGCGGGGTAAAGCGCTTGGTGTGCGCCGCCACCGCAGACGATGCCCGCGCCATCGGCTTTGATGAAGGGCCGGTAGAGGCCAGCAGCTATCAGTATCTGACTGATGCCGGCATCGAAGTAGTGCGCTTAGTGCAGCGCGAGGCTGCCAATGCAGTGCTGCAGCAATATGTCACTGGCGGCGGTCAGATCTATAACGGCTAGTAACTCGCAACTGAGAGGTCATGTGTTCTCAGGGTAGAGAACACATGATGTACCTAAATTTATTTATTCGGACGCTATTGATTCTAACCCGATGGTCTATACTGACATTTTTTGCAGTGCTTTGTAATTGAAAACCACTGCCAGCCACCAGGGTGTTGTACAGTAATAGGTACAGGGAGCAGTGTATGAATGTTAAAATCAGACAAGCTATTGCGGATCTCATTGAACTTGCTGCCAGCACCAGCAGCAATAAGTGGCTTGCTCTGGTGGTTGATGAATCGCTCGAGCCTGTAATACACACGGCTGCTGATAAAGAAGAAATAAAATCCTACCTACAAGCTGCCGAGCAACTGATTGACAGGCAATCCAGGGAACTTATCAAGATTGAGCTACAGGAAACGGTTGCTGTATTGAATGGCGAAACGTCCCGCTCAACCTTTGTAACAGCCCGGACGCTTAAAGCCGTTAATCTGTTCAATGCTAAGGGCGATCATCAGGGCTTACTGGTTGCGCTTAGTGTTACACCAAAACAGTCCGACAACCTGAACGAAGACGCGCTGCCACGCATTGCTCAACTTGCTGAACAGTTTATCTCAGCTGGTACTTCGGAAGATCTGAGCCAGCAAGCGCTTGAGCATAGTTTCAATATCAATCGCGCGATCCTCAATACTCTTTATGATGCAGTTGTCATGACAGACCTTCAGGGGCGGATCCAGAGTGTGAATCCCGCATTTGAGAATATGTTTGGCTACCCGGAAAACGAACTGATTGGCGAATCGATTACCAAACTGATGCCGCCTGAGGTAGCACACCATCATCCAGGCTACATGAATGCCTATGCTGAAGGCAAAACAGCTGGAAAAATAATGGGTAATGTACGCTCTGTAAAGGGGCTTCGGGCCGATGGCACCCGCATTACCCTGCAGATTGCAATAACAGAGACCAGGGTAGGGGATGAACGCCTGCTGGTTGCTGCGTTGCAGGATATTACTGAAAGCGAGGAAGCCAGATTAAATCTGAAGCGCTTTCGCAAGACCCTCGACAGTACTCTTGATTGCGTTTTTATGTTTGACGCAGATACCCTGCAGTTTTTCTATGTGAACCAGGGTGCAGTCGACCAGCTGGGCTACACTGCTGAGGAGCTTCTTAAACTCCATCCCTATGACGTAAAACCGCATTATCCGGAAGCTGAATTCAGACAGATGATCGTGCCTCTGCTGAACGAAGAGGTTCGCCGCATGAATTTTCAAACGGTTCATCGCCACAAAAATGGCCACGAGTTGCCAGTGGATATCTCGTTGCAGTATGTCAAACTGGAAGATGAGCCCGCCCGGTTTATCGCCATTGTCAGGGACATTACCGCGCAGCAGCAATACAAGGAAGAAATTGAACACCTGGCATACTTCGACCCGTTGACTAATCTGCCGAACCGCAGCCTGATTGCGACAAAGCTCGAAAGCTGCCTGCGCAATTGTGCCAAAACCGGCCATTTTTGCGCCGTGATGCTGACCGACCTGGACGATTTTAAATCGATAAACGATACCCTGGGCCATCGCGATGGCGACCAGTTATTGATCGAAATTTCAACCCGCTTTGCCAATGTACTGGGCGATCGCCATGCTATTGCAAGATTGGGCGGAGATGAGTTTTTGGTGGTGCTCAACACCCGCCATAAAGAATACAAGGCAGCGCTTGATGAAGTTAGCCTGATAGCAGAGCAAATGTTGAATGCGGCAGCGCAGCCAACTGACACACTTGGTCATGCGTCACCGATATCAACCAGCCTCGGTTTGGTGTTATTTAAAGATGATTCCATTTGCGCCAGTGAGTTGATGAGGATGGCCGACATTGCGATGTATGACGCCAAGAAAAAGGGAAAAAACCATTTCAGTCTTTTTGACGATATCATGCAACAAGAGCTGGTAGAAGAGCATAGGCTCACAGCCGATCTGAACAGGGCACTATTGGCGGAGAATGAAATTGTTCCGTGGTTTCAACCCAAAGTGGATCGAAACGGCAGATTTATCGGGTTTGAAGCACTGGCTCGATGGCAACATCCTGAACGCGGGCTACTTAACCCCGCAAGCTTTATCGGACTGGCCGAAAAGAAGAATCTGATGGTGCCACTCAGTGACCAGATATTGTTGAAAACTTGCAGGTTAATGAGTAACTGGCGTGAGCAGTTCTCCATAGACGATTTGACCGTCTCTGTTAACATCAGCCAAAGCCAGCTGGTGATGAGCAACTTCCCGGATAAAGTCGCAATGGTACTGGCTGAAACCGGCCTGCCGGCATCGGCATTGATACTTGAGGTTACGGAAAGCGTTATTGCAGAAAACATTGCGGCCAGTATTCAGCAAATGGGACGACTTCGGGCTATGGGCATTCGTTTTTCTCTGGATGACTTCGGCACAGGGTATTCGTCGTTATCTTACATTCGACAGCTACCGATTGATGAGCTGAAAATTGACAAAAGTTTTGTTAACACTCTACTCAGTGACTCGGAAACCCGCTCTATCGTAAAAATTATTTTGTTATTAGCAGACGTATTGAAATTGGATGTGATAGCGGAAGGTATTGAACAGGAAGCACAATGGCAGGCTTTGCAGGAACTGGGTTGCTCAGGATTCCAGGGTTACTTTTTCAGTCGTCCCCAACCGCCTGAAATCATTCTTGATAAACTGCAGGCTAGTTACCAATAATCTGTTTGTCACGTTTGATAAGCGGATTTCAGTCAAACCTTTGCATGACGTTTAACGAGCTACTTTTGAGCTGGCCCGTTATCTAACTTAGAGGCTATAAACAATGCTTCAGTTTTTGCACGGGCCCAGGGGGTGCGGCGTAAGAACTTAAGGCTGCTTTTTACTGATGGATTGACTTTAAAGCAGTTGATATCAATCCGATTTGCCAGCTCTGGCCAGCCGTAATGATCAACCAGTGCAGTGACAACTTGCTCCAGCTTAATACCATGTAATGGGTTATTTTGTTGTTCACTCATGTGTAATCCTTCTGCGACGCTAAAAAAATAGCCACCTGCTGGCGGCTATTTCTGCTGAAAAATTGATTATAACCGTTCTAACATCGCTGCGGTAAAATCAGTAGTACCAAAACTGCCGCCCAAATCACGGGTAGTTCTGTCGCCACTGGCAATAACGTCGGCTAATGCCACCCTGATTTTCTCTGCCTTGTCCTGCATTTGCAGGTATTCGAGCATTTGAATTGACGCCAGAATAACTGAACTTGGGTTTGCCAGGTTTTTACCGGCAATATCCGGGGCGCTGCCGTGAACGGCTTCAAAAATAGCGCAGTCTTTACCAATGTTAGCCCCTGGTGCCATGCCTAAACCACCGACTAAACCGGCACACAAGTCTGATAAAATATCACCGAACAGGTTGGTGGTAACAATAACGTCAAACTGTTGCGGGTTCATTACCAGCTGCATACAGGTGTTATCGACGATCATTTCCTGCGATTCAATATCCGGATAACGTGCGGCAACTTCCCGAGCCGTTTTCAAGAATAGGCCTGAGGTAGATTTCAGGATATTGGCCTTGTGCACTATAGTGACTTTTTTGCGGTTTTCACGACGGGCTGTTTCAAAAGCAAAAACAGCAATACGTTCAGCGCCTTCACGAGTGATAATGCTGCTGGCTTCAGCAATCAGACCATCTTCTGATAGCAGCTGGCGGTGGCCGGAGTACATGCCTTCAGTATTTTCACGAATAGTAATAATATCGATATTTTCGTAACGGGCTTTGGTGCCTTTAAATGAAATAACCGGTCGTACATTGGCGTAAAGGCTGAATTGCTTGCGCAGGGTAACATTAATTGAGGTAAAGCCATCACCCACGGGGGTGGTTAACGGGCCTTTTAAGGTGATTTTGTTGCGGGCTATCGCATCCAGAGTAGCCTGCGGCAGCAGCTCACCGGTTTTCTCCAACGCGGTCAGGCCAGCGTCAACATATTCGTAGTCAAAATCACAACCGGCTTTGGTTAGTACTTCGATAGCAGCTTCGACAATACTCGGGCCAATGCCATCACCTTTAATGACAGTAATGGTTTGCTTACTCATGCGGATCCTCAGGGTTTTAAATAGGGGAAATAGGGCAGACGCTAACCGCCTGGAACCGCGGAAATATAGCATTTTCGGCCATGTTTCGCCAGTTCGGTGAAAACTTACTATAAAAGCAGCCCTTATAGTGGCTATAACGTGGCTGAATGATGTAATTAAACTACATTACCGGCAATGGAAAGTAACAGTGGCTCCCCGCCATTAATTGATGTTGCCAGTCTGTCACGTTGTGCCTGGGTAAACGTAATAGTTTGGTTGCTGTTTCAAGTAAAGTCTTCAACCGTTGTTGACTGGGCTCGCTGCCGCAGAATACAGCCAGTGTCAGCTGCCAACTGAGTTGCAGTAATAGGGTCAATGCTGCCGGTTGCCGGCTGTGCCAGCTTGCCGTTGCATCAGCCCAGTTTGCTTGCTGGTAATGTAACAGCAACTGACGAATTTGGGCGGCATACTGAGGGCTACGCCAGATAGCGTGTTGCAGTATTTGATTTAGTGCAAGATCTCCGTGCACCTGGCGCGCCAGCGCAGTATTTCTTAGCGTGGATAACTGCCATAAGGGGGCAGATAAACAACAACTGATAAGGCCGGCAGAGTGCAATGCCAGTGGTTTAGCCATGGCACTGCTAAATATTAAGAGTGCCTGCTGTAAACAGTGCTGCAACTGTTCCAGCCAGTGCTGATGCGGATGAGCGGTGCGGTTGCAGTATTGATACAGCTCCGCTTGCGCCACCCATTCAGCAAGTGAGTCCTGACCCAACATGGTGATGGCATGTCGTAACCGGTTAACCGGCAGCTGCTGGCGGCTGCTTTGCTTTGCTATACGACACAGAAACTTTACTACAAGCGGTTGCTGCTCCAGTCTGGCCACCTGAGCACTGACTGAAAGTGTGGCTAGCTCAGCATATAGAGAGTGATCAAGACTACGCTGCAGCGACCAATGTTCGGTTTCCGGTAGCAGGTCGGTTGCCGGCTCAAACAACTCCAGCCATTCAGTCTGGCGAAAATACTGGGCACTCAGTAACGATAGATCAGCCAATGCCAATTGAGTTGCATCACTATCAATGTATTTGCTGGCAGGCTCAAACTGGCGGACATAAGCCTGGAGGTCCTCGCCTTGCAGCGGGCGGCTGGTGCCACAGATAAACCAGTATGTCTGTTGTTGATCCCGGGCAAAACGGCCTGGTAGGGTCTCGCACTCTGGCAGGTGCTGTAACAGATTATACCAGTTGCTATTGTCGGCTTGCGGAAATTTACTGCGGTAAACGGTCAGCACCTGTTGTAAGGTTAACGGAGCACCAGACTCTGGCAGCAATAGCGATGCAAGCTGAGTTGCCAGTAACAGTAATGGTCCGTCCGGATGGAGCTGCCAGTGTGGTTGCCGCCTGGCATAACCTCCGGCAACCAGCAGGGGGATCAGCTTCTGGCGTTTGTCTGTCAGCTGCAAGGCTTTAGCAGCAGAGAGCATAGCATCAGCGAGACCCGCATCTGTTTTAGCAAAAAAGTGCTGAAACAAAATCGCTTGCAGCAAATTTTGCAAGCGTTCGGCAGACCACGCACTTTTTCGACCAAGTATCAGGGCAATAACCAGGGCTTTAATCAGCCGGGCCGGGCCAATTGTCAGTTGGCGTGGTGTCAGGTTTAACTGAGCCAGCATGGCTGCCGGCTGGGTTGTTGCCAACTGCAGAAACACATTTATGCTTGCCGCACTCTGGCTTAGCAGCTGGTCGGCCAAGGGGGGCTGGTCAGATGCCGGTCTACACCGCTGCACACTCAGGTAGAATTGTTGCCATTGAGTATCAGCTGCCTGCATGTGCCGTTTGTTGCTGATATTGAATAATGGCTTCTTCACCTTTGGCAATCAGTTGCCGCTCTTTAAAAAACAGCGCGGTGCATTCATCTTCGGTGGTAATGCCATCTGGTAACTTGCGGTGTGTACGATAGTAGAACAGCTGATACACTTTGCCGTTTAATTCCACCGCTTCCGTAATGTCTGGTCCGCCAAGCCGACCCGTAATTTCATCCTGGGTAGGGTGGTCAGCAAGGTTATAGCCACTAATTAATTTCGCATTGAAGTTTTCACGGTCCTGCCAGGTCATTTGCGCCGGATCATCTTTATAAAACAGCAGCACGCTTGCTGTCAGCAATAAATACAGAATAAACCCAGCAAAAAACATCAGAAAAAATTTGATTTTCATGGCGACTCTCGCGTTGGCTCCGGCAACCGCAAGTCCTGCAGGTTAAGGCCAAGCTCTAACGTTGTTTGCAGGCTTAACACCTGCATGTAATTAATAATAATGTCTTTGTGACTGACAATTTTATCCCGTAGCTTTTTCGGGCAATCAGGATGCGCCAATGCTTCGGTCAAGGTATCACCCAGTGCCATCAGTTCCAGCGCTGTCTTCGGGCCAACACCCGCCACCCCGGCAATATTGTTTGTGCTGTCGCCGGTAAGGCTCCACAACCGTACCAGTTGCTCTGGTGCGACCCCAAATTTGTGCTTTACGTAATCTGCAGTTAAGTGCTGGCGGGCAAAAGGATCATAGACATTAACGCCCTGATTTAGCAGCGGCAAAAAGCCTTTGTCAGTTGAGGCGATGGTTACCTGCTGCTGATGCTGACTGAGTTTAGTGCTGATGCTGGCAACAACATCATCCGCTTCTAAATTATTGTCAGTAAAACATTGAAAGCCAGCTTGTTGCGCAGCGTGTTCCAGGGCAGGCAACGCTTCCGCCAGGATGGCGGGCATGGGCTTTCGGTTGGCTTTATAGTCGGGGCAACGTTGCTGACGCCACTGGCTGTTTCGGCCATCAAATACCAGCAACGCATGGCTAGGCTGTAACTCCTGCTGCAAACGCTGCAGGGCCTGCAGCAACATATTTTGCGTGTTATTGATGATTTGCAGCCGGGTGCCGTCTGTCACTTGATCGGGTAAAGGTAAATAAGGACGCTCTTGCACTGCATACAGACGGCGGATCACATTTAGCGCATCAATCAGTAACAAATGCACCATGTCAGCGAATAATCCTGTAGCAAGGTTCATATTTAGCGCCCGGCAACTTCATTCTGCCCTGATCAACAAAAGCCTGAAGCAGGGTATCCATCATTTGCATTAGCTGTGGCTCCCCACTTAACTGGAACGGCCCATGCTGGCGTATCGCGCGGATACCTTCGTCTTTGACATTGCCAGCAACAATACCGGAGAACGCGCGGCGTAAGTTGGCGGCAAGTTTGGCTTTGTCTTGCTCCGGGTGCAAGTCCAGTGCGGCCATATTCTGATGATTTGGGATAAAAGGCTGTTGGAACTGCGGGTCAATATCTAAGGTCCAGTTGAAATGATATGCATCGCCTACCGACTTACGATATTGCCGAACTTCAGCGCAGCCTTGTTTCAACTTACGGGCAACGCCTGCCGGGTCATCAATAATAATATCCAGTAACTGCAGAGCTTCGTGACCCAGGGTATTTTCAATGAAGTTGGCAATTTCCTGAAAATAAGCCTCTGACTGGCGTGGGCCGGTCAGAATAATGGGCAACTGTTGTGCGGCGTTGGTTTTATTCAGCATAATGCCAAGTAGATAAAGCAATTCTTCGGCTGTGCCGGCACCACCTGGAAAAATAATGATACCGTGTGCTACCCGAACAAAAGCTTCCAGCCGTTTTTCAATGTCTGGCAGAATTACCAGTTCATTAACGATAGGGTTGGGCGGTTCGGCGGCAATGATACTGGGTTCAGTTAAGCCAAGGTAGCGGCCACTGCGGATACGTTGTTTATTGTGTCCAATGGTTGCGCCTTTCATTGGGCCTTTCATTGCGCCCGGGCCACAGCCGGTACAAATATCCAGGCCGCGCAGGCCTAATTGATAGCCAACCTCTTTAGTGTAGTCATATTCCACTTCATTAATTGAATGACCTCCCCAGCAGACAATCATGCTCGGGACATAAGTCGCATCAATAACTCTGGCGTTACGAAGAATATCAAACACGGTATGAGTCAGCTGACGAGGCTCGAGTAGTTCCCGGGCTTTAGTCTCGGCAGAGCGGCGGGTATGATAAAACAAAATGTCTCGGAGTACTGCAAACAA
>CAXBHB010000021.1:0-56662 GCA_963975465.1 uncultured Chromatiaceae bacterium
CTTAGACGCTCATATTGACCTGTGACCAGGCTGACACAGAATATTGAACACCCTCGGTAAGCTCATCGGTTTGCGATAGCACCTCGAGTTTTTCAGCTCTAATTTCCAAATCGTTACGAAGATTAATCAGCTCTTGATACAAACTATCGCGTTGTTGTGCTGTTGTTATCATCCAATAGATTAAGCGGCTATCGGCAGAAACAATACTGGCATTTACCAAAATAGGCACACGTTCTAACTGCGGTGTTTCTACAGTTAACTGAATCTCTTCACAATGCCCCTGATGCAATAACATCGGCATGATAAAACTTTCTACAACAATCTTAGATGCCGGTGTAAGCACGTTGCCAATTCGCTCAACACTACAAGGCTCTCGCTGACTAACAAGATAAAAGTATTGGTTTGCTGACAATACGCGCCGCTCTTCAACGGTGGTAACAACCAAGCCACAAGGGAAATTATCTAGTGGATATTCACACGTCATACCGTTGCGTCACTCAAAGGTATGGCATCTATAAATGTTTGTATCCGCTTTGCGACCTCGTGTGGATGTGTCATATGCAGGCAATGGCCTTTTGCCTGAATAACATGCAAGCTGCTGTTGGGCGTATGCGTTTTCATATACTGTCCAATAAACAGTGACGCTAAGGCATCGTTTTCACTTTGAAGTAGTAACACAGGGTGGGTGTTTTTCGGCAATAAAGCTCTGTAATCAGAGAAAAAAGTAGCCTTGGCAAATGATTTGGCTGTAACTGGGTTTGTACTGCAAAAGCTATCGGTAAGTTCGTCGGTAATTGAATTTTTTTCTATGTTACCGGTTACCAACGGTGCCAAATATTGTGCCCAGCCAATATAGTTTTTATCCATCAGGTCAATGAGTTCACTCAGGTCTTGCTGATTAAAACCACCATAATACTCAGGTAGCAAATTCAGAAAACAGGGAGACGGGCATACCATTACCAGGCTACTAATTCTGTCAGGGATCTGCTGAGCCGCTATTAGACTGATAATGCTGCTGACAGAATGGCCAACCAGAATGACGTTGCGTAAATCCAGTGTATTGCAAATATCTACAATATCCTGCGCATAGCCTTCAAGGTTGGCATATTTCTGCTTTGAATAGGCCGCCAGATTAGACTCTCCAGAACCAACGTAATCAAACAATACTATTTTATATTGCTGATAAAGCTCAGGGATAAGAAACCGCCACATTTGCTGATTACAGCCAAACCCATGTGCCATCAGCATCACTTGTTCGCCAGTGCCGACTATTTTTACGTTATTTCTGGTTAATACGTCTTCATTTGTTAGCATAAACAACCCGCTTCGGTTTCAGGAGTTCAAAAAGCTCAACAGCCTTCGCGTAAATGCTCTACAAGCACCGGTCTGCTGAGTAAATATCCCTGGAAAAATTTACAACCATTCTCAATCAAAAAGTCGAGTTGCTCTTGCGTCTCAACACCCTCCGCCACAACTTTCAGGTCAAGAGCTGCTGCAAGTGACAGTATAGTCGTTACTACTTCTGCGTATTCGCCGATTTATTGCTGGTAGTACTACCACCGCGGTGATAAACAGGGCGAAGTGTAGCTTATTGATTTTGATGAAGTGTTGTAAGGTTCAGTGTATTTCTAGGCCTAATTTTTTGAAAACCATTTATCTGTTCTTATTTAATAATACAAACGGCAACGTTAGTAATACTCTCTATTAAATTATCTGCGCTTCTCAAAGTCGATTTCGATGATCTCACCTGTTTCTTCATCTATTTTCTCACCATGCTTTTCAGCTAGTTGAGTCTTGAGTAGATCATTAAACCTATACATTTCTACGAGTCGCACCATCATGGCACCTTCAGTTTCCTTGATAGTTTTGGGTGAAGGACTTTCTGATTCTTCTGCCAGCTGCTTTAATTTGCTTTTGGTGCTTTTCAGCTTCGCCTCTAGCATGCTTATTTTTTCGGCTTTTGATCTATTCTCGAGCTCAGTGTCTCTGGTCTTTTGTGCATTAAGGATTTCTGACTTGATCTCTGAGTAAGAGGCTTTCCTGAACAACGAATGGTTCAATCCTGCCTGCTTAGCGACAGTATTCATATTGATTTTTGCCGCAGGATTGGCAATCAGTTCGTTCAGAGCGTCTGTTAACAGCTCCTGGCCTGATTTTTTAATATCATGCGTCATGCTATAGCTCCCTTTACTTTAAGCGGTGTTTTGTCTGTAAGGATCACTTTTGCTGCGTTACTGGTATCCCGCCAGCTTTGTGCCAGCAGGGAATACTCTTGTTGCTGTTCTGCTGAGAGCTGGTTGTAAAACCCGAGTTTCTGATCTGCAAAGTTTTTCATTGCTTGCCAATGGACTCTTTGCTGCTCTGTCACCAGGTAACTGGGGCAATATACGCAGCCACTGGGCAGCCCGACATTTTTAAGCTTACAAGCAGGCCCGGCCGTACAATAGCCGTGAGGCAGACCGCGAATGTTAGTGAGATTTTCAGCTAAAAATATTTTATAGGCATCGAGACTTTTGAAGTGCAACTGTTTTACTATTCGCCCGGTATTTGAACCGTCAGCTGCCGTAACGTTAAAAATAAGATTTTTGGCGCCTTTATTAAGCCGTTTGCCGGCCTCACCGGTTAGCGTACCTGCAGCAGCCTGCGTTGCAATGTTTTGTGCAATGTTGTTTACCAGTAGTGCCTCGAAATCTTCAAACAGGCCAATCATTTCATCCGGGCTTTCATAGCCACGTGCTGCATATACCATGGTCATTGAACTGGCGAGGTGTTTAAACTGGTGTTTAATGTCGTCCAGCTCCCCAAGCCTGTTTGCAATAATAAACCAGGCGAAATTGTGGCGCAGCATGTGCGGTGTAATATGAAATACCTCGCCCTCAACGTACTTTTCGCCAATATTGTAGCCCCTGACAGACTTAGCGTTGCACCCTAACGATTCCAGCTGATCGAGATCTTGTGTGCTGAGCGCGTACTCAAACCTGTGTAGTGAGAACTTTGGCTCTTTACCGTCAGAATTTGCTGCCTGGCTGGACGTTCTGGTACCCAGATTGACGTCAGAGAACTTAATAGAAGTCAGATTATCGACAACACCGAATAATAGTTTGGCATGTAAGCCATGCCTGAGCTGATGCTCAAATGCAGCTGTGAGCTTGATCTGTGGGTTTTCCAGAATGGCACTGGCACGTTGATGCATGGCTTTGACGTAACGCTCCAGCATTGCGATAGCATGATAGGTATCCTGATTTGCAACCCATTTCATGGTTGTTTTTGTGTCGTCTGTTTTAGTGAGTACGGCTGCAACATAATATTTGTCATCGTGCTGGCTTGCGCAGCCGATAGTACAGGACAGAGCTTCTTCTTTACGCATACCGGTATAGGCCAGGATGTACAGCAGTACATGCAATTTGAGGTTGTCCAGCACCCTGAACCCCTCTCTCAAGGGGGCAACTAACTGGTTAAGATGGGGCTTTTTATTAACGATTGAAGATGCGTAGCTATGTTGGATACCGGTATCTGTGGTAGTACGAATGGCCTCGACATAATTGTCGTTTGCATCCTGCCATTGCCCGATAATGTTGTTGGCTTCAGCAAATTTAATTTGACACTCGCCGATGACCTTTTGCAACAAAGCAGATGGCACTATTGGGTAGGATCTTGGTTTTTCTTGCCTGTCAGCGGTAATATCGAATTTCGCCAGTTCCTCGCTGAATATGGCGAGGGTATCTGCGGTAAACAGGCCATAATTTAAGTTTTCTGCAAAAAACTTTTGGTTGAAAGTCACTTTTTTGTCAGCAAGGCCAAGTTTATCTTTAATGAACATGATGAAATAATTGCGCTTAACCAGAGCTGGAAGCGAGTTAAAACTGGCTACTGAATTAATATTATATGCTTGTATAAGTTCGCCAAATTTAATTAATGGCGCAATTTGCTGACAGGCGGATGAAAACTTGATACCATTACCGCCTTCAAACAGGCCAGTATTGTTTGCAAGTAAGAAAGCAGATTTGACTTCAAATTTAATCGCGCCTGAGAGTGTTGTAAAATTGACGGATCTTTTCGGATCACGCCACACATCATCGCTAAAAGTCATATCGCCATGTTTGTTTGAATTAACGCTTGCTGTTTTATACACCACCACTGACTTAATGCGGTCATAGTCCACTTCGTTAACAGGTTTAATTTTCAGTAAGCCAGTTTTATCAGATCCCGAGATATGTTCAATTAAATCTATAAGATTCATCGTGCTACTCCTATGTCTGCATAGAATGCCCAGTCATCGTGGCAGCCTCGACTATCTAATAAGGCGATGCCATTTTGTACGGCAGTAGTGCTGATGTCCCTAAGCTCGGCAAGCATTGTTTCAATGCGTTTATTTAATACATCAACATAGGCCGCCTGCTTGGTATTACTCTCGTAATCACTAATACCTCGCGCCATCTCAGCGACAATGTAACGTTGATAGGACAACAAACGCCAAACATGTTCTTTATCAGCAACCAGCCGGAAATGCTGGCAAAACAGGCAGGCGTTAAAATCACCACATTGCGAGCTGGTTGTATCTGACGCCCTGTTAAGTCGTTGTTGTTGTTTTGCATAGGCTGCAGCTTCAGCGTCGTTGCCAGTAGACGCGCATCTTCCGGAAGGTGTTTGTCTGGTGTTGGTGGGTATGTCGGTAACGATAATAATTTTGTCTGATATAGGTCTGCCTGAGAAATAATCGGACATTATTTGGGTTGCTGAGGCAATCGTTTCTTCTGATTTAATGCCATCGTCACGCAGGTAAACATCCATAAACACTTTCAGTGAGTGCTGGCCGGCCTGGCGGTATTGGTGGAATTTTTTTGCAAATGTCTTATAGACATAATTAAGGCCACCTTTACGAATGCGTTGTACACTGAAAGCTATGTCGCATTCGAATCGGCGCAGAACCTCGTTTAACATTTTACTGAACGTTGTCTGGCTAAAACTGAGCACTTTATCGTTTTTATCACTGTACAAAGCCAGTCTGTATCTGAGCTTGCTGTCTGCAGGCAGCCTGGCACGTAACGCAGAGGACATTTTGTCCCGAATGTATTCAAGATCAGTCAGGGCATTTGTGACCGCTGCCCCAAACACTAACCCTTCCTGCGTAATGCTTTCGTCAGTTAATTCAAATTCATAAAATTGCGTGGTATAGCCGCCGCGCTTTTTGAAAAGCCGGACAAAGTGCGTCGATTTTCCGGTGAGTGGCGCATCCAGTTGCAGAATGTCATCAATCTCGAGCATTAACAGTGGCGCCAGGTTCCAGCCCGTTTTAATTAAAATTCGCCCTAAACGCAGCAGTAACTCATCCTTTGCCGATAAATCGGGATGCATTAGCCCTAGCTCTATTGCGTAGGCAATAGCTGCGACTTGCTCTTTGCTGTAGTAATCTGTTGCTTTGTTTTTCGTGTCGTTAGCCGCTCTTTTTTTGCCTGACACGGTATAAGAGTGCACATTAGCTAATTTATAATGTGCGCAGAACAATCCAAACGCTGACTGGATACCCCTTGCACTGCCTAATGTCAGCCTATCATCTTTGAATTTGTCGTTTAACACACTGCGGATGCGTTTGATGATGCGACAGTTATTCAATTCTAACGCCGCTAAGCCAAGATCAGCCAGCATCAGATGGTCATTGTTATCCAACAGGTCCAGATGGCTGGTGAAAATAGCTTTGACCATGCTGACTTGACCGAATACCGTTTCTTTTGAGCGCTGGTCGCCATCAATTCTTTGCAGTTCGTACTGGGCGTAATCGTAAATAGCTTGGGCCAGGGCTGGGTATTTCGCTGCTAATGGATCCAAAATGATTAGGCGGGACTGATCATCGCCGGAGTCACAGTCGATATTTATGGCTAAATTAACTAAGTCGGTAAGCTGGTAGTTACTGCCATGCAGTTGATTATGCATGTAACATATTTCGCCAATGCTGCTATTTATCCGCTCGTCGTCAATGCTGTGCACTTGTCTGAGTAATGCTTGATCATGGCAGAAAAAAGCCGTAACACCCTGGCGGTGAAGCTGCTGCAGGTTAGTTAAACTTTCTCTGTGGTCGAACATTGCACTAGCGAGCTTGGTTAACCGGGTAATGGTGCTTATTGCCGCTTTTTGTCCCTTACTCTGGTATACGTTGTTTACATAGGATTGGCATTGCTCAAACCATTTGGCAGAGAGTTGATGGATCCAATGAGCGCCTTTCGATTCAGCTCCGGCTTTTAAGGAGTAATTCGTTTTTCCAGCAAATTTTCTCTCCGGGCCGTGTAAAGCAGGGTTGTGAACACTACGAATTTTTTTGAATCTGCTTTGATTCTGTACCGGGATTTTGGCTAATAGCAGCTGGAAAATATCGTCGTCATCAAGCGCGTCAGTAATGGTTTTATGATGAAGCTGCTGAACAATAATGGGCTCATTTCTGGCTTCAGCTAACACTTTTAACAGCAGACTGATGCCACCATTGTATTTATTGTAACCGTTGGGTAGTTGCAGTATGTTCTCAATGATTTTTTTGCCATCCACTACCCAGTTTGCCGGGTAGCATAACAGTTGAGAAATATCGATTGTTCTGTCAGTTAGGGCTGCCACTGCACGTGATGGCGGCCATAAGTTTTGCTCATCGAAAAACGTTTTAGCCAAATGCATTAATGATGATAAAACAGAACCACCGCGCCTGGTATGTACCTGCTTAAGTTCAACCAGGAACAACTCCTGCTCAATATTTGCCCAATCCAGCTGATTACTCAATATGTTAAACCCCTCAGTTATAAATTTATTAAAATAGGGTAAGGGTTCGGCATTATTAGTGAGCTCGATATAAGCGTGTAGATCTTTCAGGCGTTCTGCTGTTACATCATGCCCTGCACAGTCTCTCTGGGCATCCGGTTTACAAGCTTTTATTAAAATAGTTTCTACGTCGGCACTAAGGGTAGTGGAGTGCGCTTTAAAGCTGTCTATTAATTCCAGACTGCGCCTAGGAATCATCTGCGGCTCCGGCGTTGTTCACCCTTGCCAGTACTTCCTGGTAAATGTCGACCACCCAGGGTTCCATTGCGCCATGTTTGCCCATGCGGCCTTCCAGGGCAAAATCAATGTAACTTTGAGTTGTTTCGTATGTTTCATGTGACATTAGCAGTATGAGTTTAGCTTTGATATCATTCGGGGAGTACCCTTTCTTAATTAAAGCAATTGCCCAGTACGTTGCAAAGGTGGCTCTTAAATCGTGAAAGGTTCTCTCAAGGTTTGGTAGTCCTCGCCGTTTTAGCTCGGCCCGAACTTTTTGAATTGAGTTGGAGACACTAGCTTCACTCATTCTATGACCATCCCTGTTGATAAAGAGGGGTAAAGGATGCTTTAGGTTATTTATGCCAAACTCAGCTTCATGCATTCTCTGTCGTTCAAGATGGACACTGTCTTGCGTATAGTGCCATAGCATAGCCATAAGCTTGGGAGAAATTCGCAAATTGTCAGCTTTACTGAATTTACGTAGTAATGATAGTGAAAAGCTAAGCCTGTTGCTGGCGGGGTTGATGACTTCATCCCGGTTAATTTGCACTACCTCATTTGCGCGTAAGCCAGCAAAAAGTGCGCACTTCAGGAACAGGCCGTAGGTGCGATGAGCATATACATCTGTTTTCATCAGTAACTGCAATTCATCGGCTGTGTATGCCAGCAGTTTCTGTTTGGGTTTGGCGTCTTTCTGAATAGCGCTTTTAGGGAGTGTCAGATTGCTTATATAGTTTTTAAGAGCACGAGAATGAGCGGGCTGAACACCAGGCATTGAAAACAATGACTCAGCATCGTCCTGTCGTCGCACCTTGATTGCTTTTAGCTTATGTGAGAACGGCAGTGTGTTAACTTCTCCTCTCCTAAAATTCCAAAGGTAAAATACCCTGACGTTTTGGAGTATTCTAACGCCTGACTTATATGCTAACAATTGTCCTTTTACAAGAGCTGTGAGGTGTTTTTGGAACCGCCAAACTGGCAACAGGGTTTCAGCCTCCATTATGCTATAGGGATCAAAATCTCTGGGGACAGCCATGATCTCTTCGTAACTAACATTCTGCTTAATCATCCAATCCAGAAAATGGCGGATATCTTTAGCTATCCGCAAGATAGTCTTTATATCGAGTTCACGACCTTTTTGCGCACCCAGGTGTCCCTTGCTCCAAACGTACTCATCATTATCGGTGTGTGGATTTCTTTTCAATGAAAAAGCACCCGTTTTCCGATCGATTAGGAAAAGATTAAATTCCAGACTTTCTATCAGCCGATCCGGACAGCTTATCAGCGGAAAATCATCGAAAATATTGTCACTGTGGTACTGCAGATCTCTCAATTTAAAGTCGCCATTTAACTCTTCGCTAATGTTGTTATCGCTATCTCTTACAAAATAAGGCAGGTTACCAATATTCAGTCTGGTATTAATAATCAATGAAGTTGAATGGGACATATGAGCTCCAACAATTTAAGGTTAAGAGTATCACAAATACTTAAATAGTCAAGAATGGGGTATTGGTATCAATTTAAGAATGGGGTAACGGCAGTGACCTCGGGCTTAACCTATATAGTTGAGCGGTTTAAGAACTTTGAAGGCAGCACCACCATTAACCTTAATGGCGTGGTTCGCAGCCGCCTGGCATCGTTTGCAGAAAGCAATTTATAGGATCAGACTGGTAGCGGCTAAAAAAGCCGCTACCACTGTTTGCATATCAACAGAAATGGGCTAGGATTTGCGAAACTAAAATTAGCACGATGCAAAGGAGTTGCATGTCCAGTCCGGTTTACACCATCTATAACAGAACCATCAAATTTTCATTAATCCTGATCCTGGTTTTAAGTTTTGTGGCAGCCCTTGTCCAATTTTTGCTGCACTTCAATCGAAGCCTGTCAGTAAAGCAACAGCAATTGGCGATGTTTACCCAGCAGGTTGACGCTCAGGTTATGCCGGTACTCCAGTTCGCTGAAGCGGTAAAAAACCGCGCCCAGCAAAGCACGCAGCTTGCCAGCCCGGTTGAGCAAAGCGTTCCGCTGTTATCGTTAACGACGGGTGACGTGAACTCGCATCAATTGACTGCTGACAATGAATCGCTGAACTCAGAGCTTCATATGCTAGTCCAACTGCAACCTTATTTTGATATCGCCCCCGCCAGTATCAGCAGCCTGAAAGACCTTTACTATTTGTCAGAGCAGGGGTTTGCTTACAATGGACAGCAAAAATGGTCAGATTATGTTGTAGAACAACTCCAGGCCTGGTTGCAGCGCTATAGCCGACTGGAAAACGGTTTCGATCGAAACCCTGTTTTTTACAAAGACTTCATTCTGGAACAGGCAGCCATGAGCATGCCGATATACGTGAACGAACGGAAAATTGGTCGTTTTGTGCTGGCGCTGGAGTTAGCTCCATTGTTGCAACAACTGGAAAAAAACAACCCGGGGCGGTATTTTCTGTTGTTGGATCAGGCCGGTGAAATCATTGCCAGTTCGCGGTTTATTAACGGCGACAGTCTGGAGAATTATCAGTTACAAATCCAACGTTTAAATGGCTTACCCTGGTCCCTGGCGTTAATTGATAAAAGCGGAACCGTATTAACTGCCGGGCTGGGCCGGTTTATCTATTACTGGTTAAGTTACGCTATCGTCTTGTTGGTTCTGGGCTGGTTTCTGGGTCGGCGATACAAGCGAAAAATCGTCGGGCCAATGCAGCGCCTTTCGATCCACATTGACCGCCTGGTAAGCGGTCAGCAGGGCGTGCGCCGGGTACCGGAGGGCTGGCACGATTTGTTCGACAAAGTCAGTAAACTCAAAACTGACGATAAGCAAAGTACTGATTAACTATATAGAGTTGATGTTGCTGTGCCACTTGTCCCAGCAGAGGCTGTTGTTGCGCAGCGGGGTCAAGCGGCAGATATTGCGTATCCTGCAGGGTAACGGTCAGATCACCGGGTTCAGGGGCAATAGCAATGGCCAACAATGTATGACCGGGTGTATACAGCAGTGCCTGTTTAAGTTGTGGCAAACAACTGCGTAGTATTGCTGCCAGCAATACTGCCTTGCTGGCACTATCCGCCTGATGTTCAGTCAAAACGCGTAGCGGCGGCCGATAGCTCTGACCATATTCAGCGTGTTCTACTGGATCTGCCGGTATCTGCTGCACCCAGGTCAGCAGTAATTGGATAAGCTGTCGTTGACTGGTAGCACCAAGCTGGTCAATGGCGCTTTCAGCAATCGGGGAAACGTCCTGGATACTTTGCTGAATAACGTTGAGGTGATCAACCCTAATCTGCGCTGTATTATCGGCTAATATCACCTGCTGGTAACCGTTGGCAGCCAGTTTTTGCTGTTGAAATTGCTTAGTTAAATCCAGTAGTGTGTTGCGCATCTGCTGGCGCTGGTCATTGTCTGGCCCGGTTAGTTGAAAGTTTTGCCAGTCACCTGCCGGACCGGGCTCTACCACAAAAGGGCCCGCCTGATACGCCTGCTGTTGCAAAGTTGCACCTAACTGCTCGTTAATATTTGCCGGCATCCAGGGCCTTAGCAGGGTGCTGTTGTGACGTATGGCCTCATTTGCCAGCACAAATTGCCAGTTAAGCTGTCCTGCAGCGCTATCGAAGGTATAACGTAACTGGCGGTTGTCGTTTGTTATACGTTGCTGTACCACTAAAGTACTGGCTTGAAGACCCGGCAACATGGCTTGCAAAACGACTATGCCCGCCAAAGTTGCCGGCACTAAAAACACCTGCCATAACCGCATAAATTGTTTAAGCACTTAATGTTGCTCCAGTCGCCTCATTAACAACAAGCATAACGCCAGCAACATTGCTCCGCCAGTGCTGCCTGCGGATACTTCAACACTGCTGCTAACCCGCTGCTGATCTCGTTGATAATCTTCCAATGTCAGCGCGTCCAGCGCTGTTAAATCATAACCTGACGCTTCGGCCAGCAAATAACCATTGGCTGCGTCATAAAGGCGGATAGTCAGCAAATAAAAGTTAGCGGGATAGTGGTTTTGCAATTCAGTTTCAATGCCCAGCCAGTCATTGCTGCTCTGACGAAATAATTCAAATACCGAACTGGTATAGTAAACCCGCTCGGTACCGTAATCGGGCGTCAGGCTTAACTCGGCAAATACCTGACGGTACGCTACCTCTGTATCTGCATCAAACTCAACATACAGTTGATGAAAATAGCCATTTAAGTTTTCATCCCGTGCCAGACTGATATCGATGCTATGAAACCAAACGTCTGTCTGAAAACTCTGATTAACTGCGGAACTCTGAGCTTTGGTGGTTTGCATCTTTCCCTGCAGATTGCTTCGCTGCTCAGTGCTGATGCTATCTGCCCAGACTAAAGCCGGTGCTGACAATATGAGAATGAGGGCTGTTTTTATAAGGGTTTTCATAAGCAGTTCTCCACGTTATTTGTTACTATTACAGGCTAAAGCGCTGAATTTCAGCTGAACTTCTCAGTAAAGGGATCGTAAAGAAATGAAGTTGTCACGCCGGGTAGACGTTCAGATAGCAGGGCAGGCTATTGCTATACTCGCCGCTGCCGTACCCGAACTGGCGAAAGGCCGGTTAAAAGATGCCATGAACAAAGGCGCGGTGCAGTTAATGTCCAAACCGGTAAAACGTTTGCGTCGGGCGCAGCATGCGCTGCAGCCGGGCCAGGTTATGCAGTTACATTACGATGCTGATATTCTTAGCCGCAGCTGCGCGCCCGCCAGCCTGATCGCAGATTATCGTACTTACAGTATCTGGTTTAAACCGGCAGGTATGTTGTCGCAGGGTAACGAGTGGGGCGACCATCTGAGTGTGCTGCGCTTTGCCGAACAGCATTTTGGCAGTAACAGGCCGGTTTTTCTGTTGCACCGGTTAGATCGTGAAGCCAGTGGCCTGGTTATTATTGCACACACTAAAACGGCGGCTGCGGCATTCAGCAAGCTAATTGCTGCCCGCCAGCTTGATAAAACCTATCTGGTGCAGGTGAAGGGTAAGCTAGCCGCTGCATTGCAAGCCAGCGCCGAAATTACCCTGGCGCTGGACGACAAAGCCTGTGAAACCCGCTTTAAAGTGTTAAGTTACCAAGCTGACACGGATACCAGCTGGTTGGAGATTGATTTAATCAGTGGTCGAAAGCATCAAATACGCCGCCATTTTGCTGCTGTCGGACATCCGGTAATGGGCGACCCGCTTTATGGCACCGGCAATACCAATCAAGGCGGGTTGGCATTACAGGCTTGTGCGCTAGGCTTTACTTGCCCGATCCAGGGGCATCAGCGCAGACTGGAGCTGGACAATAGTTTAATCCTGGCTGACGTCAGACGATAACGCATTACTTAAATTAGCGGCCAGCAACTGTTGATTTAAGGTCAGTGTCAGCGTACCCAGCTGCAGGGCATTGGTCATATCCAGGCGGACATTACGACTATGCCATTCACAGGGCCGCGGTTGTGTGCTGGTTAGCGTCATTTGCCATTGCGGGGCATTATCGTCAGCCACAGTGGCGAGTTGCCAACATAGCCAGAATGCCTCGCGTAACGCTGTGAGATTCTCTGTTTGCCAGCGCGGGCCCAGCATCTGGTTAATATCCAACTGTAAACTTACCAGCTTGTTTGCCGCTTGCTCCGATCCCAATACCCGCTGAATAGTCTGCAGCACGTGCTGGCTAAATGCCGTTGCTTCATCTGCACTACCCTGAAAGCCTAGCCACAAGACATCGCTGTTAATACAGCAAGCAGTCAGTTGTGCTGAAGCAAGATTATCGAGCAAGCCTTGCAACGGTTGGCGCAGAGCTTCTTCGCCCTGCTCCAGCTTTAGTTGCTGGCTGTTGGTCAGCGCCATGGCAATCAAATGCATCTGCTTTTTACTGCGGCATTCTTGCTGTACTCGTTCGCAAAACCGGCTCCAACGCTGCGACAGCAAAAAAGCCATCCTCAGGGTTTGGCTATGCCTATGACGCTTCTGTTGCCACACGCAATAGCCAACGGCGGCCAGCGTCAGCAGGCCCAGAATGGCGGCAAACTGCTGCCAGTGCCGGAGCTGGCTTGTCATGTTCTGTTGCTGCGCCAGTAATTTTAAGTGGTTATCTTGCTGGGCATTACTTTGATTTAAATGATCTTTAAAAATATGCAGTTTATCGGCTGTTTTGGCGGTCAGTTCGGCAAACTGCAATTGACTGGCTTGCAGGTTTAACTGGTATGCCTGCTGCCAGCTTTGTTGTTCAGCAGCGAGTTCTGCACTCAGGCTGAAAAAACGGGCCTGCAGATAATTTGCAGAGTCGTCAATTAGCGGGCTTATTTCATTGATTATATGCTGTGCCTGGTCAAACTGCTGTTGTCTGACGGCAAGCTCGGCCAGGGCCAATGCAGTTTCCTGCACATAGGTTTGGGCGCCAATCTGGCGGAACTGTTGCAACGCCTCACTGTAATAGCGGGCGGCCTGCTCATGATCATTTCGTATCCGGCTGGCACGGCCAAGGCTTTGTTTAACAATAGCGGTACGCATCACATCGCCAACTTGTTGGCTGATAGTCAGAGCCTGTAACAAATGTTGCTCGGCCAGCGCGATATCCTGCGGTTGTTCCAGATACGTTTCAGCCATATAGACCAGCACATAACTGTAACTGGATAAGTTTTTTAGCTGTTGGTAAAGCCCCGCAGCTTGCTGCATATGCTCCAGTGCCAGACTGTGTTCATCAATTTTACGAAAAGCCATGCCTAAGCGGAAATGAATGGATGCTCTGGCATCCTGATCGTTCTGACTATCGGCCAGCAACAGAGCTTGCTGCAGCTGGGTATAAGCACGTTGAAAATGATTGTTCTGCAATGCCAGCCGGCCCAGCATAATGCGTGCAGCTAATTCTTTTACCGGATCGTTAAGGTCGATGGCCAATTGCAAACTGGCACTGGCGAAATGCCCGGCCTGGGTCAGATCACCTAACTGATTATGAGCCTGAGCAAAATTGGTCAGCACTTCGCTGTACAGCTGTTGCTCTGCCATACCCCGGCTATCTCGCAGTAGTTCGTCAGCTTGCTGCAGATAGCTCAGAGCATGGCGGGTATCACGAAACAAAATGCCATACACTTTGGCGGTTAACAGTGCCACATGGCTATGTTGTAAGTCAGTATTCGCTAACTCGCCAGCTTGGTTAAGCGCCTGTAATGCAGAATCTTTGTTGTTAGCGCTTAAGTATGCCTGAGCCAGCACCAGCCAGTCCTGGAAGCTACGCTGCCCCGGCTCGGCCAGCTGTGCGGTAATGACCTGTTCGTAATTTTCTGCCGCCAGACGTAACCGCTCATCCAGTTCATCTGAACTGGCGGTGTGGCTTAATAACAGGCTGCAGAGTAACAGGGCAGTAGCTGAAAGAAGGCTACGAAGTTGCATAATTCAGTCAAGTCTCATTTTTTTGCCAGTTTAGCCTGAAAGTGTGTGCTGAGCTAGAGTTGTCGTAGCGGTTTGCCGGCTATAAATGCCTGAATATTGTCCACCAACTGTTTAGTCATTCTGGATCTGGCTTCACTGCTGGCCCAGCCGATATGAGGCGTAACAACTAAGTTGGGTAATGGCCGCTGCAGCAAAACATGGTCGGCCGCCGGCGGCTCGCTGCTAAGCACGTCCAGACCCGCTGCCAGCCTGCCACGCGTCAACTCGGCCAGCAGGGCAGTTTCGTTGATCAGACCCCCTCTGGCGGTATTGATAATAATTGCGCCGTCTTTTAACCAGGACAGGCGTTCTGCATTGAGTAACTCGTGCGTATTGTTGGTTAGCGGGCAATGCAGCGACAATACATCGGCTTGTTGCAGAGCCTGTTTAAAGCCTACCCGGCCAGGGCGACAATGTTGGGCGTAAACATGTTCGCTGATGACGATACGCATACCAAAGGCCGCTGCCAATTTTGCGGTCGCCTGGCCCAGTGCGCCATAACCGGCAACAACAAAGGTTTTGCCGGCCAATTCGGTTAAGCGGTGACTATGCAGGCAAAAATGCTCGCTGGCACTCCAGCCACCTGCTGCCAACGTGTGCTGATAGCGGGTCAGCTGATTAGCTAAACCAAGCAGCAACGCCATGGCGTGTTGCGGCACGCTGGCATCAGCATAGCCTCTGACATTACATACCGTGATGCCAAGGGCCTTTGCTGCGTCCAGATCAATATTATTGATCCCGGTCGCCGCAACACAAATCAGCTTAAGCTGAGGCAGAGCTTGCAGGACCGTTGCATCCAATAGCACCTTGTTGACAATGGCTATCTGCGCCTGTTGTAAACGCGGTTTGACTAATTCAGCTGGCGTGCTGGCATGACAATGCAGAGTGCAGCCGGAGAGTTGCAGGAGGCTGAGATCGGTATCGCCCATTGAACCGGCATCCAGAAATACAATATGTGTCATGCAATCCTCTGCGCAGTTGGTTAAGATAGGCGCCTGTCTATCGGAGGTATTATGTTTCCCGCAAAATTTCAAGCTGTGGTTTTTGCTTTTATTATGTCAGGTTTTATGGCTTTTTTAATGTCGGCAATACTGACATTTATTAATCTTGGCTGGTTTAGCGGTTTTATTGGCGCCTGGCTGCATGCTTATCTGTATGCCCATGCCTGCGCGTTTCCATTGGTGTTTGTGTTTGCGCCGTTAAGCCGCCGCCTGACAGCGGCGCTGGTAAAACAGCCGGTTGTCAGCGGTAGCTGATGTCTTTATACATTGGGGCCAGCAAACCGAGCAGGGCGTTTTGATCGCTAATGCTGATTTGCCGGCGTTGCATAACCTTAATTAAGCCTTCAACCAGGGCGTCATAGTCGGCCAGGCTAATGTTAAAACCCGTATGGCTTTCTTGCATGGTACTGCCACTATACTGACAAGGGCCACCCGTTAAGTCACACAACTGCTCGGCTAGCATCGCCCTGAACCGGCCAATATCGCTATCGGCAAAATGATGGACGATCCGCTCATCATGTTCTATTTCAAATAACAAGCCGTCAACAATTGCGGCAATGCCTTCGTCGGCACCCAGTCGTTGATACAAGCTGGGCTGGGATGTACTGCTGCAAGCCAGCAGCATAACCAGGCAGGCACTAATGACTAAATACTGTTTTACCATGTTGCCTCCAGCGCCAGGTAGTAACCGGTTTGTGAGCCCTGACCGGCAATATTGCCCAGGTCAACGTAGGCGGCGGTTACACTCACGTTTTTATTAATAAACCAGGCCACGAAGATGTCCCGCCAATGCTGTTCAGCAGCAAACGCCAGTTTATCGGGTTTCTGTTTGTATTCGATCCCAACGGCCAGGTTGTAATTAAGCAGCACCGCTGCCGAACCTTCAAACATCAGGTCGTAGTTGTTGTCAGTGGCGCTACCAAAGCCCAACAGACCAGTCTGGTTCGCCTTAGTTGCCCGTATTGTACCGTTTAACAACAAGTTGCGTCCGGCAACCTGATGAAACAGTACTTTACTGGCCGCCAGATAAAAGTCTGTGCCATGGTCACTGTGCGCGCCTACCGCCTGCGGTAAACCAAAATCTAAATTACGTTTATGCTGCACGCCAACACTGATTTGGGGTAAGGCGGTATACAAAAGCTCACCGGCCAGGTGGTATTTAACGGAGAAAATGTCCTGCGATAAGCTGCCACCAATCGTTTCCAGCGCGAACCGTTGGCGTACATAGGAAAACTCCCAGTTGTTGTCATAGCTAACTGCAACTCCGCCGCTGTGCAGGCTGAAATCGTTTACGCCTACCCGGCTGCCAAAAGCTGATAGCGACCACTCATTGCTACTGGCATAACCATTAATCACGGCCCAGGGTACAATACCCCCGCCGGCATTGCCTTCAATAGTGGTGGCGCCGCCGGTAGCGATGATTTTACTGCCAGCCAGCGCATCGTCAGGAAAAAAAGTTAAACCGAGCACAATTAGCCATATCAGCCATATTTTCATTCGGTGTCCTCCACTGCCGGCTCTGTTATCTGTGCAAAATTAGTCAGCCACCGGCTGAAATCTGCGGTAGCCAGAGGTTTACTGAAAAAATACCCTTGCACCGTATCGCAGCCAGCGTCTTGTAAAAAGCTTAATCCTGCCTGATTTTCCAGACCTTCTGCCGTCACTTTAAAGCCAAGGCCATGCGCCAGTTTAACCGTAGCATTAACGATAAGGGCGTCGTTACTATTACTGTCTATGTCTTTGACAAAGGCCCGGTCAATTTTAATTTCATTTACGGGGAGCTGCTTTAAATAAGCCAGTGATGACTGGCCAGTACCAAAGTCATCTATTGCCAGGTTAATGGCCATATCTTTCAGGGTATTTAAGTTAGCGATAACCTTATTGGTATCCTGCATGACTGCACTTTCTGTCACTTCCAGTGCCAGGGCGGTAGCGGGTACCTGATATTGCTCAAGCAAGTTGCGGATTTGTTCCGGCAGGTTTTGGTCTAACAGGTCTGCCGCTGATAAATTTACCGCAACCCGCAGTGAGGGGTAGTCTTGTTTCCAAGCTGCCAGCTGTTTTACCACTGTTTGCAGCATCCATTGGGTAATTAGCCCGATATTGCCAGAATGCTCTGCCGTGGCAATAAATTCTACCGGCGAAATAAAACCAAGCTGCGGATGCTGCCAGCGGATCAATGCTTCCGCACTATGGCATTGTTGTGAAGCCAGCTCAACTTTTGGCTGATATACCACATACAACTGGCCGCTGCTCAGCGCCGCAGGTAAGTCACGGATAATGGTCAGTTCACGCTGATGGGTTTCGTCCTGGCCAGGTTGATAAAAAGCAATTCCACCGCCGGATTGACTGGCATTCTCCTGTGCCAAATCTACCCGCCTTAGTGCTTCACTGGCAGATCCCTGGCCAGGGGTGAACGGATAAATGCCGATAGCGATTTTCAAATTAATTAACGAATTCTGAATGTTGTAAGCTGGCTGCAAACTTTTATATAAATCAGTAAGCTGTGTTTCAGTGAGGTTTTGAGCAAACAACATTAAAAACTCATCACCGTTCAGGCGGGCACTGAACGTGGCGGGTGGTTGATGATGGCCAAGTCGCTGCGCCAGCAACTGCAGCAGGGTGTCACCATTGGCCAGGCCCAGGGTATCGTTAATGTGTTTAAACTGAATAATATTAAGTTGCAGCAAAGTACCGTGTTGTGTCTGCAGCACCTCTGGCAAACGTAGTTCCACAGCATGACGATTTAGCAGGCCAGTCAGCGCATCGTGCTCTGCTTGCTGGCGCAATTGTAGCTCACGCGCTTTAATACTTTGCTGCATGTTTAGCAGGGTCGTGGTTAACACGCCAATTTCATCCTGGCTAATCACTGGGGCAACGCCTGTTTGTCCGCGGCCTATCGCCTGTGCAAATTCACTTAACAAACTTAACGGCCGGCTGATGCTGCGGGCAAACAAAAATGCGGCGACCAATGCCAGCAATAAGCCAAAGGCGAATATTTCGACTAATTGTGTACGGAGCAGCTGATAGCTCGCTAACCAGCTGTCA
This sequence comes from uncultured Chromatiaceae bacterium, assembly GCA_963975465.1. Taxonomy (GTDB): domain Bacteria; phylum Pseudomonadota; class Gammaproteobacteria; order Enterobacterales; family Alteromonadaceae; genus Alishewanella. The sequence continues at coordinate 18,488 of CAXBHB010000021.1, forward strand.
TCTGCCAAGTGAAGTAAGGCCCATAAACGCTGCTCATTATCCAGTGCTTTAGTCCGGGTTATATAACTGAAATTATCAGCAAATTGGCTGGTTTTTGGCTGGAGTAAGGCACCAGGCAGGTTTTGAATCAGCTGTTGTTGTGCACTTTCAGGCAGGGTGCTGGTGAGTTGCTGGTGGGCGGTGTCGTCCAAATGGGCGAAGCTGATATCAAGGCCTGTAATGCCTTTTATTTGCTGCGCCAGAGGAACATCAACTAAAAAGCCCATTCCTACCCAGGCTATAGTGACCGGAGCACGAACCGGTACCAGCACCATTTGGTAAGCCTGATTGTTTATCATTAAAATCTTAGTTGTCGCAGAATTACCAAGGGTTGCCGGTTTAAGCCGCTCGACATTATCCGGGTTTAGTGGCGTGCTGCTGGCCAGCAGTTCACCCTGGGGGCTGAGCAATAACGAAAGATTAGCATTGATGCGACTGCCATGATTCTCCAGTACCGATTCAATAGTCGCTTGCTCTGCAGTTGCAATCGCCCGGCGAAAGCCAAAGTCAGCTGCCAGAATGCTGACGCTATTACTAAGCTGGGCAGCGCGATTATCCAGCGCTTGTTGAAACACTTTACCGGCAACTTCAAGTGCGGTTTGTGCCTGCTTGACAGAGTTGACGCGCATAGAGGTGAGGGTTGCATAACCGGTGAGCAGCATCAGCGCGCTTAAAAGCACCACTAATAAGCTAATCCATTTGCTGCGCAGCGACTTAAGCATCCGGTGCTTACCTGCTACCGAAACCGCGTTGCGGAGCTTGGGGTTTTTGCTGGGTTAAATCAACTGCCAGGCTTACGTTGCTGTTTTGCGCCGGCATTACGATGTCCAGTGAAACAGGCGGCTGCGGCGCAAGTTGCCAAGGATGCCAAAGATAAACCTGGTATTTGCCTGGAGCAAGATCAGGCAATGTTACTACGCCATCACTATTGCTTACTGCCAGCACATCGCTTTCGCCAACGTAGATAAAAGCCTGCATATAATCATGAATATTGCAGCCCAGTGCAATCACGCCGGGCGTATCAAAACGGATGGGTGCTTCTGGTTTATCTGCGTACAGTTGTATTTCAAACTGCTTGGCCGGCGAAAACGAATAGACATGGTGCCGGGTTTTATCCAGGTTTGGAAATTCAACGATACTGCCCGCCGGTACGGCACTGACAAAAGGGACAAAAGTAAGTTCTTGCTGCGCTACCTGTATTTTTTGCGGTTTACTGGCTTTTGCAACTTCAGCGCGCAGTTCAACCACCGCATCGGCCAGCGGTTGCTGCTGTTGGTTAACAACATTGATTGTCAACGTACCCGCCTGCACCTGAGCTGACAGCGTTACCAACGCATTGACCAGCAAGCTGGTAATTAAAGCTAACTTCATAAAACCTGCACGCTTTTCAATGTATGAAACAACCATAGCAAGGAGTTGGCGTAGCGACAAATATAATCTGCGGCGGATGCCAAGATAGTTAAGCTGGTTATAAGTCAGCAACACCCACTTACACATTTACTAACAATTAGTTGTACGCAGCCTGGCGGCAACAATGTTAATTTAGCGGTAAAGAGACCAATTGGTGAACAGGCTATGCAATTAATTATTACCGCAATCAGTAAAAGTTATGCCGCGGTAGAGGCGGTGCGGCAAGTCAGCTTTCAGATTAACTCGGGTGACATTTTTGCTTTACTCGGCCCCAACGGGGCGGGCAAGTCATCCATTATCAGAATGCTGGTTGGTATGACGCGGCCCGACAGCGGCAGCATCCTGGTAAGCCACCAGAACGAACATTATGATCATGTGCCGCGCCGGCTACTGGGCTACTTGCCGGAAGACCGCGGGCTGTATCCGGACAAAAGCATAGAGAAAAATTTACTGTATTTGGCGCAGTTACATGGCTTAACCAAAGAAAAAGCACTACAGGAAATGGCCCATTGGCTGGACGTGTTTGAACTGACAGACCGGCGAAAGGAAGAATTAAAACAGTTATCCAAAGGCAATCAGCAAAAAGTACAACTCATCGCTGCAGTATTGCACCGGCCGGCGCTGGTTATTCTGGATGAACCTTTTTCGGGGCTGGACCCGATTAATCAGGAAAAGGTGGTGGTGTTTTTAAAGGCTTTAAAAGCGCAGGGTATGACGGTTATTTTAAGTGCCCACCAGATGGCAATGGTCGAAAAACTGGCTGACCATATGTTGTTAATGGCCCAGGGCCAGGCCATTCTGGCCGGCACCCTGGCAGATATTAAACAGCAGGCAGGTACCCAGCGCCAGATGCTGATCAGTTGCACCCGTCCGGTCACTGCAGAACACCTTGCGCAATGGTTGCCTGAATGCGAGATAGCGCTGCTAAATACTACCCAGTTTAGGGTGACGCTGGAAGCTCAGCACAGTGTTTCTGAGATTTTAAAGCAATTGCTTGAACAAATTGAGGTGACCCAGGTGGAGATGCAGAGCGCTGATTTACATCAATTGTATTTAACCGCTATGGCCCAGTATCAATTGCAGGAGCAGGTATGATTTCCAGACAAAGTATAATCGTTGCCAAATGGGAATTTTTGCGGTTTTTCAAATGGAAACAGCAACTCATTTCCTATCTGTTAATGATGTCAGTTATGGCAGCCGTAGCGCTATGGAGCTACTTTACCGATGAAAGCCGGCAAGCGTATCGGATTGCAGTGCCGGCAGAATTTAATATTAGCAATACTGAGCAATTTCAGTTTCAGCGCCCGACTATTGCGTTTACTGAACAATTGGCACAGTTAAAAGAAGAGCAGACCTGGCACGCGGTAGTGACGGTGACGGATGATAACGTGGTGTTGCATACCCTGGCAGCAAAAAAATGGCAGCAGCAACTTGAAACGGAACTGAATAACTATTTCCGGCAACAGTATGCAGCTGAGCTTAATATAGCGCCGGAGCAACTGGACCGGCTGCAGCAACCCATCAGCCTGGAGTATGTTTATCTGGATGAAAACTTTAAAGGAAAAGATACGCCTGAAAAAATGATCGCCCTGGGCGTGCTGATATTACTGTTTATTGGCTTAAGCACGGCGTTTGGTCAGGTATTGCTAAGCATTACAGGTGAAAAACAGCAGCGGGTTACTGAGCAGCTGTATGCCATAGTTACACCGCAACAGTGGATGGACGGTAAGGTGCTGGGCCATAGCTTAAGTGCCATGAAGGCGATGTTGACATCGGCCCTGGTTATGTTGCTGGTGTTTATTGTGGTCAGTATTTTTGTGCGTGACCATGGGGTCAGCCTCGGTTGGCTAAACTGGACCGTACTGGCCTGGCTGTTACCCTTTGCGTTACTTGGCGTGCTACTGAGTGCGTGTTTTATGGGGGCGATAGCGGCCTCTATTGACGACCCCAACACCAGCGGTAAAGGGGCAGTAATGATGATCACCTGGCTTCCAATGTTATTTACGTATCTGGTAATTGACAGTCCAACTGGCACGGCCATGGCAATTTTAAGCTGGCTGCCGCTGACATCTTTTGCCGCTATGCCGGTAAAAATGGCGATGGTAGATGTAGCCTGGTGGCAGCCCGCCTTGTCACTGCTGCTATTGCTGGCAACCCTGTTATGGATGCGCCGCCTGGCCGGGCGGATATTTTTACGTGGCATGCAAATGTATGGCAAAGAGCCAAGTTGGAGTGAAATTGTTGGCTGGGCGCTTAGCCGCAAAGGCGACTAATCATGTTCAGTCAGTGCCAGTTCAATGTTGAGGCCGACAATCAGGCTGCCAATATGCTGTTGCCGGTTAATGACCGGCACACTGACATGCACTAAAAACCGCTGGCTGGAGGCGTCATACTCCACCGGCCCCAGATAATAATCACGGGGCTGCTGAAAAATACCCAGAAACTTGGTTTCATCGCCCTGCCAGTAGTCAGATGTTGTTTCGCTAATGGCGACATTCGCGCCCTGGTTGTCGGTTAAAATTACTTCCGCAATCAAGCCATTAAAAGACCGTTGCCAGCTGGCAATACTGCTTGAAAGGTCGGTGTTTAACATGGCGTTAGCCCGACCCGTTTGTTGGCTGGCTACTTCTTTTATCCATTGCTGATCGGTCAACGAAATAGCCTCAATGGTAAGTTGTTGCTGGTTCTGCATTGAGACAGCCGCCTGAATGTCACTGCGGTTACTGAGCTGGGTAACGGCGCTCAATAATAAATCAATGACTTTCTGCTGCTCATTAGCTGACAACGCAAAGGGACTGCTGGCACAGTGGTGTGCTAACTGATTAAAACTTGCCAGAAAATCAGGCTGCTGCTCCAGCAGGCTATTGGCAAAATACACGCCCAGCGCGACATAGCGGAAAAATCGTTGGTTAAACAATTCATCGGCCAGCTTTAAATTGTGCTGGATCAGTTTGAAATCTTCCTGATCAGCCAATAGCATGTCAATCCGCTTAATAGCTAACAGCTGCACTAACTGTTCCAGGCTGTTAACTTCCACATCCAGCTTGTAACCATTAGCATGGAACCAATCAGCCTGGTGGCTGCCTAACACCGCACCAAAGCGAACCCGGGTATCTGGCTTGGTTGTGTGGTCGCTACGCCAGAACCAATACCAGTTTTCTAAAAATAACGGCGCTGACAAGGTGGCATATTTGGCAATGTCAGGGTCGGCAACAGCAGTAAAGTAACCATCAAGCCGTTGTTGCTTAACTTCATATTTGGCGCGTCGCCAGGGTAAGTATTGCAGCTGAAAACGTTGATGCTGTTGCTGCATAATGCATTGAATTTGCTCACTGGCGCGCTCACTGACTTTAGTGATATTGGTGCCCAGCGTTAACGGCGTTGCCTGGGTGACTAACAAATTAATGGTTAACCAGAGGTAGCCCATAGCGCAGTCCTGAATAGCAATATTGCAAAGAGTATAACGGTTATTTGTTGCTCTGCTGGCGACAGCAACCACAGGATGCTTTATTATTGTTTCAAATTTTCCGGAGATGTTATGTTTAATTCTTCTTTTCGCCAGCAAGCAGCAAGTTGGCAACAGCGTTTTACCCAGCGCCAGGGTGGCAATATTTTGCAACGCTTGCTGGCATGGGTGGTTCTGGGGGTAATGCTGGTAGTGGCAGCGGCCATTCTGTTGTTTATGTTGCTGTTAAGCTGGCTGGTTGTTCCTATTTTAATTTATCGGTATCGGCAGAAAATGCGCCGCTTTGCTGAGGCTGCCCGTCAACAGGCAGGCCAGGACAACCCGCAGCAAAACAGCACGCATGGCGACGGGGGTGATAGCCGGGTCATTGAAGGTGAAGTGTTGCATAAAGAAGAGCGTTGAAGCCGGCAGCTTCGGCTCTTTTGCGTCCGAAATTAGCTGTCCCTGTTATTAGCTATCAGCCTGCAATGCCAGTTTACTCTGAATGTAATCGCTATGGCGGATAAACAGCAAATCAGCAATTTTTCTTAGCATCGCCTCCTCATTGGGTTCCAGCTCACCATCGGCGTAGGCGACTTTCCAGAGCTGATCTAATATTGCCAGACGCTCGGCGTACGGTAACTCTTTCAGTTTAGTGGTAAAACCATGCAGTGAGGTCGCATCGCCGGCTTGCGCAAGTGCGGCCGCAAAAACCGGCTCGGCAGCCGCCGCGGTTAACTGAAACTCCTGTTGCAGGTACTTCAGTACCACATCATGTTCCTGTTGCTCTGAGTTAAAGTCAGCGTGCGATAACTGCAACATCAACACAACCGCTAAATATTGCTGCTCGCTCAGGCCGGCCTCGCGCCATTGCTGCTGGCTATTGCCGCTACCTTGCCAGTCTGCACTGGATTTTTCTAATAAGTTTTTAAAAAGATTAAACATGGTTACTCCACTACAACGTCAACATCGCTTGATTTGGGTATGACGTACCCCCATTCAAACAGTTCAGCGTTATTTGTATTGTGATGAGATACAGCGACTAAGGATACCAAAATTTGCCCATCCTGATGGTAATACTGCTCGGCACGTTAATAATCGGCTTGGTATTGGCGCAGCAGCCATGGCGACGTTACCGGCGCCGGCAAATACAAGCTAAACCATTCCCGACGGCATGGCGCGCTATTATTAAACAGCGCATGCCCTATTTTCGGGCGTTGCCGGCCGATTTACAGTTGCAGTTAAAAAAGCATATTCAGGTATTTATTGCTGAAAAGCGCTTTGTTGGCTGTGATGGTATTACGGTAACTGACGATATGCGGGTCACTATCGCGGCCCAGGCCTGTTTGCTGCTGCTGAACCGGCCAGATTATTATTACCCCAAATTAAACCAGATACTCATTTACCCCGCGGCATTCGTTGTGCATGGCACCGCACCTGATGCTGCCGGCGTGGTGAGTGCGCAGCGGCGGGTGTTAAGTGGTGAATCCTGGGGGCAGGGCAAAGTAGTACTGAGCTGGCAGGATACCCTGCACGGTGCAGCCACACCGGATGATGGCCGCAATGTGGTGATCCATGAATTTGCCCATCAGCTGGATCAGGAAAAAGGCATGGCCACCGGCGCGCCGTTGTTAAGTCGAAGTACGGATTATCAACAATGGTCAACGGTAATGCAGCAGGCATTTGCTACTCTGCAGCAGCAAACCGCCAGTGGCAACAATGGGTTACTTGATGGTTACGGTGCGACAAACCCTGCCGAATTCTTTGCGGTCATTTCTGAAGTGTTTTTTGAGCAACCTATGCAAATGCACCAGCAATACCCGGCACTTTACCAGCAACTAAGCCAGTTTTACCGGGTAAACCCGTTAAGTTGGACATAAAAAAGTGATCTAACCTCTGCTTTGGGCCATACTATCCAGCTTAACAAGAACAGTTCTTATTTAGCGAAGGATGCTTTATGCGAGGTTGGATAGCGGCATGCTGCCTGAGCGCCCAGATAGTACTGATTAACACTGCGCAGGCGCAGCAAAGTGTACCGGTCAGCGTGGCTATGCCGGAACAACAAAATGTTGGCCAGCAACTTACCCTCACCGGTACCCTGATTGCCCGTCAGCATGCCCGTTTATCGGCCCGTACCGAGGGCCTGGTCGAGCGGATTCTGGTAGATGCAGGTGATAAGGTCAGTGCCGGGCAGGTACTGCTTGAACTGGATCCGGCATTAGCGCAGCAGCAGCTGCAACAATTGCTGGCCGCCAGCCGGGTCACCGCAGCAGAACTGGCTGAAACTAAACGATTGGTCACCGAAGCCCAACAGTTGACCCAACAGCAATTGTTCCCTGAAACAGAATTAGCAGTGCGCCAGGCTAACCTGGCCCGGAGTGAAGCTCTTCATCAGCAAGCGCTGGCGGCACTGGCACAACAACAGGAAATACTGGCTCGCCATCAGCTTATTGCGCCTTTCGCCGGGGTTATTGCCTCCCGGTCCACGGACGCGGGTGAGTGGGTTAATCTGGCGACGCCGGTACTGGAACTGGTGGCCTTAAGCCCGCTGTACTTAGATGTGCAAATGCCCCAGGAGCACTTTCAGACCCTGACAAACCTGCAACAGGTGGCGGTGCGCAGTGATATGCAACCAGACACGCCGTTACGTGCTGAAATTATTGCTACCGTGCCGGTGATTGATGCCAATGCCCGCAGTTTTCTGGTGCGCTTACATTTACAACAACAGCTTGCCGACACGGATCCCTTGCAGTTATTACCGGGTACCTCCGCCAGTGCGACCTTTACCATGGCCAGTCAGGGAGCCCGCAGTGTTGTGGTGCCAGCCGATGCGGTGTTGCGCCACCCGGATGGCAGCTTTAGTGTCTTTAGCGTGCGTGACGATAAGGCCTACCGCCGCCTGGTCACCCCGGGGCGGCGCAATGGCAGCGGCATAGAAATCCGCGATGGTTTGCCTGAAAACGAAGCCGTGGTCATTCGCGGCAATGAAACCCTGCGCGATGGTCAGCCCGTCAGTATTATCCCGACCCGGGACAACGGCCCTAAGCAGGACAGCAACTAAGGAGTAGCTATGCTGGCAGCAGGTATTCGTCGCGGCACCATTTTAGCCGTGGTCGTACTGATTATTGCGGTGCTCGGCATTGCCGCGGCCATGCGGATCCCGGTGCAGATGATCCCGGATTTAGAAGTACGTACGATCAGTGTGGTAACCGGCTGGCCGGGCGCTACGCCGCAGGATATCGAAAAAGAAATTCTGATTGAGCAGGAGCGCTACCTGCGTAATCTGCCCAATCTTAACCGGATGATCTCGCTGGCTGAAACCGGCTCTGCCACCATTGAACTGGAGTTTCCTTTTGGCGTCGACATTAACGAAGCGCTGATAAGGGTTAGCAATGCGCTAAGCCAGGTTAACGCTTATCCTGAAAATGTTGACCAGCCACGGTTGTTCAGCAGTTCGTTTTCCAGTAATGCCTTTATGTACTTCAGGTTAATGCCGTTGCCCGGTAACCCGTTGGGGCTGGATATGGATATGGTGCGTGATTATGCTGAAGATTATGTGCGGCCACGAATGGAGCGGGTGGCCGGCGTATCTGAGATTGGGGTCAGTGGCGGAGCGGCCCGTCAGGTGCAAATTCTGGTCGACCCGGCCCGGTTGGCGCAGCGCGGTATCAGTATGATCGACGTACGTCAGGCTATTCGCAACCGTAACACCGACGCCTCGGCCGGCGATATTGATAGCGGGAAAAGGCGTTATCTGCTGCGGATGGTTGGCCGCTTTAATGACTTAACTGAGTTGGAAAATCTGATAGTACTGCAACGCGGCGACAGCCAGATTTTACTCAAAGACCTTGCGGAAATTAAGCTCGATCATTTTGAAGTACGTGATTTATCGTTTTCTGACGGCGAGCGCACCCTGAGTTTGTCAGTGCGGCGGGAAAGTGGCTCTAACGTTATCGACATTAAAAATGCCATGTTGCCGGAAGTCGAGCAGATAAATAAAGACATGCTGGCGGCCAATGGCCTGCAGTTAAAACTGGTGAGTGATGATGTGCGCTATGTGCAAAGTTCTATCGCCAATGTCTGGACCAACCTGGGGTTGGGGGCCGTGCTGGCGACGTTGGTGATGTATCTGTTTTTGCGCTCACCCCGCGCCACGCTGGTCGCCGTAATGGGGGTGCCTATCTGTACCATCGCGGCCTTTCTCGGTTTAATGGCGTTTAACCGGACCATAAATGTGATCTCGCTGGCCGGTATTGCCTTTGCTATTGGCATGACGGTAGATAACACCATTGTGGTGCTGGAAAGCATTGAGCAGGCGCGTCGCCGTGGTTTAAAACGGCTGGAAGCTGCTATCAGCGGGGTACAGGAGGTCTGGCCGGCGGTACTGGCCTCTACCATGACCACCGTATTAGTGTTCGCGCCAATTCTGTTCGTGCAGGAAGAGGCCGGCCAGCTGTATTCCGATATTGCCATTGCCATTGCGTCGGCCATTATAGCTTCGATGCTGGTGGCGGTGTTTGTGGTGCCGGCAGCAATTGCCCGCCTGGGTTTTGGCTCGGGCGCCGCATTAACGGAACAAAACGATAAACCCGGTGCGTTGCTGCGCGGCGTAGCATTGCTGGTAAAGAGTGGCAAAAGCCGTGTACTAACCCTAGCCCTGACCCTGCTGCTAACCGTTGGTGCCGGCTGGGTGCTGTTGCCACCGGCAGAATATCTGCCAGAGGGTGAGGAGCCAAAAGCATTTTCTTCGATGATTGCGCCGCCAGGCTACAACTTGTCCGAAATGGCGGTTATTGCCGAAGAGATTAAAGCGGTTTTAAATCCAGCAGTGGATGCCGATCCGCAGCTATTTGCCCGTGGCGAAACGACCATGCCATCATTGCAATACTATTCTCTGAGTGTATCGGTAGGGCGGATCCGGGTATTAAGTGAGCCAACCCGGGGTGAAGATATTGATGCCATGATGAATGCGCTAACCACCTTGTTTCGCCAGTATCCGGGGATGCGGGCGTTTTCGGCCCGGGGTTCCATTATTTCCAGTAACGATGGCGGTACCCGGGCGGTGGCGCTGGATATTTCCGGGCCCGAGTTGGCTAACTTATACCGTACCGCTGAAGCGGCTTATCTGGCGGCCGGCGAGTTGTTCGACAACCCACAGCTTAATTCTGACCCCTCGTCATTGTCCTTGGATCAGCCGCTGATTGAGATCAGGCCGCGCTGGGCCCGGCTGGCCGAGCAGGGCTTTAGTGCCGATGACTTTGGCTTTGCGGTCGCCGCGCTGAGTGATGGCGCCTTTGTCGATGAGTTTTTTATGCAGGACGATAAAGTCGATATCTTCTTGTTTAGTGGCGCGGGTGCCAACCAGCAGTTAACGCAGTTAGCTCAGGCCCCGGTGCTAACGCCGCAAGGCAGTGTATTACCGCTAAATGCATTGGCAGACTTAGTGGAAGTCGCCGACAGTGCCAGCTTGCGCCGGGTTGATGGCAGGCGTACCGTCACCCTGTATATTATTCCGCCGCGTGATGTGGCACTGGAAACCGCGGTCGCGCGGGTCCAAAATGAGCTGGTGCCGCAGCTGCAGCGGGCCGGCGATATTGCCAGCGGGGTTAACCTGAGCATCTCCGGCGCCGCCGATCAGCTAGACGCCACTAAAGCCGCACTGGGCGGTAACTTTGCAATCGCGGTTCTGCTGATTTACCTGTTGCTGGTGGCTATTTTTACCCACTGGGGCTATCCGTTGTTTATTCTGGCGACTGTGCCGCTGGGGCTGGCCGGTGGCTTAGTGGGGTTGGCGGTAATTAATGGCCTTGGCGATCTGCTGAACATGCTAGGCCTGCCCGGGATAAGTCAGCCATTTGATATGATTACCATGCTGGGCTTTTTAATCCTGCTTGGCACCGTGGTCAACAACCCGATACTGATTGTCGATCAAAGCCGCAAGAATTTGCAGCAACAGGGCTGTGATGTTATTGAAGCGGTAACCTCGGCAGTGGCGACCCGCTTGCGGCCAATACTAATGTCGACCACCACCACTATTTTTGGCTTGGCGCCGCTGGTATTTATACCGGGGGCCGGCACCGAGCTGTATCGTGGGGTGGGTATTATTGTGCTAACCGGTTTGCTGTGTTCGACCATTATTGCCCTGACGTTTTTACCGGCGTTGCTGGTAACAGTAATGCAGTGGCAGCAACGCCGTGCAGCCAGACGCGGCTAAGACGATGCATAGGGCTAAGACATAAAAAAATGTTTAATCAGCATAGCGCCCAGCATTATGGCCATTAGCGGGTAAATCCAGCGGGAGTATTTGCTTAAATCCTGCTCTTCGGTTTTTTTGCCAAACTTTTCCAGTAAGGTAACCAGTACAAACAGGCTGACAAATAATATAACCAGAATGGTCAGTAAGTTACCCATGATCATTTTTCCTTGGTATTGGGCTGTAGTGAATAGCAGCAGCTTATCACTGGCCGTAACTATTGGCCAACCTCTGCTGTCACAGGCTAGAGTAGCGGTAACGATAAGACATGAGTAAAACAATGGCCCAACCCGAACTCGACAGCGGTTATTATCTGCAGCACTTTAACGAGTTGCTGCAGTTTGTTGCCCAGCATTATCAGCCGGTATTAACCACAGCCAGCCAGGCGTTTATCAACGACTTTACGGCCCTTAATGAAAACAGCCAGCAACTGCTGGTGCGCATGTTTAACCGCAAGGGCCTGGTGTTTAGCGATACAGACCTGCAATACGCTGAAGTTGGCCCAACCGGGCCTGTGCTGGACGAGCTGACTGCAGCAGGCTTTATCGCACCGCTAACGGCAGATGATTTACCCGATTTCTGGCTGCGCCTAACCAAAGATACCTTGTGGCAACTAGTGCAACTGGCCAAAAACCAGTTTTCAGCGGCAGACTGGAAAGCGCAGGTGGCCGATTTAGCCATTAAAAAAAGCCAGACCAAGCCGCTGTTGCTGGGCGCAGCGTTAAAACTGCCGGTAAACTGGCTGGAGATCATTCAAATGCTGCCTCAGCGCTATGTCGCACTGAGGCGCCAGGACCCGCTTAACTACCTGTACTTTTTATATTTCGGCCGAATTGAGGCCAATTTATCGCTGTTTACCCTGCGCGATTTAGGTATCCGGCAAAGCGGCCAGTTTAAGCAGCAGTTTCAGCCACGCTTTACCGAAGCTAATCAGGCGCAACTGGCGTATCAGCTGGCCAAAGCCAGGCCGGCAGTAACAGAGCTTGGCAAGCAGTTTAAAAAGCAGCCTGATACGGCACCACAAGTGTTAGAGCAGTGGTTTAGCGACGTTAGCAGCTGGCCTGCAGCTGCAGAGAACGGCAGCGAAGATGAGGCACTGCAGCTAAAACGCAGCGAGCTGTGTTATCAGCTGGGCAAACTGGCTGAGCAGGCAAAACTGCCTGAGCTGGCAATGGGTTTCTATCAGCTAAGCAACGGCTTTCCGGCCAGCGAGCGGCTGGTCCGGTTACTGATGCAACAGCAGCAAACCGACCAGGCGCAAGCACTGCTGCAACAATTACTGGCCGATCCCAGCTGTGATGAAGAATGGTTGTTTGCCGAAGACTTTTACCGGCGCAAATTTAACCCCGACGGTGGGGTACAACGCAGCCGGCTGACCGAGTTACTGCATAACGCACCGCTGGTCGGCATTGACGAGCTTTATCTGGGAAAAGCCGAGCAGGGCTTAATGGCTCATTATGCAGCGCAGGGCTACAGGGTATTTCATTGTGAGAACAACCTGTGGCTGGCGCTATTTGGTTTATGGTTCTGGCACGAGCTGTTCGAGCACCAGGACAGCGCGCTGCATAACCCGTTTGAGCGCCGGCCCCGCAACCTGGCCAGCGGCGGCTTTTATCAGCAGTTTAAAACCGACATAGAGCACAAGCTTAGCCAGCTGGCTGCGCCTGCAGCCACCACCACCTTACTAAACGCCTTAACCGCACACTATGGCAAAACCAATAGCTTGTTTTACTGGCACAGCGATTTAGCAGAGCAGCTGCTGCCGTTATTAACTTACAGTGGCACTGCAGCAGATGGCAGCAGCGTGTTGGTACCGATACTGCGCGCCATGGCACAGGACTTTAAGCGCCACCGCAGCGGCTACCCCGATTTGCTGCTGATTAAAGATCAGCAGCTGGAGTTTATTGAAGTAAAAGCGCCCGGCGATAAAATACAGCGCCATCAGTTGGCCAGGCTTTTATCCTTGCAGCAGGCTGGTTTTAACGCCCGCATTGAAAAGCTGCAATGGATTATCGACCCCAACCGCATTTACGTGGTGCTGGATGTCGAAACCACCGGAGGTAAGGCAGGTTCGGATAGGGTTATCGAAATTGGCGCGGTTAAAGTGCAGGCCGGCGAGGTACTCGATACCTTCAGCACCTTAATTAACCCGCAGCGCTACATTCCGTCGTTTATCACCCGGCTAACCGGTATTAACAGCACCATGGTAAGTAACGCACCAACATTTGCCGATATTGCAGCGAAATTAAGCGAATTTCTGCAAGGTGCCGTCTTTGTTGCCCATAATGCTAAGTTCGATTATGGCTTTATTCGGGCCGAATTTACCCGGCTGGAAATGCTGTTCGATATGCCGCAGCTATGCACGGTAGTTAATATGCGCCGCTATTACCCGGGCTGCAGTCATACAGCCTGGGCAAGCTTTGCGAAGAATTTGACATTAAACTCACCAACCACCACCGTGCGCTGGATGATGCCACGGCTACGGTGGAATTGTTAAAGCTGATTAATTCTAAGAGAGGTTTCGTTTCGGTGGGGTAAATTCATTCAAATGAGTTCAATCAGCCTAAAAATTGTCGAGACTTAACATTTTTTGATTTCACGTATTTAAATGCAGTTATATGCATGGAATAAGTCGTTCTCTGCATGTACAATCTTCATCATGTATTTAAAGTGGAGTTTTCGCAATTCATGGAACACTTTCCAGTAGTGCTAGGGCTGTGCCGTTCAGCTATGCAAAACGGTAACTCAGCGATCAGAACTCATGTAGAGCGTTTAGCTCGAGCTCTTGCGAAGGAAAAAAAACACGAGCAGGTTGATGCTCTTCTTAAGATTTTAAAGTCAGCAGACAGCTTACAAGAGATTTCACCTAGCAGAGTAGTGTTGTCTAGAGCTGCTTTACAGGGCGAAACGTTGACACCTAGTGTGAATGCTCCTGTTGATAGAGAAACAGGTGATCCACTTGCAGAGATCGTTTTAAATGGCCAGCGAGAACCTGCTTCTCCTCTATTCAGTAATAATTTGCAACAGAGTATTTCAGATCTGCTTGAAGAGTGGAGGAATGTTGATGCGCTAAAGGATGCGGGAGTCCGACCAGCTTGGGCCACCATGCTATTTGGAGCTCCTGGTACCGGTAAAACGATGTTAGCTCATTACATTGCTAATGAACTTGAACTTCCACTCGTCATTGCCCGGCTTGATGGCTTAATCTCATCTTTTCTCGGAACAACAGCAAGAAATATCTCAAGCCTTTTTTCATTCGCCAATCGTTACAAATGTGTTTTACTTCTAGATGAATTTGATGCAGTTGCAAAACTTAGAGACGATCCACATGAGCTTGGTGAGATCAAGAGGGTTGTAAATACACTGCTACAATGTGTTGATGGTCGTGCTGAAATAGGTTTCACTCTTGCTATCACAAATCATGAGTCATTATTGGATCCGGCAATTTGGAGAAGGTTTGATATTAGAGTTGAAATCCCCAAACCAGATGTTGAGACGCGAATCGCTATGCTCAAGCGACAGTTTGGTGATGCAAGTTTAGACGAATCACAGATACGACTTATGGCTTGGGTCACGGATGGTGGTAGCGGTTCCGATATCGGGAAAATGGCTGACTTTATAAGGCGTCAAAAAGCTATCCGACGTAAAGAATACAATTTTCTGCATGCTATACGAAATTTTGTACGAATGAGCGCACAAGAAAATCAATCTCAGAACAGGGTTAATATTTGGGAAGAGGATGATGTTCTTGCCCGTTCGTTGGCTTCTGATAGTGACGTTCCATTTAGTCAGGAACAGCTAGCTAATTTGTTTGGGTGCACCCAACCCACTATTAGTCGTTGGCTGAAGAAAGATAAATAAAACGGATGATCTAAAATATGGCTCACAATCCAGTTCAAATCATACTTAACTCACAGGACTATGTTCGTAAGGCAGATATAAATCCTGGTGGCAAGGTTACTGATTTTTATGCTGGCCGAGATGCGGAATTTGTAAAGCATCGCAATCAAATTAAAGCTCAGGTACTTGGGTTGGTAGAAGCGTCTCAAGCTCAAAGCCAAACCGATGTACTGTATGCTCATGTAGAATTACAGACCAAAGCTTGGGCTAAAAGTCATCGACCTACTCAAAAAGTTTTTCCACCAAATCGTCAGGCATATGTTGGTGGGGGGAAACTTGGTTCGATGGTAGTTGAGTTAACTACTGATGATATTGCTAGGATAGCGTCCGTAGTTGACTCAGCAGAAGCTGACGTGGCAAATGTGAAGGATAAAAACGAGGTTGTAAAACTAAAACCGACTCGATTGAGGGGGGAGGTTGGAGCTATAAAATCTGTTCGTGCTTATTCCGCTTCGGATCGGAGAGCATTCTCACTTGATGAAGCTTTACGTTGGCTTGCCGACCCAAGAACTGGCGGGGCTTACTATGTTGAAACATTTTTATCCTCTGAAAGTATTAGTTCTCGCAGCTCCCGGATACTGCGAGAGAGAGGGCAGAGAGTTCTTAAACAGTTTGAAAAAGGACTTAGTGAACTAAAACTGCCTGTTGAGATCTCAAAGGTTGATGATAAATGGATCCATGCTTCTATCTATGTAATTAAGTTAAAAGCTGAAACTACGAAAAATAAAGATCACGCAAAAGCAGTTCATTCCGCACTTCTAGCGTTTTTAGACAATCAACCAGTTGTCAAAGCAATATTACTGCCGCCGGTGCTACAAACGACAACATTAGATAATGTACCAGTGCCGCCGCTAAAATTACCAAAGCCAGAAGCTGGCCGAATCTATCCTGTTGTGGGAATCATTGACACTGGTGTCACAAAAATTCCAGAAGTTGATTCATGGAGTTCCGGTGGGGTAGATTTTCTTGATTTAGAAGGTCAAGATGTTTCGCATGGCTCCTTTATAGCTGGTTTGGTTTTCGCTGCAGATACATTGAATACAGATTCATGCTTTGCTGAAACTAAATGTCGTTTTTTTGATTTAGGTTTACACCCTACAACATCAGGCAACTATGAATCCTATTATCCACGTGGGTTTATTGATTTCCTCGAACAGTTGGATGCTGAAATTCCAGAAGCAAAAGCGAAAGGAGTTCGTGTTTTCAACATGAGCTTAGCTGTGACAACTCCTCTCAAGCATGATGGCTATAGTGTGTTTGCCAATATGCTTGACGAGATTGCAGATAAGCATGACATTATATTCGTTTTGCCCTCAGGGAATCTGGATGGGGGGCTTGCTCGTCCGCAATGGCCATCAAATTCAAACAGTGCAATGGCAATGTTGGCAGGGTATAGATATCAAGGACAGGACGGTATCTT
This sequence comes from uncultured Chromatiaceae bacterium, assembly GCA_963975465.1. Taxonomy (GTDB): domain Bacteria; phylum Pseudomonadota; class Gammaproteobacteria; order Enterobacterales; family Alteromonadaceae; genus Alishewanella. The sequence continues at coordinate 34,955 of CAXBHB010000021.1, forward strand.
TCAGCCTGCGGATAGTATTCGAGCGCTTGTAATTGGCGCCCTTGATCCGATGAATATTGACGGTAAGTTTGTACCTTCGCAATATACTCGACGTGGACCAGGACCTGCTCTAGGAGTTAAGCCAGACCTCGCTCACATCGGAGGAAGGTACGATCATGAAAGTGGGCTAGTTTCAATAACCCCTTCAGGTTCTGGTATTCAGAGTTGTGGAACGAGTTATGCCGCGCCACTTGCTGCTAAAACGTTAGCTGCATTGAATCATGCTATTGAAGGTGATATTGCAAAAGAGGCTCTAACTGCATTGATAATTCATCACGCTCAGATACCTACAGGGTTAGATGCGCCGGAGTTAGGTACTATTATCAAGGATTTTATTGGTAATGGTATGCCCTTGCATGCATCCGATACGTTGTTGGCTGGAGATCATGAAATTACAATGGTCTTCAATGGGATCATGAGAGGAAGCCAAGAGCTTCGGTTTCAATTCACCTGGCCAACAAGCTTAGTCGACAGAGATGGCGGCTGTTCCGGCAAAGCAAAATTGACACTAGTATACAGACCTCCAATTGATAGAGCATTTGGTGGTGAATTTGTCAGAGTTAATCTCGACGCATTTTTACGACAGGAAGACATCAACCCGAATAACAATAAGGTCACTTTTAAAGGGCGTCTAAAAAAGGATGCTATGCCACAATTTGAGAAAGAGCTCGTACAACATGGAGCAAAATGGTGGCCAATTAAAACATTAGCAGGTGAGTTTAAAAGTATCGGTAAATCCTCCCAATGGCGTTTGATTATTGACCCATTGGCTCGAAGCAACTACATAATCTCAGAAGAGGGTATACCTTTTTCTGCTGTTCTAACTATTTCGTCACCTGATGATACGACTGCAATTTTTAACGAGATGCGACAGCAATTACAGAATTCAGGAGCTCAGATTTCAGATATCCGTTCGGCTCTTCGTTCACGAGTGCGATGACGCACCAATAAATATTGCTAGATAGTAGAATCATTAGGGTCAGTGACATTGATTTTAAAGCAGGAGACAGTGGCGAAGCCGGAGTCTTGCGTTCTTTCAAAGCAACCCGGCTATTTAGACAATACAGTAATAGATGCCCAGTTACTGTCGTTTTTAACTAAGTAAACTGTGCGATCTGCCAGGCAAAAACGTAAAGTGTTGCCGCTGCTGGCGATTTGCATATTTTTGTCGAAAGGGGTTATTGCCACTATGGTGCCGTCAAATAATGCATCAGTAATGTCGTAGTCGGTAAAGCTGCCATCGGGCTGATACTGGCTGACAAACAGCTGCAAATCAGCATAGCTGCGGCTGCTTTCAATCTTATTGACAATAATGCTTTCAACGTCCTTAGCGCAATCAGAGTAGATAACAGAAGCGCCGCCAAACATTGCTTCGTTGCTTGCGCAGAGCGCTTCGGGATCAGGCGTAGTAAACTTGTTTTCAGTAATATCAAAGGCTGCTAATGTTATGCTGTAAAGCATTAACGTTAATAATAAAAATATCTTCATAAACTACCCACCTTTTTGAGTCTGGCAACCATCTTGGCTTCCAATGCGTTGCGCCACAAGTCAAAACTTACACTTTCCATCATGAACTGATCTATAACGCCGGCAACATCGGTCATAGTTTTTAAAGATAAATAATTTGAGTAGTGTTTGCTGATATGACCGAGTGGTTTGAGTGCCTTGCCAGTATGTTCCAGAATATTTCCGCCACCTTCGGCAGCAAAGCCGGTAGGGTCACTTATTGCATCTGCAATTTTTGGTAGAGCGTCACCTAACATCAGCAAACGTATATCATCCAGCAAATGTGTTCTGGTGGTTATGGCTATAGCTTTATTGCGAAGAATCATATTTATTTGGCCATTGGATATCCCACCTAGCGTGAAAAGATCCATAAACATTGCTACTTCAACTCTCTCCATTACCGCAGAGCAATGATTCTGCATTAGTCTTTGTCTAACATTCATTAACTTAGCTTTTGCCCGCTCTAAATTTTTCACTATTGCTTCCCTTCTGTCGCTCAAATTAATGTAAATAGTATCATTAAGGTTAAATAAATGGCTATATATTATTTAAATGTTAATTCTGGTGTTCTTTTAGAGTGGCGAAGGGGGAGAGAATAAGGGATCGGCTCAAAATTTTCTGTGTAATTGATTTGGGAGAGGGCTCTTCAATCGTGGCTTCTGCCAAAGAAGCAGACCCCAAAGGTATTTAGCTTGCTGGTAACTACACCAACAAGCTAACTTATTGCCGCCTATTTTTTAGGCATTAATTCAAGCAAGGCGTGCACGCTTGCTTCAACCCCTGATTTTATAGCAGGTTCTGGTGAAATTTTAAATTGAGGACTATGGTGGCTAGCGACCGGAGCACCGCCTGCTTTTGCTCGTGCAAAGTCTTCACTTGGCGTGCCACCTACTGAGAAATACACACTGGGAATATACGGGGCTGTGGTAAAGAAACCAAAATCTTCAGCGCCCATACCCGATTCTGCTGGTGGAATTAACGCGTCCTCTCCCATTTTTTTTACGATAACCCCTTTTAAGCGTTGGGCTAAATTTTTGTCGTTAAAGGTAGGTGGGTAAGCTTCAGGACTCACCATAACTTCGGGCATTTTTTCGTCACTTAAACCCGCTGTTTTAGCCGTGCCAATGGCAACGCGTTTTATTGCTGATAATAATTGCTCTCTGACCTGAGGGTTTAAACTTCTTACCGTTAATTGCAAATGGGCGCGTTCAGAAATAATGTTGTGTTTAGTGCCTGAATGAAACGAGCCAACGGTAATAACCCCGGCGTCTCGTGGCGCTAATTCCCGGCTTATAATGGTTTGCAAATTTGCGACTATTTGAGCGCCAATAACAATGGGATCTTTACCCTGGTGCGGATAAGCGCCATGCGCCCCCACGCCATGCACGATAATATCTACCGAATCAGACCCTGCGTAGGGTGAACCTTCATCGATAGTAATTTTACCCGCTACTGAGTCAGCATCGACATGGAAAGCAAGCGCATAATCAGGTTGGCCAAATTTCTGCCAAATGCCATCCGCCATCATGGCTGACGCACCCGGGCCTTTTTCTTCAGCAGGTTGACCGATTAACATTAAGGTGCCAGACCATTGATCTTTAATCTTAGCCATATACCTTGCGGTTCCCACTAAACTGGTAATATGCACGTCGTGACCACACGCATGCATTACGCCAACTTCATTGCCATCCCAATCAGTCGTTACGATTTGAGACGCATTTTTTAAGCCAGACAATTCTTTTACCGGTAAACCGTCCATATCGGCGCGAAGCATAACCATTGGCCCGGGACCATTTTTCAATATTGCCACAATACCTGTGCCGCCAATTCCCTCTGTCACGGTAAAGCCGGCAGCGCGGATTTCTTTAGCCAGACGTTTTGCAGTATTGTGTTCCATTAGCGACAATTCAGGGTTGCGATGAAAATGATCCCACAATGGAGCGAGATGCGCTTTATAGTCTTTGTCTATGCTATTCGAAATTTCTGAAGTAGAAGCCGCGCTTTGCCCGATGCTTAAAGTGCTAAGTAAGATAAGCGTGCAAATTTTTTTCATGGCAGTGTGTCTTTTGAAAAGTGTCAGAAATCAAACATACACCCATATCCCCTGAAAGTCTTTTCTGTTTGATTAACCTGAACACTTCCTCTAAACCTTTAGGGTCAGACCCACTTTTTAATACCGACTACTCACATGCGGGTTGTAGAAGCACTAGACAACGTTAAAACAGTTGCTTTAATACAGCCAGATACTGCTGATAACCTGCTTCGTTAAACGCATTAGATGCTGAGTTCAAAAAGCCATGGGCAAACGGTGTTACAGAGACAGTTACCGCAGGTTTTTGGTGCAACTGGTTACAGATATCCGCTACAGCAAAATGGGGTTCGCTATTGCCAAAGATAATCTGGCTGGGCATTTGCGGTTCAAGTGCAAGGTGGCGGTGAATTTGTCCGGGGTAAAACATGATAGCCTGTTTAATTTTTGTCACTTTTGGGTTGGCCAGATTACGCCACAAGGCTGTGGCACCGGCACTAAAACTAATAACCACATCAAATGGCTGTGCGGCGCTTTGCAATGTATTCGCTACCCGTTCAGCGTAAGTGTCATGGCCGCATTGTTGGCTGTAGGCGCTATAGGCTTGCTGTTCGTCGGTAAAGTTCTGAGCCTGACCCTGATAGGGGTCGATAACCTGGATTAGTGTATCAACGGCCGCTAAATCCCGCAGCAGGCCTTTAAGCCCGGCGCAGTCGCCGAAAATGTCAGTTACTACAAGCAGCCTCACTGCGCCTGTTCTTTCACTAAACGCTGCTGCAGCCGCTGCGTCACACCTTCCGAATAAGCCTTACAACCGTCGGGGTCTGTTAAGCCGGCACCGCTTTGCAGTCGGGTTCGCATATTACTGGCCGACGGGTGGGGTGTTAGCAGAATTTGGCAGTCAAGCTTAGCCAGGCTCGCTAACCCGCTCCGGTAGGCTTGCAGGTAAGTAAGGTGCTCGCTAAAACGATAACTGTCACTGCTAACCGGCGATAAACTGTCGGCATACACCAGCACCTGGCATTTGTCCGCTTCACAGCTGGTCCACTGCCAGCTTAATGCACCCGGGGTATGTCCTGGTGTGGCCACAGGCATCAGGCTTAGTTTACCCAGAGTAACGACCTCACCGGCGGTGACCAACCCATCAACCCTGGTAGCCGGAAACGGCTGGTGCATACCGGCTTGCGGGTCGGCAGCAGCCACCACGCCGCTGGCTAACACCGGCGCTGCTTCGCGTGATGCCAGCAGCCTGGCACCGCTTAGTTGCTGTAGCTTTGCTAAACCAGCAACATGGTCGAAATGCTCATGGCTTTGCAGTAGCAGTTTTATATCTGTTATTGCAAAGCCAAGCGTTTGGATATTGGCTGCGATCACCTCTGCGCCTGCTTCAGTGGCGCCGTCAATCAGAATATGGCCATCGGCACTGGTGATCAGAATAGCGCTGATTCCACAGGTGCCGACATAGTAGCTATTGGCATAAATCTGAAAGGGCGGCCCGGCTTTGTCCCACTTATCCCAGTCAGTGCAGTTGTTAACCCAGTCACTGGCTGGCGGGCTTGCTATTGGTGCAGGCGCTGTTGTGCTGCAACCGGCCAGTATGGCAGCAAAACTTAAGGTACTGACAAATAAAAAATGGTGAAAACGTTTAACGAGGGGCATAACCAGCGCCTTACTTTTGGCGGGACATTGAAAAGACGCCACCATGCAAAATGATGCGCCAGACATTAGCCGGCTTTAAACCACTTTACAACCAGTTGTTTGTGCCGGAGACCATGCCTTTTCGCGCTATAGCGCCAACGTTTTTGCATAAAAAACGCACCACTAATGTTAAATTAAAGCTGCATAAGTTAATGTCTTTAATCTGAGTCATTCTGCTGTAACAGCCAACCCTCGTTCCATAGGGTGGCTGTAGATTTAAAGATTACAAAGGAAATAATTATGAGAACTATGACGTTTTGTGCAACTGTGATGCTATTTATTTTTACTGCAACGTGTCTTTTTAGCCCGCAAACTGTGGCCAAGTCACAAGACCTGTTGGTTAATAAACTTTCCGATGACGCTTACGTTTTGCGGTTTTCAAATTCATGGACAAATATAGGTTTATTGCAGATAGGTAACAGCGTGGTCTTAATCGACCCGGCCGCCGGCAATGGAAACCTGGAGGCATTAACCCAATTTATGAAAGACACTTTCCAGTATTCTTCGTGTTATGTCCTGAATACCCATGAACATCCTGATCATACCAGCGGCAACGACTACTTTCTGTCGAAAGGGTGCCCGCTTATCGACAATGTGGACAATTTGGAAGGGCTGCAGGCGCTGAACTTTGACGCGCATACCCTGAGTGACAGGGTTTTTTATCATCAGGCAAGCAATAGCATGTTTATTGGCGATATTTATGAGACCAGAGGCCGGGCGCTCCCGACATTCTGGTCTGGCGGAATGGCTGCACTTAGTCAGGCTGTTGACGGAATTTTAGCATTGGGCGATGACAGCACCGTTATTATCCCGGGTCACGGCGCCCCCACCAATAACGAACAATTGGCGGCTTATCGCACACACTCTGCTGATTGGCTGGCAACAGTAAAAACGCTGAGTGGCAATGGACTATCTGCCAGAAAAATGAGCCAGAATGAAGAAGTCCAACGCATGGTAGAGAGATTCAATATTAATGGCATGACGCCATATATCAACGAACCGTCATTGATCAGATTTATAGAAAAGACGGAGGCAATGTTAGAATAAGACGCAAAACTAACCCTATTTCAGGAGGTAATGTGGAAGCAGACTTTTGGCTGCAAAAATGGCAGAGCAGAGAAATTGCTTTTCATCAGGCGGCGGCTAACCCGTTGCTGGTTCAATGTTTTCAGCAACTGCATCTGATCCAGGGTAGCCGGGTATTTCTGCCGCTATGCGGTAAAACCCTCGATATTAGCTGGCTGCTGGCCAGCGGCTACCGGGTGGTGGGGGCAGAATTAAGCGAAATAGCGGTTAACGAATTGTTCAAAGAGCTGGGCGTCATGCCAGTGGTAAAGCCCGTTGGGGAGTTGCAACACTATGCCGGCCCAGATATTGATATTTTTGTCGGCGATATATTTAAATTAACTGCCGACGTGCTGGGCCCGGTAGACGCAATCTACGACCGGGCCGCGCTGGTGGCGTTACCCGCCGATATGCGGCCAGATTATGCGCAACATCTTACCAGACTAAGCCAGTGCGCCCCGCAACTGGTGATTTGCTTTGAGTACAACCAGGCTTTGCTGGCAGGGCCGCCGTTTTCAGTTGATAGTGTGCAAATGCAGCAACTGTACGGCGACAACTACCAGCTTAGCTGTGTGGCAACCCTACCCGTTGCTGGCGGCCTTAAGCGTAAATGCGAAGCGACAGAGAGGGCCTGGTTGTGTATTTAAGGCAACCCCATGCAGTTTGCATAAAAGCTGACACTGGCTGGCCAGTCTGAGAATACCCCTATTACCCCGACGTCTTGCGCCATAACATGCAACACGTCCAGCATATCGCCATCGTTGTTGATGACCGGGTTGACCGTTTGATAATACCAGCCGCCACCTTTTTTTAACGGACCGGAGCGTTCAAACGACCAGGCGATAATATCCAGCCCGGCCTCTTTAGCGTTGCGGGCGTAAGCCGAGGGTACAATGTTGTTGCTGGCGTCCAATTCAAGCAAGGCCCACATTGGCGGCGCCACAATTTTCAACCCTGCTGCGGCGTAGCCTTGTAGATCTGAGGCTGATGGCAGCTCTGACGGATCATTGGCGTCGTCCAAATACACCGCCTGCCGGCCATAAGTAGACTCATTGGCTATCCAGTAATGAATATCTTCGATATCAAATGACTGTGGCCAGACATCCCGGGGCTTGATGCCTGCAGCACGATACTCATTGATGAGTTGCTGAGCATAGTCAGCCTGGCTGTACGTGCCTTCATAAGGCATGGGTACCTCTGCTGCTTTTAACTCCGGGGTGAATTTTACGCCCAGTTGTTTAAACAACTCGATGCTTTCGGCGTGCGTGAGCAGGGGGCCCGAGTTGGCGTACAAGTCGGTACGCCAGGCAGGCGTGCCCTGCATATACTCTGCAACGCTGGTAGCCTCAGGATTAAAAGCATCCATTTTACCCTTTAACATTTTGAATTCTGCTAAGGTTATGTCGCTGGTGCAGCATCTGGCGCTCGCTGGCGTGCCTGTGGCAGGGTCTGCCGGGGTAAACGGTTCGCTGCATTTTGCTGCCAGCTCGGGTATGGCCAGAATATTCGTGGTGGTGTGCAAATCGCATTGTGAATGGCGGCAAACCAGCTCTTTGTCACTGGTAAAGGTAACATCACACTCCATAATGCCGGCACCCATGCTGGCTGCAGCTTCATACGACTCCCTGGTATGCTCCGGAAATTGCAAAGGTGCGCCTCGATGACCAATAGAAAACTGAGTTTTCTTTAACTTGCGGCCGGTATTGCAACGTTGTAACTGGTCTTTCAGTGGGCCTGGGTCCATATTTTCTACCAGATAAGCGGGGCGCGGCCCGAACTGCACTGCATACTTGTCGGGTACTTTAAGAGAAGGACTACTGACAGTTGTCTGGCTATCGTTTTTTCTGAGGACGGTGTTAGTATCGCCGAAGGCAAACACCGGGCTCAGCAATAGGGCGACGTGCAGGGTGGATATGACAAGACCGCGCAATATCTTTAAATTGAGCATAAATTTTTCCTTGGTAGTTAATTTAACAATAGCAGCATTAAGGAACGCATTTAACAGCCGATTCACTGCACGGCAGTACTACCCTAGCCAATATTTGTGAATTAAAAGCGCAAATTTAATGACGATAATGTGATCATCTAATCTGCACCGACTGGTATGGATCTTTGTTTTTACGGTTCAGTCTGCGGTAGGCTTAAAGCCTGTATGCTTGAACATTGCGAATGGCAGCGTCGTAAAGCGGTTTTTTTCTGGAATCTGACATCGGGTGGTAAAGAGTGAATGACCCAAGGTGAACGCGGTTTTGTAGGCTGGACATGGTTTGTGCTGTGGCGCGTCGTGCTGGGCATGGTGCTGTTGTTGCTGATCCTGCTGCTAACCCTGCGGTTTATAGCGCCTCCCACCTCCTCTTTTATGCTGCAAAGCCCCCATCCGGTAACGCAAACCTGGGTCAGCATTGATACCTTGCCCTCCCATGTGGCGCTGGCGCTGGTGGCCTCTGAAGATCAGCGTTTTCCTCAGCATTTCGGCATCGATTTTACTGCCATCAGTGATGCACTTGAGCAAGCCGACGATGGTGATGGCGTGCGCGGTGCCAGCACCATTACCCAGCAAACCGCGAAAAACCTGTTGCTATGGCCGGGCCGCAGTCTGGTTCGCAAAGGTATGGAGGCGGGCTTGGCGCTGAGTCTGGAAGTTATCTGGGGTAAAAAGCGGATTCTGGAAGTGTATTTAAATATTGCTGAGTTTGGCAAAGGCATTTATGGCGTTGAAGCGGCCAGCCAGCATTATTTTGGCAAAACAGCCAGCCGGCTAAGTGTTAACCAGGCGGCAAGGCTTGCGGTGATGCTGCCAAGCCCGCGCAAGCGCGACCCACGTCAACTCACCCCGTATCTTAGCCAGCGGGTAACCTGGGTTGAGCGGCAAATGCGCCAACTTGGCGCGGGCTACCTGAAACCGGTTCTGAATTGACAGGCCCTGGTCAGCCAGTGGTAACTATAATTAAACCAAGCTTTTCTGCTGCATTACGCTACCGTTGTTTATTGCTTAGTTAACTTCAGTGTATGGATATCTTTTTCAATCGCAAATGAGCTGTATAACAACTGCTGTTGGTTGATATCGGAGATGTCCTGCCCAGCCAGGCGGATATCAGCTAACTTCGCCGTACTTTGGTTAGCATAAGAAAAAAACCACACCGCTGCATCGCCATCCGTATTGCTATGCGGACTTAGCAACAAATAGATGCCGTGATCTTTAGCAAAGTACTGTGCAATGCGATCTTGGTTGCCGGCGACAAAGAGTGTTTCGCCATTAGCGTCTTGTATTTGTTGTGAGTCTAATTGAAAACGCGCGCCATTGTGCAGCACCTGATGCTTATTACTGGCGACAATATGTTGCTGTTGCCCGCTAGCAACAGCAAATATATTCCAGTGGCTAAACGGCTGTGATACCTGGCGGACAACGACTTTATCTATGTTATGCAGCCACTGTGTAGGCTGGCCAATTACCTGATCAAAATGTTGCACCACAGGTGTCGCAGCGGCCAGATCAACAATCACCAAACGCTGATTTCTGGCAAAGGCCAACTGCTTATTGTCAGCCGACCAAACAGGTTGCGATAATGCCAGCTGCTGGTCTTGATTGTCGTACACCAGACGCTCGGTGTTGGTGGCGATATCGAGCACAAATATCTGGCCATGGCCGTGTTTATTAGACACGTAGGCTAACTGGCGGTTGTCAGCAGAGAAACTGGCTTGCCAGTCGTGCATGGTAGAGTGGGTAAGTTGCCTGACCTGCTGGCCGGTTAAGTCAAGACTGAAGACGTTACCGTTGATTTTTGCCTGAGTGTAACTAAGCTGACGACCGGTTGGCGATAACGCCGGATAGTGTAAAAAGGCATAGTTTTCAAAATCTAGTTTAGTCAGTTGCTGTTGCCCGTCTAAGACGAACAAGCCCTTACCATCGCTTAGTAAATAACCGCCAAACGCCTTGTTGTAGGCGATAAAGTACCAGTTAGCATCCAGCGTTTTAACATCACTGATCTCAGCCGTCGCCGTTGACAACAGCTTGATTTGCGAGCGCTGTTGCTGATCAAATCCCAGCACGGTAATAGCGTCTTCATTCGCTGAGGGGGCGATACGATACGGCGAAAACTGATGATTAGGCGATAACAACAAATCTACCTGGCCGCTGGCTAAATCACCCTGGTACAGTTGTTGTTTGCCCTGTTGCTGCGCTAAAAAAAACACCGATGCACCAACGCTGAAAAACGGGCTGACAACACCGGTATCCGGCAGAGCAAAATGCTCGTTGCTGGCCTGTAGCTGGTAATCATCAGACAGCGTTAAGCTGATAAAGCGCACGGTATCTGCCTGTTGCGAGGCAAGTAGCAGCCTTAAACTGGCGGGTTGGTCGGCACTGGCCGGCAGCCAGGCAAAGAAATCAATACGGCTGTTACTGCGATACAACAATTGGTTTTGCGTTCTGTCCAGCGACGTTAACCACAACTCACTGTATTGCTGATGCTGGGTGTCTATTGTTTGCGTTACATATACCACAGCCTGGCTGTCGGGCGTAAACATACTGTAAGACTCTTGTGCTGTGGTCGCTGTAACAGGCTGTAGCTCTGATACCCGCCATTGCACAGCTGTCTGCCGGGAGTGTTGTACCAGTAGTACCAATGCGCAAACCAATACCATAGCAATGGCGGCGATATAGTTACGCCTGACCGCGCTACTTGGCCGCACAGCGTCAGACGGGGCCGCAGGTTGCTGGTCATTTGTCAGTGCTATAGTGGCATGCAGTGCATAGCCGCGTTTGGGGTGTGTAGTAATTAACACCTTGCTGGTATCGTTAAACACGTTTCGAAGTTGATTAACTGAGCGCCTGACAGAAACCGGGCTGTAGATAGATCTGGGCCATACCCGGGCAAATAACTGCTCTGCACTTATTACGTTACCTGCTTCCTCTGTTAACACCAGCAGCACCTGCATTACCTTCGGTTCTAACGTCAGTACAGTACCGTCCGGTAGCAATACTGCCCCGCTTGCCGGCGAAATAAAATATTCATTTAAGCTAAATCCGGCCAGCAGAGTGGCTTCTGCGGTGTTTTTATGTCTGATGCCTGCTGTTTCAAAAACTTCCAAGTTAATGATATTCCTTGTTTTAATTTCAATTAACACTTTCCGAACAAAAAAAGCAGGCTTTGTTTATCGCCAAAGCAAGCTAATTACAAAACACTGGCTGCGGTTATTTCATCGTGCTGGCAGTAAACGCTGCCGCGCCTGATGTCACCACTAAAATTGCCATCTGAAGCAATTGCCAATCAACTTAGTCAGGGTGCCTGTTTATTATGATACGTTCACTGTTAAAATTTATACACCTGTTTGATATTTTAAAACTTTTTCTGATCTTAGCGCTGGGCTTTGCCGCAGCTGCTACTTACGCCAACGCTGATAGCAACAATGAAAGCAGTGCTGAGGGCAAAGCGGCGCAGTACCAAGCCGGCATGGACGCCGCAATCGCTATGCTGCTAAGTAATGAGCCGCATGCGGTAAGCCATTTTGTTGACAGCCAACTGCATAGTGACGTGTTGCAGAGCTTTGGCGGCGACGGTCGCGAGCGCTATATCGGTTATCTCAGTGCGGAAAAGCGATTTCATGGCGCCTTTAGCTTGCTGTCGTTGCTGCCGATCACGCCGGAGCAACGCTATTATGAGGCCAAACTGCACTCGCACAATACTGAACTTGATTACACGCTAAGGTTGGGTTTTAGCGCAGAAGCGCCGTTCAAAGTCAGCACGATTAGCCTTAATTACCGCACTGTTGCTACAGATAAAGCCTTAGCCAGGCTAAGTCAGCAGCAAGTGGTGAGTGAGTTATCCGGCTATATTGACCGGCTGGCCGGGCGCGGGCTGTTTTCCGGCACTGTGCTATTGGCAGATCAACAGGGCGTGATATATCAAACGGCAAAAGGCATGGCCGACTTGCGCTATCAGGTCAAAAACAATACTGACACCAAATTCAATTTAGCTTCAATGAATAAAATGTTTACTGCTGTCAGCGTATTACAGTTGGTCGCAGAGAAAAAGCTGGCGCTGGATGACAAATTGATAAACTACGTCGACCGCGAACTGTTCGCCGCTGGTGACTTTGACAGCATCACCATAGCGCAACTGCTGACGCATACTGCCGGATTGGGTTGGCCAAACTACCCGGATATGTCGCAGAATAAATTAAGAAACTTAAATGATCACCGTCCTTTTCTGAAACACTTACCGCTCAACTCGCCACCAGGCAGTCGGTTTAGCTATAGCAATGAAGGTATGTTGCTACTGGGTATGGTGATAGAGGCGGTATCTGGTAAAAGTTATGACGATTATGTGCAGCAGCATATTTATGCCAAAGCTGGCATGCCGAACAGTGGCAACTTTGATATCGATGGCGTTACGCCCAATATGGCGATGGGGTACGGCTACTCGCAACAATTACAGTCAATGCAAACCAACTGGTTTATTGCCGGCATTAAAGGCAGTCCGGCAGGTGGTGGTTATTCCACCATTAACGATTTATACCAGTTTGCCACAGCGTTAACCCAATACCAGTTGCTGCCCAGGGCCTTAACCGAGGCAGCGTACAGCGCCAAACCAGAATTAAACTCAGCCTGGTATGGTTATGGCTTTTCGGTGCAGACCAATAGCCACGGCCGCGTAGTGGGCCACAGTGGAGCCTTTATCGGTGTCAGTTCAGCCATGCAGATATATCTAGATAAGGGTTATACCCTGGTAGTGCTGTCCAATCGGGACTTTGCCAGCGAACCTGTTGTGGCGATGGCAGACAGCCTGCTGAGCCGTTTGTAACCGGCAAACCACAGACTTGCCTAAACCGGCTTTGTTACTACACTTTTTATTTTAAATAAAAAGATGCCAATAAATGACAAAAACGTTAACTTTATTGCTGCTGGTGGTTTGCTGCCAGCTTACGGCTGCCAGCAAACCTGAGCTGTTACTGGCGCAAGTGTATAACGATAGCATTGATGTGCAGCAGTACTGGGTAAGTGAAAAGCTGGATGGGGTGCGTGCCTTCTGGGATGGTAAACGGCTGATTAGCCGTGGCGGCAATGTTATTGCCGCACCCGCCTGGTTTGTTGCCGGTTTTCCTACACAAAAATTAGACGGTGAATTATGGCTAGGCCGCAATAAGTTCGCCGATACGTTAAGTATTGTCAGTAAACATCAGCCGGTCGACAGTGAATGGCAGCATATTCGCTATTACCTGTTTGAGTTACCGGACGCCGCGGGTACTTTTACTGAGCGTATTCTGGCGATGCAACGCCTGGGCCAGCAACACAGCAGCCCCTACTTGCAGGTAGTAACGCAGTTTCGGATTGCTGATAACGCGCAATTGCGGGCTAAACTGACAGAGCTTGAAAACGCCGGCGCTGAAGGTCTTATGTTGCATCATCAGGATGCCTTATACAAAACCGGTAGAAGTAGCGATTTGTTGAAGCTGAAGACCTATCATGATACTGAAGCAGAAGTGACGGGTTACCGGCCCGGCAAAGGAAAATACCGGGGTATGGTCGGCGCACTTATTGTTAAAACGCCGCAAGGTAAAATCTTTGCCATCGGCAGCGGCTTAACCGATGCCTTACGCCAGACCCCGCCACCCATTGGTGCTGTGGTGACCTACCGCTATAACGGCCTGACTAAAAACGGTTTGCCGCGTTTTGCCCGGTTTTTGCGGGTGCAGCAGGCTTTTTAATTAAACCGGCGGGTGCCAGTTTAGGGTGTCGGTAAATGAATGACAAATTTCGATATCGCCATCAGCAATCGCGCGTTGCAGCTGTGTTGCGTCAACATCAGCGGTGTCCAGCGGCAAGGCAGTCTGGTAGTGTTGTACCCCAACCCAACCATTTCGGCCGGAGTATTTTGCTGCATACAGACAGAGATCGGCGAGGCGAAGTAGTGCAGGCCAGGGCTGGGTGGTGGCATCTGCTGGTAGCGGGTAGCAAGCGTACCCCACTGAACAGCTAACATTTAGCGAGAGCTGCTCATCGACTTCAAAAGGGGCTCTGTGCACCGATTCGACAAATCGCCCGGCAAGTTGACTGGCATCTTCACGTTCAATAAATCGGGCGACGGCGACAAATTCCTCACCCCCCCAGCGCACCAGATAGTCTGTCTGGCGAAATACCAGCTGCATTCTGTGTTTTAACTGTTGTAAAACCAAATCACCGACAGTGTGGCCATAGGTATCGTTCAGCGCTTTAAAGTTATCAAGATCGATCATAAACACAACCAGATCAGCCCCTTTTGGCTTGGCCGTTTTACCTGCCTGCCAGTCTTGTTGCAGGCGCCGGCAGTGTTCCAGATCGCTTTCTATATGATCCTCTAAAAAACGCCGGTTATGCAGGCCGGTAAGTTTGTCGGTAAGGCTGATGGTTTCCAGTTGCTGATAGGCCAGACTTAACTCATGATTTTTTTGATTCAGCTCGGCGGTTCTGGCCGCAACCTGTTGGCTAAGGCGCTGATTAAGCCGTTTTTGAATTAACCGGCGATACAGCGACAGCAGCAGAATAAACGCGGCCGCCAGACCCAGGATCCAAAAGTTACGGGACCATCTGTGTTGCTCCAGCAAAGCCTGCTGCAAAATTTGCTGTTGCTGTAACCGATCAATTTGCTGTTGCTGGCGGATAAATTCGGTCTGGGCCTGAATAGAAGCAATCGCAGACACCCGTTTATTATTAAAAATATCGTCTTCCAGTTTGTTTTGTTGCATTAGCGCTGCCAGCGCCTCACGGGTCCGGTCTTGCTGCAGCAGCACGTTCACCCGCATTTGCTCAAGTTGCGCTTCATCTGCCCGTTCGTTGTTCTGGCGGGCACGGCTAACGCCTGCTTCAATGTAATCGAGTGCGCTGTCGTACTCGCCCATGGCTATCGCGAGCTCGGTGGCAAGTTTATAGGCATCGACCAGCAAACTGTTGTAGTTGTGCGCGGTGGCGCGGCTAATAACACCAGTAATAAGTGTTACGGCTTGCGGGAAATTACCCTGATGCATGGCAAGTCTGGCCTGATTGGTGCGGGCCCAGTCTACATCGCGTGGTGCACTAATTTGTTCAAACAGACTTAAGGCCTGCTGCAAATGATCTGCGGCCTGCTGATAGTCACCCGATTCGCTGTAAAGAAAACCTAGTTTATTATGGCTGTAAGCGATATCGCGCAAATTGCCGTTAGCTTTATCCAGTTCCAGTGCTTGTTGAAAATAGCTCAGCGCCTGGCTGGTATCGCCCAGCACCCGGTGCAAGTCGCCGAGATTATAAATGGCACTGGCAATCCCGCTTTTATTGCCGGTTTGATAGTGTAGGGTGAGTGACTGCTGATGGGCCTGCAATGCCTGCTCATACTGGCCCATTTTTTCCAGTGTGGTGCCAATGCTGTTGTACCCAGAGGCAATGGCCGAAGGGTCGTTCAGCTGCTGATAAAGTTGCATGGCCTGATACAGGTATTCAAGCGCTTTTTGATAATCACTCTGATAACGGAATGTCTGACCAAGTTGTCGCAACGCATTGGCCAGTGACAATGTCTCTGCCACACTTTTATACTGACTGATCGCCTGCTCCAGATACTCTCTGGCCTGCGGGTAATTGTTGCGCTCCATTGCATTGCGGCCCAGCTGATAATAGGCATTGCCCAATTCTTTCTGGTCAGCCTGTGCAATTGCGGCGCTTAGATACTGCTGGGCAAGCTGATCTGCGCTATTCATCTTCCCTTGTTGACGGGCCTCTGCTACTGCCTGACGCAAAGAGTTTAACTCGGGCGGAGCGGCTGCCACTGCGCTACAGCTAAGCCACATTGCCAGTAGCAGCGGGTAGAATAGATGCCGCAAGCTACACTTTTCTTTAACAGTGACAGAGGTAAAAGTCATATCAGAGCGTTTTTGCCTGTAATTGCAGTTTGCTGAACAGGGCAGGCAGCTGCTCAATTGCCACAGCGGGTGACCAGTAGTACCCCTGGCCCTCTGTGCAGCCTAATGCCTGCAGTTTACTAATAACCTCTTCATTTTCAATGCCTTCGGCTATGGTGGTTAAACCAAGGCTGGTAGCCATCTGAATAATGGCCTGAACCAGCGGCGCATTGGCTTGCCACTGGGCAGCGGTAGAAATAAATGAACGGTCGATTTTCAGGGTGCTGGCATTAAAACGCCGCAGATAGCTCAGGTTAGAGTAACCGGTGCCAAAATCGTCAATGGCAATGGTAACGCCCAGCTGGCTCAGGCCACTAAGTTGTTGCAGGATATGATCGGTATCGTCAACCAACAATGATTCAGTTAGCTCGAGCTCTAATGCCTGGGCCGGCAGCCCAGCCTGCTGCAATGCCTGTTCGATAATGTGTTGCAGCTGGCCATCTTTAAACTGTACCACCGACAGGTTTACCGCCACCCGTAACTGGCTAAAACCCTGCTGACGCAGTTGCGCACAATGCAAACAGGCCTGGCTAATCACCCAGCTGCCTAATTCGCTAATTAAACCGCTGCTTTCGGCCAGGGGAATAAACTGGTCCGGGCCAATCATCCTGCCATCTGCCTGAGGCCAGCGTAATAATGCTTCTACCGCAGTAATGCTGCCATCATTTAACGCTACCTGTGGCTGATAATACAGCCTGAACTGCTGTTCACTTAATGCCAGACGCAACATTTGCAGCAGCTTAAATTTGTCATCGTTGGCTTTATCCAGGCTGTCATCGAAAAAGTGGTAAGTGTTACGCCCCTCCTCTTTGGCCCGGTACATGGCGATATCGGCTTTGCGGCACAATTGTTTAAAATCGGTGCCATCTGCCGGTGCGCAGGCAATACCAATGGAGGCGGAAACGCTAACCCGGGTTTGGGAGATATCAAAAGACGAGGTGATCTGGCTTATCAGACTCTCCGCCAGTTGATCCAGGTTGTGGCTACGGGTTGCATGCGGCGCCAGCACCAGAAATTCGTCACCGCCAAAGCGGATCAGGGCGTGATCGGCTGGCAATAACGCAGTAAGGCGTTGGGACAGTTGTTTTAATAATTCGTCCCCCGCGGCGTGACCTAACGCATCATTCACCGGTTTAAAATTATCCAGATCAATAAACAGCAGAGCAAGTTGCTGCTGTTGCTGCAGACAGGTCGTTAATGACTGTTGAAACAGAATTTCGCCATAAGATCGGTTGGCTAAATTGGTGAGTGTGTCATGGTGGGCCAGGTGCTGAATTCTTGCCTGGCTTTGCTGTACTTTGCTGTTTTCCTGCTGCAACGACAACATCAGACGTTTAATATCGCGTACCATAATGTACACACTAAAACCGGTAATAATAAAAATAACCAGAATAAACACCAGATGCGGCCAGCTTAAGCTGGGCACATGGGGGGTGATATGACCGTGTAAGGTAAGCCAGGTCAGTAAAATACATTGGGCAATAACAAACAGCAGCACTGAAATAAACAGGCCGACACTGCCCAGGATAGCTGCAATAATCAGTAAACCGGGGTAACCGAGAATAGCCAGGTCAAATAAGCCGGCGCCGGTCAGGGCAAAGGCCGACAGCATCGCGCTCATCGACCAGAGTAATATATAGGCCGATGTTTGCAGCTTTTGCTGAAATGCCAGGCCCAAGGCCAGCAACAGGGTACCAATACCCGTCGCAAAAATAATCAGGGTAATACCGTTAGCAACCGACAATGCCGCCATTAAGCCAAGGGCAGTAATGGCACAAATCTGCATTAGCCGGCGACGCCGTACCTGGTTGAAACTCACGTTTTTTTCGAAAATCTGCTGCATGGGTTCCGACACGTTCTGAGTTGGAGAAGGACATGGCTTTACCACGACCATACCAGATAATTTACTTTACCTTGTAACGTTTTAAATACCAAATAATGTGCTGTGGATTAATGTGGTCAGAAAGCAGCAACAAATTCTGCAGATGCTGTCCGCTGGCAACGCCTGTGCCGCCAGCAAGTCGCGACGCTTTTTTGCAGCGGATTGCGTTTATTATTGAGCAAATGGAACAGCAAACGGCACTGGCATTTAATCATTCACCCGTGGACAACGCCAGATAGCTGTCAACTTAGCGGGCGTTACGGCAGCATGGGCTGTACCGGCAGTTTCGGTTTAAACAACAATGCTTTGATTTTTGCAAACGGCGTTAATACCAGCGCATTGCCGGCCAGTACCAGGGCAAAACCGGCAAAGGTGTAGCCGGTCCAGACAAAATCTTCAAACAGGGTGCTTAGCACCACGGCCACCAATGGGAATAGCACGATAACGTAACTGGCTTTCTCCGGGCCCATCTGTTTTAACAAAGCGAAATAGGTGGCAAAGGCGATGACCGAGCCGAACACGGCTAAGTAAAGCAACGATGCAAGGTAGGCCGGGTTGCGGCTAAAAGTAAACGGCGTGCCACTAAGCCACACCAGTAAAGCCAGGGCAATGCTGCCATATAACATGCCCCAGGCATTGACTTGCATGATCGGTAAGCCCGCCCGGGAGTTACGCACACTGACCATATTACCCAGCGAGGCACTAAGGGCACTGCCCAATACCAGAATTAACCCAAGCAGACTGGCATTGGTTAAATCCAGGCCATCTAAATCGGGGTAAAACAGCACAATTATGCCGGCAATACCCATTAGTGCGCCAAAATAAATGCGTTTAGCCACCGGTTTGCCAAAAAACAGCCGGGTATTAACAATGTTCATCAGTAACATGGTCGTAAAGGCAATGGCGGCCATGGCCGACGTAAGGTGTTGCTGCGCCTGATAAATAAGCAGGTAGTTCAGGGCAAAATTCAGCACGGCCAGCAAGGCAATAAAGCCATGGTCTTTTTTGCTAAAGCGCATCGGCAAACGGCGCCACCAGCAAAACAGCCACATCAGCAGTGCCGATATCGCAAAGCGATAAAACAGCGATGCCTCTACGGCAACCTCACCGAGTTGAAACTCAATCGCTATCCAGGTAGACCCCCAAATCAGCACGGTAGTAAGATAAAGCAGGGTATTCTTTAGGGTGGATGGCATAATAAGCGCCGCCGGCAGCAACAGTGGTGCTGATCATAAAGCGTTGTGTGA
The DNA here is from genome assembly GCA_963975465.1 of uncultured Chromatiaceae bacterium. GTDB lineage: Bacteria > Pseudomonadota > Gammaproteobacteria > Enterobacterales > Alteromonadaceae > Alishewanella. Next base: position 54,330 of record CAXBHB010000021.1, read on the forward strand.
TGTTTAAACAGTAGGCTGAGCTGAAAATTTACAGCGTCTGACGAAAACGTGCTACATCGGCTTTCGGTGGCGCGCCAAACAAGCGGCTGTATTCGCGGCTGAACTGTGACGGGCTTTCATAGCCCACCTTGTAGCTTGCGGTAGCGGCTTCTAACCCTTCATACAACATAATGCGCCGTGCTTCATTTAAACGCAGTTGCTTTTGGAACTGCAGCGGCGACATTGAGGTCACGGCTTTAAAGCTTTGAAACAAGGCCGATTCACTCAAATGTGCTACGTCAGCCAATTCTTTAATTCGCAGCGGCTGGTTAAAACGTTGACGCAGCGTATCAATCACTTTACCGATACGACTGGCCTGGCTGTCAAGCAACGTAAACTCGCGTAAATGGCTACCTGCAGGGCTTAACAGTAGACGGTACAATAGCTCGCGTTTTAACAATGGATGCAATACTGCGACATCCTGCGGGCGTTCCAGTAAGGCAAAAATACGTTGAAATACCGATAGTAAATCCAGGTCGGCGTCGCCGATACTGATGCCACGGGCAGGTACCGGTTGGCGCGGTACTTTATCGCCCAAATCGATTACCAGCTCGGTAAGTTCACGCAAATCAAGACTGATACTGACACCCAGATAAGGCTCGTTGCTGCTGGCCCTGATTACTTTACCGCTTACCGGCAACATCACCGGTGCCAGCAGATACTGCAGCGGATTGTACTGCAGTATTTCTTCGCCAAGTAATACTTGCTTGTTGCCCTGTAGTAACAGGCAAAGCGTTGGTTCATAAAGGGTCGGCGTTGCAGATGTTGGTGCATTGCTGCGATAGAGTTTTAGCCCGGGTATACAACTCTCGTTGACACCGGTGCTGGTTAGCCTGGCAAGCACTGGTTGTAGCATTTGCTGGCGCAGAAGTTCGCGTTCGTCGGTCATTATCGGCCCCCTGACACAGTGGATAAACGCAGTATAGGCATGCGCTGTGGCTTTGCCTATTACTGCAGCACTGCTTTGGAGGATCAGGCAATAAGTATGGAGTTTAAGGCATGTAGCACCGGCTTAGCCGGCGCGTGGAAATGCCTGCAGTGTCATTTCGGCAACCTGACGCAGTTGCTCAGAGGTGGCGCCGTTATTCGCCTGAATAGCCATGCCTTGCAGCACGGTACCTAAATAACGCGCTAAGGTCTCAGCATCGGCACTGACAGGTAAGTCGCCGTCAAGTTTGGCCTGCTCGAAACGGGCACGCAGTTTGTGTTCGCCATCAACGCGGCGGTTAAGTAAGGCTTCTTTGACGGTGGCGGCGGCTTCACTGCACGACAGCGCACCTTGCACCACCACACAGCCTTGCGGCTGGTTTTGATCAGCCATATTCATTGCTGCGCCATACAACATGTGTTCTGCCACCTGATAGGCGGTGGGTTTTTCCAGCGCCGGCAGGAAAAATGAACATGGCCGGCTTTCGTACAACTCTATCGCTTTTAAAAATAGTTGTTCTTTGTTACCAAAGGCGGCATACAAGCTGGGCTTATTAATCCCCATCGCTTCGGTCAGATCGGACAGCGACGTGCCGTCATAACCCTTACGCCAAAACACTTCCAGCGCTTTTTCCAGCGCGGTGTCTACATCAAAGGCGCGGGGGCGGCCGATATTCACAGTGCTACTTACTGCTGACATGGTTAAGCTCCTGCTTTTAAACTTGCTCGTATAGTAAACAGCAAAAGACCCCTTGTCCAGTAAGGGTTATATACCGTTAAGTACACATATCTTGCCGCTGACATTCGTTAAGCGCCCCTAAGCGCTTGTGGCTGTTCAGTAAAGTTGCAGCTCAGGAGTTTCAGGCAATGATCCGCCGGTTTCCGGCATTAAAGCCACAAGCCTGTGCGGGTACACTGCTGCCATAGCCTGACGGTGCTCTCTGTTAGCGTTATGACATCGGCAGCACTGCAATAGTGCGGTTTCAGTCTTAGAACAAAAACTTCTGACGTAGAATTAAATTAATTTACCGCTCGGTACAGAAATCGGTTGACATTTTTTGCTGTCCTATATATTTACCGTCCGGTACAGAATAAACAAGTTTTTTAAAAATTTATAGTAACTTTTGGCAAAAACGTGGAGATCAGCGGCATGAGCAGGAAAAACACAGTAAGAACTTTTATGTTGGCAAGCGTTGCTGCACTGGTACTGACCGCTTGCGGTAATCCGGAAGCGGCAGGGCAGGCGCAAGCGCCAGCCGCGCCAGAAGTGAGTGTGGCGCAGGTTGTTCATGAACGTATTACCGAGTGGGACGAATTCACCGGCCGTTTGCAAGCGCCACAGACGGTTCAGTTGATACCCCGAGTTT
>CAXBHB010000022.1:0-55526 GCA_963975465.1 uncultured Chromatiaceae bacterium
GATCTGATCGGGAACTGCCATGAATGTTCCCTTCGCTTCTAACTATTTGTTTTATTTATGCCATTCGTGGGGATTCGTCAGATAAAACTCTTTATCTGGCTCGTCTAGTTTCCATTCAAATAGAGATTTAGGTTGTTTATATGCCATTTTAATTATCGTTCTAACGCTTATCAGGCGGGAAAGCCTATATTTAACCAAATACCTTTTCATTTTGTAAATTTATTGTTTCTAAGGTTACAGTAAGCTATAACTTGATTCAATAAGTTACTATTAAAATAGATTTTGGTTTAATAAATATGAAATAACCGCCTATCAATTAATGCTAGCGGCTTAGATAGAAATGCAGGTGCCAACAGTTTGTGCGAAAGTAATAATCGCTAGATATAATAATGAATTATGGTGCCTAGGGCCGGACTCGAACCGGCACGTTATTTCTAACGGTGGATTTTGAATCCACTGCGTCTACCAATTTCGCCACCCAGGCATTGAGAGGACTTTTTTAGTTGTAACTAACCTAGTTACAGACCTTTGCAAAACTTTGCAAGGCTATTGCACTTTTAATAACTGCTGAATCGTAGACTATTCAACAAGTTATGTCTACCACATTCGAAGACGCATTGCATTCTGAATCCGGCACGTCTACCAATTTCATCACTGAGCCAAAGATGTTCTATAACAAACTATAACAGCTAATTTGTCAAGGTTCTTTAATTTTAATCATTTATAAAACAAAAACTTAAATTAAAAAACCCTATAACAGCGGTGAATTTTGAATCCGCTGCGTCTACCGATTTCGCCACCCAGGCACTGAGGGAGTTTTTGAAGTAAACGCCTGCATTATACGGTGCTGCTAAAGCTTGGCAAGTGCTTTTATGACACTTTGTTTTAATTCGCTTTTGATTGCACAAAATTACAGCAATGCTTAAAAAAGCCTGGTGTGGCATCGTAAAAAGGCAGTGGCATGTTAAACTTGCCGCAGTTTACTGACAGGACTTTATTATGCTCGCCAATGCCCCCCGAGCCGGCTTTGCCCGGCGTTTAGCGGCAATGATATACGATATTCTGGTACTGGCTGCCGTAGTAATGCTGGCAGCAGGTATTGTTATGTTGCTGGTACAGCTGCTGGAGTGGGCCGGCCTGGTTAACCTAAGTGGTTACAGTGACATTGCCGATTATTTAAATACCGGGCTGCGTCGCTGGCTGTATTTTGGCTATCTGGTGACCGTGATTCTGGGCTTTTATGTGTATTTTTGGTGCAAGGCCGGCCAGACCCTTGGCATGCGGGCGTGGCGATTAGTGGTGGTAAAACAGAATGGCCTGCCGCTGGCACCGCTGCAGGCTCTGGCCAGAGCCTTACTGGCATTGTTTGGCATGGGAAACTTCTGGTTATGGCTACGCTGGGGTAAAGGTCTGGCGTTGCAAGATCAGCTAACCGCCAGCCAGATGGTGGTAATTAGCAAAGAGCATAGCAAAAGCCTGAATGTCCATCGGCAAGCCCGGTAATGCGTAATACTTAACGGGCTACACTTTCTTTCGCATAAAATACATAGCCAGTGCCATAAACAGCAGGCTTGGAAGCATAGCTCCGGCCAGTGGCGGCAACTGATAGACCAATGCCAGCGGCCCGAACAGCTCGTTGCTCATAAAAAAGCCGAAGCCGGTTAAAATACCCAGCAGTACCCGCGCAGCCATGGTAACACTGCGTAGTGGCCCGAAGATGAAACTCAGCGCAAGTAACAGCATCACCGCAACGGACAACGGCTGCAGCACTTTACGCCAATAGGCCAGCTCATAACGACTGGCTTCCTGATCATTCTGCTTAAGGTATTCAACATACTGTGCCAGACCAGTAAGTGATAACATTTCGGGTTTAATGGTGACTACGCCAAGTTTATCCGGCGTTAAACTGGAGCGCCATTGTTGCTGTGGAATTTGCTGCGAGTTCACCCGTTCTTTGGAAAAGCTTAACTCCGTCACATTATTCAGGCGCCAGCGGTCGCTGCGATAAACCGCGGAATCTGCACTGACTACCGTTTCCAGCTGCAAGTCACTATCGAATTTATAAATGGTCAGGCCGGTTAAATTGCCGACATCGTCTACTTCCTTAATGTTGACAAAGCTGTCTCCGTCCTTGGCCCAGACACCCTGCCGGGCGGCAAATAAATTACCATCAGAAATGGCTTTAATTCTAAGCTCACGCGCAGTTCGGTCAGTGACCGGAGCGCCCCACTCAGCCACAGCCATCACCACTAACACCATTACTATGGCCGACTTCATTACCGAATTAATAATATTTAAGCGCGACATGCCCGCAGCCTGCATGACGACCAGCTCGCTGCTGCTGGCCAGCATGCCCATACCAATTAAGCCCCCTATCAGGGCTGCCATTGGAAAAAACAACACTAAATCGCCCGGCATACTATAAAGCGTAAACAGCCCGGCATGCACCATATCGTAATAGCCACGGCCGATAGAACGCATTTGATCGATAAACCTGAACAGCGCTGACAGCACGATTAATACACTTAAGGTCAGTGCCGAGGTTGCAAGGATGGTGCGGCCTATATAAAAATCAAGAATTTTTAGCATATCAGGCCCTCCCTGCCAGGCGGGCCCGCAAACGCTGCGACCCGGATCGGTTTCGGATAATCAAAAACAGTCCGAAAACGAGTGCCGTTGCATGCAGCCACCACATGCCCAGCTCAGGCGGTATCTTGCCATCTTCCAATGCCGAGCGGCCGATAATGAGTAACGCATAGTAGCCCAGGTACAATAGCAGTGCCGGTAATAGCCGGCCGAATTTACCCTGGCGTGGATTAACCCGGCTAAGCGGCACCGCGATCAACGTCAGAATGGGAATGGACAGCGGTATAGCAATACGCCAATGCCACTCGGCAGCAGCTTCAGCGCTTTGTTCCTGCAACAGCAATGGGGTACTCAAACTGCTGAGTTTACGCCGGCGCTGTTCGACCTGCTGCTCGCGTAGCTGAATCTGATAGCGACCAAACTCAGTGATCTCGTATGCCGGTGAGCGGCCATCACCTGCGTAACGCCGACCACGCTGCAACTCCAGCATTTGTGCACCGGTTGTGCCATCTTCAGTTACCGCACCGGTTTCGGCATAGACAATCGCGTGTTGACTGCGTTCACCATGCACCTCGGTTTGTGCCACAAATACCCGGGACAAATTACTACCGGCACGGCTGATATCCTGCACAAAAATAACGGCTCGCTCATTGGCGGTGTGTTGAAACCGTCCGGGAACCAGTGAAAACAGTCCGACATTACTGTCAGCCTTTTCCAACAATTGATACTCGCGCTCTGTCGCCCAGGGGCTTAAAAATAACGTGACACTGCCGGCTAACAGGGCCATAACCAGCGACAATAATAATGTAATGCGGGTAACATACCACTCACTGACGCCCGTCGAGTGCAACACGGTCATTTCACTGTCTGCATATACCCGGCCATATGCCACTAAAATGCCTAAAAATGCACTTAGCGGCAGAATGATCACCGCAAGCTGTGGTAGTTTCAAGGCAACAATGCTCATTACCAGTTGTCCTGGTAAATCACCTTCTGAGGCATCAGCCAGAATTTTAACAAAGCGCTGGCTGATAATAATACTGGTCAGAATAACAAAGACAGCTAGTTGGGCGCGAAAAACTTCCCCAACCAGATAACGAAAAATAATCAAAAATGCCCCCTAAAACCTGTCTTTTTGCTGGAAACCTGGCAATTTTTCAGTAAACTTGGTATTTATTGCAATTATTATCAGGCAAAGTACCGGGAAAGCCGAGCTTTTTTCTTAATTCACGGTAGAATTCAGCCATGTAAATAACTGGCATTATAGCCGAATGATTAGTGTTAATGGCTATAGTAGCACAGTCTCTTAGAATCAGGAGTTAGTATGGAGTTCAGCGTTAAAAGCGGAAGTCCGGAAAAACAACGCAGCGCATGTATTGTTGTTGGCGTGTATGAACCACGTCGTCTTTCCGCAGTAGCAGAACAACTGGATAAAATCAGTGAAGGTTATATCAGCAATTTATTGCGCCGTGGCGATTTAGAAGGTAAGCCAGGTCAGATGCTGTTACTGCACCATGTGCCAAATGTACTGAGTGAGCGTGTGTTGCTGGTTGGCTGCGGTAAAGAGCGGGAATTAGACGAGCGCCAGTATCGCCAGATTATAGCCAAAACCATCAGCACCCTGAATGAAACCGGCTCAATGGAAGCGGTATGCTTTTTATCTGAATTACATGTAAAAAGCCGCGATACATACTGGAAAGTGCGCCATGCCGTAGAAACTACCCAGGACTGCCTGTATGTATTTGACCGGCTGAAAAGTAAAAAAGACGAAACCCGCCGGCCCTTACGCAAAATTGTGTTTAATGTGCCTACCCGGCGCGACTTAACTATTGGCGAGCGGGCAGTTGAGCAAGGCCTGGCTATCGCTGCAGGTATTAAGCAGTGTAAAGATGTGGGCAATATGCCACCCAATATCTGTACACCTGCCTACCTGGCTGAGCAGGCGCAAACCCTGACAGAGCTGTCAAACAAAGTTAGTGTTGAAGTACTGGGTGCTGAAGAGCTGGCCAGCCATGGTATGAACTCTTACCTTGCGGTAGGGCGCGGTTCTGTCAACGGCCCGAAAATGTCGGTAATTAAATATAACGGCGCTGGTAATGACAGCGCGCCGATGGTGTTAATTGGTAAGGGTCTGACCTTCGATTCAGGCGGTATCAGTTTAAAACCCGGCGATGGCATGGACGAAATGAAATACGATATGTGCGGTGCGGCCTCAGTGCTTGGCACAATGCATTCAGTCATCGCGCTGGGGTTACCGGTTAATATTGTGGCTATTCTGGCGGCGGCAGAAAATATGCCCGATGCCAACGCTTACCGGCCGGGTGATATTCTTACAACCATGTCTGGCCAGACGGTAGAAGTATTAAACACCGACGCCGAAGGCCGGTTAGTGCTGTGTGATGCACTGACCTATGCCGAACGATTTGACCCTGAGCTGGTGATTGATGTGGCTACGTTAACCGGTGCCTGCGTTATTGCCTTGGGTAAACATGCATCAGGCTTGTTAAGTAACCATAACCCACTGGCCCATGAAATTCTGAACGCGTCCGAGCAAAGCGGTGACCGTGCCTGGCGCCTGCCGTTGTGGGATGATTATCATGAACAGCTGGAAAGCCCATTTGCTGATTTCAGCAACCTGGGTGGCCGCGCCGCAGGTACTATTACCGCAGCCTGCTTTTTATCGAAATTCACCCGCAAATATAACTGGGCTCACCTCGATATTGCCGGTACTGCCTGGCGCAGTGGTGGTAAGGACAAAGGCTCGACCGGCCGGCCGGTAGCGTTACTCACCCAGTTTTTAATTAACCGGGCTGGCCATAACCAGGATCACTAATGGCAGTTACCTTTTACGTGCTGGCTGATGGCCAGCAGTTACCCGAAAATGAGCTGCGCACTTCGCCAGCTCATTTTGCTTTGGCATGTCAGCTGTGCGCCGACTTTTATCAAGCCAATCAGCGGGTTTTTGTTTATACTGCCAACCAACAAGACGCCGAGCTGATCGATCAGCTGTTATGGCAGTTTGATGCTGATCGTTTCGTACCGCATAACCTTGCCGGAGAAGGTCCGGCCCGAGGCGCACCGGTAGAAATTAGCTGGCAAGCACCGAAGCAAAGCAGGCAGGTTTTGGTCAACCTGGCACCTGATATGCCAACCTTTGCCAACCGCTTTGCCAACATCATTGAATTCGTTCCGGCTGAAGACGCCGCTAAAGCGCAAGCCCGGGAACGTTACAAGCAATATCGTCAGTCGGGAATTACCCCTGCTACCGTCAACGCCGACTGAACAACAGGTACTCTCATGGAAAAAACATTTAATCCCAGTCAGATAGAACAAGCCATGTATAGCGCATGGGAAAGTAAAGGCTATTTTAAACCGGCCGGCGACACCGGTAACGGTAGTTACTGCATCATGATCCCGCCGCCAAATGTCACTGGCAGCCTGCACATGGGGCATGCTTTTCAGCAAACCATTATGGATGCGATGACCCGTTATCAGCGGATGCGAGGCAAGAACACCTTATGGCAGGTGGGTAGTGATCATGCTGGTATTGCTACCCAGATGGTGGTTGAGCGGCAACTTGCTGCTGCCGGCTTACCGGGCCGGCATGAGCTGGGCCGGGAAGCTTTTATTGAAAAAGTCTGGGACTGGAAAGCCGAATCTGGCGGTACCATAACTTCGCAAATGCGCAGGCTGGGCAACTCAGTTGACTGGCAGCGGGAACGTTTTACCATGGACGAAGGCCTGTCTGAAGCAGTGCAGGAAGTGTTTGTCCGCCTCTATCAGGATGACTTAATTTACCGCGGCAAGCGCCTGGTCAACTGGGACCCAAAACTGCACACTGCCATTTCCGATCTGGAAGTAGAAAACAAAGAGCAGCAAGGCCATATGTGGCATTTGCGCTATCCGTTGGCTGACGGCGCAGTAACTGAAGATGGTAATAACTACCTGGTCGTTGCCACTACCCGCCCTGAAACCATGTTGGGCGATACCGCTGTTTCGGTAAATCCGGCTGATGAGCGCTATCAGAACCTGATCGGTAAAGAAATTGTGCTACCGCTGGTAAACCGTCGTATTCCGATCATTGCTGATGAGCATGCCGATAAAGATAAAGGCACCGGCTGCGTAAAAATTACCCCGGCACATGATTTTAATGATTATGAAGTGGGTAAGCGCAACCAGCTGCCAATGATCAACATTCTGACCCAGGATGCCACCATTCGTGTCGACGGCGAATGTTTTCACAGTAATGGCGAGTTTAACCCTGCCATGACAGCAGCCATTCCGGCTGAGTATCAGGGTCTGGATCGCTATGTTGCCCGCAAAGCGGTAGTGGCCGCTTTTGACGCTGCAGGTTTACTGGAAAAAGTCGAAAACTTAACTAACACCCTGCCTTACGGCGATCGCAGTGGTGTGGTAATTGAGCCACTACTAACCGATCAATGGTATGTCCGGGTCGCACCACTGGCAAAAACCGCGGTTGAAGCAGTTGAAACCGGTCAGATTGAATTTGTACCCAAGCAATATGAAAACATGTATTTCAGCTGGATGCGGGACATTCAGGACTGGTGTATTTCGCGTCAATTGTGGTGGGGCCACCGCATTCCGGCCTGGTATGATAATGACGGCAAAGTGTACGTTGGCCGCACCGAGCAGGAAGTGCGCAGCAGCTATCAGTTGACTGCTGATTTCCCCTTACAACAGGATAATGACGTTCTGGATACCTGGTTTAGCTCCGCGCTGTGGACTTTCTCTACGCTGGGCTGGCCTGAACAAACTGACGATTTAAAAACCTTCCATCCGACCGATGTACTGGTAACCGGTTTTGACATTATTTTCTTCTGGGTCGCCCGGATGATTATGATGACCATGCACTTTATCAAAGATGATGATGGTAAACCGCAGGTACCTTTTAAAACCGTTTATGTTACCGGCTTAATCCGGGATGAAAATGGCGATAAAATGTCTAAGTCTAAGGGTAATGTTATTGACCCACTGGACATGATCGATGGTATTAGCCTGCCTGACTTGCTGGCGAAGCGAACCAGCAATTTGATGCAGCCAAAACTGGCTGAAAAAATCGCTAAGCAGACTGAACAACAGTTCCCGGATGGCATAACCGCCAGTGGTACTGACGCAGTGCGTTTTACCCTGGCATCGCTGGCGTCAACCGGACGTGATATTAACTGGGATATGAAGCGTTTAGAGGGCTATCGTAATTTCTGTAATAAGTTATGGAATGCCAGTCGCTATGTGCTGATGAATACCGAAGATAAAGACTGTGGGTTTGGCAGCGAGCCAAAAACACTGTCGCTGGCCGATAAATGGATCCTGGCACAATATCAGCAGACGGTTAAACAGGTAACGCATCATATCGACAATTACCGCTTTGATTTAGCGGCGACAGCGCTGTATGAATTCACCTGGAACCAATTCTGCGACTGGTATTTAGAACTCACTAAGCCGGTATTATTTAAAGGCACTGAAGCAGAACAACGCGGTACCCGCCACACCCTGGTAACGGTGCTGGAAAGTTTATTACGCTTAATGCACCCGATTATGCCGTTTATTACCGAAACTATCTGGCAATCGGTTAAGCCGCTGGCAAATATTTCAGCAGACAGCATCATGCTGCAGACATACCCGCAATTTGATCAAAGCCTGGCAGATGACACGGCAATGGCCGATCTGGAATGGTTAAAGGCAGTTATCAGCGCCATTCGTAACGTGCGCGGTGAAATGAACATTGCCCCCAGCAAGCCACTCAATGTATTGCTGCGAAATGTAAATAGCGAAGAGCAACGCCGCTTGCAACAAAACCAGAACTTCTTGATGGTAATGGCAAAACTCGAAAGCGTTACAGTATTAGCACCAGACGAGAAAGCGCAGGCCAGTGCCACCCAGCTGGTTGGCAGTATGGACTTACTGATCCCGATGGCGGGTTTAATTGATAAAGAGGCTGAGCTTAGCCGTATTAGCAAGCAACTGGAAAAAACCAATCAGGAGCTGGCAAGAGTCAGTGGTAAGCTGAATAACCCGGGCTTTGTGGCAAAAGCACCAGAGGCAGTATTAGCCAAAGAGCGGGCAAAACTAGCTGAGTTAGAGCAGGCTGTGGTTAAGCTGCAGGTGCAACAGGCAGAAATAGCAGCGCTGTAAGCTGGTTAGCCTGTATAGCAAAAGGCGACTTATGAGTCGCCTTTTTCATTGTACAGCTATTAAACCGACCCAATTTTATGCAGATAAAAAAACCGGAGCACGCTCCGGTTTTTCCTTTTGGCATTTAACTAAATTTAAGTTAAAGGTTAAGTTAAACGCTTAATCGCTTATTATTTTTTAACTGAACGGCGACGACTAAAAGCCCTTAAACCTAACAAGCCTAAGCCGAAAATACCTAACATAGCTGGCTCGGGCACATTTAGCGGACGGGTAGTGATAAAGAAACCAAACTGAGCTGGAGTAAAGGTTTTTTCACGGGTAGTGAAACCTAAACAACCATTTGCTTTACCTGCTCTTGCGCACGTTGCATCAGGTAAGGGTGTTAAATTACCTGATAATTCTACAATACTTAGAAAGTATGTTAGGCCTTCATAAACAAATTCAGTATTCAATGCGCCAAACTGAATAACAAAAATGTCATCACACACAGTCACTGAAGGGAAATTACATGGTGTAGTATTTGGTGTTTCAATAAAATCAACAAAAAAGCTAGTTGAGAACTGTGGCACCGCAGGACCAACCGGATTCACCGGCGTCAAATCCAGTGTGGTTAATATACTGGCACTGGTCAAGGTACTATAAGTGCTCGAAAGCGTATTGTTGTAATGAGTAATAATATTGGTGGGTGCTGGCAGCATACCATTAGTAAACACATTGCCCATTGCCGGTGAGTTACTAATAGCGATACCGCTGCGGGAGTTTATAGCGCTTTGCGTTGGATTAGTATGATCTCCGCCAGCCCGCCCCCAGCTTATCAGTGAGTCATTTACTATTTGATTAGCATTTGCACCACTGAATGTTGCACCCAACCATTCCGTTGTTACGTTGTAAGACCACTCTACCACGGCAGCCTGCGTAAACGGCGCAATCAGTAGCACAGCGCCCGCCAGCAACCCCTTACCTAATGTGTTCATACTATCTCCATGATGAATTAAATGGGCAAATAAACAGAAGTATTCGCATCCGGCCAGACAACAGCACGTAACATGCCAACAAATTAACCTATTGTTTTAAAAAACAATAATGAATCAACTCGTGCCAATTATGTAAACAAAATTGACATCTGTAGATTGAGGCTTTGGGCTGGTCGGACACATACAATAGAACAAAATAAATATTGGTTCGCTTAGATGCTATATCGCAGACAAATAAAAAACCGGAGCAGGCTCCGGTTTCTATTTATTTAGACGTTAACTAAATACTGAATTATTTTTTCGCTGAACGGCGACGGCCGAAGGCACGTAAACCTAACAAACCTAAACCAAACATACCTAACATAGCTGGCTCTGGTACATTGACCGGACGGGTCGTGATGAAAAAGCCAAACTGAGCTGGAGTAAATGCACTTTCAGGAGTTGTAAAACCTAAACAACCATTGGCTACACCGGCTCTGGCACAGGTGGCATCTGGCAGCGGCGTTAAGTTTCCTGACAGCTCTACAATGCTGGCAAAATAAGTTACACCATCATACACAAATTCACTGTTCAGAGAACCAAACTGGATAATGAAGATGTCATCGCACACGGTATCACTAGGGAAGTTACACGGCGTAGTATTAGGTGTTTCGATAAAATCAACAAAGAAGCTGGTAGTGAATGCCGGCAACGCTGGCCCAACAGGATTAACTGGTGTCAAATTCAACGTTGTTAATACGCTGGCACTGGTCAGTGTGCTGAAGGCACTAGAAAGCGAGTTGTTAAAGTGGGTAATAGTATTGGTTGGCGAGGGTACCATATCATTAGTAAAGATATTACCCATAGCCGGTGAATCACTTATTTCCAGGCCACTACGAGAGTTCGCTGCGTTTTGCGATGGATCAGTATGGTCACCACCAGCCGCACCCCAGCTAATCAGGCTATTACTAACTGTTTCATTAGCATTACCGCCACTGAAAATAGCACTCTCCCACTCGGTAGTTACATTGTAAGACCATTCAATTACTGCTGCTTGGGTAAAGGGCGCTACCAATAATGCGGCACCTGCCACCATCCCCTTGGTAAATTTGTTCATGTTAATCTCCTTGATGGAACAAAAGGGCGAATTACCACAAGTATTCGCATTCTATATACATTTTGCACATTTCAGGCCAACTTTTAAGTGGTTGTTTTAAATAGATTTGCCATATTCAACGATAGCTGCATGTAAATTTTTGTGACAGTTTTAGTAGTGATTTGCAACAATCTCTTGCTTGCCTTCCGCAGACACCGACAATTTTCTGGAACAAAAATATTTTTTTGATATGATTGCGCCGTAGTTTTCAGCGAATGATAATTCCCGCTTAATTTACGATGCGCCGTTGAATTGCGATATCTGCTGCAACGGTTTATTAATTCAGTTCCGCTCAGTCGGACTGTTACCTGGGGCCCAATAATGTCAGCAGATAACCCACTAGAAATTCTTGCCGAACCGCTTGCTGCAGCGGTCGAAGCTGTTGCTGTTACACCCAGTGCGATAAGTTTAATTCCCGCCTTTGTCGTGCTGGCTTTTGCTATCTGGTTAAAGCGCCCTATCCTGGCGTTGGTGTTGGGTGCAGCCGCCGGACTGCTACTAATCTCTCCATCGGATGCATTATTTAACCTGGGCGAAACCTCAGTAAGGGTGATGCAGGACGAAACCATTGGCTGGTTAATTTTAGTCTGTGGCGGCTTTGGTGCGTTAATTGCGCTGCTGGTGCACACAGGTGGCGCTTTCGCTTTTGGCCGTATGGCGCAGCAATATGCCAGTGGCCGCAAACCTTCCTTATTTATGACCTACCTGTTAGGTTTAATTATCTTTATTGATGATTACTTAAATGCGCTAACGGTAGGGGAAACCATGAAGCGCATTACTGATAAATACAAAGTGTCACGGGAAATGCTGGCCTATGTGGTCGATTCGACCGCTGCGCCAATGTGTGTGTTGGTCCCTATTTCTACCTGGGCAATCTTTTTTGGCGGCCTGCTGGTGGCTAATGGCATTGCACCTGAGACCGATCCGAATGGGATTAAAACCTATATTTCCGCTATTCCGTATATGATCTACGCCTGGCTGGCGTTAATTTTGGTACCGCTGGTTATTTTAGGCGTGGTACCTTTAATTGGCCCCATGAAAAAAGCCGAGCTGGCGGCGCAACTGTCCAGTGGCAACGTGGATGCACCGGCAGAAACAGCAGCATCGCATACTCATACCAGCGATGATTTTGCGATGGAAGCCTTTGAAGAGGAGTTTGACGCTTCTGATAAAAAAGGCGGCAAACTTCATAACTTTTTACTACCGATGCTGATGCTGATTGGCTTTACTATCTGGTTTGAAGCCGAAATCTGGCCAGCGCTGATCCTGACCTTTATCGTCACTATCCCCATGTATATGGCGCAACGCTTAATGCCATTTACTGAAATGATGGAGCTGATGATGCACGGGTTTAAAACCATGTTGCCGGCCATTTGTACGGTAATTGCCGCCTTTACCTTTAAAGATGTTTGCGATCAGTTAGGTTTACCACTGTATGTAATTGAAAACCTGTCGCCCTATATGACTGCCCAAATGCTACCGGCGCTGGTGTTTCTGGCAATGGCATTGCTGGCCTTTGTTACCGGCTCGAGCTGGGGTATTTTTGCGGTGTCTATTCCGATTGTAATGCCGTTAGCAGTAGCGGTGGATGCCAATATTCCACTGGTAATCGGCGCCCTGTTATCGGCCAGTTCGTTTGGCAGCCAGGCGTGTTTTTACAGTGATTCAACGGTACTGGCCGCGCAAGGCTCGGGCTGTAACTTAATGAGCCACGCGCTAACCCAGTTCCCCTATGCGTTAATGGCTGCGATACTGGCGTTTTTTGGCTTTATAGTACTTGCCTGATACTTGAAGCTATTTGGCAGAGGCTTCAAACCGGATTACGAAGCGTAACTAGCGAGAACCGGATTACCCTAAGCTGACCGTTGAAGCCCCGGATGGGCGGAAACGAGCCCCCCATGGATGGGTTTACGGCGTGTCGGCGTGGGTGATCCGGTTCTCGCCAGGCGCTAGTGTGAACGACTACAACACCCAATTTGGCTTGCCACAGCAACTCGCCGCCGGCTCAGACACTCTGCGGCAACCAAATCGGGGTTCCAGTCTTACACACTAAAATTGCAGTCGACCGCCTTGACTTAACTGCGCAATTTCCGCTCTTCCACCGCACAGTAAAGTACCGGCACCATCAGCACACTCAGCAGCACAAACAGCATACCGCCCAGGGTGGGTATCGCCATTGGGATCATTAAATCGGCACCACGACCTGTGGCAGTTAACACCGGCAACAACGCCAGTATGGTTGTAGCTGAGGTCATCAGGCACGGGCGAATACGTTTCATCGCAGCATCCATGACCAGAACCCGAACCTCAGAGCGGTTTGCCGGCTTGGTATCAGCAAATTGCTGCTTCAGATAACTGGCCATGACTACGCCATCATCTACTGCGATACCAAACAACGCCAGAAAACCCACCCACACCGCAATACTTAGATTATAGCCTTGTAGCTGGAACAGCTCGCGCAGGTTAGTGCCAAACAGGCTGACATTTAAAAACCAGCTTTGCGCAAACCAGTCCAGCATAATAAAGCCGCCCGCCCAGGCCACCGCTATGCTGCTGAATATTATCAAGGTTGTGCTTACCCGCTTAAACTGCAGGTATAACAGCATAAAAATCAGCACTAACGCCAACGGTACCACCCACAGTAAGGTCGTAGCCGCCCGCTGCTGGTTAGCAAAGCTACCGGCGAAGCTGTAACTGGCGCCGGCAGGCAGCTGCCAATCGCCGGCAATAATGGCCTGGTCCAGGTAGTCTGCCACCGCTTCAACCACATCGACCTCAGCCCAGCCAGACTGGCTGCCAAAGGTCACATAAGCAGTTAAAAAGGTATTTTCAGAGCGGATCATCTGCGGTCCGCGCTGATAGCGGATCTCTGCCAGCTGAGTCAGCGGTACGGGGTAACCGGCCGGGGTGTCGATCAGGATCTCGGCTAACTGCTCCAGCGAGTCGCGTCGCTCCCGCATATAGCGCACATTAATAGCATAGCGCTCCCGCCCTTCAACCGAACGGCCAGCATCCATGCCGCCAATAGCCGTAGCCAGCGTTTGCTGTACCGCGGCCATACTCAGGCCATAGCGGGCAATGGCTTCACGATTTGGGTGAATTTCCAGATAAGGCTGGCCCACTACCCGCTCGGCATTTACCGAGGCTGCTTGCACCCCGGGAGCGTCGCGCAGCAGTAATTCCAGTTGCTGCGCCAACTGGTCCAGTGTCGCCAGATCCGGTGCAGATAGTTTTACCCCCATAGCCGCCCGCATACCGGTTTGCAACATCAGTAGACGGGTTTCAATTGGCTGTAATTTTGGTGCCGAGGTAACCCCCGGTAACTGGGCCGCCTGCACGATTTCCTGCCAAATATCATCGGGCGAACTGATATGCTCTCGCCACTGCCGGTAGGGCCGCCCGCGACTATCGGTAATCAATTCACCGGCGGCATCGCGCACGAACTCATCGTTGTGTTTATCGTATTTAAAGTATAAACGCCGGCCGTTGCTATCCGTTTTAAATTCACTATGGTACTGGATCACGGTTTCAATCATGCCAAGGGGCGCAGGATCTAAGGCGGTATCAGCCCGGCCAATTTTCCCTACTACCGAGCGCACCTCCGGTATGGCGGCAATCGCCTGATCTTGCTGACGCAACACCGCCAATGCTTCAGCAATAGAAGCATGTGGCATCAGGCTGGGCATTAACAAGAACGCCCCTTCATCTAAGGCTGGCATAAACTCCCGGCCAAGCCCGGGGTAACGCTGGCTTAGTTTGTCCGAAAATCCGGGTAGCCAGTTTAAGGTATGCTGCGCGCCAAGCCATACTGTACTGCCATAGGCCACTACCAGCAGTAGGAGCAGCAAAAACAACCATTTCAACCCTAAACAGATCTTAAGTAACCTTGGGTAAGCCCACAGAAAAACAAAGAAAAACCCAAGCACCAATGTCAGCAGCACCAGCACAAAGCACCAGTTAGCCAGGATGCCTGGCATTGGGCCGAGCGGCAACCAGACCTGACTAAGCAAAGTTATCACACTCAGCAATACCGCTATTATCAGTAAACCATGCCCCAGCCGCCAGATTGTTGCCGGTAAGCGGCCTGTGCGCTGCTGCCAGCGACAGAACGCCGGCCATTGCCGGCCCAGACGGGCTAACCAAGGCGTTTTATAGTGTTGCCACAGCAGCACCAAGGCATACAGTATTGTCGCTAGCCACAGCAGCGCTGAGCCTTGCCAGATACACAGACCCAGTAAACCAGCCAATAACCACCAGCGCCGACTGCTGAGCAGCCAGCTTTGCCAACCCCGTTTAACATCCTGTCTGCGCCAATTAAATAACAGATTTAATAATACCGGTAGTACCGTTAAGGCCAGTAACACAAAGGTTTTAGTGTAAGCTAAAGGCCCAAACAACTTACCTTCGGCACCGCTCATAGTAAACACCGGCAGAAAGCTGATCACAGTGGTGCTGATTGCAGTGAGAATAGCCGGGCCAACCTCTTTACCTGCCAGCAGCACCGCTGCTCTGGCTGGCAAGTTTGGCTGGCGCTGGCGCTGACGTAGCAGGTTTTCGCTAACAATTATGCCCATATCGACAATGGTACCAATAGCGATAGCGATGCCTGCTAACGCAACGATATTGGCATCCACTGCCAGCCATTTCATGGCGATAAAACTTAGCAGTACCGCAGCGGGCAGCATTAAACTGACCGCCAGTGCTGCCCGAAAATGCAGCAACAAGGCTAATACCACTACCATGGTGATCAGCAACTGCTGCGTTAGGGCATCCTGCAAGGTTCCAAGGGTTTCGCCAATCAGGACACTGCGATCATAAAACGGCACTACCGTTAGTTGGCTTAAGGTTAACCAGGCAGGCCAGGTATCTGCCGGCTCCGAGCGTAAAAATTGCTGCCAGGCGTGTTGCACGCTGTCATCCCGCCCCTGCCAGGCAGGCAGTTGCTGCTCACGGGCAAAAGCATCTACCTCAGCGGCCGACGTATGCAGCCAGTCAATCACCGCTTTCGCCGGTAAGCCACGGCTTACTTCTGTTAATCGCTGTTTGACATTAGTTATGGCCTGGCGCGGGTTATAGCCCTCCCGCACTGTTACTACCCCGCCGACGGCTTCGGCACCATTAACATCCAGCGCACCACGTCTGGCCGCCGGGCCAAACTGTACCCTGGCCACATCTGCCACCCGGATAGGGGTAAGATCGGCTGCCAGACGCACAACGGCCTGCTCGATATCTGCCAGATTTTTAACAAAACCGACACCACGAATAAGGTACTCAACGCCATTTATTTCCCGGCTACCGGCGCTGACTTCCAGGTTTGCCGCCATTACCGCCGCGCTAACATCACTCAGCCTGACCTGATGAATTCGTAATAAGTCCGGGTCAACTTCAACCTGATATTCCCGTTGATAGCCGCCAATCGACGCCACTTCGCTGATCCCTTCGGCCGCCAGCAAGCTATTTCGTAAATACCAGTCCTGCACTGAGCGCAGCTCATCCAAGTCCCAGCCACCAGTGGGCTTACCCGCCGGATCCCGGCCTTCCAGGGTGTACCAGAATACCTGACCCAGCGCCGTAGCATCAGGGCCGAGTGCAGGCTGCACGCCCAGAGGCAGGGTATCGGCCGGCAAGCTGGCCAGTTTTTCCAACAAGCGGCTACGTGCCCAGTAAAACTCAGTATCCTCATCAAAAATCACAGCGATGCTGGAAAAACCAAACATCGATAAGGTGCGCACATCTTTTACCCCGGGGACCCCCATCAGAGCCACACTCAGCGGATAACTCAGCTGATCCTCGACATCCTGTGGCGAGCGCCCCGGCCAGTCGGTAAAGACAATTTGCTGATTTTCACCCAGGTTAGGAATCGCATCTACCGCCACCGGCGTAAGCGGCGTATTGCTTTGCCAGCCAAAGGGAGCATAGGCCGCCCCGGCAATCAATAACAGCGCACTGAACAGCAGTACCAGCAGTTTTTGCTGTAAACAAGCGGCTAATAACCGCTCGAACCAGGGTGGTGTCGCGGGTTTAGTGACCGGCATGAGCTTGCTCCCTGGCAGCGAACTGCTGTTGGATGTCACCACAGCGCAGCATCGCCGGGCCAAAATAGGGATTGAGCAACTCAGCTTGTGGCTGCAACCAGGCCGCGCCTTCGCCATCACGCGCCATAGGGCAATACGCCCGATACCAACCTGACGCCAGTACGCCAAGTTCAGCCAGCCTTAGTAAACCCAGGTTATGCCGGTAAAATTGCTGCCGGGCCTCTGCCAAACTGGTAACAGCGGTAGCCTTAGCCGCACCCACTCTCAGTGCACGAACAATACCCGGAAAATTATCGGGCCAGTCAACCCGCGCCACCTGCTGATGAAACGTAGCCATTGCCTGCTGCCAGGCGTCCAAATCGTCTTGTGTCAGTGCCAGATAGGCCTGTTGATAGGCACTGAGTAATGCAGCCTCAGCTGCTGCTGGTAAACGGAAATTATCTTGCGCCGACGCGGCTGATGCCGGGCGTTCGGCCGCTTTGGGTTTGGCAGCAGTTTCTGCCGGCCGATGGCTAGCATGGGGATCTGCGCTACCGCCATCTGGCGCCATCATGCTGGGCATGCCACGAATTTGCAGCTCGCTGTCTAAGCGGAATGCCCCCTTACTAACTACCAGCTCGCCCTCGTCCAGGCCAGCCAACACCTGGTAATGCGAGCCAAAACGCCGGCCCAGGGTCACTTCACGCCCGACAAAGCTCGGGTTGTCGCCAGCCAGCTGCACATATACCAGCGCGCGTTCACCGGTTTGCAGCACCGCTGATACCGGAATAAGTAAGCTGTTGTCCTGAGTATCCAACAGCCGGGCACGCGCTAACATACCAGGTTTTAAACGCCCGTCCGGGTTATCCAGCACAGCCCGCACTCTTACCGTGCGCCGATTAGCATCCACCTGCGGCTCTAACAATAATACCTCAGCTGAAAATTGCTCGCCCGCCAGCGCCAGTAGCTCAACGGTCATTGCCTGGCCAGGACGAATTGCCGCCAGCTGATGTTCAAAGGCCTCCAGTTCCAGCCAGAGTTTATCCAGGGCCAGCACGTTAAACAGCGGCTGACCAACACTGACGTAGGCTCCTTCGTTTACCAGCTTATCCAGTACCCGGCCCGATACCGGTGCGCTGATGGTTACCGTATCCTGCAGGGTTTCGCTCGTTAAAATGGTATCAATTTGTGCAGCCGGTACCCCCAACAAACGCATACGCCGCCGGGCTGCAGCTAAGGTTTTATCGGCTGATAAACTGCTGCCTTCAGCCCCGCTTAGCTGCTTTGCCTGCACTAACTCTTGCTGAATAACGATAAGTTCCGGGTTAAAAATTTCGACCATGGGTTGGCCGGCGCTAACATTTACCCCACTGCTATCCAGGTAAAATTGTTCAATCCGGCCAGAGGTCCAGGCACTGATGGTTTTTAAGCGGCTTTGATCCGGCGCCAGTGTGCCAACCAGGGCAATACTGCCCTCAGCGCGTTGCCGACGCACCGGTGTCAGCTCAGGTTGCAGCAAGGCATAAGCTCTTGGGCTTAACCTTAGCTCTGCAGCTGAGAATTCAGCTTGCAGTTGGTGGGTCCACCTCAACCGGAATAAGCGCCATACCACAAATCGGGCAACGGTCGTCCGGGTTTTCAGATCGCACATGCGGGTGCATCGAGCAGGTATAAACCGCCGCCTGCTGATTTGCCGAACTGAGCTGCTGCAACGGGCTCTGCCGCGTCACCTGGCTTTGCTGCACTGCGCTGTGCTGCGCGTGGTCATGCTGATGTGGCTGGGCAGGCGCAGCCAACGCAGTGCTATGTTCAGCAACAAAACCCGGCCGTTGATAAGCCGCCAGTTGTTGCTCCAGTAAGCTGGCCAGTGCCAACAGTTCCGGCTCTGACCAGGGTAACCCGACCAGGCTTACCCCTAACGGCAACACACCGCTATACCCCGCCGGTATGGTAACAGAAGGATACCCTGCCACGGCCGCCGCGGTAGAGGTGCCAAAATTAAAAGCATCGCCATTAACATGGTCTATCGGCCAGGCCGGGCCATAAGAGGGTAAAATTATCGCATCAAAACCCTGCTCACGCAGATACTGATCTAATGCCGCCTCAGCTAACTGCCGGCTACTGGTTAAAGCTTGCTGATAGTCAGCCAAGTGTTCGGTAAGATCTATCGCGGCGGCGCGTTCCAGGTATTCCTGGCCGTAAAAAGCCAGCGCTGCCTCACCCTGGGCCTGGTTAAAGCTAATGATCTCGGACAGCGAATCGCGATCAGCGGCAACATTATACTCAGTAAGCCAGCGCTCCAAATCGCGTTTAAATTCATATACCAGCACCTTTAACTCTGCCTGATACAACTCTGCAGGCAGTTGCCATTGATCCGCCTGCACCACCTCAATGCCGGCGGCACTAAGTTCAGTTGCTAAGTTATCCAGTATAGCTGGCAGCGCGGCTTCCCGTTGATCATAGGCCCTTACCAGTAACACTTTTTTAGCAGTAGGTGCCTGTCCTGCCGCCTCAGCTAACGATACACTAAAGCGGTTTTTTGCCGCAGGCGTTGCTAAAGCATCCAGTAGCATTGCGGCACCATATACGGTTCTGGCCATTGGTCCGGCAATATCCTGTGACGCTGCAATAGGAATTATCCCCTCACCCGACACAGCATCACGGGTAGGTTTGATGCCGACAATGCCATTGATGGCCGCCGGGCAGGTAATAGAACCATCTGTTTCTGTTCCCACCGCCAGCAGAGTGAAATCAGCGGCCACCGCCACGCCAGAACCCGAGCTGGAGCCACAGGGAGTATGAGTGAGCAAATGCGGATTACGCACCTGCCCCCCTAATGCCGACCAGCCACTTGCTGATTTTTCACCACGAAAGTTAGCCCATTCTGACAAATTTGTTTTAGCCAGAATAACCGCACCGGCAGCGCGCAACTGACTCACCAGTATCGCGTCTCTCGGTGTTAAATGCCCTTGTAGTGCCAAAGCGCCGGCTGTTGTGGGCATAGTATCGGCAGTGGCAATATTGGCTTTTAATACTACCGGCAGGCCATGTAAGGCAGAGCGCAGCTTGCCCTCGCGCCGTTCGGCATCAAGCTGACGAGCCTGCATAATAGCATCAGGGTTAATATCACTGATCGCAGCCAGTTGATACCCCGCAGTATTGTGACTATCAATTTGTTGTAAATAGTAGGTCACCAGCTGTTCGCTGGTCAGCTCACCCTTTGCCATAGCCTGACGGGCCGACTGCGCCGTTAGCCAGGCGGGTTTAACATCAGGATGCGACGACGCGCTGTCTGGCTCAGTACAAGCAACCACCCCGAACAACAGGCTCAGACTTATTAACACCTGGCGCACATGTATTCCTTATTTATCAGCAGGCACTAATAGTACCTGCTTTAAACCTGATTTCAGCTACCTTTTATCGCACATCACCGGCGGTTGTCCGCAAAACAACGGTGGCGCAAGCATGCCGGATAAGGTTGCTTGCGTAATAGCTGCTGACAAAAGCTGATCTGGCTGTTACCTTAGATAAAAGCACTGTCTCAGACCAGAAAGGATGTTCTATGCTAACCCTGCTTGCCCGAATTCTTAAAGTTCTGAACTCTGAAGCCTCCCCCTGGCAAATTGGCTGGGCTATTGGTTTTGGCATCCTCGCCGGCTTACTGCCTTTTGGCCTGCTGACGCTACTGATTATGTTACTGGTTTGCCTGTTTACCATTAATCTGGCGACATTTCTGCTGGTATGGGGCCTGTGTAGCGGCTTGATGTTGTTTTTCGGTGACGCGCTCGAAGCGCTGACCTGGCAGTACGCGCAACATCACGGCTTGCTTAACCTGCTGGCACAAAGCGAAACGCTGCAACTGTTCCATTTACATCACACACTGGTACTGGGTGCTTTTGTGCTGGGTATGTTACTACTGCTACCTGTTGCCTGGCTGGGCAACGTGTTAGTTAAAGCGTATCGCAGCCGGGTAATGAGTAAAGTGCAACAATGGAAAGTGATGCAAATGTTAAAAGCCAGCAAGCTGATGCAGCTGTATGAAAAATTAAATTAAGGAGTGACTGATGATCCGTAAATCCGGTTGGTTAATTTTTCTTAGCATGCTGGCACTGGTATTGGTGCTGGTTTATTTGTTTTTGGGTAGCGCCATCCGCTTTGGTATGATTTACAGTTTGGAGAAAGCCGCAGGCGCGGAAGTGAATATCAGCAGGGTATCAGTTAGTCTGGCACCGCTCGCACTTACCGTTAACAATTTACAAATTACCGACAATGCCAACCCCAGCCATAACAGCATCAGCATTGGCCATGCTCGGGCGGCACTGGAAGTATGGCCTGCATTACTGGGTTATTATGTAATCAACGATTTAACTGTTGACGGCCTGGCTTATGGCTTGAAACGCCAAAGCCCGGGCAAAGTGTTTCGGGGGCCTGATGCTGACCCCGCCGATAAAGTCGATTTTCAACAACTGTTGCGGCTCGATTTACCCAACGCTGACGAACTGCTGGCCCGGGCCGATTTGCAAACAGTGGCCCGTGGCGAAGAGTTGCAGCAGCTGGCCAAAAACCAGCAGCAAGTGCTGCAGGATTTGCAGTCACAACTTCCGGACAAAGCCAGACTGCAGCAAATTCAAGCCGACATCAAAGCCCTGACTGACAGCAAAATTGACAATGTGGCCGATTTAGCAACCAAAGCCGATGAGCTGAAAAAACTGCAGGAAAGCCTTAAAGTCGAGCGTGACAACCTTAAAGCGGTCCAACAGCAGCTAAGCCAGAGCCGGCAGCAATTACAACAAGCCGTTGGCGCACTGCGTGATGCTGGCAGCAGTGACTGGCAAAAATTGCAGGATCTGGCCAATATCAGCGACGGTGGCCTGGCACCAATCAGTCAAATATTGCTGGGTGATTTTTGGGGAGATAAAATTGGCCAGCTGGAAGCCGTTTACCGGCTGGCAAAGCCCTATATTCCGGAAAACTTACCAAAGCGTGAACAAACTAACGAGCCTGTCGTTACTCTGCCCAATCGCATCTTGCCACTGCCAAGCCAACCCTACCCTGATTTCTGGATTAAAAATGCCCGGGTTAGCTGGCTGATAGGTGGTGGTGAAGCCTTGCTGGAGCTGCAGGATATTACCGGGCAACATGCCATTATTAACGCCGCTACCCGTTTTAATGCCGAGGTAACTGGTTTGCCTCAGCTGGCATTGCTCAAACTGGATGGCGATTTTGCAGTGCTGGAGCAAATGATTACCAATGTTAACTGGCAATTGCAGGGTATTAATGTCGACAATATGAACATTGGCCGTGGTGATACGCTGTTGCAGCTGGCCAGTGCCACCCTTAACACTAACGGTAAGCTCAACCTGGTTGATAACCAGGTGAAACAGCAGGCACAGCTGGTATTACAGCAAGCCGAGTTTGCGGCCAGCGACAATAAGTATATGCAACAACTGGCTACGCTGCTGAACCAGCAGACAGAAATTCCGCTGAATTTAAATGCCAGTGGTTTAATCAGCGCCCCTGAAGTAAGTATTCGCTCACCGCTGGATAAACTGCTGGCAGATGCAGTGCTGGGTGAAGCCAAAGCAAAAATTGCTGCACTGCAAACCGAGTTGCGCAGCAAGCTCGACAGCACCTTGCAGACCCAATTGGGTGGTCAGGGTGACTGGCTGGCCATGTTGGATCAGCAAGAGGGCGAAGCGGCGTCTATGGAGCAAAGCATTGAACAAATGCTTAACGCTAAATTAGCTGATCTGAAAGAGCAGGCCGCCGACAAATTAAAAGATAAGTTAAGGGACCGCCTTGGTGGCGGGGGCGGTTAATGGCAATGACTGTCTTAATCGCTTAATTAACTGCTGATAGCGGCGCTGCCCCAGGCCGCCATCAGTAACCTGGGCCAGACGTAACACAGTCATACCCCGGTAATGGCTGTCGCTGAAGACGGCGTCAATATTGTTCCACCCCTGTTGCGTTGTTACGCCACCTGCCAGTGCGTTTTCACCCTTCAATGGCACTTGCTGGCGCGCAGCTTCTGCCCCAAGCCAGCCCACCAGCGTTTTGGCCAGAGAGTGGCCTGGTCCTGCCGGATTGTCGTCCATTTCCAGGGCAGTAAAATGCAGTACTACACCACGGGGCTCGTTAGCATAACGTGCCGCCAGACCAACAATATCACTGTAGCCGTACCCATTGTCCTTGCAAAATGGCTGTGCGGTACTGATAAGTCCGGCAGCCAGTTCTGCACTGCGCCGGCGATAGTCAACCGTTGCCATTTTCCAGTGAATACCAGGGACTTTAAAGCCCAGCTCTATAGCTGCCAACTCATTACTGAAGGCAGCCAACGCGGTATCCAGCATTCGTCTGCCATGTGCCAGTAAAGCTTGCTGGTACCAGTGGGTAAAATCCCGGCCGTACGCACTGTTATACGCTGCGCCACTGCTGATAAAGGTATCAGCATTAGCGGGTGGCGCCAGCTGAGAAAACAGCCTGAACTCTGTTTGCCAAGCCAGGTTAAGTGCCGCTATAGAGTGATATTTTTGCTGCATTGCCCTGCTAAAATCAGCAACCGCCAATGTTGAATAAGCCTGAAATCCGCCGCGACTGGGGTACGCTGTAAGGCCCATATCATGACTGTTATAAGACGGATACCGCAATTCTCCGGCAGGTCCCATTGAGATGTTAATTTCACTGATATCAGGCGCCAAAGCGGCATACTTTGCAGCAAATGCCTGCATAAACTCTATATATTGCGGCACAACCCATTGGTCGGCCCACAGTGATAGGGTTTCAGCGGAATGGTTACCAAATTCACTTTTATACTGCAGATCTGCAGCCGAAACGCCTTGCTGGCGAAAATGCTGCCAAATCCAGGGCGGTAGTGGGATATCACAATCATCACCCACATTACCACCACATTGGTGAAATGCCATTATTGGTATAATTTTTAGTCCGGATGCCCTGATATCACTAAAAACACCGTCATAGTAGCGCCAGTCAAATTGCTGATCGCCGGCCTTTTCCACCAAGCCCCACCAGATATCTACCGATACGCCATCCACCCCGATTTGCTTCGCTACCGCCAGTTGACGTTGAAACTCTGCGCGGTCGGTTACTAGCAAAGGCGCCATCACATTTGCGGTAAAGGAACAGACCATTCCTGAGTAAAACAGCAAAAAAAAGCTGAAAAATCTAAATTGCCTCATAACCGCTCACACTTAACACCGTGCCAGTATTAAACCGCGTTTAACCTGCAAAGTATTGTTCATTTACGACACAAAAAAAGCCGCTATTAAGCGGCTTTTTTTGTTAGATCGGGATAACTTATTCTTCGTCGTCATCCAGCTCAAAGTCTTCTTCGTCACCTTCAAAGTAGGTGCCCCAGCCGTCATATTCAACGCCGTGTTTTTTTGCCAGTGCTTCTAACTTAATAGCATCGGCCACTATTGGTGCCATTTCCAATGCTTGCTCGCGAATGGCATCAAATACCCAGGCACTGGCGCCATCTTCAAATTCAACTTCTTCAGCATCGGTTACTTCGTAACCCAGTTTAAACAGTTCAACGGCCAGTTTTTCCAGCTTATTAAAGTCTCTGTCGTAGAAATGATGCTCTACGGTATAAAGTGCATCCGGGTCACTACCATCTTCTAATAACGCGCTGATGGTCTCTTCGGTAAATTCCTGCCAGTTTTCCATGTTTTTACTCTTCAAAAGGGGTTTTGCTGGCAGTGTAGTCGTTGCCAAGTTCAGTATCAAGCAAGCGGATTTGTTCCGCCATTTGTTGACGGGCATTTTTGGCAAACTGGCGGATACTGTCATCTTTGCTGATGGTAATGGGCGCCAGCATCTGAATAATCACTTTGCCATTGTTCCAGCGGTTTAACTTAACCTGTTGATGAGTGGTACTCATACAAACCGGTACCATTTGGACATTTGCTTCAAGTGCAATATGAAATGCGCCCATCTTAAACGGCAGTAAACCGCGACCATAACTGCGGGTTCCTTCCGGAAACATCCAGACCGACAGATTCTTCTGGGTTATCCGCTCGGCGGCCGCCAGCATAGTGCTTAACGCTTTATCTTTATTGTTGCGGTCAATCATCAGATTACCGCTGAGCCAGTATAACTGGCCAAAAAACGGGATATATTTAAGGCTCTTTTTACCCAGGGTGACTGTGCCGGGTAACACCGAACCACTCATGACAAATAAGTCGAGATTATTCTGGTGGTTAGCAATAAAAACATAGGGTGTGTCGGCCTGAATAGCCGGGTCGCGCCGGATCTCGACCTGAATGCCTAATATCCACGATACTCTGCCATACCAGTAAGAAAACAGCGCGACATTATTACGATGAAATGGCCGCACCAGGCAGACTAATAGTCCCGCTATGGTACTGACGATAAAAAACAATGCCAGCAAAATGATCCGAACTAAAGCAATCAACCCTATGCCCCTTCTGTAAAAAAGGGGCACAGTATAACGGCTTTAAATGTCATTGCTGGTTTGATCACTACCATTTTGTCCGTCCGAGGTTTCAGTAGTTGCCTGCTCCACAGCAGCGCCTTGCTGTAACTGCACCTCATCAATCCGCTGCAAGCCACGTGGCAACTTGTTACCGCGCCGACCGCGCTCACCCATGTAATGGGCTAAATCTGCGGTTTTCAGGGTAAGTTTACGTTTACCTGCCACCAGGGTTACCCCCCCCTCAGCCGGCACTACTGCCAGCTGACACACATACTCTTCGCGGCTGGCTGCGCGGGCAGAAGGTATCGACATCAGTTTATTGCCTTTGCCTTTACTCAGCTTTGGTAATTCACTCACCGGGAAAACCAGCATCCGGCCTTCATTTGAGATACACAGCAGCAAATCTGTTTCCGGTTGCTTAACCACCAGTGGCGGCAGCACTTTAGCAGCGACAGGTAAGCTTAGTAACGCCTTACCGGCTTTATTGCGGCTTAGTAAGTCATTGTATTCTGCTACAAAGCCATAGCCCGCATCACTGGCAAGTAACAATGCTTGTTTTTCGTCACCCAACAGCACATGTTCGACGGTTTCACCCGCCACGATAGTAAACCGACCACTTAAAGGCTCGCCCTGGCCGCGGGCGGACGGCAACTCGTGGGCTTCAGTAGCGTAGCTGCGACCACTGGAATCAATAAACACGGCCTGCTGGTTAGAACGGCCGCTGGCCATTGACTTAAATGCATCGCCTGCTTTGTAACTTAACGCATTGCCATCGACATCATGGCCTTTGGCACAACGCACCCAGCCTTTCTCCGATAACACAATGGTCACCGCCTCACTGGGTAACAACTCTTTTTCGCTAAGGGCTTTAGCTTCACCCCTGGTTACCAGCGGGCTGCGGCGGTCATCGCCATATTTTTCAGCGTCGGCCAGTAATTCGTCACGAATGAGTTTAGTCAGCTTCTTCTCAGACCCTAAAATACTCTGCAGCTTGTCGCGCTCTTTCGCCAAAGCGTCCTGCTCGCCGCGGATCTTCATTTCTTCCAGTTTTGCCAAATGACGAAGTTTTAACTCTAAAATCGCTTCAGCCTGGCGCTCAGTAATACCGAAAAAAGCAATCAGTTCGGGTTTAGGCTCATCAAAGGTACGGATAATCCGGATAACATCATCAATATTTAAAAAGGCAATCAATAAGCCTTCTAACACATGCAAGCGGTCCAGCACTTTATCTAAACGATACTGCAGCCGACGGCGCACCGTGTCACGGCGGAAGGTTAACCATTCGGTCAGAATTTCCAGCAGGTTTTTTACCCGCGGCCGTTGGTCCAGCCCCAGAATATTTAAATTTACCCGATAACTGCGTTCTAAATCTGTGGTGGCAAACAAATGCTGCATCAGCTGCTCAACATCTACCCGGTTGGAGCGCGGCACAATAACAATGCGGGTGGGGTTTTCATGATCCGACTCATCACGTAAGTCTGTGACCATGGGCAGTTTCTTAGCCTGCATCTGGCCGGCAATTTGCTCCAGAATTTTAGCACCAGAGGTTTGGTGCGGCAGTGCCGTCAGCACAATTTCGCCATCTTCCTGCTGATACACCGCCCGCATTTTGATACTGCCCCGGCCACTTTGATATATGGCGGCAATATCACTGGCTGAGCTGATAATTTCGGCATCGGTCGGGTAATCCGGCCCTTTCACGTACTGCATTAAATCGGTAATAGAACTTTGCGGATTATCCAGTAAAGCCGCACAAGCACTGGCCACTTCCCGCACATTGTGTGGCGGTATATCTGTGGCCATACCCACGGCAATACCGGTAATACCGTTCAGTAAAATGTGCGGCAACCGCGCCGGCAGCACTTTCGGCTCATCCAGGGTGCCATCGAAATTAGGCAACCAGTCTGTTGTGCCAGAGCCCAGCTCAGATAACAGCACTTCACTGAAACGGGATAATTTTGCTTCGGTGTAACGCATGGCGGCGAACGACTTTGGATCATCCGGCGCACCCCAGTTGCCCTGACCATCTACCAACGGATAGCGATAAGAGAAAGGCTGAGCCATTAATACCATGGCTTCGTAACAGGCACTGTCACCGTGCGGGTGAAATTTACCCAATACATCACCGACGGTACGCGCCGATTTTTTATACTTGGCCAGATGCGACAGCCCCAGCTCTGACATGGCATAAACAATACGACGTTGTACCGGCTTTAAACCATCGCCAATGTGTGGCAAGGCCCGATCCATAATGACGTACATGGAGTAATTTAAATAGGCTTCTTCAGTAAAGCGGCGCAGCGGTAGCTGCTCAACGCCGTCATGGGATAACACCGTTTCTGTCATGCCTGTTCCTGTTTTCTTAAATTAAGTCGTTATAAAGGTACATCGCTTTTGCCATGGCTGGTTTTTGCTGCCCGGCGACTAAATTGCCATAACACAATGCCAAGTAGAATAAGGGTAGAACAACCCAGAATAGCCAACCATAACAGCTGAATTTGCCGTTTACGCTCGACCTCCTGCAAGCGCAGGGCCTTTAATTCATTCTCTGCTTCCAGCAAGCTGGTACGTACTTGTTGCCGTTCACTGTCAAACTCCAGCCGCATCCGTTCCAGCGCCAGTTCATTTTCTTTATCACGTAGTTGCTGAAAACCCTCTACAAACTCATTTAACGCCTGATAAGCTTTCTGATACTGATCTTGCTGTGCTAACAACTCGGCCCGCAGCAGCTTTAACGCCAGTACCACGTGATCAGCCTGCTCTGCTGGTTGCCTGGCCGCCTGCTCTGCCAGCAGCACTTGCTGCAATGCCTGCGAGGTTTGTGCTAAATCGCGATAAATTAACGCTTTTTCATAATGATGGCTTTGCACATGATAGCTCGATTGCAAATGCGGTAAGTATTGCTCGGCTTTTTCTATGTAATCCAGCGCGGTTGCAGTACGGCCCATTTCAGCGCTGGTAATAGCTAAGCCGAGGTAGGCATGGTAAAGATTAACGTTATCACTGGCCGCCTCACTGCGTTGTAACATTTGATTGAAGTTGTCCAGTGCTTGTTGATATTTTTCCTGGTAACTAAAGGTACGGGCCAGATTAAACAACACTGCTATCTCATTTTTAACCCACCCCAATTGCTGGTATAACCCCAGCGCTTGCTGCAAAAACTCCAGTGCATCATCTTCAAAACCCAGCGACGAGTACATTAACCCCAACTGGGCATTAACCTCAGCCAGGATTTCCTGATCCTGCAATACTTCAGCACGTTGATACACAGACTTAAGTATTGTCATTGCCTGCTGATCATCATTCTGTTCACTGATAACGGCAGCCTGATTTATCTGGCCGCGCAATATCAGCTTTTCATTATCCAGTAAGGTCGCCAGCGCTGTCCCCTGCTGATAATGGTTTAGTGCTTCGCTCAGTTGCACCTGCATTTCCAGGGCGTAACCCAGCTCGTACCAGATTTCTACTTTTAAGGCAGACTCAGTATCCTGCAGTAGCTCAAGGGCCTGGCGCGCAGCCTGTTGTTGTTGCTGATGCCGGCCCAGGGCACTGTATATGGCGGCTTGTTGGCGCAACCAATACGCCTGGAGATGTGTTGGCTGACTGGCAAACTCATGCTGACGAGCGTTCAGAATAGCCAGGCTTTGCTCTGGCTGGCGATGTTTCATCCTGTCGAGTTCCTGCAACCAATTAGGTATTGGCTGGGCTACAACAACACCCGACAAACCAAGCGCGCATAGTAATAGTAAATATTGGCAGGTTTTCATCAAAACAATTTCACACCCTTTGTCCGTCTCGTCGGCCAATTGCATTCTGGGTCGCACCAGGTAAAACAGATCAGGCGATAAGCGCTTTATCACCTTTTAATTCCAGCCAATCGCGGCGGTCTGTCGCCCGTTTTTTCGCCAGTAGCATATCCATAAGCTCCATGGTCTGGTCAACATCGTCGATGGTCAGTTGCACCAGACGACGGGTATTGGGATCCATGGTGGTTTCCCGCAATTGCAACGGGTTCATTTCACCTAACCCTTTAAAACGTTGCACGTTGACTTTACCACGTTTTTTCTCAGCTTCTATCCGATCCAATACGCCATTTTTTTCATCTTCATCCAGCGCATAGTATACGTCTTTACCAATATCAATCCGGTATAAAGGCGGCATTGCCACGTAAATGTGGCCGGCAACAACCAGGGCACTGAAATGCCGCATAAACAGCGCGCATAACAGGGTCGCAATATGCAAACCATCGGAGTCAGCATCCGCCAGAATACAAATTTTGCCATAGCGCAGCCCCGACAAGTCCTGACTGTCCGGGTCAATTCCTATGGCCACCGAAATATCATGTACTTCCTGGGAGGCCAGAATTTGGCCCGAGTCCACTTCCCAGGTATTGAGAATTTTACCGCGCAACGGCATAACCGCCTGAAACTCGCGATCCCGGGCTTGCTTCGCACTTCCACCTGCCGAGTCACCCTCTACAAAAAACAGCTCGGTCTGATTAAGGTCCTGCGCTGAACAGTCCGTTAACTTGCCGGGAAGTGCCGGGCCCGACGTAACTTTTTTCCGAACTACTTTTTTTGCCGCTTTTAAGCGTTTCTGGGCATTATTGATACAGAAATCGGCCAATGCCAGAGCAATATCGGTGTGCTCGTTTAACCACAGACTGAACGCGTCTTTAACAATGCCGGACACAAAAGCTGCGCATTGACGGGATGATAGTCGCTCTTTGGTTTGACCAGCGAACTGCGGGTCCTGCATTTTAACACTCAGCACATAGCTGCAGCGGTCCCAGACATCTTCCGGAGATAATTTAATGCCCCGCGGTAACAAGGTTCTGTATTCGCAAAATTCACGCAACGCTTCCAGTAATCCCTGGCGTAAACCGTTAACATGGGTGCCCCCCTGGGCGGTAGGGATCAAGTTGACATAGCTTTCAGTAATCAGCTCGCCACCCTCGGGTAGCCACAGCAATGCCCATTCTACGGCTTCTTGCGAGCCAGCAAAATTGCCGACAAAAGGCTGTTCTGGCAACGCAACATAGTGTTGTACTGCTTCAGCCAGATAATCCCGGATCCCCGCCTGATAACACCAGCTATATTGTTGCTGATTCACTTTATCATCAAACTTTACGGTTAAACCCGGACACAGCACCGCTTTGGCTTTCAGCACATGCAGTAAGCGGCTGACAGAAAACTTAGGTGAGTCAAAATAAGACGGCGTAGGCCAGAAGCGTAGCCGGGTACCGGTATTTCGCTTGCCCACTGTGCCGGTAACAGCCAGCTCACTGACTTTATTGCCATGCTCAAATGCAATATCGTATACATTGCCATCGCGACGAATACTAACATCTACCCGACTGGATAACGCGTTAACCACTGAAATACCCACGCCGTGCAAACCACCGGAAAACTGGTAGTTTTTGTTAGAAAACTTACCACCCGCATGCAGCCGGCACATAATAAGCTCTACCCCTGACACGCCTTCTTCCGGGTGAATATCAACCGGCATACCACGACCGTTGTCGATGACTTCCAGCGACTGATCATCATGTAAAATCACTTGCACCAGATCGGCATGACCTGCCAGCGCTTCATCGACACTATTATCAATAACTTCCTGCGCAAGATGGTTAGGACGGGTCGTATCGGTATACATGCCAGGACGGCGTTGTACCGGTTCTAACCCGGTTAATACTTCAATGGATTCGGCGTTATACAGTTGTTCTGTCATAGTTTTAATCGCTGTCTGGTCACTGGGCGCCCTGATGTTAACGTATGGCTTTGCGGTAATCTAACACTTCATCGCCGCTTTGCAAGCGTATAAAGGCAATTGACCACACCGCTCTCAGCCTTGTCCGGCAACCGTGGGCGGCAGTCGTATAAATTGCCAGTTTACCCGGCCATCAGCACCAAATTGCCACTGACAATACATCGGGCCCTGGTCCAGTGTCTGCCAGGCCTGTACCTGGCAAAATTGCACTGAACTGGCCGGGCAGCCGACAACATCTATTTGCTGATGCTGCTTCGCATAGGCATGGTGACAGTGGCCATGAGCCAGACCTTTGACTCTGGGTTCTGTTGCCAGCAACTGCCAGAACGGGGCGGCATTCTGCCAGCCGTGTTTGTCAATGGCGCTGCCCAGAGGTAGTGGATGATGGTGACTAAACAGCCAGAAATTTGCGGCGGGGCAACGGGCAAAATGTTCAGCCAGTGCCTGACGGCGCGGCAGCTCAAAGTAACCAGCCGGCGTCGTTCCTTTGGTGTCAAGCAGCAGCAAATGCCAGTCTGCCAGTTGCAAACTGCTGGCAGCCACCAGCGGCGGTTGCTGAGTCAACCAGCTAAGATGCTCATAATTGTCATGATTACCCGGCAGCACCAGCACCGGGCAGCTTAGCGGCCGCAGTAGCCCGGCCAACAACTGATAGGAAGCAAAACTATGATCCTGGCTTAAATCACCCGTTAAAACAACGGCATCAGGCTGGCAGCAATCTGCTGCAATGGCGCTTACAACTTGTTGCAGGTAGCGACCAGGTTTTACGCCGTGATAATCACCGTCAAGGTCTGCCAGCAAATGGCAATCCGTTAACTGGATAATCTGATACTGCTCTTTGGCGGCTAACTGCAATAACCCCATTAATCAGTACCTGCAGCAGCTACAGCATACCCCTGTGCAATACAAAGCTTCAGCCAATCAGCCAAAAGTTGGTTAATCTGTCTTTTTTCATCAGGTTGCATCATCTGTGGGTTAGGATACGAATAGCGGGCGGCAAACCGACGCTGCCCGGCCACCCGCACCACCTCAGCCAGCTGGGCATCATGGTATAACTGCACATCAAAACTTGGCTTATACAACGACTGATTATCAGCAACTGATTCAATTTGCAAACGGGTAGTAAAAGGACCACATTCCAGGATGCAGAGTTGATAATGCTGTTGCGCTGTTATCGCAATACACCATTGCATACCGGGCAAAAAACTGGCCGGCAATAAGCGGTTCAGGCGGGCATAGTTTCGCTCGCATAAACTCAGAAAGTCTGGCAACTGCGGCTGATACTGCCGCGGTTTAGTCAACAACATTACTGCTCCAGGTACGACGCACTTCAGTTAAATTAATATCCAGCCATTGCAAAGCAATGACGGTCGCAGCGTTATTAATCCGGCCCTCAGACAATAATTGCACAGCGCGGGAGCGCGACATAACATGCACTTTAATATCTTCATGCTCTGCCACCAGCCCGTAAATGCCCTCTGTTACCGGCTCAGACAATTGTCCCAGAAACAATTGCACCCGTTCAGTACTGCCACCCGGGCTGGAAAAATAATTAAGCATAGGCCATAGCGCACCAAGCTCAAGCCCCGCTTCTTCCGCTGCCTCACGTCGGGCCGTATCCGCTGCACCATGGTCCTGCTCAATCATACCGGCAATAATTTCCAGCAGCCAGGGGCTATGGCAGGCTTTCATTGCGCCTATCCGGTATTGCTCTACTAACACCACCTCATCGGTAAGCGCGTTATAAGGTAACACTGCAACCGCGTCGCCACGTTCAAATATTTCCCTTACCATTGGCGTACTCCAGCCACCGGCAAACAATTTATGACGCAAAGTGCAGCGCTCAATCCGGAAGAAACCCTGAAAAACCGTGCTTTTATCGATTATCTCTACATCTTGACCGGTAAATAATGGATAATCGCTATTATTGAATTCAGACATGTCTGCCCTCACATTTTGTTACACTCTTGACGGTAACTTTACGGTTTAATCCTGACTTAGTTTACCGTAACAGGTTATCATTTAGGCAGTTTCCTTTTAAGCCAGGACTTGGTGATTATGAAAAAAACGTTTTTAAGTACTTTAATTCTTTCTTCGTTAGCCGTATTCAGTGTTAGCGCCACGGCTGACGACCTGGCAACTGTATATCAGCTGGCCACCCAGAAAGATACTCAACTGCTCAGAGCAACAGCAATACGTGATGCTGCCAAAGAGCGGATTGATATCTCTAAAGCCCGTTTACTACCCCAGATTAATTTAACCGCGGGATACAGCAGAAGCACCCGCGAAAGCCAGGCGTTTATCGGCGCTGAGTTAGTTAACCTTGAAGTGGAATCCAGAGGCTGGAGTGCACAGGTTGGCCTGAGCCAGTCTTTGTTCGACTGGACTAACTGGAAAAACCTGAACTCCGCTGAAAAACAAGCGATGCAAAGCCAAACTATTCTGGATGCTGAAAAGCAGGCGCTTATTGTCCGGGTATCACAGACGTATTTTAACGTACTGGAAGCGGTTGACGGCTTAAGCTTTGCCGGCGCAGAAAAACGGGCGATTGAACGTCAGTTGGAACAAACCAAGCAACGCTTTGCTGTGGGGCTAACTGCTATTACCGATGTGCATGAAGCTCAGGCGCAATACGACAGTGCTGTAGCACGGGAAATTGCCGCGCAGAACTTAGTAGAGACTGCCCGCGAAACGTTGCGTGAAATTACCGGCCAGTACCACAGTGAGCTGGCCAGTCTGGATACAGACAAATTTGATACCGTCTTACCCTCGCCGGCAACGGCCGATGCCTGGGTGGCGCTGGCTGAAGAGCTCAACCTGAATATCAAGGCCAATAAACTGGCACTGGAAGTGGCGCAAAATGATATTGAAAATGCCAAAGCCGGTCACTATCCAACTTTGAGCCTTGACGCCAGCTATGGCACAGAAGATGGCGAGGCAGACAGAAAATTTGCGGGTATGGTGCAAAACAGCAATCCACCAAGATTTGATAATAATAGTATTGGCCTGAATTTACGGGTACCGCTTTATGGTGGTGGTGGCACTGTGGCCGCAACTGAAGTAGCCCGCGCCAACTATGTCGCGGCCAGCCAGGATTTAGAGCAGAGTTACCGCACAGCCGTACGCCAGGTACGGGTGTCATTTAATGACATTAACGCCAATATTGCGACCATCCGGGCGCTGGAGCAAGCCGTAATTTCAGCTGACAGTGCGTTAAATGCAACGGACGCGGGATTTGAAGTAGGCACCCGTACCATTGTTGATGTGCTGCAAAGTACCCGAAACCTGTTTGAAGCCCGCCGTAATTTATCGGCGGCCCGCTATGATTACGTTATTGCGATATTGTCACTGAAACAGGCAGCCGGTAATTTGTCAGAGCAAGACTTACAGGCTATAAATCAGGCACTAAGCAGTTAATTTGCAATAAGGTTCACCGCACTTGCGGTGAACCTCTTACCAGTTTTGCCTTTCCCACAGCTTTTTTTTCGTTACAATAGCCCCATTATTTACTACCGAGACAGCCACAGTGGTTAATGCTCCCCGTTTTAGCTGGCGTTTTCTGTTACCTCAGTATTGGTTACTCTGGCTTGGCGTTGGCCTGATGTGGCTAATCAGCTGGCTACCCTACCGGGTATTAATGCTGTTGGGCAGTGCCGTTGGCATATTGTTATACCGGCTGCTACCGGCCCGGCGTAAAGTAGCGCAGCGCAACATTCAGTTGTGTTTTCCAGACATGCCACTGGCGGAGCAGCAGGCTTTACTTAAAGCTAACTTTGCAGAATCCGGCAAAGCATTATTTGAAACCATTATCGGCTGGTGGTGGCCCAACTGGCGCATCCGCCGGCTGGCGCACTTTCAAGGTTATCAGCATATTGAAGCAGCCCTGGCCGAAGGCAAAGGTGTCTTACTATTGGCCGGCCATTTTCTGCACCTGGAGACGGCTTGCCGGGTATTTGGTTTAACCCATCCCAGCGTTGGTTTTTACCGGCCGCATAATAATCCGTTGATGGACTACCTGCAGTATCATGGTCGCAACCGATCTAACAAATATATGATTGGCAAACGCGACGTTAAAGGGTTAATACAAGCACTAAACCAGCAGGAAGTTTGCATGTATCTGCCGGATCAGGATTATGGCCGCAATCGCGCTGAGTTTGTGCCGTTTTTTGCCGTCGCAGAGACCGCCACTACCACCGGTACCTTGTTATTTGCCAATGCGGCAAACTGTGTGGTTATTCCGGTCTACACTTATCGTTTGCCGGGTTACAAAGGCTATCAGGTTGAAGTGTTACCCGCCTTTGAGCATTTTCCAAGTGGTGATGATAAAGCCGATGTGACCCGGGTAAACCAATGGGTAGAGCAGGCGGTGCTGAAGCATCCGGAGCAATATATGTGGCTGCACCGTCGCTTTAAAACCCGGCCGCAACCGGACGCACCATCGTTATATAAAACAGCACCGGCTAACACAAGCAAGAGGCAATGATAATGTGGTTTCGTACGCTGCTAATTCTGGGATTTTTACTCACTGTGGGTTATGTGTTACTAACTAAACCCGATTTAATCTTTAAGAAAGAAACCATGAACACTGCTGCCAAAGGGTTTAGCGAGTTTTACAGTAAAATCCGCGGCCCGGCGACAGAGCGTGATCAAAGCGACTTTCACATTAGTCTGCCCGATACCAGCGGTCAATTAAGCCGTAATCTGGCACAGCGCGGCCGTGAAGTATTGCCCGCGCCGGCAAACTGGCAAGGCCTGATTACCGACCGGCGGTTCCGGGCGGGTGACAGCTTAAAAACCAGTTTAAGTAATTATGCGCGCAGTGAAGGCGTTGAGATATATTGGACTCTGCCACGCGACTATATTGTGAAGCAGTATTTCCAGACCGATACAACCTTGCTTGGCACAGTACATGAAATCGGTAAAGCCATTGCTCCTGACTTTGCCGAGCCGGTACTGACTTACTTTTGCCCAAACGAGCGGGCAGCGGTGATCACTGACCGGCTAACGCCATTCCTGCAAGAAAACTGTCAGCCCATCAGCATGAAGAAAGCCGGCCCTTAATGCTTTAAAATGTTAATCCTGTTCAAACAGTTGATGCCACACCTG
The DNA here is from genome assembly GCA_963975465.1 of uncultured Chromatiaceae bacterium. Taxonomy (GTDB): domain Bacteria; phylum Pseudomonadota; class Gammaproteobacteria; order Enterobacterales; family Alteromonadaceae; genus Alishewanella. Next base: position 36,193 of record CAXBHB010000022.1, read on the forward strand.
CTGCACGGTGGCTCTGGCGGCCGCCAGCCTGCTCTCCGTTGGTACTCTGGCCGGCGCCAGGGTCAGCCGGTGTCCCAGGCCACGTAATAACTGATAAGCCTGCTGTAACTCACTAACCTGACTGGCCGTCAGCAGACCGGCATCGCCTGCCGCGTCCAGGATCCGGATATTATCACTGTATCGATACAACGCCGGATAAGCCTTACCGTGCGCCAACACCAGGTACTGGCTGATAAACTCTAAATCGACAATGCCGCCAAGACTATGTTTAACATCATCGTCCGCACTGCCGTGGTGGCTGCGTAGCTTTAAGCGCATGGCGGCAACATCGCGGCATAACTGCAATGGGTCACGTGTCATTTCGATAATTTCGGCGCGTATTTGTTCAAAACGGTCAGCCATCGGTGCTGCACCAATGATTAGCCGGGCACGCACTAATGCCTGATGCTCCCAGGTCCAGGCTTCGTCATGCAAATACTGCTGATAGGTATCAATATGAATGGCTAGCAGACCTGAATTCCCTGATGGCCGCAGCCGGGTGTCAATATCATATAACACGCCACTGTTGGTGCGGGTGGTTGCCAGATGCAATACCCGCTGTGCCAGTTTCAGATAAAATTGGCGTGAATCAATGGCTTTATCACCACTGGTACTGGCCAGGCTGTCGCAGCGGTGCAAAAAGACTAAGTCTAAATCGGAGCCGTAGCCCAGCTCCAACCCGCCCATTTTGCCGTAAGCGATAACGGCAAAACCGCGATCGGTGTCGCTGGCCCCCTCAGGTAAACCATAACGCGCCGTCATCTGCTGCCAGGCCAGTGCCACAACCTGCTCCATAACCACTTCTGCCAGCCAGGTTAAATGATCGCTGACCTGCATCAAGGGTAAGGCGCCACTGATATCAGCGGCGGCAATTCGTAGTTGCTGTGCCTGCTTGTATTGGCGCAGGGTTTCCATTAACAACTCTAAATCATCTTCCGGTACCCGTAATAAATACTGACGCAGCCGGTCCTGATAATCACTTTTATTTGCAACCTGATACAACTGCTCCGGGTCAATTAACTCGTCCAGCAGCATAGGGTAACGAGCCAGTTGATCTGCCAGCCAGCCGCTCTGGGTGCATAACAGCACCAGTTGTTGCAGAGCCAGCGGGTTTTCATACAACAGCTCTAAATAGGCGGTACGGGTCATAATTTGCCGGAATACTCCCAGTACACGGCCCAGCACCAGACCATCTGCCTGCTCACTCTGTAATAAATGCAGCAAAATCGGAATTAACTTACTTAAAAACTCATGGCCTCGCGGTCCGACACTGCGTTTCTGACAGTCCTGTCGAAACGCCTGTAATTGTTCGATAAGCGCCGTCGCAGCGTCATTGTCGAGCCAGTCCAGTTGCTCAACCAAATCGGCTGCTGGCAACTGACTGCCCCACAATAAGCGGCCTACGCCAAGCTCTTGCTGCTCCGGGCTGTCTTCGTGATCAATAACCTGTTTAAATTGCTGATGCACCCGGGCCATGGCTGCCGCCACCTGTTGCTGCAGCGTTGCCCAATCGGCAATGGTCAGTGACACCAGGAGCTGAGCCCGGCCGCAGCTATCTGCCGGTAGAGTTTGAGTTTGCTTATCATCTATGCCCTGCAACGCCTGCTCTACCCGGCGCAGAAACAAATAGTCAGCCTTTAACTCGTCGGCCTGACTGGCCGTCAACATGTCATGCTGAACCAAACCCTGCAGGGCCTTTAACAAGCTTTGCTGCTGTAATTGCGGAATCCGCCCGCCGCGGATTAATTGTAAGGTCTGAACGACAAACTCCACTTCACGGATACCGCCGGCACCCAATTTAATATTGTCTACCCGGTTGCGACGCCGGTTTTCCTGCTCTATTAATTGCTTCATCCGCCGCAAGGATTCAATGGCTGAAAAGTCGATATAACGCCGGTAAATAAAGGGCTGTAGTAACTGGTACAGGTTTGCACTATGCTGCTGCTCTGGATTAATAATGCGGGCTTTTAGCAGCGCATAGCGCTCCCAATCGCGCCCTTGCTCCTGGTAATAATCTTCCAACGCGGCAAAGCTCAGCACCAGGGGGCCACTATCACCAAATGGTCGCAGCCGCATATCTACCCGGTACACAAAACCGTCTGCCGTGGCCTGATGCAGCGCGCCAATCAGCTTCTGACCCAACTTGGTGAAAAATTGCTGATGCTCCAGCGGCCGGCGACCGCCACGGGTCTCGCCATGTCCGGGATAGGTAAAAATCAGATCAATATCGGAGGAAAAATTAAGCTCACGCCCTCCGAGCTTACCCATGCCCAGAATTAGCATTGGCATAGGGTTGCCGTCCTCATCATAGGGCGTACCACTTTGCTGCTGTTGCAGCTGATACGCCCAGCGATAAGCACTACTTATCAGGCAATCCGCCAGGCTTGATACCCGGGCTAAGCTTTGTTCGATGCTTTGTAGCTGATAAATATCAGCACAGAGTAAAATGGACAACGCCCGGTTGCGATAACGGCGCAGGCTGCGATACACCGCTGTCTCGTCATTTAGATCAATGTCGGTCAGCGGGTTCTGCCAGGGCTGCTCTAGCTGGCGGGCCAGTTCAGCATTATCCACTAGTAGCATAAGCAGTTCAGGTTGCTGAGATAGCGTACGGCCCAAAAACAGACTGGCTTGCAACAGCGTGCGTAACTGTTGCTGCTGATCGGTCGTTAACCCGTCACCCGCTAATTGACTGTACAATTGCTGCCAGTAGCTGTCACTGCTGCTCATCACTTCTCCTAATCAACTATCAGCTTTGTCCGGCATCACTCTGCTGAAACAATAACTGCGCCAATTCCAGCAAAAACTGGTTGTATCCAGTCTGGCTGAATATCACTACGCCGCGCTGCAGTTGTTCAGCCAAATCTGCCGCGTGACTGCTGAGTGCGGGGTATTGCAGTGCATCAAGCTCTTCACTTAATTGCTGTAAATAATGCCGGGCCCGGGTCAGCTCAGTGATCCCGCCAGCCAGGGAAGCCGCACCTGCTTGCTGACGAAAATACAAGGCTTCGGTGCACTGCAGCGCAGATAGTAAAGCAACCAGCCCCGACTGCTGTGGTAATGGCGGGGTAAGTTGCTGCTTATTCGCCAGTAAATACCCGCGTGCCGCTTTGCTGAGCCAACCGGTGCGCACTGGCAAGGCAGACAACAGCTGAGCGGCCACCTTGAAAAGTGCAGATGCCGGGCCGCTCAGCAGTTCAAGCTCCAGTTCACTAATTGGCTCGTTTTTGCTGCCGGCAATAACCTCTCCGCTGTCATATACAACTTCAAGTACACTGTCTTCATAGTGCAGTTGCCAACTCTGGCGTACAAAGTCTGTGCGGAATATTTCGGCTATCTGCTGCTGCAGGCGATCAATATCAGTGTTATCAGGCCAAATCTCTGGCGGAAATGCGGCTAATTCCGGCGTGATACCCTGCACCGGCACATTGAATTCTGGCCGGGCTTGTAAGGCACCGTGTTGTTGTCCTGCCAGTTTTATGGTTTGTTCAAAGTTGCCGTGCTTCTGGCGGGTACGCAGCCCCATATCATGTTGCCGAAACCAATTATCAGACGTATCGAAATAGGCGTTAAGGAGCGCGGCCTGGCCAGCATTTTGCAGATTACCGCATGCGGTCAGCAGCAATGGTAAGTTTTCAGCAGCCGGCTTCGCCAGTAAAAACTTTAATTCCAGCTCTATACTCATGTCAGGTTATCCTCACTGTTATGCCACTAGCGGCACTGTCTGGCTATTTGCACTTGTCAATTTGCTGACAACTCCCTATCATCCAAGTAACGTGCTATGCCTTGTAAAAGCGTAGCAGCTGACTGGATTGAATTAGGATACCTATGTTTAGAATATTTCGCAGCTCTGTTTCCCGGATAATTTTCCTGCCGTTACTGTTTGTCGTGCTAGGCTGGCCCGTTGCGGCTCAGCAAAGTAGCGCTGAGAAACCAGCTTTTATCAGCGATGCGCTGTTTGTATATCTGCACTCAGGCCCTGGCAACCAATACAGGATTGTCGGCACTATTAATGCGGGCCAGCAGGTGACGTTTATCAGTGAAGACAGTGACAGCGGCTATGCGCAAATACGATATGACGACAATAAAACCGGCTGGTTACCAAAAGAATATGTTAGTTATACACCGGGTCTGGTGACACAGTTGGAGACCCTGACAGAGCGCTTTAACAGCCAGCGTGATCAGGTGCAGCAACTGGAACAGGAACGAAGTGAGTTAAGTAGCCAGCTCAACAGCGCTATTGTTGAACGGGAAAATGCTCAGGAGCAACTGGCCCAGGCAAACCGTTCGTACGAGCAACTAAAAGCACAACTTGAAGCGACCCAAACCAGTATCTGGCAAAATCCGATGGTCATTGGCTCGGCCATTTTGCTTATTGGGCTTATTTTTGGTCTGTTGTTACCGGCACTTTGGCCAAAACGCCGCGAAAGTGAACGTTGGATGTAACCGTTCAGCTTATCCAAGGCTGTCGTTGGCTTTCAGCGGCAGCCCGGTATCACGCTTAACTTGTTCAATAACAACATAGGTATGGTTTTTCACCACGCCTGGCAAGTCAACGATTTGCTCCAGAATAATCCGATAGGCATCCATATTTGGCAGGCGTAGCTTCAGCAGATAATCGAACCCGCCAGCGACCATATGGCATTCCACCACATGCGGAACTTTTAAAACCTCATCCTTAAAACGGTCAAACACTGCGCTGGTGGTATTATCCAGAGTGATCTCAATAAAAACCGTAGTACCAAAACCAAGCATAGTGGCATTCAGGCGTGCTCCATAGCCTTCAATATAGCCACTTTTTTCCAGTCGCTTCACCCGGTCAATACATGGGCTGGCACTTAAATTAACTTTTTTTGCCAAATCGACGTTGGCAATCCGCCCCTCTTTTTGCAGGTTGTCCAGGATATTTAAGTCGATCCGGTCCAGATTCTTTGGTTTTAATGGCAAGGTCATCGCAGTGTCGTCAGCCAGTAGGGCGAATGGCACGATTATATACTGATCAATATAAAAAATAACCCGCACGAAGCCTGCTTAACCATGACAAACAAAAAAAACAAGCAGTAGCTACTTTTTGCTATGCTTAAGCATATTTATCTGGCCAATAATAAAGAATGACTTGATCGCAAAATCAGGGCGTTTGGTCGATGCGTTAACGTTAGGTTAAGTAATTTTAGCGTACAATTACCACTTTTTTCGCAGATAGAAGGTCAAGCTGGCAACTGAATGACATATCAAAAAGTTCCTGTTACAGAACTTCAGCCGGGTAGTTATGTTGTAGAAGTATTAGAGCAACACGGCGAAGTAATCGTTAAACATGCGGGATGGGTTCGCAGTGCGCAAGCTATTGCCCAGTTAAAAGTAAAAGGGGTTGTGACGGTACTGATCGATCCCGAACGCTTTCTGCCAGGCAATGAACGCCCGGCCCCCTCCACCCCGGATCGTACAGAAGCTACCAGCAGTGAACAAGAAGCTCCCCCAGTACGGCATTTGTTTGCTGATGAATGGCCCCGGGCTGAAAAAGCGCTGCTGCAAAGTCAGCGGGTACAGCAATTAGTGCTGGAAGCAACCCGCAGCAACCAGCCTATTGATTTATCACTGGTAAATGAAGTTAGTGCCGGTTTATCTGACTCGGTCAGTCGTAATCAGGATGTCCTGCTTTGTTTAACCCGGATAGCAGAGCAAAGTGACAACCTGCTGCAACATAGCGTCAATTGCGCAGTTTATATTGCCGCCTACGGCAAGTTTATTAATTTACCCGGTGATCGTACTAAAAGCCTGATAACCGCTGCGCTTCTGCACGATGTTGGCAAGGCACTGAAACCTGACTTACTGGAGCAACCGGATGCCGCCGCCATTAGCACCAGTTTAGCGGCATTACAGCGCAATAAAGATTTAGCTGGTCAGGTCTCACTGTGGATCAGCCAGCATTGTGCCCGGCTTGATGGTAGCGGTGCGCCGCCAATAAAAGGTAACCAGATAGCCAAAGGCAGCCAAATGCTGGCTATCGTTAATCAGTATGAAAAGCTAACAAATCCGGCCAACAGTAACCAGAGCCCACTGGCTGCATCACGCCATTTACTCAGCCTGGCGCCGTCACAACTTGATGCAGAGCTGCTGCAATTATTTATTAAATGTATTGGGGTTTACCCACCTGGCACCGTCGTCAAGCTAACAACCGGCAAATTAGCCCTGGTACTGGAAAACAACCCGAAAAAACCAACGCAGCCAAAAGTAAAGTTGTTTTACCACAGTGTGCATCAGCATCACATTACGCCCAAAATAATGGATTTATCCCGCCAGCAGGAAGAACATATTGAAGGCTGTGTGGATTTAAAAAAATATGGTCTGGACGCCCGTAACTATCTGTAGTCCGGTTCATAGTCTGTCAATGCGGCCAAACTGAATAATTCATTACCCATTTCCAGTAACACAAACTGCGGGGTAATTTCTTTCAGGCGAATATCAGCCGTTACCCACTGCCCTTCCTGCAAGCTTTTACCGTTCACTTTAATCCAGCGCTGTGCACTCTGTGTGGCGTATACATGGGCTTCAAACCGCATTGACGGAATTTTCCGCTGCAGTGCCGGTGCAAGCTCACTGATATCTCTGGCAGGTGGACTATTGCCCCGCAGCACAGGCTGGAGCGGCCGTCGGTCTATCTCACTGGCCGCCATCGCTGACGCAAAGCGCTGTCGTAGTTCATCAGACACTTCTGCTTCCGGCCCGGCTGCAAAAGAGTCTTGCTCGCCGGCTGAACCGGCTACCTGCTGTGGTGCGGTAACACTGACAATTTTCGGCTCAGGCTGCAATGCTTCCTGCGTCACTTGCGGTTGCTTAACCGTGGCTGGCTCAGCAGCCAACGCCGGTTTAGCCTCTGGCTCTGCGCTCACCAAAGCAGCTACAATGCTGCTACTATCGGCAAGCTCCGGCTCAGGCTGTTGACTCACCTGCTGAGGGGCACTCGTCTGAGCCGTAGCAGCATTCTGCCACCAGTACGCCAGGCTCCCTCCCAGTAATACCGCCAGGCAAAAACCAAACAATAACGCCAGATTGCGCCAACCATTGCCTGCTTGCTGGCTGACAACAGCAGCGGCCGGTTCAACCTGTTGCTTTAATGCATCCATGAGAATTGACAAATTTAACCTCTTAGCATCGGTAATAGCACCATAGCCAGTAAGAACCCGACAACTATACCAGTGCCGGTAAGCAACGGCCAGAACCATCCCGGCAGTGACTGGCGGGCCATACCAACAGTACTACTATGATTAAGCGGCAATATTTCAGTTGCCGCACGCTGCACGTGCCCGGTATCTACCAGTGGTTTTTGTTGACTGTAAGCGGCCAGCATAGCGCGGTCTGCCAGCAAATTTAGTAATCTGGGAATACCACCACTATGTTGGAAAAGTGCCGAGACCGCTTTGCTGCTAAATACCGGCCTGCTGCAGCCGGCAACGTGCAGCCGGTATTTTAAATAATATTGTACTTCGTTTAAATCCAGTGGCAGCAAATGGTAACGGGCAGTGATCCGCTGCGCTAACTGCCGCAAGTCATTGCGCTGCAACAGCTGCTGTAACTCCGGTTGGCCGATTAAAATAACCTGCAACAACTTTTTGGTGTTGGTTTCCAGGTTTGTCAGCAATCGTAACTGTTCTAATACTGCTGGCTGTAAATGCTGTGCTTCATCGATAATCAGAATGGTCTTTTTGCCGGCCTGATGATTCTTTTGCAAGCGCTGGGTAATTTTATCGCCCAGCAGTTTTAAACTGGCATCGGCTTTTTTATAACGAATTTTCAGCTCATCACAAATGGCAGCCAGCAGCTCTAACTCAGACAACGTTGGATTTAAAATGAAGGCCACGTCTGTTGTACTGTCCAGCTCCTGCAACAACGAGCGGGATACCGTGGTTTTGCCGGTACCCACCTCACCAGTCAACAACACAAAGCCACCGGCATCGCCCAGGCCATAGCGTAAATGAGCCAGTGCCTCTGTATGGCGCGCGCCCAGATACATAAAATCCGGATTAGGGGCAATTGAAAAAGGGGGACTGGTTAAACCGAAAAAACCGGTATACATCAAAGCATCCTGCGTTAATAGCGCTGCAAATTAGACTGACGGCGCTATAATGGCAAAAAATAAGCAATCAGGAAAGCATGTGCAGATATATCTTGTAGGCGGTGCAGTGCGGGATGAGCTGCTGGGCTATCCCTTTGATGAACACGACTGGGTGGTAGTGGGCGCGACGCCTGAGCAAATGCTTGCTGCAGGTTACCAGCAGGTTGGCAAAGACTTCCCGGTTTTTCTGCACCCGACAACCAAAGAAGAACATGCGCTGGCCCGCACTGAACGTAAAAATGGCAAAGGTTATACTGGATTTGACGTTTACGCCGCACCCGATGTTACCTTGCAGCAGGATTTACAACGGCGTGATTTAACCATTAACGCTATTGCCAAAGACAGCAGCGGCAACTTTATCGATCCTTATCATGGCAAGGCCGATATCGAGCACCGGATACTGCGCCATGTGTCGGAAGCGTTTGCTGAAGATCCACTTCGGGTGCTGCGGGTGGCCCGCTTTTACGCCCGCTATGCCCATTTAGGTTTTACCGTGGCCAGTGAAACCCTGGCGTTAATGCGTAAGCTTAGTGCCAGTGGTGAGCTGAACACCTTAAGCCCCGAGCGGGTATGGGTGGAAACGGCCAAAGCGCTTGGCAGCCAAAGCCCGGCCGCGTATTTTCAGGTACTACATGATTGTGGCGCATTGCACGCGCTAATGCCAGAGCTGGCCGCGCTGTGGGGGGTACCTCAACCGGAAAAATGGCACCCGGAAATTGACACCGGCATTCATACCCTGCTGGTGCTGGAGCAAGCCGCTGCGTTATCTGAGCGTGTCGACATTCGCTTCGCCTGCCTGGTGCATGACTTAGGAAAAGGCGTGACTAAAGCCGAATTACTACCATCACATCATGGCCATGAGCATACTGGCTTGCCACTAATCAAGCAGCTGTGTCAGCGATTAACCGTGCCCAACGATTGCCGCGAGCTGGCGCTGCTGGTCTGTGAGTATCATCAACTGGTACACAAAGCCCGCGAATTAAAAGCGTCAACGGTTTTAAAGCTGTTTAACGGTATCGATTTATGGCGTAAACCCCAACGTCTGACCGATATTATCGTGTGCTGTAAAGCAGATTTGCGCGGTCGCACCGGCTTTGAACGGCATGACTACCCGCAGGCTGACTATTTACAACAACTGGCAAAGGCAGCCATAGCGGTTAACGTGCGCGAGATAGTAGCAACAGGCCTGCAAGGCAAAGCCATCGGCGAAGAGTTACATAAGGCCCGCTTAGCGGCCGTCAGCGCAGCGAAACGGGCCTGGCAGGATGCTTAACCCGGTATCTATTTAAACAGCGTACCAGCTTAGAAAGATAATCAGGCCTGCCCCAAGCAGCAGACGGTAAATAACAAAAGGCAGCATGCCCATCCGGCTGATAATTTTCAGGAAGAAGTGAATACAAATTAATGCGCTGATAAACGCCAGGCCCATCCCCAGAAAAATAGCGCTAAGGTCGAAGCGCTCCGGCTCAGATAACAACTTACTGGCCTGATAACCGCCACTAAGTACGATGATTGGAATCGATAATAAAAACGAAAAACGGGCAGCACTGACTTTATCTAAGCCCAGCAACATCGCGGCCGTCATGGTTATACCCGATCGCGACGTTCCCGGAATAAGCGATATTGCCTGCGCCACACCAATAAATAAGGCCTGGTGCCAGCTGAGTTGTTCCATACTTTGTTGTTGTTTTGCCGTCGCATCAGCCCACCACAGCACTAAACCAAAGACAATGGTGGTAATGGCCAATACCCACGGCGAACGCAAATAGGTTTCAATATAATCAGCAGCCAGCAAGCCGGCCAGACCAGCCGGTATAGTTGCTAAAATAACCCACCAGGCTAATTTACTGTCGGTACTGTGATGACCACCCAGGCTTTGCAGCCAGCCTACCGTTAAACGGCCAATATCTTGCCGGAAGTACAGCATTACCGCCAGTAAGGTCCCGACATGCACAGCGACATCAAAAGCAATACCCTGATCCTGCCAGCCGAACACGGCCGACGGTAAAATTAAATGGGCAGATGATGATATCGGTAGAAACTCGGTAATACCCTGAATAATTGCCAGAATAATAACTTCCACTGTACTCAATGTTGTTCACTCCATGTAAAAGGTACTGGCCATATTTTTTGATTGGTTTTCGGGTAGGCTTGCCATAAATCAGCATAGCTTTGCTTAGCCAGAGGATGAATAGCCTCGGGTGCCAGCTCGGCCATAGGCCACAATACAAAAGCATTTTCGGTTATTTCGCCACGGGGCAGCACCACCGGTTGCTGACAAATAACCTGGTCATAAGTCAGTAAATCCAGATCAAGCGTACGGCCACAGAATTTTTCAGCACTACGGACCCGGCCATGGCTATCTTCAATTTGCTTTAACACCTGCACACAGTCGGCAATGCTTAACTCGGTATCGGTGGCCGCGACAAGATTATAAAACGCATCACCGTTAAAGCCGACGGCTTCACTTTCATAGACTGACGATAATTGCAGATCACCAAAATATTGTTGCAGCGACAACACACCTGCCCGGGTGTAATGCTCACGGTTGGTGTTGCTGCCAATACTGATAAAAATACGAGCCATCAGGCATAGTCCTTCGGCGCCGTTGCCAGCGGTGCCGTTCTTACAATATGCACGCCTACCGTTTGCGCCTGCGGAACTGCGCCGGGCTTACTCACAGTCACTTCAACCTTGCTGGTGGCAAATTCCGACAGCAACATTGTCGCGACTTTTTCAGCAACGGTTTCTATCAGCTCAATAGGTTCGGCGGTAATTAACGCCGTCACTTTTTCGGCAATAACGGCGTAATCAAGCGTCAGGCTGATATCGTCTCTGGCCGCGGCATTGCGCTGATCAGCGGTCAGCGCTAAATCAAGCAACAAGCGCTGCTGAATGGATTTCTCCCAGTCGTATACTCCGATGACAGTATCGACTTGTAGCTGTTTTATAAAAACTATGTCCATTCGGTTAAATCCGGATTGCGTTATTTTTCGTTTCAGGTAGGCTGGTCGGATAGGTAAAAGGCCACAAAGCCTTTATCCTGCTGCCGACTAGCGAGCCGCAATCTTATCGCAAAAACTGGTGCTGAGGAACCGTCGAAATGACCCTGCTGATTGTTATTATGATGTGCGCCGCCTATTTATTGGGGTCGGTGTCATCAGCAGTGCTGGTTTGCCAGTTATTTCGCATTCCTGACCCTCGGTTTCACGGCTCTGGCAACCCTGGGGCCACCAATGTGTTGCGCCTTGGTGGAAAATTACCAGCGGTGCTGGTGCTGCTGTTCGATATTCTTAAAGGGACTATTCCGGTCTGGGGTTCCTATTTTTTACAGATTGAACCCTTGTGGTTGGGTGCCATCGCTATCTGCGCCTGCTTAGGCCACATCTATCCATTGTTCTTTGGTTTTAAAGGCGGCAAAGCGGTCGCCACCGCGTTTGGTGCCATGATGCCAATTGGCCTTGATTTAGCCGGGCTGTTAATCGCCAGTTGGGTATTGCTGGTCGCGCTAACAGGTTACTCGTCAATGGCCGCTATTATCACCGTAGCGTTGGCGCCATTATTCACCTGGTGGATTAAGCCTTTGTATACCATCCCGGTATTAATGCTAAGCATTTTGATTATCGCCCGACATCGCCAGAATATTGTCCGGCTGTATCAAGGTAAAGAAAGCAAAGTGTGGGATAAAAGTAAGCGCATTCGCGAGTGATTCTTTATTACTTCTAAAAATCCCGTTAAGCAAGGTTGGAATCCCGATTTGGGCGCCACAGAGTGTCTGAGTGAGCGTGCCAGCGCGAGCGAGTTGCTGTGGCGAGCCAAAGCGGGAGTTGCAACCGAAGCCAACACCCCGATTTTAATAGATCCCTGTAATCAGACCGGTGCTAAATCCTGCATTGGCCAGCGTGGCGTTACGCCAATGGTTAAATCTTGCTGCTGGCCGGCATTCAAACGCTGGTAGCCGGCATAGGCAATCATCGCGCCGTTATCGGTGCAAAACTCTTTGCGCGGATAATACACCTCGCCGCCCCGCCGCTTTAACAGCACAGCCAATTGCTCACGCAGTGATAAGTTAGCACTTACCCCACCAGCAATAACCAGCCGCTGATAACCGGTTTGCTCCAGCGCCCGCTCGCACTTTATAACCAGGGTATCTACCACCGCCTGCTGAAATGACGCGGCGATATCGGCTTGCACCTGCTCACTATTGCCCTCTTTGGCAATCATATTGGCGGCCGAGGTTTTCAGGCCGCTAAAACTGAAATCCAGGCCGGGACGGTCGGTCATCGGCCGTGGGAATTTATATTTTTTACTGTCACCCGCAAGTGCCAGCTTTGCCAGCAAAGGGCCACCGGGGTAACTGAGCCCCATCAGTTTAGCTGTTTTATCAAAAGCCTCACCGGCAGCATCATCTATTGATTCGCCCAACAGCTCGTAGCGACCAATGCCCTCTACGCCGACCAACTGAGTGTGTCCGCCCGAGACCAATAGTGCTAAAAACGGAAATGGCGGTGGGTTTTCTTCCAGCATTGGCGCTAGTAAATGACCTTCCATATGGTGCACTGCCAAAGCAGGCTTTTGCCAGGCGTAGGCCAGGCTGCGGCCGATAGTGGCACCCACTAACAGCGCCCCGGCTAACCCTGGCCCGGCGGTATAGGCTACGCCATCAATATCACTGGCATTCAGACCTGCCTGCTCAAGTGCCTGTTGAATTAACGGCAAGGTTTTTTTAACGTGATCGCGTGATGCCAGCTCAGGCCCTACCCCGCCGTAATCAGCATGCAACGGAATTTGGCTATACAATACATGGCTTAACAAACCTTGTTTGCCATCATAAATAGCAATAGCGGTTTCATCACAGGATGTCTCAATACCTAATACGCGCATCACTTTTCCATAAATCAGGTTAAATAATCAGTAAATAGTAGGATCTGGCCAGAAACTTCAGGTACACTTGCCGGCCTTTAACGCGCGCATTGTAACGGCTTCACCCTGCCAGAGCCAGAAGATCTAATTTAAGATCACTTATTCGCTTTACATTGGTGGGGGTTTTTGCGTAAAATGCCGCACCATTTTTAATCGTAATTGGTTACTGATAACCAAGTTTGACCGAGGTGAGAATTTAATGCCTGTTGTTAAAGTAAAAGAAAACGAACCGTTTGACGTAGCATTACGTCGTTTTAAGCGCTCTTGTGAAAAAGCTGGCGTATTAGCTGATGTACGTGCTAAAGAATTTTACGAGAAGCCTACCTGGGTTCGTAAGCGTAAGAAAGCTGCAGCGGTAAAACGCCATGCTAAAAAGCTTTCTCGCGAGAATGCACGTCGGATCCGCCTGTACTAAGTTACAGTCATCCGGCGTTAACCTGCCTAACCGCAACATAGCGGTTCTCGTCAGCAGGTTCGCAATCAGGCGTCAGGCCGATATCTGCACACCGTGTTCTTTGAGCACGGTTTGTCTTTTTTTGGAAAGCATATAAAGGACATCAGTGGCAGGACAAATACCCCGTCAGTTTATTGATGATCTGCTCGCCAGAACAGACATTGTTGAGCTGATTGACCAACGCGTACCCCTGAAAAAAGCAGGTAGTAAGAACTACTCTGCCTGTTGCCCGTTCCATAACGAAAAAAGCCCGTCGTTTACCGTCAGCCCCGACAAACAGTTCTATCACTGCTTCGGCTGTGGCGCCCATGGCAATGCCATCAGCTTTATGATGGAGTTTGAGCAACTAGAGTTTGTTGAGGCCATTGAAGAACTGGCCAAACAACTGCATATGGACGTACCGCGCGAACAGGGCAAAGGCCCCGCCCGCCCGGCTGCACAGGCCGATGACTACAGCTTAATGCAGCAAGCCGCCGACTATTACCAGCAACAATTGCAGCAGCATGCCAATGGCCCGGCGGTACAACAGTATTTACAAAAACGAGGCTTATCGGCGCAGACCATCAGCGATTTTCAGTTAGGCTATGCGCCGGATGGCTGGGATGGCGTATTAAAGCAGTTAAGTAACGGCAAACCGCGGGCAGTGCGGGAACAGTTAATTGAGCTGAAGCTGGTTAACCGTAACGACAATGGCCGCGAGTATGATTTTTTCCGCGACCGCTTAATGTTCCCTATTCATGACAAGCGGGGCCGGGTTATTGCTTTTGGTGGCCGCATTTTAAATGATGGCCAGCCCAAATACCTGAACTCACCGGAAACCCGGCTGTTTCACAAAGGCCGTGAGCTGTATGGTTTGTATCAGGTACGCCAGCAACCAGGACATCTTAAGCAGTTATTAGTGGTAGAAGGCTATATGGACGTCGTGGCGCTGGCCGAGCATGACATCCGCTTTGCGGTGGCCTGTCTGGGTACCGCTACCACCTCAGATCAAATGCATATCTTGTTTCGTTACAGCCCAAAAGTAATTTGCTGTTATGACGGTGACCGGGCCGGCCGGGACGCAGCCTGGCGTGCCTTACAAAATGCCTTGCCACAGTTAAAAGATGGCGTAGAACTGAATTTTGTGTTTCTGCCCGATGGCGAAGACCCGGATTCCCTGGTGCAAAAAGAAGGTAAAGCCGCTTTTATGGCCCGCTTAGAGCAAGCGCTGCCGCTCAGTCAGTATCTGTTTGAACATTTACTACAGGAATTTGATGCGAACAGCGATGGCGGTAAATCGGCCTTGCTGGCTAAAGGTACCGAGTTAATCAAGCAAATACCCAGCAGTTTTTACCGGGAAACCCTGCAGCAAAAGCTGGATAACCTGTTGGGCCGTGCCAGTGAACGCTTAAAACCGGTAACCAGCCGGCAGCAAGCGCGACCCGCACCTGCCACAATTAAAATGACGCCAATGCGCCGGGCGATTGCGTTATTACTGCAAACACCACAGCTGGCAAATGTTATGCCGTATGCGCCAGAACTGGCTGATGCCGACATTCCGGGTATTGCCTTGTTACTGGCCGTACAGCAGCATTTACTGGATAAACCGACGCTTACAACGGCGCAATTGTTGGAATACTGGCGCGATCTGCCTGAGCATGCCATCCTGTTAAAACTGGCGGCCTGGCAACACCAGATAGAGCCCGAGCAGTTATCAGCAGAGTTTCTGGATACGTTCCACTCTATTGAAGACCAATACCTGCAACAACGGCTGGAAGCCCTGGAACGAAAAGATAAACTAAAACAACTCACCCAGACCGAACAACATGAATATGTGCTGTTGCTAAAAGCACTGAAAAGCAAAAAACCGCGACCAGCAAGCTAACTCCGACTGGCTAGAAAAGCTTCGGTTTGTTATAATCGCTAGTTCGCATTTTTACATTAATCAACATTGGTGGAAGATAAGTCTCTATGGAGCAAAGTCCTCAGTCGCAGTTAAAACTCCTAATCATTAAAGGTAAAGAGCAAGGGTATCTTACTTTTGCCGAAGTTAATGATCACCTTCCACAAGACATTATCGACTCTGATCAGATCGAAGATATTATTCGCATGATCAACGATATGGGTATTCAGGTGTTTGAAAGCGCACCAGATGCCGATGACTTGATCATGGCTGACGCCTCCACGGATGAAGACGCCGCAGAAGAAGCCGCTCAAGCGCTGGTCAGTGTGGACAAAGAACTGGGCCGCACTACCGACCCGGTTCGGATGTACATGCGGGAAATGGGTACCGTGGAGCTGTTAACCCGCGAAGGCGAAATTCTTATCGCCAAACGGATTGAAGAGGGTATCAACCAGGTGCAAACCTCGGTGGCTGAATATCCGGAAGCTATCACATACTTGCTGGAGCAATGGGACAAGTTTGAAGCGGAAGAAATTCGCTTAAGCGACATTGTTTCTGCCTTTATTGACCCGAACGAAATTGACGAAGCGCCGGTCATTGCCAGCCATATCGGTTCCGACGTACCGGAAGATAAGCAAGACGACGACAACGACGATAACGATGACGACGACAGTGACGACGATACTGAAGCCGACACCGGCCCGGATCCTGAAGAAGCACGGATAAAATTCGGTGAGTTGCGCACTCAGTATGATGTTACCCGCAACTCTATTGAGAAAAATGGCCGCGAACACGCGACCACTAAAACCGAAATTGAAAAGCTTAGCGAAGTATTCCGTTGTTTCCGGTTAGTACCCAAGCAGTTTGACCGCCTGGTTAAAAACATGCGCGAAATGATGGACCGTGTCCGGGTGCAAGAACGGCTGTTAATGAAGCAATGCGTCGAATACGCCAAAATGCCGAAGAAAACATTCGTTAAAGCCTTCACCGGCCATGAAACTTCAACCGCCTGGATCGACGCTGAAATTAAAGGCGGCAAAGGTTATGCCGTCCGCTTAGCAGACATGCGCGAAGATTTAGTTCGCAGCGTTGAAAAACTGAAAAAAGTGGAAGAAGAAACCGGCTTAAGTATCTTTAAAATTAAAGATATCAATCGCCGGATGTCGATAGGCGAAGCCAAAGCCCGTCGCGCTAAGAAAGAAATGGTCGAAGCTAACCTGCGTCTGGTTATCTCTATCGCCAAAAAATACACCAACCGTGGTTTGCAATTCCTGGATTTAATTCAGGAAGGTAATATCGGTTTGATGAAAGCGGTAGATAAGTTTGAATACCGTCGCGGTTATAAGTTTTCAACTTATGCCACCTGGTGGATCCGCCAGGCTATTACCCGGTCTATTGCCGACCAGGCCCGCACCATCCGTATTCCGGTGCATATGATTGAAACCATTAACAAACTAAACCGTATTTCCCGCCAGATGCTGCAGGAAATGGGGCGCGAGCCAACACCAGAAGAGTTGTCAGAACGTATGCAAATGCCGGAAGACAAAATCCGTAAAGTGCTGAAAATCGCCAAAGAGCCGATTTCAATGGAAACCCCGATTGGCGATGATGAAGATTCGCATCTGGGCGACTTTATTGAAGATGCCGGCGGTGAGTCACCGCTTGATTCTGCCACCATGGAAAGCCTGAAAAATGCTACCAACGAAGTACTAGCTGGCTTAACTGCCCGTGAAGCCAAAGTACTGCGGATGCGGTTTGGTATTGATATGAATACCGACCACACCCTGGAAGAAGTGGGTAAGCAATTTGACGTAACCCGTGAGCGGATCCGGCAAATTGAAGCCAAGGCCCTGCGCAAGCTGCGCCACCCTTCGCGTTCTGAAGTATTAAAAAGCTTCTTAGACGAGTAAACATTAGCTTTTGCAACGATAAGTTAAAGGCGCCAAGCGGCGCCTTTACTATTTAAACCGGTATAAAGCCTAAAAAAGCAGCAATTAACCGTAGTTAGCCTAACAAGCCGGATGACAAAGCAGCGAAAAGTTTTTATACTGCACGCCGCTTAAATGCAGAAAGTTTAACGTGGCCCCATAGCTCAGTTGGTTAGAGCGCTCGACTCATAATCGATCGGTCGCTGGTTCGAGTCCAGCTGGGGCCACCATTTTTAAAGGCTTTTCGTTTTACCCTACTTCCTGAAAATAGCTCGGTGCTACCTCTGTGCTACCGACATCCTAATTCGTTTTGTCTCTAAGTTTCAACTGACTTCCGTAACCTATTTATTCCACGTACAAAGAAAAATTCAGTTTCACGGTCAACTTAGGAAAGCTATTTCGAGTTGTCACTGGCAGGTTATGAACGAGTCTATCTCAATGAGTTAACAGAGTGTCTATAAGTTTTGGAAGTCCAGATAGAGATATGGACATCCGAGTGCAGCCTACATATTAAAATGGATCTATCAATATTTTATCAAATTTCTGTAAGGGAAATTGACTGGCTTGTAGCTATGTTTACCATAGAGAAAAGTTACGCTTTATTCTCTAAATGTAAAACCCAAATGTGACCACCGAAAATTAACGAAATGAAAAGGACTTATACATGATTAAGTATACGATCTGGGCTTTGGTTGTTAGTGCAATATTCTCTTTCGAAGCGTACGCCAATACTAGTAATAGTGTAAATTTCGCCGATACTAAGCGTGAGACACTCCAAAACTACAATGCAAGGCACGCACAATATGCAGCCCATCTACAATTAACAGAAAAGCAGTATCATCAAGCTTTGACAAAATATTTACAGTTAGCGTCAGGTAAAGAAACTGAACTAAAACCGCTAAATAGCTTCCCAGAAATACAAGAGGCTTGGTTGTATCATGAGCAAAACAAAACGTTACCCCCGATGCTTTCAAGTAAAATCAATGAGATATTAGCAAATCAACTTAAGGATTATTCCGAATACTTGGGTATACCTGTTCAAAAATTAAGGGAATTTGAAGTATTTATCGGCGATCACATAGACATGCAAAAAGTCGCTTTAGATTTTGAACGAGGAATGGTAACAACCTCGGACGATGACCCTGAGACAATTGTGATTACGTGTGATGCTCAATGCATCCGTGATGCTCAAGCGGCTAGCAATTGGAAACAGCTCTTTTTTTGGGATGCGGCTATAAGTGCTGGAGTCGCAGTATACGAGCCGTTTTACGTTCACTATCCTACCTACCCTACTGAAACATCATATGAAGAGTGGCGTTATAATAATTTTTCCGGTGCTATGTTTAGGCGGGTAGTGCAAATGTGTGGAGATGTCGTTTGTAGAAAATAAAATGCACAAGTTCAGTCTTAATTCGATGCTTACAGGCTAGAATCAGGAATTTAGTTTGCCACTACAAATCATCGGATTGTAGTGGCAGCTTACATCAAGTAATTCACAGTATCGCGCATGCCAGTTCTTAAGAAGGACAGCTCAATTTCATGAGCTGCGCGTGTGGGGACCACACGACTATCCTCGAAGGCTTCAGACGATAAACCCTAACGTCTGATGGATAACGCGCCTCCTGGGTCGCACCCAGATGTACCATAGCTCTATTTCAGCACCCAGGTGTGGGCCGCCACTATCGGTGACGAATCGCGGCATGCGCTGTCAAAGCCATAGTAATCGATATGCAATACTGTTCGCTTGAAAAAGCTATGGTGAAATTTCCACAGCTTTTTTTTAAGCAGATTCTCGTCGTCATTTAGATGATTACTGAGTTACTTAGGCCTTGTAATTAGAAACGAATAGTCTACGCTCCATTACCATGACATGGTGGCCAAGGACAGGGCTATGTTGTTAGGTGGGCTATGCAGGGAATGGCTGAACAATGATACTGGCGAAAGAGGGTGTTCAATATTCTGTGTCAGCCTGGTCACAGGTCAATATGAGCGTCT
>CAXBHB010000023.1:0-50259 GCA_963975465.1 uncultured Chromatiaceae bacterium
TAGCTATGATGCGTGATCAGTCAGCAAATAAAAGATGTGATGGCCGGACGCTTACTGAAATTGCGAACTTTACAGTAATCATAAATAGCTCAGAAAACCTGACAGTAACCTTTGTCCCTAAATTCCCTCCTGATGAGGGGCGTACTCTTGGTGGTAAGACTAAGTATGGGCGACAAGTCACTTACATTATTGACAAGTTTACAGGTATTCTTCTAAAGAAAAACTTCGCTAGGTAGACATTATGTGTCTACAGAAAGTAGTTGTGGATCTCATGTTGTTGGTATTCTAAAAGTTAGGGTACGCTCGGTTCATGCGCAAAAATGGATTCGCACAGTTGCCTTCAGATAAAAGCGTTTTAGGAGGGTAGAATAGTGTCATTGATGAATTGTTCAATACACGGAGAGGTAGGAATTCACCCCTACATATCAAAAGCCTTAGGTCACGAGTTAGATATCAAAAGTAGTTTAGCATTGACGGATATACAAAGAGTTAAAGTCAATATTTATGAAGACAACCAATTATTAAGTAATGATTTTTATTTATTAGCAAATGAAGTGCTAAGTGACATCAAACACTTGGTTATTAGAAATGAGCAAGACGAGGAAAAGTTTCTCAAACCGTTAATGCCCAAATTTAAGGGCGGCGGTTATTGTGTTAAGTGTTTCAGTATGTTTCTTAGCAAGATTTCGGCATAACGAATTATGATGCAGATCATTTTAGCTGCCGCCAAATGGACAGAGCAAAACCAATCGCTTATCTGTCAGTTTGGCAGGGGCTAACGTTTGATGAACAAGCCATTTCTCGGCAAGTAGGGGGGATAAGCCTGAGCGGGTGCATGTTAGTTTAGTTTGTTATGGAAACTAAGTCAGCTGGCAAAGTTTCTGTCAAAGTGAGTAATATCTACTCCGGGTTTTAGCTGATAGACTTGGGCCTGCCTGCCACCAGATGCTATTTTTTGCTCGGTTAAGGTAAACATGTTACTGGCTTCAATCCGGCGCATCAAACTTTTTCGCTGAATTGCCTTACCAATAATCGCTTCAATGACTTGCTTTAACTGGCCTACAGTAAACACTTCCGGTAAACAGAACACAGGCAACATGCTGTAAAGAGCCTTTTGCTTTAGCCGTTGATGCGCCCGTACAATGATCTGATGGTGATCATAGGCTAGTGTTAACTGCTCTATGGCTGAAATGGACCACCAGCTAGCCTGCGATACGGTTGCAATATTGCTGCTAACAGTGGTGTAGGGCACCAAAGCAAAAAAAGCCAGACTAACACTGTAACCTCTGGGATCACGATCTTTACCGGAGAAAACCTCTAGTTGCTCAAGATAGCCTGGCACTAAGCCGGTTTTCTGTTGTAACTTGCGCATGGCGGCAGCTTGTACATTTTGATCTATAACTACGTCGATAAAGCCACCGGGTAAACTCCAATTGCCATCAAAAGGCGCTAACGCTCGTTTTACCAATAGCACTTTTAAATCACCATTTTCTACTGAAAACAATACGTTATCAATAGTAAATAGCGGCTGTTTAAAGTCTTCAGTCATCATAAATTTCAACCTTGTTAGTGTCACTAAGACACTATATGCCAATTTCAGCAGATCATCAAAGTACTTATATTAATTTTATCTAAAAACTTCATGGCATTTTGTGTCCTAAGTACATACCATATGTGTCGTTAAGACATTAATGGTGTTTGGGTTTAAATGTTACTAATGTGTAATTTTAAATGTTATTATTCGGCGTTTTTTTAGGAGTCATTATGGAAAATAGTAATTTAAAGGACTTTTACCAACTGCCTGCACCCGAACAGCTGGATTATCAGCACTTCTGCTTTGGGGGCGGTGAAAATCACTTTCGTATAATCAGCCAGCCAAGATCGGACATCACGTTACTATTTCGTTATCTGGGTGATGAATCAATAGTGCAATTATTATTGCTTACCGATGCGTTGAAAAGAGCGGGTGCCTGCAATATTCATTTACTTGTGCCGTACTTTCCCGGCGCAAGGCAAGATCGGGTATGCAACTCCGGTGAGCCGTTGTCAGTAAAAGTGTATGCCAGCCTGTTCAATGCCCAGCAATTCGCCAGCATTACCTTGTTTGACCCTCATAGCGATGTTTCTCCAGCGCTGTTAGAGCGGGTACGGGTAGTTAAAAACCATCAATTTGTCGCCAATGTACTTGCAGGTTTACAAAGCGATATTACGTTAATTTCCCCTGATGCGGGCGCCAATAAAAAAGTGTTTGAGCTGACCGCTTACCTCGGTGGCTTGCCGGTAGTCAGAGCAGACAAAATTCGCGATGTCCGCGACGGAAAAATTATAGCTACAGAAGTATTTGCGGACGATTTACGTGGCACCACCTGCGTTATTGTTGATGATATTTGTGCTGGCGGCCGTACTTTTATTGAGCTGGCTAAAAAGCTTAAAGCTAAGGGTGCTGAACGAATTATTTTGATTGTCTCGCACTATGAAGGCAGCGCCAATGAAGAACTGTTAATGCAAAGTGGTATTGACCAGCTGTTTTGTACCGACAGCTTGCAACCGCAGGCATCAAACTTAGTTACCGTATACGAAGTAGCGCCTTATCTGATTTCACAAGGAGATGTAAAATGAAGTTAAATCCAGTAATTGCTATAGACGGTTATAAGGTCGATCACAGACGACAATACCCAGACGATACCCAGATTATCTTCAGCAATCTAACGGCACGAGCTACCCGCCGTGCTTACACTGATAAGATGGTCTTTTTTGGCTTACAGTATTTTATTAAAGATTTTCTGATAGACAGCTGGAATCGTGATTTCTTTCAAAAACCAAAAGTGGAAGTACTTAAAGATTTTGAGCGTCGGATCAAGAACTATCTGGGCCCGAACAATGTCGGTACAGAGCATATAGCCGCATTACATGACTTAGGCTATCTGCCAATTAAAATTATGGCACTGCCAGAAGGCAGTATTTACCCGTTAAAAGTACCATGCCTGGTTATTCATAATACCGATGAGCGCTTTTTCTGGCTGACTAACTATCTGGAAACAATATTGTCTGCCAATGTTTGGGGTATGTGTACCAGCGCAACAACGGCACATCAGTATAAAAAAATCCTGACTCACTACGCTACCGAAACAGATGGCAGTACCGAGTTTGTTAATTGGCAGGGGCATGACTTTAGCTTTCGCGGCATGTTCGGTGTGCAGGCGGCAACGATGAGTGGCGCTGCACATCTTTTAAGCTTCACCGGTACTGATACTATTCCAGCTATCGATTTTTTAGAGCAGTATTATGCTGCTGACAGTGACAAAGAACTGGTGGGCGGCAGCGTTGCTGCTACCGAGCATTCAGTGATGTGCGCTGGCGGTATGGAAAACGAGTTAGACACTTTCCGGCGTTTGATTGAAGATATTTATCCAGAGGGTATTGTCAGTATCGTATCTGATTCCTGGGATTTCTGGCAGGTAATGACCGACTTTACCGTAAAACTAAAAGACAAAATTTTAGCGCGTGATGGAAAAGTAGTTTTTCGGCCTGATACTGGCTGCCCGGTTAAAGTAATTTGCGGCGATCCTGATGCCGAACCTGGAAGCCCTGAATATCAGGGAGCAATAGAGTGCTTGTGGCATGTATTTGGTGGCAGTACTACCAGCAAAGGCTACAAGATCCTGGACCCGCATGTTGGGCTTATTTACGGCGATTCTATTACTATTGAGCGGGCCGAAGCCATTTGTGCTGGCTTACAGGCGAAGGGATTTGCCTCAACCAACGTAGTATTTGGTATCGGCAGTTATACCTACCAATATGTTACCCGTGACACTGATGGTTTTGCGGTAAAGGCAACTTTTGCCAAAGTCGCGGGGGTAGATAGAGAAATTTTCAAAGCACCCAAAACAGACGACGGTACCAAGCGCTCTGCTAAAGGTCTGGTTGCGGTATTTAAAGATGCCGCAGGTGAGTACTACCTGAAAGACCAGGCTAGCTGGCATGATGTCAGTAATTGCGAATTCCAGCCTGTATTTGAAAACGGCGAGCTGTTGTTGAACCAAAGTTTAGCTGAGATACGCGAACGGTTAGCAGGTTATATTTACTAGTATTAGTTTGGAGATACTGGCGGTAAGGCAGTATCTCCTCAGTTTATCTGATCAAGGAGATTATCCAATGACATTTGGTTGGACTTTTGTTCTGATCATTAGCTTGCTCATGTATGCTTTTTTTGTCAGTCATGATGGCAATTTTTGGGTAGTCAGTAGAAGGGCCTTTAACGGTCAGGGGGAACACCCGGCTAACCAGAGCCAATTACTGGCTGCCGAGTATAGCCGTTCTGGCGGCGTAATTATGTAACGTTTTTTACGCATAGGGTTTACTTATAGCTGGACCAACTGGGAACGCCATTATCGTTAACCGACCACGATGATAAGGTTGTCTGGCAAGCCAGCTACTCCGTTTTGGTAAAGCGACGGTAACGCGTAACGAAATTGACAACCCGTTACACTTTCAGGGCCAGTATTTTGATAGCGAAACCGGCTTACACTACAATCATTTTCGCTATTACGACCCCGAAACCGGCCGCTTTATCAGCCAGGACCCAATCGGCCTGCTGGGCGGTATTAACCATTACCAGTACGCCCCAAATCATGTTAACTGGATTGACCCGTTGGGGTTAAGTTGCAAAGAAAGTAATGATAAGAGAGGGCCAGTATTTGCTGGACATGGCTCTGTAAATACATCTAAATCGACAGTGGTACCAGAAGGAACTTCAATCACATTTTTTAGTAAAGATGGAGCTGTAATTACTGATGACCTTGGAGTTGCCATTGAGAATTGGGAAGCTCTAAATGATTCATACCATCGGACCTTTGAAGCAGGTGAGTCAATTCCATTGTATTGTTTATATCCGACTTGCGGTGCTCTAAATATACAACCAACGTCAACTCAGGTTAACAGAGCCACAACTATTGATGAGTTATTAAAACCGGATATGGGCAATTGTCGATGGGCAGCCTGTACCTTTGATGAAGATCATGAAAATGCTGACTTAATATTCCATACTGACGGTGTTTATAAGAAAATTAATGGCGAGTTTTTTGTAGAGGTTGATGGCAAATGGATAAAAGCGTGAAGTTTGGAAGCACTCATGGAGGAATTTATATCCATAAAAACGAAGAGATATTCATTCCTGAGTTTGTCCAGAAGCAAACGTTTATCACTGCAGAATCAGAAGTTAAAGTAAGATTAGTTAATGCTTTAATCAAGTGCTACAAGTCAGGTTCTCTGGTTAACGTTCGAAGACATATTGCTGTGTCAAAGGTGTCTAATATTTCAGAAAAATGCATATTTGAATGGAGTGGTGAACATGTTTCACTTGCAGATGCAGAATTGATTATGGAGACAGATCCTGCGGTTTATTATTTCAAGACAACCCTGATCTATAATGTTTTCAAATATGACTATAAACCCGCTGCTGAATTCGTTAGCAATGTTCTAGGTAAGTTTTCATAACAAACTTCAGTGTTATTTATCTAACTGGACTTCCCAATCTTTTATCGGACAGCCGTAAAAAGGAGAAGGCCTCCGACGTATAGCAATGCGCCGATGTTGCTAGCGACGAGACCTGACTGCGAAGCAGAGCCTCTGCGCTAGGTATGCCACAGAGGAGCCTCACTTTTTACAGTGGCAATGATATTGGAGAACGTAGCTGTGTTAAACGTGAATGCACCAACAGAAGTATTAGTGATTAAATCGCCACAGTCTGAAGTGTTCCAGATTGCATATGCAAGTTTCAAAGATAGAGGTTTCGATTTAACTGGTTATGACGTCATTTTGTTGGAGACTGAACAAGTTTGGATGGTCTACTATCAACCTTCTGACTCTCCAAGAGGTCAACGAGGGAGTGCAGGCGCAAAAGGTTTCACCGTAGAAGTAGACAAAGTTACACATAGCGTTATTAAGTCCTACTTTGCCCGATAGGCAACTCATACCGGGCTTAATAATTATATAATTAGTAATTTTTGTTAGTTCTTACCCACCCAACAACGCTCGGCCAGCCATGCTAAATGCCGCTACTATTCCTACCAACCATACCGCAGAGCGCAGAGTGGCGTAATCAAGCCAGTAACACAGTAAATAAGCGATGCGGCTGGCGATAAATGCCCAGCCTAACAACACTGTGGTGTTGTCTACCGTACCTGCGCCTGCAGCAATAGCGGTAAGTACGGCACAGCCGTATATTATCAGCGCTTCAAAGCTGTTGTAGTGGGCAGCGTTGGCGCGTTGACCAAAACCTTTCAGCGTGGCTTGTTGCTCGCGCGGGTTGTTGTTGTCGTAACCACCAGACTTTTGCATGGCAAACGCCAACGGCGCTTTGGCTAAAAAGGGCAGTAGCATAGCGATAAATAAGGTTAATAACAGTGAACTTAGCATGGGCGCTCCGGTATATTTTTAGAATAACTTATAATTACAGCTTACTGCGTAGTGAGTGACCTTACCAGCGCTAATCTGGTAATCTGTGTTTGGGTGCAAATAATAATAACAGCCCATATAACTTACTAAAAAACATAAGAATGGAGCAAATTCTGTGAAGCATATCGTATTTTCAATTATCAGCTTAAGCGTGTTGCTTGGCTGCAGCGAACCAATAGTACCCGACAAGCCGGAAGCGGAAGTAAAAAAAGGCGCACTGGTCCTGGTAGGCGGCGCATTGGCGGGCTCTAACGCTGAGGTTTACCAGCGGTTTATTGCGCTGGCAGGGGGCGAGTTACAGGCCCGGGTTGCAGTGATCCCGGCTGCCAGTGGCCAGCCGGTAAAGTATTTTAAACAGTTTCAGGCTGATATGGTACGCCATGGTCTGGATGAAGATCAGATGACCTTATTTCCGGTCGCGGTTAAAGACGATAAAAGTACAAAACGTGTTGACGAAAGCCAGTGGCGCAGCGGCGCGCAGGATAGTGGCCTGGCAAACCAGCTTAGCCAGTTTACCGCTGTATGGTTTTTAGGAGGTGATCAATTAAATATTACAGCAACGCTGGCGCCTGACGGCGAACGTTCAGTGTTGCTTGAGGCTATATGGGACTTATATCAACGGGGTGGTGTGATAGGCGGTACCAGTGCCGGTGCAGCCATGATGAGCGATATTATGATTGCAGCGGGCGACTCCTGGGGGGCACTCACGGCGGGAACTACCGATAGTTATAATGGCATGCAGGATCAGGAAAATGGTCCTTTGCTGCTGGCACCAGGCCTGGGCTTTTTCCCCCATGCCATTATTGACCAGCATTTTGACCGTAAAGCCCGCTTTGGCCGTTTAATTGTGGCAGCTGAGCTTAACAAGGCAACGTTTCCAATGGGATTTGGTATAGATGAAAATACCGCTATGGTGTATACGGCAGCTAATCACAGCGTGCAGGTAATCGGGGCTGGTGCGGTTACTGCTATTGATGTGAGCAATGCCAGGCGGGTGAAAAACCCTCACGGCTATCATATTGAAAATGTAAGGATTAGTGTGATGCAGGGCGGTGATCACTATCATTTTGACACCGAGCAGTTTGTCGCCAATCCGCTGAAGTCGGCGACGGTGGGCCATGAATATCTTGATTTGGCAAAACCGGTTGTGTCGGGTGTTTTCAGCCGCAATAGCCGGTTAAAAGATATGCTAACCTTTGATCTGGTTGATAATAAAGGGAGTAATCAGGTCGTCAGTTATCTGCATCAGGGGCAAGGCCGCGGTTTTACCCTGCGCTTTAGTCAGGACGACCATACTACCGGCTACTGGCAGTATCTTGATGGGCTACTCGACAGCGGCAGTGCGTTTGGTGTGAAGTTGGATATCATCCCTACCGAATTCACTATTAAGCCACTGACAGCGACAACCGGCTCGAGCATGACAAAGGCCGGGACAGAGCAATAGTTACGTCATATTGTCCCGTCAGCCTGACAGCGCTATCACTATTCAATAATTTAAACGATGAAGCCTTGGCCGTTATTTTTAACGGCCAAGGCTTATAAAGGCTCTACCTGATACTGGCCGTTAGCAAAGGCGTCAGCCAGCTCATGTGACCGCTGCAGTACCGTTTGCCAGTTCGCCAGTCGTTGTTGATCACTGAGTTTAAAATCGTTTCTGTCAGGTATTTTACCATTGGGCAAGCTGGCAACCCAGCTGGCACTGGGACACAGCAATACCACGTTATGTAAGTGTGCTGGCTGAGCCCGGCGCCACTTCAAGGCTTTATCAAACCAGCCCGGGGTTAAATGCGGGTAAAAATGCGGATACAGCACCAGCCCCTGATTACTAAACGGCAGATCAAAGTGATAATCGGTAATACCGCCATCATAATATAAACCCGGGCCGGCACCGGCAATATTCTGTACCGGCGATAGCACCAATGGAATAGAACCACTGGCCATTACCGCCTGGCGCAAATTTGCCTGACTTAACGGCACGTGTTGGGTGGGTAAGCCGGTGTAACGGTGAAAAGGTGCAGGGCAATCCCGTGGAAAAAACTGTACCCGCTGATAAAAGTGCTGCAAATGGCGCCGGCCTAATAAATTTGCACCTGCAGCCAGGGTTAAGCCGGCAGCCTGCCACAATTTGCGCTGGCTGCGGTTAATGCCTTTTGCCCTGGCAACAATCAGGTTTAGTTTCATAACCGGGTTGTTTAGCACCTCAGTGACATGTTGCTCAGTAGGAAATACTTCATCAATAATCGCTGCTGAAATACGGGTCACCTGGTCGATATCGGCGCCGGCCGGGTAACAAATAGTAGAGTAGGCATTAGCAAAACGCTGTGACGCTGCCACTGCATCGGCCTGAGCGTAGCAGGCAAAACGCCAGGCACCGGCTGAGCTACCCAACAAATGCAGAGGTTTGCTGCGTCCGGCAAAAAATTCCGCCAGCAGGTATTGATCAAGGCCAAATAAGCTAAACCATTTCGGGCCGCCACTGGCGCCGACCATTACCGTAATGTCATCGGCTCGCAGGCCATGTTGTTTAATGTGGGCCATAGCGCCTGGGCCCGCCAGTACTCGCAGTTTATTCAAAACAGCAACTTACTCCTTTAACATTAAATTTTACAAAGGTCCGAATAATGTTTTGTGCATGCGTTCAGCATAATCATCTGTCATACCAGAAATATAATCACAAATTACGCGCATACCCTGGCCATGTTCACTGGCGCTGTGCCAGCGTTGCTGGGTGTTCAGGGGTAACAGCCGGCTTGGATCAGATGCAAAGGCGTCAAATAGCTGGAGTAGCATATTCTGGCAGCGAAATCGTGATTGCTGGATCAGGGGTTGGCGAATAACACAATGAAACACCAGTTGCTTCAGACTGTGTAGCAGGGCTGTTTCCGCATCGGGTAAGCGGGCATTATATTTAATCAGCGGTTCATGGGTGGCAGGCAGCGCCTGATACAGCTCGACCGAGGTGATAAGCCGGTTAACCAGGGCGCCAATGGCGTCCTTCCTTATATGGTGCTTATTGCTGAACAACTGGCTTCCCAGTTGCTGCATGTCGTCACCGGTATATTGTTGCCATTGATTGAAACTAACATTACCAAGCACGATGGCGTCTTCCAGATCATGCACGCCATAGGCGATGTCATCGGCCAGCTCCATAATGGATGCATCAAGTGACTTAAAGCGTGACTTGATAAAGGGTGACTGGTTTAACTGCTCAATTTGTTGAAAAGCGTCACGATCCGCTCTACAAAGCGGCTCAAGTATCCAATCCAGAATGTCGGCATCGACCTGAAAAATGGCCTTGGCCGGTTTCCAGCTATTCAGGTTTAACGGATTAACTGTAGTGCTAATTTCAGGTAAGGCGGGTTGTAATACCGGATATTTTAACAACCCTAATAAGGTGCGTCTGGCTAAGTCCATACCATGGTGTTGGGTATAGGGTTCCAGTTTAGCAACAATACGCAGTGTCTGGCCATTTCCTTCAAAACCGCCGTCAGCCAGCATTTTATAGTTCAATGCCGTTTCACCGCCATGACCAAAGGGGGGGTGGCCGATATCGTGTGCCAGGCATAACGCTTCCATCAGGCCAGGATCGGGCAGAATACTGTTAAGTTCAGTGCCAGATTTCTTTGCCAGTTGATTAACCAGGCCTGTCCCAATTTGCGCCGCTTCCAGAGAGTGAGTCAGCCGCGTACGATAAAAGTCGTTCTGGCCAATACCCAGGATCTGTGTTTTAGACTGCAAACGCCTGAACGCGGCAGAATGCAGAATACGGGCACGATCACGTTGCCACGGCGAGCGTTGATCGTTCGGTCTCAGGTGATTGTCTTCAGAATAACGCTCGGACCAAATAACTGACATAGCCTTCCTTATGAAAAATGCCATACTGCATACCAATGCTATAGTACGTGACAATTGATTTTATTTCGAGCACTCGACATACCAATAGATATACTGTATAAAATAACAGTTAAATATTATCAGGGGTAGCAAAATGGCTGTAGTAATTAAATATATAGTAGAGCGTAATGGAGTAGAAAAAATGACTTTTACCTCAAAAGCGGAGGCGGATGCCTATGATAAAATGCTGGATACCGCCGACGAGTTAGCCGTTATGCTCAGCGCCAGCAACTTATTAACAGATGAAGCACAAGCAGAAGCGCTGGCATTATATCTGGCCCAGCACAAAGAGGCTTTATTGATAGCACTTGGCGCAAAAAAAGCGCCTAAGGCAGCGGTTAAAGCTGCCGCGCCCGTTAAAGCTGCGGCAAAGGCTACAGAGCAGGCAGCCTGAGTAAATGCCGGCGCACGGTAATTTGCCGGCGCCGGGCGATGACGTATTTAAGTCAGGTCTGAAATGGCTATTGCTGGCGTTTTTGCCAGTATGTTTTTAAGTCTGCTTTTACTTCAGGAAGCAGTAAGTACAGCGCTAAAATATTGGGTACCGCCATTAAGAAAATCATTGAATCAATAAAGTCGAATACAGCCATAACGTTTGGTACAGCGCCAATGGAGACAATAACGCAAAACAACACCTTATAAAGTTGCGTTAAGCGTTTATCCTGGCCAACCAGATAACGCCAGCCGGTTAAGCCATAGTAAGACCAGCTAATAACAGTAGAAAAGCCGAACAGCAACAATGCCACCATCAGGACCCACGGAAACCAGCTAACGACTGATGCAAAAGCGCCAGAGGTAATTTGCACGCCATCCAGGCCGGGGGTCTGATACGCGCCGGTTAAAATAATGACTAATGCGGTAATAGTACAAATCACCACGGTATCAATAAATGGTTCCAGTAAGCCAATAAAGCCCTGACTTACCGGCTCTTTAGTTTGTGCTGCTGCATGAGCGATAGGCGACGAGCCTATACCGGCCTCGTTAGAGTATGCTGCGCGGCGAAACCCCTGAATAAGCACACCAATAAAGCCACCATAACCGGCTTCAGGAGTAAAAGCGCCCTGCACAATAAGCCATAATGCAGCGGGTATCGCACTGAAATGAGTGAACATTACCAACAGCGACGCGGCCAGGTAGATACCGCACATTAACGGCACCAGTTTACTGGTAACCCGGGCGATACTTTTTAAGCCGCCAATAATCACCGCGCCAACCAGCAGGCCATAAACTGCGCCAAATAGCCAGGCATTGTCAAAGCCGGTAACCGTTTGAACCTGGACAAAACCCTGATTAACGTGGACAAAGCCGGCTGAGCCGAAGATCACAAACACCGAGAAAGCCATCGCCAGGATGGTACCGGTAACTGGCAAGTTAAATTTATCCAGCGCGGCTTTAATGTAATACATCGGGCCGCCAGACACCGTGCCATCAGGATTAATTTGCCGGTATTTTACCGCCAGGGTGCATTCAACAAACTTGGTAGACATACCAAGTAAGCCGGCAATAATCATCCAGAATGTGGCGCCTGGCCCACCCAGACTAATCGCAATAGCAACCCCGGCAATATTACCGGTACCAACAGTGCCAGAAAGCGCAGTGCTAAGCGCCTGAAAGGGCGTAATTTCACCACTGTCACTGGTTTTTCTGTTGTTTTTAAGTAAGCCGATTGCGTGCCTGAACCCCCGCACATTAATAAAACCCAGGTAACAGGTAAAAACCAGGGCGCCGCTTATCAGCCAGATCAACACCATGGGAATAGCCACCCCATTAATGTCGAAGGCATAAAACACGACGGCGGCCAGGTGAGATGTCAGGTTTTCAAAGGCTTGCTGAAATGAAAAATCTGCTGTCATTGAGTATAACCCGGTAAAAACTGCGCCAGTTTACCCAATGCCGCGGACAGTTGATCTTTATGGGGCAAGAATACTACCCGGAAATGGTCAGGCTCCGGCCAGTTAAACGCCCGGCCATGCACCAGCAGTACTTTGTGCTGGCGCAGAAAATCCAGCACAAATAACTCATCATCTTTAATCCGGATTTTCTTACGATCAATTTTAGGAAATAAATACATGGCGCCTTTAGGGCGCATACAACTAATACCGTCAATCTCAGTTATCAGTTTGTGTGCCAGGTCCATTTGTTCATACAAGCGGCCACCGGGCACCACCAGTTCATTAATACTCTGGTAGCCCCCTAACGCGGTTTGCACCGCGTGCTGGCAGGGAACATTGGCACACAGCCGCATTGAGGCAAGCACATTTAAGCCTTCGATATAATGTCGTGCAAGATTCTTGGCGCCGGAAATAAATAACCAACCTACCCGAAAGCCGGCTATCCGGTAGTTTTTTGATAAGCCGCCAAAGGTTAGCATAATCAAATCATCAGCTAACGAGGCAGTACTGACATGCTCTGTGCCGTCATACAATACTTTGTCGTATATTTCATCGCTCAGCACCACTAAACGGTGTTCCCGGGCAATTTTTAACAGCTCCAGCAAAAAGGCTTTATCGTAAACCGCCCCAGTGGGATTATTCGGATTTATCAGCACAATCGCTTTAGTTTTTTTACTTATTTTTGCTTTTATATCGTCCAGATCCGGGTACCAGTCTTGCTGCTCATCACAGCGGTAATGCAAAGCTTTGCCTCCCGCCAGATTTACCGCAGCGGTCCATAATGGGTAATCTGGTGAAGGTACCAATACTTCGTCATCATTGTTCAGTAGCGCTTGCAGCGACATCAGAATAAGCTCTGAGACACCATTACCAATATAAACATCATCGGCATCGGCTCCAATAATACCGCGCTGCTGATAATACTGCGCCACTGCTACCCGGGCCGGGTAAATGCCCTGCGAGTCTGAATAGCCCTGTGCTGTCGGCAAATTATGAATAACATGTTTGAGGATTTCATCCGGTGCTTCAAAACCAAACGGGGCAGGGTTGCCAATATTTAGCTTTAAGATGCGGTGGCCTTCTTCTTCCATGCGTTTTGCTTCCTGCGCCACAGGTCCGCGTATGTCGTAACAGACACCATCGAGTTTGGTTGAGCGTTCAATTGGTTTCATATCAAAAACGGTATTGCCCCCTAAAGTGATATCCATCCAGATAGCTAAAAAATAAAGATGTAGTTGTCACATATGCAGCGATAATTTGCAATGCAGTAACGACAAATGTTGGCAAAAATTGCCTTAAAATATTTTTTAGTTCAATCTGTGGTCTGCAAAGGCTAAAATGCCATCTTATATTAACGATTTTTCTTATGCTGACTCTCATTAGTGGGTTTGCTTAGAGTGTATAGTGGTGAGTTTTTGATAAAAAAAAGTATCGTTGTAATCGGTTGGTCGCTGTTTGTTGTTGCGGCGTTGAGTCCATTTGTCGGACTGGAACCTTTGCCAGAGCCTGATTCGCTGGATGAGTGGCAAAAGCCTGGCAGAATAGCCGCGCTCAGTCAGGCAGATCAGCAAAAAGTGCTCGAGCGTTTAGCGTACACAGAGCCGGCGATACCGTTTAAAACACTGCCCGATTTTACTGCAATCACCGATACCAATGCCAAAAAACGCGCTTTTTTTAATTATCTGCGACCGCATGTGCAACGCGAAAACAACCGCTTGCGTAATTTGCGCCCACAGTTATTAGCACTTGCTGAAAAAAAGCGTAAAAACCAACGTTTAACCATCGAAGAATATGCTTTTTTGTATAGTCTGTACGATGAATTCCGGATGGATGTTGCCGAGTCTGATCCACAAATGCTTAATGAGTTATTAAAGCGGGTAGATATTTTACCGGTTAGTTTAGTACTAATGCAGGCCGCCAACGAATCAGCATGGGGTACCAGTCGTTTTGCAGTTGAGGGATATAATTTTTTCGGTCAGTGGTGTTTCCGGGAGGGCTGTGGTCTGGTGCCACTTAGCCGCGGGGAAGACCAGAGCCATGAGGTGGCTAAATTCAGTTCACCGGCTCAAAGTATCCGCAGCTATTTTTATAACCTGAATACCTTTCATACCTACGAGCAATTGCGCCAGATCCGGGCGCAGTTAAGAGCCGAACGTAAGCCGATACGGGGTGAAGCGCTGGCGGCGGGCTTAGGGCGCTACTCGGAGCGCGGTGAAGAGTATATTGCTGAAATCAGCAATATGATCCGCTACAACCGACGCTTTCTGGAAGAGTAAGCCCTGACCTTTAACTCGTCTGCTAAGCCGTTAACTCAGCTGTACCACCTGAGAATGAAGCGATTGGGTTGATAGCTCGTCTTCATCGTCGCTGGCAAGGCCCGTTGGTATTGCCGGAACGGCGACAGGGTCAAAGGCAGTATCCAGTTCAGTCAGTTCCATGTCTTTACTAAGGGCGGCAAAATCAAACAGGCTGTTATCTGCCAGATGCGATGGCACGATGTTCTGCATAGCCTGAAACATGGTTTCAATGCGACCGGGGAAGCGCTTGTCCCAGTCTTGCAGCATTTCTTTAATTACCTGACGTTGTAAACCATCTTGCGACCCACACAAGTTACAGGGAATAATCGGAAACAACCTGGCCTGGGCATATTTTTCAATGTCTTTTTCTTTGCAGTATGCCAGCGGCCTGATCACGATATGTTCACCGTTATCACTGATGAGTTTCGGTGGCATTGACTTCATTTTGCCACCATAAAACATATTCAAAAACAGCGTTTCCAGCATGTCATCCCGATGATGACCTAAGGCGATTTTGGTCGCACCAAGCTCTTTAGCTGTGCGGTATAAAATGCCACGGCGCAATCGTGAGCACAGCGAGCAGGTGGTTTTGCCTTCCGGAATTTTTTCTTTAACAATAGAGTAGGTATCTTCAGTAACAATCAGATATTCAACACCAATGCTGTCCAGATATTCCGGTAGCACTTCAGCTGGGAAGCCCGGTTGTTTTTGATCAAGATTTACCGCAACAATACTGAAATTTATTGGCGCGGATTGTTGTAAATTGAGCAGGATGTCCAGCATGGTGTAAGAGTCTTTACCACCTGACAAGCACACCATAATTTTATCACCATCGCTAATCATGCCAAAATCACTGATGGCCTGACCTACACCACGGCGCAGTCGCTTGTGCAGTTTATTTAAATTGTACTGAGCTTTTGCTTGTGCTGCGTGTGACATAACGACGGTAACCCTACTGAAAATTGGCGCACATTATAACTAAGTGTGCGCCAATACCATAGAGGGTATTTTAGTGTTTATCGAGAGGGCTGACAAAGTTGGCCGGTTTTAGTGCCAGCACATCGCAATCCAGTTGATCTATTAAGTGCTCAGCAGTATTACCAATAATGGCTGCAGACAAGCCGGTGCGGCCTATGGTACCAATGACAACCATCTCAGCATCAAGCTCAGTGGCCAGTTGTGGAATAATGTCTTCAGGCATCCCTTCGAGCACATGGGTATCCTGCTCTGCCATATCATATTGAGCGGCCAGTTCAGCAACCGCATTTTCGTGATGTTGACGCATAGCACTATTATATTGCTGCGGGTTAAACTCAGGGATTTCTATCGCGATATTGACCGGTGTGCCGGGGAAGGCATTGACCAGATGGACCCGGCCCTTAAGAACTTCAGCCATCGCTTTAGCATTGCTGATCACCCGTTGATTTAATGACTGATGATGGTCCTGCTCACTACCAGCATTCACCGCCGCAATAATACTGCCATTTACCGGCCATTCATGTTCTTTAACTAACAGTACCGCACAGGGGCATTTTCGCAGAATATGCCAGTCAGTAGGCGTGAAAATCATTGATTTCAGTACATCATGGTTATGAGTACCTTTAATGACCAGGTCAAAATTCTGCTCCAGCACTTCGTGCACTATGGCTTCAAATGGTCTGTTATGCCAGACCACTTTCAGTTCTATCGCAATACCTTGATCTCTGGCGCCACTGATTAATTCGTTCACCCACAGTTCGCGATCGTGAATAACGGCCTGACGCATTGATTCACGTTCATCCCCGGAGAGCATTGTGGTCATTTCATATGAAAAATCATATACCGACATAAAGGTGGTCAGTTTGCACGGTTGCTTTCGGGCCAGTTCTAAAGCTCGGCTCAGGGCCTTTTGCTGGTTATCAGTAGGGTCCAGCACCACTAACACATTATTGAAAACGGTCATTATTCACTCCCTGCATGTTTTTATTGTGCTAAGTGTAGACAATAAACATCAGCAGGGTGCAAGTCAGCGTTGTGCTACATCAAAAAAACTAGCAATTTGCTGCGACATCTTGCAATGCCGGCGGATCTAGCAGGGTAATTAGTTTACCCTCAACGCTAATCAGCTGTTCTTTGTGCATTTTACTGAGTAAGCGACTGATCGTTTCAACGGTAAGTCCGAGATAATTACCAATATCGCTGCGTGTCATTGACAGCCGAAACGCTTTGGCAGAGAGACCACGGCTGCCAAAGCGCTGCGCCAGATGATTTAAAAAGGTTGCCAGTTTTTGTTCAGCTGTTTTTCGGTTTAACAGCAGTAACATCTGCTGATCAGCCTGAATGTCCTGACTCATCAGCCGCATCATCTGCTGACGCAATTTGGGTAACTTATCCAGCAGTGTTTCAAGATTAGGATAGGGTATTTCACAGACCATGCCGGTTTCCAGTGCCTCGGCATAACTGGTATGTTGTTCGCTATTAATCGCATCGAAGCCGATAACATCGCCAGGCAAATGAAAACCGGTGATTTGTTGCTCGCCTTGTTCGGTTAACGTAAAGGTTTTAAACGAACCGGATCTGATGGCAAACAACGCTTTTAATGGCGTATTGCTTGAGAACAGAATATCGCCTTTGTGTAAGGGTCTTTTACGCTGAATAATATCATCCAGCTGGCTCAGTTCCTGTTCACTTAGTGAGAACGGTAAACACAACTGGCTAAAACCACAATCCTGACAGTTAATCGCTGAACGTTGCATGATGGCGGTTCCTGTATGATCCTGACGATATTGCTACAGCTTAAAAAAGCAGTCTTACTAAAGCAAGGTATATCGTATATATTCCGTAAATTGCTAATATAGTTGCGGCTGAATTACGAACCAGCGGGGTATTTTTATATTTGCTCAGTGTCGCGGCCATACTGCCAAAACTCAGTATTGCTGGCAGGGTGCCGATGCCAAAACTTAACATGATTAACGCCCCCTGGCTAACACTGCCACTCGCCAGGCTCCAGCCAAGCGTGGAATAGACCAGTCCACAGGGCAACCAGCCCCAGCAAAGTCCATAACCATAAGCTTTCGGCAAGCTGTCCAGCGGCATCAGTTTCTGACTTACCGGCTTGATCCCAGCCCATAATCGCTGGCCGGCGCGCTCCAGCAACGTTAAGCCAAACCAGAGTCTGGCAATGTAAAGTGCCATCATCAGTAGTAGCACACCAGCCAGGATGCGTAACCAAATGAGTGATACACCGGCTAATGCCATTGCCTCAGCACCAAAGTAACCTACCAGTGCGCCCAAGGTGGCATAGGTTGTCAGGCGCCCCAGGCTTAGCAGCAGTTGCATACCCAGCTTCCGGCCAAAGCTGCTATCTGGCGTTGCAAGCTGGATAGCCGCGACAATACCGCCGCACATCACGATACAATGGCTGCTGCCTAAAAAGCCGATTAACAGCGCTGCGGCATAGTCAGCGATCATTTATCCGGTTTGTCCTGACGCTGCTGTTTTTCATCGTCAAATAAAATGCTGAAGCCTTCTTTATCGAGGTCTTCGAATTGTTTGCTGCGCACGGCCCAGAAAAATATGGCAAGGCCCAGCATCACAAATAATATAGCGATAGGAATAAGTACGTAAATTATGCTCATCTTTACCAATAACTCATTTTTTTAATAGTCTCAGTGAATTAGAGACTACCAGTAGCGAACTGAACGACATACCCAGTACCGCTATATAAGGAGACACTAACCCGGCTACGGCTAATGGAATAATAATCAGATTATAGCCCACGGCCCACGCAAGATTCTGGCGAATAATCCGCGCTGTCTGGTTACCGGCAGCAATCAGACAATTCAACAGGCTTATATCGGGTTGCAATAGTACTACATCGGCCTGATTTTTAGATAAATCTGTACCTGACTCAACCGCTAGCGAAATGTGAGCAGCATTAAAGCCCGGGCTGTCATTGATACCATCGCCGATCATCATGACATGGTGGTTATCAGCGACCAGCGCAGTAATGGCGTTAACTTTATCCGCCGGACTGCAACCTTGTTGCATAAAATCCAGCTGCAACTGTGTTGCAAGCTGTTCTGCCTGCTCCGAACCGTCGCCGGTTAACATGCCAACCTGATAACCCTGTTGTTGTAAATTAGCAACCAGCTTTGCCACACCAGGCCGCAAATTGTCTGCCAGGGTAATGGCGGCGATAAGTTGCTGGTTAAGCTGCACAAAAACACTGGCCTTGCTGTAAGTAGCCTGTTGTTGCGCCGAGAGCTGGCAAAAAGCTGCACTGCCAACCTGTAGTTGATTGTTGCGCCACAGGGCGCTGATACCATGGCCAACAGTGATGTTAATCTCATTTAATGGCAGGGGGTGCTGCAGATATTGACTAAAGGCCCGGGCAATAGGATGTTCTGAGTGTTGCTCCAGATTGGCTACTAAATTGAGTAGTTGTTGCTCGTTCAGTTCAGCGCCGGTACTAGTGTTAATATGCTGAATAGAGGCAATACTGAACCGGCCTTCAGTCAGAGTACCGGTTTTATCAAAAATGATATGGCTCAGTGTTGGCAAGACTTCCAGCGCCTGGCTGTTTTTGACCAGCAATCCCTTGCGGTTTAAGCGGGCAAGGCTGCAGGTTATGGCCGTTGGTGTAGCCAGGCTCAAAGCACAGGGACAGGTAGCGACCAGCACGGATAACGTTACCCAGAAAGCCCGGTCAGGGTCCAGCCAGAAAAACCACAAAGCAAATGTCGCTGCGGCAATCAGCAACAAACGTTCCACAAAATAACGGGCAAGTTTATCGGTTTTTTCAACTAAGCGTGGCTTGGCGTGCAAGGTTTGCTGTTGCAGCTGAATAATCTGACCAAGCCGGGAGTGGGTCAATGCAGCACTGACCACAATTGTCAGCAGGCCATCATGGTTAATAGTTCCCGCCAGAACGGTATCGCCGGGCTGACGGCTTATGGCGGTATACTCACCGGTTAACATTGATTCATCGACGGTACTGGCGCCGGTTTTTACCACACCATCTGCCGGCAGCGTTTCACCGGGTTTTACCAGGATGGTATCACCTGCCACCAGCCGGCGTGCCGGGACGACTTGCTGTTGCTCACCGTCCAACAATGTTGCACATACCGGGAGTATTTTCAGTAAGTTACTGGTTGCTTCGCGCGCTTGCGCCCGGGCCCGGTATTCAAAAAACTTACCCAGCTGCAGTAAAAAAGTAAACATGCACACCGATTCAAAAT
Source organism: uncultured Chromatiaceae bacterium (assembly GCA_963975465.1). Classification (GTDB taxonomy): domain Bacteria; phylum Pseudomonadota; class Gammaproteobacteria; order Enterobacterales; family Alteromonadaceae; genus Alishewanella. The sequence continues at coordinate 19,759 of CAXBHB010000023.1, forward strand.
ACACGTCGCCCGTTTGCATCACGGTGGCGTACGCTGATGCAAAAAACGTGTAATAAATCGCCAGGCTGACCGGTACATCCATATTCAGCTGCCGGGCTTTAACACTGCGCCAGGCACTGCTGACAAACGGCAGGGCGGCATATAGGACAACAGGTAAACACAGTAGCATGCTGATCCAACGTAAATAGCCATGATGCGAGGCATCAATGCCGCTGTATTCACCAAAGTACAAGGCGAATGCCAGCATCATCACCTGCATGGTCATAATGCCTGATACTGCCAGTCGTTTCAGATAGCGATTTAGCTCCTGTTTAAACTGTTGCTCCTGCTCGTCAGCGATAAAAGGGCTGGCCTGATAACCAAGCTGGTTGACTAGCTGCAAAATCCGACTCAGTGGCAACTGTTCGGGCTGCCAGCAAAGTAGCGCGCGTTGCGTTGAGGAATTGATACTGATGCTAACGACTGCGGCTTGTTTTTTTAGCTGCTTTTCAATTAACCAGGCACAGGCGGCGCAGCTCATGCCACTAATAGATAGCTCTATTTGGGTATGGCCCTGCTGCTCGGTGCTGATGTCCGCCAGCACCTCTGTAGTATCGTACTGCTGTAAACTGGCGGTTAGCTCTTCGGGGATAATGTCTGCTTTTGCGGCGGCTTGTGTGCGGTAAGTGTAGTAATCGCCCAGACCACTATCCATAATGGTTTCGGCAACAGCCCGACAGCCAGCACAACAGAACAGGGCTGGTTTATTGTCGATTGTCAGCGTAAATCTTTCGCCGGTGACGACAGGCTCAAGACAATGAAAGCAGCTTGGTGTTGCCACAGTAGCCTCTGTTTAGCATGCTAATAACCAAGCTTTATTTCTTCTGAAACCGGTAGGGTAGTGACAACCCGTAATTTCCATTCATTACTGTCGTCAGTCACATTAATTCGCCACTTGCCAGCGGGCGTAACGGGTAATGTTGCAACATAAAGCAGCTCACCGCTACGCAATGCATCTACCGCAAAATCCTGAGCTGCCAGTGTCGGATGATAAAAGTCCAGATGGATACTATTATCCAGCACGGCGTTTTTGGCAAAGCGCACAACCGCACGGTTGCCGGCAATCAATATCGTGGCGTTTAGATTTCTAAGCTCTGCTTCCCGGTACTTAGAAAGCTGCAAATTAATGTTTTTGCCCGCTTTGTAGTAGTCATCTATGACCAGATCAGGTTGCTGCTGATTCATCAATACCACGGCATAAATGGCTCTTAACGCAGTAATAACCGGAATAGCAATCAGGATCCAGGGCCAGACTTGCTTGTACCAGGGTTTGGTATCCCGCTGCATAGTTACCTCTTACTGGATAGTACTAAGCCCCATTACGGGGCTTAGCGTTATTTGGCTTTAAAAAAGAGCCTGCATTAATTAACGTTTGTCTTCCGGGTTAGATAGCCGGTAAACATAAGCGGTAATAATATGTATTTTATCTTCACCCAGGGTGTCTTTAAACGCGGGCATAACACCATAACGGCCCTTGATTAACGTTTCTTCAATGACGCCAGCGGAACCGCCATATAACCAAATATTATCAGTCAGGTTTGGCGCGCCAAATGGAAGATTGTGCGCGACGCTGCCTTTGCCGTCAGCACCATGGCAGGCTGCACACAAACCAAACTTGGCTTTGCCGGCGGCAGCATCACGCTCATTCACTGTCCGGCCTGACAAACTCAGTACATAGGCCGTCATCTCTTTAATACCTTGTTCGCCCAACGCGGCTTCCCAGCCAGGCATAGCAGCTCTGCGACCATATAATAAGGTTTCTTTAATTTTGTCCGGCGTGCCGCCATATAACCAATCGTTGTCGGTCAGGTTGGGGTAGCCGCGCTGGCCCCGGGCATCTGAACCATGACACAAGGCACAGTTTTGCAAAAACAGCCGCTGGCCAATTTTCAGTGCGTCCGGATCATAAGCAAGGTCAAGGATGTCGCGCTTAGCAAACTGCTGAAAGACCGGGCCATAGGTTGCTGCGGCTGTCTCATTTTCGACATCCAGCTGCACATACTTGCCGTCTGCTTTTGCTTGTTCAATAGCTGCCCGGGATTCAGCCAGGTTTTTAATGCCCTGGTTTGAGCTGGTCCAGTTTAACAAACCGGGCCAATTGCCTAATCCCGGATAAGCCGCCAGGTAAAACACTGACCAAATCAGGGTGCCGTAAAACATATAAGTCCACCACTTTGGTAGTGGATTATTGACCTCTTCTAAACCGTCTGCTTCATGGCCGGTAGTTTCGTCTTCCGGCACGCCAACATAGTTTGTTAAATTCCAGCGCAGTAAAATAAAGCAGCCAATCAGCACTGGTAAGGTTAAAACAATGATCCAAGCACTCCAAAAGCTACTCATGACCTGACTCCCGGTTAGTTTTTTGTTCTTTGGATTCTGGTTCGTCGTCAAACACCAGGTTGGCTGCTTCGTCAAAATCTGGCTTACGTTTTTTACTGTAAGCCCAGATAACGAAAGCAACAAAGCCGACGAACAAAATCACGGTTAATACGCTATGAACTGTGGCAAATTCCATAATGGTTACTTCAACGCTGTGCCAAGTGATTGCAGGTAGGCAATCAGGGCGTCCATTTCTGTTTTACCCTTTACTGCATCAGCTGCACCTGCAATGTCTTCATCGGTGTATGGCACGCCAAAACCCCGGAAGATTTCCAGTTTACGGGCCGTGTATTTACCGTCCAGAATTCTACGGTCTAACCAGGGGTAGCCCGGCATATTAGACTGCGGTACCACCGAGCGCGGGTCCATTAAATGGGCATAATGCCAGTCGTCACTGTAACGCTCGCCAACCCTTGCCAGGTCTGGACCGGTGCGCTTAGAACCCCACAAAAACGGGTGTTCCCAAACACTTTCACCCGCAACCGAATAGTGGCCATAACGTTCAACTTCCGCCCTAAAAGGACGGATCATCTGGCTGTGGCAATTGGTACAACCTTCGCGGATAAAAATATCACGGCCTTCCATTTGCAGCGCGGTGTATGGTTTTAAACCGTCAATCGGTTGCTTGGTTTCTTCCATAAACATTAATGGGGTAATTTGCACTAAGGTACCGAAACTGATCGCAATAACGGTAAAAATACCCAGTAAACCAACACTTTTTTCAATTTTCTCATGATGATTCTTCGACATGTTCTACCCCTTATGCCGCTGCTGGCACAGCTTGTGCCACTTCATCTTTACTACGAACCGTTTTATAAACGTTGTAGGCCATAATCAGCATGCCGGCGACCACAAAAACGCCACCAATAAAGCGCATCAGGTAGAAGGGCATTGACGCTTCCAGGCTTTGCACGAAGCTATAAGTCAAGGTACCGTCGGTGTTTACAGCGCGCCACATCATGCCTTGCATAATACCGGATATCCACATGGCAACGATGTAGAGTACTACGCCAATGGTATGTAGCCAGAAATGGGTGTTTATCAGCTTGGTGCTGTACATACCTATTTTGTTGTACACCACCGGGATCAGATGATACATGGCACCGATTGAAATCATTGCCACCCAGCCAAGCGCACCGGAGTGAACATGACCAATAGTCCAGTCAGTGTAATGAGATAAGGCATTAACAGACTTGATCGCCATCATTGGGCCTTCAAACGTCGACATGCCATAAAAGGACAACGATACAATTAAGAAGCGAAGGATAGGGTCGGTTTTAAGTTTATGCCAGGCACCCGATAAGGTCATGATGCCATTGATCATGCCGCCCCAGCTTGGAACGAACAGTACGATTGACATCACCATACCCAACGACTGAGTCCAGTCAGGCAGGGCAGTGTAGTGCAAATGGTGCGGTCCGGCCCAGATATACAGCGCGATCAGTGCCCAGAAATGCACAATAGATAAACGATAAGAGTATACCGGCCGACCTGCTTGTTTCGGCACAAAGTAGTACATCATCCCCAGGAATCCGGCCGTTAGCAGGAAACCTACCGCGTTGTGGCCATACCACCACTGCACCATGGCATCGACGGCACCGGCATAAATAGAATAGGATTTAAACAGGTTGAGTGGCACCACCATGCTATTAACAATGTGCAGGGCAGCCACGGTAATAATAAAGCCGCCATAAAACCAGTTAGCAACGTAGATATGGCTGGTTTTACGTTTTACCAATGTACCGAAAAACACGATGGCAAAGGATACCCAGACAATCGTAATCAGAATATCTATTGGCCATTCCAATTCAGCATATTCTTTGCTCTGGCTCATACCCAGTGGCAGAGTAATAGCGGCAGCGACGATAATAGTTTGCCAGCCCCAGAAGGTAAACATGGCCAGTTTTTCAGCAAATAAACGGGTTTGGCAGGTTCGCTGTACTACATAGTAACAGGTCGCAAATAATGCACTGGTTCCAAACGCAAATATCACAGCGTTAGTGTGCAGTGGCCGCAAACGACTATAAGTCAGCCACGGAATATCAAAGTTTAATGCCGGCCAGTAAAGCTGGGCTGCGAGTAATACGCCCACCACCATGCCGACAATACCCCAAAAAACGGTAGTGATGGCAAAGAGGCGGACAACGCTATAGTTGTAGTCAACATTTAACGATTTGGTCTGGCTCATGTTGAGTTCCGCTGCAGTTATGCTGGTTACTAAAATCCACCGTGAGGTGGCCCATTCTAATTAAAGTGGACAACTAACATCATGTTAACTTAGCTGTTGCAGCCACTGAATTTTGGGCGAAATGATACGAGTTTTGCCTTTTAAAAGATAGGTTAACTCACCCATTTTATGACGTAGAACAAAGTCCTTGTTTAATAAGTAGCCAATTGTAGTCACTATTTAGCCCTTTTGCTGAAAAGCCGGTAAACTGCGAGTTTTAAAACAGGGCAGAATTGTTTATGCATAAAGTACTGACGTTGTGTTTATGCTTGCTTTTGTTAGTAGCCTGTCAACCAAAGCCAGCAGACAACAGTGTCAGAGTGTTGTTGCAGGGCTCTGAATGGCAACTTTTAATAGCGCCGGCATCAATTCCGGTAGAAACACCGCTGCGGCTTACTCTGGTTAGTCAACATCCTGTAGAGGTTATCAGCGCGGAACTAACCGCAGTCAGTATGTATATGGGTCTAATCCCGCTGCGTTTTCAGAAGCTTAGTACGCCAACAATGGATGGATCAGAGCACTGGCAAAGTGAGTTTTTACTGGGGGCCTGTAGCGATCCGGCCATGGTATGGCAACTCAACTTGACGGTACTGTTGGCTGATGGCAGAAAACTGTCGATAAATGAGCAGTTTAATTCAAGCTGGTAAAAAGGTGATTTTAAAGCTTGTCAGCTGGTTAAAACTTGTTCAGTATAAGCAGGCGAATCAGACAGAGGCTAACGCTAATACCATTCAGAGGTTAACAGTCATGACCAGTGATTTTGTCCGCAATATTCATCTAGCAACCGCCCAGCAGCTCCGTGATCAAGGTGCTGATTTGTATGGAATTTTAGAGCACTTTGAAAGCGTGTTTATGCCGCAGGATGAAGTGCCGGAGTTACTTGACCAGTTAGGTTATCCGCAGCAGGATCTAAAGCAGTTTTTACACGGCCAGCTTTAAAGCGGTATCAGGGTTTGCTGCAGGGTTAAATCGGTGGCAACCTCAAGCTTTAGCCTCGCGGTTTCAATACAAATAAATTCAGTAAAGCCGTGATCCGTCATATCGGGTAAATCACGGCTTTTTTGTTGCCATGGGTTCCATATCACACTGGCATCATGGCCGGATTGGTGAATACGCAGTTGTCTGTTGTTATCAATTAGCTGCAACGTATTTCCTGTATCAGGATAAATTCGGTCAGTTTCTGCGGTACAGCGCACGTCGCTACCCGTGTTATGCCGCTCTGTATTACTAACCTTATCGAAATAACGCGGGCTAAGCCCTGTTACCTGACTTTGCAGCAAACTATTGACCCGGAAATAACTGTGCAGCGCCGCCTGCTGATAGAGCTGACTCGAGCAGCTTAACTGTATGCTCAGCTGGCAGGCATCAAGTTTAAGCGTCAGGCTAAGCGCGGCAGTTTGTTGCACTGACGTCGTTTGTGGCCACAGTGTCGACGGCATATCGTTTACGGTAGTGGTCAGGGTAGCGCAGCTTGCCGATGCGGTAGTTTCAGTGTGTTGTATCTGCCACATCCGGTTACGCACCAGGCCGTGGTTAGGTAAAGGCGATTGCGCCGGGTTGATTTTACACTCTGCCGGGCCAAACCAGGGCCAGCACACAGGCACTCCGCCTCGAATAGCGCTGCCGTTATGCCACTGAGCTTGCTCAGATAACCATAGTTGTTCGTTATCAGGGGTTGGCTGATAAGACAGTACCTGACCGCCGTATAACGACACCACCGCAGTTGCGTCAGCAAACTGCAGTTTAAGGCAGGGTAAATCGGTTAAATGAGCAAAGCCAGTCTGGCTTATTATTTCTGTTTTATTCACAAAAACCCCGGGAGCTGCCGGCTTAATCAAAAACACTAATAAAACAGCCAGCATATAGCTGGCTGTAAAAATAATAAAGTTATACTGTTATTTCATTAGCTCAACCACATTATCTAACATGCGGTTACTAAAGCCCCATTCGTTGTCGTACCACGACATCACTTTTACCAGCCGGCCGTTAACCCGGGTTTCGGTGGCATCAAAAATAGATGACATCGGGTTGTGGTTAAAATCAACTGATACTAAAGGCAAGTCGTTAACCGCTAACACCTGGTTCATCGGGCTTTGAGCGGCGGCTGCACGAATAATATTGTTCACTTCTTCAATACTGGTTTCCCGTCCGGCAATAAAGGTTAAATCAACCAGTGATACGTTCAAGGTTGGGACGCGTACAGCCAGACCATCAAATTTGCCTTTAAGTTCAGGCACAACCAGGCCTACTGCTGCAGCTGCACCGGTTTTAGTCGGGATCATCGACATTGCTGCGGCGCGGGCGCGGCGCACATCAGTGTGATAAACATCACTTAAACGCTGATCATTAGTGTAAGCATGAATGGTCGTCATTAACCCTGACTCGATACCCAGGGCATCAGACAAGGGTTTTGCGATAGGCGCCAGGCAGTTGGTGGTGCATGACGCATTAGAGATAATGGTCATTTGTGGGGTAATTACCTGATGGTTAACACCATAAACAATAGTGGCATCAACATCTTTACCTGGTGCAGAAATTATCACTTTTTTAGCACCGGCCGTTAAATGGGCGCCAGCGGTTTTGCGATCGGTAAATAAGCCGGTACACTCTAATACGACGTCTACCTTTAAATCGGCCCATGGCAAGTCTGCCGGATTGCGGATACTGAGGGTTTTAATCTGGTCTTCATTAACGTAAATAGCTTCGTCGTCATGAGACACGCTGGCAGCGAAAATACCATGCGCTGTGTCATACTTCAGCAGGTGAGCATTAATGGCCGCGTCGCCCAGATCGTTTATGGCAACAATTTTGATATCGTAGTTTTTGCTGCTTTCATATAAAGCGCGTAATACATTGCGGCCGATACGACCAAAGCCATTAATTGCAACCCGAATAGACATAGTGACTCCAGAGTTAATTTAAGAAAATGAGGCTGAAAACGTATTCAGCCAATAATATGTAGTAAAATTACATTAATGCTGGCATTTTTCAAGTTGAAAACCGCAATAAATTGCTTTTATGTAATTTAATAACGTAAATTGAATGGCTAGTTGAGTCGTTTATAGTTGTAAAATATTGCCAAGCTGCTGTTTATAATAAGGAATAAATAATGGATGCCGCTCTGCTGGCCGAACTGGTTGCTTTTTCCGGAATAGAAACCGAATTTAATGATGCCTGGGGTAACCGTACAACGGTTAGCGGCGATGCCCAGTTAGCATTGCTGGCCGCTCAGGGCTTTAATATAGCAGACGCTGATGCTGCCAGGGCTGAGCTAACTGAGCGACAGCTGGATTTCTGGCAGCAAATTCTGGCGCCGGTGTCAGTACAATTGCTTGGTGAATCACTGACATTTGAGCTACAGGTACCCCTGGCGCTGGCAAACAGCCGTTTTGATTTCACCTTGCAAACTGAGCAAGGCGCCAGCTATCAGTTCAGTGCTGAGCCAGTTGACGGTGTGCTGGTGCAGGTTGCTGTTATTGACGATGAAGAATACCAGCAGTATCAGCATAGTCTTGATTATCCGCTGGCCGCCGGTTATCACCAGCTGACACTGACCTGCAGTGAAACCGGCTTTAGTTTTGAGCAGCGCTTAATTATCAGCCCCGGCACATGCTACCAACCAGAGCAGTTCAGCCAGCAAAAACAGTGGGGCGTATCGGTACAGTTATATGGCCTGCGCTCTGCACGTAACTGGGGTGTCGGTGATTTCAGCGATTTAAGCACCCTGGTGGCCTATCTGGCTGCTCATGGCGCTGATTTTGTAGGCTTAAACCCGATCCACGCTCTGTATCCGGCCATGCCGGAAAGTGCCAGCCCTTATAGCCCGTCATCACGGCGCTGGCTAAATATCATTTATATTGATGTCAGTGCTATGCCAGGTTACCAGCAGTGCAGTAATACCCAGCGCATGGTTAATGCCCCGGCGTTTGCTGCATCAGTTGGCGCACAGCGCAGCCGGGACTGGGTTGATTACAGCGGTGTGTTGCAGCTGAAACTGCCGGTTATGCACAGCTTGTATCAGTGGTTTATGCAGCACTGTGGTAGCGAAGCCGCTTTAGTCAGCGAGTTTAACGAGTTTAAACGCGAAGGCGGCGCTAGTTTGTTGCAGTTGGCCCAATATGATGCTTTGCACGCCTATCTGGTTAAACAAGACAGTAAAAACTGGGGCTGGCCGAACTGGCCTGAAGAATATCGTGATCCACAAAGTGATGCGGTGCAGCAGTTTGTAACAGAACATCAGCCGCAGGTGGATTTTTATTGTTACCTGCAGTTTATTGCTCAGCGTCAGCTGAACGCGGTGCAGCAACAGGCAAAAACTGCCGGAATGTTGCTGGGGCTATATCGTGATTTAGCCGTAGGAGTTAGTGATGCGTCTACTGAAATATGGGGCAATGACGATTTATATTGCCGTGATGCCAGTGTTGGTGCGCCGCCTGATCCACTAGGGCCAGCAGGCCAGAACTGGGGCCTGCCGCCAATGCAGCCGTATCAGTTGTTCAGCCAGGCCTATCAACCCATGATCGACTTATTTCGCAGTAATATGCAGGATGCTGGCGCGCTGCGGATAGACCACGTGATGGCCTTGTTACGGCTGTGGTGGGTACCGAAAACAGCTGCCAATGCGGGCGGCGGTGCTTATGTTTATTATCCAATCATGGATTTGCTCGGTATTCTGGCACTGGAAAGCCAGCGCCAGCAAGCCGTGATAATTGGTGAGGACTTAGGCACCGTGCCAGATGGTATTCGTGATTTACTGTCAGACTATGGGATGTATTCGTACCGGGTTTTCTTTTTTGAAACTGCGGCAGATGGCGGCTATATCTCTCCGGCACATTATCCGGTTCAGGCAATGGCCACCTTAAGTACTCACGATCTGCCTACGCTGATTGGTTTCTGGCACTGCGAAGATCTTAAGCTGGGCCAGCAGTTAGGCTTATATAACGATGAGCAACAACTGCAAGGCTTGTTTCAGCAGCGTCATGCCAACAAGCAGCAAATTCTTGACTCATTGCACGGCCACGGCATGTTGCCGGCGGATTATCCGCGCAGCGTTGACAGCCTGGGGATGGACCGTACCCTGAATTATGCCATGCAACGCCATCTGGCCAGCGGTAGCAGTCAGTTATTATGCTTGCAGCTGGAAGACTGGCTGGAAATGGAGCAACCTGTCAATGTACCGGGTACCAGTGACGAGTATCCTAACTGGCGACGAAAATTAAGCCGTGAACTGGAGCGGTGGACCAGTGAGCCCCATATTCAGCAATTGCTGGCAGAACTGACCGCAGCCCGGGCAGGCTAATTCGCTGCGTAGTGCACTTAAAATAAAACAGAAGGAACGACACGATGACATTAGCGCAATTACCACAGGCAAATTGTGCACACCCGTTTACGTTACTGGGTTGGCAGGCAAATAGCTACAGTGCTAAAGGCACCGGTATGCTGCTACGCACCTTTTTGCCCCATGCGCTAACAGTGGAAGCCTTTGAGTTAAAAACCAATAAAAGCCTGGGTACGTTAGCAAAACATCCGGAATTCAGCGGGGTGTTCGAGCTGGTGTTAACCCGCAAACGCAAAGCCTGCGCCTATTATTTTCAGGTAACCGACAGCCATAGCAGTTACCGTTGCATCGACCCTTACCAATTTCGTGATCAGGCATTTTATGCGGTGCATCATGTGCATAGCCAGCCAGAGAATCTGTATCGTCAGTTAGGCGCACAAGTAATCAGTCTGGAGCCAGACGGTAACCCCGTAAGTGCGACCCGCTTTGCCGTGTATGCCCCTGATGCCAGCAGTGTTAGCTTAGTGGGTGATATGAATGGCTGGGACGGTCGTTGTCATCCGATGGAGCGCACTGATTGCGGTCACTGGGTGTTGGTGATGCCAGAGGTTGGCAGTGGTGTTCGTTATAAATTTGAAATTAAAGATAAAGATGGTCATGTTTTGCCACATAAGGCTGATCCAATGGCGTTTTATGCCGAGCAGTATCCATCGCATGCGTCACTGGTCTATGACCATACCCAGTATCAATGGCAGGATAAAAGCTGGCGTGAGCGGCCAGAGGTCAACCCTTACCAAAGTGCGATCAGTATTTATGAGCTGCATATCGGCAGTTGGCGGCGTAAAGACGATAATCAACCACTTAATTACCAGGAGTTGGCAGAGCAGCTGATTCCGTATTTGCAGGAGATGGGCTATACCCACCTTGAATTATTGCCGGTAATGGAGCATCCGTTTGATGGCTCCTGGGGCTATCAGCCACTGGGCTTATTTGCGCCGACATCACGTTTTGGTACGCCTGATCAGTTTAAAGCCTTTGTTGATGCCTGCCATCAGGCCGGTATTGGTGTGATTCTCGATTGGGTGCCGGCACATTTTCCGGAAGACGGCCATGGTTTGGCAAAGTTCGACGGCAGTCATCTGTATGAATATGCTGACCCCCGCCGTGGCTGGCACCCTGATTGGAATTCCTGCATCTATGACTACGGCAAAGATTATGTGCGGCAGTTTTTAGTCGCCAGCGCCTTATACTGGCTGGAGCATTTTCACATCGATGGTATCCGGGTTGATGCGGTGGCCTCGATGTTGTATTGGGATTATTCCCGCAACGAAGGTGAATGGGTACCTAATATTGACGGTGGCAATCATAATTACGAAGCCATAAGCCTGTTTAAGTGGCTGAACAGCGAGGTGTATAGCAAGTTTCCACAGGCTATGACCATCGCCGAAGAATCGACATCTTTTCCTCAGGTATCAAGGCCGGTAGACAGCGGAGGCCTGGGTTTTGGTTTTAAATGGAATATGGGCTGGATGAATGACAGCCTGCGTTATATCAGCAAAGACCCGTCTTACCGTAAGTACCATCATAGTGACTTAACCTTTTCGATGGTGTACGCCTACAACGAGAACTTTATTTTACCGCTATCGCATGATGAAGTGGTGCACGGTAAAGGCAGTTTAATTAACAAGATGCCGGGTGATGAATGGCAACAGGCGGCAAATTTACGCGCATATATTGCCTTTATGTTTGGCCATCCCGGTAAAAAACTAAACTTTATGGGTAACGAGTTAGGACAAAGCCGTGAGTGGCGTCATACCCAAAGCCTGGACTGGCATTTACTGGCCTATCCCAAACATCAGGGCGTACAGCAACTGTATCGGGACTTAAACCACAGCTATCAGCGTTGTAAACCTCTGCACGAGTTGGACTATCAGCAGCAGGGTTTCAGCTGGCTCGATCATAACGATTCAGAACACAGCACCCTGAGCTTTGTTCGCCGGGACAACGCTGGGAATGCTATTTATGTGGTGGCAAATTTTACCCCTGTTCCGCGTGATAATTTCAGGTTGGGGGTGGAGCAGGCCGGCGATTATGAGGTTATGCTAAATACCGACAGCGAATACTACTGGGGGGGCAACTACGCTGTAGGCAGTTATTTAAACGCGGCTGCTCCGGGGTGTCATGGTAAGGGGCAGGCTATCAGTTTAAACCTGCCGCCACTGGCCTGTTTGTATTTACGGAAAAAGGACAATAGGTAATGACTGACAGCAGCGTGCATAAGGTGTCTGAATTTAAAACAGCTCACGGCGCGAGTTATCCGTTGGGGCCAAGCAAAGTAGCCGGAAACTGCTGGAATTTTGCGGTTTTTGCACCTGATGCCACTAAGCTGCTGTTATGTTTGTATCAGCCAGACACTGAAGAACAACTGGCGGAAATTGCATTTAGTGGCCGTACCGGCAATGTCTGGCACGTGCAGGTTAGCAATATTGTTGATGGCACTTTGTATGCGTTAAAAGCTGATGGCGCTGCTGATAGCAGCCGCGGTTTGCGCTTTGATAAGCAGTGGGTATTGATCGATCCTTACGCCCGTAAATTAAACCGGGCGCAAGTATGGCAAAACGAGCAATATCAGCAGAAAAGCCATCTGTCCCTAGCCAAGGGGGTGCTGGATGCAGGTGCTTATAACTGGCAGGCAGCAACCTTTGACTGGCAAAACAGCAGCAAGCCCAACATTGCCCGTGAGAAGACGGTTATTTATGAAGCCCATGTAAAAGGCCTGACTAAGTTACATCCTGAGGTGCCGGAAGCTCTGCGCGGCACTTATTCTGGTGTATGTCATGCCAGTGTTATCGGTCATTTAAAGCAACTGGGTGTGACAACCGTGCAGCTGTTGCCGGTGGCGGCATTTATGGCAGAACCACGTTTAACCGGCATTGGCCTGACCAATTACTGGGGATATAACCCGGTAAACTTTTTTGCCCCGGATCCGCGCTATCAATCAGATGACGCGGTGGTCGAATTTAAACAAATGGTTCGTACTCTGCATCAGCATGGTATTGAAGTGATCCTGGATGTGGTATTTAACCACAGTGCTGAAGCCGGCGACGATGGCCCGGTGCTGAGCTTTCGGGGTCTGGCTGACCGTCACTATTATTTGTTTCACAGCCACGCTGATATGGTGGACTACCAGAATTACTGTAATTTTACCGGCTGCGGAAATACCCTGAATATTGCTAACCCAGCGACTCAGCAACTGGTCATGGACGCACTACGCTATTGGCTCATTGAGATGCAGGTTGACGGCTTTCGTTTTGATTTGGCAGTGACGCTGGGCCGGGAGCATAAACGTTTTAACCCTTATGCCAGTTTTTTTCAGATCATTGCCCAGGATCCTGTGCTTTCGCAGGCTAAATTGATTGCCGAGCCCTGGGATGTCGGACCCTTTGGTTATCATCTGGGGCAGTTCCCGGCTAACTGGTCAGAACTAAATGACAAATGCCGCGATACGTTCCGGGCTTTCTGGCGCGGTGACCAGGGGGTGTTAGCAGAATTTGCGACGCGGTTGTTAGGGTCCCGTGACATCTTTCAGAAGCATCACAAGCCCGCCAGTTGCAGCGTAAATTATCTGACTTACCATGATGGTTTTACCCTGGAAGATGTGGTCAGCTACCGCGACAAACATAACTGGCAAAACGGCGAGCAAAACCGTGATGGCCATAGCCATAATATAAGTTGTAATCATGGGGTAGAGGGTGCCACTAATGACCCGGTTATTCAGGCGCGGCGCTATCAGCATAAACGTAACCTTGCCGCGACATTATTGTTAAGCCAGGGTATGGTGCATTGGTTAGGGGGCGATGAGCTGAGTCATACTCAGGACGGTAACAATAATGCGTACTGTCAGGATAACCCGATAAGCTGGCTGAACTGGCAGCTTGACGGTCAGCAGCAAAAATTTTTGCAGTTTGTTCGTCAGTTGGCCAGGTTACGTAAAGAATTCAGCTGTTTACAACAGTTATCTTTACAGGATGATCACTACCAATTACATGGCGACAAACATCAGGTGTGTTGGTTTTTGGCTGATGGCACCGAAAAACAACAGCATGACTGGCACGATCCGCAACGTGCTATCTGTATATTCCGGATAACCAATCGTCAGAGTGGCAAGTCACTTTTATTTGTTTTTAATGGCGCTAATCAGGCTGTTACGTTAAACCTGCCGACAGAGAAAGCGATCGATGGCTGGCAGCGGGTGTTCGATACTGCCGTGAACGATGGTCTGACAGATGCCAGCACTATTGTACATCACGACTATTTGCAAGCGGCGCACAGTATTTCCGTTTGGCAGTAAACCCGGTAATCAGCCCGGCAATAGGTTTATCTTTATTTTTACCGTATAATGCGCGCCATTTTCCGAGCCTGTTGTTGGCTTAGCAACACTTAGTAAAGGATCGTCAGATGACAGACACAGCGCCACTTTGTGATATCGGTTTTGTTGGAGCCGGGGTAATGGGTAAAAACCTGATTTTAAACCTGGCTGACAATGGTTATCGGGTAGCCGCCTTTGATTTAGACCATCAAAAACTGGAAGCGGTGCTGGCGCAAGACAAAGCGGAACGCGGCGATAAGCCAGCGCGGGTGATAGGCTGTAGCTCTTATACTGAACTGTTATCACGCTTATCGGCGCCGCATTTAATTGTGTTATCGGTACCGGCAGGTAAACCGGTCGACGATATATGTCACAAGCTTATTGATGCAGGTATTCAGGCGGACGACATTATTGTCGATACCGGCAACAGCCTGTGGACTGATACGGTTGCCCGCGAAAAACAATACGAAGGCAAATTTATTTTCTTCTCGACGGCGGTATCCGGTGGTGAAGTCGGAGCCCGTTTTGGTCCTTCGTTAATGCCCAGTGGCGACCCGTATGCGTGGACCCGGATTAAACCTTTATGGCAGGCCATTGCCGCCAAAGTCGACCCGGCCACCGGTAAACCGATAGAGCGCTTTGAACCGGGCAACCCGGTGATCGAAGGCGAGCCTTGTGCGACCTATATTGGCCCAAGTGGTTCAGGCCATTATGTAAAAATGGTGCACAACGGTATCGAATATGCCGATATGCAGCTGATCTGCGAAGCTTACCAGGTTATGCGTGACGTACTGGGTATGACATCAGCCGCCATAGCAGAGGTGTTTAAGCAATGGAATGATGGCCCGCTTAACAGCTATTTAATTGGCATTAGCGCAGAAGTGCTGGCCACCAAAGACTCTGAAACCGGTTTACCGCTGGTTGATGTGATTATGGATAAAGCCGGCCAGAAAGGCACCGGTTTGTGGACGGCGGTTAGCAGCCTGCAACTTGGCAGCCCGTCGCCAACCATTGCTGAGGCGGTCTATGCCCGCTCGTTGTCGGCGTTGAAGCATGAGCGGGTTAAAGCCGCTACCGTGCTGGCCGGGCCGGCTCAGAATCTGATCTCGGCAGAGCAAAAAGATGACATCATTCAGGCGCTGCAAGATGCGCTGTACTGCGCCAAAATATGTGTGTATGCCCAGGGGTTCCATTTAATGAAAACCGCCGCCGATGAGCACGGCTGGCAACTGAACTTTGCTGAAATAGCCAAAATATGGCGTGCCGGCTGTATTATCCGTGCGGTTTTTTTGCAATCGATCACTGATGCTTACGAGCGCAATGATGAATTAGAAAACCTGCTGCTTGACCCGTTTTTTGCAAAACAAATATCGGTTTATCAGCAAAACTGGCGCAAAGCAGTGGCCAATGCCACCCTGGCCGGTATTCCGGTGGCGGCATTAAGCTCAGCTCTTAGCTACTATGATTCCTACCGTACTGCGGTATTGCCAGCAAACTTGCTGCAAGGCCAGCGTGATTACTTTGGTGCCCATACCTTTGAGCGTACCGACAAGGCCAAAGGTAAAATGTTTCATGTTGACTGGAGTAATCCGGCGCGGCCAATGGTGAAAATAAAATGACGAACCAAGCCAATTCCTCAAACAAGTTAGATCATATTGGTACCCCGGGAACTGCCAGCAGCACTAAAGTTTTGCTGTTAGGTGCTGGTGAGCTGGGAAAAGAACTGTGTATTGAACTGAAACGCTATGGCTGCGAAGTGATCGCAGTAGACCGTTACCCGAATGCCCCGGCGATGCAGGTAGCAGATAAAGCGGTAGTGATGTCGATGCTGGATAACGCCGCGCTGCGCCAGCTGGTGATCAGTGAAAAGCCGGCACTTATCGTACCTGAGTTAGAGGCTATTGCCACCTCGGTACTTATTGAGCTGGAAGACTGCGGTTTTAATGTGGTACCGAGCGCCCGCGCCGTTAACCTGACCATGAACCGTGAAGGTATTCGCCGCTTAGCTGCAGAAGAGCTGAAATTAGCGACCTCACCGTTTCAGTTTGCCAGCGACAAAGAGAGCTTTATCGCCGCGGTTAACGCAATTGGTTACCCTTGTGTGGTCAAACCTATTATGTCATCCAGTGGTAAAGGCCAAAGCGTATTGCACAGCGCGTCTGAGATTGACGCAGCCTGGTTGTATGCGCAGGAAGGTGGCCGTGCGGGTAAGGGCAGGGTCATCGTCGAAGGTTTTGTCGACTTTGATTATGAAATTACCTTGCTGACTATTAATTCGATGACCGGGATCCAATATTGTGCGCCGATTGGCCATCGTCAGGAAAAAGGTGATTACCGCGAAAGCTGGCAGCCACAAGCCATGAGTGACAGCGCGCTGGCGGAAGCCAAGCGCTATGCTAAAGCCGTGGTAGAGGCATTGGGTGGCCGCGGTTTATTCGGGGTTGAGTTGTTTATCAAGGGTGATACGGTGTATTTCTCGGAAGTATCACCCAGGCCGCACGATACCGGTATGGTTACCCTTATTTCGCAGCAGTTAAGCGAGTTTGCTTTGCATGCCCGCGCCATTTTAGGTTTGCCCATACCCTATATTAAGCAATACGGCCCGGCCGCTTCTGCTGTACTGTTAGTACCTGGTAACAGTGCCGATATTCAGTACCGGGGAATGGCAGAGGCGCTAAGCGAGCCGGACACCGAGCTGCGTATTTTTGGTAAGCCGGAAGTGCAGGGCGAGCGACGGATGGGGGTAGGCCTGGCACTTAGCGATACAGTTGAAGCCGCGACCGAGAAAGCCTTAAAGGTTATCAGCCAGCTGAGTGTTACGTTGAAGTAAGGCTTAGCCATGCTTATTTTCAGAAAGCTCAGTCGCTGATTGATGACTTTGCTGCAGCAGTTGCAGTGGTGTGTCACTAAACAACCAGTTAACGCCACGGGCTGCTTCACGGTTCATAATATCAGGCTGATTAATCTGGCCGGTACCAACCTGCTTACCGGCCTGTTGCAACTGCCGGATGGTGGCATTGCCAAGTAAGGCAAAAGACCCCGCTACAGCGCCATGACCCAGCGTATGGTTCTGGCGCAGAATGTCCTTAACATTGGTAAGGGCCACGTCTACTAAAGCTGCTGGCGGCAATTGACGAAACCCTTCCAGATGATCTGGCTCCAGGCTCAGCAAGTGGAAATTTTCAGCAGGCTCAAGTCCGGCTAACAGTGAAGTTAGCTGTTGCTGCAATGGCTTATGCTCACGCCAGGATTCTTTTAGCTCTATCATCAGGTGCATTTGCTTGCCATATTTTTCAATCACTTCCTGCAAATGCGGTATTTGCGGCAGCTGGCGGCGTAGCTTATCAAAGGATGTATTGGAGATCTGAATATCCGCTCGCTGAAATAGCCGGCCACAGGCTGGATCATGATGCACCACCGGCTCGCCGTCTGCGGTTAGCCGCACATCCAGTTCAATCCCCCAGATATTATGCTCAACACAACGATCAAACGCCGCCAGGGTATTCTCCGGCGCCGGGCTGTTATTGCCCGAAATATAAGCACCACGATGCGCTACCAGTCTCAAGCGGGCAGGGTCAGCCGGTATCCGGCAGGCCGGGCTAAACCGCCAAAGCTGATTAGCAAGATTGTTCAGATGATGCGTCCAGTCGGGCACTGCATTTTTCCTGTTGGGGTCTGGCGAAATACTAGCAGTATGTGCTGCTTTTTCGAAACAAAATGTTCACTTTACGAATAAAATCCACTAGCATCTAGCGCGGCTTAGGGACTAGAACATAACAGATGACAGGATGTGACGACATGAATAATAAACAACAGCGTCTTAAAGCTATCGACAAAGAATTAGTGATTGCCGGTATTGTTGATGCTCCCGGTACCTTAATGTTTGCTGCCGGGTTATATGCCACATTTACCCCCGCAGGAGAGGCGTTTTTACCGATATTGAATAACCCAACAGTGGTTACCAGTTGTCTGGTATTGGGCGGTGGCATGATGCTGTGGGGCGGCTACAAATTTGTCACGCTACTTCGTGAAAAAGTGCAACTACATAAAATGCCAGGCTGAACAATTAGAAAGACCAGTTTGCAAGGAAAAGCAATGAAGTATTCCAGATGGTTAAAAACCCAATACCCGCATTTGGTAAATGAGAATGACGTCACAGTTCAAAACTTTATAAAACAAGCGAAAGACGATACTAAAAAAGAGTTGCAGTTATTAAGCCTGCATACTGTTCTGATAGCAGGTGTGCTGGGCTATGTCATTGGTTATTTACTTGGCCGCTACAGCAGCCTTGATGGCAATGTACGTTTTCTGATTATTTTAATTTACGCTGTTGCATTGTTTTTTCTGTCAAAAAAACTTGAGCAACGGCTGATAAAAAAGCGGTTAGCACAACTTCTGGCCGGTTAGCAGCAAGGATAAGGAAATTCGAATTTTGAACATGGTACAGCTGTCACGATATGTTATTGGTCTGAGCTGGATTTATCACGGCATTTTCCCTAAGTTATTGCAAATCGCACCACTGGAGCTGGCTATGACTGGCAGCTTAGGCTTTTCTGAGGACATTACCTATTTGCTGGTTAAGGTTGCTGGTATAAGTGAACTGATTTTTGGCCTGGTGTTTATTTGTTGCTACCGGCTGAAAGTGGTTCAACTACTGAATATTATTGGCTTAATCGGATTGCTATTGTTTGCTGCATTGATGACGCCTTTTGTGCTACTTGAGGCTTTTAATCCGGTAACAACCAATCTGCCATTAATCGTATTAGGGTGTTTCCTTTACAAGAGCGGTAAGTGCTCAGAGGACTAAACCATATCACCATTGCTGTCAGCGATTTAGAACGCTCGCTAAGGTTTTACAGTCAACTGCTCGGTATGACTGCCCATGTTCGTTGGGATACTGGTGCCTATCTGAGCCTTGGCAGTATCTGGTTTTGTTTGTAGATTATTAGCCGCAATTGTATTGGTGGTATTAGCAAAGGAGTAACGATGTACCAGGGCGGGTGTTTATGTGGCGAGGTTGCCATTGAAATTAGTGGGCCGATCAGTAGCATTATTCATTGCCATTGTTCGCTGTGCCGTAAATCCAGTGGTACTGCCTTTGCTACTAATGGCTTTGTTCAGACAAGCGACTTTAATGTGATAAAAGGGGCAGAACAGTTAAGCCAATTTGCCTTTAAGCCCGGCAGAGTTCGCCATTTTTGCCGCAACTGTGGTTCGCCGGTTTATAGCAGTAATGCCGACGACCCTACGCGCATCAGAATCAGGCTGGGTATTCTGAATTCTGATATCACAGAGCGGCCGCTGTCGCATAACTTTTATCGTTCTAAAGCTAACTGGGAAGATTTAGACGCACAATTACCGCGTTACGAACGTTTTGAACCCGGCCGTAAATAGGTTAAAAAACCAAGGAGCATATTTTGCCCAAAAATCGTTATCTTGTTGCTGCGGCGATATGTTGCAGTATTGCCGCTTTGGCGCACCTGGGCTGTATTGTATTTGGCGGCGACTGGTACCGTTTTTTTGGCGCTGGTGAGCAAATGGCGCTGCTGGCAGAGCGGGGCGATCCGCATCCGACAATCGTTACTTCTGTTATCGTCACCGTGTTGCTGGTCTGGGCGCTTTATGCCTTATCGGGGGCCGGGGTTGTTCGCCGTTTACCGCTGCTGCGCACCGCACTCTGTGTTATCTCTGCTATTTTCCTGCTTCGTGGCCTGGCGTTTGTCGCTATTATGCCGATCTTTCCGGAAAACAGTTTAACGTTTTGGTTTGTGAGTTCAACGATTTGTCTGGTTATCGGTTTGTTTTATGTTACAGGCACCGTGCAGGCCTGGCACCAACTGCGTTCTGCTTAAACATATTCTATTTACATTTTGATACCAAAAACCGACATCAGTGCCCGTAAAATATGCTAACGTTTCAGCAATAAAATTAGCAGAAAAGGGATTTGTTGATGGCGATTGATACCCATGGCGTAAAAGTTGAAGACCGGCCGTTTGATCAGGTGAGGCAAGAGGCTATTGACCAGTTGATTATGAATTATAGTCATGGCGTAATATCTGCTGAAGCCTTTGAGCGACGGTTAGATGTCGCGTCTGATGCTACAAGCTTTCAGGAACTGATCGATGTGGTGTCTGATTTGTCATTGCAGCCGGATAAACAATATCAACAACAGCGGGAAAGAAGCTTTTCGCCACGTTATCAGGCTGGCAATGATACCCGCAATGAAAAAATTATCTGCGTCCTGTCATCAAATCAGCATAGTGGTCAGTGGCTGGTGCCCGCTGAAATACGGATTATCAATGTACTGGGTTCGGTAGAACTTGATTTCTCTGAAGCCATATTCCAACATCAGAACATTGTTATCCGGGTAAATAACTGGATTGGCAGTTTAACCATTCTGGTGCCGGAGCAGGTTAACGTCGTGTCGAATATGTTTAATATTATTGGCAGCACTGATAATAGCGCACCCTGTATGGGCGATCGCCAGGCGCCACAAATTGTGGTTGAAGGTTATTCTATTCTGGGCTCGCTGGATGTAAAACTGAAGAAGACCATGAAAGAAAAATTTACTGCCTTTGCCGACCAATGCCGTGCCATGTTTGGTTTTAGTAAAACGTAATCAGGTTGTCATTCGGCGGGAATAAAAGCTGAAAAGGGACTAACTACGGAGGATAAATGCGCGTCCTGGTAATTTTGCTTTGTACTGTTTTAAGTTACTCAGCGTCGGCAGAGCCGTCTGGCTTTCAGCAGCAACTTGTGAAGGCGGCGTTGCAGCGCACCAGCTACCAGGTGAGGTATGATGGTGCTTACCAGCGTATTGCCTATCCGGGAGGTGATGTGCCGGCTGATATTGGTGTATGTACTGATGTGATTGTTCGTATTTATCGCAGTTTAGGCGTCGACCTACAACAATTAGTGCATGAAGATATGCAGGATAATTTCAGCCATTATCCTTCACAGCGTATTTGGGGATTGAGCCGCCCTGACAGTAATATTGATCATCGCCGCGTTCCGAATTTACAGGCTTTTTTTCGTCGGCATGGTACTGAAATGCCGGTATCTCAGCGGGCTGAAGATTACCAACCGGGTGCGATTGTCAGTTGGATGTTACCGGGTAATTTGCCGCACATTGGTATTGTTACCGATCAGCTGGCGCCGGAGTCCGGGCGACCCATGATTGTCCACAATATTGGGGCCGGACCAAAGCTGGAAGATAGGCTATTCGCTTATCCAATTACAGGACATTATTACTACCAGCCTCAGCTCTAAATTGGGTGGCAGGTACCGAGACTACTTGTTGTCAGCCTGCTTTTTTACATTGCGTAAATAGCGAATCAGCCGTGCCTCTTCCTCGTTTATCGGTTCATTGCCAATAAACGTTGCTTCGCGTTCAATAGTTTGTTGTTGTTTTATATTTTCCTGCATTAACTGCAATTCAGTTTCTGACAATAACTCCCAAAGACCGTTTCTGTCAGAACCGAGTTCGCATTTACGCGGAATTGCTTCAATAATCAGAATGGCACCGAGTGAGTAAAATTTGTTGTCGTAAATACAGCCAAGTATTTTACCGCGGTCTATCACCAACTGCCATGGGAAGGCTTTGTCATGGATACTGGTTCCTGCATCATCCGGGCTGATTAATTCATCGCCGATAGCCACTGTACTGACTGAAAGGCCGAGTACTAAGTATAGAATCCATCGTAATGACATTTATATTTCCCTTAACTGCATTGTTCAAGCCGCCATATTATTAATTTGTTAACCTACATAGCATTATTCTCTAAATCAACTACAAAATAGATTAACCAGGTGTCCTTTAATTTTAAAGCCAGCTGCGTTAACTTTTACTGCATAAGTTGCATCTAAAGCTGCTTCAAGGTAGCTTTGTAACATAGTGGAAATAGAAGAACGGATGCGTCACTGATGTTGCCAACTGCGATATCCCGGTCACAGGTCCAACGAATTATCGGTGTCATGTTGCTGTTCAGTGCTTTGTTGTATTTGTTATTAGCAATAGTGCAGATGCCTAGGCTTAAACAAAGCAATGATCTGTTTTTTAGTTATGATGCGAACGAATGGGTGTTTTTCGGTAGCCTTGCCACCAGTGCTTTGTTTGTCTTTAGCCGGCTGGTGTTGGGCTACATTGTGTATTTACGTAAACCCATAGCGCCCTGGTTGTTTTGTTGCCTGTGCTTGCTTACTTTACTCAGTGGGGGGTTGGGGTTTGTACTGGCGGTTGCTGCGTTATTGGTTCGTTTCTGGCCTGAAAACAGTGAACTTTAATAAGTTTTTTTTAATATTAACAGGCTTAGTAATTGCCTGACCGCGGTAAGCGGGCTATAAGTTAGTGAGTTAGTTTGTTTTATCGTTTTGCCGGCAGAAGGCTGTCGAGATAAGTTGTTGTTGAGGGAGCAATATGAATTTTGTAAAAGTACCATTGATATTGGTTGTAATGGGCCTGTTGTTTACATCGTTTAACGTTGTGGCGACGGTAACGGTGCAGTTTAATGCCGAGCGTAATGCCAGTTGCTGGCAACTTATCGAACAACGGAAGCCCGGGTTTTGCCGGCTTTATTTTCAGATGTCCGTTATGAAAGCGGATTCCGTGTATGCCAGGCAAGAACAACTAAGCCGATCAGTCAGTGAGTATCCGGAAAAACGTAACGGCTACCCCACATCATTTCAGCAACTGGAATATGCGTTACAGTTTTTTCAATATAGTGCAGAGCGATTTAAAGTTCGTAATAATCTGGTGTTTATTCGCGCAGATGATGGTTCTGTGCAACTCAATATGGGGATTTTAACCTCGGCAGGCAGTGGCTATAGTTACCTACTGACAGATAACGATAGTCAGATAAAACAGTTAATAGCGGATTTGCAAAAGCTGGACACTCAGTCTACCCGATATCGTCGAAGCATTGAGCAACTGTTTCGGGAATAGCATGCATTAACAACCATTCAGTGGTCGTTAATGGCTTAGGCGGCAGGGTAGTTAATGTCACATTGTTAACTATTTCCCCGGGCTGAGGAGCGGTATGGATACCATTAATACAACACTTAGCAAATTGTCGTTGCAACCGTTAGCTGATTACTACATCTGGTCGTTCATTTTAATTAATCTTCTTTGGTTTGCCCTGTACTGCTTTAGTATGAGCCGCAGTAACAACCGTATCCAACACCTCAAACAGTCGCTTAACTTTGAACTGGAGCGACGCCGTAAAGTTTATGAGCTGAAAATTTGCCGTTATGAAGCGTATTGTAACGAGCTCGAAGACTTTTACTATCGGCATCAAAATGATTACCAATCGATATTTTTGCCGCTTTTCAGTGAGTTTAATGCGCGCTACCAGCAGGCTGAAGCCGCTGATGATACTGCAGCAAGTGCAACGGCAACACTTTGGTTTTCTGGTGAAATGCAAAAGCTGACAATGGCCAATGAGCTTGATTGTCGTACGCTAGATAAATTAACTGCAGAGCTTAAACTCAGTGCGGCCGATGACGTAATCAAAATTTTAGCGGACATTCAACAGCTTTATCAATCGTTGCTGGTCGTGTCGAGCGAACAAATGAGCAAGTTGGTTGCCATTACGTTGAGCAAGGACTACGAAGCAGTGAAGTTTATCAGTGAAACATTACAACAGGCCGGCACAGCGCTTCAGGCAAAGTCACAGCAGCTAATGCAGGCGATACGTCGCGATCTAATGCAGTTCTGACAACGCACGTAGCACAGCTAACTCTCTGATTTATCCCGGCAACGGCTTTTAAAATTAATAGTGTGATTGCTAATGAGTCGTGCAGGCTGTTAGCTTAATATCGAGGAGCTGGTAACCGTCGGTCAGACTGAGTGTATCTTGCTCACGCCATACACTTAGTGCCATATGTGGTTTTAACATTAGCGACAGGCGACTTAAATCTGCATCGCTGAATTGATAGCATCGGGCGTTAGTATGCGGGGGGAGCGCAATGTGTTTGCTGACTTGCTGTTCTGATAAAAACAAAATAACCTGGTCTGACTGATGTAAGGCGCGGCGCAAACTTTTTTCCGGCAGCGGGTCAACTGTTGCCCACATAGTAAAATGTTCCTGCTCATCCTGCAGATATAAATCTGGCAGTTTGCCCATGGCGGGGTGCTGGTTTAACACAGGGCTTAATTCATATAGTGTCAGGTAGGCCAGTAACCTTTTTGCAAAATGCTCTGCAGATTCCTGCTGATAAGGCGCAATATAGTGACGCTGCTGTCTAAACAGTTTATGTATTTCACTGTTATAGCTTAACTCAAGCGTAATTACTTTTGTGCTCATTTGCATGATAACCACCTGGCGCTGTCGCGCTGTATCGAAACGCTTTACCTGTGTATTTATCTCTGAAATAAAGCAATAAGCATGCCGCTGGTAAATATTTTAATGCTGCGATTTAAAGGCTCCAGTACTGGCGAAATGCACCCGCCTGTCGGCGGGATATTTCCACTTGCTTATTATGCTGCAGGACGACATCAAAACCACCGGCAATGGAAGGGTTTATATCTTTGATATAGTTAGTATTTATTATCCAGCTGCGATTTGCTTTAAAAAAGCTTTCAGTGGGTAAACGCCCGGCTATAGCGCTGATACTTCGATAGGTTGCCGGCGTTGCCTCTGCCAAATGCACCCGGGTATAATTACCCATTGCCTCAAAGCAAATCACGTCAGCTAATTTTACAAAATAGCATTTTTCACCATCTTTAATAAAAAACTGATGATGTAGCGCTAATTTTTGCTCATTTTGATTAACGGGTAGCAATTTATCAAATGCAGCTTTGAGCCGTGTCAGGGTTACCGGCTTTAACAAATAGTCGAGGGCATTGTATTCAAATGACTTTACGGCATAGTGATCATAAGCGGTAACAAAAATAATCTGTGGTAAGAAGTCCAGTTGCTCCAGCAGTTTAAAGCCATCACCACCTGGCATATTAATATCCAGCAGCACAACGTCTGGTTTAAGACTCTCAATTTGTTGTTTAGCCTGACGAATATTAGCCGCTTCGCCAACCAGGCTGGCACCGCTGATATGGTTTAATTGTTCTACCAGCTCTAGCCTGGCCAGCCGGCTGTCATCTACTACCAGAACATCCATCTTAAAACTCCAATGGCAAGCGAACGTGGGTGATCACCTTGTTGTTTTCGTTATAAAGACGCAGCCCTGCATCATTATTCGCGGGATAAAGCAGAGCCAGCCGTTGTCTGATATTACGTAGGCCAACTCCCTGCTGCCTCGCGACCTTCTGCAATAAACCGTCGTTGCGGATAATTATATTCAGCATGTTGTCAGTCTGATGCACGGTAACATCGATACTGCCACCGTTAATTTCTGTGCTGATACCATGCTTAATCGCATTTTCAACACAAAGTTGCAACAGCAATTTAGGCACCAGCGCTTGTCGGCAGTTGACGGCTATATCAACAGAAAAATGCAGTCGCTCTTCAAACTGGATAGAGCAGAGCGCAATGTATTCGTTAACAATAGCCAGCTCTGAATTCAAAGTGACTTTACTTTTATCATCTTTACTCAGGCTGTAACGTAACATGTCGGCCAACCTGGCCAGCATTTCTCTGGCTCGTGCCGGGTCTTCCAGAATTAACGCCCTGATATTATTGATAGCATTAAACAAAAAATGAGGGTTCAACTGATTCTTCAGCGCATCAAGTTGGCTGGACTTCAATAACTCACTGGTTTGGCGAAGCTGGCGTACTTTACTGACGCTGAAATACAGTACTGACCAGAACAACAATGCCAGCAGCAAATTGAAAAAATTACCGGTGAAAACGACTTTAATAACAAAACCCCGTTGCGCAGAAGGTATTGGATTCGTTATTCCAAAATGTGCCAGGGTAAAAACCGTGATCAGTAACAATAACCCTGCAATGGTGGCAAAAACTAAACTGCTCAACGCCAGATACATTACCTGCTGCCAGATGGCTTTTCTCAGTAAGTAGTTTTTATAGCCGTTACGGATAAAATGAGAACCAATAGCACTGCTGCCCACCAGTACCAACGCATAAAGCCATTCCACCGGGGTAAAGATGGGACGCAGCCAGGCGGTGAAACCCATAGCAGCATATAACGTTAACCAGCCCAACAGCTGGCAAGTCAGATAGGCATGCCGCTGTGGTACTGTTTTGAGAAGGTTTAATGTCATTGTTCAGCCTGGCCATTGTCAGCGGTGCTGGCTTGCTGGCGAAGTTGCTGTAAAAGAGCCAGCCCACCAGGGGTTACCGGATTAGTAATATTGGCCAGAATAATTACCCCAACTTGTTCGGTTGGTGCAAATCCAACAAAGGCATTAAAGCCACCGGTTTGTCCATTGTGCCATACCAGCCCTTGTGGATGAAGCATCCAGCCAAAACCGATATTAGTCGCGGCATTTACCGGCGTGACAGATAAACGCATAGCGTTGGTCAGTGCCGGGTCGGCCGCACTGGTTACTGCTGACTCAGATAAATCTGTTGCCCTTAGGTAGTGCTGAACCAGGCGGGTCATATCATCAATTGACGATAACACGGCCCCGGCGCCGGCTAACGAATTAAAATGCCAGTTATCTGTTGGCGTGCCGTCAAGAAGGTGCCCTTGTGCCCGTTGCTGGTAGTGATTCTCAGCATTTTTCTGCGGCTGGGCGATGATACTGTTTTTCATATCCAGCGGAGCAAACAGTTGCTGGTGGATCAGTGTCGCAAAACTGACGCCTTGTTGTTGACTAATCAGTTCCGCCAGCAAGCCATAGCCAAAATTAGAGTACTCATATTCTGGTGTGCCCGGTGTCACTTGCGCCATGGCTGTCATCAAATCTGTATTGGAGTATTTGGCATAAGGGTCGGTTAAGTCCGTCAATGGCAAATTTTCCGGTAACCGTGGTAAGCCACTTTCATGGCTTAGTAACTGTGCAATGTTATATTGATGCTGGCGATAAGCTGGATCAGCCATCATCGATGCTACAGTCCTGTCGAGCGCAACATGTTGATTCACTACGGCAAGGGCGGTTAGCAAACCAACCAGCGGCTTGGTTACTGAGCCAATTTCAAACAGTGTTTGTTTGCTTACTTCCTGTTGCTTGCCATGGTCAGCATAACCATGCAGATAAAACGTTGTATCGTTGGCAGTGATTAGCGCCACCGCCACGCCATGCCCGGCAAATTCCTTTTTCAGCCAGCCATTAATATCAGCAAGGGTGGGGGGCGTCGCTTGGTTCAGTTCATCTTTTTTTTTAATGCTAACGGCATGGCGGACCCCTGAACAAAGGTACCCTGCCAGCTATCATCCTGCCAGGTAGCGCTGTAACTGGCATTAATAATGGCAGAGCTAAATTCCAGTTGTTCTGAAGTGATACTGAATTTATCAACCGGAATGCCATAGCTTTGCTGCTTAGGGCTGTCCAGCGTAACGTGGTAACCGTTATCGGTAACGGCAATATTCAATACCAGGGGTAAACGTGTGCTGTTATTGATAATAAGATCGCCAAACCAGCTGGCCTCGTGCTCCAGCATTTTTAGTTGTCCCTCATTCAGCTTTGTTAACTGCAGTGGCAGGGTTTTGCCCTGACTAAATTCACCATGCAACTGGTCTTGCTGCAATGTCCCCTTAAAACTGGCATTCAGTTTATCATCCTGAAACTGCACACTCTGACCTGTTATTTCAAACTGACTGGGACGATAATCAAACATACCCTGGTTCGGACTGTCCAGCGTCAGGCTATAACCGTCTGCATCCTGTTTGATATTAATACCAATGACCAGAGCACTCTGTTTAGTCATTTGCAGTGTTCCGCGCCATTTGCCGCTTATCGGGTCGGCCTGTAATGGTAATGCAAGTATTAACATGAGTATCAGACTGAACCATAATAGTGGCTTTTGCATATTCATCTCCTTTGACGTTGTAGATAATGCCAGCTAAGTGTAGTGTCTTTAAAAAAACAGCAGTACACTTTATGACCAACGGCGGTTTTTATATTTAAAAGGTAAAATGCCACAATAACGCTACGCTGTTAATAACGTTAAGCGGCATTTTTTGCATAGGTACCATCGTAAAATGGAAGGTGTTATGAAGTTATCAGAGCAACAATGGCAGCAACGTTTAACTGAAGAGCAATACCGGGTCACCCGGTTAAAGGGCACTGAGTACCCGTTTACCGGTAAGCTGCTTCACCATACTGCAGACGGTACTTATCATTGTGTTTGCTGTGGGGCAGTGTTGTTCAGCTCTGATACCAAGTTTGATGCCGGTTGCGGTTGGCCCAGTTTTTTTCAGGCGTTGGAAGACCGGGTCAGGTATCACACTGATACCAGCCATGGTATGCAGAGAACAGAAATTGTCTGTGCCAATTGTGATGCGCATCTTGGTCATGTGTTTGAAGATGGCCCGGCGCCAACGGGGCAGCGCTACTGTGTTAACTCCGTCAGTTTACTGTTTCAACATGCGACTAAAACCTGAAATTGCGCCGTAATGGTTGTGGTAACCTTTCAATATCTATTACAATGTGCCGCCTTTAGTACATAAGCTGTACCCTACAAAACAGCACAAGGCTCCGATTAATTCATCTTATTGAAGTAAAAGGCCGACACATGACCCTATCACACGCAGAGCAATACCAGAAAAGCTGGCAGGAACGCCAGGAATACGCAGAGAACATGCAGCCGATAATCGGCCGCTTGTATCGCAACAAAGGAATTGAGGTGGTGGTGTATGGCCGCCCCCTGGTAAACGCCACTACGATTGACATTATAAAAGCGCATAAAACGGTTGAGCGTTTTGAGGGCGATAAACTGCGACTGCGCGAGAGTTTTCCGGTACTGGAAGCGATCAGTAAAATGAATCTGGCGCCAGGCCGGGTGGATATTGGCAAGTTGGCGTATGGTTTTCTGTTTAAAAATTCCGGTGCAGGTTTAAACCTCGAGCAGTACTTGGCCCGTGAGCTGGTAGAAATTCTTGATCACGAAGATAAAACCACACCTGTTGATGTGGTTCTTTACGGTTTCGGCCGGATCGGCCGGTTGCTGGCACGGTTAATGTTAGAACGCTCGGGACCAAGCAGTAAGTTACGCTTAAAAGCTATAGTTGTCCGTGGTGGCAAAAAAGGCGATCTGGAAAAAAGAGCCAGTTTGCTGCGTCGGGATTCTATTCATGGGCCTTTTAACGGCAGTATTACAGTTGATGAAGAAAACCAGGGTATTAAAGCCAATGGTACCTTTATCAAAGTGATCTACGCCAGTTCGCCTGAACTGGTAGATTACACTGAATATGGTATTGATAATGCGCTGGTGGTTGATAACACCGGTATCTGGAAAGATGACACCGAACTGGCGATTCACTTTAAAAGCAAAGGTACCGCCAAGGTGTTGTTAACCGCACCGGCAAAAGGCGAGGTGCCTAATATCGTCTATGGTGTAAATCAGCATATGATATTGCCAGAGCACAAATTCGTATCAGCAGCCAGTTGCACCACTAATGCTATAACCCCGGTCCTGAAAGCGCTTAATGATGAATTCGGTATTCGTAACGGCCACGTTGAGACAGTGCATTCTTATACCAATGATCAAAACCTGATTGATAATTTCCATAAAGCAGAACGGCGGGGGCGGGCAGCACCACTTAATATGGTTATTACCTCAACCGGTGCGGCCAGTGCAGTAGCTAAAGCACTACCAGAGCTTAAAGGTAAGTTAACCGGTAATGCCATCCGGGTACCCACGCCAAATGTATCTATGGCTATTTTATCGCTGAACCTGAACAAAGAAACCAGTCGTGAAGAACTGAATGCCTTTTTACAGCGCACATCGTTATTCTCTGAGCTGCAGGACCAAATAGACTACACCAGCTCTACCGAGATCGTATCGTCTGATCTGGTCGGCTCACGCTACGCCGGAGTCGTTGATTCTCAAGCTACTATTGTTGACGGTGATCGCTGCGTGTTGTACGTATGGTATGACAACGAGTTTGGTTACAGCACTCAGGTAATACGGGTGATGAATGATATGGCAGGTATTAAATATCCAACGTTGCCCGTTGCAAAATAACGGTTTCATCTCTTGGTAAACAAAAAGCCGCAGTATGCGGCTTTTTGTTTACCTGCTGGAAATTAAGGCAATAAAAAACCGGCTAAATGCCGGTTTATACTTACTTAACGCAGTTTGCTATTACAGCAGAGTTACGTTAGCAGCTTGAGGGCCTTTCTGGCCTTGT
>CAXBHB010000024.1:0-44333 GCA_963975465.1 uncultured Chromatiaceae bacterium
CAACAGGCATCTTGATTTAGCCTGTGGTACCGGCCCGCATATTCGTCATTTTATTGATTATGGCTATCAGTGTAATGGTCTGGATCTCAACCAGCCAATGCTGGATCTTGCCCGCGCCCGCTGCCCTGAAGCCAGTTTTATGTTGCACAATATGGCAAGCTTCACGCTGGATGCACCGGTTGATTTGGTTACCTGTTTTTTATACTCAATTCACTACAATCCGGATGTCAGCGCATTAAAACAATGCCTGGCCAGTATATTTGCTGCGTTAACCCCGGGCGGGTTGTTGATTTTTAATGCGGTAGATAAAGACAAAATTTGTAACATGTCGGCCATCCGTCATGGCACCCGGTTTGAAAACAGTCAGTTTGTGTTTGAGTCTGGCTGGCATTACAGCGGCAGTGGTGAGCAACAAGCACTAAGGCTTAGTATTGCCAGAACGAATATCGACGGCACCCAACATTGGCACGATCAGCATCCGATGGTGGCGGTCAGCTTTGCTGAGCTAAAGGCACTGCTTTGCCCTTACTTTGACGTGCATATACTCACCCATGACTACGACAAAATAACCCCGTGGGATACCACTGCAGGCAACGCACTGTTTGTCTGTGTAAAGCGTTAATTTATAGCGTAAACCCTCGCTAATTTCAGATATGGAAAAATGTGGTCCATCAGATGGCGCTGGCCAACGCTTGTTCGCAATCTGCAGCGCAGCGCGCTATGCTGGCTATTATTTGCATCGTCATATCGAACCTGACCGCCATGAAAACATCTCCTGCAATACTGTTTTACTGTTCATTACTAGCCAGTCTGGCCTTGCCTGTAAGCGCCAAACCGCAGCTGGAATTACTATGGCAAACCGACGGTTTCAGGGTGCCGGAATCAGTGCTGGTGTCTCAGCACCACGATGACAGGCTGCTGTTTGTTTCTGAAATTGATGGTGCCGGCAATGCCGCTGACAGTGAAGGCGGTATAGCGCTGCTGAATACTGACGGCACCTTGCGCGAACAAAATTGGCTACGTGGTTTAAATGCACCAAAAGGCTTAGCAGAGTATCAGGGTAAACTTTATGTGGCAGACTTAACTGAGCTGGTGATCATTGATATTGCGACCGCTAAGGTAATCAGCAAAATCCCGGCGCCGGATGCGGTGTTTCTGAACGATGTAACCGTCGATGACGACGGCGTGGTATATATTTCTGACACCCGCAAGAATACTGTCTACAAATATGCCGATGGCATGATCAGTATCTGGCTGGAAGATGTTATCGCCGCTAACGGCTTAAAGAGCATTGGCAGCGACTTATACATAGCTGCGGCAGACTTGCTGCTAAAAGCCGATAAAACTGGCGAAATAACGCAAATTGCCAAAGGCTTTGCCGAACGTGCCGATGGCCTGGAACCGGTTGGCAATGGCGATTTTATTGTCAGTTGCTGGGCCGGGGTTATTTATTACGTTTACGCCGACGGCCGGATAGAGCAGCTGCTGGATACGCGGCAACAAAAGCTCAACACCGCCGATATCGGCTGGGATGCCACAACTAGCACCCTGTACGTACCGACTTTTTTCGGTAATTCGGTGGCAGCGTATCGACTAAACCGGCTTACGGCAGACTAGTCAAGACCTGCCAGCCCAGCCTGGGTTCTTTGCACCGGCTGGATAGTGCCGTCCGCATTGAAATGCAGATACTCGGCCGCAACATGGCGCTGCCTTTTCTGGCACACCTATTCCCATCCACTTAGTACTGTTTTTTTTACCATTTTTAAACGCCGCGTCGGCTGCCCGGGCATAGTCATCGGCCCACGCCAAAAAAAACTTTCCGGCTTTTGCTGCATCCAGTTGGCCTGCTCAGTCGTTGCTTGCAATGGAGGTGAGCATTTTGAGCTGTATCAGGTTTAGGCTGTCGACCTGCTGTTCGCCAAATACAGATGATTACGCAAGGAAACTAACATGATGAAATCAAAATTAGTTCTAACGGCTCGCAATCCCTTAACGTTAAGTGCGTTAACTTTGGCAATGTTACTGGCCCTGACCGGTTGTGATGGTGACGATGGCGCCGATGGTGCAGCAGGCCAACCCGGCGCTGATGGCAGCCCCGGCCAGCCTGGCGCAGATGGTAACCCGGGCTTTATGGCCGCCAATTTTTTAGTGGCCAACAATGGAGCTGATAATAGCGGCACGGTTGATCTGATAAACCAAAATGCCGCACCATTGAAGCGCTTTACCGGTTTAAATAATCAGGGCGTAATACTCGACCCTCTTGGCAATCTGGTGCAAGCCGGCGATAGCAGTAATGGCAGCCTGAAAACATTCTGCCATATCGCGACGCGCCCGGATGGCGCTGCCTTTGATCCGGCCATTGATCGGGAGCTAACCGGCGCCGCAACCGGGCTGGTTAACCCTAAGGGTATTGATTATTCAGCCCAGCGCGGCCTGGTGTTTATAGCCGATCAAACGGCCATGCAGGTTACCGTTTATGGCGGCGCTGCAGCAGGCAACGCAGCACCATTGGCCAGCACGACGACCGAGGCGATGCCATGGGATCTGTTTTATGATGATATTAACGACGTGTTATATGTCGCCCTAACCAATGGTGTGTTGTCTGTTTACGATAATTATGTCGCCAGCGATTATGCCGCCATGCCCACCCGCAGCATTACGCCAGTCGATGCCGATGGCATGCAATTGTCGGTTAACCTGCATGGTATTGCCTATGACAGATTGTCAGACAAATTAGTGTTATCTGACGTTGGCAGTGCCAGCGATGCTACTGATGGCAGCTTATTTGTGTTAAACAATATCTCAGTTGCAGATGGTGAAGTGCTACCCGCCAGAGTGATTAGCGGCCCCGCGACCATGCTGGGCAATCCGGTTGATATAGTGCTATCTGGCAGCGAGCTGCGGGTAGCAGAGAAATCTAATGATGCTATTCTCGTTTATGCCACGATTTTTGCCGGGCCAAGTGGCGATGTCGCGCCAGATTTAATAACCGCATCTGTTAAGCCTGAATCATTGGTACAGCTAAGCGCATCTGCTACTGCTGCCGATATTTCTGACAGCAGCAGTGCACCGGTTTTACTGGGGGTTGCGGTGTCGAGTAACCCGGCAACCAGTGGCCCCACCACAGGCCAGATCAGCCGTTTAAATGCGGCACTCACCAGCGATCTCAGCCAATACAATGCGCTGCAAACCATTGAAAGCGTAACGTTTGATGTGGCGGGCGACAGCTATACCAGTTTTGACACGGCCGACAGTGGCGGTATCGTTATTAGTAACCGGGTGGCTAGCCGGCGAAGTGCTGAGCAGTACAGTGCAGCGCAGGACAGGATCATCAGTGGCAGCAACACCGGTTTAATTTCACCCAAAGGGCTCGACATTGATTCAGCCAGCGGCCTGTTGTTTGTGGCAGAGAACAATGCCACCAGCCCCGGCATTTTAGTTTACTCAACCTGTGCCAGCGGCAATGCGGCGCCGTTACTAACCTTAAATACCGCGCCGGCCCGGCCCTGGGATGTCGACTATGATCCGGCCAGCGATAAAGCCTTTGTGGCGCTGACCAATGGCACCGTGGCCGTTTTTGACAAGGTAAGAAGTAAATGGCTGGCTGGCAGCAGCAGTATCGATACGGCGGATCGCATTATTGCCCCGGCGATAGGTGGTGCAGCAATTGCCTCGCCAACCAATTTGCATGGTATTGACTACGACTTTGCCAGTGACGCGTTAATTGTCTCTGATGTTGGCAGCGCGGCCGATGCCACCGACGGCAAAATTTACGTGCTAAACAATGCCGGCATGGCCAATGGCTTAACCAATGTAGCTGTTAATATCAGTGGTAATAATTCTTTGCTGGGTAACCCGGTTGATATTATGTACAGCGGTCAACACCTGTATGCAGCTGAAAAGTCTAATAATCTGGTGTTGCGTTTTGACAATATCCTCAATAGCGCCGGCGGTAATATTGCTGCTGATGCCAGTTTTGCATTTACTGCACCGGAGTCTGTGGCAATTATTCCGTTGCACCTGACTAACCGCTAGTAACTTACGCTACACCCTAACCCTGCCACTGGAACACTTGCTTCAGTGGCAGTTTACTTTCTGCGGCACAGCGTTGGTCGTATGGTGCTTTGTCAATGAACTGCTCAGGGTTTTAAAGCCGCCTGACATTGAAAGGGCTGCTGGCGAATGGTTACACTGCCATGGTCGCCCAATTGAACCTGGTACAGCAGGTTATATTGCTGTTCTGTCAGTGGCGCAACCTCAATACCGCTAAATAGCTTAACCAGTTCAGGTACGGTGTTGCTATGTCCTACTACCAAAAAAGGTTGCGCATAAGCCTGTAGCTGTTGCTGTAATAACGCTGGCTGGCGAGGATCATAAGGCTTAACCGGCAGTTTTTGGTTGTTAGCAACCGCTGCCGCTGTTTGCTGGGTGCGCTGATAGGGTGTGGCATAAACTGCAGCCAACGGGACGTCGGCAAAATACGCTGCCAGCGCCTGAGCTCTGGCCTGACCGCACACCGACAGCACTGGATCTTTGCTGTCGTCCTCCTTTTCAGCATGACGCACCAGATAAATGGTATTGGCACTCACCTGCATTGCCAGCGCACAACTGACTGCGCCAACCCAGGGTAA
Organism: uncultured Chromatiaceae bacterium; assembly: GCA_963975465.1. Taxonomy (GTDB): domain Bacteria; phylum Pseudomonadota; class Gammaproteobacteria; order Enterobacterales; family Alteromonadaceae; genus Alishewanella. The sequence continues at coordinate 4,632 of CAXBHB010000024.1, forward strand.
TATGTTAGTTATTTTCATTAATATTCGTCCTGTATAATACCGCATCAACTTCACCCAGCGCGTCCTGATGCATATAGCGTTTAACAAACTGCATACCCAGTTTACGCATCACGCCAATTGAGCCGGCATTGTCCGGCGTGGTAATCGCTGATACATATTGCACGTCACTGTTATTCGCCACTACCGCTTTAGCGACGGCAGCTGCTGCCTCACTGGCATAGCCCTGGCCCCAGTATTCCCGCTTAAAACGCCAACCTAATTCAACATCATTGATACTGGGTGTGGCCGTGTTAAAACCCATTGGCCGGATCAACACCCAGCCCAGGTAAGCCCCGTCCTCTGCCCGGCAAACCTGCCAGATCCCATAGCCCCGCTGTGGGTTTCGATATTTCGCCATCCGCGGCAGAAATATGTCGATAATTTGCTGCATAGAGGTACGTTTTCCTCCGGAGAGATAGCGCATGACCTCTTCGTCCTGATCCACGTCAAACAGCAGTTGTGCGTCTTGCTCAGACAATAAAACAAAGTTCAGCCGCAGGCTGGCCGGTATCACAAGCATGTTGGTAAATCCCTAACGCAAAATAGTATTTCAACCTAACCTAAAGCCGTTACCTTAACAATTTTAAATAAGAGGCAGCCTTGCTAATGCTCGACCGCAATCCGGCCGGTTGGCACGGCCTGATGCCAGATACGAGGCTGTGGCGCCAGTACAAATACATCACCATTCTGGCCAGTCAGTTGCTGCCTTATGCCCGCGGCTTTCGCCACGGTAGCATTGGCCTTAATATGTGCCGCCTCGCCATGCACCGGCACCGCGATGGCCGGTTGCACATAGCGATACATTAAGTCGAGTTCGCCCTGATTCGGGTGGCCGGAGACATGAATAAGCTGCGGGCTGTCGGCACTTTGTAAGGTGCGTACTTTCAACACTTTTAATTGCGCAATTAACCGGCTGACCAGCATCTCATTGCCGGGTATTAAAATAGAACTAAACAGCACCAGATCATTTTCTTCCAGAATTAAATGGGGATGACGCTGCTGCGCTAAGCGGCTCAGCGCAGCGCGAGGCTCACCCTGGCTACCCGTAGCGACAACCAGTACTTCATTCGCTGGTAAATAGCCAATATGTGAAGGCTCAATTAACGGAATATCGTCCGGCCAGTAACCGCAGGCCCGGGCCGCCCCGACCATGTTTTCCATGGCACGACCGAACAACGCTAAATAACGCCCGGTTTTCTTCGCAACATGGCCAAGGCTGATTAGGCGGCCAATATTACTGCTAAAACCACTGACTACCACCCGCTGTTTCTCATGGCGTATTACCTCCAGTAAGCCCTCAAAGCAGGCGGTTTCTGATCCCGAAAAGCCCGGCTTTAGGGCATTGGTCGAATCACACACCATGGCGGTAACATCCTGCTTGGCCAATCGTTTAAATACCTGCGATTTAAACGGCTTACCGGTCATAGGCGCACTATCCATTTTCCAGTCTGCCGTATGAAAAACCTTGCCGGCAGCGGTGGTAATTAACAACGCCTGTGGCTCGGGTATCGAGTGGGTAATACTTAGCCAGTTAATTAAAAACGGCCCAATATTACAGGTACCACCCAGCGGAATTTCAATAATCTGCATATCCTGGGATAAACCACTGCGGGCTATTTTACGGCGCAAAATTTCGGCGGTAAAAGGCGTGCAATACACCGGGCAACCGAAACGCGGCCATAAAAACGGTAAGGCACCAATATGGTCTTCATGGGCGTGAGTAATGATGATCCCGGCTAATAGTTCTTTATGTTTGACGATAAACGCCGGATCAGCCGCCTGCACCTCTGCAGTAATGGGGCTGGATGTCGGTTGCAACGGATTATAAAACGTCACCCCGCAATCGACCATTAACCAGCTATTGTCGTGGCCATACAGGTTAAGGTTCATGCCAATTTCGCCACAGCCGCCAAGGGGTAAGAACCATAGATCATTGGCGCCGGGTATAAGATCTGCAGGTAAACTGGCGGTCAAAACGGCATCCTTCATCTGGAAAAGATAAGTATTGTACGCAGCGAACCAAGGTTTAGTACAGTCGCACCAGCAATTCATCAGGGCAGTGTTTAACGAGAACTCCAATTACGTTGCATTTCAAAAAACAAAAAAGAGGCGGTCCAGGTGATCAAAACCAATCCGGTTAGTGACTCTATACCCGTTAAATAGCGAAGTTCACCCAATGGGGCAATATCGCCAAACCCTACCGTGCTGTACACGGTAAATGAAAAATAAACACAGTCCATCAGACTGCCGTCAAAATTACCGCTTAATTCACCCCAGCCATCAGCGTTATGCATCAGAAAATACGCCAGCGCAAACACCCATATTTCAATCGCATGGGCAACAAGCGCCCCAAATACACCAACCACAATCCGATAACGGTGTTTCATTTGCAGCGTGGACAAATGCTGTGTCAACCGGTATAAAAATTCGTAATGAATAATGACCACAATGGCCACAACCAAGCTGTTGATCAACCATACTGCAATCATCTTTCACCCCAGCGCAACATTAAAAAACCAAAGCAGACAACATACACCAGCATTGCCTGACAACACACCTTAAATCGCTTTTATAGCTCAGGATAATCACTTTATTTCACATTAAACTATTAGGAACTTACTATAATCTATTCATTGTTGTGCAGCGACCACAACTTTAGCAAGGTAATTACGGTGATTAGCTGCAAACAACACGCGACTGTATATAACAACCACAGATAATTTTAAAGGACGCGAGTAATGAAAACACGAGCATTTAGTAAAACCATACTAGCCGCTACCATGAGCATGCTCATGGCAACCGGCGCTGCCTTTGCAGATAATACTACCAGCAAACCGCAAGGTGCCATGGGCACTGGCATGGCAAAAGAAGGTGCGGTAAGAAATAACCAGTTCTGGTGGCCGGACCAACTCGATTTGTCAGCACTGCGTGATCACGATGCACGTTCAAACCCTTATGGCAGCAACTTCAGCTATGCTGACGCGTTCAGCAAACTGGATCTGGCTAAGGTTAAACAAGGTATCAATGCCCTGCTAACCGAATCTCAAGACTGGTGGCCGGCAGACTTTGGTAATTATGGTCCATTCTTTATCCGGATGACCTGGCATAGCGCAGGTACCTATCGCACCCTGGATGGCCGCGGTGGTGCTGGTGGTGGCCAGCAACGCTTTGAGCCGCTAAACAGCTGGCCGGATAACGGCAACCTGGACAAAGCACGACGGTTATTGTGGCCGGTTAAACAGACATACGGTGAGGCCCTGTCCTGGTCAGATTTAATGGTACTGGCCGGTAATGTTGCATTAGAAAATATGGGTTTTAAAACCTACGGTTTTGCCGGAGGCCGGGCGGATGACTGGGAACCGGATATGGTGTATTGGGGGCCGGAAGTTGAAATGCTGGCCAGTGATAGGGAAGATGCCGACGGTAAGTTACAGCGGCCGCTGGGTGCGACCCACATGGGTTTGATTTATGTTAACCCCGAAGGCCCCAAAGGGGTGCCAGATCCGATGGGCTCAGCTAAAAATATCCGGGTCGCCTTTGAACGCATGGCAATGAATGATGAAGAAACCCTGGCACTTATCGCCGGCGGCCATACCTTTGGTAAAATGCATGGCGCGCACAAGCCAGCAGATTGCGTTGGTGCAGAGCCTGCAGCAGCCGGCACTGAAGAGCAAGGCTTGGGCTGGAAAAACAAATGTGGAAAAGGTCACTCTGAAGATACGGTGACCAGCGGTTTAGAAGGCGCCTGGACCCAGGCTCCAACGCGGTGGACCTCCCTGTATTTAAGCAACCTGCTTAATTTTGAATGGAAACAAACCCGCAGCCCGGCAGGCGCCATTCAGTGGATCCCGACCGATGAATCACTGCATAAAGCCGTGCCTGATGCGCATGTCAAAGGCAAGTTTAACCCGCCGGTGATGACCACCGCAGATTTAGCGCTAAAATTTGATCCGGAATACCGCAAAATTGCCGAACGTTTTTTAGCTGATCCGGAAGAATATCGCTTAGCTTTTGCCAAAGCCTGGTACAAACTGACCCACCGCGATATGGGCCCGCCTCGTAACTTTTTGGGCAGCGAAGTACCTGCAGATGTGCTGGTATGGCAGGATCCGATTGACCAAAAAACCCAATCCACCATTAATGAGCGCGACGTCAAAACCCTGAAAGCCAGCATTATGAATACCGGTTTAACGGTACCTGAGCTGGTACGTGTGGCCTGGGGATCTGCTGCCAGCTATCGTGATACCGATATGCGTGGCGGCGCCAACGGTGCCCGGATTGCCTTAGCACCGCAAAAAGACTGGATGGTAAATAACCCAGCCGAAACCGCTAAGGTAATAGCGGCTTTAAAAGGTATTCAGACTGACTTTAACAAAAGCAGAAGAAAAGTATCACTGGCCGATTTAATTGTGCTGGGTGGTGCCGCTGCCATTGAAAAAGCAGCAAAAGATGCCGGTTACAACATTTCGGTACCATTTACTCCGGGCCGTGGTGATGCCACGCAAGATATGACGGACGTTAATGCCTTTAGCCTGCTGGAGTTAACTGCTGACGGTTTCAGAAACTACTTTGATGCCAACGCCAGCTATAAATCACCAACAGAAATGCTGGTAGATAAAGCCGACCAGCTGGATTTAAGTGTGCCTGAAATGACGGTGTTAGTGGGCGGCCTGCGGGTACTTGATGCCAACTATCAGGGTGTGAAGCACGGTGTGTTGACTACTAAGCCTGGTACCTTAAATAACGACTTTTTTGTTAACCTGCTGGATATGGCCACAGTATGGCAAAAAACCGATACCGACGGCGTATATCAGGGGTCAGACCGCAGAACCGGCCAGCAAAAGTGGACAGCAACTCCGGTTGATTTAGTCTTTGGCTCAAACTCAGAGCTTCGTGCCGTGGCTGAAGTGTATGCTTTTGACACCTCTAAACAGAAGTTCGTAGACGACTTTGTCAAAGCCTGGACTAAGGTAATGAATCTGGACCGTTAAGCGTCACGGTTGTCATAAAAAAAGGGCCTGCGGGCCCTTTTCTGTTATCACCTTGGTAAGTATTACTTTGTGCCGCGCGGCTTAGCAGCAGATTTGGCTTTTGGCTTTACTTTTGCACCGCTCGCCTGATCGATAACGGTTGCGGTGGCTTTGTTAGACCGGCCGGTTAACACCTTGCGCGAAATGCTTTTCAGTAATGAACCGCGGTTACTGACTTCAAAACCGGGTTTAGTTATGCGGGTAATATTGCTGCCAATCAGCTTCTGAATCCGCTCAAGGGTTTGTTCTTCTTCCCGGCTGACAAATGAAATGGCGGTGCCCGAGGCCCCTGCCCGGCCGGTGCGACCAATACGATGTACATAGTCTTCCGGCAAATACGGCAGGTTAAAATTCACTACATAATCCAGGCCCTGAATATCCAGGCCGCGGGCCGCGACTTCGGTGGCAATTAACACCTGCAACTCAGCCGATTTAAAATCAGCAATTGCCCGGCGTCTGGCGCCCTGGCTTTTATCAGCATGGCATACTGCGGCGTTAACTTTGCGCTTTTGCAGCTCAGCTAATAACCGGTCGGCCTGCTCTTTGGTACTGGTAAATACCAATACCTGAAACCAGTTCTGCTCAGCCAGTAATTGTTCAAATAATTCAATTTTGCGGCTTTCTTCAACCGGATACACCACATGGTTTACTGTATCAGCAGCACTATTGGTTTTTGCCACCCGGATTTGCTGATGATTGCGCAGAATTTTATGCGATAACTCATTTACCGCCGGTGACGTGGTTGCCGAAAACAACATAGTCTGGCGTTTAGTGGCGGTTTGTTGCAACAGGTTAAGGACATCGGTACTAAAGCCCATATCTAACATGCGGTCGGCTTCATCCAGTACCACAAATTCCACGTCACTGAGTATCATATTGCCCAGCGAAATATGCTCCAGCAAACGACCTGGGGTACTGATCACAATATCAATGCCAGCCGCCAATTTACTGGCCTGTCCGCCCATTTTCACCCCGCCGTATAAGGCAGTGGCTGTTAATGGCAAAAACTGCGCATAGCCGGTAACGGCTATCGCTATTTGCTCAGCCAATTCGCGGGTTGGGGTCAGGATCAGCGCACGGGGACGCTTCGCTGCGGTCGCTTTGGGCTTGTCCAGCATTTGCTGTAAAACCGGTATAGCAAAGGCGGCAGTTTTGCCGGTACCGGTTTGGGCGGTAACCTGCAAATCTTTACCCCGACGGGCCGGCACTATGGCTTGCTGCTGCACCGGGGTCATCTCGCTGTAGCCGTATTCAACCAGGCCGCGTAGTAACTCTGTAGCTAAATCTAAAGATGAAAATTGCATAAAGGTTCCTCTGTAGATTCGCTACAGTTAATAAGAAAAAGATTATTCAGCGTCGTCTGCATCTACGCGCGGTTTATGGTTAGCGGCCCTGGCCAGAATTTCCAGATAAAACGCTGGCAATTGCTGCGCTGCTGCCTCATCAATATGTTTATTGATTTCAGAGGTGAAAATAGGTTTTGCTTCGGGCTCAGAGGCACCAAAACGACAGTCAAAAGTCCAGTAGTCTGTGCCAGCTGGCAGTGATTTGCGTCGCTCTCTGGCAAGATACTTTTTTATCTCATGCTTAGTAGCGTCGACTAAACGCGCAGGTTGCAGCTTGGGGTGGCTTAACGCAAATGTCTTTTTCATAAAATTCCTACAGGTGGGCACACTCACAACATAAAGCTGAACGCGCTGAATAAGGCGCGCATTCTACATGGTTAAGCCGCAGATAACTGCTTCTATCTGCTATTTGGCACCACATTTAAGCAGAAAGTTTAAGCAGCAAACACGACTAGGCGTTCGCCCTGCCAGCGTATCGTTGAAAATTACCTGTAAGCGTAGTGCATGGCAGGTTAATGTAAAAGAAAATGCGCACGGAACAAGGTTAACGTTAATGGTGTTCGACTCTCAATAATCCAGGGCGTAAGCGCGGTAGAAAGTTGGCAATTGACGGAGGCATGGCTAACCGGCATAGTGGCGGATTAACAGGTTTGTGTAGTAACCGGTAGTTGTATTTCTATGCGTAATGCTTTTGCTTTTATCATGCTATTGGCTTTTAACCTGAGCGCCTCAGAGAATCTGAGCGATCATGAGCAATTTTGCCAACAAAATCCCGCCCAAAGCTGCGCACAATACCTTGAACAACAACTCGCTGCATTACCCCCATTTAGCAACGGTTGGTACCGGGTCAAAGGGTTTCAGCTTGATTATCTATTTGATCAACTGCAGTTTCAGTTATTGCAAGCCGAGGCTGAATTGTTGCTGCAGCAGCCAGTATTACCCGATATGTTAAAACTGCAAGTGTATTTTTATTACGCGAAAGCACTCTTTATCAACGGCGAAACTGACGTCGCAAAGCAATATGCCAATGACGCTATACTGATGTTACAGGAAGTGTATAGCGTCTTTGGAAATCCACTTCGGATTGTCGAATTAGCAAACTTACAATACTCATTGGGTGACCTGGAGAAGGCCGAGCAACTGCTGAACCAGGTTCAGCTGAAATATTCAAAAAGCAAAGACACCCTGTTGTTATTTGAGCTTTACTCAAATCAGGCGCTGATCAGTCATCAGGCAAATAAACTCGACGAGGCAGCCGAGTATCGTACCGAGGCACTTCAAGCCGCAATGTTAATGGGGCATGACAACAAAATTATTGTAGCGATGGGTAACCTGGCACGCACTAAACAATTGCTCGGGCAACTGCAAGCGGCCTATGAGCTTTATCAACAGTCGCTGGCTTATACCTCTCAGCCAGAGTATCAGGTACAACACGCTATTCATCTGGTACGGCTGACAGAAATCTGTCTGCAACAGCAACAGCCCGCGCAGGCACTCACCTTCTATACCCAAATTGCTCCTGAGTTACTCAGTACATTCCACAGTCAAATCTATCAGCAGCTTGGCAAGGCTCTGGCTGTCGCCCCTTCTGACCATTAAGCCAGGTTCTGCAGTCAGGTTATGTCAACGCCAACTGCATATAACAAGCCTGTTCATCCTGATAACTATTTAGCGCAGTTACCGCGCCCGCGCTAAGCGGTGCAACAACCGCAAAACCCTGGCGCTGCCAGTATGGCACCGAGCCCTGCACCGCCACCAGTGCCAGCTTGCTTAGCCTCAGGCTTAACGCGTGCTGCCTGGCCATTGTCAGTAACTGGCTGGCCAGCCCTAACCCACGTGCCGCCGGGCTTAGCGCCATATCGTGCAGATACAACAACTGTGGCGCAGCAGCAGGGGTAAATGCCGACGCCAGCGGCGTAACATAGCCATTTACTGACGGATAACTGAATAAATACCCCTGCAGCTCACCGGCACTGTTCTCTGCCAGCCAGCAACTGTTAGCCGCTGCTTGCAAACGCTGACTTAACAGGGCCGGGCTTTCGTACAGGGCATCGCTGTAGCAGCAGTCTTGCAACGCCACTACTGCGGGTAAATCAGCCGGGTTGATTAAACGATAACGCACGCTCATAACGGATTTTCTGCCACCAACAAAAGGCACACTATAACAAATAAGCGGCCACGATTAACGCTATTACCGTTAAAGAAACAGCGATATTAAGCCTACTAACGCCACGATATTAAGCAGCACAGTGGCGCAGAAAACCAGCCGGAAACTGCGTTTCTTTGATTTATGTCGTATGTAGTTTTGCGCCAGTAATGCACCGGGCCAGCCACCAATAAGCGCCATTAGTTGCAATGTTGACTCGCGGGTGCGCTGATCGGCATTTTTTGCCTGGCGTTTATCCCAGGCATACATCGCATAAGTGATAATACTGAGCACGGCATAGCAGGCCAGTACATAGTAATGCAGTTTGCCAAACCAGAAGCCGGCGGCCAGCAGCAAAAAGAAACCAGCCACAATTTTTAGCGACCAACTACCCGCTGCCCTGGCAGACTTTACCACCAGCTTTTCGCCGGCATAGCTTACCTGCTGTGCCTGATTCCGACCTTGCGGATCTTTGGCAATAGAGTACGTCACCACCTCACCGACTTGTGGCCGGCGGCCACGGTTTTGTATTGCTTTGGCATGTAAAAACACCTGCTCAGCTTTTTGCGCAGGCTTTAGCATCGGCTGGATGAAACCAAAACCTTTATCATCGTCCCACTGGGTTATTTTGCCTTTCTGGCGCATTTAGTGTCTCTTAATATAGTTGCGTTAAAGGGCTGCAACTCAGGATCAACTGACGATCAGCCAGCTCAATTTCGGTTTACCTTGCAGCTTATTCAAATTGCGATATCAGGTGAGTTTTGGCACAGATTGCGCCTCAACATAGTTTAAGCAACACAAAACGCTGCTACGAGCACCTTAGGAAAATGAGCGCTTACGGCAAATTACAAACCGGGAATGTTAGTTTTACTCTTTTGTGGCTTCAGCCAATAGCTTTTCAGTTAAGACTCGCGCTAACTCAATCTCTTCATGGCTCATTTTGTTTAAAAGCCGCTGCTTTATCCAGTCAATTTTCCGGAAAAAATCATTATCCCCAGTCGTTGCCAAAGCAAAGTCCGCGTACGCCACTGACTTATAATAGCTTTGTCCCTCAGTAAACGGGTCATAGTGCTGATAGTCCCGGATCAAGCGATGTAAAGACTTCTCCCCGCCCTTTAATGCCACAGCATGCGCTAACCCGAATTTCTTTTTGGTAAATGCAGATCTGTTTGCAATTTTTTCATCCCGACTCATATGAGAGAGAGCCATTGCTTCAAAATACTCTGCATCTGAAAGAGACCAGAATAACGCCACTGCATCATCGGCGCCCTGCTCCGCAGCCTCCAGTAACAGGACTACATAGTTTTGCTCTAAAGATGCTAACGCAGAACATTGTTCGTATCTGCCAAGAATGTTTTCAATAAGGCTCTGCGGCTCGCCGCTTTGTTTCGCGCTATCCAGCCACGACGACAGTTCAATATCAGTTTTAGGCACCGGCCTGCAGAAATATAGCTGCTCAGCTACGTCAAACAGCTCCTGAGCACTCCGTTTGTATTGAGTTTCATCAGCTCTGCCAGCATTTAACGGTTCAGCCTTAGAACTGTCGGCCATTACTTCTTCAGAATTGATTTCAAGGTAGGAATTCTTCTGCAGTGAACCAGATAAATTCACAGGATCGTAATGCTGATTTGGGTAGATCCAATAAATAAGCAGGCTCAATGCCAGAACCGTCAGACAAATTTTATACATTGCTGTGTTGCGCATTGCTAAGTGTGTTTAACCAGGTCATCTGTTACCTTTTATTTTTTAATATTTACAATTACTTACAGGTGAAGCACAAATTACTCGTCTACAGTTTAAAGCGCCTGATACTGATATAGCTTGCTGTCTGCGCCATACAGGGCAATATTGTCTTTAAAAGCGAAGCCCAGTTTCAACAGTAAAGCGTTTGAGCGCAGGTTATCGGGTTTGGTTACCGCCAGCACAGTTTGCAAACCATGTGCTTCAATAGCCTGGCTAAGTGTCGCGGCGGCAGCCTCGCGGGCATAACCTTTGCCGCAAAATTCCGGTAAAAAGGCAAAGCCTAAATCAGGCAAGCTTAACTCTGGTCTTTTTAGTAAACCGCACATGCCTATCGGCGTTGCCGGGCTATCGGTTGACGCCCTTAACAGCACCATTTTCAAGCCAAAACCATAGTTGTTATAGCTGGCAAGCGGGCCGTTAGTTAAATAATTTTCCGCATCGGCCACGCTGCGTACCTGCTTATCGGCAATATAGCGGATAAACGATTCGTCATTTAGCAACCGCACAATAAAAACTGCATCCTGCAGTGTAAAGCGGCGGATAGTTAAGCGGTCGGTTTCACAAATTTTGGTCATAGTAAGAGGTATAGTAACGTTATTTGGGTAAAATCAGGTTCTGGACTGAGTTAACCAGCGTGCTGGACCAGACGCCATCGTTATTACCGTTGGTTAAATAGACAACCACGTAATGATCATCGAGATTTTCATCGAACAGAATGCGCACCCGCACCCTGGCGCCACCATCGTGACCAACTTCGTGCCAGCGGCCAGACTTACCATAGTCCCAGCCGGTTGCAAAAAAGCCAACCGTACCGTTAGCAAACTTATAAGGCTGCCAAAAACGCAGCAGGTCTGCTTTTGACACAAGCCGACCTTGCGCGATAGCAGACATAAATTTGCCCACATCATCCAGTGTCATGTAACCACTTCCGTGCGCAGCGCTGTAATCAGGCCATGCGATCGACAGATCAGGTGCAATCTTCCCGTCCATTGCCCGATAGCTTTTAACCAGCCGATCCTTTGGCACATCGGCAAGACCAAGCCAGGTGTCGTTAAGCTCAAGCGGTTTAATAATTCGCTCACGGACCAGTGTACGGTAAGGCGTTTGTGTGATTGCCTCAACTACCGCCGCAATTACCAGGTTATTGGTGTTGGTATAGTTAGCCCGCTCGCCCGGCACAAATGCCAGCGGCACATCCTTTAGGCTTAAAAACACGGCGTTCAGGCTGGGTGGAAACGGCTTCGAAAAATCATTGCTATCGAAATACTCAGGCACGCCAGAAACATGGTTTAGAAACTGCTCAATACGGATGTTGCGCCATGAATGCGGCAGATTTTCGACATAACGTGAAGCGGGTGCAGAAATATCAAGCTTTCCCTCTTCGTGTAATTGCATAACAAGGGTGATGGCGAATAGCTTGCTTACCGAGAAGACCGGGAAAACCGTCTTTGGCGATACAGGTGCGCCATGCTCAAGCGCAGTGGTGCCAATGGCATTGCGATACAGAATATCGTTGTTGTGCAGCACCAGCACGGCCTGCCCGGGAATGCCATGTTTTTGTTCATTAGCACGCAGTTGAGCATCGAGCCCGTCATGGATATCGGTAGCTGAAGCCGGCGAGCAAACGACGAAGCTGGAAAATAAATAAAGAGCAGCTAATACAAATGCTTTTTTCATTAACCACCAGAATTTCATACTATATCCATTTCTATTTTGTAAGTTATCAACGCCCGCCACACACGCGAGCAACTTGTTGCGAGTCGAGCGCCCATGGCGCTGAGTGCTGACATTTGTTAGCGCATCTTAATCAAACATATACTAAATAAACAAAGCCTCTAGCTGTGCTTTTTGTTCAGCGCTAAGCTCATCAATAGACTTTATTGCATCGTCAAATGCTGCTCTGGCATCGTCTGCCAGTTTGAAATGTAAGTAAGCCTTAATTAAGGCTATATGAGTATTCAAAGACTGAGGATAATTGGCTCGATTCCACGTCAGCAATGCCAAAGCATCATCTTGCCGGTTCAAATATTGCAACCACCCAGCGTAACCGTTCGCTTTATCTTGCGGGATCTTGAGGTCTGTTTTGAGAAGTTTCGAGCGACTGGCAAATTTTTCCTGCAAATCAGCCAAAGTTTTAGGCTCCCCTTCAGGAATAGCCCAGTCTGAAAACAAATGTTTTAAACCGGCATACTGCCCTTGCAATACAGTGGTGTTGTGGGTTTCATTGCTAAAAGTCTGGGATGCGACGACCAACTTGTCAGTTGGATAACGTGTTAACAAATCAACAAACCGTTGATACGGCTGTGTCATGGTGGGTTCTTCGTTCGCTATCGACACATACAAGTGCCCTTGCAAGCGATGTTTTTTTAGCGCTGGCTCAGCTAACCTGAGCAATTGTTCGTTATTCGAATATAAAGACGGGCTGATAGCGATCACACCATCAAACAAGCCTGGTCGTTTCACTAGCGCATTGATTGCAAACTGACCACCATGCGACGTACCGGACAGCGCCTGATAGTCCAGAGTACGGTACTGCTGTTTCACAAAAGGAATTACGTCATTCTCAACAAAATCTAAAAATCTGTCTGCATTTTCCAATTGATTAGGGTTTTCCTTCTCTGACGGAGTTACAGTTAGGTCTCTTTCGCGTGTTTCAGGTGGGTTAACAATCCCGACCACAATCATCGGTGACATTTGCTCAAATTTTGCTAAATAATCTATCGTACCGGCCGTATGTGGGGCCTGAATGTCGCCATCGGTAAGGTATAACACCGGATACCGATCCTCACTATTTTGATAACCCTCAGGCAAGTAAATAATCAGATCACGCTTTTCGCCAAGTACAGCACTATCAATCACAAGTTCTTGTAATACCGGAAGACGCGCTGCAGCCCAGCTGCTCCAGTGACTTCCCAACATGATCAGTAATAATCCATAAACTATTTTCTTCAAAATCATTCCCTTAATTTGTATTTACTGCGCCAAAAGTTTAAGTAGTCGCTCTTTACGGGCCAGGTAAACGTCATAGCCCTCATAGTCTTTACCAGATAGTGCGAGTGCCTTGTTGACCTGTGCTAGTGACTCTTCGTATTTCTCACTCTGCTCATATCCGTAAGCAAGGCCGTTATATGCGTCGGGTTTTTTGGGATAAAGCGTTATGCCATATTTAAACAGTTTAATTGCTTGTTCAAAATTGCTGTTATTGACAAAGTGGTAACCCAACTCACGAACCAGCCACTCAGGCGGCGCAGTCTGTTCGCCATATTGCGATGACAACCGATAATAGTAATCGGCAATAGAGCTGGTTTCACCTGTGTAAGCACGTAATGGCATTCGCAGCGGTAAGAACAGGTTTTGATACGCATTAAAAATGCCAGCGGCTGACGTTAGCGCGTGCGGGACATTGTCAAACTCATCATTGATGAACATTAAGCCCTCAGGCGTGTTAGCCGCAATGAAGTGTTGCAAATCGTCATATCGTTCTCTCATCACGCCACTTTCTTCACCAATGTTCATATATAAATAGTTGTTTACGTTTTTTGTTTTAGAGATGAACGCTTTGGTGCTGTTCGCCGACGCACCATAATTCCACCAGACAGCGGCACTGTAAGCTAAATGCGCTTGAAAAAGCTCCGGGTTGGTTTGTAGCGCATAAAGGACGAAAACACCACCAGCGGACGCCCCCGCAATAACCTTGAAGTTATGAGTACGGTATTTTTTATCAACGAAAGGGATCAGTTCCTTCTCAATAAAATTCAGGAATTTGGGTGCGCCACCGCCAATACCGACCGGTCCCTGAGGTTCCTGATTCACCGTAGGGTAGAAATCCCGCAACCGGTCAGTATTTTCAATCGCCACAATAATAACTTCGGGCGCAGCATCTGCTGCTTGCAGTCGCTCTAACACACCCGACATAAGCGGGATATTGCCTTTGCCGTCAAGGCGATAGATTACCGGGTATTTTTTGCCAGGCGCCGTCCCATAGCTTTTCGGAAGTTGTACCGTGATCGTTCGGTTCTCGTTCAGCGCTTCGGAAAAAAATGTATCGGTCAGCAGAGTGGACTCATCGAACAGATCTGATGCCTGCTGAGCGCACACCGGGGAAGCAATTACTGACCAAAATACCAAGGCAGCAATGCTTTTGGCAAGACTCCAATTCTTCATAAAATTTCAACTTATTTTAAATTTTTCATTAAGTTAGCATACAAATTCACTTACTGAAATATTTAGTCGCTGCGCTACATACGGATACTTAGCTATGCTTGTCATCCAGTGACAACTGCCTTTGGTCAATATTGCATGCCACCTAATGCAATAAAGGCTACAACACTAAATAACTTTGTTACCAGTACTAACAGAATTAAATCTGGCCATACAGAAGCACCGGTAAACTCTTTAAGTAAGTAAAACAACGCAATGGTTGAAAGAATCCAACCAAACCCGTGGATTAGTGCCAGAAGTGACGAGACACCAACGCATATTACGCCTTCTCTGAATCCTATCTGGACAGTTGTTACCTTCCCGGCAGCCCATAGAAGCACGCCGGTAATAACAGCATCAAGTAAAAAAATAACGACAGTTTCCAAAACGCACTCCTTTGCTATCCGACAACGTGATGTTCGGCGTTGCCCTCTTCAGCTTACCTGCTGGCTATTAAAAATGTTGATTCAATCAACGGGGCGGCTCATATAATAAAACCGCTGGTCTTCATGCGTTAAAGCAAAGCCTTGCCGCTATTGCCAAATCGGTCGCAGGTTTAAATGTAACCACCGTTCTAGTCTCCTGATGCCCGCAACCCACGCGAGCAACTTGTTGCGAGTCACTCCGAAGGCGCGTTGTGCTGGCGTTTTTCAAAGCTCACGCTTGATGACTGCCAACATATCTTCGCCGTCCTCATCTAAACCAACTTCCTGAAAGCCAAAACTTGAATAAAAAACTTTGGCCACTGGGTTTTCAGGGTCGTAGCAAATTTCTATTTCTTTTAATTTGTCACAGGCTTTGATTTCATTGAGTGCCAAGTTTAGCGCTGCTCTTCCAATCCCGGTATTTTGATATCGTTGATCCACCATGAAACGCCAGATAGAAACTTTTTCAGGCGCTTCAGCAACCCACATGAAAAAACCTACAGGGGTACCGTTTTGATAAATGGCTCTACAGGTATGGCCCTGGCAATAATGCGATTCAACCAAAGACCACATATTGCTAGCAACATATTCCTGTTGCTCATTCGTAACATCCAAGTCGCATATGGCTTCATAATTTGAACTTGTAATGTCTTCCAATGTAATACTCATGACTTTCCTTAGCCCTAACGCTTTTACGGCAGGTCGCCCTGTACTTAAACACAGGTCAACCTGCATTTGTAAATTTAATGTACAGAACACTACACCGATTCTTGAAAACTTACAATGAGTTATCGGTACAACAGCGTTTTTTTACCTCTGAATAACATACCCTGTCGTACTCTGGGTATCGTTACCGAAGTCCGGAATTTTTAATCATCAAGCCTAGTCAGTTCACAATACATTTACTTACTGACTAAACGCATTTCCTATGGTAGTGTTTTGCAGTGTTTAAAAGGGGTTACGATGACGCTTATCGTAAAATTGGCACTCGTGCTTGGCTCGAATAACAATTCGAATAGCAATTTGAATAACAATGAAATCTAAATCGTATATTGTCGATAGAGCACTGCACTGGGGATCTGCTTTATTATTGCTTTTCATGTTGATGAACTTATCCTCACAGCTGCATCACGTAGATTGGGATATTAAAGGGCAACTTCAACACCGGCAGGATGCTGTTGAACTGCATGCTGTTATAGGCATTATTCTGGTGATTTTCACGGTTGCACGCCTTATCTCCCCCTACCTCAGCAAAACCAAAATTGAACGCGTTAATCCTGAGTCAAAAAAACACTTAATTTTTATTAAGGTAACTCACGTTAGCCTTTACACCTGCATTTTTCTGTTGGCGGCGACAGGGCTAGCGTTAATTAACAATTACCAAATCCCACTTACCGTATTCTGGGTTGAGCTTGCACCTGACCGAGACGCTTTTTATCAGACCTTCCCGAAAATTCATGATATTCATATGTTTCTTAAGCAGACACTCTGGTGGCTGATAGCTATTCACTTCTTTGGCATTATGTACGCAAAAAGATGAGACTTTTTAAGTCTGCACCAGTGAAGTAGCACTGATTTAGCTTATTGTCTGCCATATCTGGTATCACCAACTGAAAGATACACCGCAACCTGGCTATAATCTTCTGCAATAATCCTGTTGCAGTTTTATAGCCAATCCACTATGGTTGCCGAATGCAAACCTCCTTTAAGCTTAAGCCAGTAAACTTCACAGTTTACTGCCAGTATATTACTGCTATCGCCTGCCATTCCTAGGCCGGTTTTGCCCTGCGCGAAACCGGCTTAATACCTGCTTATCACCCATTTTCACGTTATCTCTGTCCAGCGGAGCTGTAATGTATTTCTGTTATCCCAAACAATCTAACAAGATTGTGGCGTGTCTTATTGCCATATTGTCATGCCGGCAATTCCTGCCGCTTTCGGCGCTGCAATTAGCACGCATGCTACATGCTATTGCCGATGTAAAAAGCCAAAGTAAATTATGCGCCAGCGGTTTTATCCGCCCGGGCAGTAAAGTTGAGCTGCAAAATATAGACACCGGCGAATGTGGCTGGTTGCAACTGGTCAATCCGGCACAGGCAAATTATCACCAGGGTCGTATTTCGCTGCTATCACCACTCGGCTGTATTTTGCCGGGTAAATGCGCAAATGATCTGATTTCACTGCAACTATTAGGATGCCACCTGCGCTTTCGAATAGTTACGGTGCTGAATGTTAAACATTGCAACTTAAGGAGCTTACAATGACCTCACCTACTATCAACTTATCCACTACTGATTATGATCGGCTGGACGCTTTACTTGCTCAAATTAGTGCCGACAGCAGTGGCCATGCGACGTTAAGCCAGGAGCTGGAACGAGCCAATATCGTGACACCGCAGCAGCTGCCTGCCAATGTGGTCAGTATGAATTCTACCGTACGGTTTCGTCTGGGAAACGGCAAAACCAGCACCCTAACTCTGGTTTACCCGAAAGATGCCGCCCAAACTGACAACACTATTTCGGTGCTGGCACCGGTTGGCTGCGCCTTGATTGGTTTAACAGCCGGTGACACGATTAACTGGCCGTTGCCAAATGGCGATATGTCGACGATTACCGTCGAAGAAGTGGTTTATCAACCCGAACGCGAAGGGGCTTATTATCGTTAACGGATAATGATACTGGCCGCATTGCAGGCGCCAGGCAATGAGCCGTTCAGCCAGGGCGATGGTTAATACAAATCACGATGATAGCAGCCCTGCTCAACTAAATGAGTATACGTTGTGGTGCCCAGAGCCTGCCGTAGCTGGGCATCTACTGCGCTGCCCATGCCATCATAGCGGCCACAGACATAGATGTGGCCGCCGGTGCCAATAAAGCGGGCAATTTGCGCTGCATTTTTCTGGACAATGTCCTGTACATAGCAGGGGTTGGCCGGGTCTTGCGAAAACGCATAGTCAAGCTGGTGCAACATGCCGGCTTGCTGCCAGCCGGCCAGTTCAGCTTTTAGTAACGGGTTCAAATCGTCCGTACGTTCACCATAAATAAGCCATACCGGGCCGGGTGGCAGCCGCAGCGCTTGCTGCGCCTGTTTTGCTAAATGCACCCGCTCTGCCAGGTGGCCGCGAATACCTGCCAGGCCACTGCCTGCGCCAATCAACAGCAACGGCGCCTGCTCATCATTAATATGACAAGACGGGTTTGGCTGCAACTGCATATTTACTGTGCCACCCAACACTAAATTCCGGGTCAGCCAGCCCGAGCAGAGTCCTGGCTGGCTTTGCTCATCAATATGCTGGCGGACGATTAACTGCATTTCATTGTCGTGCGGTACAGCGGCAACCGAATAACGCCGCGCGGCTATGTCAGGGTTATTATCAGGCGATATTGCCACAAGATCGCCGGCCCGCCAGTGCGGTAAAGGCTGGCTGCTGGTAAAGCGCAGTAAAAACAGCCCCGGCTCGGTCTGAGCATTTAGCCGCTGCCGGACCAGTAATTGCCAGCTCTGCCCTGTAGTAGCAGCAACATTAGGCAGCTGCTGCTGATCGAAGGTTTGCAGCGGTGCACCGGCTTTGGCGCCAAGCCGGGCCAGGGTGGTGTATAAATCGGCACCAAACTGACAAAATTTCGGGTAACTGCTATCACCTAATGCCAGCACGTCGTAAGTCAGTGAACTGAGCAAGCTCTGGCCAGGATCAGTATCATGGGGGCCGTCGCTACCGGGATTGTCGCTAAGGGCGTTTGCACCACTGGCTTTGGTCAAAGCCTGCAATTCACGGTAAAAGCGCCGGCCGTTATCAGGCGGCTCGCCATCACCATAAGTACTCACCACAAAAATGGCTTTTTCAAACTGAGTCAGCTGACGCGGCTGCAGCTCCGATAGTGCCCTGACACTGGCTTTAGCCGGCCCACCCAGCGCCTGTTGCTGCGCAAGCGCAAGCGCCCTGGCAGCACCACTCTGGCTGGCGTAGGCCACCAGCAGCGGTGTGGTTAAACTACCAGCCACGTCCGGGTGCTGACGGTGGCGCCAGCATACGCTTAGCGTCCACATCAGCCAGCTCAGGCAGAGCACTATCGCCAGCATCGTCATTACAGCGGTAACACCTCAAAGGTGGCAGCATAACTGCCGGTACGAACCGTGGCCGGTTTGGCTACGTTATTGTCGCGATAGCTGGCTTCCAGAAAATACATACCAGCATGCGGCCAGGTAATGCTGATTTCACCTTGCTTGTTAGTCGTCAGGGTCATAGCTTGCTGGTTGTCGCGATAGCGCATACCACCCGGCACCACTTCCACCTCGGCACCCTGAGCCGGTTCACCGTCAATCAGCAATTTAAAGGTGGCCGTTTCGGTAGCGTACAAATCATTGGGGTGGGTTAGCGGCAGCAGCTCTAAACCCTGTTTTGTCGGCTGTAAAGCGCCGGTGGTCGGGGCGCCAACCGTGACAAAGGTTTCAATCCGGCGCCAGCCGCGCGACACACTCAGATCGGTGGCATCTGCCGGCACTGCGCTTGAAAAATCGGCTTCATTGGCTGTTTGCCCCCGGCCCGGCCACATTTTCCGGTTACCGGCCTCATCTCGCCAGAACGCCCGTAAACCGCCCGATGCCGTGGCAATTTTATAGGTGCCCTGCTGCGCCAGCGGTACATCAAACACACTGCGATAACGTCCTTTACTGGCGTTAATAATATCGATTGCGTTGCCATCTGGCGCAGTGACGTTAATGCCGTCCAGTGACATGGCAACATGATCCGGGTGAAACAAGGTATTCGAGATGGCGGCATCTACCGTTACCAGCGCATCATCGCCTGATAATACCGTGGCACTGGGCTCCAGCCAGGCCCGGTGGGCATTTGCTGTCGTTGCCATGGTCAGGGCCGCGATAGCAGTAAATAGCATAAAAATGAAACGCATAATGTTGCTCCTTAATAAAATACCGCTGCAATAAAATACCGCTGCGTTAAAAATGTAACCGAATAGCGCTAAGCTCATGCTGACCACTAACCTCCAGCGGCAACTTTTGCTCTGCAAGTGGCAGCTCCAGCGGCAGCTGTAATACTTCCCGCCCGCCTACTTCACGCGCGGCTTCAACTACCAGCTGATATTTGCCCGGCGCCAAGGTGGCCAGCGCCGCCGTTAACTGAGTGCTGATAATATGCTGCCCCGGCCCACGGGTTGCCCCGGTCAGGCCGTCAACCGGCATACTTAAGCCGCGGCCACCCCGGCGCCACCACTGGCGCAGGTCTTTCAGCCAGTCTTGTCCTTCGCCATTTGCCATCGCCACGTCATACCATAGCGCCACGTGCGTCGGCTTGCGCTGCTCATCTTCAATCCAGACCGCCACATAAGGGGCATGGTATTCCGCTACCTCGAGCTGCGGTAAAGTCACGGTCAGCTTAAGCTGCGACGGCGTTGCTGCGCTACTAAGCCCACTAACCAGACAGATTAATCCCATTATTATCACACGCATGGTTTTTCCTTTTTTGTTAAATAAATACCAGCATAATCACCACAGGTACCAGGGCACCCAACGCGATCACGGGCCAGGTCATTGGCCGGTGCGGCCCCTGCCTGAACAATAAAATCAGCCCGGTAACACAAAACACCACACAAACTGCTGCAAACGCATCAATAAACCAGAACCAGACCACCCCGCTGTCCCGGCCTTTGTGCAAATCATTAAAGTAAGCCACCCAGCCACGGTCAGTACGCTCATAGCTAAAGGCTGTGGTCTGGGCATCAATGGCAATCCAGGCATCGGCACCAGGCTTTGGCATGGCGGCATAAAACTCTACCCCGTCCCACTCGCCAAGCTGCGAAGAAGCCATGCTTACGCCCTGCTCTGCCAGATAGCCATGCAGCTTCGCCGGTAACATTACATTACCTTCCGGCAACTGCTGCAGGCTTTGCAACAGGCCAGCGGGAATTGTCGCCTCAATCGTGGTAAGCCGGGTATTACCTTTAATGGCCGCCGCATGGTTCAGGGTTATACCGGTTATGGCAAATAACAGCATGCCCACCAATGTTACGGCGGCACTAACCCAGTGCCACTGCCTTACCGAGCCAAAACTAACCCGCATTAAAAGCTTACCGTCATACCAATCCAGAAGTTACGGGCTTTGTCTTTAACGTTGTAATCATCAGTAAACAACACCTCACTGACAGCCCCGCGGCCGGTGACATAATCATACTGACCATCATTATTCAGATCGGTAAACAAGGTTGAGTAGGAGGTAAAGTCCCGATCCAGCAGGTTATTAATCCGCACGTCGAACCGCACCAGTTCATTCAGCTGATAGCTGGCACCGATATTCAGCAGGCTGTAGTTTTCATAATACAATTCCTGCTCGACCACGCTGTCATAGCCGCGGTAGCGATCTGAGCGTAACTCACCCTGCATATACAGGTTCAGGTTGCCTTGCAGCTGCCAGTTAACCCGCACATTCACCATATGCTCTGCGGTATTGGTCAGTGGCAGGCCGGCTTGTGGGCCACTTTTCTGCTCACTGTCGGTCCAGGTATAGTTGCCCTGTACTGAGAGGTTCGGCGATACCTGATAACGCCCTGCTACTTCCAGCCCGTGAATATCGACACTGTCGATATTAATCTTCTGGCTGTAGGTCTGATAACCCAACTGATCATATTCACCCAGATTAACGCATGGCCGAACGTCCCCAGTCTGAGTGCAGCTTTGAATGGTGTCACCGCTGGCAATTTTGTCCTCGAACTTCGTGCTGAAATAGGTAATATTGAAATTGTGGCTGTTGTCGGCCGCGCTCCAGTACAGCGCTATTTCTGAATTGACGCTGGTTTCCGGCTGTAACTCCGGGTTACCGGCAAACGGACTGGTTCCCTGCCCACCAAAACCGGTAATACCGTCATATAAATCAGTGGTATTAGGTGTTTTGTAGCCGGTGCTAACCCCGCCCTTTACGGTCCATTGCGGGCTCAGGTTATATACTGCATACAGCCGCGGTGAAACCTGGCTACCAAACGTATCGTGCTCGTCATACCGGATACCACCGGTCAGGGTAAACACGTCAGTCATCATCCAGTTATCTTCAACAAACAACGAGTACATTTGCTGTTTCTGCACGCCACCGGCGTTGCCATCTTCCAGGCCAAATACGCCGTCTATCAGCTCGCCGTCAATCAGCTGACCGCCGATGACCAGATTGTGAGAACCCGCCGCTTCCAGCGGAATATCAACCCGCGCATCCAGAGTATATTGATTGCTTTCAAGCGGCCGGGCCGGCCGGGGTAAAAAGGTTTGCTCGGCCAGATCACGCCGCGCTTCTTCTGTCATGCCGGCGTACTCGCCTGTGCCGTCGTACATTTCCTGCAGCAACAGCCGCTCTGCCACACTCAGTGGCAGGGTGCGGCCATTATTGGCGGTATCAACATAAGAAAGTGCCAGCATGCTGCTACCGAAGCCCCATTTACCGTCATGGGCCAGTGACCACCAGCTGCGGTCAAACTCCTGATCAGCCGCATAGCCCGCCCGCGGATTGACCTGGCCGCGACTATCCTGCCACAGCGCCTCAATACTATCTTTAGTGCCCAGTGGATAAACAATACTGTCATTTTCAATATCGTAGCTTGGGGTGTTGTCGTACACCTGGTTCGACATATCGTAATCAAACTTCAGCCGCTGATTATCAGCCGGAGTCCAGGATAGCGAGAAGCCCGCATGTTCGTCCTGGTTATCAACGGTACGACCGCCACCACCAAAGCCCAGCTCGCGGACAATAACATTACCATTCGGGTCAATTGCCGGCGCAAACGCGGGTGATGACGCCTGCTGATTATACAGGCTGGCCCGCAAGCCCAGGCTGAGTACATTTTCAATCAGCGGGCCCATCACAGACACTTCAGTAGTAAAGTCATCGCCAAAACTGTCATCAGATTGCACGCTGCGTCCCATGCTGACTTCGCCGGTCCAGTTTTCAGTGTGCTTTTTAGTAATAATGTTAATTACCCCGCCCAACGCGTCAGCGCCATACAGGGTAGATGCCGGGCCGCGGATCACTTCAATCCGGTCAATCGCTGCCAGCGGCGGCACATGGTTAAAGGCATTGCCGCCAAAGTTGTTCGGGTAAATATCACCGTGGTTATTCTGACGGCGCCCGTCAATCAGCAGCAATGTGTATTCGCCGGTTAAGCCCCGCATGCTAACGGAGCCCTGGCCGGTTTTATCCCGGCTAGTACCAATATCAACCCCTTCCTGATACTTCACTGCATCAAGCAGGCTGGTGAACGACTGCTGGCGGATTTCCTCCTGGGTAATAACCGAAATACTGGCTGGAGCGTCAGTTAGTTTTTGCTCAAAACCTGACGCGGTAACCACAATATGCTCAATGCCATCGGGTACATTTGCCGACTCTGCCAGCACAGCCCCAGACAGGGTTGCGCTAATAACCAAAGCCAGTTTAGTTGGCGTCAAGTGTTTCATTTTTATCATCCTTTTCATGTCCGTGAGCAATACAGCCCGAAAAATGTCAGACGCATAATAGATGAAACACTCAATAAACGTCAACACAAATGATAATAGTTTTTATTTGCGTTACTAATAGCTTTGCAGATTTGCAGATTTGCAGATTTGCAGGAAAACGTCATACCTGAAAATCGGGGTAGTACCACCCGGGCTTTTTCAGTAAGCTGTAATTACTTCAGGCTGCAATTGTGCTTTATGGTTACGCTGGCAGCCTTAAAATAATGGAACTGAGGAGATTGCCATGCGCGCGCTTTACTGTGGAATACTGTTGCTGGCGCTGGCCGGCTGTGGAAAAAATGAAGTGGGCGACGTATCTCTCGGACTCTTTACCACCAAGGACATTAAGCTTGACGCCATTGTTGACCCATTGGTAACCGGCGTTACCTGTCATGTATCCAGTATCGAGGCGAACCTGGATTTGTCTGACCCATCCGACAGCTCCATCGCCTGTCGCCAAACCGGCCCTATTACCGCCCAGATGATTGCGCAAATAGACAAAAGTAAAAACGGTGAAGTGCTGTTTACTAAATCAAAAAGCATTTTCTTTAAAACCATGAAAATACGCCGTATTTTCGACGCAGAGAATCAAACGTTGATGTATGTGTCCTATTCCACCAAAGAAACCTCCGGCAGCTTTAAACACAGTTTATCTACCGTGCCGCTGTGGGGTACTGAAGCTTATGCCGCAGCGAAAGTGCAGAACTAATCATTTTTAGTTGCTTTGGCGAGTAAGGAAGAGCGTTGTATCAGGCATGGGACGAGAACAGCTGCAACACCCGTACTCTGCTAAATAGTGCATTATGAATAGAGGATAGAACCTCTTTTGAAGGAGCCAGAGAGTGTCTGAGCCCTGCCGCAGGCAACAGGCGAGTTGCTCTGGCGAGTGAGGAAGAGCGTTGTATCCGGCATGCTGACGGCCGACAAACGTTACTTAAATGTAAGCAGTACCTTTTAGATACAGCACCGCAAAACCTGAAACCTGCACCCGATCATCACTAAGGCTGCAATATAATACGCCACCGCGCGCTGATGCCTGGTACGCCACTAATTCTGTTTTCGCCAGCTGCAGCGCCCAGTAAGGCGCCAGGCCGGCATGAATTGAGCCGGTTACCGGATCTTCATCGCCACCGTTAGCCGGCCAGAAATAGCGGGAAATAAAGTCACACTCGTTGTTGGTCGCACTGGCCCTGGCCGTCACAACCACATCAAATGGCGCTAATTTTTTCAGCTGCTCTGACACGTAGCTTAGGCTCTTCAACTCCTGCTCTGACGCCATTACCGCAAAATAGGCCTGGCGGTTTTTTAAAACCTGCTTTGGCTTTACCGATAAACCAGCTAACAGCGCATCCGGCACCTGTTCTACAACGTCCGGGCATTGATTAGGAAAGCTCATTTCAATTCGGCCGTCGCTATACTGCTTTACGTAAAGTGAGCCGACTTCCCTGGTAATAAACTCAATTTCGCCCTGCCCGCCCAGCTGATTTAAAATTACATAGGACGCAGCTAACGTGGCATGGCCACAAAAATCGATTTCGGTCAGCGGCGAAAACCAGCGAATTTCATATTGATTGGCAGATAGCGGACAAATAAAAGCCGTCTCTGACAGGTTATTTTCAGCGGCAATACTTTGCATTACCTCAGGCTGCAGCCAATCACTTAAAGGCACCACCGCCGCTGAATTGCCTTCAAACTGCTGCTTGGTAAAGGCATCAACAAAATAAATAGCTAGTTCCAAATCACACTCCTTCAATTAGTGCTTAAGCGACAGGTATTCCCGATCATTAAAGGTACGTAGCCAATGTGGACGGTAAATAGCCATTAAAGTGATAGCACCGCCATTAAGCAACGCTTCGGGAAAACACATTAACAGGGCCAACACCCAGTAATTATCAATAATTTCTGTCCAACTGAAGCGCCCTTCGAGACCAAACCATAAGGCTGTAAGGCTAATTTTCAGCACCATAGTTAATGCTGCAGCCAAGAACCCTGCGACAAAAATATACACAAACAAATGCCGGTTTAAATAGCGGTAGCTGGCTAAAAACAAACCATAGCTAAACAGTGCCGGTAGCAAAAAGCTGCAAAGCGCAAACAAGCCGGCGTCTTGCCACGGCAATTTATTAAAGCCTATTAACAATAATAACGGTAACAAACAAATCCAGCAGGCGATGCGCAAGCCATGACATAACACCAGTGTTGTTACCATTAGAAAGTGCAGGTTCAGACCGTCTTTAATACCGGCTTGCACGCTCCAAAGCAAACTTAGCGCAACTACTGACGCAAACACAAAATGCTGATAATCAGCTTCGGCACGCAGTTTCGGGAAAAATTCACGTGGGTAGCTATAAATTAATAAGAGCATCGCCAACACAGCACCTGTCAATTGCCAACTGTTCATCGGCGATAACTCCCTTTGCAGAAATCAGACTATTGTAGCGGCAGTCGCAAGCACAGTCATCAGCGTCACGAATAGCGGCAGAGGTTATATCCTTAGTAAGCAGGGAACACCTGCAACATCGTTTTATAACAAGTATCTACTTAACGAATAGAGGATAGAACCTAAAAGGGGCTGGCACAGTGTCCATGGCAAACCTCACCGGTTAGCGGATGCTGAAAATAAATATCCGTGGCATGCAGTAATAATCGTGATGCCAGCTGCTGGCTGGTTGCACTATGGTACAAATCACATCCCAGGATTGGGTGGCCAATGCTCAGGCTGTGAATTCTAAGCTGATGGGTACGGCCAGTAACCGGACTAAATTGCACCAGGCTGCGCTTTGGCTGGTTAAACCGCGCTAATACTTTGAACTGACTGATCGCGGCTTTGCCGCTTTCGCAAATTTTCACCCGGGGAAACTGGCTTTTATCTTTGGCAATTGGCGCTGTTATTACCCCTTCGTCTGCAGTTACCCAACCTTCCAACATGGCGGTATAGCGCTTTTGCACCGTTCCAGCCTGAAACTGATTATTAAGATGCACAGCGGCAGCCTGGTTAAGCCCCACCACCATAATACCCGAGGTACCAAAATCTAAGCGGTGCGGTAATTTAGCCTGCGGAAATGCCGGGCTTACTCCTGACTGGCCATGCACTAAGCTGCCATTTACTAAACGGAAGTGCACCGAATCAAGATTAAGCGGGTTTTTACCGGATAAGCTCAGCAGGCCCGCCGGCTTGTTGATCAATAGAATGGCATCATCCTGATATAAAATATGGACAACATCGCTGCAGGGCGGCGCAATAAAATTATCAATAATGTCCAAAATCTTCCCGGCAACATTGAGCAGTGTAAGGTTTAGGGGTTGGTTAAATTGCGCAGCGGATCCTGGCGACCATGCAGCACTCGAATAATTTCAACCTGATTTCCATTAACCCGGTAAAACAAGGTATGGCTCTGGATCGGTAAACTTCTGGTATCAGGTTGAAGTTCTGTGCGCTCGACGCCGATTAGCGGTTGCTCTGTTAGTAACCAAAGTTGATTTTTAACGGCTGATAGATAGCGATCTGATTGAGCCTTACCCCACTTCACAACCCCAAATTGGTATATTTCTTTCAGGTCATTTTTAGCAGCAGGCGCAACAACGAGCTGGTAAACGGCCACTTTATTAGCCTTTTATATCGTCAAATAGAACATCCAATGCGGCTTTTGATTCAAGGGCGATGCCTTCGCCCCGGTTCAGTTGGTCGGTACCGACTTTCAATTGCTCGCGCAGGCGAGCCAGCTTCACCTCATGGATCCAGTCTTCATGAGTATCCATAAAACGTAACGCCTCGCGAATTACTTCGCTGGCATTATTATACAAGCCACTTTCAACTTTGGCTTTAATACGAGACGCTAATTCTGGTGTCAGGGATACGTGCATGATGCTCTCCAAAGCTAAGCATTAATATTTGTTATGCTAGGCTTGGCGACAAAGATTGTCAATTTTTGTAACATGCAATCGATAGGATCTGCTAGCCTAGTTCGCGATCACTAAGCTCAGGTTTTGAAGGTATTGAAAGCAGAGACCTCCACCCACACCTGAATACTAACGGATGTAGCTTCGCCAGTAACAGTAAACCTGAATACCGTCATTGAACCGGAAGCGGCTCAGAACATTTTATAATTTGCAGGAGCAAACTCTATGGCTGATAAAAATATCCAACTTATTTCAACCATCAGCGAAGATAATAAACTGACAATTGCATTGCAAGACATTGAAATACCACAACCTGCTGCCGATGAAGTGGTTATTCGGATTGAAGCGGCGCCATTAAATCCCTCTGACTTAGCGGTCATGTGCAGCGCGGCTGATATGACAACCGCTAAGCAATCGGGTACAGAACAACACCCTGTTATCACAGCTGATGTGCCAGCGAAATCTATGTCCGCGGTTAAAACGCGAGTGGGTAAAGCTGTCTCTGTAGGTAATGAAGGTGCCGGAACCGTTGTAGCAGCAGGCTCATCTGCTGGCGCACAAGCCTTAATGGGTAAGACCGTTGCGGTAATTGGCGGTGGCACTTATCGGCAATATCTCTGTGCCAAGGTGCAAAGCTGTTTAGAATTGAAAGACGGCACTACGGCTAAAGAAGGCGCATCGTCTTTTGTTAACCCACTTACCGCATTAGCCATGGTGGAAACCATGCGGGCCGAAGGACATAAAGCCATTATTCATGCAGCAGCGGCCTCTAACCTTGGCCAAATGTTAAACCGCATTTGTATTGCCGATGGCATCGATTTAATTAATATTGTGCGTAAAGCAGAGCAAGAAACCTTGCTGCGTGATATAGGCGCAAAATATGTGGTTAACTCAAGTAAAGAGACTTTTCTTGCTGATTTAACAGCGGCAATTATTGAAACAGGCGCCACTATTGCGTTTGACCCAATCGGTGGTGGTCAGCTAACCAGCGACATTCTTAACTGTATGGAAACAGCCGCGTCCCGCGATATGAAAGAGCACAGCGTCTATGGTTCAGACACCTTCAAACAAGTTTACATTTATGGCGCGTTAAACCGTGGCCCTATTACGCTGCATCGTAACTTCGGTTTTGCCTGGGGGGTAAATGGTTTTTTATTATTTAATGCCCTGGGTAAACTCGGTACTAAAACGGTTATGGCAATGCGTAAGCGCGTTGCTGACGAAATTACCACCACCTTCGCCAGCCATTACACTCATGAAGTGTCATTGGCAGAGGTGTTACATTTAAAATCGCTAGCGGGTTACTCGAAACACGCTACCGGTGAGAAGTATTTAATCACACCGCAAAGCTAATTGACCGTGTGCTAATCTTATCGACACTCACAAGGCTCGTGAAGATTAGCTTTTCAAAGTAATCTGGCATAGCCATGTATTTAATCGCTCTAAACGCAGGACTTAGTTTAATTTTGATCTGACCCTAAAACTCCAGACCCTAAAACTCCACCTGAATATACGCCAATAGTTCTGAAGCAAAACCTGCGGAGGATAACAAGTCCGGTAACCTTTTTCTTATTTATCAAACAAAACCATATCGCATTAATGCCGCCTGCGGATCAGCATGAAACGCGCACAGAATATCTGCCATTTCGGTAATGGAGGCCGGTGCGGGGTCAGCACTGTTCATCATATACCTTGATTACTGGTTTTTACCTGAAACAGAGTTTACATCAGTCTGTCGATTTAAATAGTGCCCGGGGCTCATTCATATATAAGCAAACCAATGCTACTGCCCTTTTTGATTCAACACGCTTAATAAGGGCTTTTAATAAAATCGTGTGGTTTCAACTTTGAATTGATTTGTATATTAATTGTACTGTTACTGTTTATCCATTATGGTTAATGCATAAAAAATAAAGAGCAGGACGCATGACATTTTTTACTGAGCTAAAACGCCGCAATGTATTCAAGGTTGCCAGTGTTTATCTGGTTACCTGTTGGATTATCCTGCAAATTGTTGCGGTTATATCGCCCGCCTTACATCTGCCTACTTTATTCAGCACCATTACCACGGTTATTCTGGCGATTGCCTTCCCTTTTGTCTGTATTTTTGCCTGGGCCTTTGAACTGACACCGCAAGGGCTTAAACGCACTCATGAGGTGGATATTAACGAGTCTATTCGTGAGCAAACCGGCAGTAAAATTAATTATATTTTAGCCGCCGCGTTAGCGCTGGCTTTGGCGTTTATCTCTTATCAAAACTGGTTTGTCCGCTCAGCCGATGAAAGTTTAGAGCGCTCTATTGCCGTATTACCGTTTGAAGATATGAGTCGGGATAATTCCCAGGGCTATTTTGGTGATGGCATTGCCGAAGAAATCCTTAACTCATTGGCGCGTTTAAATCAGTTGGTGGTGATATCCCGTACCTCTTCGTTTAACTTTAAAGACAGCCAAACTGATATTCGCAAAATCGGCGAACTCCTTAACGTTAACTATGTACTCGAAGGCAGTGTGCGCAAAGATAAAGACAAAGTAAGGATTACCGCGCAGTTAATTGAAGTTGCCACTGGCGCACATATCTGGTCACAAACCTATGATCGTGAACTCACCAGTATTTTTGACCTGCAAGATGAGCTGACCTTTGCCATTACCCAGGCACTCAAACTGAATCTGTTACCCGAGCAGGTTGAACATGAAGCCGGTATGACCACCAATCCCGACGCCTATGAGTTATTTATTCAGGGGCGGGAGCTGGCTTATCAGCGCACCTCAGAGTCATTAGAGCAGGCCGCTGACTTATTGCAACAAGCCATTAAGCTCGATCCGCAGTTTTATCTGGCCAAGGCGCAACTGTATATGGTGTATAACTTTGCCTTAGACTATGGTGGCTTTACCGAGGTATTGCGCGAGGCAGAGACAGAACGCTTGTTTTGGGAGCTATTGGCGGCACCAGACTTTCCACTTAAAACGCTGGTAATGGCAAAGCACGCTGAGAACAACATTAAGCTAGAGGTTAGTCAGGTGCTTTTTCAACAAGCTTATGCACAAGCCCCTAACGACCCGCTCATTCAAAATATCAGTACGTTAAGGCTGGATAATTACCAGGACATGATTCTGCGCCGGGAGCAGATACTGAAAACCAATCCGCAAAGTCAGGTCAATATGTCCAACCTGGGTTATTTGTATTTAGTAACGGAAGAGCCAGCTAAAGCTCAGGCATTGTTATCAAGAATGGAACGGCTATTTCCCGACAGCTCACTGAACTTCGTCAGCAACCTTTATTTTAGTTACGCCTACCAACAGGATATTGAAGCGACCTTAGCCCTGGTTAACGGCTACCGCGGCGAGCCAAATGCAGACTATAGAAGGGCAAAATCTGCAGTCAATATACTAGCCGGCAATATCGATACCGCGTTGGACTATATGGCAGCAGAGTTACGCCAGTCACCGGATTATACAGAACAATTTATTAACGCCTTTTTACTACTACTGGATTTAGATATGCGAGGCAAACTCAACGAACAACAACGCCTGCGCTATCAACAATTACCGGTTAATGAATCTACCAAAACCGAATTACTGACACACTACAAGCTGCTGTTAGGCGACGAAACCTTGTATGAACAACAACAGCAGTTGGCAGGCGTAAGCGTAGAGGAGTTTATGCAACGCGTTGATCTTAATCGCAGTGAGCCTTATGACTACGCAGCCATTAAAAAACGCAAAGGCGACGACAGTTATGTACTGGCACTGCAAACTAACCTTGCTAATGCAAATTCCCTATGCCAACAAACCCAAAATAAGCTCGGCTGGTGGTGTGCAGGGTTGATGTATTTCAAAGGCGATATTTCTCTACAGCAAACCCAGAATATGTTTAAGCGCCAACCAATGCTGTACACATTCACCATAGGAATTGAGAAGTTTATCTTAAGCTCGCCCGCCTTTTACGGAATGAGCCAACACCCTGAGTTTGAGCCGC
This sequence comes from uncultured Chromatiaceae bacterium, assembly GCA_963975465.1. GTDB lineage: Bacteria > Pseudomonadota > Gammaproteobacteria > Enterobacterales > Alteromonadaceae > Alishewanella. Next base: position 35,924 of record CAXBHB010000024.1, read on the forward strand.
TTGCCAATGAATTTTTAGACAACACCTTTAGAAAATGGAACCCGGATTTAGTGCCGGAAAAAGCCATTGAATCGGCAAAACATTAAAGTGACGGACTTCTTAAACCATAGGTTGTATCACCTGAAAACGATAATAATAAGGGATTTATAATGACCATAAGCAAGCAGCTATATCTCATAGCATTACTGGTATTTGGTTTATGCACTCAACCATTCGCCCAGGAATCACCGGCAGTTGACGACAGCACCAACGCGTTGATAAATGATTATGTCAGCGACATAACCCATGTTGTTTGTCCTTTTAAGAATGAAATCGATTATGAGCCAGGTAGAGTGCGTTGCGGCTTTATTACGGTACCGGAAAACAGAGAAGTGCCCGAGAGTCGTTTGCTTCGTATCATTTTCACCCATATTGTTGCCCAGGCGAGTATTGATAATGAAGACGATGACAAACCAGCAAAAGAGGATGAGCAAGTACTTGAACCAAGAGCAGACCCCATTATCTACCTTACCGGCGGACCCGGCGCGGGCATAGAATTTTATGTAAATCGCTTTTTAAAGCATGACTTAACCAAAACCCGGGATTTATACATTCTTAATCAACGCGGTATCGGCGATTCTGAAGAGCTTTGTCCATACTATGATGCCACCAGCCGTGAACTGGTGCTGGCGGACAATCAAAAAGGGCAGGAAATTGAAGACGCAGAGCGGATGAAGGCATGTTTTGCAGCAGCCACCAACCGGGGCGTCGATTTAAGCGCCTACAATACCGTCGAAAATGCCAGAGATGTGCGCGCGCTTCGCCAGGCTTTAGGCTTCGATTCGTGGAATGTGTGGGGCATTAGCTACGGCAGTCATTTAGGCCAAATGTTAGTTAATGTCGACCCTGAAGGAATACGGGCTTTGGTGCTCGACGCCATTGTACCAAACGATTTAGGCGATTTAATGCGCATTCATCGCTGGGTTGCCCGCAACCACGAGAATGTATTTACAGAATGTGCCCGTCAGGGCGCGGCAATTTGTCAGGGCTTAGAACAGGCGTTCTACGCTGCAGGTAATGCCCTTATTGCTAACCCGGTTATGGTGGATGCTTTTGACGAAGAGCTTTTTCCATCGGGTAAAGCGAATGTGCCGGCGTTAATTGCCGCTTTTGCGCCGTTCTCTATGCTGTATGAACAAGACGAACACCCCGCTATTCCATCGGTTATGTGGGGCCTAGTCAATATGATTAATAACAGGGACGACGAGGTATTTCAGGCCTTAGCAAATGGCGCAGGCGAATTTTCCCGCAGCACTGGTCTGGGTATGGGGAGCGCGATACGTTGCAACGATGGCTATATGGCAGCAGAGGCCAGTATTGCTGCAGAAGATTTACAAGAAGATTATGGTTTTAATGAGGGCGCATTTTCAGTCGAAGGCAGCCAGTTAATGGCTGATGCCTGCGTTGAGGCAGGTTTAGCCCCGCGAGACCGTAAGGATTACCAACTTGTTCAAAGCACTATTCCAACCTTGGTGGTTAATGGCGACTGGGATCCCATTACTCCGCCAGCGCTGGCGGAGCGAATTGCACCCGGGTTTAGCAACGGCCGTTTAATCATCGTGCCTTACGCCGGTCATGGCCCTACCCGTTCAATGAGCGAATGTGCATCGCAAGTGCTCACTGACTTTTTCGACGACCCGAGCCAGAACCTTGCTGAATTAGACGCATCTTGCCTGGAAGAAGGTGCAGAGCCGCCAGAATTTTTGGATTACCTGCAAACAGATATCCATTTAAAGCTGGCCGCACGGGCAATGGATGAGCCAAAAAACGTGGTTGTCCCTGGCTTGCTCGCCTCTACCCCGGTCATTATTTCCTTGTTTGGGTTCATTATGATTTCCTGGGGTGCGATTACCCGACGCTTTAGCTCAAGCAAAATCGACGAGCCAGGCCTTGGCCCTGTCACTCCAAGGCTTATCGCGTTTATCACGACGCTTGTTTTACTGGTGGGTGTCGGGTTAATTGGGCTGGGTGTGCAGGCGGCGGTTGAAATCAGTGAGGTCAGTCTTATTGCCGGTTTTGCGCCACCCGCCAGTACTGGGGCATTACTGGTGCTGCTGGCAGGGGTAATGGGTATAGCGACACTTGTGCTCACCCTAAAAGCGCGTAAAACCAGGCCGCTTAGAAAGCGCTCTTTAATAGGCTTTGTTCTTCTGGGCCTTTCTGCAATTTTACTGAGTGTTATCTTTGTTAGTTGGGGTATCACGCCGTGGTAGAACAGTAATTTTTCCAAAGTGATGAGCCCTAAGGCGTCTTGCTAAGGCGTCTTGGGGTCAGGAGCCTTAGGGTCAGGTGTTGTTTCTTGCATTGCTGGGTTGGCAAAAGGCAAGACCTGACCCAGTACCTCAGACCGCTACACCTCAAATAAATGACCCCGACTCTTTTGATCCGTGCTGGTGCATCTAGTCGCTGAGAATAAGAACCACGATAACCAGTAATGCAGCGGCCGCCAATTGTATCAGTGTCAGTAACGGCAACAGCGTACGTTCAGTGCTTAGCAGGCTGTTGTAAGCCAACATCAGCAGCGGTGCGGGCAAGCAAAACAATGCTATAACCACGCAACGGCGATACTGCCGCAGCCAGAGTCTGATTTTTTGGCTTAATTTCAGTTTCAGCATAGGTCGTTACTCCTGTCCAGCGTATTGCGAGCCTGCATCATATAGGTTTTAACGCTTCCCAACGGGATCTGCATTTTATCGGCAATTTCAGTTTGTGAATAACCATAAAATTCAGCATACACAAAAACTTGCTGTTGAATAGTTGATAAGGTCGCAATCAGCGTAGCGGCATCCAACTGTGCTGCTGTGTTGTCAGTATGGCTAAGCTCATCGGGTTCTGCAGCGAACCAACGCTGTTTAAGGGCGGCGAAAATATTACCAGAGCGTTTAGCCTGCAACATTTCATTGATAGCAATCCGCAGTAACCAGGTAGAAAACTGCGCTTGTTGCTGAAACTGCTGAATATTTAAAAAGGCTTTAACGTAAGTTTCTTGCACCAAATCATCAATGTCTTGGCGTTGTTCGGCAGATTTAAACGCCAAAAAACCGCGCAATTTATTGTCATAACGGCTGAACAGCTCATTAAAAGCTGTCGTATCTCCGGACACCTGCACTATGGCAACCAGTTGCTCAACCGAGGCCTGTTTTAGCGACACAGCATGGTCTTAATACAGCCGTTGCCGATCAAGCCGGGCCAACAGCAAAAACGCCAGCCCTAACAACGCCGGCAAGATGGCAATGCCGTTTAAGGCATCGTTTAAATCCAGATTGCCATTTTGACGAAAATCGGCAAAGTAGGAAAACGCCAGAATGCTGGCTGACAACACCAACAAAAATACACCTTTACGGGTATCACGGTTTGCTGAGAAAAAGTGCCGCGCCACTTCGCGGATTGTTTCCGGCGGCAACGTTAGCTGTTGTTGTAATGAGCGTTCTATCATCTGCAAAAACAGGCGTTTTTTCTTGTAGTTATACAGCAGTATTAACCCCATCAGCGCGACCAACGCGCTGAAGACGATAAGCGGCACCAAAATCTCTGCCCATTCTTGTCCATTCATACTTATTTAATTTCGTTGCCAAAGTTCTGCACCAAGGTACAGCTGCGGCAGAAGTTGTTCAAGTACCGCTGTGGCATTATCGCCATTCATAAAAATAACATAACCGTTTTGGCTTTGCGGTGAAAACACAGCTAAGGTGGACACGCCAGGATCACGGCCGCTATGCAGCAGCAACGATTGCTCACCCGGGAAACCACTGAAAATCTCCCAGCCCAAGCCGAAATAATGTTGAGGCCCAATGCCGACATGATGCGCTTGCATGTCCTGATACACTGCCGGCATTGCTTGCTGTTGCGCCATAACAAACACCATAAATTTGCTGTAATCGTCTACCGTGCTGATCAAATTGGCGGCGGCATTTGCCTTGTAGTATCTCTCTGTCTCAAACGCCTTGCCGTTGCTGTCGTGGTTGAGGGCGTAGCGGTGTTCATTCACTCCTTGTGACCACCAAAAATAAGTATCGGTCATACCTGCCGGTTCAAATACATATTGCTGTGCCAGGGCTTCCAGCGATTGGCCAAATTTATGCTCCAGCGCCCGGCGAAGATATTCAAAGCCTTCACCGGAATACTGATGTTGCGTGCCGGGCTTAAAATGAAAACGTAACCTGTTGTCTGTTTCCAGATAACGCCAGTTGGCAAAGCCGGTTTGGTGCGTCAGCACAATTCGAGGGGTCAGCAACAAATGCCTTGAGTCAGCTTTAAGATCCGGGTCAACCCAGTAGGCTGCAAGGGGTTCATCAAGCTGCAGTTTGCCTGCAGCAACCAGCCGCAGCGTCAGCATGGTTACCACGGGTTTGGTTAACGAGGCCACTTTAAACAGGGTATTTTGCGGTGCTACTGTACCAGGCGTCAGCTCGCCATACACTTGATTGGACACCAGTTTGCCATGCTCAATAATACCAAGGCCCAGCGCTGGCACCTTATGTTGTTGTAGCAGGCTGATAATAGCTGCCGCTTGATTATTGCCGCTAATGGCTTCAGCCGGCTGATGATCATAACTCAGTACATCGCTAAGTTGCCAATCGTCCCCAGCCCTTAACCAGACCGAAGTGAACCGTGCCGTACCGGTTAGCTGGTCAGGCTTTCCCGCTTCACGCCAATAAAATTGATGTTGCCCATGCTGAATTGCACCATACAATATGCCGTCACGATGCAGCGGGAAGGTACTCAAACTGTCGGCAACTAACTTGCGAATGGGCTTGTTTGCCATATCACCACAAATATATTTTTGCGTGTTTTGCATAAACAAGGCTTTATCCTGAAAACCACTTTTGTCATGATAAAACTTTAAATCAGAGCTAATGGCAGCGTCCAGATAAGCGATATCACACTCGTTAAAGCCACGCTGAAAAAACAAAGCATCCTGTTGTGCTAATTCATCGTGCAGGCTCATATCTTGTATGCGGTTATCTGATGCTATAACCAAAGGGTTTATTGCCAACAGCGCGCCAGCAAAAACAACGTGGCGAAAAACCGTATTTAAAAGCGTCATATCATATCCTTTAAGTTAATTTAAAACTTAGATGCACCCAGGATCTGATTTGGATTTAATAATAGAAAATAAATTTTGTTGCTGGAGCCTTTAGGGTCAGGTCTTGCTTATTGCCTTTCTGGATTGGCAAAAGGCAAGACCTGCCCCTGTACCACCCTTTTCCCTCTACTATACTCACCCATACCTATAAGTTGGCAATACTTTATAAAATATGAAAAACATAAATTTTATCTTTCTCGCGGTAATTTTGCTTGGCTGTACTCAACAGGAAGAAAAAACTATAACGAAGGCAACTTCAACCACACTGGAACAACCTCAAATAACGGTTGAGGATAGCCTGGCTATTAAAAATATTATTGATACTCACTCAAAAAGTGGCAATTTTGAGGATAGAGAGAAAATATGGTCGGAAGATGGTCGTTGGTTACAAGCGTTTGGCCGGGTATTTCGTGGCAAGGACACCATAACCAGCTTTGAACAAAAATTACACTCAAACGCAGGTTACGCCGCATCAAATGTGAATGTCAGGCGTGATCCTGAAATAAAATTTTTAAGACCTGACGTGGTTGTAGTTCATCAATATCACGAGAGGGAAGGACAAGTTATCAATGGCGTGGTAACCCCAACACGAAGAATAAATACAACCTATATCATCACAAAAGAAAACGGAACCTGGTTACTCAGAGATAAAGTCACTATGGATGAACGTGAGCGAAGTACAAACTAAATGAAAATGATGAAAATGGGGGCGGAGCACTTTTCTTGTTAATTGGCTTCGCCCCTTTTCCTGGCCTTATTGCCAGCAACCGAATGCTTACAACGATAATTTATCTAACTCAGCTTTCAGATAATGTGCCAGCTCCAGCATGCCGAACTGCCCTGCTTTTGCCTCAGCGTCTGAATTATAATTGGTATTGGTGTTCACATCATAAGCATAGCTGTTGCCGTCGGCATCCTGAATTGCCTCGATACCGGCAACATCAATGGCGTTCGCTTTAAGAAACATTTCATACTGATCAATAAACGTAGGTCGATAGTCTCGGAGTATTTCAAATTTAGCCTTGGGCTGTGCGGGTGTTTCATCTGTCGGGCAGAACATGTCACCTATTGAGCACGCATCGGCCGGACAAAGCTCGAAACCTGCAGAGGTATCTACCTTAACCCCATATAAAAATTTGCCGCCAATAAACTCGTGCCGAATAATAAAAGGCTCGGTTGCTTTAATATATTGTTGGATCAGGGTAATTCCATCTACCGGGGCATCAAAATGCGGCCCCTCCAGATAGTCTTGCAGTGCCTGTACCGAGTGAAACAATTGCACACCCTGGCCTTTGCCGGCCCGATTATGCTTAGTGATAAATGAACTCGCACCAAGCGCATTTGCCGCTTCAATAATGTGCTTTTTTCCTACCGCAGCAATGGTTTTTGGCGTGGCTATACCTGCTTTTTCTAAGGCTAAGTGTTGATGTATCTTGCTTATCTCTAAACTTAATGCCCGACTGCCATTTATCACCTTACGGCCATGATATTCCAGCCAGGCGATAACCGAGCCCGCCAGTTCCGGGGCAAAGCGGTGATCCCGGGTATGCGACGATGCACTCATCCGATTATAAAAAATGCCTTGCGGTGGCTCAGTAGATAAATCGATTACACCCTCATCTAAATGCCATAACTCATAAGGGTAATTCAATTCATCGAGTCTATTTTGTAAATGCACGGTCCATTCGTTGTTTTCATGTAGTACGTAAATCTTGCTCATTGGGTTAAGCCTTTAATTACCTGGGTTATGGTTTTATTGGTTAGTCGCCGCTGACTAAAGTATACCGTAACGACGCTGCACAGCAGCAATTCAATTGCCGGTTAGCGGCCCCCTTTTCAGGCCGCTTTTTCCTTATTTACCCCAAACCGGGTTAACATGAGCACTTTATGCACTTGGAACACTTTAAGCTTTAAATATTCCAGGTTTACATTACTCAAACAGGTAATATTGCATGTTTTTAAAATCTCAATCTTTCACTGGGATTGGAAAGCTTCAGCCTGTAGACGTGATAACTGGTTATGAAGGGTAATTAAGACTAAATCATTAGAATAATACGGACGTTGGTGATGTATTTGATTGAAATTCAAGTTGTTGACTTTTTTTTGCGATTTGCAGCGGTTGGCCAGTTAGGGTTGTTAATTGCTTTTTTTAGCAGAAACACCAGCGCGCGCTCAACGTCAAATATTGCAGCGTCAAATATTGCTTTAACCTTCTGTATAATATGCTACATATTGCTTACCGCCCCTATCGACAATAGTCACTATGGTGGATTGCGCCATGTGTTGCTGTTGTTCACAGATTTAACGCCATTTGCGGCGGTTTGGTATGCATTGGGGCATCTTAACCCTGAGTTTAAACTGGATACTATTCCTAAATGGCTACTCACCTTAGTACTGCTCTGGGTGGGATGGTTGGTGTATTTCTTTTTGGTATTGGGCGGGCACGGCATGTTACATGACTTCAATCATGCTTTGGGCGTGATGTTGTTATGTTACGTTATATACCTGTGTATTTCAGAGTTTAATGGTGACTTAGATAACGATAGGCGCAACACCCGGGTTATGTTGATTGCCTTGTGCTCTTTATACATGATTGGCTTAGTGTTATTTGAGTTTACATTGAAGAGTGTTCGGGATAGCTGGCAATTTAGTTTACTTAATTCACTGCTTATTTTTTCAGCCGTGTTCCTGGTGTGTGCAAAAGTGATGTTTGCCCGGTTAGAGATACTCCAACAAAATATGCCTGCTGCTACCCAGGCAAATGCTGAACACAAAAATCAATTAGTGAGCGCAAAAGTCCGCCCTGCGCTGCAAAACCAAACAGAAAACCTGGAAACGTTGATGAGGCAAGGCGCTTTTTTAGAGCTGAACTTAACCGTCAATAACCTCGCCAGGCAGCTGGGATTACCTGCCCATCAACTTAGACATTTGATTAATCAGCAATTAGGTTTTAGCAACTTCTCAGACTTTTTAAACAGTTACCGTATACCTTGGGTATGTGAACAATTGAAGGATGCGTCTAAGCGACATCTGCCCATTTTGACTCTGGCCTTAGAAGCAGGGTATGGGTCTATTGCCCCCTTTAACCGGGCTTTTAAAGCAAAAATGGGGATAACGCCGACAGAATATCGTGATCAATTTTAAAAATGATCAGGGTTTTTCAGTTTCAACAAGACTAGCTTACGGTAATTGTTTGTAATTTACGTCCTTATTTTTATTGGACGTTACTATTGCGTATTCTGATTTATGTGAACACCCATACTGGTGAATGTGAACACCCAGATT
>CAXBHB010000025.1:0-41020 GCA_963975465.1 uncultured Chromatiaceae bacterium
TCTCACCCGAGGCACTCATACTGCAGCACCCCTTGGCATGGCGCGCATTATAGGGGGTTTAGAAACTGACGCAAGTGGTTAATAGCTAAAAATCTATTTCTGCATGTTGTTCGCATAGAAAGCAAACAAATTAGCTGAAATATGTACAGATTTGGGGTGTTACTATTTACTCTCAATGATTAATGCGGCTTTAAGGCGTTTTTTGCCGTAGCTAAATGCTTTACTGAAAACCTTATAGTCTATTGGGATATATTGCCGTTCTGCAGCTGACAACCATGGAATGTCTTCAGTATCCGGATCATTAATATAGATAAAATGCTCATCTGCCGCGCACAACACAACCCAATGGGGTGCTTTACTTTTATCAAACTGCCAGGTGCTTATCAGTGCGACGATCAGTTTGCCTTGTTGCAAAATGTCTTTTATCGCGTTCAGACTAAGGTCGAGATGATTAACTACTATACCCTGCTGCTCGGTCTGTTGTTTAAAAGAATCGTGCACCCGTTGTAATACCGCCTTTTTAACTTCACTACGCACGCTATCTCCAAACAGCAGGCCATCATGATTAATGTAAACTTCTACGGTAAAGCCCCGACGATTAGCGGCCAATGCCAACCCGCGTGGCCCACAACCGCCATGACCACTGGTCATAAAGATCGTGGTCGCTTCGCGCCATAATTCTATTTCAAGCTGAAAAGGATCAAACAAGCCAGGCTTAAAGTAGTTAAACGCCATTAACAGGCTGGCAGGACCACAAGTAAAGGGTGTTGTTTGTGCTATATAAGGAACCTGCCGGGATACAGAGTCACTGTTAAACTGGATGACCTGTTTTTGCATACAGATTGCATCAGAATGATCTTCATAGAAATCATGCTTAATAGCGAACTCATGGTACTGGAGCTTCTGATATAAGGTTATTGCAGCGAGGTTATCCTTGCGAACCTCAAGTCGCAACAATGCACAAAGCCTGCTGGCTGCCTGACGCTGAGCTTCGTTCATCAGCTTTTCAGCCAGGCCTTGCTGTCTGAAGGCGGGATCTACTGCTATTGAATACAGCCTGGCGAGGCTGGTGCCACGTCGATAAATCAGCAAAAAATACCCGGCAAGCTCACTGCCGACGTGCAATACCATTAGGTCGCTGCGTTTTTCGGTGATAAAACGCCTGAAGCTTCGCACGCTAAGCCGATCAGAATCAAAGCAACGATGCTCTATGGTTTGCAAAGCAGTTACGTCAGACAACGCAGCAGGTCTGATAGCAATATCAGGCTTTTGATCTGACTTAGTTAACTGCTTAGTCATTAGCAGTGCTCCTTTTAGTTACTTAGCTTATGGTGGCATCACAACAGTTATCCAGATTAAATGCCAGCAAGAAATTCTGATGCTATGCTGAAAAAAAATTTGCTGTCTTTCAATGCCATATTCAGTCAGGCTTGGCACGCTAACAGGAGGTAACATGGCAAAACTGATAATAATAGTAGATAAAGCACAAGATTGGGCCCCCTTTCATCAATACGACGGTGTGATGAGTTTACCTGCATACCTGAAATGGTCCGCTAAACAAAAACAGCGGGTACGGGTAATCAATCTCTGCCGCCAATCTCATTATCTTGGAAGTGGCTACTATTGTTCCTTATTGGCTGAGGCTCGAGGGCACAACGTAATGCCATCGGTACGGGCCTTTAATAAATTTAATCGCCATGAAATAGCAGATGTCGCCGACGAAGTGCCATTGGCATTATTACAGCAATTAAACAAAGACCTGGCAGAAGAGACGGCAAGCCAGCTCACTTTTAACATTTATTTTGGCGAAACTGAGCATAAAGCGTTAAAAAAAGTTGCTTCATATTTGTTTGAAGCATTCCCGGTGCCGATCCTCCGGGTTGAACTACAAAAGAAAACCCGTTGGCAAGTCAAAACGCTGAAAATTGGCAGCGTCAATAAACTCACTGAAACCGAACAAAGTCTTTTTGGCAATATTCTTGAAAAATACAGTCACAAAATATGGCGATTGGAGCCGGCAAACCGTAAGTTCAAGTATGACCTGGCCGTATTGGTTGACCCCAAAGAAAAGTTCCCACCGTGCACACCGAAGTCATTAGACTTGTTTGTCCGGGCCGCTAAAAAGGCAGCAATGGATGTCGAGCAAATCACCGCAAAGGATATTCATCGAATTGCTGAGTTTGATGGTTTGTTTATTCGGGAAACCACCGCAGTAAATCATCACACCTTTCATATGGCACAAAAGGCCGAACGGGAAGGGCTGGCAGTAGTAGATGATCCCAGTTCAATTTTGCGCTGTGGTAATAAAGTGTATCTGCATACTCTTTTTGAGCAGCATAAAGTCCCGATGCCCGATGGTCTTATGCTATTTAAACAAGATGAAGATAATCTGGAGCGCGCAGCAGATAGCCTTGGTTTGCCGTTGGTACTAAAAATTCCAGATGGCAGTTTTTCGCGCGGGGTAATTAAAGTTAAAACGCTGACAGAGCTCCGCTCTACTCTGGCCACCCTGTTTGAACAAAGTGCTATTATTCTGGCGCAGCGCTATACCTTTACCGAATACGACTGGCGTATTGGTGTTTTAAATGGCCAGGCAATATTTGCCTGTAAATACTTTATGGCCCGTAATCACTGGCAAATATACAAACACGGTAAAGCCAAAACTGAAAGTGGTGGTTTTAGTACCTGTGCAGTTAATGAGGTGCCGTCCCACGTATTGGATGCGGCCATTCGTGCCTGCGCACCGATTGGCGACAGCCTGTATGGCGTGGATGTAAAGCAAGATGGTGATAAGGTGTATGTTATAGAGGTAAACGACAACCCTAATATTGATGACGGCGTGGAAGACTTGCACCTGGGCAACAAACTTTACGACATCCTGGTAGAAGACTTCATCCGTCGTATTGAACTAAAACGGTAAATTGCAGGCACAAAAAAACCGGCGTTAGCCGGTTAATTTGGTGCAGATGGAGAGACTCGAACTCTCACGCCTTGTGGGCACAAACACCTGAAGCTTGCGTGTCTACCAATTCCACCACATCTGCGTTATGTCTAACACCAGCGTTTTGCGCCAGGTGCCTAACATGGCGAGCAGTATAGCGATTCAAAATAACTAGTCAACTATTGAATTCAACTATTCTGCTCGTTTTTAGCCGTTCGCTTATTTGCTGAGCAAGCCCCTATCTATTTCGCTTTTTTTAGCAGGCCAATTTCCTCTAAACGCTGCATTAAATAGTCGTTAGAGTTTATAGGCTCAGGATACCGGTTTGGCCGATCTGCACTGATACAGCTATCCAATGTTTCAATAACATAGTCCGGATTTGGATGCATAAAAAACGGAATGGAATAGCGCGGCTCGCCCGCGGCTGTGCCAGCCGGGTTGACCACCCTGTGCGTCGTCGATGGCAACACGTGGTTAGTTAAACGCTGCAACATATCACCAATATTAACAACAATGGTGCCTTCAATGGTGGTTACCGGTAACCAGCTGCCGTCGCGGCGCAGGATTTCCAGGCCCGCTTCATTCGAGCCAACTAACAAAGTGATAAGGTTAATATCTTCATGCCGACCAGCCCGGATAGATGCAGTTGAGGTATCCTTAATTGGCGGATAATGTATAGGCCGCAAAATGGAATTACCGTAATTGACCTTATCCGCAAAATACTGCTGCGGCTGACCAAGATACAACGCTAAGGCTTCAAGCACACGGTTACCCAACTTTTCCAGTTCAGCAAATAGTGTGTAGGTCGCATCCTTAAAGCCCGGCACTTCGGCAGGCCAGATATTAGGATACAAACTTGGATGTGGCGCGGGACCTTCCAGCTCACGGCCTACATGCCAGAACTCTTTTAAATCAGGATGATTAGAGTCCTTTGCCTTTTCTACCCCAACGGCAGTATACCCCCGGGCACCGCCCTGCCCTGGTTTATGATATTGCGCTTTAATGTCGGTGGGTAAAGCGAAAAATTGCTTAATTGCACTATAAGTATTTGCTACCACTTCATCTGGAATACCATGGCCACTAATGCCGCAAAATCCAAATTCAGTGTAGGCTTTGCCAATTTCGGCAACAAAGTTATCTTTGTCGGTGGCAAACCGTCTTATATCTAACGTTGGAACTTGCTGTGTCATATAAAAGACCTGTTTTTAGCCTAAGGAAAAAAAGAACCCTGCAATTGCAGCGCTCATTAAGTTGGCCAATGTTGCAGCGAGCAAAGCTTTTAAACCCAGCTCGGCAATATCAGCCCGACGACCTGGTGCCATACCACCCAGCCCGCCTAATAAAATAGCAATGGAAGAAAAGTTTGCAAAACCACATAAGGCAATAGTGACTATTACCTGAGCATGAGCACTTAACTGTTCTTTCACCTGCACAAAGTCGAGGTATGCGACAAACTCATTGATTACCAGCTTCTGGCCAATAAAACTGCCGGCTAAGCGAGCCTCATCCCAGGATACACCAAGGATAAATGCCAGCGGCTGAAATACATAACCGAATATTAGCTGTAGGGTCAGGTTCTCCATACCAAACCAGCTACCAACGCCACCAACAATACCGTTAACCAGGGCAATTAAACCTACAAATGCAAGCAACATGGCACCGACGTTAAGTGCCAGTTGCATGCCACTGGATGCACCGGCGGCAGCAGCATCTATCACATTAGTATGTGGCTTTTCGGTGCTGATTTCTGTTAATTCATTTTTAGGCTGCTCGGTCTCCGGCAATATTATTTTTGCCATTAAAAAACCACCCGGGGCTGCCATAAAGCTGGCCGCTATCAGGTATTTGAGTTCAATACCTAAACCGGCATAACCTGCGAGTACAGAGCCGGCAACCGATGCCAGGCCTCCAACCATAACGGCGAATAGTTCAGAGCGGGTCATAGTAGGAATAAAAGGTTTAACGACTAAAGGAGCTTCAGTTTGACCGACAAAAATATTGGCTGCTGCTGACATAGACTCTGGCCGGCTGGTACCGAGTAATTTTTGTAAACCACCGCCGATTAACCGGATAACCCAGCTCATTAAGCCAATATGGTAAAGCACAGCAATCAACGAAGAGAAAAAGATAATAATCGTTAACACATGAATGGCGAATATAAAGCCCTGAGAAAAACTACCTAAATCACCGAACAAGAAAAGAATACCCGCGTTGGCGTAACCAATAACATTGGCAACAACCTGTGACACGCTGTAAAGCACATCCTGGCCAAATGGCACATACAGTACAAAGGCACCTATCAGCAATTGAATGGCAAATGCACCACCAACAGTACGCCAGTTAATCCGGCTACGATGCGCTGACGCTGCGATTGCCACTAATAAAAGGGCCAAAATGCCCACTAATCCCATCATACGTTATTCCCTGATTATTATTCTGCCAGTAGCTGACGAATTTTTGCTTTTATAATATCGATCGCTATCTGGTTTTTACCCCCGCGGGTTACCACCAAATCGGCAAATTGTTTCGACGGCGCAATAAACTCAAAAAAAGCCGGTCGCACCGTTGTTTCGTATTGCTCAGTAACTGAAGCAAGGCTTCTGCCACGGTCTTCCAGATCACGCTTGATCCGCCGCAGCAAGCATATATCCAGTGGCGTATCCATAAATACACTGATATCAAACTGCTGCCTTAATTTTTCATCATTTAACAACAAAATACCTTCAACCAGAATAACTTTGGCCGCTTGTACTTTAATGGTATCTTCCAGCCGGGTATGCAGTTTGTAACTGTATTGCGGCATTTCAATATTCTGGCCTGCCCGCAAATGCTGTAAATGCTCAACCAACAGGGCATGTTCGAAAGCAGAAGGATGGTCGTAATTGGTTAAAACCCGTTGATCAAACGACAAATGGCTCTGATCCCGGTAGTAGGCGTCTTCCGATAAAATAGCAATGCGCTCGCCGCCCAACTCAGCAACCAGCTCCTGATAAACAGTTGATGCGAATAAACTTTTACCTGATGCAGAGGCACCCGCAATAGCAATAATGGTATTTTTACCCACAACTTCGCCACCTTTTAAGAAAACAGCTGGCGATTATCGCTAATAATGCTGCAGATAGAAATAAAAACAGCTAAAAAAAATGCCCGCATTAAGCGGGCATTCGAATTACTAATTAAGTTTTACTTAGAAGCGGTAGCTTACACCCGCTTTAATCCGCCAGGTAGATTGCTCTGGCTCAAAAATATCCCAGTTTGTTAATGTCGGTTCATTGAACGGGGTCTCATAAATATAACGGCCTTCGTCATCAAGTCCACCGAAATCTACAATTGGATTAGTTGTAAACCGGATTGTACGTACATCGCCTTTCGAGCTATCTAATAAATTTAACAGATTACTAATGGTGAAATACAGGGTTCCTTTATGCCCTTCCATAAATCCAGGAATATCCTGCTGGAAACTGAAATCCATAGTAGTTATCCATGGTGACGTCGCCACGCCTTTTGGCGCGAAACCACCAGCATACTTGCCAAGACCTACCTGATTAAGGTAAGACATAATTTCATCGTACTGAATGCCATCCGGACTGATATTCGGATCATCCGCGCCAGTAGGAACGTAAACTAAGTAGGCAGCAGAACGGAAGAAACTAGAGTTATCGCCAAAATCACGGTCATTAAACAAACCATATGTATAACTGAAGTTAGTGCCTGAGCGACGCTGGAAGAACAAGTTAAACTTAGAATCATAACCTTCAACAAACTGATGGGTGTATCCTAGAACCAGCTTCAAAGAATGCTCAATTGCATAATTTGCAGTGCCAATTAACGGCTGATTACGGTCTACCACCACGTTAAACTGATAGTTTGAGTCGGCAGTTGAGGAGGTACCAGGGTTGCCTTCTTCAATATCTTGATAGGTATATGAAGCAAACGCATTAAAACCATTATCCCAGTTTTTCTGCAAAGTGGTAGTAAAGATCCAGGCGTTACCGCTCTTATCTTCGTTAGTTAACATCAAATCGTAGTGATTCTCTTTGGCAGTCGGATCACAAGGTTCATAAATATTAACACCCAAGCTGGTTTCACCACTCTTACAACGAGAGATATCAACCCACTGGTTGTTGTCTGTCATCCACTTGCGCATTACTTCTGCTGAGAAATTTACATCTTCTACAACACTTGGTACTGAAAAGCGATAATCCGCGCTTACCCGGGCAATCCAATCAGATGGGATCTTGTAGTTAGGATCAATAACATTGGTAAAACCATCGCCAGGGAACATCGCATCTTGCACATTTTGCGGAACAGTCAAAGATGTAACGTCAGTCAGGTGCGAATCTCCTGCTACTGCAGGATCAAAATTGACCAATGTTGTACCATCATTCGAAAAAGAGTTCGAAATAAATACGTTCGGCTTACCGCCTGAGAAACGACCGAAGCCTGCATTTACGGTCAAGTCATCACTTGCAGTCCATTTAATATTGAAGCGGGGCATCACGATAGACAAACCGTCCAGATTTTCCTGGTTAGAAAAGTCATAACGGCGAACAAAGTTTTCATTAAGAGCTGGTTCGTCACTCACAAATAAACGTTCGTAACGTACACCCATTGCTATCTCGATATCGTCACTAAAATACCAGTTATCATGCACATATAAGTTGCCAGAGCCCATAGTAAACTCGGCAGCAGCATCAGAAGCGTTATTAGTGAAAGCGTTTTGATATACTAAGTTGGTTGCATTACCTGCAGCAAATTCTTCGATGCTATCAAAGCTCCATACGCCCAAAGATCTACGAACAAAAGCATTGTAAACATCCAGCGAAGCGTACTCACCACCAAACTTAATCTGATGGTCACCAAACAGGTAGTTGAACTTAATACCAAACTTTAACTCTTCTGTACTTAGTTCGTTAGCATGACGAGCTTCATCCGGGCCAAAATTCAACAAGCCCCGAATAGTTATTTCGCCATATTCATTTGTTTTGTTGCCAGAAATGGAATCTACAGATTTAAGGTTTACATAGATTTCGCTGGATAAATCCAAGGTCCAGTCAGAGAATAAAGATGCCCGGTATAGATCCATATTTTGAGTGTATGTGTACCAGTGGGTATCAAGGTTCAATACACCATTTGATCCCGTGGTCTGGTTACGAACTGATGAACCTTCACTTGAGTTATAAGTAAATGCAGCTCTATGCTCATCATTAATATTCCAGTCAAGCTTTAACAGAATACTTTCATCTTCAATTTCAGGTGCAGCATCCCACTCACCAATATCATTGATACCATAGCGCGAACTGGCAATGTTACGAATTTCAGTTAACTGAGCATTAGTTATGCGTGCTTTGTTTACCGCATCACTATCATTTGGCCCTGCAGTTGGCTGCGCTGGCTCTGTGGTATTTTCAAATGAGCCAAAGAAAAACAGTTTATCTTTAATTAACGGGCCACCCAACGTAAAGCTGTACGTTTCACGCTCAAAATCAAGGCCATTGCTTGTACGGGTGCCAGGGGTTCTTGGTCTCCCAGCCCAATCATCGCTCATTTTTTCGTAAGCAAATGAGCCTTTAAATTCATTGGTACCAGATTTAGTTACAGCGTTAATCCGGCCACCACTGAAGTTACCCTCCGCAGCATCAAACGGTGCGACGTCTACCGAGATTTGTTCAATTGCATCTATAGAGATAGGTGAACGTTGAGTTGGGTAACCATTGCTATTTAAACCAAAATCGTCATTAACTCCAACACCATCTATGGTTGTACTGTTATATTTTGGGTTACTACCAGCAATACTTAATTCAGCATTCGCGCCAGGTAAAATGTTAGCGTAAGGATTCATCCGTGCAACTTCTTTCAAATCACGGTTGAAAGTTGGCGAATTAGAAATATCGTCTTCATTAAAGAAGCTACTGCTGCCTGCGTTAGCTGTGCCGGCAATCCTTGAACCTGAAACCGATATGCGCTCAACTGTTTCTAACTGAGCATTCAAACGAAACGTTTCACCCAGTGAAATGAAAATGTTTTCGTAAGACCTAACACCGTTCGCACTACTAATAGTAATAGTATAGGGACCGCCAACCCGCAGACCAGTGCTTGAAAATGCACCTGACTCATTAGTTGAAGCTACAGAACGGGTACCCGATGGAACATGCAAAATTTCTACTTTCGCATCGTTAGCAACCTGACCGGACTGAGTAACTACGTTACCCCGAATAGAGGACGTTGTTTCCTGCGCCATAACAAGATGCGATGCGCCAAGACTCAAGGCCACCGCCAACGCTAAATGTTTTATTTTCATATCGTTTTCACCTGGTAGTTGATAGTTGTGTTCTAATTCCGTTTGAATACAAATGCTGTTTTCAATCTGGGATAAGTGTAGCGAACTTTTATGTCATTTTCGTTACATTGCAATTTAACCGGGAACTTTTTAGTCCTTCTTTAGTCAAAGTGCACCTGTCACGCAAGTGTAACATGGCTGGTCAGAGTTGCGAACGATCACGACTTAAATTGGTTAAAAAATATCAATTTTCTGCATAAAGCCTCAGCATGCTAGCCTTTCTGTTTTAGCTTGGTTATCCTACTCAACCGCATACAAAACTAATCAATATCTATGTCTAATTACCTTTGTTATTGCGTTACTTTGCTGTTTACCGGAGTCGTTATGGCTGACCAAATGAGTGAAATCAAAGTTGCTACCTTTAATGTCAGCATGGAGTCTACAAATTACCTACCTCGGGGCGAAACCGGTGACAATACAGTGCTGCCAGGTATTTTGGGCAATGGTGACCATCCTCAGGTAAAAAACATCGCTGCAATTATTCAGCGGGTACGACCAGATATCTTGCTGTTAAATGAGTTTGATTATATCGAGCAGCCCGAACAGGGTATTCAGGCCTTTATCAAAAACTACCTGAATCAACCACAAAACGGCAGTAAGCCAATAGATTATCCTTATTTCTATTATTCAACAGTTAATACCGGCCAGCCCAGCCCATTCGATTTAGACAATGATGGTAAAGCAACCGGCGTTGGCGCAGATGCCTGGGGCTTTGGTTTTTACCCTGGCCAATATGGTATGGTTCTTTTGTCCAAATTTCCGATTGATACGGCAAATATAAGGACTTTTCAGCATTTCAAATGGCGCGACATGCCTGACTTTATGGCCACGAAAAAAGCCGATGGCAGCCCATGGTACAGCAACGAAGCCTGGCAGCAGATGCCACTGTCGTCTAAGTCGCACTGGGATGTACCGGTAATTGTTAACAATAACCGTATCCATATTCTTGCAAGCCACCCTACCCCCCCCGTTTTTGACGGCCCTGAAAACCGCAACGGCATTCGTAATCATGATGAAATTCGGTTCTGGCTGGACTATCTGACGTCGGGCAATGCTGGCTACATTTATGATGATGACGGCAATAAAGGTGGTCTGGCAGAAAGCAGCCGTTTTGTATTACTGGGTGATTTAAACGCGTCGGCGGATGGTGATGGGGACGCTATCAACAGCGCGATTAAAGCATTGGTAAGCCACAAAAAAGTAAAGCAGAACTTCACCCCGGAAAGTTTGGGTGCAGCTGAAAACACCCCCGAACTGGCGCATGCTAAATATCACACTGCCGCCTGGCGTATGCGGGCAGATTATGTTTTAGCATCTGACTATGGTTTTGGTATTCAGGATGGTGGTGTATTCTGGCCAACTAAGAAAGAGGCGGACTATCCTCTGGTAGGCACCCGCGGTGCCAGCTCAGATCATCGTCTGGTTTGGCTTAAGCTTGAAATCAGCGCTGAATAATTCAGCGCCAGACTCAAATAAGGGGACAATTAGGAACACCCTTAGAATTTCAGAACCAGGTTTTGCACGTGTACCGTAACTTCTTCACGGTCGTGGTACAGGTGCTTAACCTGCAAGCGAAATTTAATATCAGCATCAACCAGGCGCTGCTCCAGCTGAGCCAATATATCCGTTACTGTTTCATAACGTTTTTTCATCGGCAGTTTTAAGTTAAATAGTGCTTCCTGACACCAGCCTTTTATCAGCCAATCGCCCATCCGTTCGGCAACCCGCTGCGGTTGTTCAATCATGTCGCAAACAACCCAATACACATTTCGCTTTTGCGGTTCAAACTTAAAGCCATCTACCATTAAATGCTTAACCTGACCAGTTTGCATTAGCGACTCAGCCATAGGACCATTATCAATAGCGGTTACCATCATGCTGCGTTTAACCAACTGATAGGTCCATCCACCGGGGCTGGCACCTAAATCAACTGCATTTAAGCCACCGCCCAAACGCTTATCCCATTCAGGCTTAGGAATAAACTGCAGAAATGCTTCTTCGAGTTTCAACGTGCTCCGGCTAGGCGCTTCGTTAGGAAACTTCAAGCGCATAATACCGTTTTCCAACGGGCTGTTATTTTCCGGGTAGGACAAGCCAACATACCCCTGCTGCCCGCTAAGTAATAACACGTGCAAAACCGGTGCTCGTTTTTGCTCTTTCTGCAACAGTATGCCGGCTTTACGCAAAGACTGGCGAAGCGGTACGGTTAATTTACGTGCCAGGGTTGATAACGTTTTACCATCGTTTGTTTCAGGATACTCAACCCGTAGCTCGCCACAGCCGGTTAATTCAGCAGCAACAAGAGCGTCAAGTACCGGAGCTATCCGATCTTCAGACGGCAATTCAAGCAGTTCAGCCTGTAGCAAACACCATTGACGGATAAAAATAAAATGCTCAAATGGATAGTCCCGATAAAACTCTGCCAGACCATCAGCATCATAAGCTTCGAAAATAACAAAGGCTGAATTCGCCGTTAATTTACAAAAACCAAAAACATCATAGCTACTGGCTTTGTCCTGAATTTCCGCTGCGCATTCTTTTTCAAAACCAGCCCGGCAGTACAATAGTAATTGTTTCATTTAACATCCTTTTGCCAGGCGCTTATTGCAAGCAGCAACCAGCCAATAATCAAAATTTGTCCACCTGCAGGTGCTAAGGCAGAATTATACAACGGTAATTGCAGCACGCCGGCACACAGTGTCCAGACAAACAGCCAGAGCCCAGACAAACAGCCAGAGCCCCAGATGCCAGAGTAACGCAACCACTTTAATCAGCTTAGCAGAGCCTGGCTGACGCCCGACAATCAGCAGCGCCAAAGTGTGAAATGCTAATATGCTGATTGCACTTAATAAGCGACCAAAATCAGCTGGACTAAGCCCTGCCCACAAATGCATTAACGCAGCCGCCAACGCCACTACGCCGCCACCATACAACGCTGTTAAACCGTTAGTGACCTGCCAGAAGTATTTCATCAATTCTCTCACTGCAATAACCCGCGGCGTCAGCGATAAGCTGTTGCTGAGTCAAGCCACTCGCTTTAGTGGGTTTAAAATCATGATCTGCTGCGCTAAGCCAGTGCAGATCCACTCCGTTCCAGCTCTGGGATGCCAGCTCTGACACTTTACCAAAAGGATCCCGCTCACCCTGCACGATATATAACGGAGCGCTCAGGCTGGCAAAGTGCGCTGTACGCCATTGTTGCTTGCCCGGCGGGTGAAACGGATAACCAAAAGCAAAAATCCCTTGTATATCTGCTGGGTTAAGCATGCTGGCAACCCGCCCGCCCATTGATTTTCCGCCAATAAATAGCGGTAAGTCTTTGGGGGCCAGCTCAATTTGCTGAATAAAACTTTGTAATAATACCGGCATTTTATCTGGCGGCCGTTTGCCAGCCTGTTCAATACTGCGCTGCATATACGGAAAATTAAAGCACTTCACCGCTATGTTATGGTGAGTCAGGGCAGTTGCCAGCTCAGTCATAAAGGGACTGTCACAAGAAGCACCGGCGCCATGCGCCAGAATTAAGCGGGCTTTAGCGTTAATCAAGAGCAACGGCATTGGTAAACTGCTGCTCGGTAAACAGCAATTGCTCAGCGCTGACCATATCGACCATCCACTGACGAAAGGCGGTTATTTTACCCAGCTCAGTCTGGCTTTCCCGGCACACCAGATAGTACGCATCCTTGCTGATCAGAACATGGTTAAACGGCACGATAAGCCGACCCGAATTAATATCAGGCCGCGCCAGCACATTATGCGCCAGTGCCACACCCTGGCCATGAATTGCCGCCTGTAACACCATAGATGAGTGGCTGAATATCGGCCCCTGATTAACATTAAACTGCTTGAAACCCTGACTGGTAAACCAGGCTTTCCAGGCACGGCGGGAACCGTCATGCAGCAAATTGTGTCGGGCTAAATCGGTCGGTTCATTCAAAGGTTTGCCACTATTTAACAGGAGTGGTGAGCAAACCGGCAGTAAATACTCGGTATGCAGCTTGTCAGCATGCAAGTTACGCCAATTACCACGACCATAATAAATAGCCACATCAACATCATCAGTCAGTGAACCTTCATCCAGATCCACTGCTTTAATTCTGACATCAATATCCGGGTGCTGCTCACTGAACAGGTTTAATCTTGGCACCAGCCACTGAATTGCAAAGCTCGGTTGCAAGCTTACGGTTAACGATCCTTTTGCCCCACGGGCCAGTAACTTTTCAGTTGCTTCATGCAGCTGTAAGAATATTTCTTTGATATCCAGAAAATAACTCTGCCCCTCTTCTGTCAGTAACAGAGAGCGGTTTTTGCGCATAAACAACTTTAAGCCCAGATGATCTTCCAGCGCTTTTATTTGATGGCTTATGGCCGCCTGAGTGACGTACATCTCTTCGGCCGCCTTAGTAAAACTAAGGTGCCTGGCTGCAGTTTCAAAAGCCTTTAAAGCATTTAGGGGTGGCAGACGACGCGCCATAAAATTCGCTTATCTCAACAATTAACTGGCCGGCGGCTTATAGCCTTCAATTTCGATATCCTGGCCCTGAAACAAAAATGCTTCCATCTGCTGCTCCAGAAATTGCCGGTGCTCCGGATTCATCATATTAAGTTTGTTTTCGTTGATCAGCATTATTTGTTTGGCCTGCCACTTGCTCCAGGCTTCTTTGCTGATTGAAGCAAAAATTTTGCTGCCAAGCTCGCCAGGGTATAACTGAAAATCCATCCCGGCTGCTTCTTTTTGCAGGTATTGACAAAAAACCGTTCTGCTCATTGTACTATGTTCTCCTTTTGGTGGGCTGCACTTAGCGCTGGTAACTGTTGCATCAGAATTTTTGCTGGTGCTGACAACCCCACTTGCGGTATTTGCGCTATTGTAAACCATTGTGCGTCACTTTGCTCCTGCACCAACGAAGGTTTAGTTTTGGTTCGCACCAGCATCGGTGTAATCCATAAATGGAAGTGGCTGAACGTATGCCGAAACGCGGGCAGTTCATTGGTGCTACTCACCTCAATTGCATTTAACGCTAAAAAATCATCGCGCAAACCAGCACTGTTAAATTCAATAAAACCGTACAACCCGCCCCATAACCCACTGGCCGGTCTTTGCTGTAGCAATACCTGCTCATCATGTTGCAGCATCAACCAGTAGCTATGTTTCTCAGGAAGGGTTTGCTTTGGTTTTTTTCCGGGATACGAGGTCTGCTCACCAGCTAGCGCGGCCTGACAATTCAGGTGTAACGGGCATTTTGCACATTGTGGCTTGCTCCGGCTACATAACGACGCCCCCAAATCCATCATCGCCTGATTAAACGCAGAAACCTGACTGTTTTTGGGTGTAACTAATTCAGCCAACTGCCACAATTGTTGCTCAACGGCTTTATTGCCCGGCCAGCCTGGCACCGCGGCAAACCGGCTTAACACTCTCTTACAATTGCCGTCTAAAATTGGATACTGCTGGCCAAGTGCCAGCGACAAAATGGCGCCAGCGGTAGAGCGCCCGACACCCGGTAACGCCAATACCTGTTCAAACTCAACGGGAAACTTGCCATGGTGCTCTGTCGCAATGCATTGTGCGGCTTTATGCAAATTGCGGGCGCGGGCGTAATAGCCCAGGCCCGTCCACAAATGTAATACCTCATCCAGCGGCGCGGCCGCCAGGCTTTCAATATCCGGAAAACGTTGTATAAACTGCTCAAAATACGGGATAACAGTGGCAACCTGAGTTTGCTGCAACATCACTTCACTTAGCCAGGTTTTATAAGGGCTTTTGTTCAGTTGCCATGGCAATGTTTTACGGCCATGCAATTGATACCAGCTAAGCAGCTGATCTGAAAACCAATTCGCAGTATCACTTCGCAACAATATTCTCCACTTTTTCCGCAGCCGGTGACGAGCTGCGCAGTATAAGCAGCAGCTATTGAAAAGCCAACGCAAAACGTCAGTTGAGCTTAACAGCTAATATCCGCATAATGTGCGCCGCAGTTTGATTACGGAGCCAACAATGAGTAAAACCCCAGCACAGCCTGATCCCCAAGATGCTGCTATCAAGCAAAATGATAGCCTGCCCTACATGCGCAAAATTCGCTCGTTTGTGCTGCGCGAAGGCCGGCTGACTAAAGGCCAGCAAAGTGCGCTGGACAATCATTGGCCAGCATTAGGTTTAACCTATCAGGCCACGCCTGTTGCTTTGGAAGAAGTCTTTGGCCGCGCGGCACCCGTAGTGCTGGAAATTGGCTTTGGCATGGGTAAATCATTGGTGGAAATGGCTAAAAACGCCCCAGAAAAGAACTTTATTGGTATTGAAGTGCATAAACCCGGCGTTGGCGCTTGCCTGGGTGATGCCGCCGCGGCAGGGCTGAGTAATCTGCGGCTGTTTGAACATGACGCAGTAGAGGTGTTAAACGATACCATTGCCGACAGTAGTCTGAGCACAGTGCAATTATTTTTTCCTGACCCATGGCATAAAAAGCGCCACCATAAGCGCCGGATAGTGCAGAGCGACTTCGTCCAGTTGTTGCGCCAGAAATTGCAAGTCGGTGGGGTGTTCCATATGGCGACTGACTGGCAAAATTATGCCGAACATATGCTGGAAGTGATGCAGGCCGCGCCGGGCTTTGCCAATTTGTCACCGACAAATGACTATGTTGAACGACCAGAACAGCGGCCGCTGACTAAATTTGAACAACGTGGTCAGCGCCTGGGGCATGGAGTCTGGGATCTTATGTATAAAAGGATAAGCTAATGCTAGCTAATACCAGCCAGATGCTGCTTCGTAATGTTGCCGATTTAACCGGTAACATCCTGATTGTTGAACCTGAAGCAGATGAACTGGCTCGCAATTTGCTGGCGAGCCTGCCTGAGACAGCTACATTAAGTTGCTACACCACCAATGCAGCAGTAGCCAGCACCTGGCAAAACAGTGCAGCAACCAGCTACTTCAGTGCCCTGCCAGAATTTAGCCAGCAATTTGATACCGTCGTCATCTTCTACCCGAAGAGTAAAGAACAGCTCAGTTTAACTCTGGCGACTATTGCCCCGGCAATGCATGACAGCAGTCAGCTATACCTGGTGGGCGATAACAAAGGTGGCATCAAGAGCCTGGATAATCATGCTGACAAGTTGGGCATGAAAGCTAACAAACTGGATAATGCCAAGCACTGCCTGTGGTATTACCTAAGCGGGTCGTTACAAAGCTTCACCAAACCAGATTTCAGCCTGCGTACCTTCACTATAAACAATACTGCCCTTGAAGTGTGTTCAATTGCCGGGGTATTTAATCATGGCAAACTGGACACAGGCACTGCTTTACTGCTTGCTCATCTGGACCATATAACTAAAGGGTCAGTGCTGGATTTTGGTTGTGGCTGTGGTGTAATCGGTGCTTATCTGAAAAAGCGTCAGAGTGCTATCCAGCTGTATAGTTCAGACGTCAGTGCCTTAGCTGCAGAAGCAACACGTCAGACACTTAACGCCAATAAGTTGCAAGGTACTGTAATAACAGCAGATGGCCTGCCGGCACAGCCTGCTACATTTGACCATATTGTCAGCAACCCACCGTTTCATACTGGTATCAAAACAGACTATAGTATCAGTGAAGCTTTTATCAGCCAGAGTAAAGCGCGTCTGAACAATGGTGGCAGTCTGACTCTGGTGGCAAATAATCATCTGGCCTATCAAAACTTACTGCAGCAAACCTTTGGTAAAGTAACCGTGCTGGCCAAAGCAAATGGTTTTGTTATATATCAGGCAATTAAAAGGTAATAACATGATTGCACGCACCGGTATACCGACACTGTTGATCTCAAGCCTGATCGGGTTGTTGTCTGGAATACTGCCGGTGCATGCAGTGGTGCCTGAACAATGCATTGAGCTTAAAAAGCGGGTATCTGCCTGCCCGCATCAGTTATACCGGGCCGATAAGCTGCCATCACAAAACTCGGTGACGATACTGTGTATTTGTGTCACCGATTTTCAGCCATTGCTGATACACGCCACTGGCGAACAACAGAAAATCGAACAAAACATGACGCGCAGACAGTTTGAAGTAGAGTTTGGCCAGGATTTACCAACCATACTGGCAATTCTAAAGCGTCAGCGCTAGCGTGTTTCCTCACCCCCTAATCCGCCATTAAAACGACCCTGCTCTGAAATAAGCCGAGATATTCTTCAGCATGCTGATACAACACCGGCACCAGAAATAATTTATTGTGTTCAACCCAGTAAATAGCATTTTGCTCCAGCTGCTGACCATATTGCACAGCCTGCGATTTATCGCAAAACACAATCCAGCTTTTCTCCTGAAAGCTTAAATCAGCAGAGGCGCCGATAACTGAACGAAATGGCAGCCGGGCTTGTTTCAATACACCTTCAAATCGTTTATCAAGACATAAATTAATATTATTATTTAATAACTTGCCTGCAGGATTCTGTGCGCTGATAATGGCAAAACAGGTTTGGATTGCGACACCTTGCTGACAAATAAAAATGCTGTTTTTATAAGTTTCCCACATGGTCATAAGCATTACCCGCCAGAACTAACCTGTTAACTATAAGCCCATCGCATTAAAACACCAAACGGGTTTGCTAAAACCAGATTAACTGCATAACATCAATAAGGTAATCAGGATAAGTTGCACCATACAGGCCAACAAGTGAGCAACGGATGAAAGCAGTACTCAACAGCCCCCCCAGTTCAATAAAAAGCGCGCTTTTTACCGGCGTAATGACCATTTGCAGCCTCACTATTTGCGTTTCGATGCTGGTCTCCACTCTGCAAGATATCAAACAACAACGAGACGCGCTGATCAATGAGCTGAAAAGCTACGCCAGTATTATTGCTTTTAATGCCCAGGCCAGCTTTGAGGCCGCTCAGACCATTATTGACCGTGACAATATAGAGTTTACTGACGAGCAGGAAAACATATTCAGTGACTTTGCCAGCATGGAAGAAAGCCGTTTACGCTCTTTTAATGCGGTGCCGATGTTTCACAATATTCATATTTATCAGCTGACACCTCAAAGCGACAAGCTGCAAATTTACTCAATATATAATGCACAGGGAGTTGGCCCTTATCCGGCTCAGTTTGAGAAAGTTACCAGCTTTCTGACACCTGTGGTGTCTGATAATTATGTGGAGTTAAGTCAGGAGATCCGGCTGAGTGATCAGCTGGCTGGCTATGTTTTTATCAGAGCCAGTCAGGAAGATTTAAAAAATTATATTCAAAACCGGATTTTATTTGATCTTTTTATTATCGTGTGTGCGCTGATTATTGTGTATTTTCTTACCAGAAAGCTGGAACAACGATTCACCACACCCATCAATAAACTGTTGCTACTGGTACAACAGGTCGCGAAAGACAAAGACTATCAGGTCAGGGCCGCACCTAATAATATTGAGGAGTTTAATGTTCTGGGTAAAGCGCTCAATACCATGCTTGATAAAATAGAACGGCAAATATTACAACAACAACAAACTGAGTCAGAAATCCGTGAATTGTATCAAGGCATGGAGCAAAAAGTTACCGAACGCACTACGGCACTTAAAACATCTAATCAGGAGTTACTTAATACACTGGCGACGTTACACCAGTATCAAAATCAGATAGTTGAAACCGAAAAAATGGCCAGTCTGGGGCAAATGGTGGCAGGTGTTGCGCACGAGGTAAATACGCCAATTGGCCTTGGCGTTACCGCTTCAACCTTATTACAGGACAAACTGACCGACATTGAGCGGGCTTTTGCAGATAAAAAGTTAACCTCATCGCAACTTGGCCGATTTTTAAGTGAAAGCAAAGAAAATTTAGGCATTATTTATCGTAATCTGGAGCGCGCAGCCAGCTTAATCAGCAGTTTTAAACAGGTGGCTGTTGATCAGTCAAACGATAGTCAGCGCGATTTCAATATGGCGCAACTTATTAATGAAGTCCTGCTGTCGCTGCGTCCTAACCTGAAAAAAACTCAGCATCAGGTGTTGATAGAATGTCCGCCTGAGCTGGTTATTCAGAGTAAACCCGGGCCAATTAATCAAATTTTAATTAACCTGATTATGAATAGTTTAATCCATGCATTTGCCAAAGATGATCAGGGTGAAATGAACATTATTGTAACCCTAACAGGAACACACTGCCAGCTGCGTTACCGTGATAATGGCGTTGGTGTGCCAGAAGCCATTAAAAAACGCATTTTTGACCCCTTCGTCACTACCAGACGGGGTGAAGGAGGCAGTGGTCTGGGTCTGCACTTAGTGTACAACCTGGTTACCCAAGCGTTAAATGGCAAAATAAGTTTCGATAGTACCCTTGGTCACGGGGTGGATATTTTAATTGATTTTCCGGTGATCAATAAAAGTCACACCAGCAAAGATAAAGCATAAGCTATTGTATTTTAATAAATATTATTTTACTCAAAACCGTTTGAACTACCCGGGACGGCCAAATGTTAACAAAAATCTTGTTAACATTTGGCCGTCCCGCTATAATTGCGCCAATATTTGACATGTCCACGGCAACTATAGTAATTAGTACGCTATACTGTTCACAAAAAAAACATAAGGTTTAACTCTAATGCAAACACCTGTGATTCTGATCGTTGAAGATGAAGAAGTCACCAGACTCAATCTGGTAAATCTGTTCCAGGGTGAAGGCTACGATGTCATCGAAGCAGTTAATGGTGAAGAGATGTACCAAAAACTGGAGCAAAATCCGGTTAATCTGGTGGTCATGGACATCAACCTGCCAGGTAAAAATGGCTTGATCCTGGCGCGTGAGTTACGTCAGAAAGAAAATATCGGCTTAATTTTCTTAACCGGTCGGGATAGTGAAGTTGACCGGATCCTGGGTCTGGAAATTGGTGCTGACGATTATTTAACTAAACCGTTTAACCCACGGGAACTGACTATTCGTGCCCGTAATCTGTTAGGCCGCACCGTTGCCCAACCGGTAGTGGAAGAGCATAAAAGCATCGTTAAGTTTGATGGCTGGACCCTTGATGAAAACAGCCGTAATCTGACATCACCTAAAGGCATGGCACGGCGCTTACCTAAAGGCGAATACCGTGCATTACGCTTAATGCTGGATACTCCGGGTAAAATTTTCACCCGCGAACAACTTATCCGCCATATGACCGGTCGTGAACTGCGCCCGAATGATCGCACTGTAGATGTAACTATCCGTCGTATTCGCAAGCACTTTGAATCAGATATCGACAGCCCTGAATTAATCAGCACTATCCACGGTGAAGGTTATCGTTTCGTTGGTAAAATCGATAAGTAAAACGATTGACGTCAACTGCAACTTTAGTTTGCGGCAATAAATTCATGTAGAGCAGCCAGGTGCTGCTCTATTTTTAAGTGAAAATCGACTAATTGCCGCTCTAACCCTTGCCACACTATTGGTTCCTGCTCAAACTTTTTTGCCTGCTGCTGTACCCACAACAACCCAACAGATGCCGCTGCACCTTTTAGCTTGTGAGCTGACTCTTTAAAATCGTCTGCATGCAGCTGGACAGCTGCTTCAATCATTTTGTTGATATAGCCCGGCAGTAGCTGTGCAAACAGCTGAGCACTGCGTTTCATTGCCTCCGGACCCAGCGACTGCAAATAGTCCTGCAACGTAGCGACATCAAGCACCGCATTGTCTGTATTAGCAACGCTAACCGGATTTAACTGCTGGAGCTTTAGCGCACTGGGCGAGAATAATCTGGCTAACATCTGATCCAGCTTGGTAGTGTTAATTGGTTTAGCCAGCGCGCCGTCGACCTCGATATCGGTCAGTTGCTGTTCGGCTTTTCTGACGTTGGCGCTTAACACCACTATCGGAATAGCTTGCAAATGGCTTTCGTTGCGCATGTAACGCGCTATCTGGTCGCCGTTCATATCTGGTAGCTGCATATCCAACAGCACCAGATCGATATCATCTTCTGTTTCCAGTAAAGCGATAGCATCCTCACCTGTTTCGGCATGAATAACGGTATGACCGCGTTGCTCCAGCAACGCGATCGCAATTTCCGCGTTAAGCGGTACATCTTCAATAAGCAGAATAGTCAGTTCCGGACAAAGCACGGTGTTATTGCTTGGCGCTGCGACTCGCTCTGTAGGCAGTTGCACACTAAAACAACTTCCCTCACCCGGGTGACTGTTAAGTGAGACCTTACCTGACATGGCCTCTACCAATGCGCGAGAAACCGACAAACCAATTCCAGAGCCAACGATACTCAGTCTGCGGCCATCGGTCGACTTATAATACATATCGAAAATCCGCTCTTGCTCAGCAGGATCAATTCCGATACCGGTGTCCTGCACCTTAAATAGCAATTCGGCGGTATTATCGTCGGCAATTCTGAGACTACAATCCAGTATCACTTCACCCCTGGCAGTGAACTTCACCGCATTATTCAGCAGATTCCATAGCACCTGACGCAGCCTGGTGGCATCCAGTTTGACAAAGTTATCCAGCTCACCCCCGGTATGCATTACAAAATGCAGTCCTTTTTGCTGACAGATAAGGTCTGCAAAATTAGCGATGTCATTTAAAAAGTTTTGCAGGTGAATACTTTGATAGGCAATATCTAAGTCTTGGCGGTCAATTTTATCTAAATCAATAATATCATTGAAGATATTACCAAGAGTCTCCGCACTGCTAAAGATAGTATTAGCCCAGCTGTGTTGTTCTGTACCCAGCTCACTGTCCAGCAAGCGACGGCTTAATCCAACGATACCATTGAGCGGAGTTCTCAGCTCATGGCTTAAGGTAGCAATAAACTTTCCTTTATCATGATAAGCTTTTTCAAGAGCTTGCTCTGCCAGTTTACGTGAGGTTATATCCCGGCCAAATCCAAGCAAACCAATATAGCGGCCATGCTTGTCATAAAACGGTACTTTACGCATTTCAAACCACAATACCTGGCCATCAGGCTTCACAAACTCCACATCAAGAGTCAGTTCAGCATGTTCAGCGGCTTCTTCATATTCGGTTAAAATTGCGGCCTGAGCGCTATCTTCGGTATAAAGCTCTGCCGGATGATGCCCAATCAGCTCTTGCGCGGTTTTATCCATGATAATTTCAAACATTTTATTACAGCTGGCCAGGTGACCATTTTCATCACGGTAATAAAACAAATCGGGAGAGCTGTCGACGATGGAGCGGATAAGCAGGCTTTGTTCTTCCAACTCTTGCTGAGTTTTCTTGCGTTCAGAAATTTCCTTGCGTAATTCGTCAACTGCGCGGCGTTTTGCCTGAAATGCCTTTTTACGCTCTTCAATTTCAAAGTTAAGCTGACGAATACTATCCTGCATATTCTGATTGAGCAAACGCTCCTGATGAGCGGAGTCCTGCAGGTACAGCATCGCAGCATCTAAGTGCAACACCAGATAAAAAACAATGAGCACAATTACAGGGCTGGCAAACAGCGTAAGTATTAACTGTACCCTTAACGTAAGCCAGTCGACTTCAATAGCAAACAAAGCCGCATAGGTGTAATGCACAACAACCAGCAGAGCAAGCAAACCCAGCGTTGTAACAAGACCAAGCCTGAGTTTGCCCCAACGTTTAATTAACGCCGCAAACGCTTTAACCTGTGGGTGTACCGGACTTTGCATTATGCCCCAGCCTTGTCGCGGTTATTTAACCATGCCAACGCTAATTGGCAGGCTGCAGATCTACCATTATATTCCGATATGAGCAGTAGGCCACTTCAGCTCCCTGCTGTCTGTACGTCCCCTGACGGGTGTAAGAACTGTGATCTTTGTAAATAGTAACTGCATAACCCTGACCAACATTAAGCGCACGGCCCTCAGCCTGACGAGCCTGTGTCGTACAAAGTAAATGACTGACTTGTTTGTAGTTATCACGCTCAAAAATGTCGCCCGAGCTTAACATAGGCTGCGCCAGATTATTGGGTGCAAACTTCCAGTCGGCAAAGCGGCTGCGCAACATATCACCATTAAGCTCTAACTCGTCACCCCGGGTAAGATAGTGGGTACTTACTTTTGACAAATTAAATGCGGTACCTTCGGTACTTTTTGCGGCACTGGCCATATCAACCACATAGACCCCGGACTCGCCGATAACCGCCATCCGAACTGCCGGCTCATTGTCGTTACGCTGCAGACCGACCAGTAAGCCGGTATTTTCATCAATACCAAAACCAAATCGGTTTTGAGTGTCATGCAACAAGCGAATTAACCGGCCCTGACGACCACGCTCGGAAAAATGGGTATCCAACACGCCCCAGCGAAACAAGCCAAGCCCACCATTACCATTATAAGTAAGGTGATTTTCGCTCAAACCATTGTTACAACTTTGATCTTTGTCACAACCCAATGCTGGTGCCGGCAACTCGAAGGCTCCAAATTGAATGCCAGTGAAACTGTCACCGTTGGTGATCATCGGTATCCTCTGACCATTAAAGCGACCACCGGACATTACCGCAGTGCCTGCGCTGGTGCCCGCTACGACAATCTGGCCGGCTTGCAGCATACGTTCAATTTGTTGCAGTTCAGGCGAGGCAGTGCCATCAGCCAGGCGCAGGGCTGCCAGAGTAAGGCTTTGATCACCACCATTGAAAAAGATCCCATCAGCGCGGCGGATCTGCGCCACCGCATCTTTGCTACCACCGCTGCAAAAGGCCATTTTTTCAGTCATTAAGTCTGGATATACGCGCTGTCGCTGGTAGCTACCATGCTGCTCCGCTAAATGGCGATCCATATCTGCACAACTGTTATTCTCGCCTTGCCAGGCTGCCTGATATGCAGCACTGATTGGTAACCAACTGACACTGGCTCCCGCTTCTTCAAATAAATTACGATAAAAATCTACTGCCGCAAAAGGATCACGGGATGAAGCCGTAACGACCAGGATCCTCGGTTTTCGCGTATCACCAGCAACCTGCTGGGCCATCGCAACAAAACGTTTATACAGTTCCACACTAAACTGGTTCTTAGTTTGGGCCAGGTCAGCAAATTCACGACTGCGCTTACTGGCACGGTCACTGCTACGCAGTACCGGAACCTCCAGCTGGTCCATTACAAAGTCCAACTCCCGACCGCTTAGCCCGGCATAAACTGCTCTGCCCGATACCCAAATACCATCAACTTCAATTTCTGCACTGCGCCACAACCTGAGCAATTCACGCTCTGACACCAGGTCATTCGCCAGTTGTCCACGTAAAAACTCTAAAATAGCCAACGTTTGCTGTTGCTCAATAATCCGGTCTTCAGACCAAAATCCGGCGCTGTTTATAGCCTGCAAGTGTTCTGCTGTCAGCTGATACTGATTTTGTTTTTTCGCAGCGTCAGAGAATACATCATCACTGGTGCAGTGCCGGCTGGCTGTTGAACTACAGGTTGCCACACCACCGCCAATCAACAGCATAGAGTAGTCTGGCATCGCCTTATTATCATCATTGGCACTTAGGGTAAAAACCGGCAATGCCATTAAAATGGCTGATAAACAACACGTTATTTTTTTCATCGGCTCTTTCTTATTGTTATTCAGGCAGTCAATGCCTGCTGACAACTGATAGTGCGCAAAGCGCTAATCCCCATATTTAATGGTTGTAGATTATCCTGTATTGACATCTTTGCCAATTAGAAGTAGAAATAAGATTGTGTCAAAGGCAACTAATACCATGTATTGATGCATTGCGACACAGACTTTTAAAACCAACTTTTAACGATTTTAAAGCAACTTAAAGTAGCGATATGTTAAAGAAAGCACTAATGCTCGGCTCATATCACTATTCGTCCTACTACCTTTCTGAGTGGTTTAACGAATAGAAATTTATCAGGCAACTGCGGTTAGCCTGACGTTTTCTATTTAAACAAACCCATTAAAGCAAAAATAAAGCAAATAACTGGTTGTGCCATCCTTAGCTGATCGCATGCCTATAAAACACAGGTGTATCTATGCGTAAATTAACCCCGCTGTCGCTGGCTATTGCCGGCTGCCTAATCGCGTCTCCCTTTAGCTATGCTCAACAGGAAATAGCGAAAGAAGAAGAGAAAGTTGAGCGTATTGAAGTAACAGGCTCCCGGATCAAAGGTGTTGATCTGGAAGGGACGCAACCGCTGGTCGTTATCTCTGCAGAACAGATTAAAAACTCCGGTGCCAGCTCAATTTATGACTTGCTGAAAGATTTAGGGCAGGTTCGTGGCGGTAGTGGTACTTTTTCTACATCAGAAAGCGGCGCAACGTCTACCTCAACGCCTGCCGGTCAGGCTGCAGCATCGCTGCGTGGTCTTGGCCCCTCGTCAACGCTTACCCTGGTAAATGGCCGGCGTATTGCGGCATCATCATTTGCCGCTGGTACTCAAAACTTTGTTGACGTAAACAGTATTCCGCTGGCTGCCATTGAGCGCATTGAAGTATTGGCAACCGGCGCTTCAGCAATTTACGGTGCCGATGCCGTGGCCGGGGTTATTAACTACATTCTGAAAACAGACTATGAAGGCGCAGAGCTAAACGTATCGTATGGCAACAGCACGGCATCGTCAGATGAAGGACGCATTAACGCCAATTTTGTGTTAGGCACTGAACTGGCCGGCGGTAATTTAACCCTGTTTGCTGACGTATATGACCGCAAAGGTTATACCGCACAGGATCGTGACTTCACCCGCAACCCAAATCTGGTAAGCAATTATTCCTACTTACCAAAGGGTGTACCCAATATTTATTACTTTTCAGCCGTCAGTGGCGATGAAATAGCCAGCCCGGGTTGCACCACTGAATTGGTAACAACCGAACTGGGCGAGCAAATCTGTGCATACTATGCAAACGAGGATGATGTGCTGGAAACGCCGTTTGAAAGTGCCTCAGCTGGCTTTAACTTTCGCAAAGAGCTGGGAAATGATCTGGTATGGAATACCGACTTCTTCTACAGCCACACCTCGTCTGTCTCTTCGTCCAGCCCGGCACCGATTAATCAGGTCGATGACAGCGAGGGTGCCTGGGTTCAGGAAACCGCACTGGATATATTCCCAGACGCCGTTCGCGACTCATTGCTCGATCAAATTTATATTGACCCCTTTACCAGTGTCGCTGGTCAGCGGCTTTGGGGTTTTCAGTTTGACGCCCGTTTTAATACGCCAAGAACCGTTGAAGTAACCAGCGATTCGTTCAGGCTGGTCAGCAGCATTGCTGGCAGTACAGAGAACTGGGATTGGGAAACGGCAGTGCTGTTATCACGCTCTGAGTCAGAGCAAAAAGCCATAGCAGGTATCTATAACCGCTATAAATATCACGCTGCAATTGCTGGCGAGCTATGCCAGGACGGCACTATCGCCAGCTATAACGGCGATACCGATACCTTAAATTGTGGCAGCGGGGCTGGTCTGGCGGGCGTATACAACCCATTCTTAACCAATGATGCTGGTAATGACGCGCTGCTGGCACTGGCTCAGGAAGTACCCACCCGCGATGGCGTCAGTACGGTTTACGGCTGGGATGCACGGATAAGCGGCGATTTATTTGAGTTTAACGGCCAGCTGGTTCGCTCGGCATTTGGGCTTGAACTGCGTAAAGAAGAAATTACTGATACGCCCTCAGCCAATGCACAAGCCAGCGCCGCCAACGGCTATCTGGTGGATGTATTCGGCTTTGGTTCCAGTTTATCTGCGGCTGACAGAACCCAGATGGCAGCCTTTGCCGAAATTTATGCGCCGCTAAGTGATACGGTAGAGCTGCAACTGGCTGGCCGCTTTGACCACTACGATGATTTTGGCAGCACCTTTAACCCGAAAGTAGGTATTACCTGGCGACCGCTGGACAGTCTGGTTATTCGTGGCTCCTGGGCTACTTCTTTCCGGGCGCCATCGCTGACCCAGGCAGGGGTTAAACTCAGAACCACCACTGCTACTTTCGATTGTAGCGCTAACCAAACCGTTTCCGACTTGTACTGTGAAGGTGCCGGTTTTACCAGCAGCCCCAATGTGCTGGAGCTGGGCAACGCTGCCCTCAAGGCAGAAACCTCAGAATCTGTCAGCGTCGGTTTTGGCTGGAGCCCAACGCAGGACACCACGCTGACCGTCGATTACTGGCAGTTTGAGCATAAAAAGCTGGTCGATACCGACATGACCGCCATGCTGGCCCGCACCGCAACCGATGCCAGTGTCCGCCACTGTGGTCTGGTGCCTGATGGCGAACTGGGTATCTCTTTCAATCCTGACTTGTGTGATGTTACCGATCTTGCCGGCCTTACAGTCGAAGATGACGGCGCCAATATGGCAGAAATTCTTGATGCCTGGGTTGACTATGTTGATCCTCGCTTCGCTGAACTGCCGCTGTTCCGTGACCACGTTATTCAGCTGGACAACGTAGGCCGGCAAGACGTTAGCGGTATTGATGCCAGTTTCAGACATACACTTGATTTGGCCGGCGGCCGCTTAGGCCTGGATCTTGACTGGACCCACTATCTGGAGTTTGACCGCAATAAAGCAGGCTCGGATGAGGTAGAAGCATTAATTGGTACCTTCCGTTACCCGGAGAATATCGGTAGTGCCCGTATTTCATGGAGCGGCGAAGCACTTTATCTGGGGCTAACCGCGCTGTATACGTCATCGTACCTGGATGATACCGCACGTTTACGAGACCGTAATCTGGACGAACTGGATGAGTTAGGTCTGATCGACGCTGAGGGTAATCGCGATGTGGCTGCCTGGACCACCCTGCGGGCCAACATTGGTTATGATTTTGAGCATGCATCGGTTAACTTCACCATCGACAACCTGCTGGATCGTGACCCGCCAGCGGTATATGGCAGCAGCCGCGGCTTCGACTCCATCAACCACAACGCCTTTGGTCGCAACTATCGTGTATCCTTTAGCTATTTCTTTTAATTAGCAAAGTGCGGGCGTGGCTATGTGTGTCACGCCCGCTAATTACCGATAGCTATTACAAGGCTTAAATTATGGCTAACCAAGCAAAACAACCGGTAGCAATGCCGGACGCCTTTGTCATCCTGTTTTTTGTGATGATTCTGGCAGCACTGGCCTCTCACCTGATCCCGGCAGGCTCGTTCGATATTATTGAAGTGGCCGCTGAAACCGACAGTGCCGTTAAAACCAAAAGCCGGATAGACCCTGGCAGCTTTACGTTGGCTACCGATAGCAATGCCGGGGTACCGCTGTTTGCTGAAGGTGGCGGAGTTGGCTTTTTAAACTATGCCTTTGAGGGCATGGTATCGGGCAACAAATGGGGCTCTGCGGTAGGCGTTATCGCCTTTATTCTGCTAACGGGTGGTGCCTTTGGCATCATTATGAAAACCGGCGCTATCCACAATGGCATTCTGGCATTAATAGAAAAAACCAAACGACTGGAGTTTTTATTTATTCCGTTGTTATTTACGTTGTTTTCGTTGGGCGGCGCTATTTTTGGTATGGGCGAAGAAGCGATAGCATTTTGTATCGTGCTACTGCCGCTAATGCTGGCACTTGGCTACGATGCAATAACCACGGTCCTGGTCACTTACATTGCCACTCAGATAGGCTTTGCTACCAGCTGGATGAACCCGTTCAATGTGGCTATTGCTCAGGGCATTGCCGAAATACCACTGCTGTCCGGTGCAGATCTGCGGTTAGTGATGTGGCTGGTGTTTACCCTGTTTGGGGTTGTTTTTACCATGCGCTACGCCGCCAGGATTAAGCGCGACCCAGAAAGCTCACTCAGCTTTGCCAGCGATCAGAAATTACGAAGCCAGCAACAGCAGCAGGCAGTAAATAGCTACAGCACCATCGACAGTATAATTTTACTGGCGTTTTTTGCCGGCCTTATCTGGATTATCTGGGGTGTTACCGTACGCAAGTACTATATTCCGGAAATTGCCAGCCAGTTTTTTACCATTGGCATTGTTATCGCCATCATTGCGGTAATAGGTAAAAGGCTCAGGGTAAACGACGCAGCCGATGGCTTTAAACAAGGCGCTGCTGAGTTACTACCGGCGGCGCTTATTGTCGGCATGGCCAAAGGCATTGTGCTGTTGCTGGGGGGCGATAATCCTGAAACGCCCTCCGTGTTAAACACCTTACTGTTTTACTCTGGCCAGGCATTGGGCGATTTACCCGCTTATTTATCAGCCTGGTTAATGCTGGTGATCCAGTCGGTATTTAATTTCTTTGTCGCATCCGGCTCAGGTCAGGCAGCGCTAACCATGCCATTAATCGCGCCTCTGGCCGATATGGTGGGATTAAGCCGGCAAATTGCTGTGCTGGCGTTTCAGCTGGGCGATGGCCTGACTAACTGCATTATTCCGACTTCTGCCGCACTTATCGGCTGCCTTGGCGTGGTTCGGGTAGACTGGACTATCTGGCTGAAGTTTGTCTGGAAATTACAACTGTGGCTGTTTGCCCTGGCCAGTATTTTTATGCTGGTTGCGGTTGCTATTGGCTATCAGTAACGAGGTTATTTTGAACACAATTTATCTGATTAAAAATGTTGAGGTGTTTGCACCTCAAGCACTCGGCAAACAAGACATAGTAATGGCGGGCGGCAAAATTATTGCTATCGGCCAGCAATTCAGCACCAGCGGCAGTGACTTACCCCTAACGGTAATTGACGGAACTGACAGCATTGCCGTGCCGGGCTTTGTCGACTCGCTGGTCCACTTTATTGGCGGCGGCGGTGAAGGTGGTTTTGCCACCCGCACCCCGGAAATGCAACTTACCGATGCCACCTTAGGCGGCGTTACAACCGCCATTGGCGTGCTGGGAACCGATGCCACTACCCGTACCCTGACTAATTTACTGGCCAAAGCACATGCCCTGCAAATTGAAGGCATTACCACCTATTGTCATACGGGCTCATACCAGGTGCCATGTCGCACCCTGACCGGCAGCATTACAGATGATTTAATTCTGATTGATAAATTTATTGGTGTCGGTGAAATTGCCATTAGCGACCATCGCTCATCGCAACCCACCACTGATGAAATCAGAAAAGTGGCCTCTGCGGCGAAAGTGGGCGGCATTCTGGCAGGCAAAGGCGGCATCGTTAGTGTCCATATGGGGGCCGGTGAGCGTATTTTGCAGCCTGTCTACGATGCCGTTGCCGGCACCGAGCTAAGCTTGAAGCAGTTTTACCCCACCCATATGAACCGCAATCGTGCTGTGTTTCAGGCAGGCCTCGAATTCGCAGGTAAAGGTGGGGTAATCGACTTTACTACCAGCACCACCGAGTACGATTTGCAGCATGGCGAAGTTGCCGCCGCGGCAGCACTGGCCGAATCGCTGCAAGCCGGTATTAGCCCAATGCAGCTAACCCTGAGTTCAGATGGCAACGCCAGCCTGCCTATTTTTAATACCAGCGGCGAATTGCTGGGGCTGCAGGTTGGCCAGGTTCGCACCTTATACCAGTCGGCACGTGATGCTGTCTTACAACATAAGGTCAGTATCAGTAATGCGATGTGCGCCATTAGTAAGGCACCCGCCGCTATCTTAGGCTTACCGCAAAAAGGCCGGTTAGCAGCCGGGCTGGATGCTGATTTGGTATTGCTTAATCGTGACGATCTGGCCATTGACCGGGTTTTTGCCATGGGCAAGCCGCTGGTGGCTGGCGGCAAAGCCACCGTAAAAGGCATGTTTGAGTTATAAATCTGCTAACCAACGGTTTCGCATAAATATTTGCTAAACCGTTACCAACCTGAACCTGAAAAAGCTGCTTCGGCAGCTTTTTTTTATGCCAAACCGGTATTGATGGTGGAAATAGCGCCAATTCATGTAATTTATTTTCATTTTCAAGTAACCATTTTCAAAATCAAATAGACGGCCAGACGGTTAAACTTCACTTGCTTTTTCAGCTTTTTCTTAGTATACCTGTTCAGCTCGGTGTTTTTAGACGACCAACGACATTAGAGTAAATGCACCACAACGCATTGACCACTGAAAGAATACTCGTTATTTTCTTTCAGCAGCGAAAAATCATAAAAACAGAATAATAATTCACATTATATAGATATATATCTATTTGCACGGCAAGTTTGGAGGTAAGTCATGGCGTTGTATCAGCATAGTCAGGCGCGGGAAAATTGTGGCTTTGGCCTTATTGCTCACATAGAAGGCGCGGCCAGCCATCGGATTGTCAGAACCGCCATTAATGGCTTAGACCGCATGCAACATCGCGGCGGTATTTCGGCTGACGGTAAAACCGGCGATGGCTGCGGCTTATTAATGCAAAAACCCGACAGTTTTTTCCGGGCTATTGCCGAAGAAAATGGCTGGAACCTGGCAAAAAAGTACGGCGTTGGCATGATATTCCTAAGCCAGGATCCGGTTAAAGCAGCGGCAGCAAAAGATATTATTAATAAAGAAATTGCCCGTGAAACCTTAAGCCTGGTGACCTGGCGCACGGTGCCCACTGACAGCAGTGTGTTAGGCCCTCTGGCGCTGGAATCAATGCCACAAATTGAACAGGTTATTGTGAATGCGCCGCATGGCTGGGGCGATCATGATTTAGAGCGCCGGCTGTATATGGTTCGTCGCCGGGTAGAACACCAGCTTAGTGCAGACCAGGATTTTTATATTCCCAGCTTCTCATCGCTGGTT
The DNA here is from genome assembly GCA_963975465.1 of uncultured Chromatiaceae bacterium. Taxonomy (GTDB): domain Bacteria; phylum Pseudomonadota; class Gammaproteobacteria; order Enterobacterales; family Alteromonadaceae; genus Alishewanella. The sequence continues at coordinate 31,807 of CAXBHB010000025.1, forward strand.
ACCGTGTTTAAAGGCCTGATGATGCCAGCCGACCTGCCGCGCTATTATACCGATTTAGCCGATATCCGGATGGAAACCGCCATTTGTGTATTTCACCAGCGCTTTTCCACCAACACTATGCCGCGCTGGCCGCTGGCGCAGCCATTTCGCTACCTGGCGCATAACGGTGAAATTAATACCATTACCGGTAACCGTCAGTGGGCCCGTGCCCGCCAGTATAAATTTGCTTCACCGCTATTACCCGATTTGCAGGACGCCGCGCCGTTTGTCGGCCAGACCGGCTCCGATTCCAGCTCGCTGGATAATCAGCTGGAACTACTGTTAGCCGGCGGCATGGATTTATTCCGCGCCATGCGCTTGTTAGTGCCACCAGCCTGGCAAGGCAACCGGGTAATGGATGACAACTTAAAAGCCTTTTACGAATTTAACTCTATGCACATGGAGCCGTGGGACGGCCCGGCCGGCATTGTGATGACTAACGGCCAGCATGTGGCTTGTAACCTGGATCGCAACGGCCTGCGCCCTGCCCGCTTTGTCATCACCCGCGATAAACTGATTACCCTGGCCTCTGAAGTCGGTATCTGGGATTACACCCCGGATGAAGTGGTCGAAAAAGGCCGGGTTGGCCCCGGCGAAATGCTGGCAATTGATACGACGACCGGCCAAATTTGGCGCTCAGATGAAATTGATAACGATTTAAAAGCCCGCCATACCTATCGTAGCTGGCTGGATGATAACGTGCAGCGGCTGGTGCCTTATGAAAAGTATGAAACCGATTTAATTGGTAAGCGGGTCTTTGACGACGACACCATGCAGGTGTATCACAAGCTGTTTAACTACAGCTACGAAGAAATCGAACAGGTGATGACCGTACTGGCCAAAGATGGCCAGGAAGCGGTCGGCTCTATGGGTGACGATACGCCAATGGCGGTGTTGTCGCGCAAGCCGCGTAATCTGTGTGACTACTTTCGTCAGCAGTTTGCTCAGGTAACCAACCCGCCTATCGATCCGCTGCGCGAAGCACATGTTATGTCGCTGGCCACCAGTATAGGCCGCGAGCACAACGTGTTTAAAGAAACGGCCGGCTACGCCCGTCGTATTCAGTTTGAATCGCCGGTAATGATGTATTCCGACTTAAAGCAGCTGCGCCAGGCTGATGAGAAATACTATAAAAATCAGGTGTTTTCATTAAACTTCGACCCGCAGCAGCAAACATTAGAGCAGGCCACCCGTGCCTTGTGCGATGCCGTAGTCAGTGCTGTGCGCGATAACAGTGTGGTACTGGTTATCTTAACAGATCGGCGCATTGAACAAGGCCTTATTCCTATTCCAGCCGCCATGGCCGTCGGTGCCGTACAACTGGCACTGGTTAACGCCCAGCTGCGCTGCGATTCCAACATTATTATTGAAACTGCCAGTGCCCGCGACTCGCATCATTTTGCGGTGTTAATTGGCCTGGGCGCTACCGGTATTTATCCGTTTTTAGCGTATGAAACGGTTGAACAACTGGTTGAAAAAGGCACCATTAATTTAAGCGCCCGTCAGGCGGTACTGAATTATCGGAAAGGTATTAATAAAGGCCTTTATAAAATCATGTCGAAAATGGGCATTTCCACCGTGGCCAGTTACCGCTGCTCTAACCTGTTTGAAGCAGTAGGTATTAATAAAGACGTGATGCAACTGTGCTTTGCCGATGTGGCCTCACGGATTGGCGGTGCCGGGTTTATCGACTTTGAACAGGACGTGCAGCAACTGGCTAATATCGCCTGGTTAAAGCGCAAACCACTGAACCATGGTGGCCTGCTAAAATACGTACATGACGGCGAATATCACGCCTACAACCCCGATGTGGTGACCAGCCTGCAAAAAGCGGTGCGTTCAGGTAAATATGAAGACTACCGGGTTTACAGCAACCACGTAAACCAGCGGCCGGTGGCCCACTTGCGAGACTTATTGCAACTGGCGACCGACACCGATGGCGTAGCGCTGGATGATGTAGAAGCGGCCGAAAACTTATATCCGCGCTTTGACAGTGCAGCGATGTCGATTGGGGCCTTAAGCCCGGAAGCGCACGAAGCGCTGGCCATTGCGATGAACCGCTTAGGTGGGCGCTCTAACTCCGGTGAAGGCGGTGAAGATCCGCGCCGCTTTGGCACCGAGAAAAACTCAAAGATTAAACAGGTTGCTTCAGGCCGCTTTGGCGTTACCCCGCATTACCTGGTGAATGCTGAGGTTATTCAGATTAAAGTGGCCCAGGGCGCCAAGCCCGGTGAAGGCGGTCAGCTGCCCGGCGAGAAAGTGACCGCTGAAATAGCCCGCTTACGGTACTCGGTGCCCGGCGTTACCTTAATTTCGCCACCGCCGCATCACGATATTTACTCGATTGAAGATTTAGCCCAGCTGATTTTCGATTTAAAACAAGTTAACCCGCAGGCGCTGATTTCGGTCAAACTGGTATCAGAGCCCGGTATCGGTACCATTGCCACCGGCGTAGCAAAAGCTTATGCCGACTTAATTACCGTATCGGGCTATGACGGCGGCACCGGTGCCAGCCCGCTAACCTCAGTTAAATATGCCGGCAGCCCGTGGGAGCTGGGTCTGGCTGAAGTGCATCAGGCGCTGGTCGAAAACGGCCTGCGGGATCGGGTGCGCTTGCAGGTTGATGGCGGCTTAAAAACCGGCCTCGATGTAGTAAAAGCAGCTATTTTAGGCGCCGAGAGCTTTGGTTTTGGTACCGGCCCGATGGTGGCGCTCGGCTGCAAGTTTCTGCGCATTTGCCATTTAAATAACTGTGCTACCGGCGTGGCAACTCAGGATGAAACGCTGCGCCGCGACCACTTTACCGGCCTGCCGGAAATGGTCATGAATTACTTTAAGTTTTTAGCCTCGGAAGTACGCGAGCTAATGGCAGAGCTTGGGGTAACCGAGCTTACCCAGCTTATTGGCCGCACCGATTTACTGACCGCCAAAGCCAGCGAAACCCAGAAACAAGCCAAACTGGACTTAACCCCTATTTTGCAGGCCAGCGGAGTAACGTCAGATAAACCGCTGCACTGCGTTAAAAACAACACGCCATTTGACCCGGGTGCATTAAACCAGCATCTGCTGCAGCGCTGCGAACAAATGGTAGTTAATAAAACCGGTGGTCAGCTCAACCTGCCCATTCGCAACACCGACCGCTCGGTTGGCGCCACGTTATCGGGCTTTATTGCCAGCAAACACGGCAATCAGGGTATGGCGACCGACCCTATCCGGCTGCGCTTTACCGGCACTGCCGGCCAAAGCTTTGGGGTGTGGAATGCCGGAGGCCTGCATTTAGCCCTGCAGGGTGATGCTAACGATTATGTCGGTAAAGGCATGACCGGCGGCCAGATAGCGATATTCCCGGCTAAAGGTGCCAGCTTTGCCAAAAACGGCTTTGCCATTGCCGGCAATACCTGTTTATACGGTGCCACCGGCGGTCGCTTCTATGCTGCCGGCCAGGCCGGCGAGCGGTTTGCCGTGCGTAACTCGGGCGCATTAGCAGTAGTAGAAGGCACTGGCGATAACTGCTGCGAATACATGACCGGCGGTGTGGTCGTGGTACTGGGTTGCACCGGGGTTAACTTTGGTGCCGGAATGACCGGCGGCTTTGCCTATTTACTGGACGAGCAGGATGACCTGGAGCTGCGGTTAAACCCGGAGCTGGTTGAAGCACTGGAGATCAGCACGCCCATTTTGCAAGAGCACCTGCGTAGCCTGTTGCACCAACACGTGGAAGAAACCGGCAGTGATAAAGCCCAGCGCATCCTTTCGGATTTCAACAATTACTTAAGCAAATTTAAGCTGGTAAAACCAAAAACCAGCGATGTAAATACCTTGCTGGGACACCGCGCTCGCTCTTCTGCCGAGCTGCGGGTTCAGGCGATGTAAGGGCAAAGGAAACGTTATGGCACAGAATGTATACCAGTTTATAGACGTAAAACGGATTGATCCGCCAAAACGCTCACACAGCGAACGCACTATCGAGTTCGTGGAAATTTATCAGCCCATGACCAACACCCAGGTAGAAGGTCAGGCCGACCGCTGTCTGGATTGCGGTAACCCCTACTGTGAATGGAAGTGCCCGGTGCACAACTATATTCCGCAGTGGTTAAAGCTGGCCAACGAAGGCAAAATTATTGAAGCAGCCGAGCTGTCGCATAAAACCAATAGCTTACCGGAAGTGTGTGGCCGGGTATGCCCGCAAGACCGGCTGTGCGAAGGCGCCTGCACCCTCGATGAAGGCTTCGGCGCTGTTACCATTGGCAGTATTGAAAAGTACATTAACGACAAAGCCTTTGAAATGGGCTGGCGGCCGGATTTATCGGCCGTGATTAAAACCGACCGGCGGGTGGCGGTTATAGGCGCCGGTCCGGCTGGCTTAGCCTGCGCCGATGTACTGGTGCGCAACGGCGTATCGCCGGTGGTGTTCGACCGCTATCCGCAAATTGGTGGCCTGCTGACCTTCGGTATTCCGCCATTCAAGCTGGAAAAAGAAGTACTGAGCCGCCGGCGCGATATTTTTGAAAGCATGGGTATCGAGTTTCGCTTAAATACCAATGTCGGGGTCGATGTCAGCTTCGACAGCCTGCTGGATGAGTACGACGCGGTGTTTTTAGCCCTTGGCACTTATACGCCAATGAAAGGCGGCCTGGTCAATGAAGATGCGCCCGGTGTGTATGAAGCGCTGCCATTTTTAATTGGCAATATTAATAACCTGATGGGCTGGCAAACCGAGCACCCGTTCGTCAGCTTAAAAGATAAAACCGTGGTGGTACTGGGCGGCGGCGATACGGCGATGGACTGCGTACGCACCTCTATCCGCCAGGGCGCGACCAAAGTCAGTTGTGCTTACCGGCGCGATGAAGCCAATATGCCAGGCTCACGCAAAGAAGTACAAAATGCCCGCGAAGAAGGGGTAGAGTTTTTATTTAACCTGCAGCCGCTGGGTATTGAAGTCGACAGCGAGGGCAAGGTGTGCGGCGTAAAAGTGGTCAGCACCGAGCTGGGTGCCCCCGATGCCAAAGGCCGGCGCAGCCCCGAGCCAATTGCCGGCTCCGAGCAGGTACTGGCAGCCGACGCGGTAATTATCGCCTTTGGTTTTCAACCCAGCCCGCCGCAATGGTTGATTGATATGGGTGTCGAGCTCGACAGCAAAGGCCGGGTTATCGCTTCAGAGCAAAGCCCTTATGCGCTGCAAACCAACCAGCAGAAAATATTTGCCGGTGGCGATATGGTGCTGGGCTCTGATTTAGTGGTTACCGCCATTGCCCAGGGCCGTAAGGCTGCGGAAGGTATGCTGGATTATTTGCAGGTTTAACCAACTACAACAGCAGGTTTAACAACCTGCTGTTGCTTTTGCCAACCGCAAAGCCGGAGTTGATAAGCGAGATTAGGTTTGCCTTAAGCCAACCGTCTCCGCCCCGGACGGGCGGATAAATTCGTCAGGAACGAATTTAAACAGCCCCGCTGGCCCGAAGGGTGAACTTCATGGATGAAGTTCATAAAGGAGTCCCCAGGGATGGGTTCACGACGTGTTGGCGTGGGCAAACCGGTTCGAGCCCTACACAAAATCCGAACCTGCATAAGCGCAATACAAGGAGTAACACATGCCACCATTTACCCTACCCGACTTATGCGACGCCCACGCCGACTGTATTCGCGTCGCCGACCCCATTTTTACTAACTACGGCGCTACCCTATGTTTTGGCGGAGAAATTGTTACCGTTAAATGCTTTGAAGATAACTCCAAGGTAAAACAGCTGGTGGCAACCAATGGCCAGGGCAAAGTGCTGGTGGTTGATGGCGGTGGCTCAAAACGCCATGCGCTTTTGGGTGATATGCTGGCCGAACAGGCGGCAGCCAACGGCTGGCAAGGTATTATTATCAATGGCTGTATTCGCGATATCGACATCATCCGCCAAACGCCACTTGGCGTGCAGGCATTGGGTATTCACCCGATGAAAACCGACAAGTGCGATTTAGGTGATATCAACTTAACCGTTACCTTCGCCGGGGTAGACTTTATCCCCGGCCAGTATGTCTATGCCGATAATAATGGCGTGCTGGTAGCGACTAAACCGTTGTTGTAGCCGCAGCGCTATCCTGGTTTAAACCCTGCTGTACTTTAGCCAGCAGGCTTCTTAACTGTGTTTTCTCCTCAGCGGAAAAATTTGCCAGCACTTGTGCTGCCAGCTGAAAACGCACCTTGGTTAACTTGTCTATCAGCGCCAAGCCCTGCTCTGTCAACTGTAATGGCTTAGAGCGCAAATCTGTCTGGCTGGGCACCCGGCTGATCAGCGACTTTTCAATTAAACGGTTAAGGCAGGTGGTTAACGCGCCCGACGTAATACGCACCTCTTCTAACAACAGTGCCGGCGTTACCTGATAAGGCGGTCCCTGGCGCCTGGCACACGCCAGCACATCATGCTCGGTCTGGCACAAAGCGAACGGCTTGAGTTGCTGCACGCCGAGCGTATCGGCATTAGCGCCGACGCCAATCAGCAAACCAATCAGCACTGCATCGTCAACCGGCAACTGTGGGTGGATTGCTTTCCACTGCGAAGCCGCCCGCTGTAACAGAGCGGGTACCTGATTGAGTTTATTCATCTAAAATTCTCCAAAACGCTTATTCAACTGCATATGACGCACTTAACTTACGGCAGCTTTTCACCGCGTAGCGTATTACCGTTAATACTGATGATCATGTTATTACCGGCAAAGCCAATGCTGACTTCATCGGTATAGGTAAGCCGTAAGGTGTTATCAGGCCGCACCGCCATCAGTTCATCATTCATAAAAACTTTGCCGTCTATTGCCTGTAAGGTGACGATGTTGGACTGCATCATCAAATGTTTCTGCACCTCGTCTGCAACAAAACTGTAGCGGCCTAAACGGGGCGTAAACTGTGACTCAGACGCTAAGCTGCGCTTATCCGGCAAGGTGTAAACGATGTCGTTCAGCACAAAGAACAGCCCTGCCATCAGCTGTAATACCGGCGTATTGCCCCAGTTTGCGGTAATAGCGATAAAGTCATCTTGCGATGCCGAACGCAGCATAACGCTTTTGGTGCCAAAGCCACTGCCTGCAGCAAAATACAGCATGCGGTCACCGAAGGGTTTTAGCGTCCAGCCATAGCCGTGGCTATCGCCCTCTGCCGATGTCAGCTGTTGCTGAAACATTTGCCGGGTGGTTTCTGCCGAAAGTAGTTTGTGCTGCTCCAGCGCCAGCACAAATTGATATAGGTCGTTGACGGTAGAATACATGCCGCCACCGGGGTTTACACCTAAATGCTTCGACCTCGCCGCAGTAGCAACCCCCTCTGGTGAAATACGGTAGGGTGTCGCCTGGCGCTCGACCACCTTTTCCGCCAGATATACGCCGGTATTACTAAGCTTAAGGGGTTTGAGAATGTGTTCGGTAATGTAGCTGGCAAAATCTTGTTTAGACGCCGTTTCTATTATCCGGCCAAGTAAAATAATGCCAATGTTGGAATACTCATAACGGCTACCCGGTTCAAACAGCAGCGTCTGATTATTAACCAGCTGCGTAATCTGCTGGCTAAGGGTTAAGTTTTGATGTGGCTGAATGCCCGACTCCCGCGGCAAGCCACTACTGTGGGTCAACAAATGATGCAGAGTGACTTTGTTAGCCCAATCGGCACTTAGCTCGGGAATATAGGCCGCCACCGGCGTGTGCAGCTTAAGCTTACCTTGCTCTGTCAACTGTAGCACCGCCGCAGCAGTAAAGGTTTTCGACATAGAGTTAATTGAAAACCTCACATCCGCTCTGTTGCTAATACCAAACTCGCGGTTAGCCAAGCCATAACTGGCAAGCAACACTTCCTGCCCTTGCTTTACTACCTTTACCGTGCCGGAAAAGCCATACACATCCGCATAAGCCTGCGCCACCTCAGCCAGCTTAGCGGCAGTGGCTGTCTGCTCTGGGGGTTGTTCAGCTTTCGCCGCAGCTGAACCTAAAGTCAGTAACATGCAGATAGATATTGCTGCAGCAAATACACGCACCATAGTGGCTCTCCTTTGTGTTATGAGTTGGCGGCACTATAGCAGTACTTTTATCTTTATGTAAAGATAACATCAGCCAGCTCAACCGTGATGAGAAACCCGAGGCTAGTGGTGGTTTTATCGCCGAAAAAGGCAGGTAATGTATCCCTTATGAGTACAGGTTTAATTGCGTAGTTTTAGCCTGGAAAATTTAATGAGCGACGAGCCAATTATCGCGGTTAAAGTGGTCCGCACGGTGTGCCTTGATGAAAAACCATCTGCCATTTTTCACCATCAAAACGCCATATTGAGCTTCGCAACGAGTAACTTGGGTTATTGTCTGCACGTTGTATCGTGGCGCGATAAGTTAGCTGCGCTAGTCCTTCAGCTAAAACCCGGCATTCAAAATCTTGCTGGCTAATAACCGGCGGCGTTTCAGTTGGCAGGCGCGCAAGCACATCAGCTTTACCGAAACAGCGACCAGTTGCGGCAATCTCATATAAATCATCAGCCAGATACCTGTCCAATAGCTGCACTGACAACCGGGTAGCTGGCTGCACCAGTAGCTGATCCAGTTGAATTAATTGCTGTTTGATGGTGTCGGAATTCAATTTTATACAGCTCCGGGTTCTACACTAGTTTGACACTTACATCGAAAATAGCTCCGACCCCATTCTCGTTTTTCACCATCAAAACGCCAGATTGAGCTTCGCACCGAGTAACTTGGGTCATTGTCTGCACGTTGTATCGTGGCGCGGTAAGTTAGCTGCGCCAGAGCTTCAGCTAAAACCCGGCATGCAAAATCTTGCTGGCTAATAACCGGCGGCGTTTCAGTTGGCAGGCGCTTAAGCACGTCAGTTTTACCAAAACAACGGCCGGTAGCAGCAATTTCATAAAAATCATCAGCCAGATACCGGTTTAGCAGTTCAGCTGACAATCGAGTGGCAGGCTGTACAAGCAGCTGTTCTAGTTCAACTAACTGCAGTTTAACGGTATCGAAATTCAATCTTTTAAATCTCCGGCATGGCCGACGTAGCATTGAATTCCACAAGAGTGATGTTACGCCCGGCTAGTTTTATACGGGGATAATAATACCAAGACTTTGAAAGAAGATCTCACGCCTGAGCAACAAAGGGGTAGTGTTCAAAATTCTGTGTCATTTCATTAAACTAAGCGAAAAAGAGATGACA
>CAXBHB010000026.1:0-40957 GCA_963975465.1 uncultured Chromatiaceae bacterium
AATCTGGGTGTTCACATTCACCAGTATGGGTGTTCACATAAATCAGAATACGCAGCCTGGAACGAAACCTATACTGATCCGACATCAGACAGACGGCGCATGCTGGAAGCACAAATAAGCCAGCAGCCAGGGGCAGTGTTAGCGCTGATGGCCGGGTTGCCGCGGGTCGCTGAGCCCGGTACCCGTTGGAACTACAGTACCGGTGAAACCCAGCTGGCAGGCGCTTTGGTTCGGGCCGCGACGGGCAAACCCATTGCCGATTACCTGTCGGAAAAAATCTGGTCGAAAATGGGTATGCACGCAGATGCAAACTGGTGGTTACAGTCGCCAGGTGGTCTGGAAGTCGGCGGCAGTGGTTTGTCTGCCACGCTGCGGGATTATGGCCGATTTGGCATGTTTCTGCTAAACGACGGCGTCATTAATAGTGATGGTAAGGCAGAGCGGGTTCTGCCAGAGGGCTGGATGGATGCGGCCAGCAGCCGACAGGTTATTGCCGGAGAAACCATAAACTATGGTTATATGTTGTGGCCTGTGCACGGCAAAAGCTATGCCGCTGAGGGAATTTTTGGCCAGTATGTGTATGTCGATCCTGAGACAAAGCTGGTGGTAGTAATGTGGAGTGCGCAGGCTAAACCCCTTAACAGGGCAGGGTTGAATGAATATCAATTTTTAACGGCACTATCAGCGTTTTACGCTGCCGGCAAATAGTGCTAAGGATGCTTAATATCATGCACAGGTGTCCTGACAACGCTATGCAGCAGCTAAAGCGCTGTGATGAATAACCGGTATCTGGTCGTTTTTGATGGGGTATGTAACTTCTGCAATGGTGCGGTTAATTTTATTATTAAACGTGACCCGGCAGCGAAGTTTGTTTTTACCCCGATGCAAAGCGAGCTTGGCAGGCAAACTCTGCTGGCGCACGGTATAAGTACCGAGGGCAGCGCAACCTTATTACTGGTAAAAAATGGCCAGGCGTTTGCCTGGTCTGACGCAGCGCTGGAAATAGCAAAAGACCTTCGTGGTTACTGGTATTTGTTTAACGTGTTTAAAGTAATACCCCGGCCGGTACGGGATTGGTGTTACCGGCTTTTTGGCCGCTACCGCTATAAAATGTTTGGCAAAGCTAACCACTGCCGTGTGCCGACAGCCGCCGAGAAGGATCGTTTTTTATGAATTTTACGCCGGCAACTGCAGCCGATTTGGCCGACGTCAGTTCCTGGGTACGTACCCATGCTGATTGCCAGAGCTGGGCCGGGCCCGCGGTGAGTTTTCCGATAGTGCTGTCGCGACTGAGCGCAGAAATCATGTTTTGTCAGGATAATTCGTTTAGTGTTAACACGGCGGATGGTCTGGCCGGCTTTGGTCAGCTTATTCAGCTAACAGATGAACGTTACCACCTGGCCAGAATTATCACTAACCCAGCGTACCGGGGGCAGGGCATTGCCCGCTATTTGTGTACGCAGCTGATCAATACCGGCTGGCAGCGTGGCGCCAGTGTGCTAAGCCTGAATGTGTATCGAAATAATGCTAAGGCACAACGTTTATATCAGCAACTGGGGTTTTGCGAACAGGCCGACCGTTCTGACGCAAATATTATTTACATGCTGAATGTGCGCTAACGGTTATTGCCTGTCAGGCTGATGAAGGGTTATTTTCAGGTTGTATCCGACCTGTCAGGCAGGATAAACTGTCGCATGCTTATTCCTATCACCAATGTCTCACCAGCAACCGTAACATGTGCCAGCTGTCAGGCATGCTGTTGTCGGCTGGAGGTCATGATAATTTCTGATACCGGGGTACCAGAACAGCACATAGCGTTAGACCAATGGGGTGGTGAAACCATGTTGCGGTTGGACGATGGCTGGTGTTCAGCACTGGACCGCGAAACTTACCGCTGCACAATATATGAAAACAGGCCCTGGGTGTGCCGGGAGTTTGAGACAGGCTCATATGATTGTCTTAGCGAGCGACAACAACATAATGTCAGCCTGGGGTAAAACATCATGTTATGGCATGATTAGCCGGCTTTTTTTGGTAGCAAGATTGCAAATCAGCCATTTTCTGTTTAGATTGGTTAACAGAATCAGCAATAGATGGCAGGGAATAAAAATGAAAAAATGGTTAGGTGCCGCAGTGGCCGCATTGATAGTTACTGCACCGGTGCAGGCAAACACCCAGGATTACAAGTTAATAACCGTCGCTGGCTACTTAAATTTTTATCTGCTGAATATTAATGCCTGTCAGGATTTTCATCCACAGGTCCGGCAGGCAGCATATGATGCTGAAAAACAATTGTATCCCTGGCTGGATAAACTGCACGCAAAATTAGCCGATGCCAAGCAAGTGTCAGATATTGTGCTAAAACGCCGCAATATGCTTAATACCCAAATTAGTGAAGGAGATTTTACCCTGGACCATTGTCAGGCCATTGTAAAATTGTTAAATGAAGATGGTTTAGACAAAACCTTACTGGCTAACTTAGATTAAGCACCGCAGCTTTAGTTGCAGTAAGCACAGTTAGTAATACTATAGCCTGAACCGCAGACACTGCCGGCACATTGCCGGCAGTGTTGTTTTATTTGAATAGCACAGGAGCAACCTTTGCCCACGGCGTTTTTGCGACTTGATAAGGCGTCACTGAGCATTAATGGCCAGCAACTTGTTGCGCCACTTAGTTTTAGCGTCAGTAAGGGCGAATTTATTGGCATTATTGGCCCCAATGGAGCAGGTAAAAGCAGCCTGCTTAAACTGATAAATGGCACTCAGCCACTGTCCAGTGGCGACATTATACTGCAGCAACGTTCGCTCAGCCGCGTTAGCCGGCGCCAGCGCGCTGCCCGCATAGCCAGTGTCAGCCAGGTCAGCCCGCCGGTCTTTGCGCTCACCGTTTATCAGATGGCTGCGATGGGATTATTGCCGCACAAAGGCTGGTTTGATGGTAATACCAGTGCTGATGAACAACAAATTAAACTGGCATTAACCCAGCTGGGCCTGCTGGATAAAGCGCCGGCGCTGGTAGAAACCTTATCAGGTGGCGAGTTACAGCGTTTATATCTGGCCAGAGCGCTGGTACAACAGGCAGAATTGTTATTGCTGGACGAACCGACAAATCATCTGGACGTGCAGTACCAACATCAGATTCTGCAGCTAAGCCGTAACTTAGGGAAAACGGTACTGGCCTGTTTACATGATCTTAATTTAGCCGCTCGTTACTGCGATAAAATTGCTTTGTTACATCAGGGCCAGCTGCTGGCGTTTGGCAGTCCGCAGCAGGTGCTGACCAGCAGCCAATTAACCGAGGTTTTTCAATTACCCTGTGAGGTTTTACAGCACCCTGTTCATGGCAAGCTGCAAATCACCTTTTTTGCCAGCGAGAACCGGCTATGAGTCAGTCAGTAAAAATAGTGCTATTGCTGGCGATATTGCTGGGGAGTGGCTTGCTTAGCCTGACCATTGGCAGTGCCGGGTTAACCCTTACTGATGTCTGGCATGCGTTACTGGGTAGCGAGCTGAACCCCCTCGCCAGCACCATCGTCTGGCAGGTACGTATGCCGCGCTTACTGTGTGCCATGCTGGTGGGGGCCGGGCTGGCTTTAGCAGGCGCGGTATTACAAAATGCCAGCCGTAACCCGCTGGCTGATCCGTACTTATTTGGTTTAATGGCTGGTGCAGGCCTTGGCGCAAGTATCGCCAGTATCTTACTGCCACCTGATATGCTGAGTCTGGCTCTTGCCGCGTTTTTAGGTGCGCTGTTTGCCGTCGCGCTGGTGTTTATGGTTTGTATGGGTAAACAGTGGCGTAAAATTGAAATGACGTTGCTGGCCGGAGTCGCGGTGTCTTTTATGCTAAGTGCAATCAGTAGTTTTATTTTATATTTTGCCGAGCCTTTTGCGGCCAACAAGGTTATTTTCTGGTTAATGGGCAGTTTAAGTCGCACCAACTGGGGCAGTGTTGGTTTAATTGCACCCGCTGTAACCGTATTATTTTTGGTGGCACTGATGTTACGCCGCCAACTTGATGCCTTGTTGTTATGTGATGAAAGTGCCCAGACTCTGGGTGTAAACCCGGCCCGATTGCGTTTTATTTTATTATTGCTAACCGCCCTGGTAACTGCGTGTATTGTGGCGCAGTGCGGTGGTATTGCCTTTGTTGGCCTGATGATCCCTCATTTGGTGCGCTATTTCGTTGGGGTCACGGCGGTGCCACTATTGCTGGGCTGTGCCGTGACCGGGGCACTTTTTCTGGTCTGGATTGATAATCTGGCCCGTAGTGCTTTGCTGACCCAGGAAATTCCGCTTGGTATTATTACATCAGTGCTGGGTAGTGTGTTTTTTCTGATAATTATGCGCAAGCGCAGGAGTATAGCCTGATCATGAGTGATAAACCGAGGGCCGCTGATAGCGGCAGCGACGAAACAAACATTGGCTCACAAGACCGGCAGCAACGCCACAAGCAGCGGCAGCAGAAGCTGCAACAACAGGTGCATCAGGGTATTGCCAATGCCACTATCGATAAAGGTTTGCTGTTGGTGATTACCGGCAACGGTAAGGGCAAATCAACCGCGGGTTTTGGCACTGTCGCCCGGGCTGTTGGTCATGGTTTACGCGCAGCAGTAGTACAGTTTATTAAAGGGAGCTGGGACTGCGGCGAACGTAATTTATTAGCGCAGCATCAGGTGGACTTTGCGGTGATGGCAACCGGTTTTACCTGGGATACCCAGGATAAAGCCGCCGATATTGCTGCCGCAGAGCAAGTGTGGGCGCAAGCTGAACAGATGCTGGCTGATCCTGATTTAGACTTAGTATTGTTGGATGAGCTGACTTATATGGTGAGTTATCATTACATAGCACTCGAGCGAATTGTCAGTGCTTTGCAAAATAGGCCGCCGACCCAGCATGTGGTGATTACCGGCCGCGCCTGCCATCGGGCACTGATTGATATGGCTGATACCGTCAGTGAGGTGCAGGTGGTAAAGCACGCGTTTGACGCCGGCGTTAAAGCACAACGTGGTATTGACTGGTAAGCGCGTCAATTAGCAAAAAGGATGACAAAATTGAATAGCCTGCCTGCCAAACTTTTATTGGTGTCACTGTTGCTATGGCTGCTGCCGGTTACTGCTGCACCGGCACAGCCCGCAGCGGCACAACGAATTATAGCACTGGCACCGCATATAACCGAATTACTGTATGCCATTGGTGCCGGCGATCAGTTGGTGGCCGTTAGTGCTTACAGCGACTATCCCGCGGCTGCCAAAGCATTGCCACAGGTTGCCGATTATGCCGGTATTAATCTTGAGGCGGTTTTAGCGTTACAACCCGATTTAGTGGTAGCGTGGAAAACAGGAAACGTTGCGGCAGACATTAATCGCCTGCAACAATTTGGTATTAAGGTGGCGTTTTCCGATCCACTGCAAATTAGTGATCTTGCCGGGGAGTTGCGGTACCTGGGGCAACTTACCGGCCGGCAGCTGCAAGCCGAGCAGGTAGCAGTACAATTTGAACAACAACTGGCCGCGTTGCAGGCGCATTATGCCAATAAAAAACCGCTTAGGGTGTTTTTCAGCATGGGCACAGAGCCGCTGACCTCAGTCGCTAATCAAGCCTGGCCAGCGCAGGCAATGACGTTGTGCGCGGCTGATAATATTCTCACCAATGCCGTCGGGGATTATCCGCAACCCGGGCTTGAGCAGGTGCTGCAAGCCAGGCCTGAGGTTATTATTTTCGCTACAGCCGGCGCTAAGCCAGCCGACACGGGTTTTTGGCAACCCTTTCAGGTTATTCCGGCTGTTGCAAAAGCGCAATTTGTGACGGTAGATGCCGATTTACTGTACCGTACCAGCCCCCGCACATTGCAGGGGATCAGCCAGTTATGCCAGGCACTGGATGTGTATCGGTAACAGTGTATTTTGCTAACTGTTTATACTGCTCATCAGCGTGTTTGCGCGGCGCATTAAGCGCTCAGCACTACGAACCTGATTCGTTTTCAGCAGTTGCCCCGATAACGCCAGATACTTGTCTGCTAACTGGCGCTTCAAGCCAACTAACAGGCTGAAGTCGGCGGGGAGCTGTTCGCTGTAACGCTGATATTGCTCAAACACAGTGTCTGTTTCAGCGGCCGTTTTACTTTGCTGCAGTTGGCTGGTTAAGCCGGCAAAATGCTGCTGATAGAACACGGCCGCCTCCTGATGCGGAAAGGGCAGTGGGGTGGTGCTGCTTTGGGCTGAATTATAAGCTGCCATGGCTGCCACGGCATTTTGCAGTTGTTCGCCCTGTTGAATAATGTCCCGGGTTTGTTCTGTATTGGCAAAAACTGCGTCGCCGGCTTTAATCAGCGCATGCAGTGTAGTGGCGTCATGTTCACTACTTGCCTTAGCAAAGGCAGTTTGATAAGCCACTATTTCTGCTTCATCCGGAACCACTGTATAGTTTTGATCCATACGCTTTATATCTGCCAGTATGGCGTAAATGTCTGTCTCGTCGTCTTTTTGCTGATATTGCTGGTTAATCAGCAACGTATTTAACTGATTACGCAACACGCCGAGGGCGGTTTGTTTACTGCGATTCATACTGCTGGCTATATCTGATAAATAGTAAGAATCCGGGTACAGACTCTTTGCCTGGCTTAGTATTTTTTCAATTTGCGGATAATCCGGGTAGTTGAAGCGTCGGTCACTGATCAGTAAATCTATTTGCTGTTCAAAGTGAGTTAATAAGGCTTCAGACTGCAAACGCAACAGACCTGACCGGATAACCGGCCCGGCATTTTCCAACTCTGCGTATGCTGAGAGAAAATCAGGGGCGCTACTGTTGGCCAGCTGCAGATAAGTGTCATGTTGCTGTTGTCGTTGTTGCTGGTGCAATTGCAAGGCAAGCAATTGCTGCTGCTGTGCACTATAGACCTGCCAGCAAAGTACTGAGGTCAATACTGCGACGCTGGCAGCAGTTGCAACCGGCCAGTAACGGCGGCTAAAACCACGTAATAATTGGGAAATACTAATATTTCGCTTACTGCTGTCAAACTGCAGAGCTTGTTGCAAAACCCGCCACTGTAACAGGTTAAGGTGTGCTGGTTTTGCCGCTTGTTTTTGTGCTTCAGCAGCTTTATCAGCCGGGATCCGTTCAAAAGGATGTTTACTGGTTAACAGCTCATAGCTGATACAACCGAATGAAAAGGTGTCGTCCGTAACGGCGGGTATGTTGCCGGCAAGCAAGTCAACACTGGCATAAGCCGGCGTATAACCACTTAATGCGGCGGCAGGGTTGTGTCGCTCGGCGGCGTAAATGTCATGGTTAAGCTGCAAGGTGTGGGCGACACCGAAATCCAGCACCTTTAACTCGCCACTTCTGTTCACCATAATGTTGGCAGGTTTCAGATCTGCATGCACTATCCCTTTAGAATGAGCGTAGTTCAGCGCTGAACCGAGTTGCTCCAACAACTTTAATGACGCTGTCAGCGGCAGACCTTTTGGCTTGTAACGCTTTATAACCTGATCCAGACTCTCGCCATCCAGATATTCCATTACAATAAAATAGCAATCCTGGTCACAATCTACGTCAAAAACCCGCACAATATTGGGATGAGACAACTGCTGGGTTTTGTGAGCTTCCTGCAGCAATAGTTGCAACGCTTCCGGTTGGCTGACGAATTGCGCTTGTAAGACTTTGATTGCGACCTGATTATCACTGACGCTGGCATTTTCTAAAAAGGTGTCCCGGGCGCGGTAAACATCACTCATACCACCTGAACCAATTTTACACTCAAGCAGATAACGGTTTTTAATCGTTTTGCCACTAAGATCGGTTATCGCCGCTTTAGCATTGTTTGCGGGCCGGGCAAAACGGGTTTTTTCATTGTCTTCTGCCATTGTGACGGCTGTTACTTGTTGCTGTACCGCAGCGGTATTTTCAGGTGGCGTTGTTTTATCGTTGTTATCAGACATCGTATTATTTACCTTTTCAGTTCCTTCTGCAGTGACATCTGCTAACACTGTTGCAGTGCACACCACCCTGATTTACAAACAAGTGACAATATAGTTTTAACCTGACCGGTTGTTAAGCGTTGCTATTTTAGCTTTTGATGAAAAAACATCAAGTAAAATTGCAATAATGTAAATTTAATATGTATTGACTTGGTTGATGTTTGGCACTAATCTTTGCGGCTGTAATTTTGGGTAAATTAAATGTTTTAAATGTGGTGTTTTGCTGTAAGGGAGTGTTAAGTGAGTCAGACGGATAAGTTACTTGAACTATCGGTGCTAAGCTACCATCGTTTATCGCCACGTCAGGTAGCGGTAAAACGTTTTGACAACCACGGTGGGACCCTTGGACGTGCCGAAAGCGCAGATTGGCATCTGCCTGATCCGGAAAGAGTGGTATCTGGTACCCACGCTAAAATCAGTTTCAGTGATAACGCGTTCTGGATCACGGACAATTCAACAAATGGCTTATTTGTTAATCGCGCGGTTACCGCCATAGGCCAGGGCAATCGCCATCAGTTGGCGAATGACGATTTGCTCTGTTTAGGTGATTACGAAATCAAAGTGGCTATTGTCTCAGCGACGTCGTCATTGTCGGTCAACACCACTTCGCCAGCAGCTTCCGAAATTACCTCTGGCTATAGCCAACCTTCAGCAACAATTGAACCGATTAGTGCTGCACAAGGCCTGACCGTCAGTCAGTTTCCATTGACTGATAATAACAACGTAGCGCCCAGCACACCCTATGATGGTGCAGATTATGCTGAAACTGACGTGTTGGCCGGTAATGATATGCTGACAGAAAGCTTTTCACCCCCGCAAAGTTTAATCCCCGACGACTGGCAACCGCAATGGCAACAAGCGGCTATACCTGAACAACCGGTTAATTTAGCCACCAGCGGCAACCAGCATGAACACGTCCAGCATGAACACGTCGCCACCACGGGTGAACAAACGAATGCTGATCAATGTTTACAGGCGTTTTTACAGGCATTAAACGTTGCGACTCCCGCCGCATCACAGTTGCAGAACCCGGCCTGGTGGGCACAGCTTGGTGAAGCGCTTCAGGCATCATTGCAGGGTGTTATTGACGTCATGCGTTCCCGGTCTGAGATGAAAAACAATTTACGGGTTAATCAAACCACTTTTCAGCAACGTGAAAATAACCCATTGAAGTTCTCTGCCAGCGTCAATGAAGCTTTTCACAATTTATTTAACCATAACGCCAGCAGCTTTATGGCTCCGAAACAGGCGATTAGTGCTTCATTCGCCGATATCAGCCATCATGAAGCCGCTATCGTTGCTGGTGCGGCGGGCGCTATGCAGGGATTGCTGGCGCAATTGGATCCGCAGTTACTTCAGCAACGTGATTTTGGCAGCAATTTTATTGACAAGGTCAACCCGGCTCAGCGTTACAGCCGTTACTGGAGTTTATACCAGGCGTTGCATCAGGAATTGCTGACTGAGGTAGCACGTACCACTAAGGGTGGGGTAAATGATGATTTTATCCAGGCCTATGAAAATTATTTAACCAATCGAAAATGACAGATCAATGGAGTTGTTACTTATGAAACGGATCTACCTGCTCGTGTTAGTTATGTTGTCAATGAGCGTGTTAGCTGCTTGTCAGGCTGTCTATTCCACCTTTCCACCCTCTACCACCTTGCATTTCAGGGTTGCTGATGACATTAACCCGGATGCTGAGCAGCGTCCGTCACCGGTGATTATCAGAGTGTATGAACTGGCATCAAAAACCGTATTTGAAAACCAGGATTTTTTTGCGCTATATGATGACCCGCAGCAAACCCTGCGCACGGATTTGCTGCGTAGTGACGAATTGGTATTTGAACCGGGCCAGCGCAACGAATATAAAATGGCGTTGCTACCCACCACCAAGGCTGTTGCCGTAATAGCTGCATATCGTGATATAGAAGGCGCCCGCTGGCGCGCAGTGGTAGACGTTAAACCAACCGGCTATGACGACTTTTATGTGTATGTAGATAAGTTAGCGGTTTACATCCGTGAACACGATTTAGAGCGTCGTTAACGCTGACAGCCTGCCGGGTCCGGAGTAAAAACGTCATGAGTGAATTTAGTAAAGTTGCCTGGTCAGAAGGCATGTTTTTAAGGCCGCAACACTTCCAGCAGCAAGACCGCCATCAGCAATACCGCCAGCAAAGCAGCCAGGCGCAACTGATCCCATTCAGCTGGGGTATTTATGATTATCAGCTGGATAACCAGTGTTTGAAATTCAGCCAGTTTGGTTTAAGCGTACTGCGCGGTATTTTGCCTGACGGTACCGTACTTGAATTGCCGGATACAGAACCTCTACCTGCTAATCTGAGTATTGCTAAGGGCTGTCGTGACCAGCAGGTATTTCTGTGTGTCGCAGTAGACAAGGCGAACGGGTTAAATATAGCGCCGCCAGACAGTAGCCAGATTACCCGTTTTCAGTTTACTGATCAGATGCTGACTGATACCAGCCTGGCTGAAGCCGCTACAGAAACGTTGCAGCTGGCCAGATTGCGCATGGTATTGAAACTGGAAAGTGATGATCGCAGTGGTTTTATTGGCTTTGCAATTGCCCGGGTCCGTGAAGTGACTGATCAGGGCGAAGTGAAGCTGGACGAAAAATTTATCCCCCCTGTGCTTAATATACAACGCAATCAGATGCTGAAGGCGTTGATCAGTGAAACTCTCGGCATGTTGAATCAGCGAGCACAAGCACTCAGCGGCCGCATAAGCAAGGGCCAGAATAGCAGCAGCTCTATCGCCGATTTTTTGATGTTACAGGTGCTGAACCGTTATGAACCCGTGTTAAAGCACTGGCAGCAACTTGATGGAACCCATGCCCTGGCTTTTTATCAGTTATTGGTTGGTATGCTGGGAGAACTCTCTACTTTTACCAGCAAAGACAAGCGGCCCCCTGAGTTTCCGCCGTACGTTCATGATGATTTAACCACCGTCTTTGGTAATTTAGCGGTGATTATGAACCAGACACTGAGTGTGGTGCTGGAGCAAACTGCACAAGCCTTGCCGTTAGAACAAGCTAAGTTTGGCATTCTTGTCTCGCCGTTAACCGATAAAACGTTACTTGAATACGCCCAGTTTGTGTTGGCGGTCAGTGCTGATATTCCGTCAGAGGAAATTCGTAAACATTTACCGGCCAGATTAAAAATCGGCCCGGTAGAACATATCCGTGAACTGGTTAATAACCAACTGCCCGGCATTGCTGTTACCGGCTTGCCGGTAGCGCCACGACAGGTACCTTACCATGCTGGTTATCATTATTTTCAATTGGATAAAACCAGTATTTACTGGCAGCGGCTGGCCAATAGCGGGGCGCTGGCGTTGCATTTGTCGGGAAATTATCCCGGGTTGAAACTTGAACTCTGGGCAATTAAAGCCTGATTAACAGGGATAGAAGGCAATGTCTGATAAAACCATTATGAAACCCCGTCCCGGTGGCCGAAGCAGCAAAGTCGCTGATGGACCGGTTACGGCGCCGCCCGCAGCCGCTGCCAGCCCGACGCCTGCCAGTGTAAATAATGACAAAACCCGGATTGCTACCGGCAATCGCAGCAACGCAGTGGGTCAGGGTCCACAAAGTTTATCAATAAGCGACAATGTGCTGGTAGATGAAGCCGCTGTGTTGTTTTCGCTGGTTGCGCCTATTCGCAGTACCAGCAGTCATAACGATGTCACTGGCCTGAAAAAGCAATGTATCGGTCTGATTAATCAATACGAACAGCAGCTTCGTGCCAGGGGCGTCGCTGCCGATGTTATTGAGCAGGCGCGCTATACCGTCTGTTGTTTTGTCGATGAAATTATTCTTAACACCAGTTGGGGTGAAAACAGTGACTGGGCGACAGAGAGCCTGTTATCGACCTTTCATAACGAAACCTTTGGTGGTGAGTATTTTTTTACCCTGCTGGAGAATGCGATTAGTTTTCCGGCGCAAAATCTGATGTTGCTGGAGTTGCAATACTTGTGTTTGTCATTTGGCTTTATCGGCAAGATGCGGGTAGAAGATCGGGGTTATGAAAAGCTGGAGCTGGTAAAAGACCGGGCATTTAAAGCGATCCGCAGTCAACGGGGTGAACCGGCACGCGAGCTTTCCCCGAAATGGCAAAGTGATGTGGTGCAATCGGGTGCCCTGGAATCAAAATTACCATTGTGGGTGCTGTGTTCTGTCGCGGCGGCGTTATTGCTTGGTGTTTATATGTATCTCAATTATCAGGTCAATAATTATTCTGACCAGGTGCATCGCCAACTTAATGCGCTGGTTGAATGGCAGCCTGAGTCAGTTGCCGGGCAAACCGGTAAGCCGCATCAGGATGCCATCCGGTTGCAACAACTGCTGCAAACTGAAATTCGGCGCAATATGTTAGAGGTGATTGAATTGCCCGACAGGGTAAGGATCCGGGTTGGCTTGCACCACCTATTTACCCCGGGTGGCGTCACTATCAGTGAAAGCTTTCAACCGGTTATTGGCAAAATTGCCCGGGCGCTTGAAGGCAGCGACGGTCGGATCCTGGTCAGTGGCTATACCGATGATTTGCCTATTTTTACCAGTAAGTATCCGTCTAACTGGCACCTGTCACTGGCCAGAGCAAATGCGATGAGTGATGCATTGGCAGCCGGGGGACAACTGCATGGCCGTCTGTGGCCAGAGGGAAGGGGCGAAGCCGATCCGGTGGCGCCAAATGACAGTGCCGAAAACCGGGCGCTGAACCGGCGTGTTGAAATTGATTTGCTGGCGCAATAGTGACGCTCAAGGAACCGAAGTATGAGACTTAAAGGATTTTTTCTGGCTGTAGGCCGTATTATTACTGCCCGCTGGTTTATGACCCTGCTGGGATTAACTGCGCTAGCGCTGTTAATTTGGTTTGGGGGTCCATTAGTGGCTATTGCCGGCGTTGAACCTCTGGCCAGCACTACGGCAAGGCTGGTAACCCTGCTGGTCATTGCGTTAGTGTGGGGGGCAAGCCACTATATTCGGGGCCTGGCGCAAAACCGTTCTAATAAGCAGGCGGTTGATACGTTACTTAATGGTGACGAGCATCAGCAGCAGGACGCTATGGCAAAGCGTGATATTGAAATATTACGCAACAGGATGCAAAAGGCGCTGGATATTCTGAAACATGCCCGCTTTAGCAAAGCCCGTGATATTTACCAGCTGCCCTGGTATATGTTGATCGGGCCGCCAGGCTCTGGCAAAACGACTGCATTGCAACAATCCGGGCTGGAGTTTCCGTTAAAAGAACAAATGGGCGTTGATGCCATTGAAGGCATTGGCGGCACCCGTCAATGTGACTGGTGGTTTACCAACCAGGCGGTGTTGATTGATACCGCCGGTCGCTATACCACGCAGGATAGCCATGCCCAGCAAGATGCAACTGCCTGGCAAGGTTTTCTTGGCCTGCTACGCAAACACCGGCCCCGCCGGCCTATTAACGGTGTGATTGTTTTTGTCAGTCTGGCTGACTTGCTTAATCAAACCCGGACAGAGCGTAATTTACACGCCCGGGCGATTAAGCAGCGGGTGCAAGAATTGCAAAACCAGCTGGGAATGACATTCCCGGTGTATGTGATGTTTACCAAAGCTGATTTAATTGCCGGTTTCTCAGAGTTTTTTGATGATCTGGCGCCGGAAGATCGCGAACAGGTGTGGGGGACTACTTTTGCTCTGCAGGCAGAAGACGACGAAAAAGGCGTGGTAGCCCAATTTAATAAAGAATTCCACGCTATGGTAAACCGCTTGCATCAACGGCTGTTTGGGCGGTTGCAAACAGAGCGTGAACAACAAAGCCGGGCCGCTATATATGAATTTCCCCGTCAGTTGCGACTGTTACAAAGCGCCGCAGATGACTTTCTAAAAGAGATATTTGCGCCTAATCCGTTTGAAAAAGCCACAATGTTACGTGGCGTCTATATTGCCAGTGCTACCCAGCAAGGCCAGCCAATCGATCGTATTATGGCACAACTGGGTGGCAATTTTGGCCTGGCTGAGCCGCCGCTTCGCCGGCATACCGGTGAAGGTAAAAGCTTCTTTTTAAAACGCTTCTTTGAACAAATTGTTATTCCCGAGCGCGAATTAGCCTCGGTAAACCTGCAACATAAAAATAAGCACCGTTGGATCCGGCATGGTACGTTGGCCACGACAGGGATCCTGTCGGTGTGGCTCCTGAGTTCCTGGTTATCAAGTTACAACTGGAACCGGCAGCTGGTAGATGAGGTGGCGTTGTCGTTACAGCATTATCAGAGTATCGAGCAATCCAGTGCTCAGCAATCAATGTTACAACTAAACGAACAACTTAATGTGCTGCGCGATATGCCAGCAGGTTATGCTGGTTTGTTGCCGGCAGATGGCCCGAAAAACCTGGGGCTTTATCAGGGCGAGAAACTGGGGCAATCTGCAAAAACGGCGTATCAGCGGGCATTGTATGCTGAGTTTGTGCCGTTTTTACTGCAAAGCTTAAGTTCTGAGATGCAGCAACATGCACAACACCGCGATTATCTGTATGAAACACTGAAAACATACCTGATGATATTTCAGCCAGAGCAGTTTGATGCCGGGCAAATTCAAGCCTGGTTTGCGCAATATACGGAGCGGATGCTGCCAGCGGAAATTAATCAGCCCTTGCGAATTTCTTTGCAAAGTCATCTGGATGCTTTGCTGGAAGCCAGTATTCAGGGAGCACGCTATGACGAAAACATAGTGGTAGCCAGTCGTGAGCTATTAATGACGGTACCGCTGGCTGAACGTGCCTATCAACGGATCCGTACTGAGCTGATGGATAGTCATATTCCTGATTTCCGGCTGTCTGACGTGCTGGCCACGGACAGTGTTACTTTGTTTAGCCGGCGCAGCGGCAAGCCATTACGTCAGGGAATTCCGGGGCTGTATACCTATCAGGGATTTCATGGGGTCTTTAATATTGAAAAGAGACGAATTATCAGGCAGTTAATGGCTGATAGCTGGGTATATGGTGACGAAGCTGATGCTGGCGCTGAGCAGAATAATAGTGATCTTTCTGAACAGGTTACCATGCGCTATATGCGTGACTACGTTTATCAGTGGCAGGAGCTGCTGAATGATATTGAAATGCAACCCATTACCAATGTTGAGCAGGGCCTGGCACATACTAAAATTCTGGCCGGTCCGGAGCAGCCTATTCAAAACATTATTAAAGCTGCTCAGCAAAACCTGCGTTTGACGCAGTTGCCTGAATCAGCTGAAATGGATATGGCAGCCGATGTAGCTGGTAAAGTGGCGCAAACCCAGTTTTCCAGCCAGACCGCCCGCATGAACCGGATACTGCCGGATGAAATGCCAGATTTAAGCCGCAGTTTGCCCGGTAAAGAAGTAGAAGCCGCATTTTCTGAGTTACTGGCGATAGATAGTGTCCGGTTAGAGCAAATAGCACAGACTACCCGCCGTTATTATGATTATCTGGAACGATTGTATGTGCCTGGGGGAATGGCACGGCAAGCTTATGTTAATCAGCTGAACTCACAGGAAGGGAACGAGCTGAATGTTGCGCTACGACGTTTACGCAGTGAAGTACCGGCGCCGTTCAGTCACTGGTTGGGTAATTTATCCAGTGATACCGCACAACTGTTTGCCAGTGGCAGCCGGCAGCATATTAATGAAGCCTGGCAGGGTAAAGTACTGGCTGAGTACCGTGGGGCTATTGCAGGGCGTTATCCGCTGAATCGACGTGCCAGTGAGGATATTAAACTGCGGGATTTTGAACGGTTCTTTGGCTATGGCGGTACCCTTGATAGTTTTTTCAAGGATTACCTCAGCCCGTTTGTGAATACCAGCCGCACCAACTGGACGTTTAAAAAAGACATTGGTCTTGATAGCAGTGTGCTACAAACTTTTCAGCGGGCTCAGCGCATTCGCAGTACCTTTTTTGAAGCAGGTAGCCAGAAGCTTAAAGTCGGTTTTAGCTTAAAGCCATTGTTTCTGGACCGGCATATTACCCACCTTATGTTAGACATAGACGGTCAGGAATTATCTTACCGGCATGGCCCAACCCGTTCCAGCCAGTTTTACTGGCCCGGTGATCGCAACAAGTTGCAAACCCGCCTGGTGTTTACGCCCGCAAATGCAGGCTTGTCGTCCAATGCCAGCTATGACGGCGAGTGGTCCTGGTTCCGCCTGTTGGATGAACTTACCAAAGCGCGGCCGCAAACCCGTACCGACAAAGTGTTGCACCTGGCGGTGCAGGGCAACAAAGCCAGGCTGGAACTGGTACCTGATACAGTAAACAACCCTTTTTGGAACAACGAACTGGAGGCATTCTCGTGTCCGGCCAGTCTGTAACGTCCGCACGGGCGCAACAACTGGGGGTCTGCGGCAAAATTGTCAGCCAGGGAGATTTTCTGGCGCAGGGATTGGATGTTGCCTTCATTGACAGCTGGAATGAGTGGTTGCAGGCGGTGCTGGCAGTAAGCCGGGAACAACTGGGTGCGAGTTGGCTTGAAACCTATTTAACCAGCCCGATCTGGCATTTTGCGCTTTCTCCGGGAGTGTGCAGCGATCAGCCTATGGCCGGTACCCTGATGCCATCAGTGGATCAGGTCGGCCGGCATTACCCGCTTACGTTGGCATCTGAACTGGCGGTAACACCGGTTCAGGCCTGGCAGCAAAGCAGTTGGTGTGAAACCCTTGAGCAACACGCGCTGGCGACATTGGATGAAGGCTTTAATTTACAGCAGTGGCTGGCGCAACTAAATGCCGACATCGTGAGTTGGCCTGAGGCAAAACGGTTTAGCGTTAGTCAAAGTAATAACGACGCCATACGTCAGGCCTGGAAAATCAGTGCTAATCAGCCACTGGAAAGTCTGGCATTACTTCATCAGAGCTATCTGCAGCAATTTCCCCGCTATTGTTTGTGGTGGACATCAGGTTCAGAGCATATTGCACCCTGTTTACTGGTAACAACAGGTTTACCTCAGGTTAGTCAGTACGCAGCAATGCTCGATGGTGATTGGGCGCGCTGGAATTGGCAGCAAAAACAAATTAACTATTAATTAATCCGGATCCTGCTGTTATATGCATATTGTATTTCACGCCCAAAGCCATAAAGGCCTGGTGCGACAACTAAATGAAGACGCCTGTCTGGCGTTGCCTGATGCGCGGCTATGGGCTGTTGCTGATGGGATGGGGGGCCACGCTGCCGGCGATGTGGCCAGTCAGATGGTCATGGATATGTTGCAAACCGTAGTCGATACCGCAGGTGATAACCTGAGCCCGGCGTTGTTGAGTCAGGCATTACAGGAGGCGAACCGGGCACTCGTTAACTACAGTAAGCAGCAATTATTAGGCACGCTGGCAGGCTCTACAGTGGTGGTTCTGTTTATTCAGGCGCAGCAATATCACTTGTTGTGGGCCGGTGACAGCCGTTGCTATCTGTTGCGGGAGAATGAGTTACGTCAGCTTAGTCATGACCACAGTCAGGTTAACGAAATGGTCGAGCAGGGCTTACTGGCTGCCAGTGAAGCAGAGAGCCATGAATTGGCCAATGTGATTACCCGGGCTGTTGGGGTTGATTCCGAATTGGATATTGCGATCTGTAGCGGGCCCTGTCAGGCAGGAGACTTATTCCTGCTTTGTACTGATGGTTTGACTAAAGAACTGCCAGATAATGAAATTTATCAGTATTTACAACATGATGACATTGCTGATGCCAGCAAGGCTTTATTGCACTCAACCTTAGTGTCGGGTGCCAAAGATAATGTCACCAGTATTCTGGTAAAGTTACATTTAAACAATAATGTTAACCTAAATGATAAAACCATACCTTTAAATCTTAAAAATGTATAAATATAGTTTGCAATGTTGTTATTTGGTGAACTATAAAGTAACATATTTTGCTGTTAGTAGATTTAATGGTTAATTGTGATGGATCGCAGTGAATTAATAGATTTTGAGTTGTTAATTAAACCGGTGTCTGATGAGATGCCGGCTGGTGTTGATCCACGCAGTGATATCTCGCCCGCGTCGCAATATTATTCTTTAAAAGATGTGCGCAGTCAGGCCAGAGCTAATGAACGCGCCATGCTGTTTGAAGATGATGATTTTCAATCATTGGTGCTGGACTGGCGGCCACTGGTGCAAACACTACCTGAGTTGTTAGCTGGCCAGAGTAAAGATCTGGAATATGCGGCATGGCTGATTGAAGCCTGGTGTCGCAGCGAAGGGTTCTTTGGTCTGGCAAGTGGATTTAAAGCTACCCGGTTATTAATAGAACATTTCTGGGCTGATCTGTACCCGTCACCTGATGACGAAGGTATGGAGGCCCGAATTGCCCCGCTGATTGGCCTTAATGGTTACGAAGGTGATGGCGCACTTATTACCCCCATTTTAAGTATACCGCTGACGGAAACAACGTCTGAAGGCTGTTTTGCCTGCTGGCAGTATGTGCGGGCGGCTGATATTTCCCGCAAAGATGAAAATAAGCAGAAACAACGTGCTGAAGCCGGTATTGCCAGTCTGGAGCAGATTCAGCAGGCGGTACAGGAAACATCCGCTGGTTTTTATCAGCAACTCCGTAGCGATATTCAGTTAGCTATTGCAGAGTTTAAGTTGTTGTCAGATGCCATGGATGCGGCTATGGCTGGCGAGCCGCAGCCAACCACAGCAATCAGCAAGGCAATGCAGACCTGTCTGGATACAGTCAACTACCTGGCTGCAGATAAATTGAAAGTGGCTGCTGACATAGCACCAACAGATGCCGATGCCGGACTAACAGATGTAAAGCCCGCCAACGTTGACGCACAACTGCAATCCAGACAGCACGCTATTCGTTCTTTGCAACTTGCTGCTGATTTTTTTCGTAAAACTGAGCCTCATTCGCCAATGTCGTACGCGCTGGAGCAGGTTATTCGTTGGAGTGATCTGACGTTACCAGAGCTGCTGCAAGAGTTGATTGATGATAGCAATACCCGAAATAGTTATTTTCGTCTGGCGGGGATTCCGCAGACTAAGTAGTAGTGCAACCGGCCAGCGTTGCCTGCGCGGCCACGACAGACAAATGATAGGAGAGAGTAAATGGAAAGTATTCACAGTAAGTTGTCACGGGTGCGCAAACCCAGAGTTCATATTACTTATGATGTAGAGACTGAAGGTAACTCCGTTAAGAAAGAGCTGCCTTTTGTCGTCGGCGTTATGGGCGATTTTGCCGGCCACAACACGCAGGCATTAAAGCCGTTAAAAGACCGTCGTTTTGTCCAGATTGACCGCGATAACTTTGACGAAGTGCTTAAGCGGATGAGCCCAAAACTTAATTTTAAAGTGGAAAACAAACTGGCGGGTGATGGTAGTGAGTTTGCCGTTGATCTGGAGTTTAAGTCGATGCAGGACTTTGAACCCGCAGCCATAGTGCGCCAGGTCGAGCCACTGGATAAATTGATGGCAACCCGCAACAAACTTCGTGACCTGATGACCAAAATCGATCGGTCTGAAGATTTGGAAAATATTCTGGAACGGGTACTTAACAGTGATGCTGACCTGCAGCAGCTGGCGCAGGAACTGAATGTAGAGGACAAATAACATGAGTACGGAAGCCTTAGTAGAAAGCCATGACAGCAGTAGCACTGAGCTTGGCTCATTGCTGGAACAAGCCATAGGTGCCACCAAGCAAACTGATGCATCGCGTGCGGAAGAGTTAATCCGTACGTTAACTGAAGAAGCCATGAGTGGCACGGTCAGCTGGAATAAAAATCTTACGGTAACCTTTAACGAGGCAATTAGCCGGCTGGATACACTTATTTCTGATCAACTGGCGGCGATTATGCATTCAGAAGATTTTCAGAAGCTGGAAGGTAGCTGGCGAGGACTTAGTCATCTGGTGACTAACTCTGAAACCGGTGGCTCGCTGAAAATCCGGATGATCAGCATGAGCAAAAAAGAGCTTTACAAAGATTTGAGTAAAGCGGTGGAGTTTGATCAGAGCCAGACCTTTAAAAAGGTATATGAAACTGAGTTCGGTACCCCGGGCGGTGAACCTTATGGCGCCATTATTGGTGACTATGAATTTACCAACCATCCGGAAGATATTGAAACACTGACCTATATGTCGAATGTTTCAGCAGCAGGTTTTTGTCCATTTTTATCCAGCGCTTCGCCCGCGTTGTTTGGTTTTGATGAGTGGACTGAATTATCAAAACCACGGGATCTGGAAAAAATATTCGAATCACTTGAATACACCAAATGGCGGTCATTTCGTGACAGCGATGACTCAAGGTTTGTTACCCTGACCATGCCACGGGTATTGGCACGGTTACCGTATGGCAGCTCTACCAGCCCGGTAGAAGAGTTTGGCTATGAAGAATTTGAATTAGACACCCAGAAAGCCGTGGCGAAAAATACCAATCATAACCACTACTGCTGGATGAATGCAGCCTATGTATTGGGTAGCCGGTTAACGACAGCCTTTGCTCAGTATGGGTTTTGTACCGCCATTCGCGGCGCTGAAGGCGGCGGTAAAGTTGAAGGTTTACCCTCGCATATCTTTATGAGCGACGATGGAGACCCGGATTTAAAATGCCCAACGGAGATCGGTATCACCGATCGGCGTGAGGCTGAACTTGGCAAAATGGGTTTTCTGCCATTGTGTCATTACAAAAACACTGACTACGCCGTGTTCTTCGGTGGCCAGACAGCGCAGAAACCTAAGAAATATGAGAGCCCGGAAGCCACAGCTAATGCGGCTATATCTGCAAGGCTGCCATATCTGATGGCGACCTCCCGTTTTGCGCATTATTTAAAAGTATTAGCCCGGGACAAAATTGGCAGCTTTATGGAAGCTGAAGACGTGGAAGTATGGCTTAACCGCTGGATCCTGACCTACGTTAACGCTTCTGAGGGCAGTGGTCAGGAGGTTCGTGCCCGCTATCCGCTGGCAGATGCCAAAGTGCAGGTGCGTGAAATACCTGGTCGTCCGGGTTCATACAATGCAGTGGCCTGGTTGCGTCCATGGCTGCAGTTGGAAGAGCTGTCAACCTCATTACGGTTGGTTGCGAAAATACCGGAAATGGGTAGCTGATTGGCAAGCCTGCAGCAACACTGCGGGCGAAGCTGCTAAAGCTGAAGTTGTATGATGAAGCAGGGACGGACAGGTCATGGTTGACGCAGTAAATTTTGTTGCTGATACAGTTTTTGATACTGATGACAGCGGCAAGGCCAGTCCGTCTTATGCCAGTTTTGCCGACAAAGGTTTGTTAAGCCGTTTTTTACGAGAGCCTGAGCCACTTAACGCCATTTTATACTGGCTACAGCACATTGAGAACAGGCCCTGTCCGGGCGCTGCTTTTGTTGCACCCATTCTGGGCCGGGCTATTGCTGAAATTGACAGCCTGATCAATAAACAAATTAATAGTATTTTACATCATCCGGTTATGCAGGAACTGGAAGCAAGCTGGCGGGGTTTATTATATCTGACCGAACAGGCAGAGCGATATGACCGCGAGCAGAAAGTAAAAGTGAAGCTGATATCATTGTCCTGGCCTGAACTAAGCAAGGACATCAACCGCGCAATCGATTTTGATCAAAGTGAGTTTTTTAAACTCATTTACGACAATGAATTTGATATGGCAGGCGGTGAGCCGTTTGGAGTTTTGATTGGTGATTACCAGATCAGCCATAAAATTCGCCGTGGTCAGAGTATTAATGATCTTGATACATTAAAGGAAGTTACCCGCACCGCTGCCGCGGCTTTTGCGCCCTTTATTACGGCGGCCCATCCATCATTGTTTGGCGTTGACCATTTTTCAGAGTTAGGCCAGGTTGCCGATATTGCCAGTCAGTTTAAACAGCCGGAATACGTTAAATGGCGGGCACTACGGGAAATGGAAGATGCGCGCTTTCTGGGGTTGGTATTACCACAAGTGTTAATGCGCCCACCGTATAAAGATGATGGCAGTCGCAGTGAAGGCTTTGTTTTTAAAGAGCAATTTAAACGGCCGCAGAGCGATTATCTTTGGGGTAATGCAGCCTGGGCCTTTGCCGGCGTATTAGTAAGAGCCTATAGCGAATCTGGCTGGTTTGGTCAGATCCGGGGCATGAAAGCCGGTCACTATAATTTTGGTTTAGTAACCCATTTACCGGTTAGTCAGTACGAGACTGAAAAGTATCAGTCATTTAACAAGCCGTCGGTCAATTTACTGGTAGGCCACCGGTTTGAAGCCGCACTGTCTGACAGTGGCTTCGTTCCTTTGTCTGCTGTGCCATACAGCGATTTTTATGCGTTTTACAATAATGCTTCCGTTCAGGAAGCGAAGTCTTTTGATAAAACCCTGTCCAGTGTCAATGCGCGGCTGTCTGCCATGTTGCAATACATCCTCTGTGTTGCCCGTTTTGCCCATTACATTAAAGTTATTGGCCGTGACAAAGTGGGGGGCTATGTGTCGGCAGAAGAATGTCAGCAAGACTTGCAAAGCTGGTTGCACAATTACACCACGGCCTCTGAAGATGCCTCTTACGAAGTAAGAGCCCGCAGGCCACTGCGCGAAGCCAGAATTACTGTAAAGGAAAAACGCGGCCAGGCGGGTCGTTATTATTCGGTGATCCAGTTGCAGCCCCATTTTCAGCTGGACCATATGGTGACATCGGTAAAGTTAGTCGCCGAGCTCTCTCCTAAACAAAAGGCATTAGCCTGAGGATACAAGATGAAACAGTTACATTCTCTGATTAACAGTGGTCAGTTACCGCAGGCACTGGAACATGCTTTAGCCGTATTAAAGGATGACCCGCTGAATGCGCAGATGCGGGCGGCCTATGTAGAACTGCTGTGTATTGATGGCCAACTTGAAAAAGCCGATAACCAGTTGGATATGATCGTCCGTCAGCATCCTGATTATTTGCTGGGGGCCGTTAATGTCCGGCAACTTATCCGGGCGGAAACGGCGCGGCGGGATTTTTATCAGGGCGGCATGACTGCCACGTTATTCGGTGAGCCAGCGCCAATGTTTAGTGAAATGCTTAAGCTGCGTTTAGCATTACACGAACAGAATACCGCGGCTGCAGTGCAAGCAGCTGAGCAGCTGGAACAACAGCGGATTGCGACAACAATTTCCCGACAGGAACAACAATTTCCTGATATCCGGGATCTGGATGACAGCCTGGCTGGCTATCTGGAACTGTTTGGTACCGACGGAAAATACTATCTGGCCAGCTTTGATCAAATTGCCAGTTTAAAGGTGCATCCTGCTAAAAGCCTGTTAGACATTATCTGGCGACGGGTTGACATCAGTATCGTCGATGGACCGCAGGGTGAAGCCTTCCTGCCACTAATTTATGTCGATAGCAACGACGTTGATAGTAAGTTAGGTCGCGTGACCGACTGGCTGGAGCATGATAAAGGGCTAATTACCGGTATAGGCCAGAAAATGGTACTGCTTGGTGATAACGCGTTAGCACTCAGTGACCTTGTTGAGTTTGCTGCGGCCTCAGAAACGAATACTGCTGCAGCGCTGGTCGAATAAATACGATGAAAGTGCATCAGAAACAAGCATTACAAATGTCGTTGCTTGACCGGCTGATTGATGATGCACCCGGCCAGAAAGATCCGGGGCGGCAACGGCGTGGTTTTGATTTAAAAGCCCTGCGCCAGAGTGTGCGTCGGGATCTTGAAAATTTACTTAATACCCGTGTGCAGTGGCATGTTTGGCCTGAAAGCTACAGCGAGTTACCACAAAGTCTGTTGAATTATGGCTTACCCGATTTTTCGGTAATGGTGGTCGACTCTATAGAGGGACGCCAACAGCTTTGCCATGCTGTAGAGCAATGCATTCGCCGTTTCGAACCACGCTTCGTAGAGGTAGAAGTGTCATTGCCTGATGAAGAACAGAATATTGAACGGGTGCTGCGATTGCGGATCCAGGCGTTGCTTTATGCTGACCCAGAGCCAGAACATATTATGTTTGATTCGGAAGTAGAACCGGTTCATCTCGGTCTGACCATCAGAGACTATCAGTAATGAATGATGAGTTATTAAAGTATTACAACCGGGAACTGACGTATATCCGGCGAATGGGTGCGGAATACGCTGAGAAATACCCGAAAATTGCCGGTCGGCTGCGGATCAGCGAGGAAACAGTGGAAGATCCCCATGTTTCCCGACTGATTGAAGCTTTTTCCTTACTTAGTGCTCAGATCCGTCAGAAACTGGATGACAGCTTCCCGGAGCTGACTGATGCATTGCTGGGCCAGATGTACCCCGATTACCAGGCTCCGATACCGTCGGTATCAGTATTGAAGTTGGTGAGTCAGAACTTATCCACGTCCGGAATTTTAGTAAAGCGCGGTACAGAGTTTGAAACCCGCGCCGAGGGGCTGAAACCCTGCACCTTTCAGAATTGCTATGACACCGATCTCTGGCCACTGGAAGTGGTAAAGGCTGAATATAAAAACGCGCCTTTTCATGCCCCTAAACCGCCGGCCAGCCAAACCGCTAAAGCCTTGTTAAAACTGAGTTTAGCCTGCGAGTTTGAAAACACGTCAATGCATGAACTGGCTGTAGATAATTTACGCTTTTATCTGAATGGTCAGCGCCATCATGTTTACAAATTATTTGAACTGGTTATGCGCCATGTCATCAGTATTGGTATTGCGCCCGAGGGTAATACTGAGCAGATACGCTTTCTACAGCCGCGTCATATTCAGCCGGTCGGTTTTGCTGATAATGAACAAGTGGTGCCCTACAGTCAGCGTAGTTTCAGCGGGTATCGCTTGCTGGTAGAGCAGTTCTTATGCCCGGAGAAGTTTTTGTTTTTCTCGCTGGCAGATTTAGATCCCGGTTGGCCAGGTATTGCTGACAAGTTTGAGTTGTACTTCTATCTGGCGGAAGGGGCGGACGAGCTGGAACGGCATATTACTGCAGATAGCATTCTGCTGGGTTGTTCGCCGGTGATTAATTTGTTTAAACAAAAACTTGAACCGGTAAAGCTGGAAGCTGCGCAATACGAATACCGGCTGGCGCCACGATATCTGGATGCTGATGTCTGTGAAGTGGTGCAGGTACAGCAAGTACAGGCGTTTGATCCGCAAGGCAATGAATTAACACTTAATCCTTATTACAGTCAGGGTCATCCTGATTACCTGCAGCAACAGCAGTTGTTCTGGCATACCCGGCGTGAGTTTGTCGACTGGGCGGGAGGTTACGCAGAAGCCGGGACAGAGGTCTATTTATCGATCATTGATCGTCAGTTCAAAGGTGTCAGCAACAGTGATGAGCAGCAAAACTGGGTAATTCAGGTAGACGCATTGTGCAGCAACCGGAATCAGCCGGCATATTTGCCCTTCGGCGGTGGTGAGCCGGAATTCGCCATCACTAAGCATGCCGATGTTGTTAAATCTGTGCGTTGTCTGGTTGCACCGACCATGAGTGTCAGACCTGCATTGGCTGAGAGCAGTCGTTGGCAGCTGGTTAATCATTTAACCCTCAATCATTTTAGTGGTGAGCAGGCATTAAAAGTGCTGCACGAAACCTTAAAGCTGTATGACTTTCGCTGTACCCCGGAATCAAAAGCGCTGATTGATGGCATTGTTGGGTTAACCCTGAGTAGCGGTTCTGCCAGGGTTAATCAGCAGGGCCGCATTGCGGTATGCAGTGGCACAGAAATACTGATTGAATTTAGTCAGTCTGCTTATGCGGGCAGCAATGTTTATTTTTTCGCTAATATTCTGGATGCCTTTTTTGCCCAGTATGCCAGCATTAACAGCTTTACCCGCTTAACCGTAAAGCTTAAAGAGCATGAGCAAATATACCATCGCTGGCCGGCCAGAGTCGGCAGCAGGGTGTTGCTATGAATTTTGATGCCTTGCTCCAGAGCCCGGCTGATTTTGATTTTTATCAGGCGGTTTATCAGATAGAGCGCCAGTTTAGCGCTGAGCAAAAGCAGTGGCATGGGGTTGGCCGGGATACCTTTCCGGCCAAAGAGCTGGTGCGGTTTAAAGC
Source organism: uncultured Chromatiaceae bacterium (assembly GCA_963975465.1). Taxonomy (GTDB): domain Bacteria; phylum Pseudomonadota; class Gammaproteobacteria; order Enterobacterales; family Alteromonadaceae; genus Alishewanella. The sequence continues at coordinate 25,948 of CAXBHB010000026.1, forward strand.
CGAACAGCATCTGGGGTTTGCCGGTCAACCTATTAACAAAGCCACGTCACGCAGAGGTGATGACGATCGACAGACTGTGGAACTGTATGTCAGTTTTTTCGGCTTAACCGGCCCGAGCGGCGTGATGCCACAGCATTACACTGAAATGGTATTGCAGCGCCTGAAACAACGGGACGGCGCTATGCGCGATTTTTTCGATATTTTTAACCATCGGCTAATCTCGCTGTATTACCGGGCCTGGGAAAAGTACCGCTTTGCCTGTCAGTACGAAATTGCTGATGGCCTGAATGATCCTGTCAGTAAGTTATTGCAGCAACTAAGCGGCAGTGATGATGCGCTGGGGCTTTATTACGCTGGTGCGTTTAGCCAGCGCAACCATTCGGGCCAGTTTCTGCAACAGATATTAACTGATTTGCTTGGCAGTCCGACCCGTGTTGTGTCGTTGACCGGCAGTTGGCTGGCACTGGAGCCCGGTGAACAGAGCCAGCTGGCAGGCCGGACTCTGCCTGAGGGGCAAAATGCTGCGTTGGGTCAAACTTCTATGCTGGGCCAGCGGGTCTGGGATGTCAGTTCTACTGTGGTTATTGAGGTAGCTGCCCAGCCTGCAAAATTGCCGGGCTTGATGCCTGGCGCCAGCGCATATCAGGTTGTCCGGAAAATTGTCAGTCGTTACCTTGATCCGCATTTGCAGGTACGGCTTGTTGTTAAGGGTAAGCAGCAGGATTTCTGTTGTACCCGCTTAGCCGATCGGCAAACTGCGCTGGGACGTGGCAGCCGGTTAAGTATTCGCGCTGCAATTTCGCAGCAACCCGCTCAGGTTGGTTTCAGACTGGGCCGGCTTTAATACATGCACAGGAAGCATTTATGTCGACGAGTTCGTTAAAGAGTCTGGTAGAAAAACTCAATAGTGACTGTAAACAGGCACTGGAAGCGGCCACTGCACGCTGCCAGTCACGCAGTCATTACACCGTGGAGATTGAGCATTGGCTTGATGCGCTGCTGCAACGTGACAGTGCCGATTTTAATTTGTTGTTCCGCAGTTTTGGCGTGGATACCGATAAGTTGCAGCAACAATTGCAGCAGGCGTTAGAGCAGCTTAAAACCGGTAATAACTCGTTACCGGGGATCTCATTGCAATTAATTAACTGGTTAAAAGCGAGCTGGTTAAATACCACTATCGAATTTGGCGACAGGCAAATTCGCAGTGCTTACTTGCTCTACACCCTACTACAGGATGAAAGCCTGGCAGGGCTGGTCCTGCGCCGAACTCCTGAACTGGACAAAATTAATCCGGCTGAACTTTTGCGGGTATGGCCAGGCCTGGCGGTGCAATCCGCTGAACAAAACACGGCAACGGAGCAAACAAGTTCTGTGCAGGCAGGTAAAACGCCGGCGCTGGATCAATTTACCCTAGATCTGACGGCACAGGCCCGGGCCGGAAAAATTGACCCTATTGTCGGGCGTGACTTTGAAATCCGGCAGATGATCGATATTTTAACCCGCCGCCGCCAGAATAACCCCATTTTGACAGGGGAAGCCGGGGTGGGTAAAACGGCGGTAGTGGAAGGTCTGGCGCTGCGGATAGCGGCTGCTGACGTACCAGATAAACTTAAAAGTGTGGCATTGCGGGTACTGGATCTGGCGTTATTGCAAGCTGGCGCCGGCATGAAAGGCGAATTTGAAAACCGCCTGAAAAATGTGATAAATGAAGTAAAACAAAGTGCAACACCGATTATTCTTTTTATAGATGAAGCCCATACCATGATTGGCAGTGGTGGCCAGGCTGGACAGAACGATGCGGCAAACTTACTTAAACCTGCGTTGGCGCGTGGCGAGCTTCGAACGATTGCGGCCACGACCTGGGCAGAGTACAAAAAGTATTTTGAAAAAGATGCAGCACTGACCCGGCGTTTTCAGGTGGTTAAAGTAGAAGAACCCAGCCCGGCGCAAGCCGTACTGATGATGCGCGGCTTACTTGCTGTGATGGAAGGACACCATGGAGTAAGTATTACTGATAAAGCTCTGCAGGCCGCGGCCTATTTATCTGATCGTTACATAAACGGTCGGCAGCTTCCTGACAAAGCTGTCGGTTTGCTGGATACCGCCTGCGCCAGAGTGGCAATGAGTCAGGATGCTGTACCTGGACCTGTGGAAGACCAACAGCGCAAGGTTGACCAGATAGCGAGCGAAATGAGTGTGTTGCAACGGGAGCAGTGTCTGGGTGTCGCGCATACCGGCCAGCTTACAGAGTTGCAACAGCAACTGACCGAAGCGCAGGACGCCCTCAGCGACCTGCAACAACAGTGGCAAACACAGCGTGAGTTGGTTGCTCAGGCAAAAGCACTGGCAGCAAAATTACAGCAAGCGGCAAGTGGATCAACGGTTGACGAAACGCCAGCAACTGACACTGACCAAATTAGTGAACAGGTTGCGAGCAACGACAAGCTGATTGAACAGCTGACTGAGTTGCGTGCGTCCTTGGCTGAACTGACAACGCCTATGGTGCATTGGCAGGTAACAGAACAACTTATCGCCGAAGTAATTGCTGACTGGACCGGAATACCTCTGGGTAAAATGCAGGCTGACGAAATACATAATGTGCTGGCGCTTGAGCAGCATCTGGCAAGTCGGGTGGTAGGACAGCAACATGCGCTGGCGTTGATCGCCCGCACGGTACAAACGTCCAGAGCGCAGCTTTCAGATGAAAACAAACCAAACGGTATCTTTTTGTTAACGGGGCCAAGTGGGGTAGGTAAAACTGAAACCGCGCTGGCGCTGGCAGAACAAGTGTATGGCAGCGAAGACAATCTGACAGTGATTAATATGTCGGAGTTTAAAGAAGAACATAAAGTATCGTTACTTCTGGGCTCACCTCCGGGTTATGTTGGCTATGGTGAGGGCGGTATTCTGACCGAGGCAGTTCGTCGTAAACCCTATAGTGTCGTGCTGCTGGATGAAATGGAGAAGGCGCATCCCGGGGTGCAGGATATTTTCTACCAGGTGTTTGATAAAGGCACTATTAAGGATGGTGAAGGTCGGGATATCGATTTTAAAAACACCATCATTATTATGACATCGAATGTGGGTACCGATACCACAATGCGTTTATTTGAAGATCCTGAAACTGAACCCTCAGTTGCCGGGCTAACCAAAGCGCTTAAAGACGATTTACTGCAAATTTTCAAACCAGCGTTTTTAGGCAGGTTAAATGTTATTCCTTATTTACCGCTGGCCGATGACAAACTGGCGATGATTGCTAAATTGCAGTTACAGCGAATTGCCCAGCGCTTGCAGCAACATTACAGCGCTAGTTTCAGTTATGACCAGAGCGTTGTTGATGCGATTGTCAGTCGTTGTCAGGATGCAGGCTTCGGTGCCAGAACCATTCACAATATATTGCAAAACACCTTACTACCTGAATTATCTGTGTTGATCCTGCAGCGTACAGCTGAGCGACAGGCAGTTGCTCAGGTGCAGCTAGGATTTGATACGGAAGACTTTAGTTACCATATTTCATAATAGTTTACGTTTAATGCACATTTATGGCTTTCAAGCCATTGGGTTTTGGTTATTTTATTCATAAGTTAAAAATAGATCTAAATAGTTAATTAAAAGTTGATCATAGATTCTTTAAAGGTATAATTTATTTAGTTTGAAAAAGTACTTTACCGGATAAACCCGCTTTAATGTTTAAACAATGTTAATATTGTTTGTGGTATTCATAGTGGTTCTAGGGAGTGTTTTTTTGGCGTTTGACCAGGGTGAGTATTGCCCGGGTTTATATTTGTCCTGAGCGGACACTATTTTACATATGCAAAAGGAGCATAGCATGCAAGCAAATACCTACCTGAAGTATGGCGCAATCAAAGGCGAATCTACCGCTGATGAATTTAAAGACATGATCACCGTATTATCTATGGATTGGGGTTCTCACCGCGAGTTAACTTCATACACTGGTACTGCGATGGATCGTGAAGCCAGCTCTACCCGTTTAAACGATATTGTTATTACTAAACTGCAAGACAAGTCGTCACCGGATCTATTCAAAGAAGCCACTATTGGTAAAGGCCAGAAAGCCGTGTTCCACATTACCAAGCAAGGCGACAAAATTGAAGAAATCATGAAGATTGAACTGACTGATGCGATGATCAGCAGCTATCAGATGTCAGTTTCAGGTGACCGTCCTGTTGAAACTATCGTTATCAGCTACACAGAATTGATGATGACTGTTACCCCAACAGACGACAAAAACAACGTTACCGCTCCATTGGTATACGGTTACAGCGGCGTTAAAGGCGCTAAGCTGTAAGCACCAACCGCAGCTGATGCCGCTTTCGGTATCAGCTGCGGTATTTCAGGTTTTTTTACCAATCCTTTCATTATTGAGGCGTACGGATGCAAAAAGCTACCCAGGATGAAAATAGCATCAGAATTGATACCCCGCTGGGTAAGGATGCACTTTATCTGACGCGGTTTGTATTAGATGAAGGAATTTCCCGTTTATTCTCATTGTCCGCCACAGTGTATACAAATGGCCAGGAAATTTCTGCTAAAGATTTGATTGGTAAAGAGGTTTGTATAACTCTTGAGTTAGGCAACGGTAGTCAGCGCTATATTCATGGCGTTGTTGCTGAATTAAATAGCCTGGGTCTCAGAGTTAATAAAGAAGCCGGTGATAACAACTTTCGCGACTACCATCTTAATATCGTTCCAGCAGCCTGGTATATGCAGCATAAGGTGAATAGTCGCATTTTTAAAAGCCAGAATGTCCTTAAAATTGTTGAAACACTGGCAGGTGAACATGGCATCAAGCTTGATGCCAGGGCAAAGATCAGTGGCAGCTACCCCGACTATGAATACAAAGTGCAGTACGAAGAAGCGGATTTTAGCTTTGTCAGCCGGTTGCTGGAGCAAGAAGGTATTTTCTACTTTTTTGAGCATAGCAAAGGGCAACATAAATTAGTACTGGCTGACAAAGCCAGCGCATACGAACCGTGCCTTGAGAAGAACGTTAAGTTTCATACCGGCACGCTTGCAGAAGCGCATATCAGTCAATGGCAAAAGGCTTTGCGCATGGTGCCGGGCCAGTTTGTTCAGCGTGGCTACAACCTGGAAAAGCCGAAAGCCTTGCCTACCGGGACCTTTGGGAAAGGCAGCTTAGTAAGTAAACACGCTGATTATGAAATATTTAATTACAGTGCTGAAGCTGAAACACATAACCGAAGTAAAGCGATTGCAACTATCCGCCTGGAAGCACTGCAGCGGGATATGGCCATGCAGCAAGCCGCCAGCAGTTGCCGCAGTTTTACTGCCGGCCGCACTTTCTCGATAGCTGAGCATGAAGACAAAGCCGAAGTGGGCAAACAATATGTCATTACTGATCTGCGCCTGGATGCGGCGGTAGTTAATCAGACTGGAGCTAATCAGAGTGGCGAGAATGTGATTACCAACAGTTTTCGGTGCGTGCCTAAAGACGTTGTGTACCGCCCGCTATTGCAAACCAGCAAGCCGGTTGTCACCGGTGTTCAAACTGCAACAGTCACCTGCAAAGGTGGCGAAGAAATATCGGTAGACGAACTGGGCCGGGTAACAGTGAAGTTTCATTGGGATCGTAGTGATATTAAAGACCATGAAAGTTCCTGTCCTATCAGAGTAAGCCAGAACTGGGCGGGTAAAAAGTGGGGCATGTTTTTCTACCCACGCCGTGATCAGGAGGTATTAGTCGAGTTTCTGAATGGTGATCCGGACCAACCGGTGATTATTGGCTCAGTATATAACTCTGATCATATGCCGCCTTACGATTTGCCGGTAGATAAAACTCAAAGTGGCATAAAGTCTCGCTCCAGCGAGGGCGGCGGGGCCGCTCATTTCAATGAAATTCGCTTTGAGGATAAGAAAGGGGAAGAATTGCTGTATTTGCATGCTGAAAAGAACTTTCAGCTGCAGGTTGAACATGATCAGCAAATAGCGGTGGACAACGACAGCAGTAGCGTCATCAAAGGCAATGAGACGCTGACAGTAAATAAAGATCGCAGTAGCAAGGTAGACGGTAGCGACACCCAAAAAATTGGCAAAGCACTGACTATAGAAGCAGGCGATGCCATTACCATTAAAACCGGTGCGGCATCTATTGCGATGAAAAGCGACGGCTCTATCGCAATTAAAGGCGTCAATATCACGATTAATGGCGCCAAGGTCAGCATTAACTAGGCTAAATACAGAACACAAGGTGAAGTATGAGTAAGCCGGCAGCGGTTATTGGTTCTATGCATGTCTGTCCTAAAGTGACGGCTCAGGTACCGCACGTAGGTGGTCCGGTATTGCAGGGCTCGGCCAATGTCAGTATCGCCGGTATGCCCGCGGCACGTAAAGGTGACAAGCTATTATGTGTCGGGCCGCCAGACAGCATTAGTGGTGGTTCTGCGACCGTTTTTATCAACGGTAAAAATGCTGCCCGTCTTGGCGATGATACTGCCCATGGTGGCAAAATAGTGGTGGGCGTGCCAACCGTGCTGATAGGTGGCTAAGGCATGATGCAAACCTTTACCAATTTGGCGCAGCGCAGTGACGAGCTGTGGCAGCAGCGACTGGCCTTGTGCACCAGCGACTACATCACCTTAGCGCAGTTGCAACGGCATGACAGGCAGTTGTTGCAAAGTGTTCGCTTATGCCAGCGCTATCTTAGTGCTGATGACGCTGGTATGCCTGCCTGGCTCAGCGCCATACTCAATGACAGCGCCGCTGAACTCAATATGGTGCTGACCCTGCCGTTGGCGTTACCGGCACAGCGCTTAGTGGCAGAAATATGGCTGGCTTTACGGGCGAAAACAGCTGAGCACTACAGGCAACAGTTCAACCGGCCTGAGCAAAGCCAGTTACTCTGTTTGTTATGTAACAAGGCATTGGCTACCGGGTTATTTCAGCAAATGTGGCACCTTGACCAGCGCAGCGCCGTGCAACTGGCCGGTCAATTCGGTTTAGTGGAGCAGGTAAGCGTATTGCAATCGATTGCTGGTAGCCGCTCGCTTAATGCAGCCAGCCTGGCAGAGTTGAGGTTCAGTTTATACCTGCTGGGTCAACAGACTGATGTCGTAGGTCTGACTGAACAATTGCTTAGCGCCCAATGTTTGCAACCAAGACAGTTACAGTTGTTGCTGTTAGCCGCTACACGTGATCAAAAAATACGTATTATCAATTTGTTGTGTCTGGTTGACTATACGTTGGCGCTAAATGCCATGGGGTTTAGTGGCCTGACAAAATTTTGTCCGCTGCTGCTGGACATCGCCAGACAACCGGAGCTAAAAGCAACGGCGCAAAGTGCACTAATCACTATGTATGGGCCGTTAACGGCAGATAATCTGTTAAACACAGACCAGCCAGTTGATCAATCAGCAGCATATTGTATCAACGCTGTATTAGTCGGCGGCCAGGCGGTTGAAACGCTGAACACAGCGTTGCTGTGGGCAACAGGTAATCATTATCATCGCTTTGCGGCAGCAGCATTACATGTGTTGCAGCAGCCGGGGCTGGCTTTAGCTGAACCACATAACTGGCGGGGTGGTGAATGGCCAGTTGCCTGAGCGTAACCGATTATGCCGTTGTGCTGGGTAAAACAGCCGCCACTGAATGGGCATTGCAGCTTGATGTGGCCCCGGTGCCGGTGAGCCTGGCAGAGCGTGATGGCCATGTCGTGCAATTTAATTACCTGGCAGATATAGCCCCGGAGACTAACGAAGCCGGGCGTATAGTGCAACTTATTGAAAAGCTGCGTCAGCAACTTAGCAAAATACCGGATACTGATCCTGTGTTACTGGTATTGCCGGAGCAGCTGATAAACGAGTCGCAACTGCAAACGGTATTAAATGGCTTGCACCAGGCATTTCCCCAGTTATTAAGTCACCATGCGTGTCAGTTGTTCCCTTATGGTCGCAGTGCTGCGTTAATGGCGCTGGCGGCTGCCAGACAGTTACTGGCGGCGGGCGAGCAGAGGGTCTGGATTATAGGGGTAGACAGCCCGGTATCATCGGTACTACAGCAGTTGTCGTCGGGATCAGTATCCGCCGTAAGCAACATCAGTAGCTCAGTGGTGTGGTCTGAAGGGGCCGTTGCAATGTGCCTCAGCCAAAGTGCCGTGGGCCTTAACTGTCACTTTCTGGCCAGTGACGCCACGGTCAACAAACAACAAGATGAACCCGCTATAGCACAGCTATTTAGTGCTGTAGCAACAAACATTGGTTCACCATTGCGTTGTTTATATCTGGCAGATTGTGGCGATGACGAGTTTACCGCCCGCTGGCAGGGTCACTATTCGCGATTAGCCGCTTTGGTGAACCGCGAGACTGAGCTTAATTTCACCGGCTTTGCAACGGGTGAGCTGGGTGCAGCCGGCGGTGTCTACCGGTTACTTCATTTATATCTGGGATATTTGCAGGATAACGAACCGGGTTTAACGTTGCAGTGCGAAATTTCTGACCGGCTTTATCGTGCAGTAGCAGTATTCAGCTGGCAAACCGCCAGCAGCACAACAGATTGTTAAGGACGTTTTCAGGCATGGCTGCGCATTCTATAACCCTTAAAACCCGCTCTGGCAAAATGTTTATATTTTGTACAGAGAGCACCGGTCAAATTGGCACGCCGGTGCAGTTTACCAGCCGTGACGCTGCCAGCAGTTGGATCCGGCAGAATTTTGGTCGTGAAGCGAGCCAAAGCGACAGCATTCATAATGTTCATCAGTGGTTTAGTCAGCAACATGCCGCAACAGGTTTAGCTACATCCTGGAGCGCGGTACGTGACGCTGAATTATGCCGGACTCTGGCCGGGGCCTTACTTGATGGCCGCTTACTGGCGCTGAGATTGCCCGAGCGGGATCTGGTGTTAACGGCGCCTGAATCGGTTACCCCACCACCGCCCAGCAGCAAGCCGCTGGAGCGGGGCGGCAAAAGCAGCGCAGGTATAGCTGCAGCAGAGAGTGTTAGCACCGATAAAGCCGGTGTCAATGCTGCAGGACAACAGACGCCCGAAAATACCAAAGTGACAACCTGTGGTGATCCGGTCTCTATGAGCACCGGCGAGGAAATACTTGAGCTGACTGATTTTGAATTAGCCGGCCCTTTGCCTATGCAATGGCGCCGGGCTTACCGCTCCAGCCAGTGCCATCAGAATATTGGTATGGGTTTTGGCTGGCGCAGCAATTTCACGCTGGTCATTGAGCTGGTTAGTGATGATGAAGGCCAGCGATCATTAACGCTGGTGAATGAAGAAGGCCGGCATCTATCATTTGCAGTACCTGAACCCGGCCAGACCAGCTATCAGCTGGCAGAAGAACTAGCGCTAAGAGCAGAATCAGATGGTAGTTTTGTCCTGCTGAAACCTGATAATACGCATTGGATATTTGCACCTGCTGCCGGGGACAAAAACCGTTGGTTACTGCATCAGGTGATGGACAGCCTCGGACGTTTTATCCAGCTGTATTATAACCGCCAGAGCCGGCTGAGCCGGATAGATTACACCGGTAAAAAAGGGGTTGAGCTGTTCTATGACACTTCTGGTTTACTAACCCGGATAGAAGCAGTGACTCATACACCGGAGGGCGCGAGCGCAACCGCGGTGGTACTGGCGCAGTATCAATACAACGATGAGCAAGAATTAATCAGTGCCACAAATTGTGCTGCTGAAACAGAAAAGTATCAGTACTGTCAGCATTTAATCACGGTAAGGCAACGGGCCAGCGGATTTTGTCATTACTTTAGCTGGCAGGGCACCGGGCCAGCAGCCCGTTGCGAGCGGAACTGGGGCGATGATGGTATCTACGATTATCGTTTCAGCTACGATGACACCAATCGTAGCGCCAGCAGTATCGATAGTAATGGCCATTGCTGGCAGTATTTTCATGACAGCCGTAACCTGTTACTGAAAAAAGTGGCACCAGATGGCGCTACCTGGCAATACAGCTGGAATAAGTTGGGCAAGAAAATCAGTGAAATACTGCCTGATGGCAGTAAAACCCGTTTTTATTACAACGAGCATGGCCAACTGGCGACCCTGGAGCAAGCTGACGGTGCCATTACCCATTTACAATATAATGAACTGGGTCAGCGCAGCGTTATTATTGATGCCGAAGGTCGGCAATGGCGGCGCCAGTATAGTGCTGCCGGGCTAATGCTGAGTGAAACAGCACCTGATAATTCTGTTACGCGTTACCAGTACGATAGCAACAATCAGCTTGAAAAAGTGTATTTACCCGGCGGTGGGGTCCAGCGTTTATTATGGAGTGATGAAAACCAGCTTTTAGCTTTAAAGCACAATGATGCCATTACCCGTTATAGCTACGACAACCTGGGACGGTTAAATGGCATAATCGATGCCAGCGGTCTGGTGACCGAATATCAGTACAATTTGGCGGGTAAGCTATTAAAGCAGGTTCAGTACCCGGCTGATGAACCTTCAACGCGTCTGGAGCAAACTTATCGTTATGACAGCAGCGGTCGTTTGCTTAGCTCGACTAATGCTAATGGCGATACAACCGGGCGTCAGTACGAGGGGTTAAGTCAGCCAGTCAGTATATTGCAGCCCGATGGCAGTGCCTTTAGCTACCAATACGACAATGAACGCAACTTAACGGCAATAATGCGCAGCGACGGCGCCCGTTATCAGCTGGAATATGATGCTCACGAGCGACCGGTCATGCTACAGGGTTTCGATGGCCGCCAGCAGCATTTCCAGTACGATATCAATGGCAAAGTTGCCAGTGTGCGGGATGGCCGCAAGCGCCAGCTAAAAGTCAAACGAGACAAGCGTGGTCGTATTACCGAGCAAACTGCGCTGCATGGCCAGACACTGGCAAGCAACCATTTTCATTATGATAAAATTGGCCGGATACTGCGGGCCAGTAATGGCCAGCGAAAACTGCGGTTTAATTACCATTTAAATGGTCAGTTAAGTGAGAACTGGCAGGATAACAGCTGCATATCTCATCAGTACAACGAACAGGGTAAATGCAGCACAACCCAGTTACCAGATGGTACAACATTAGACTACCGGTACAGTGAAGAAGGCCAGCTAACACAGCTGGCGGTAAATCAGCAGCCATTACTGTGGCGCACTTTCGACAGTGTCGGGCGCGAAACCAGCCGCGAGTATCATAGTGGCCTGACGTTAACGCAGCAGTTTGACGCTTTTAACCGCTTAACGACCCAGCATTGGCAACGAAGCGGCCAGATTCAGCAGCGCCAGTACCATTACACGGCATTGCACCAGCTGGAAAAAGTAACGGATAACCAGCTGGGCGATACTGAGTACCAGTACAATAAGCTGGATCAGCTAATCAGCAAGCAGCATAGCACCGACTCCAGCCAGAACGAGCGCCATCAGTGGGACAGCTTTGGCAACCCACAGGGCGACGGTATAGACGTTAGGCAAGACCGCTTGCTGCGCTATCACGATAAGCAGTTTCAGTATGATGACAGCGGCAACCAATTACATGCGCTCGCGGGCGCCAATAGCCAGCAGCGCGATTTTAATGGTTTTAACCAGCTGACAAGTGTCAGTTGCAATGGTGCTATCAGCCGTTATGAGTACGATGCGCTGGGCCGGCGCAGCGCTAAAATCAGCAGTGGCAAACGCACCGAATACTACTGGGATGGCGATAAACTTATTGGCGAAAGCTGTGAGGGTAACAGCACTTGGTATATTTATGAGCCCGGCACCAATAAACCTTTGCTACTGCTGCAAAACGGCAATGTATATTATTACCAGCTAGACCAGCTTGGCACGCCACTATCGTTAACCGACAGCCAAAACAATGTTGTCTGGCAAGCCAGCTACTCTGTTTTTGGTAAAGCGGTGATAACGCGTAACGAAATTGATAACCCGTTACGCTTTCAGGGCCAGTATTTCGATAGCGAAACCGGCTTACACTATAACCACTTTCGCTACTACGACCCCGAAACCGGCCGCTTTATCAGCCAGGACCCAATAGGCCTGCTAGGCGGTATCAACCACTACCAATATGCGCCTAATCATGTAAATTGGGTGGACCCGTTAGGATTAATGTGTAAGGAAGGAGAGGAACGTAAAAGGTTTAAATCTAGCGATGAGGCTGCCTTACATATAATGAAAATTGCCAACCCTTTATCTAAAAGGGACAATTTGGAGTACGGGGGATTAATATTTAAAGATGCTGGCGGTATGTATGGGTTTACCGGTCCAATAATAGGTGACGAGGATGGTGTTAACCCTTTCAACGGTTCTGCAGCTGTCCCTGAAAATACAGTGGAAGTTGGATATTGGCATACACATGGAGAGTATTCTGTATTTGATGAAAATGACAATATAGTAAGGACAGGTGATCCGTCATTGGATGACTTCAACAGCGACCACTTTTCAGTTCCAGATATAGATATCGCGAATGCGAGAGGGAATGTTTCTACAGAATATAAAGGATATGTTGGTACGCCTGGAGAAATTTACAGAGGTTACGATGCGAAGAGTAAAAAGCATTATGTACTAGAGAAACCAAAGCATGACGATGATTAAAATATTATTAGCTTTACTAATTGCAGTTAGTTGTAACGCTAAAATGGCTTTAGCAGCGGGTGATGGAGAATTTATGGACTTAACAACAAGCGCACGAATTGACGGTATTGTCATGCTTGGTATTAATTCGGCGTATGAAGATTTTGAAAAGTTTGGCTATGAAATCGCAAACTTTACGGTAATTATAAATGCCTCAGAAAACTTGACAGTTACCTTTGTTCCTAAATTTTCTCCTGAAGAGGGACATACTCTTGGCGGTAAGACTAAGTATGGCCGGCAAGTTTCCTACATTATTGACAAGTCTACAGGCAGTATTGTCACCAAAAGCTTCGCCAGATAGAAATTATTTTCAATCGCTACCCCTTATGACAGCACCGTCGGTTGGTGATGCTGATATTTCCTGCAAACCACATTGTGGAGCTTCAACGCAGCTGATAGTCAATTCGTTCTCGCCAGGAAAACCAATGAGCGTTGAACACAAGATATTGGTTTTAGAGCGCACAAGTACTTAAGTGTGCCTGTCCAGGCTTATTTTCCAGGCTTATTTCTATGAAGAGTTTAGGTTTCTAGCTATGGCATTTATCGAATGCAAGAAGCACGGAGGACATGTTGCAAGTTTAGTTTCTAAACAGGTAGCGGCTTGGGTAAAAGAAAACAAAGAAGTTACAGTTACCAAGATTGAGAAAATAATCTATATCGACAGTAATAACTCTAGATCATATTTTGTGGTTGATGCAGAGAGTTTTCTGAAGCTATCTGCAGCTTGCGACATCGACTTATCTAACCCTATAGAATCAGAAGAGCTAGCTTTTGAGCTATCAATGGAGTTGGACGCGGTATGTCCGTTATGTTTGAGCAATTGGCTAAAAATGGTTAACGTAGACAGGCTCTAACTGTCCGTATGATTTTTACGTTATCTTTAAAGAGAGATTTTCGAGGTTATAGACTTTGCATTTAGTCACCAAGGCTGCTAACTGGACAGAACATAACCAAGCGCTTATCTGCCAACTGGGCAGGGCGCTTACTACTGGAGAACAATCTACTGCCCGTAAGGTTGGAGTGGCTAACCCTGAGCGGGTTTTTGTTTATGAAGTACCTGTTATTAAGCGCCCGGAAGAACCCGAATTGCTGGCGTTGTGCGAAGAGTATGGGTTTTTGACTGAAGAGACCATTGGCTTAACGCTGGGCTACGGCATTTACATTAAACAGGGTTGTCTAACTACTCGTTTGCTATCACATGAACTACGCCATGTATACCAGTACGAACAGGCCGGTTCTGCTGAAGCATTTTTATCTCGCTATATCGGCGAAATTATCCAGTTTGGTTATCAGGATTCACCCTATGAGGTGGATGCCAGAAAGCACGAAATAACTTGATAGTTCGCCTTTGTGACTTGGCTGGAGTATTTATTGCCGGCTGATGGTCAATTTATCCCACATTGGAGGTAAATCAATGAGCTTTGAACACCTTACTGACTTTGACAAGCTTGAAAAACACAGAGTACAAACTGTTATATCAGGGGGGTATTTGAAAGCATGGCAATCTTTGAGTAACCATCTTGCTGTTACAAGCAAAGAAAACTGGCTTGAGCATAGACTGGTCACTTTTACTGAACAAGAAGATGAAATACTTATTTTGATAAAACAACCCCGCACGAGTGTGGTCCGAGGTGGAGGTGACGCGGAGTGTAGAGTACGGAAAAGTGATTACTCCGTGGTTAAATGTGTTTTTTCTCGGTGACTACATTTTTCCGCTGTTGGTGCGTTCAGGTTCAAGAAGAATTTAGGTTTTTAGTTATGGCATTTATCGAATGCAAAAAGCACGGTGGGCATCTTGCAAGCCTAGTATCTCATCAAGTAGCAGATTTTCTTGATGAAAAAAAAGACCTTACCGATATCCAGATTAGAGAAATAGATTATGTCGATGACAATAAGTCAAAATCTTACTTTATGGTGGATGCTAAGAGTTTTCTGAAGCTATCTGAAGCTTACGACATTGATTTGTCGAATCCAATAGAGTCAGAAGAGCTAGCTTATGGGGTTTCTCTGGAGTTGGACGTGGTATGCCCGTTGTGTTTAGGTGAGTGGTTAAAAAAGAACTAGCGCCAACAATTTAGACACAGCCGAGCTTGATGCAACGCGCCAATTTCTAGCATACATTACTCACTAGCCGACGAACGTTTTAGTGCTGAAATTAAGCTTTCTTGGTGTGTCTGACTCTATTTAATATAGAAACCTAAACATGATGATTAAAAATTGTTTTAGCTTTATTTATTGTGTTTAGTTATAACGCTAAAATGACGTTAGCAGCCGATGATGAGGCTTCTATAGACTTAGCAACCAACTCACGATTTGATGGTGTTGTCATATTAGGTATTAATTCTGCATTTGAGGATTTTGAAAAGTTTGGTTATGAAATTGGTAAGCGTCTGGTCGTTACAGGTTGATGTTTAATGCCGATTAATGCACTGGTTAT
>CAXBHB010000027.1:0-38541 GCA_963975465.1 uncultured Chromatiaceae bacterium
TGCCACAAGATACGGTGCTGTTTAACAGCAGCATCCGCGACAATATTCAATATGGCAATCCGGATGCCAGTGCCCCCGAGGTTGATCAGGCTATCGAGCTGGCGCATTTAACTCACTTTATTGCTAGCCTGCCACAAGGTGATGCAACCATAGTGGGTGAGCGCGGGTTGAAAGTTTCTGGCGGCGAAAAACAGCGAATTGCCATTGCCCGCGCCATTTTAAAAAAATCACCGATCCTGGTATTTGATGAGGCCACGTCTGCACTGGACTCCAGTGCTGAGCAAGCTATTTTGCAAGCTATGCGCGAGGTGGCTCGAAACCATACCAGTCTGGTTATCGCCCACCGCCTGTCTACCGTTACCGACGCCGATAACATCATCGTGTTAAAAGACGGCATAGTGACCGAACAAGGCAACCATCAACAGCTGATTGCCCGCCAGGGTGAATACGCCAGGATGTGGCAATTGCAGCAACAGCAAGCTTAATAGCAGCTAAAACGGGCAGGCCGGATATTGCTGTAGTACCGCTGATGCCAGTTGCCGGAGATATTGTTGGTTACTGCTGGTAACGGGTATTGCCGGTATATAAGGCAACTGATCAACAGGATCCCCGGTGATTACCTGATAAAATATCATCGCGGTTAACAGTGTTCCTTCTTTATTGGCATGATTGCCATCGGCTTCATGCAGTCGTAATTCAGGCCGTTGTCGGAGACTGGCATACCAGGCAAGCGGCACCGGCGCTACGCAAGCCGCTTCCTCCTGAGCGATACTCCGGTGCAGCATATAAACCCGGTTTCCTTCTTCATTATTTTGGTAACGGGCATGCTCCGGAAATAACACTGGCGTAGCGTGTTGTGCTTTAATCAAAGCCAGCCAGTATTTTGCTGCATCAGTTGAGTAATTCACTAAACCGGACGTCGAATACTTCTGTCCCTGCACGATCACATGACTCCAAACTTGTGTAACAAGCTGTGTTTCTGTCTCTGAATCCATTAGCCGTTCATCCAGGAAACCCAAAATACCGGTCAATGTTGTGCGCACTGACGCTTGCGGTCTGCCAACCCGCAAGAGTTGCTGCAAAAGTCCGCCAAGATCATTAACCTGAACGTGGCTATTGCCCATTAGTAAAACCCGAAACTCATTTACAGTGCGGTTGTCAGGCACTGCCTGCCCTGCACCATCCACTGCAGATAACGGTGGTAACACCACAGCGACGTCATCTTCACCAGCAGGCTCTGAATCAGATTTGCATCCTGTCGCGAGGCAACACACTAAAATCATTAAAACATATGTCAAAAGCGGCTGACTCATCATTATCCTCTCCAGATCATTAGATCATTTTGATTGATGTCGCTGGTCAGAATAAAAGAGGTCATACAACTAAAACAGCTGCCAGACATGATGATTAAAGGATGATTTGCTTACCAAAATCTTACGGTATCCAAAACAACTCTGTTTACCCTGTATTGCGCCAGATCAATCCCGTTTAACTAAAAGCCGTCTATGCTGATAGAAACAGAAATACAAATAATTAGAGGACGTCATGCCGCTACAACAATTAAAACATCAACTCCTATTACAAAAAGTGCAGTTAGAACGCCAGTTAAACGCGATTCACCATGATTTTCAGCAAGGCCGCAGCGCTGACGCTGCCGAACAAGCGGCCGAGCGGGAAAACGAGCAGGTATTAAACAGCCTGGAGCACAATGCAGCCGAAGAGCTGAAGCAAATAAACACGGCACTGCAACGGATGGAGCATGGTGAATACCTGCATTGCAGCCAGTGTGGTGAGGATATCGGTATCGAAAGATTGAACGCCGTGCCGTTTACTACCTTATGTATCAAGTGTGCCAGCACATCAGGATAGCCGCTGCAGTACGTTTTCACACAGCTGGTGGCTTTGCAGAACCGAGTTATTCATTGTCGTATTCGTTCCTCCTTGCTGTAACTGTTGAAAAAATGCGGCTAACATTGCCACAAAACCCCGTTTATCCAAGGTGCTTTGCCAGTCACTAAAGCCGAGGATCTGCTGTTGATTGTCGCTGGTATAATGCCCCTGTACCAGGTTATCAATTTGCCAATGTTGGTTAGTGCCGAAATATTCCAGCCGCTCAAAACTATTGCCCGCCATGCGGTTCATGGCAGCGCTCACTAACACCCCCTGCTGCTGCCAATAAACCTGCACTATTGCTAATTGGTCATTGATATAACGGCTTTGCACCTGCAACTCCAGCGCATGTGTATCCGGTACGGCCGCAGCAAAAAGGGCGAAATCTAATACGTGGATAAAGTCATCATAGACAAAAACCCGTGGACTACCCGGCAGATTATAGCGGTTCTTCTGGTAATTAAGCTGCAACGGCGCGCTGGCTAACGGCGCCTGATACAAGGGCGCATAACGACGGTTAAAACCGACGAACAACGGCAAATTGCGCTGCTCTGCCAATGCCAGTAACTGCTCACATTCAGCTAACGAGTAACTCAGCGGTTTATCAATAAATACCGCTATACCCGCCTTTAACACCTGGCAAGCGATGACAAAATGGCTGTCGGTACTACTATGGATCATCACCGCATCAGGTTTGGCGGCAATTAATTGAGTTAAATCGGTATACCCTTCTTTAATCCGATACTGCTGCATCAACTGCTGCAATACCGCCGCTTGCCGGGTACAAAGCAGTGGCGTAATGCCCGGCATAACAGCTATTAGTGGTAAATAAGCTTTGCGGGCAATATCGCCAAGCCCTAACAGCGCAATTCTCATGCAGTAACCTTGTCTGACTTAACTGCAATCAGATTACGCTAAAGCACGCTGTTCTAACAAGCCTCAAACAACGGTCAACCCAAATGCTGCTTAAAGAAGTTGACAGTCCGCTGCCAGGCAAGCTCTGCCGTTTCTTTATTGTAACGGGCAGTAGAATCGTTATGAAAGCCATGATGCGAATCCGGGTAACGGTGTACCGTAAATGTTTTATTGTGTTGCTGCAGCAAAGTCTCAGCCTCAGGCCACATCGCATTTACCCGGGTGTCGAGTTCACCTAACTGCACCAGCAACGGCGCATTGATATCAGCAATTTTATCGGCTGGCGGTGGCGAACCATAAAATGGTACGCCGGCATCTACCACATCTGGCAACTCTGCTGCCAGCAAGCCTGTCATAGCACCACCAAAGCAAAAACCGACGACCCCCAGCTTGCCACTACCGCCGTCAACCTTATTTAACCAGGTTGCTGCCGCTTTTAAATCGGCAATAATTTTCTGACCATCCATGCTGCGCTGCATTTGCCGGCCATCGTCATCATTGCCAGGATAGCCCCCTAATGGCCACAGCGCATCGGGCGCAAAGGCAATAAAACCGGCTTTGGCTAAACGTCGCGCGACATCTTCTATATAGGGGTTTAAACCCCGGTTTTCGTGAA
Organism: uncultured Chromatiaceae bacterium; assembly: GCA_963975465.1. Classification (GTDB taxonomy): domain Bacteria; phylum Pseudomonadota; class Gammaproteobacteria; order Enterobacterales; family Alteromonadaceae; genus Alishewanella. Next base: position 3,422 of record CAXBHB010000027.1, read on the forward strand.
TAACCAGTACAGTTGGCAGCGCAGTTTCAGTTTTGGCAGGTTTTACCAGATAACCACGCCCTTCTCCGTGCCCTTCTGGTGACGGGAACGTCTGATAGGTAGCGGTAATATCCGGGTCATTAAACGAGACTTGTTCCGCCAGCGCATAATTAGGCAATAAACCGCCCAGAATACTGGCCGCGGTGGCAGTACCAAGGGCCAGGCCGCCAATAGCCGTCAGAAAGTCCCGCCGGTTTAACATGCCATGGGCATATTTGTCGTATAACTCGTACGCCTTGGCCGGAATAGCAGTGGCTGGTACTTTTTTATTGTTATTCATTGTTTTTCCCTGGTTAATAGTTTTCCAAATCAGTCTTTTTCGGGTTAGCCGCAGCATTTACCCATGCATTTTTGGGTACGCTGAATGATTAAATAAGGTTTAGTATAGCGGCTAAAAAATAGTTCGCTGCAACCTGCCGGCTCGCTGGTAAACGGCATGGCACCTGATATGCTATCAGCCATAATCAGCAACGGGGAAAATGTTATGTTACTGGCAGTGTTAGCGTTAATTTTTGGCCTGGGGTTACTGGTATGGAGCGCCGACCGGTTCGTTGATGGCTCAGCCGCAGCAGCCCGCTATGCCGGCATGCCACCGTTACTTATCGGCATGTTGGTTGTGGGTTTTGGTACGTCGGCACCCGAAATGGTGGTGTCAGCTATGGCCGCAGCCGATGGCAATCCTGCCCTGGCGCTGGGCAACGCCTATGGTTCTAACATTACCAATATTGCGCTGATTATAGGCTTAGTCGCCTTACTCAGCCCGATTAATGTTCACTCTCAGGTTATTAAAAAAGAATTGCCGTTATTGCTGGCCATTACCTTGTTTGCAGGCTGGCAACTTTTTGATCATCAGTTAAGCCGGTTCGATGCCTGGTGCTTACTTGGCGTATTTGCCGCAGTGATGGCCTGGTCAGTATGGCAGGGCATGCGTAACCCGCAGGATCCACTGGCTGCTGAAATTAATACTGAAATTAATAACAACACCATGACATTAAAACAGGCGTTAATCTGGCTGGTACTGGGCCTGATTTTGCTGATTATTGCCTCCCGCTTTCTGGTATACGGTGCGGTTTACATTGCGCAGGGCCTGGGCGTCAGTGATCTGGTTATAGGCCTAACGGTGGTAGCGATTGGTACCTCATTACCTGAATTGGCCTCGTCTTTAATGGCGATTAAAAAAGGCGAACACGACATCGCGCTGGGTAATATCATTGGCTCTAACTTGTTTAACACCTTAGCCGTGGTCGGTATTGCTGCACTCATTGAGCCAATGGCGGTAGATACTGTGGTGCTGACCCGTGACTACACCCTGATGTTTGGTTTGACGGTAGCATTACTGGTGCTGGGTATTGGCATCAAAAAAACCGGCCGGATTAACCGCCTCGAAGGCGCCCTGCTGTTGGCTGTGTTTTTTGGTTATACCGGCTACTTAATCAGTACGGCGTTCTGAACCTTGCCACTATTTCTGTGTGGCTTTTGGCTTACATTAGTCGCACAGAAAACTCTGCTTACAGTTTTTTGACAACAGCACTTACGACCCTGTGCTATTACTTGTTGGAATTAAAATTTTAATACCACAATAAAAACTCAGGGGAACCTAATGTTTAAACCCAAAAAACTGGCGATGCTCTGCTGCATTGGCTTTGGTCTGGCTGCCACCTCCGCCGCCGCAGATAACGGCACCCGTCTGCTGCAACAACCTGATATTTCTACTAACCAGCTGGCATTTGTCTATGGTGGTGATATCTGGTTAACCGACCGCGATGGCCAGAACCCGCGTCAACTTACCAGCCACCCGGCCAGTGAATTTGCGCCGACCTTTTCGCCCGATGGCAACTGGATTGCGTTTTCTGCCAGCTATGACAACAATACTGATGTCTACGTGATGCCCGCTGCTGGTGGCCCTGCTACCCGGCTAACCTTTCACCCGTCTGCTGACACCGTTAACGGCTGGAGCCCGGATGGCAAAAAAGTGCTGTTTGCCTCAAACCGGGAAATTGCCAACAGCCGCAGCAATCAGTTGTATCAAATTAGTGTCGATGGCGGTTACCCCAGCAAGCTGATGGAAGCCGTTGCCTATGAAGGGCAGCTATCTGATAACGGCAACAAACTGGCTTACCGGCCAAATAACATGGCCTACAGTGGCGCCAGTGGCTGGCGACTACACCGTGGTGGCAGCACCCCACCGGTCTGGATTATTGATTTAGAAAAACAGCAGCTGGAAAAAATCCCCCACCCCAATGCCAATGAATTTAACCCGTTCTGGCTGGGCGACACCGTATACTTTTTGTCTGACCGGGATAATACCGCGGTGAACCTGTTTCAGTATCGCGATAAGCAGGTAAAACAGTTAACTAACAATACCGACTGGGATCTGCGCAGTGCTGCTGGCCATGGCAATAGCATCGTGTATGAAGCCGGCGGTTTTCTGCATCAGTTCGATGTTAACAGCGGCCAGAGTAAGCCCATTAATATCAGTATTACCACGCAATCAGCCCAGAAACGCCCGCAGTGGAAAGACGCCAGCAAAACCCTGACCCGCGCCAGTTTATCTACCACCGGCCAGCGGGTTGTGGTCAGTGCTCGTGGTGATATTTTTACAGTACCGGTAGAAGACGGCACCACCCGCAACCTGACCCAAAGCAGCGGCGTGCGTGAATTTGACGGCATCTGGAGCCCGGATGGCAGCAAACTGGCTTATATATCCGATGCCGGTAATAAACACCAGCTGGTGCTGGAAAACCAGGACGGCTTAAGCACACCTGAAACATTTGCGCTTGCCGACAGCGGTTATTTTAACCTGCTACGCTTTTCGCCCGATGGCGAGCTGATTGTCTATCACGACAACCACTTAAATCTGTACGCGTTTAACCTGAAGACAAAGCGTAGCCAAAAGCTTGATACGTCTGGGCGGCGCACCAACTTTAATGTGTCGTTCACCCCGGATAGCCGCTATTTGGCTTATACCGTGTCGGGTGCCAATTATTTCAGTCAGTTAAAGCTGTTCGACTTTCAAAACAATAAAATCAGCGCCATTACCGATGGCATGAGCCATGTTGACGATCCGGTATTTACTCAGGATTATCTGTACTTTACCGCATCGGTTAATACCGGCCCCTCGCAGGTCGGCCTGGATTTATCCACCCAGGAGCGACCAGTACGAAAAGCCATTTACGCCTATGTGCTGGCCAGCGACGGCAAATCGCCCATGTTGCCTAAATCCGGCGATGAACCTGGTAAAGCAGCTGTCGCCAAGGATGAGAAAAAAAGCGATAAAAAAAGCAAAGATGACGCCAAATCTGCAGTAAAAGCAGTAAAAATTGATTTAAATGGTCTGCAAAACCGGATTGTTGCCCTGCCAATAGCCGAGCGTAACTACGACAGCTTAAGTGTTGCTGAGGACGGCGCGCTGTTTTATCTGGCGCGAACTCAGCCCGGCGCCAGCAATGAGCTACCCGGTACCGATGGTCGCAACAGCGCTACTTTATATCGCTTCGATTTTGAAGAAAAAGAAGCCGGGACCGTGAAACAGGATATTGCCAGTTACAATTTAAGTGACGATGGCAAAAAAATCCTGATGTTAAGCCTGCCGAATAAGCTTGAGGTGGGTGATGCCAAGGCTAAGCCCGAAGCCAAAGCCGTATCGTTAGCTGAAGTACGTAGCTTTGTTGAGCCGGCCAAAGAATGGCAACAAATATTTGCTGATGCCTGGCGCATGCAAAAAGAGTATTTCTATGATGCCGATATGCATGGCATTAACTGGCAGGCCATTTACGACAAGTACCAGCCAATGCTGGCCCATGTGCAGCGCCGGGAAGATTTAAATGACGTACTGGTCCAAATGATTGCCGAATTGCAGGTTGGTCACAACCGGATTGGCGGTGGCGATGTGCATCAGGAAGGTAGCAGCAAAGTCGGTTTACTGGGTGCTGACTTTGAAATTAACAACGGTAAATATCAGTTTAAAACGGTTTACAAAGGCGATCGCTGGAGCCCGTTTTTAAAAGCACCGTTAAATGTGCCGGGTGCCAGTGCTAAAGCCGGCGATTACCTGTTGGCAATCAATGGCAAGCAGCTTACCGCCAGCGATAATATCTTTGCCCTGCTGGACAACACTCAGGGTAAGCAAGTCGTGCTAAGCATTGCCGATGATGCCCGCGGTAAAAACCAGCGCAACATTACTGTTGAGCCAGTGGCCAGTGAAAACCAGCTGCGGCTGTGGCACTGGGTAGAGCAGAACCGCCAACTTGTGGCTGATAAAACTGACGGTAAGGTCGCGTATGTTTATCTACCCAATACCGCGGACGGTGGTTTTTACTTCTTTAACCGAATGTTCTTCGCTCAAACCGATAAACCCGCCGTTATTCTGGACGAGCGTAAAAATGGCGGCGGTCAGGCAGCTAACTACATTACGGAAATTCTGGCCAGGCCATTTTTATCTGGCTGGAAAGACCGTGATGGCCTGATCTTTACCACGCCAGGTGCCGGCATTTATGGCCCGAAAACCATGCTGATTGATCAGGATGCCGGTTCAGGCGGCGACTTCCTGCCCTGGTCGTTTAAACGGCTGGGCTTAGGTAAAACCATCGGCACCCGCACCTGGGGCGGGCTAATTGGTATTTCCACTAACCCAGCCATGATCGACGGTGGCTTCCATGTGGTGCCATTCTTCCGCTTCTATACGCCTGACGGCGAATGGCGGGTAGAAAACGAAGGCGTCGCGCCGGATATTGAAGTGGAACTGGACCCGATTGCCGTGAATAAAGGCATTGATGTGCAGTTAAACCGGGCTATTGAGCATACCTTAAAAGAGCTGAAAGCCAATCCGCCAAAAGATCATAGTAAAGCGCCGGCAATGCCGAAAAAGCTGGGGTTGTAATACTCACTCCGAATTGAAAAGCCGCTGCCCTGCAGCGGCTTTTTTAAATAAAATTAATAATACAATTACTTAAGGAGTAGAAACAGCACTACAACTCAAACAGAGTCAGATTATTCACAGATAAATTAAGAAAGTTTACAAATAGCCCTCATTAACCGATTGACCAGAAGATCAACAATTTATACACTCCGCTTCGACCTATTTTCCCTACAAGGATGTTGAATGCGTACCGTCATTGCGCTCGCCTTAATCACCTGTTTTAGCAGCGCTACATACGCCACCAGCAAGGTTGTGTTAAGTGACAATAAGCTAATCCTGCCTGACGGTAATGTTTTACCGTTTGAAGCAGGTTCAGATAAGCTGGTTGTATCTAGCCAGCAATACGGCGATATTGTCAATTTACAGCACATACAAGAAGGGAAACAACGCGTGATTGTTGAACTTCATAATGCCCCGCTTGTTCCGCATCTCAAGACGTTTAAACATACTATCAACCCGCTCTCTCATGCCAACATGTCATCAAGCTTCAAACAGCAGCAGACTGTGGTTGAATCAAGCCGATACACAAGAAAACTGGTAGAAGAACAACATTCAGCATGGTCAGCAATTCGCAATGTAGCCAGTTCAGCCAAAGTGCATAAGAAACATAGTAAATTGCTGAACGCACTGGTCATCGATATCGACGCACGACACGTTGATAAATTGCGCCAACTGCCAGAAGTAAAACGTGTTTCACCACAGAAAATTGTATATAAATCGCTCGCTGAAAGTGTATCAATGGTCAAGGCACCTGATGTCTGGTCATTACGAGACAAGAACTTACTCAGTGTCACAGGTCATGGAATCAACGTAGCAGTATTAGACACCGGTATTGACTATACACACCCAGCTCTGGGGGGGTGTTTAGGAGAAGGATGTAAAGTCGTTGCTGGATACGACTTTCACAATCAGGATAATGATCCGATGGACGGCGACGGTCATGGTACCCATGTTGCCGGCATTATCGCAGCTGAAACAGACAGCTACTCTGGCGTCGCACCCAACGTTAACTTACATGCCTATAAAGTACTGTCTGACGACGGCGCTGGTTTTGATACAACAATTATTGCCGCATTGGAATATGCTATAGATCCGGATGGCGACCCGGCAACAGACGATGCTATTGATGTCATCAACATGAGTTTAGGTGGCACGGGTGACGCAAATGATCCGCTTAGCCAGGCGACCAACGCTGCCGTTGCGGCAGGCATTATTGTTGTTGTTGCAGCTGGCAATAATGCCGGCTTTGGTGACATCGCTACCAGCTCACCCGCAGCGGCCGCAGATGCGATTACCGTAGCATCTACCACCAAATCTGATGAATTGTCTTACTTCAGCTCGAAAGGTGAATCTGATCGCGGCGCGGCCCTCAAGCCAGAGATTTCAGCACCAGGCAGCAATATTGTAGCGCCCTACCTGAACCATGGTACGTCATCGCTTGACGGTACCAGTATGGCCAGCCCCCATGTCGCAGCAGCTGCCGCCTTATTAAAACAGTTGTATCCAACCGCCAGTGTTACCGACATCCGCGGCATGCTAATGGCAGGCAGTGTTGATCTGGGGTTATTACCTTATGAACAGGGCGCCGGCCGGCTTGATATTGAAGCTGCAAGCCAGGCAACAATTTATAGTAAAGTTGGCATCCTTGCTTTTGGGCAAATTGATACTCAAACACAACATTGGCAGAGCACACTGCCTTTGACACTGCACAACATTAGTAGTCTGGATCAGCCGATTAGCCTGGAATTAAGCGATGATATTGCCGCCACCATGCCACAAAACGTAACAATAAGTTGGCCGGAACACGATTATATTGTTCCGGCCAATAGCTCCCTGGTTATTGATATCACCTTAGATGCAACGGATCCACAATCTGTTGTCTACCCTGAAAATGGCGCTTTCGTCTTTACCGAACGATTAATAGTTAGGTCAATGCAACAAGCCCTGACTGTGCCCGTTACCTTAGAAAACGCGATGGAAATGACTCTGCATATGGATGAAGCCGCCGGCGGATTGCTATGGTTATACTCAGATGACTTTAGTTTTAATCGTAATTTTCAGCTTACTGCCAATACCAGCCGCACAATAAAAGTACCGCAAAGCACACTGACCGCGGTGCTACATTACGAGTGGCTTGAGCAGACCAAGTTCCCGGCGTTCGCCTTACCCGAGAATACTACCGTATTTGCTTTTGATATCAGACAAATTGACCCGGTGTTCGACACAGAGGTGAGTTTTACCCTGAATGCTATTGATACCTTTATCGGGTTTGACAAGCTACTTGATGCTAACGGTTCGGTGTTAGGGTCTGACGATTTTAATCTGGCCAATAGCACCAACGGTAACGTCTATTTCGGGGATACAGGCAGTTATGGTTTTTTCTCGTTTGGGTTTCCAAAAGTATACATCGGCTTCTCTAGCCAAAGCGAAATCACCCATGCAGACTACTCAACCTATGGTTTTCTGCCAAACCATGCAGAGCATGAAGAGCAATTAAGAGTGCTGAGTATCCAGAAAAATATAGACAGCGTCTCACCCGGTTTACATAGTATTACCGCTAGCTTAGACGAATTGCGTAATATAGATATATTGCTCCCAGACTTCGAAGTGGAAGGAAATCAGTCTGTTTACTTCCACAGCATTAACAGCGGTGGTGGCGGAATTATTGATATCAGAGAATCGGAAGCATCCGCAGTAATGGTATCAGTCATCCCTGAGCTTGCGACTCAAAACCGTTTCAGTGTGGGGTTAGCTGAACCAAAAGAAATATGGCACGACAATCTGCAAACATCCCCATTGTTAAGGCCAACCGAGGGTTCGGGTATGTCAGCAGGAAGCCGCATGCTTAACTCTCGATTCTCATACTTGTCAGACAACATTGACTTAGGTAACAGCGGCACTTTTTTTAGTGGTGTTGTTTATTCTCAGAACGGAAATTTAACGGTAGAAGATACTCAATATATGCCAGAGTGGGCTGTGGTGCATGACATAAACCTGAATAGCTATGGTCGTGCGCCGACTGCAATGCAGTTTAGCTGGTTATGCGAACAAGAGATGGTTGAGCAATACAATGTTTATCCAGAGCCAGGCGTAGCGATAGCAGTACCTGAACTGCCGTGCTCGTTGCCAACCTTGTCAATCAGCTTTAATAATTGGTTGCAAGGTGCGGTGTATCGCTCATGGTTAAACGCCGAAAAAGTAGATACCGATAACATTTATATTGATGCCATCAATCGGGTAAGAGTCATTAAAGCGGGCAATAATGTCGATGATCAAACCGTCAATCGTCTTGACTCTATTCTGGTTATTGATGCACAAAACCATGCCTACAACTTGCGCGCCCAAATGCAACTTGGTGCAGGTGAGTATATCGAGCTAATCAGAGCAGAAGATCTTAGTAACGGAACGCAAACGAGTTTCAGGCTGCCTATGGTTTTTGGTGAGCATGTCGCTTCAGTCCGAATTATTTATGGTCACGATGCAGAATACTCACAAACGTTGAATGGCCTGTTTGTACTTGGAGCCGACGCAGGGGATGGCGACGTTGACGGCGATGGAACCACCAATATTGATGATGCTGATAATGATAACGATGGTATGCCCGATAGCTGGGAAGTACAGTATGGTCTTAACTCACTTGACGCCAGCGATGCCAGCACCGACAACGACAATGATGGTTTAACCAACTTGCAGGAACTTCAGGCTGGCACTGCCCCGAATAATGCTGACACTGATGGCGATGACATGCCCGATGGCTGGGAAGTACAGTATGGCTTTAACTCACTTGACGCCAGCGATGCCAGCGCTGATAACGACAATGACGGTTTAAGCAACTTGCAGGAATTTGTTGCAGGTACCGACCCGAACAATGCTGACACTGATGGCGATGACATGCCCGATGGCTGGGAAGTACAGTATGGCCTTAACCCTATAGATTCCGGCGATGCCAGCGCTGATAACGACAATGACGGTTTAAGCAACTTACAGGAATTTGTTGCAGGTACCGACCCGAACAATGCCGACACTGACGGCGATGGTATGCCCGATGGCTGGGAAGTACAGTATGGCTTTAACTCACTTGATGCCAGCGATGCCAGCACCGACAACGACAATGATAGTTTAAACAACTTGCAGGAATTTCAGGCGGGCACTAACCCCAATAATACTGACACTGATGGCGATGGTATGCCCGATGGCTGGGAGGTACAGCACGGCCTCAATCCAGATAATGCCAGCGATGCCAATTCAGATAGAGATAATGATGGTTTCGACGCACTGCAGGAATACCAGAAAGGCACTAATCCGAATGTAAGCGATAAGATAACTCCGCCAGCCACTCTGGTACCAGCCGACTCTAGCGGCGGCAGTGTGTCGCTATTGTGGCTTGCTTTGTTACTTTTAGCGACACGCAGATGCCGCTTGAACAAAAAGCTTTCTGCCCCCTGACCAAATATTTATCAGGTAAGCCGCTGCAAGTCAGCGGTTTTTTGGTATGCCAATTTAATGGATCAATATTCGCCGCAACGGCGTTTAAGATGTTTTATCTGGCAAACTTTATACTAAGTTGGGCTATACGAAGGCCTAAATAATGTGCGGTACGCACATCAGCTTCATCAACTGTACCATCGACAGAGTGTGCGATAAGGCCCGATTGTGCACCCAGCCGATTAAAGCTATCAATACCGTTGTTTTCTGGAATATCTAACCCAGCCCATAACATGCCATGCTGTCCCGCGAAGACTTGCAGGTACTGCAACGTACTAAGCTGATCGCCGCTAACATTGCTACCAATGGTAAAACCGGCAGCGATTTTATTAGCCCACACTTGCTGCGACCAGCGCTCACTACTTGCATCAGCAAAGGCTTTAAATTGTGCCGATACGCAGCCCATATAAGTCGGTGAGCCAAATATAATGGCATCTGCACTATCCAGTTGTGCAAGTAGTAAGCTATTGCAAAACCGCCCAAGCTTAATGTCAGTACCGACAATCTCAGCCTGACTAACATTAACGTCTGCTACTTCAGACGCACCGGCCGCAACAGCTGCAGCCAGTTGCCTGGTTGTCCCATCAACGGAGTGAAAAATAACGGCAACGTTTACCACTTTATTTTCCCTCTGCACGAACCTGGTCCCGGTTTAAGTTGCGCTCGGCCGGTATGTCGCTTAAATACTCGACAAATTCCACTTCAAAGCCGGCCGGATCGACAAAATAAATGTTTTTCCGGTACGGCTCGTCAGCACCCGTTTTAGCAATGGCATAACCGGCATTATTCAGCCTGGCAATTACTGCGTCCAGGTTATTGGTTACATAAGCAAAATGAGCAAAGCCAACGCTGTGCCCAGCCAGCTCTCGGTTGCTGCCCTCACCGTGATCGCTTAACGCTAAATAATGATAATCATCGCCAAAATGCAGCCATTTGCGCGGCTTCCCATACCACTCGCCCTCGCCTTCATCCCGAATGCGCCAGTGCGGAAATGCCGCGCGGTAAAAATGCAGCATCGCGTCCATATCCGCTACCACTAAATTCACATGTTCCAGATACATAGTTATTTCCTTATCAGATTAATTTCTGTCTATAGCAGATTATTTGTTTTGCATAACACCGTTAAACAGCCTGAAAAGCTGGCATAAAAAACAGTTGCATCGCTGCTCGGTTTTATCTGTTGAATCAGATGATTTAGAGATCGTCGCCATTTTCATTTTTCCTTGCATTCTGTCGACCGGCAGGTTAAAACCTCAACAATGGTTGAGGTAAAGTGTTTTTTTAAAGCTTTCCTGAAAAATTTCGGAGCAGAGCATGGCAGAAGCAACATGGAGTGTCGGGCGGGTCGCGAAGCGTTGTGGCGTTAAGGTCAGCACATTGCACTTTTACGAGCAAAAGGGTCTGATAAAAAGCTGGCGTAATGACGGCAATCAGCGCCGATATAAGCCGGAGGTGCTGCGGCGTATTTCGGTAATTAAAGCCGCCCAGAAAATGGGTATTAGTCTGGAGGAAATAAAGCAGGCCTTTTTGTCGCTGCCGGATAACCGCACCCCGACTACAGAAGACTGGCAGCTGCTTGCCAGTAACTGGCAGCAAATGCTTGATGCCCGTATTGCTTATATGCAAAAGCTGCGCGATGATCTGACCGGCTGCATTGGCTGTGGTTGCCTTAGCATGAACTCATGCCCACTGTATAACCCGGATGATATGCTAAGTGCTAAAGGTAGCGGCCCGGTGCTACTGGATCAGACATAAATCCGGCACCAGGCATAGTATGTTAACCTAAGCCAGATCCGTCAGACTCTTTTACAAATCCAGCCCAATTTAAACAATCTAAAGTAGTAGGTACTTGTATACTAAACCTATTATTTTTCCGGTGTAATTCTTGCTTAGTTTTTAATCAGTTTGCACATTATCGCTTACCAGCAAGCCCCTATCTGTTGTTGTCATTTAGCTGTCGGCATAAATAGCACTTACGTTTTTTAAGTTTTATTAAGGAACAATTATGTCCAGCACACTAAAACTACTTACCCTGCCATTGTTAGCGCTGTTTTTATTTGCCCAGTTTGCTGAGGCTGGGATTATCAGAACCAGCGGCAGAGGCACTATAAGCCTCAATTATTCACAGGCTTTTTATTATGTTGATAACCAGTATTTAAATGAAGTAGGCATTATTGAGTCGGCTTTTAATTTTGATGCCCCTTTTGCCGCTAACAGTATTTTGCGCGCCGTTGGCGGTGGCGGTCGTGGTTTAGGCTCGGTACCCAATGATTGTATTAATGGCTATACCCAGGATGATGTAGATAATTTAGAGCAGGAAATAAACTTTCTATACGAAGATTTTGATAACGGTTTAATCACTGAAGATGAATTAAACGCCGGCATCGCCGCATTAGAGTTTGCAATTTATGGCGAGCCCTGCGTCTGGGAATTTGCTCAGGGCGATGCGCTGGATATGTTTGGCTTTTTCAGCCTGTATTTTGATACACCGGATGTTAGCTATAACGTGCGCTGGTTAATCGATGACGTTTTGCTGCCCGGCGATATCAATACCGCAGGCGATCTGGTGACGCCAGACGGCACCATTAATAACGGTTGGGTAACCTTAAACACCGCGCCAACCATGGCCTTTGCCCCCGGTGATTATATGGTGTATGCCGCTGTCGATTTAACCTCCAGCGCCGGCCGGTTTTTTATGACCAGTAACCAGCCAGGAGACGAAATAGTATTCGAGCAACAATGTATTGAAAAGCCTAACCCTGAGTTTGCCCCGGACAATCCGGATGATGGCATTGACCCCTTTATTGAAGTCTGTGGCTATACCAATGTCGACAGAAACGATTCAGAAGTAAATAACCCAACGATGTCGTTCTTCTCTGATGGTGAAATGCTGCGTATTCTGCCAGCCATTGATGACCCAGTTACCCCGGTAAATGCGCCAGGCTCTATTGCGCTATTGGTGATGGGCTTATTCGCTATGGGCTTAAGAAGGCAGTTTAAAACTCAAAGCTGATATTCTCTCCCTGAAACTTTTATTAAAACAAAACAGGCTCAAGCCTGTTTTGTTTTTAAAATGATATTACTCACTAAATAACTTTAGCGCCTCGGCTTTTTGCCGCGCTAAATCCTGATCCAGAAAGTGCATTAACTGCTGAAACTCAGGCTCATTAGCCAGGCTTGCCAGCAACGGGTCGTACTTAGTCCACCATTCACGCCAGCCAATATCAATTGCCTTTGCCAGTGCCTCAACCGCTTGTTCAGGTTTGCCTTCCAGCGCATAAATCCTGGCTGCTAAATAATGTAATTCAAAATAAGTAATTGATGATTGCAATTGCTGCGCTAATAAGCTGCTGCACTGCTCAATCAATTTTTGCGCTGCGGCTTTATTTCCGAGCTCACGCTCAGCCCACGCCACTTCAATGGCGGGTGAGCAATGCGGCATCCCAAACCTCTCTGTCTCGTCAACTAAGTCAAATTGCTCGGTAAAAAGCAGTAGCGCCTGTTTTTTATCACCAAACATTGCATGATACCAACCAGCTTCAAAGCTAACCCAGTAATCATCAGGGTTGGCGGCCAGTTTAAAATCAAGACGTTCGAATAATTCTGAAAACTTTTCTTCAAAAACAAGAATGTGCTCCGTTGAAAATTCAATAGCTTCCTGCCAATCCGGATCTGAAGATTTTGCTTTTACAATGTCAGTTAAACCAAGTTGCAACATAGGAAATGCTACTTTGCCAACTAACCGCTTATCATCTGGCGATAACTTAATTGCCTGGCGAATTTCGGCAATAACACCGACTAAATTACCCTGACTAAAGTAGATATCGGCCAAGCCCAGATAAGAAAAAGTTGATTCAGGATGATCAATTTTTATTTGCTTAAAAATACCGGCAGCGTCGTCAAACCGACCAAGTCTTGTCAAGGCATGTCCTAAATTGTAGCTATTGGTCAGAAATAAAGGGTCCAGTTCATGTGATTTCTGCAGAGCTAACAACGACTCATCAAAACGCTGCAATGAATTCAGTGCAACATACTTCCACATATACGCAATCGTCAGGCTGGGATTTAGCTCAATCGCTTGCTCAAAATCTACAATGGCTTGCGGAAACTTATTTTGCATAAAGTTAATTAAGCCTTTTACGGCAAAAGCTTCAGCCAATTCTGGCTGGCGTTTCAGCGCCCTTTCAATGTTTTGCTGAGCTAAGCTCACCGCTATATCTTTATCTATTGCACCAAAGCCTTCTACAACTGTGTCACCCTCTGCCAATAACAGTAAAGTATCTGCCAGTCCGACATAACCTCTGGCATATTCAGGGTCTAGCGCAATTGCCTGCTCAAATAACTGCCGGGCTTGCTGCATGGACTCAGTGGTTTGTTTGCGGTACTGCTCACGGCCTTTTAAATACAGCACATAGGCATCGGCATTACGGGTACTGGCCAGATTGTTAAAACTGCCGGCCTCTGCATATTTATCTTGCAGCGTATTTACCACCGAGCGGCCAATTTCCTGCTCTAACTGGGCAACAGCAGTGAGGTCGCGGGCATAACTATTGCTCCAGAGGGTGCTGCCACTGTTAACATCGAGCAACTGTACCCGCACATTTAGTCGCTGGCCGCTTGCGTTAACGCTGCCGGTCAGCACGGTATCAACCTGCAGGCGCTGACCAATCTGTTGTGCGGTGAAGCCCTGTTCGCTTAAGAACTGGCTGGAGCGCGAGGCCGATACTTTAAAATTGGCAGCACTACCCAGCAAGCTGGTCATTTCCTCAGCTAAGCCGAGCGCTAAGTAGCCCTGATCCTGTGCCTCGCTATCGTCACTAAACGGCAACACCGCAATGGTGCTGGTACCAGCCTGACTGGCGGCAGTTGCGGCCTGTTGCTTTGCCAGCTGTTGTTGCTTTAGCACGCCATAGTACTCAATGCCAACATAGCCACTTAGCAGCATAACCAACACTAAACCGGCCCACTGGCTGGCACCGGGCGCTGCAGCGGGCTTATCCTGCTGATTAACACTGGCCGTGCGGCTAATGCCACTAAAGCTGATGTCACAGTACCAGGCCAGATAGATTACCAGTGGCAGGCAGCATAGTAGCAGCACAAAAACGGCTGAACCCAGCAACGGGTTCAGCGCCAGGGTACTGGTTAACACCGCAATAATTTGCAGTAGTAACCAGCTAAGCCCCAGGTAAACCAATAGTGATTTAATAACCGCGCGACGTTTCAGCTCGCTAAGAAAGGTTTTCACAAGAAGGTTGCACTTTAGCAGTGTCGAATATAAAAAGCGTAGTCGACAAAGCCGGTATATTCAACAGTTGAAACCCGCCCCCATGCGGGTTACTCGCTTTCAGGCCCTGGCTTAACCGCCTCTTGCCCTGATGGGTCTGAATTAGCGTTGCTTGCGTTACTTTTGCTTAACCGCCCGGCTTTGCGCAGGGCGTCGTGAAGTAAATACTCTATCTGACCATTAACACTTCTGAACTCATCATCAGCCCAGCGCTGCAGAGCGCTGAGCATTTTGTCATCCAGCCGTAAGGCAAAGGCTTTTTTCGCTGCTGCTTTTGCCACAAATACCCCTATTAATACAGGCTACCGGTATTTAACACCGGCTGCACATGATGATCACCACACAATACCACCAGCAAGTTGCCTACCATCGCAGCTTTGCGTTCGTCATCCAGCTCTACCACATTGCGAGCCGATAACTGCTCCAGTGCCGACTCCACCATGCCCACAGCACCTTCAACAATTTGCCGCCGCGCTGCCACAATAGCAGCCGCCTGCTGGCGTTGCAGCATTGCACTGGCAATTTCCTGCGCATAGGCCAGGTGGCTGATCCGCGACTCCAACACCTGCAAACCGGCTTTGTTAAGCCGCGCCTGAATTTCATCTTTTAATAATTCAGTAATATCGTCGGTGCTGCTGCGCAGGCTAATGTCCTGATCATTTCCGGCATCATAGGCATAGCTGGACGCTAAATGCCGAATAGCCGACTCGCTCTGAATAGTGACAAAGTTTTCATAGTTGTCTACTTCAAACACCGCTTCAGCGCTGTCGACCACTTTCCAGACTACTACCGCAGCAATTTCCACCGGATTACCGGCGCTGTCGTTCACCTTCATTTTACTGCTTTCAAAGTTACGTACCCGCAGTGATACTTTCTGCTTGCTATATAGCGGGTTAGACCATCGCAAACCGTTGTTTAAATCGGTGCCGACATAGCGTCCAAATAACTGCAGTACCGCCGACTGATTCGGGTGCACCATATAAAAACCAAACCAGCACACCAGTACCACAATCGCAGCCAGTAAAAACACCGCTTTAATTACCCCTGGCATCACGATAACTGCCGCTACCATTAACACCTGCAAGATCAGCAACACGCCAATCATGCCAAAGCCACCTTTACTGTTAATCATTCGTTCCTTCAACATAAAAAGCCCTCTCAAAGTGATATTATTTTGATATCACTTTAACGGGTATTTTTTAAAAGGCAAGAAAAAGCCGGTTATTTAACCGGCTTTATTTATTGTAGTGACTGACAGCAACGCGCTATGGTCGCGACGGACGTGTTTTGTCGCGCAGAAAAAATGCCACAACAACCGAGGTGACTACGCCCATAATGGCGGCGCCAATAACGCTTTGCAGCATATAGTTTTTTAAGCTGAAATAAGCGGCCGCTTCTGCCATGGTCATCATGCCCTGTGCTGTGGCGTAGGCCTGCACATTAGCGAAATAATCCGGCGTAATAACGTTGTGAGTTAACCACTGCGCGGCCGGGCTAAGCAGCACCACCACTAAGGTGATAATAAGCCCCGCTTGGGTACCCTGCTTCCAGCTCATGCTGCCACTGTAATCGCGCGCTCTTTTCTGTCGCAATGCCAGCACATAAATCAATATTGCAGGTATTGCGAATATATTAGTGTAGGTAGCATGTTGGTCTATATGCAGGCCATGCAGGCCAACTAACTGCTCGCCCCACATCCACAACAGCATTACCGCGGTGAAAATAATGCCCCAGCGTATTTCTGTCAGATACTTTTGCATAACGTATTGTTCTTATTAGATTAGACACATCAGAACTATAGCGCTTTTTGTTGCAAAAGCCACTGGTAAACTCCCCTACCAACCCTATGCAAAGTCAAAGCGAACTCAGGGCTGCCAGCGTTTTTTCAACCTCCTGCTCATTGTTAATCAGGCTGGGTGCAAAACGGGCATATGACTGACGATAGGGCGTGCTGCTCATGATAATTCCCTTGGCATGCATCGCTTTTACCACGTCATCCGGTGCCAATTCTTTGTAGTCAAAACATACCAGGCCTGATGATAATTCCGCAGCCATCGGCGTATGCAACTTTACCCCTTTTATCTGCTGCAAACCCTGTTTGGTAAGGGTGTTTAACTGATGAATTCGCTGCTGTACATTTGCTTTGCCCAGCTGCAGATGCAATTTAAACGCTTCGGGTAACGCCCAGCGATGTTCAAATGAATGAAAACCACCCGGCGTCATATGCTCGCCTATTGCAACCTGATCCTGAGTACTGCTACCCAGCCAGACGTCATAAGAGCGGCTGAAGCTCGGGATCACGGCTTTGCAGCGCGACCAACCCCGATCACTGCCCCAAACCACACCGGTGCCCCGTGGCCCGAAGATCCATTTGTGGGTGCCGGCAATAAAAAAGTCACAACCAATGGTCGATACATCAACATCTTCAATACCGAAGCCATGCACACCGTCAACACAAAACAGAATGTGGTCAGCTTCGTTTCGTTGCTGGTTAACGTCGGCCAGCATGGCAGCAATAGCATGCACCGGAAGCTTCACTCCGGTAGACGAGTGCACCCAGGTGACTACTACTACCCTGGTAGCAGCACTGATGGCCGCTTTTAATCTGCTAACCACCTGATCTACCGAAACCTGTGCCGGATTATCGTAAAGCGATACCTGTTGTATGCTGGCACCAGTGCGCTCAGCGCGTAATTGCAGCGACAGGTCAGTAGAATAATGATCGTGTACCGTTTGCAGAATTTCATGCCCCGGGCTTAACTGCAAGCCACTGTATACCAGTGCCAGGCCCATCGTGGTGCTGTCCGTCAGGGCAATATTGTCAGCCTTGCCACCCATGTAACGGGCAGCGGCTGCGGCAATATCGGCATCTATGGTCATAAAATGTTCATGCCAGTAGTCCGATGGATTGACATCAAACGCATGCCGGTGCCGGGCAATTGCATCTGCTACCGGTTTAGGATGGGAGGCAAGTAAAAAAGTGGCCAGATGAATGTAATCGTAGCTCAGCGCGAACTGCTTGCGCAGACCAGACCAATCGCCGGCATTTAATGGCATATCGGCAGCGCTTTGGATTGAACCGGCTTGCAGTAACGCAGGTAAAGGCAGCAGGCTGCTGCCGAGCACTAATGAGGATTTGGTCAGAAATTCACGCCGTTGCATAGCGACCACCAGTGGTTAAATTTTAATCAGTTTAGTGCAAGCTAAACCACACAGCAAATACGGCAGTTACTGATGTCACTCCAGGTTTGCGGTTACAGCGGTTTGCGGCATTCAGCCACGTCTTTATTTCAGATCAAACAAGCAGAGCCGCCCATACTCGCGACTGGCAAGAGGCTGTGATAAGCTGATTTCACTTCGTTTATGCTGACAGGGTGTAAAATTTTATGAGCGGCTTTACCTCAGTATATTTGTTCATTGAGCGGACGTTTTTTGGCACCCTAAGCCGGAAAATAATCGGAAATATTAGTTTTCTGGCCGTTTTTTTCCTGATGGCAATGTATATGGCCTACCCTGAAGGCGGTGCTAATGGCCGCTGGTGGGCGTTGCTGATAGTCGGCCTTGGGGCGTTTATTTTTACTATTGGTTATATGCATTATTTATTTGTACGACCGGTAACGACCCTGGTCGGCGCGCTGCATGACACCAACCGAAAGGGCACCGATCTCAACTTGCGCCTGCCAGCCTTTACTTTTGATGAGTTCAGAACCTTATCGGAAGAATATAACCAGTTTGTCAGTCAGCTTGGTGTGCTGCTGGGTGATATTCACCAGCAAGCCCAGGAAACGCATCAGGTTAATGAGCAGGTTTCAACAGCAGTAAAAAGTACCCGCCAGCATTTACAGGACACCGAAAAGCGCAGCGGCCAAATTCGCCGCGACAGTGATCAGGTACTGGATAATCTGGCAGATATTGTCCAGCATGGTGACGAAGTTAATCAGGTATCAGGCCATGCTGTCGATAAAGCCAAAGTGGCCAGTGGCCAGATGCAACAACTCAGTGGCCAGTTGTCCGGTATTGTCAAATTACTCGATACCTTTGGTACCACTATTAATGGCTTACATAAAAACTCTGAAAACGTGCGGCAAATTCTGGTGATGGTCGAAACCTTTTCTGATCAGACTAACCTGTTGGCACTCAATGCAGCGATAGAGGCTGCAAGAGCCGGTGACGCCGGCCGCGGTTTCGCCGTGGTAGCAGATGAAGTTCGCACTCTGGCCGCCAAGGTAAACGATGCCACCAAGCAAATATCCGGCTTTTTAAATGAAATGGAGCAGCTGGTAGGCGAAACGCGCACTGAATCGCAAAGCCTGAACCAGCAAGCTCAGCAAGCGCAGCAGCAAATTGCTGATACCAGTAACGAATTCAGTAATCTGCAACAGGAATTGCAACAGGCAAAAAATGGTATTCAGAATATTAGCCAGACCGTGCTGCAACTGGAACAGCGCTATCAACAAACTCACCAACACTTAACGGCCATAGAAAAAGTCACCACAGATGCCCACCATCAGATGGCCTCAATTGATAAGGCAGCCAAAGACTTACTCAGCGGCACTGCACGAACCCAGCAGCAACTGGGCAGATTTGCCCGCAGCTAAGGAATCAGTTTAACCAGTGGCTGTTTGCTGCTGCCACCACTGGCTAAGCACTTTAGCATTGCCCTGCATTAACACAGGCAAACCGCGCTTGTTCAGCTGATACTGGTACATCGGATCGTAGTAATCAGTTAACAGCCTGGCGATCCAGCGCCGGTGCAGGCCGATATCGCCGCTTTGGCGCTGGACTGCCAGGGCTTGGGTTAGTAACGCTTCAAGCTCACTGTACAGCGCCCCACCCAGGCGTTTACGAATGCGCCCCATTGCCTGCAGCAACATATTGCTGAACGGCTCAAAGCCCTGCTCACCATGCAGGCTACGTGCTTCTGCCAGCAAATCGACAATATAATCCTGCAGAATAACGTCAATTCGGGTATCGAGTGGCTCATCCAGCAACAGGAGTGGACTTTGCTGCATGGCCTGATAAAAAACATGCGGAATATTGCGCTGGCCAATCAACAGGCTTTCATCTTCCAATAGCAGATATGGCGCTGCTGTTGCCTGATTGCGCAGTAAGGCACCGGCTAAATCATTTTCAAAGCGGATCTGGCTCGGTTGCGGGGCCAGTTTACGACCAAAAGCAGAGCCCCGATGATTAGCCAGCGCCTCTAAATCAACTGCCTGTAACTGCTGCAACAGCCTGGTTTTACCACTACCGGTCGGCCCGGCCAGCAACAGTATAGGCCGTGTGGCGCCCTGTTCAATAACCGTAATGGCGGCCTGGCGTAATGCTTTAAAACCACCTTTTACCCGGGGGTATACCACACCAGCATCTGCCAGCCATTGCTGGGCAATTTGCGAGCGTAAGCCACCGCGGGCGCAGTATAACAAGCCCTGTGGCTGACTTAACGCAAAATCGCGCCAGGCGGCGACCCGGCTAGCTTTCAGCTCGCCCTGCACCAGTTTATGCCCCAGGCTAATGGCCGCTTGCTGGCCCTGCTGCTTGTAACACAAGCCAATTGCTGCACGTTCGTCGTCGTTCATCAGCGGAATGTTAATACTGCCGGCAAAGGCCCCGCGGCTAAACTCAACCGGTGCGCGGACGTCCAGCAGCGGTAACTGCTGGCTAAGGATTTGCTGGTAGTTTGCCAGCAGCGGTAAGTCAGAGGCCATGTCGGGGGTTACTATCGCAACCGGATCCGATGACCGCTACTGCGGCTGACCAGTTCACCAATGGGCTGCAGGATCAGATCGTATACCAGGGCGAGATCCCTGAAAGCAGCCTCGGCTTTGGGACTTACTGCCAGTAGCAAGCCGCCACTGGTTTGCGGATCGCATAATATCGCCTGCTGGACCGGGCTTAATGGCGAAACCCGGGCGCCATAACTGGCAAAATTACGATCACTGCCGCCGGGAATGCAGCCTTTATTAATATAATCTGTTACATGCGGTAAAGTTGGTATAGCGCCGTTATCCAGCAGTGCATCCACGTCACTGCCTTCACACATTTCCATTAAATGTCCCAGCAAGCCAAAACCAGTCACGTCAGTCATCGCATTGACCCCGTCCAGAGCAGCAATCTCTGCCCCAATCCGATTCAATTGCACCATAGTATCGCGTGCCAGGGTGGCATGCTCAGGTTCCAGCTTTTTCTGCTTTTGTGCGGTCGTTAAAATACCCACACCTAAAGGCTTGGTGAGATATAACTTATCACCTGCCCGGGCAGTATCATTGCGTTTCAACTGGTTTATTGCCACTTTGCCACTGACCGCCAAACCAAATATCGGCTCTGGTGCATCAATACTATGGCCGCCCGCTAACATGATGCCGGCCTCTTTGCAGGTTTGGCGCGCGCCCTCCAGCACCTGCCGCGCCAGTTCCGGTGGCAGCTTACTGACAGGCCAGCCTAAAATGGCAATCGCCAGCAGGGGCTGACCGCCCATGGCATAAATATCACTAATGGCATTAGTGGCGGCAATCCGGCCAAAATCAAAGGCGTCATCAACAATCGGCATAAAAAAATCAGTAGTGCTGAGCAGCGCATGACCGTCGCCTAAATCATAGGCGGCCGCGTCGTCCTTACTGCTGTTGCCCACCAGCAATTTGCCGTCAGTAAAATTTGAATCTGTTTTAAGAATAGTATCCAGGATCTGCGGGGAAATTTTACAACCACAGCCTGCGCCGTGGCTGAATTCAGTAAGCTTAATTGTAGAAAGATCGGTCATAAAAACTAATTCGATAACACTCTGATAGCGCCAACATACCCAAAGCTTTTTGCAATAACAAGGTATCTTTAAACTGGGTGTACCTGCTAATTATCCAGCTTTTTATTTAGTCTTCGCAGCAGCATAATATCCGGCTGATAGTTGATAGCCTGCTCAGCCCGCGCTAACGCAGAGGCTGCCTGCGCTGTAGCGCATTGCTTAAACGCCACGCCGTAACCTGCCAGCGCCAGAAATGCTTTTTGCAACCGGACCTGTATTTCAATATTGGCGGCACCATCGCGGGCAATGGGCGTGAAAAAGTCATTAAACAACTCGTCCAGCTTAACGTCAGGCGCCCACACTCTGCTGTATTTTACGGTGGTCTGACAATTTTCAGGAGGCCAGTTGCTTAGCACCCGAAGCCCGCGACCAATAATCTCGATAGCCGTGCCCGGGTCATTAACAGCGGGCGATAATGCCTTAGAGGCAATTTCGGCCAGCACCAACAAACCAAAGCGCGGATCCTGGTCAAAGTTACGATAATCACTGATACTGACTGCATCCAGCAATTGCTTATCGGGCCCGACATCAGCGCCACGTAACCACATCAATGGCCGGTCTTTATGAACAAATGCCCCCGTCAAACTACTGATATATATCTGAGCGTTATGCTCTGTAGCCCAGTTATTCAGTGCATTAACATCAATATGTTGGATATAACCAATTTGCCGGGTGCACACTGGCGTGGCGTCAGCCGGAATATCGGTTAAATCGGTCAGTTGATTAGCATCCAGCCAGGGGTGTTGCTCGCAGCGTTTTATAGCTTTAAAGGCTTCATTTTCAACTCGGTCGGCGGTTTCACCCACCCGGCCCAGGCCTGATAAGTGCTCTATCCAAATCAGAATAGTGACCACTATCAGTAAAATAACGCCAATAGTAATGATAAACAGCACTACCCTACCGCTTTCCCCATACATATCAGCACTTAATAGCACGATACTGACAATGCTATATAAAAATGAACCAATAAAAGTCGCCAGTGCATTCTGGGTAGTACTGTCGGCGCGCAACAGTCGGGTAGCCCGTGGTGATACGCCGGTAGAGGCGGCATTAAATGCCGCGACCATCACGCTTAGCGAAAAGGTGGTGACCGTCAGCATGCTGGTAGCGAGAATCGTCAGAATTTTCTCAACCGCATCGCTACCAATCAGCCCGGCAAAGCTCTGGGGGATTGCATCATTCAGCAGCACTGCCAGGCCCGGCGTTAATAGTGCCAGCAGGGTAAACAGTGAGGTACGAACCCAGAGCTTGCGGCTAAGCTGCAGTAATTGCCAACCCCATTTTGATAGCATAGTGCTGTCCTGTAATTTTTATTATCTTCAACATACCCAATGGTCTGGCCGCTGACAAGCTTTCCCCGGCGCAGTGTCTCCGCTTCATCACACACTATGCCTGTCTCAGCTTTAGTATTACACTGCAGGCATTCAGGTTTTTTAAGGATAAATTATGTTTGGCCGTCTTTATGTTTTGGGTAGCTTATTACTGTGTAGCTTTGCCGCCAACAGCACCCCGGATAACTATACCTATGCCAATTATCAGCAAGTAACCGTTAGCCATGTTCATCTGGATCTGGCGATGGACTTTGAACAAAAAACCCTGCGTGGTTTCGCCGATTTGCAGCTGAACTGGCTGGACAAACAGGCTACCGTCGTTCAGCTGGATACCCGCGATTTAATCATTGACCGCGCTTATGCCAAAACCGCTGACGGTAGCTGGCAGCAAGTGACTTTTAACCTGGCTGAACGCGATAACGTACTGGGCAGCAAACTTACCGTAAAGCCCGGTTTTAGCGCGCAATCGTTACGAATTTACTATAGCTCCACTCCACAGGCATCAGGGCTGCAATGGTTAACGCCGGCCCAGACGGCCGGTAAAACCACGCCCTTTATGTTTAGTCAGAATCAGGCTATTCATGCCCGCAGCTGGATCCCGATTCAGGATACCCCAGCCGTGCGTATGACGTACAGCGCCCGTATTCTGAGCCCTGATAATGTGCTGGTATTAATGAGCGCGCCTAATAATCCTGCCGCAGAGCGCGATGGTGATTATCAGTTTGCTATGCCAAAACCTATTCCGGCTTATTTAATTGCCATTGCTGCCGGCGATTTGCAATTTAAAGCAATGAGCGACCAAACCGGCGTCTATGCCGAACCTTATATACTACAAGCATCTGCAACTGAATTTGCCAGCACTCAGGCGATGATTGACGCCACTGAGCAGCTTTATGGCGAATACCGCTGGGGCCGTTATGATTTATTAATTTTACCGCCCAGCTTCCCGTTCGGCGGCATGGAAAACCCGGTACTGAGCTTTATTACCCCAACGGTGGTGGCTGGTGATGGCAGTCTGGTTAATCTGATAGCGCACGAACTGGCGCATTCCTGGTCGGGCAACCTGGTGACTAACGCGACCTGGCGTGATTTATGGTTAAACGAGGGTTTTACCTCCTATGTTGAAAACCGCATTATGGAGCAGGTGTTTGGTACTGATCGCGCTGTAATGGAACAAGCGTTAGCAGTGCAGGCATTACGGGATGAGTTAACGGTGCTTAGTGCCAACGACAGTATTTTGCATATCGATTTACAGGGGCGGGATCCGGACGATGCGTTCAGTGGCGTACCCTACACCAAAGGCCAGTTGTTTTTAATGTATTTAGAGCAGCAATTTGGCCGTGATAAATTTGACCTCTTTGTCCGGCAGTATTTCAGCGACTATGCGTTTAAAAGTATCGATACTGAAACCTTTGTCGGTTACCTGAATGACAATTTGCTTCAAAAGCATCCGGGGATAGTGTCACTGCAGCAAGCTAAAGCCTGGGTTTATCAGTCTGGCTTACCCGCAACCACGCCACAGCCGAAATCTGATGCCTTTATTACCGTGCAACAGCACGCAGAAAGCTGGTTGGCCGGCACTACCGGATTGGCCGACCTGCCCACTGCCGGCTGGACCGTACATGAGTGGCTGTATTTTATCAATAATTTACCATTGAGTATCACAACCACTCAGCTGGCCACACTCGATAGCCGCTTTGAATTAACCACGTCAGGCAACAGTGAAATTGCTCATGCCTGGTATTTACTGGCGCTGAAAACCGGCTACCAGCAAGTTATGCCGCAGCTTGAACAGTACTTAATTACTATTGGCCGGCGAAAACTCATTATCCCGCTATACAAGCAACTGACCACCACCCCGCAAGGGATGGCCTTTGCCCGCAAAGTTTATCAGCAAGCGCGGCCGGGATATCATCCGTTGGCCCAGGGCAGCGTTGATGAGCTGTTAAAATAATAAGGTTGATCTAAACCCTCCCGGTATCGTAATGGGTGTCCTGGAGGGCTAACTGAAACTGTCAGCAGTATAGGCTTCTTTTTTACTGCTGACTTTCTTCACTTAACACAGCGCGCACTTTGGGTTCTAATGAGCTCAAGCCGGCAGCGCGGCCAAACTCCAGCGATGCCTCTACCGGTGTACCCTTAATACTATGAGCACCGATTGCCAGCAACGCCCCGACTCTGTTGCCTGATGCACAGTGCACCAACACTTTTTCATCACCTTGCAAAAGCTCATATAGCGCTTTAGCTTTATCAGCGGTTACCTCGCCGGCTCCGGCAACCGGTAGCGAAATATAACTAAGGCCTAACGCTTCCGCCTCAGCTTTTTCGTCAAACGAAATCGTTTCATTCGGACCACGCAAGTTGATCACCTTGGTTACGCCAGCCGCTTTAAGCATCGCCAACTCTTGCTGTGTAGGCTGTCCTCCGGTCACCAGGTTTTCAGCAGGCTGGTTAAAGTTTTCTGGGATATTCGACTTCGTCAGACTTTGAGCGTGGTAGCCTATTATTAACAGCCCAAAAGCAATTATGGTTATAACGTACTTTATTGCCTTCATTTGACTCTCCTTAATATATTACTGCAGCATGGCATATATGTCGCTTTCATCTTCGGTAAAGGCGCGCATTCTGGCGTAGGTGTCGTCTAAATCCATATGCGCTGCATGAATTAATTTTACGGGTAGCGCCTCAAAATCACCTTCAGTTACCTGCTGCTGGTAGTAGAGCATATAGCGGGCCAGATAGAGCAGCGTGGCATAGGGTAACAACGCGCCACTGCCAGCCGGTTGTTGCTGCCACAAAATAGCATCAGCAATCTCGTGCGGGAATTTCCAGTATTTTGCCAGTTCACTGCCAGCCATGGTGTAGTCATAGCCAAATAGCTCAAGCTGTGTTTTGCGCCGTGCTGCCCCGCCCTCTACCTGTTGATCAATGGTTTTTGCCAGCTCGGGTTCCATAATATGAATAAGGTATTCACCAATGCCATGCAGCAAGCCACAGGTGTAGGCCACTTCGGCATCCACTTTATTCAGTTTAGCCAGCCATTTAGCACGGTTGGCTAACATAAACGAGCGTCGCCAATAGGCCTTTAAATCAAAGGTAGCCGGCGCTTTTAAACTGGAGACCAGGCCAATAGATAATACCAGGGTCCGCAAGGTATCGCGCCCCAACACTACTAACGCGTCTTTGACCGACCCCACCTTGCGTTGCCGGCCAAAGTGCACTGAATTGGCCAGGCGCAGGACCTTGGCAGTGATCGCCTGATCACTGTTAATAATCGTTGCCAGCTTATCAGTTGAGGCATCGTCGTCGTTGATGCTGGCAATCAGCTTTTGGACCACTTCCGGAATATTCGGTAAGTTAGTTGCTTGCTCGATCATGTGCTTCATGGCGTTATAATTCCACTACTTAACAGAGAATGCGGGGCTGTACTGAGCTTAATGGCTAGGCGGTCACTTAACAAGTTATCCAGGTACTGAATTTATAATTAGTGTGGCAATTTTGCACTGAAATTTAGCGGGTTTGTGACTTGATCCAGCTTTCAGTAGCAGCAATGTCTGCCGGACGGGCGAACAGATACCCCTGAAAACAGCGACAACCACTTTTCAGCAATAACTGACGCTGCATCTCGGTTTCAACCCCTTCAGCGACCAGTGTCATGCCATAGGTGCGCGCAATACCAATAATCGCGTCAACGATAACCCAGTCACGGGGGTTGCCGGAACTGCCACTGCGTACAAAATACTGGTCTATTTTTACTTCATCAAAAGGCAGACGTGACAAATAGGATAATGACGAATACCCCGTGCCAAAGTCATCCATTGAAAACCGCACGCCCAACTGCTTAATTTGCTCCATTTTTGCCACTGCATCGTCCAGGTTAGCCAATACCAGGCTTTCGGTCAGCTCCAGGATCAATAGCTCAGGCGCCAGCTTAAACTGCTGCAAGTAGTGCTGAACAATGCTGACAAACTCGGGTAGATAAAATTGGCGGGCACTGATATTAACCGACATCGTTAAGGTAGCGAACTGCGGATTTTGCTGCCATTGTTGTAATTGCGCACAGGCCTGCTGCAACACCCAATCACCTATTTTTTCAATCTGGCCGTTGGCTTCTGCCAGCGGAATAAACTGCGCCGGCGACACAGCACCCAGTTCCGGATGCTGCCACCGTAACAGCGCCTCTACCCCTATCACGTCGCCGCTGTCAGCAAGCTGCGGCTGATAGTGCAATTGCAACTGGTTGGCTGTAACCGCATTGGCCAGGGCTAATTCTAAGGTGTAGCGCTGCTGTATTTGTTCTGTCATGGCCGGTGAAAAGCACACCAGGCTATTACCGCCAGCCTGTTTAGCATGTGACAGTGCAATATCTGCACGCTTTAACAGCTCAGCAGACGAGCCACCGGGACCATCGGCCAGGGCAAAACCAAACGAAAAGCTACAATGATAATAATGCTGGTTCAACTGAAAAGGTTGCTGCAGCTGCTGTTTTAATTCGGCACAAATAAGTTCAAGTTCGGCCATTAGCGTCTGTTCGCTGGTTGGCAGTTTCGCTAGTAGTAAAACAAATTCATCACTGCTGATTCGGCCACAACTGCTATTGGCCGGAATAGCCTGGTTCAAACGCCCGGCTACTTGTTTTAACAACTCGTCGCCAGCCTGATGCCCCTGAGTATCATTCAGCCGTTTAAAATTATCTATATCAAGTAACAACACGCCGGCATAATGCTGTTGCGGGTTTAACTCATCACAGAGTTGTTGCAAATGTTGCTGGATCCTGCCGCGATTAAGCAAGCCGGTAAGGGCGTCGTAGTATGCCAACTGCCTGATTTGCTCCTCTGCCGCTTTGCGGGGAGATATATCGGTAGTAAAGCCGCTCCAGCTAACCCCGGCGTCATCCCGCTGCGGTTGAGCATTTGACAGTAACCAGCGGATCTGGCCATCTGCCATAATAACCCGGTGCTCATGGTGCCAGAGTGTCAGCTGCTCTGCCGACTGGTTAATAGATTGCAACACCGCATCCTGATCTTCAGGGTGAATGGCATACAGCACTTGCATTCCATCCTGACGGGCCTGTTCCGGGCTCACACCATAAAGATCCAGCATGGCATCACTGGCATAGGGAAAGGTAAAACTGCCATCACTATGTAAGCGAAGCTCGTACACCAGCCCGGGCACCCGCGACGCGATACGCTGCCAGCGCTGATCCAGTTGTTGCACTTTGCTTCTGGCCCGTAAGCGACTTTGCTGCGCTTCCTGTACCTGCCGTCGCATCAGGACTGTTATGGTTGCCAGTACTAATATCGACACGGCCACTACCACGGCCAGTGTGCCGAGGGTTTGTTTGGTCATAACATTGAGCGCCCCAACCGTTGTTTCAGCGAGCGGCAAATACACGGTGGCATGCATCGCAATGTAATGCATGCTGGCAATGGCCAGCCCCATAACCACTGAGCTGATAAGCTCAAGTAACGCTGGCCGGCGAATATGAGGGGCCAGCCATAGCCGCACGCCCAGCGCCAGTGTTGCCAGCATTACTGCACCGGCAATAGACAAACCAAACATTAATGGTTGGTATAAACGCTCTGCCTGCATCACCATTGCCGCCATACCGGTGTAGTGCATGATGCCAATACCGGCACCCATCAACACACCGCCAATAACAATATGGCGGGCAGCAATATCTGGCATGGCAACCACATACAAAGTAACGTAAGCCGCTAACACCGCGGGAACGACTGACAGCAGGGTCAGTTACACCTGATAATCCACGGTTACGGGCAGTTGCAGCGACATCATTCCGGTAAAGTGCATCGCCCAGACACCCAGCCCCATTGCTACAGCACCACTGCTTAACCAGACAAAACGTGTTAGACGAGCGCTGGCATACTGAATAAGAGAGCGGTGACTAAAGCTGGTAAAGGCAGCAAGTATAGCGATAAGCAACGACAGTAAGACCAACGCAGGGGTATGGTGGCCATGATACGCTACCGTTAAATCGGTTTGCTCTGTGGTAAACGCTAAAAATGCCATAGGCTTTCCTGTTAACCCCGCCTAAAACGGCGACGGAAACTGACGCTGATACAGATGGATATCATCTGCCAGCTGCGGGCTGATATCCAGGGTAAACGCTGCGATATTTTGCTGTAACTGCGCCATATTGGTGGCACCAATAATAGTCGACGTTACCCCGTCTACCTGATTTACCCATGCCAGGGCTAAATCGGCAGGTAGCACCTTGTAGCTGGCGGCCAATTCAATAAAAGCGGCTACCGCCAGGTTGGATTGGGCAGTATCGCGAAATAAACCGTTACGTTGCAACATGCTCCAGCGGCTTCCTTCCGGCCGTGCGCCATTCAGGTATTTACCGCTTATGGCACCCGTTACCAATGGTGACCAGGGCAAATAAGCAATTTGCTCATGCACACATTGTTCAATTAAATACGGCCAGTCTTTGGTATGTAATACGCTGAATTCGTTTTGAATAGACACCATACGCGGTAGCTTATGTTGTTTACTCAGTTGCAGGTACTGGCTAATACCCCAGGGGGTTTCATTCGACAAGCCGCAAAAACGGATTTTGCCGGCCTTGACGCACTGTTCTAACGCCTGCAATAAACCCAGTATTTGTTCAGTTTGTTGTGCTGAGTCAACATCTGAAAAGGCAATACGGCCCGGCGCATGCTTACCAAAATGGGGCGACACCCGGTTCGGCCAGTGCAGCTGGTACAAATCAATATAGTCAGTTTGCAAGCGCTGCAACGAACCATCAACGGCCTGAATTAACGTTGCCGGACTCATATCACTGCCATCACGAATATAACTCAGCCCGTTACCCGCCATCTTAGTAGCCAATACCAGCTTGCTACGCTGCTGCTGATTGCGATTTAACCAATTACCAATAATCCGTTCGGTAGCACCATAGGATTGTGCTGTAGGGGGTACCGAGTACATTTCCGCGGTATCGATAAAATTGATACCTTGCTCCAGCGCATACGCCAATTGCTGATCTGCATCCTGCTGTGTGTTTTGGGTGCCCCAGGTCATGGTACCTAAACATACTCTTGATACCTGTTGCTTGCTGCTGCCCAGCACTGAATATTGCATAACCTGTCTGTTACCTTATTCTGTTATTTCGTTTCAGGCCATTGACCCGTCGCTGCAAGCTAACTTCTCTGGCCGGTGTACTTGTTCTGGCACCACGGCCTGTACCGCCATTTTTTCTGCTGCGAGCTGTTTATCATCTTCATCTGGTGCCAAACCGTCATGGGGTAACTGTCGTCCCGTGTAACACAATCTGATTAACATTGGAAAATGATCTGAGCCGATAGAAGGTAAACGCTGTAACTGCTGCAACGTAAAATGATTACTGTGAAACAGATGGTCCAATGGCCAACGCATCAGCGGAACATCAGCGTGATAGCTGTTATACATGCCCCGGCCGATCCTTGGATCAAGTAAACCACTTATTTTTCGAAACAATCTGGTGGTTTCTGACCAGGCCACATCATTTAAATCGCCGGCAACAATAACCGGTATTTCTGCCTTTTTAACACTGGCGGCAACAATTAGCAGCTCAGCATCACGCTCCTCAGAGCTGGCGTTTTCAGTAGGACTGGGCGGTGCAGGATGCAAAAAGTGGACTGCGATACGACTGCCGTCACTCAGCTCTACTTCCGCGTGTACAGACGGTACGCCGTCTTCAACCAGAAACTGTAGCGCAGGGTTATGCAACGGTAGTCGTGAGTAAACATGCATGCCATACAGGTTATCCAATGGACATTTTACACTGTAGGGGTAGCTGTCGCTGAGCTGATCCAGCTGCTGCTGCCACCAGCTGTCAGACTCTAGTGTGACCAGAATATCTGGCTGATGTTTATTTACCAGTGAGAGTAATGCCGGTGCATTACGATTAGTCGTTAGTACATTCGCATTTAATATGCTGATACAAACGCTGTTACTGCCTGCAGCTGTGGCTTTGACTTCTTTCGGAAAGAATGGCGTGTAAGGCGCTATCCACCACATTTGAAACAAAAAGCAGCTGCCACTTAACAACACCATCGGCCATTGGCCGGCCACTGTAAAGTCGACAAATACGCATTGTGTTATTGTAATCAGCAGGGCCAGGACGGCTAGCTGCAATCGCGGAAAATCAAGGCCCCGCACCCACCAGGCATCGTATCGCCATAACGGTAACAACGTCAGTAGCGCTATTGTCAGGCTGGCCAGCCACAATCCAGGTACCATCTAACTTTCCTATATCTTTAGCAGACTGCCACTTTAAGCAGATTGGAATAGAAACGCCACCCGAAGGTGGCGTTTTTTTTAACGTTGTTAACTTATAACGATAAGTCTTCTACCGGATACCCCAGCGCTTCCAGCTCTGGTCGCAATATGGCAGAGTCTCCGACCACCACAATAACCATGTCTTTCGGATTAAAGTGTTGTTTTGCCAGCAGGTTAATATCTTCTTTACTGATAGTCGCAATAATTGAGTTACGTTCATCAACAAAGGTTGGCGCTAAATTGTGTTGTAAAATTTGCGCTAAGAAACCCAGTTTGGCGTTAGGTGTTTCGTATTTCAGCGCGTCACGCTGATTTAACGCCCGGCGCATAAAGGCCAGCTCAGGATCAGTTACCCCGCTCTCACTAAAGCGTTTAAGTTCGGTAATAAACTCTGTAACTGACGCCGCAGTAGCATCTGCGCGCACCGCTGCCGAAGCAATAAACACTCCGGTAAAGCTGTCGGCATTAAACCCGGTTCTGGCACCGTAGGTATAGCCTTTGTCTTCACGCAGGTTCAGGTTAATCCGGCTGTTAAAATTACCACCAATGGTAAAGTTGGCTAAACCGGCTTTAAAGTACTCGCCGGTAATATCTTCCGTCAGGCTGCGTTTACCAATCCGGATTTCCGATTGCGGTGAGTCATCTTTATGGACCAGATAAATTACCGAGCCACGGCTGGTATCTGCAGGCACCTGGACATTGACTGCCGGAGCTTTACCTGTGAACCGGGTAAGCGGCGTAATAGACTGCTGCAGCTCCTCTTTGGCTAAGTCTGACACCACAATTAACTGACCGCCGTCAGGTTTAAAATGACTCTGGTAATACGCTTTTACATCTTCCAGGCCGAGGTTAGTCACACTGGCTAAGGTGCCGCCACCAGGCTGGCCTAAGATACTGTCACCATACATAAGTTTGCGAAACGCATTACTGGCCAGATAGCCCGCATTTTTCTCTGATTGCTGAATGCCTTGTAACCGCTGTTGTTTCAGACGGTTAAAGTCATCTTCGTTAAAGGCTGGTTGCAACATTTTTTCCATCAGCAGGTCGATGGTTTTATCCAGATTTTTGCTCAGACTTAACACGTACAGCTGAATATGCTCATCTGTGGCGCTGATACTGATATAGCTGCCCAGCTTTTCCAACTCTAATGCAATTTCTTCACCGGTAAAGTTCTTGGTATCTTCATTCAGCATTGCCGTTAGCATACTGCTTAAGCCGGCTTGGTCCGGTGTCTCGTAGTACAGACCGCTGTTTAGTTTTAACAGCATAGAGGTGGTAGGTGTTTCGTCACTGGCCGCACCCAATACCTTAATGCCGTTATCCAGGCTGCTTTGCCAATACGCAGGTACGGTAACAGCAGGGTTTACGCCGGCTTGTGGTTCAACGCTGCGGTTAAAATCATCAACGGCACGCCGTACCTGTAAATCGTCAGCGCTGGTGGTGGACGGGCCACCAAAGTCCATAACTTCCGGGGTAAAATTATCTGCTGCGGCAATTAAATCGAGCTTACCACGGGGTACTACTGACATTACAACTGAGCCTTTACCTTTCAGGTAAGTGTTGTAGACCCGCATAACATCATCTTTAGTAACTTTATTAACCCGGTTTAAATCGTTCTGCAAATTATCAGGATTACCGGTCAGAATTTCATTTATCGCCAACTGGCTTACTTTACCTGAGACGCTTTGCAGGCCATAAACCGTATTAGCCTCCATTTGCGCTTTCACTTTTAACAGGTCGTCATCATTAACGCCGCGCTGTTCAAACTCGGCCAGACTTTCCTGTATTAATGCTTCAATATCCGCCAGGTTTTTTCCAGATGCCGGATGTGGTAAGGCTAACAGGTTGAAGGTACACGCCAGCTCAGCACACGGATGATTCACGTTGGCTTGCACGGCAATCTGGGTTTTAACCAGGTTTTTATAGAAAATAGAGTTTTTACCGCCGCCCAGAATTTCAGCCAGCACGTCCAGTGCCGCTTCATCTTCATGGCGCAGATATACCGTCGGGTACGACATATAAATCAATGGTAAATGCACGTTATCTTCCATCGAAATATAACGATTGCTATCCAGTGATACCGGTTGTTTTGGCGCAGCGGTCACTTCAGGGCCACGCGGAATTGAACCGAAATACTGCTCAACTAACGGCAACACTTCCGCCGCCGTTACCGCGCCACCGATGGTAACAGTGGCATTGTTCGGGCCATACCAACGTAAAAAGAACGCTTTGACATCGTTAACGTTGGCCCGGTTTAAATCATCCATATAACCGATTACCGGCCACGAATATGGGTGCCCTACCGGATACAGTGCTTGCGATACCCGCTCACCTAAACGGCCATATGGCCGGTTATCAACGCGCTGACCACGCTCGTTTTTCACCGTTTCGCGTTGTACTTCAAACTTTTCTTCAGTTACCGCATCCAGTAAAAATCCCATCCGGTCTGCTTCTAACCACAGCATTTTTTCCAGCTGATTAGAGGGTACCGTCT
Organism: uncultured Chromatiaceae bacterium; assembly: GCA_963975465.1. GTDB lineage: Bacteria > Pseudomonadota > Gammaproteobacteria > Enterobacterales > Alteromonadaceae > Alishewanella. The sequence continues at coordinate 37,055 of CAXBHB010000027.1, forward strand.
GAAAATAATTGGTACGGTCAGAGTTAGTCGTACCGTTCAAGGTGCCACCGGCTTCGGTCACAATCCGGAAGTGTTCTTCATCACCCACGTTTTCTGAGCCCTGAAACATCATATGTTCAAAAAAGTGGGCGAAACCCGACTTGCCCAGCTCTTCGCGGGCAGAACCGACATGATAGGTAACATCAACATGCACCAATGGATCTGAGTGATCTTCATGCACTATTACCGTCAAACCATTGTCTAATTCATATTTTTTGTAAGGTACCGACACACCGTCTTTTTGCTGGGTATGTTCAGTAATCAACTTCACACCTTGCGGCAGCTGGGGCGCAACCGGTTGCTGGCTGCAAGCCGAAATACCCGCTACCAGGCCCATGGCCAGTACAATTTTAGATAATTTCAAAACATTTTCTCCGGATTTATTCTTGTTGTCATTTTGTTTACAAGGCCATGTTAAGTGTTAAAAGGTCCCGAGTCATCAGTCTTGAAATATTTTGAAACACTTTAGCCACCATTTGCGGTAAGCGGTATTATTTTTCAGTTTGTATTGGAATCTGCTGCGCCAGCCACTTGAAAGCCTGTTGCTGCTGTGTATCGTTAAACTCATGGCCATATTGCGGCCATAAGGTGGTAGTGAGTGCTTCAGCGGCTGAAAATGCCTGCCACACCTGTGCCATCCGCTTATACGCATCGGTGACGCCGGCCTGCGGCATTAGTTTATCTTTAGCGCCATTAATAAACAGCATGGATTTGGGTGCCGCCAGGCTGGCCACATCCGGAATATCTAACTGGCCCGCCAGCCCCGGGTGCACCATATAAAAAGCTGACTGACCCCCAACAATATTATTGCCGGGCCGTATTAAATGCTGATATTGATTCAGCCAGGCCACGGCAACCCCGGCTTTAACATCGTCGCTCAGTGCCGCCAGTTGCCAGGCCCGGAATGCGCCCATAGAAAACCCCAGTACAGCCAGACGTTGCGGGTCGGCTGCCGGCAACTGCTTGATAAACTGCACTAATTGTAGGTCTTCATAGGCAGCGAAACCGGCTAGTGAGCGGCCCATCAATAAAAAGTTACTGGCCAGCGCCTGTTGCTGAGCAAATGCAATAGGACCGCGATCACTCCAGCCCAGTGTATCGGCTGCCACCACCAGGTAGCCCTGCTTCGCCAGCTCATCGCCAACAAAGTTGCCCGAGAAATAGCGTTCACTCCACTGAATGGCGCTGGCCAATCGGACATCGCCGGCAAACGGCCGGACCATTTTTTCTTTACCAATATCGAAGCGGGCGCCATGATCATGCAATAACAACACCGCGGGCAAAGGGCCTCTTTGCGCCGGTCGTAACAGCACCAGATTTACCCGACTGTAGTGGGTCAGTTGCACTGACCATAACTCTGCCTGATAGCCCTGCCGCTGCTCTGTTTTCTGTAATACCGGTTCAAAGTCGACCGGCTCTGCCGGCCACAGCAAGCTTTGTCGCAACAG
>CAXBHB010000028.1:0-28345 GCA_963975465.1 uncultured Chromatiaceae bacterium
GCCAGGCTGCGACGCCTTTTCCAGGCAAAGTCGCCGGCAGCATTGATTGCTGTGGCACCGGTGGTGATGGCAGCAACACCATTAATATTTCAACAACCGCAGCCATTGTCGGGGCCCGTATGGGCTTGCCGGTGATTAAACATGGCAATCGGAGTGTGTCATCCAGTTCAGGCTCAGCCGATTTACTGGAGCAACTGGGTATTAATATTCAGCAAGCGCCAGAGCAGGCAGCCAACACGCTTAAGCAAAGCAATTGCAGCTTTTTATTTGCGCCCTTGTACCATGCCGGTATTAAACACGCGATGCCCGTGCGTCAGGCGCTGAAAAGCCGTACGCTGTTTAACTTGCTGGGGCCGCTGGTGAACCCGGCGGCACCTGATTTTCAGCTGTTAGGGGTGTATGATCCTGCCCTGTGCCGGGTAATGGCAGAAGCCTTACAACAATTAGGCACCAAGGCCGCCTGGGTGGTGCATGGCAGCGGTTGTGATGAAATAGCGCTGCATGGCAAAACGAACGTCTGCCAGCTAAAAGACGGCGAAATAACCGAGTTTAGTCTTAGTCCTGAGGATTTTGGCTTGACTGAACAACCGTTAAGCAGCCTGGCCGGTGGTATGCCGGCCGAAAATGCGGCGGCAACCCTGGCCATTCTTAAGGGCAGCGGCCAACGTGCTCATAACGAGGCAGTCGCCATGAATGTCGCGGCCATGCTGAGAATCGCCGGGCTTGGCGACAACTTGATCACCAATACCCGGGCGGTACTGGATTGCCTGGCAAGTGGCAAGGCGATGCACACCTTGCAACAATTTAAGGCTATCAGTAACAACAACTTGGATAACGAGGTATCAGGCCATGGCTGAGCAACTTATCAGCACACAACAAAGCGGCGAACAGTTAACCGGCGTACTGGCCAAAATTATTGAGCATAAAAAAGCAGAGGTAGCTCTCTTAAAGCAGGCAACGCCACTAAAGCAGTTTATTGCGGATATAACACCCAGTAACAACAACTTTTTAGCTGCACTGCAGCAACCCGGCAGCCGCTTTATTCTGGAGTGTAAAAAAGCCTCTCCGTCTAAAGGCTTAATCAGGCAGAATTTTGATTTAACCGACATTAGTCAGGTCTATAACACCTATGCAGATTGCATCTCGGTACTGACGGATGAACATTTTTTTCAGGGTAGTTATCAGAATCTGGCGAAGATGCGCCAGCTCAGTGACAAGCCATTACTGCACAAAGATTTTATTATTGACCCTTATCAAATTTATCTGGGTCGCTTAAAGGGTGCCGATGCCGTGCTGCTGATGTTGTCAGTATTAAGCGACGAGGCTTACCGGCCGCTGGCTGAATTGGCCGGCCAGCTTAATATGACGGTGCTGACTGAAGTAAGTAATGAAGCCGAAACCCGTCGGGCGGTTGCGCTTGGTGCAAAGCTGATTGGCATAAATAACCGCAACCTGCGTGACCTTAGCACCGATCTTGATACCAGTTTTCTGCTTGCAAAGCTGATCCCGGATGGGGTTACGGTGGTATCAGAGTCGGGTATCTATACCAATCAGCAAATTCGTTATCTACAGCCGGTTGCCGATGCGTTTTTAGTGGGCAGCTCGCTAATGGCGGAAACTGATTTAGCCTCAGCCGCCCGTAAACTTATTATCGGCGAGCATAAAGTATGCGGTTTAACCAGGGCAGAAGACGTTAAAGCCGCTTACGCCGCGGGCGCGTATTATGGTGGTCTTATTTTTGCGCCCGCATCCAGGCGCTGCATTAACGTAGAACAGGCCAGCGAGTTGGTAAAAGCGGCACCGCTTAACTTTGTGGGCGTATTTGTCGATGCCGCTGTCAGTGACATTGCTGACATCGCCAACACACTGCAGTTACATGCGGTGCAGTTGCATGGCAGCGAGACAGATCAGGACATTACGGCACTGCGCGCCGCCTTACCAGCGGGTTGCCAGATCTGGAAAGCGTACCGGGTGGCGGATACCCTGCCGGAGTTTACTAAACTGGCAGACCGGCTATTGCTCGACGCCTATCATCCGGCCACCCATGGCGGCAGCGGGCAGGTATTTAACTGGCAGCTGCTGCAGCAACCGCTGGATACATTGACTGGTTTACCGGTTATGCTGGCCGGTGGCTTAACGCCGGACAATGTCAGCGAAGCGCTAACCCTGCCGGTGGCGGGCTTAGATATGAATTCAGGCCTGGAAAGTGCGCCGGGCCTAAAAGACAGCACTAAAATACAAGCGGCTTTTACCGCGATACGCGCGTTCCAGTACCGGGGCGCCCCCTCTTCTGAGCAGGCTAAGCACTCGAAGAAGGCTGAGCAGACAAAGCAAACAACGCAGAGAGCAGTATTATGAGCGAGCTTAAACTAAACCCCTATTTTGGTCAGTATGGTGGCATGTTTGTGCCACAACTGCTGGTGCCTGCGCTAAAACAACTGGAACAAGCCTTTGTTGATGCGCTGCAGGACCCGGCATTTGATGCGGAATTTCAGCAGCTGTTAACAGAATATGCCGGCCGGCCAACCCCGCTAACCCTGTGTCGTAACTTGTCACCTAATCCTTTGGTGAAAATTTATATGAAACGGGAAGATTTACTGCACGGCGGCGCCCATAAAACCAATCAGGTGCTGGGTCAGGCTTTGTTAACCAAGCGGATGGGCAAAAAAGAAGTCATTGCCGAAACCGGTGCCGGTCAGCATGGCGTTGCTACTGCCTTAGCCTGTGCGTTACTGGGTTTAAAGTGCCGGATTTACATGGGTGCCAAAGACATTGAGCGCCAGCAACCAAACGTGTTCCGGATGAAGCTGATGGGCGCCACTGTTATTCCGGTTACCGCTGGCTCAGGTACCTTAAAAGATGCAGTAAACGAAGCTATGCGCGATTGGTCTGCCAGCTACGATACCAGCCATTATATGCTGGGCACCGCCGCCGGCCCGCACCCATTCCCGACCATAGTAAGGGAATTTCAGAAAATGATTGGTGAAGAGTCGAAACAGCAAATTCTCAAAGCTGAAGGTAAATTACCCGATGCCGTTATTGCCTGTGTTGGCGGTGGCTCAAACGCCATTGGTATTTTCGCCGACTTTATTAAAGAAGAAGGAGTTAGGCTGATTGGCGTTGAGCCGGGCGGCAAAGGCATTAATACCCACCAGCATGGCGCAGCCCTAAGCACCGGTAGCTACGGCATTTTACATGGTGCTTATACCGCCATTATGCAAACCAGTGACGGTCAGATCGAAGAGTCATACTCTGTGTCTGCCGGTCTCGACTACCCGGCAGTTGGCCCGCAGCACACCCACTTACAGCAAACCGGCCGGGCCGAGTATGTTGCAATTAATGACGATGAAGCGCTCGCTGCCTTTCAGCATTTAGCCAAAGCAGAAGGCATTATTCCGGCACTGGAGAGCTCGCATGCACTGGCCCATGCCCTGAAGATGGCCGCAGAGGCAACGGAACCCATGGTGTTGTTAGTTAATTTATCGGGCCGTGGCGATAAAGACTTAAGCCATGTGCACAGCATTCTTACCGAGCAAGCAGCCGATGCAACGAATAGCAAACAGGGAGCGCACTAAATGCAACGTTATCAACAGATGTTTGCCAGATTATCAGAGCAAAAACGCGGCGCTTTTGTGCCCTTCGTTACCGTTGGCGATCCGGGCCCGGAGTTATCGTTTGAGATCATCAAAACCCTGATTGACGGCGGTGCTGATGCGCTGGAGCTGGGTATTCCGTTCTCTGATCCGATAGCAGATGGCCCAACTATTCAGAACGCCAATCTGCGGGCGATGAAAGCCGGCGTTACCCCGGCGATCAGCTTTGAGATTATCCGCAAAATTCGCGAATACAACGCCGATATCCCGATTGGCTTATTGCTATATTCTAACCTGGTGATGGCCAGGGGCTTAGACACCTTCTACAGCCAGGCAGCCGCTGCCGGGGTAGACTCAGTACTGATTGCAGATGTGCCGTTGCATGAAAGCAAAATGTTTCGCCAGGCCGCGATGGCTCATGATATTGCCCCCATTTACATCGTGCCACCAAACGTGGATGACGATGACTTGCGTGCGATTGCCTCTTATGGCCGTGGCTATACCTATCTGCTAAGCCGCGCCGGCGTAACAGGTACCGAGACCCAGGCAGCAATGCCGACAGCTAAGCTGATTGCCCGCATCAGGGCCTATAATCCGGCACCACCGCTGCTTGGTTTTGGTATTTCCACACCGGCCCATGTTAAAGATGCCATCGCCAATGGCGCGGCGGGTGCAATATGCGGCTCGGCTATTGTGAAAATTCTGGAGCAAAATCTTGAGCAGCCCGAGAAACTGCTTAGCGAGCTGAAAACCTTTATTGAGCAAATGAAAGCCGCCAGCTAGTCATTTGTAACGCGCACCTCCCCGCTGCCGGTGGTTATTACGCCGTTACAGCGGGGAATTTAAGTCAGCTACTTCGGTTTTGGCTGCCAAATCGTTATAATGCCGGCCTCACTCCACTTATTGAAAAGAATACCGCAATGAATATCAGCGAAAACGCCGTAGTCCAGTTTCACTATTCCCTAAGCGATGAAACCGGCGAGCTGGAAAGCTCTAAAGGCAGTGCACCGTTACTGTATATGCATGGTCAGCAGCAAATGTTACCTAAGTTAGAAGCGGCGTTAGAAGGTAAAGCCGCCAGCGAAACGCTGGAGCTGACGCTGGCACCAGCTGATGCCTATGGCGAAGTAAAGGCCGATGCAATTCAGGACATTCAGGTGAAATACCTGCATGGTGCCAAGAAGTGGAAAGCCGGCATGAAAGCCTGGATCCAGACTGAAGAAGGCCAGCGTCAGGTTACCGTGGTAAAAGTCGGGATGTTTAAAGCACAGATTGACGTTAACCACCCGCTGGCAGGCAAAACCCTGACCTTTAAGGTTGAAATATTAAACGTGCGTCCGGCTACCACCGAAGAAATCGCTCATGGCCATGCCCATGGCGAAGGTGGCCATCAGCACTGATAATCCCCTTTACTGCACCTGAGTGCTTTTTCCAAGCTCAGGTCGCAGGCTCAAGTTGCGGGCTCAGATTGTGGGCTAAGGTTGCGGACTCAGCCGCAGTAATTGGCCGTTGTCACTGTCAGTTAGCAAGTATAAAGCGCCATCCGGGCCGGTACGAACATCCCGTAACCTCTGGTTGCGTTCTGTAAGGAGTTTGTGCTCGGCGACCACCATACCCTCTTCCATTTGTAAATGATGCAACGCCTTACCCGCCAGCGCGGCTACAAAAAGATCGCCTTGCCAATCCACAAATAAGCTGCCCTGATACAGCGTCATACCTGCCGGCGCAATCGATGGGCTCCAGTGCCAGATTGGTTCCAGCATGCCCGGGTACTGCCGGAATGGCGACACTCGGGCACCGGTATAATCAATGCCGCGGGTGGCCACCGGCCAGCCATAATTTTTACCCGGCTGAATAATATTAAGCTCATCGCCGCCACGTGGGCCATGTTCGTGGCTGTACACGCGTTTAGCTGAATTATCCCAGACAATACCCTGCACGTTGCGATGGCCCATACTGTATATTTCACTGGCAAAACCAGCCTGGCCAACAAAAGGGTTGTCCGCCGGGATAGTACCATCCAGCTGCAACCTGATTATTTTCCCCAAATGATTGGCGGGGTTTTGCGCCTGCTCCCGATAATCAAAGCCATCGCCCAGGGTTAACAACACACTACCATCAGGCAGCTGCACCATACGCCCGCCATAATGCGATGCCCCCTGCCGATACGGTTTGGCTATAAAAATCTGCTTAATATCCGTTAACTGCGCTTGCTGCCAGCGGGCTGACGCCAGGCAAAGCGTATTGGCCTTATCGTTACCACAGACGTAACTGAGTAGCAGCTGCTGGTTCTGACTAAACGCCGCGGGCAGTAATACTTCCAGCAAACCACCCTGCGCCGCCACGTATAAATCCGGTAAGGCCGGTGCTACCTCAGCCAGTAAGGCACCCGCAGCAGATAATTGCTTTAACTTACCGGTGCGCTCGGTGATTAAAAAACTGCCGTCCGGCATAAACGCCAGCGACCAGGGATAATTCAGATCCTCCGCCACGATAGCGACCTGATAAGGCAACGCCAGCGCTGTTGTCGATAGCACTGTGGTTACTAGCATCATGGCTAACAGCACAGAATCTCTGATTAGCTTATCCATTTGTGGCCTCACTATTACCCGTTAAACTGTTACGCGTTAACCTGATATATATTGCAGCCCCCGTAGCAGCAGACAAAGCCAGCGCCAGGCTGCCGGCAACACTGCGACTGGCCGCAATTAAGGTTGGCATTGGCGCCAGCATATTGATTAAACTTAATGCCAGTAGCAGTGCAATTATCGTGATGAACACGGCCAACCAAAGCGCATTTATCCTGATGAATGGCCGCAGTAAGCGACTGGCCACTAACGACAGTAACAGCACCGGCGCCAGAATAACCAACATTATCGGTGCAAATGACTGCAAATCAAACCACACGGTATATAGCCAGTCGGCAAGCGGTAACTGCTCAACCAGGGTGGCTATCGCGATTAAATTAAACTGGCTTTGCACTATGCTGCAAAGGGCGGCAGCAATAATCAGGGCAATAATATAGGCCAGGACTTTACGAGCAAAAGTGGCTTGCACAATATTCATAATTTGCCGATGTCAGGAGATTAATTCAGTACCATAGCATGTTTTTAAATACTTTTAATTAGTTGAAACTGCTAACATCAGCACGACTTATACCAAACCAATCTGTGGTCTGTTGCGTATCGCCAGACTCTTTATTTCAGCATTTGAAAGTGACCTTTATGGCTTTTATTAATAACCCGAACTACCAGCACAGCAGCCAGGATAAAATCGGGGTGCTTCTTACCAATTTGGGTACGCCTGATGCGCCGACACCAAAGGCATTAAAACGGTACTTAAAACAGTTTTTATCCGACCCCAGAGTAGTTGAAGTACCGCGTCTGCTCTGGTGGCTTATTTTAAATGGCGTTATTTTGAGGATCAGGCCACGGCGCTCAGCCAAAGCTTATGCCACCGTTTTTACCGAGCAAGGATCACCACTGCTGTTTCATACCCGGGCGCAAGCTGACGCCATCGCCAGCCAGTTTACCAAAGATGGCAGAACAGATGTCGTGGTCGATTTTGCCATGCGCTATGGCAACCCGTCGTTTAGTTCGGTGCTGGATAAGATGTTTGCCAGGGGTGTGCGGAAAATCTTAGTATTGCCATTATATCCGCAGTATTCAGCATCAACCTCGGCCTCTACCTTTGATGAACTCGCCAATGATTTTACCCGGCGTCGCTGGCTGCCAGACCTGCGCTTTATCTCACACTATCATGACGATGCAGGTTTTATTGCCGCTTGCGCAGAGCGAATAAAAGAGCATTGGAGCGAACATGGCCGCAGCGACAAGCTGATGTTTTCTTACCATGGCATTCCCAAACGCTATTTATTAAATGGCGACCCGTACCACTGCGAGTGTTACAAAACCTCCCGCTTAATAGCAGAAGCGCTGGGACTGTCGAAAGAGGAGTATATGACAACCTTTCAGTCTCGCTTTGGCCGCGAGGAATGGCTAAAACCCTACACCGATGAAACCCTTAAAGCATTGCCTGCAATGGGCGTTAAATCGGTGCAGATCTTTTGCCCGGGTTTTGCTGCAGATTGCCTGGAAACCATTGAAGAGATTGGCGAAGAAAACCATGAATACTTTATGGCAGCGGGTGGCGAGCAATACCAATACATCAGCGCATTAAACGATCGGCCGGCGCATATTGCTGCGTTATATAAGCTGATAAACGACAATTTACTGGGCTGGCAGGTTAGCCCGGACGACCAGCGCGCTGAACGAGCTAACGCGCTGGCCGCTGAAAAAAATTATTAATAAATAAAACACGTGAAGTGTAAATCCATTGAAGGAAGCCTGGTTAGCGAAAGCAGTTCAGGCTTCACTTGCAACAATATCGAGGGCAGCAACCACCTGGTTTCTGCCCTGGTTTTTTGCCTGATACAGCGCAAGATCAGCCCGGTGCAACCAGCTCTCCCAACTCTCATCATCTTGCAACAGGGCAATACCGATAGAGGTCGTTAACTTTTTACCGTCGGGTAAACTAAGGTGCTGGTTAACACCCAGTCGTATTTTGTCGGCCAGCTTATGCAAATCGGCTTGTTTGATATCGGCGAGCAATACCACAAACTCTTCTCCGCCAAACCGGAATACGGCATCATGCTGGCGTACCATTTTTTTAAGTACCGGCACCAGTTCCGTCAATACGCCGTCACCGACTTTGTGGCCATAGATATCATTTATTTGTTTAAAAAAATCTAAATCAAGCAGCATCAGGCCATATTCAGTACCCGATTTTTTATGCTGGGCTATGGCCGCAACCAACGCCTGATCTAAGGTTCTTCGGTTGGCAGCACCCGTAAGGCTATCGGTAGTAGCAAGCAGCTTTAACGCTTCGCGCTGTGTTTGAGTACGATAAGCAAATAAGCTGGCGAATAAACTGGTGACAAAACTGGTGACAGTAAAAGACCCCATCTGAAAGAGTGATGAAAAAATTTGTCCCGGGTTTACTAAAGAATAAACCACTATCACCGTAACGGAGCCCAATAACAGCGCCAGGGCTTTTAACGGAGAGACCAGAAAAAAGGTAAAAACGATAAACGGGTAAACCCAGAACAAGCCATCAAAGCCCAGATTAATGCAAACCAGAATAACGCCAACACAAAAAACCGTCGCCATTACCAGGCCGGGGCCTTTGGTATTATTTGTGCGCCAGGCAAAAATCACGCAAAAAATACTAACCAGCACCATCACCAGATCGGAAATACCCACCACTATGTTGCCGCTAAGCAAACGGTAAATGCCGTAAGGGGTAACGCAAACGGTAATTATCAGCCCGACCAGACTTAACATTGCCAGGTAAAAATTACTTTTCAACCGTGCCAGCAAATCATTCTATCCTGATTTTTTTAATTATGGCGCTAATATAGGGGCTTTAAGGACATGATTGCAACTAAATAGCTTAATTTACCAGCAGGCTTGTTAACGTAATTTGCTGACCAGTGCTGGCAATTGATTAAAATGGTCGATCTGATAATCGGCTTGTGCTGCAAACTGTTGATTAAGACCATTCAGGTACAGGCAAGACAAACTGCCGGCATTGGCCGCCACCTGCAAATCAAATAAATAGTCGCCGACATATAAAATTTCAGCGCAGTTAACCTGTAACTGTTCTGCGATTAGATATAAGCCGGCAGGATCGGGTTTGGCCGCACAATCTTCCCGGGTTAATACCAGGCTGATTGGGATCTGCAATCGCTCTATTACCCGCTTTGTTGCACTGCGCATATTGCGGGTAAGAATAGCCAGCGGCCAGCCTTGCTGCGTTAATTGCTGCAGGCTTTGCAGGGCACCCGGGATCCAACTGGCAGCATCTGCTCCTGCCAGTTCATGTTGATGAATAATCTGCTCTACCCGTGATTTCTCAACCGAGCAGCTGACCGTTGCCAGTTGCTCCAGCAGCGGGGTGCCAACCGGCCAGCCAATATCGTTACATATCGCCGCAAAATCGAGCCGGGAGTCGACCAGGGTGCCGTCTAAATCAAACACCACTGCTTTAATTCGGGTTGCTGCCATTTCTGCCCTGCCTGCTGTTTAATAATCGTAATAGTAATTGCCGTAGCGGCTTGCCCTGATTAAACGCAAATTTTGCCCACTTAGTTTGGTACTCAGGCGTAAATTTAAAGCGCGATAAAATTGAATCGCCGATTAGCCTGCTTAAGCTTGCTATAAAACCCTGCAATTGGCTAGACTAGCGCCCTGTCCGAATTACTACTTTTACTACAGGAGCGCGACAATGGGCGCACAATGGAAAGCCAAACATAAACAAGACGCGGCGAACGCCAAAGGCCGTTTTTTTACCAAGCTGGCAAAAGAAATCGCAGTTGCTGCGCGCAATGGCGCCGATCCTGATATGAACTCTAAATTACGCTCTGCCATTGAAACCGCTAAAAAAGCCTCAATGCCGAAAGATACCCTGGAGCGGGCCATTAAAAAAGGCGCAGGTTTACTGGATGGCCCGGCCAACTATGAAACCGTGGTGTATGAAGGTTTTGCGCCGCATCAGGTACCGGTTATTGTTGAGTGCTTAACCGACAATAAAAACCGCAGTGCGCAAAGTATCCGTCAGTTATTCCGCAAAGGTCAGCTGGCGACCTCTGGCGCGGTATCATGGGACTTTAAACACTTAGGCCAGATTGAAGCGGAAGCCACCAGTGCTGATGCCGATATCGAGCTGGCTGCCATTGAAGCGGGCGCGCAGGACTTTGAAACCAGTGATGATAGCGACGAGAACGAAGTCGTATTTTTAACCGAAGCCACTGACTTAGATATGGTGGCCAAGGCACTACCGGAGTTTGGTTATAACGTGCTGACCGCCAAACTGGTCTATCGGGCCAACAACCCGGTAAGTTTAAACGACGAGCAGCGCGGCGAAGTAGAAGCGTTTCTGGATGCGATTGACGCGGATGATGACGTACAGAACGTTTACGTCGGTCTGGCAGGGTAAGCCATTTCCAGGCTTAAATTCCGGATATAAAAAAGGGCACTGCAGTGCCCTTTTTCAATGTTGCGTAGCGTAATTATTTAGCCGGTGGCAGCGGAAAGCCCCGGTCGCGCATTAACGCTTCAATTTTAGCGTCCCGGCCACGAAATGCCCGGTACGCTTCTTCAGGGTCTACGGCGTTACGTACACTGAACAAATGCTCAACCAGCCTGGCTGCCACGTCTTTATCATAGAAGCCGCCCGGTGCCTCAGCAAAAGCCTCAGCGGCATCTGAGGTCAGCACTTCAGCCCACATATAACCATAGTAAGCCGCGGCATAACCTTCGCCTGAAAACACATGGCCAAAATGCGGAGTGCGGTGGCGCATCACTAACTCACCGGGCATGCCCATGGCCGTTAAGGTATCACGCTCAAAGGCATCCGGATCAATACCTTTAGGGTCATCCAGCATATGCAGCTTCAGGTCAATTATGGCCGACGCCAGATATTCGGTGGTTTTAAAACCTTCGTTGAAGGTCGCCGCCTTTTTAATTTTAGTCACCAGCTCAGCCGGCATCGGTTCACCGGTTTTGTGATGCACCAAAAACTGATTGATCACCTCATCGGTTAACAACCAGCGCTCAAGTAGCTGCGACTGAAACTCAGTATAGTCGCGTACCCCACCATTTAATGTCGGATAGGTTACACTGGAAGACAATGCATGCAACGCATGACCAAACTCGTGAAAGTAGGTTTCAGCGTCGTCCCATGAAATAAGCACAGGCTCACCCGGGGCACTTTTCATAAAGTTAGAGTTATTTGACGACAGTACGTTGTTGTCACCGTCATAATTACTGTAACCACGATAACTGGTGGCCCAGGCACCCGAGCGTTTACCCGCGCGGGCGAATGGATCCAGATACCACAAGCCAATATGTTCGCCACTGGTTTTATCGGTGACTTCCCAGACTTTCACGTCCTCATGAAACACCGGCACACTGCCCTCGGCCACCGCAGTAAAGTTAAAATTAAATAACCGTCCGGCAACATAAAACATCGCTTCACGCAGTTTATCCAGTTGCAGGTATTGTTTTACTTCATCTGAATTTAAATCATATTTTGCTTTGCGAACCTGCTCGGCATAAAACCGATAATCCCAGGGCTCAATGGTAATATCCGCCCCTTGCTGCGTGGCCAGTGCCTGCATATCGGCAACTTCTTCCTGCACCCGGGCAATAGCCGCCGGCCAGACAGACATCATTAAGTTCATGGCACGATCCGGAGATTTTGCCATTCTGTCCTGTAAGCGCCAGGTAGCATAGTTATCAAAGCCTAACAGGCCTACCCGCTCATCGCGCAGCGCCAGAATTTCAGTAATCAGGGCATTGTTATCCTGAGCATCATTATTATCACCACGGCTGTAATAGGTATTCCACACTTGCTGCCGTAACTCACGCTCAGTCGAGTAGGTTAAAAACGGGTCCATTGAAGAGCGGGTATTGGTAATAGCATACATACCCTCTTTACCACGGCTGGTAGCCGCAGCAGCCGCTGCATTAACTAAAGACTCTGGCAAACCGCCCAGTTGTTCTTTGCTCAGATACAAGGCGTAGTTTTCTTCATCGGCCAGAATGTTATTGGAGAACTGCGTATACAGTTGAGATAAACGCAGGTTTATCGCCGCGTAACGCTGTTTTTGTTCAGCATTTAAGGTGGCGCCATTATTGGCAAAACCCAGATAAACCAGCTTGGTTAAACGCTGCTGCTCAGGAGTGAGTGACTTCATTTGCTCAGAGTTATATACCGCAGCAATGCGGTTAAACAGCGCTTCGTTCTGCGTGATTTTTGACGAGAATTCTGATAATTTCGGCGCCATTTCCCGCTGAATAGCCCGGAATTCTTCAGATGACTTATTTGAGCTCCAGATACCGTAATAGGTAAACACCCGATCCAGTGCTTCACCCACGCCTTCCAGTGCCACAATAGTATTTTCAAATGTTGGCGCATCCTGATTGGCAGTAATCTTGTCAATGTCGGCCAGATGGGCTGCCATACCCTGTTCCAGGGCCGGTTTTAAATCAACAAGCTGCATCTGGTCAAATGCCGGGACGCCCTGATAAGGACCGGTCCATTTTTGCAACAGAGGGTTATTCTGATCTGCTGTAACTGCTTGCTCAACGGCGGTTGCTGTTGACGATTTTTTGGCATCAGGCGACACAGGGTCACTGCAACCTAACAAGCTTACGGATAGTAGTGTGGTGCTAAGTAAAAAAGGTAAAGTTTTCATTCACATCTCCATTTAATCGTTTTTATAGGTATAGGATAAGGGGACCGCAGCGCAAAATCGGTCAATTTGTCACGTTTATAGCGCATCAAGTGGTTAGTTACCAAATAGCAGCTGCCAGAAGCTGACTTTACGATGCTTATGATAAGCGCGTCGCAACTGTTCCACTTCTGCCAGTGCCTGTTGCAGTGTTTCATTATCATTAGCATCTGCTGCCACTTGGGCGCGCTGTAAGGTTAACTGTACTTTATTCAGCCCCTCCAGATAGGTGTGTGCCTTATCGTCAGGAAATGGTGCTGCTTTTGCTTGCTCGGTCAGCGCGCTTAAATTATTAATATAGGGTTTTGCCGCTTGCGGGCTGGCAGCCTCTCTGGCCTGCTTTAGGGCCAGCCCCATGTTTTTCATGGTGGTTTCGAGATTAACGGTGTTGCTGGCCGTTGCTGTCAGGGGTATCACGATTAGCAGGCAGCAGATAAAACGGCGTAACATAAGGACGACTCCGGGCTGGATTTTCAGGGCGTAGCATAGCATATTATGGCCAGCCGCATTAACCACAAGGATCTTACTGATGACAACCCGTCTCTCGTTACCGCTCTCGATAATAGGTGCAGCGTTACTTAGCGCCGGACTTACCGCCTGCAGCACCTCAGGTTCACTGAACGGCAACTCATTGCCAGAGCAGTCTGCCAGCGCCCTCAGCACCGAACAACGGGCGCAGCAAATTGCCCAAAACAGCATGATCATCGACACCCATATCGATGTACCGTACCGTTTACATAAAGACTGGGAAGATGTCAGCCAGGCCACTGAACGTGGCGAATTTGATTACCCGCGGGCTCGCGCCGGCGGTTTAAATGTGCCTTTTATGTCAATTTATATTCCGGCGTCGTACGAGCGCACCGGCGGCGGCTTCTTGCTGGCCAACCAGCTAATTGACAATATGGAAGCACTGGTCGGCCGGGCCCCGGATAAATTCGCTATGGCGCATACCATTGCTGATGTGGAAAAACAGTTTGGCAGTGAAAAAATTTCACTGGCGCTTGGCATGGAAAACGGCACCCCCATCGGCGGTGACTTGGCAAACCTGCAGCACTTTTATCAGCGTGGTATTCGTTACATTACCCTGGCACATTCTGAGAGCAACCATATTTCTGACTCCAGTTACGATTTACGCCGTCGCTGGCAGGGGTTAAGCCCGTTTGGCAAAGAGCTGGTAGTGGCAATGAATAATATCGGCATGATGATCGACATCTCGCATGTTTCTGATGATGCGTTTTATCAGACCGTAGCGCTAAGCAAGGTACCGGTTATTGCGTCGCATTCATCACTGCGCAGTTTTGTACCCGGCTTTGAGCGCAATATGGATGATGAGATGATTAAAGCGCTGGCCAAAAATGGCGGTGTTATTCAGATTAACTTTGGCTCGTCCTTTGTCACGGCAATTGCCAATCAGTACGGCGCCCTGCGCAAAGCTGCCGCTGAAAAAGCCGGCGTACCAAATGATGCTGCCTTTGCTAAAGTTTTCCGCGAGCAGCAGCCCTACCCGTTCGCTACTTTGGAAACGGTGCTGGATCATATTGATCATGTGGTAAAACTGGTGGGCATTGATTATGTCGGCATCGGCTCAGACTATGATGGCGTGGGTGACTCCCTGCCCGATGGCCTGAAAGATGTTGCCAGCTACCCAAACCTGATTGCTGGTTTGCTTGAGCGCGGTTACAGCGAGGCTGATATTGATAAAATTCTGTCTGGTAACCTGTTGCGGGTATGGCGCGAAGTAGAGGCGTATGCTGAAACTCAAAAGACACAGGCGTATGCGGCTGCGCAATAAGTAAACACATTAATGCCAGTGCCTCAACCGGGCACTGGCTGCTTAGCGCTTAGGGTAGCTTAGGGTATAAAGGCTGCCAGTAAACCAATTAAGCCACCAAACACACCACCCCATACCACTAACCAGCCCAAATGCTGGCGGATCATTTGCTGAATAATCTCTTTTACCAGCTCAGGCGTTAATTCTGCCAGTCGTTGCTGCACAATGGTCTCTACCTGGTTACGAATATTTTGCAGCTGCTCTGGCTGGTCCAGCTGAGCCAGTACCAACTGATTAAATTCAGCACTGCGGGAGATGTCAGTTAATGCTTCTTTTAAACGAACAATAAAAGGGTCTTTTAATGGCAGTAACGCGGCGCTGCCGCCAAACATACTCAGCATGCCACCAAACGACGACTGCTCGACCACTTTTAACAGCGAGTCAAAGGCCGGCGATAAATCGGCTTGGGCGATAACGGGCTCGAAATCAAAGGCCGGCTGCCCTTCATCACCTGGCTGGCTCTGCCTGGCATTTAAAAACCGGTCAATATTATCACTGCTAAAAAACTGGGTCATCACCAGCTGGTAAATGCCCGCCTTAAACTCAGCAAAACGTGCCGGAATAACACCCGAGCCATACAGCAGTGGCACCTTTTCAAACAACATATGCACGGCAAGCCAGTTGGTTAACGCGCCCGACAAGGCGAATAAGCCCACACTCAGCAACACGGGTTGCTGTAAAAACCAACCTGCCGCAACAATAAGGGCAGCTATGCCATTGGTAACAATATTTTTATTCATGCCTGGTCTCTGACTAACCGGTTAAACGTCGAAACGACGATTCTAATCAGCCAGCCAGCTCCAGGCAAGTATCACGTTGCAGCGTGATAAGATACTGCGGTCAACACAAATCAGTTATAGCCCAGCACTGCACAGTGGGCGGTATCCACTTCCTGCTGGCCTGCATGTTTTGCAGCAGCCGTATCATCGTTCCATACCAGACTTAATGCATTGCGTTCTTGCTGGGTTAAATCAACGGTTTGCTGTTGTTGGTAGTAAAACGGTTGCTGTGGTACATGGCTTTGTTTAATAGCGCTCATAGCAGACTCCTGCATTTCCCAAAAAATAACGGTTTCTGTCAATGTAAGGATTAAAACCCTCATCAAACCGCGAATACAGGTCAAGCTTAAGCCCGGCAAGATGAGCTGAAACTGAATTGTAACGAAAAGATTGAATAAATAGCATTTCAGGCTGATGTTAAGCGATTTCTGTCGCAGTGCAAGTTGGTTAACCCGCTGCTGAATGCGGTATAATCACTCGTCTACTATGTTTTCCAACCCGGGCAGTGAGCTGTTGTAATGTGGCTGAATAAAGAACACGTACTCGATGAAGCAATATCGGCATATCGACACGCTTTACGCCAGGCGAGCCCACGGCATCTGGTTATTGATAATTTATTTAGCAGCGCCAAACTTGACGAAGTACTGGGTATTTTAAGGCTTGAACAAAACTGGCAAACTCAGAAACACAGCTATTCAGCGTTGTATGTTGATGAGGCGAAATGGCAAAAAACCCGTCAGCCGCAGCGCTTTGTGCAGCGGGATCTGTGGCAGCGGCCAGCGTTAACTGCCGCTGACCCAGCTGCCGATATTGCCCTGCAGTTTTTGCAGTATTTACGTGGTGCTGAATTTATGGCGTTGTTATCACGTCTGTTTAAGGTGCAGCTGACCGATGTCAATGTGGCTAAGCCGGAGGTTAATACCAATTACTTTCGCTTAGGCGCCAGCGACTTTGTTAATCAACACGCCGACGATTCACCCGGCCGTGAAGTGTGTATGCTGTTGTATCTGAATACAGACTGGCAACCCAATAACGGTGGTGAACTGGTTTTTATGGGTAATAATGATGCGCCCATTACAATCGCCCCTCAACACAACCGCTGCGTGTTATTCGACCCCGCCTCGCCCGGTGCAGAGCACTGGGTAAAGCCGCTAACCGAAGCCGCACCGGGCGCATATCGCTATAACGTGACTAGTTGGTATTGGTCAGAGTGAGATTAAAGCAAAAGGCCCGAATTACCTGAATTACCTGCAAGTTCCTGTACCTATAAATTGTTGTAAATTACCCTTATGCAGCGTAATGTGATTAACAACAACACGGTTAAATCAGTGCACACACCGAAAGTACGTTTTTTTCAAAAAAAGTCATATATGGGAAGTACATGAATCAACATAAACTCACTTTAGCAGTTCTCTTCTGCTCATTTTTATCCGCTTGCACGTCAAGTTCAGGCGTAATTCCGGATGGCAAAGACTCTTACAGAATTATGTATACAGGTGATACCGGGTTTACCAATTCGAACACGTTGCAGAAAAATGCATATCAAGAAGCAACGGTCTTTTGCTCAAAACTAGGCAAAATTGTAGAAACCGTAAACATGGAATCTAAGCAGTCCCGTCCTTTAGGTGGATGGCCAGAGGCTAGCCTTTTGTTTAAATGTGTAGAACGTTCTGAGTAATATTTAAATTTTAAATATTTTCAGCAAAACGAGCTATAACTTTCAGGACTGGGTAACACTTTTCGTTACCCACAAGCCAAGCTTAAACCTAAGCTCGTTTATCTTTTACATATACATCAGATAACCTAGTGCTGCCTGATTTACGCTTTTCAATTTCAAATAACTCGGTAGCTTCATACAACTTGGTAAAAGTAGGATAACCATATGTCCGAGCATCAAAATCGGGATATTGCCGCTTAATCAAAGCACCACAAGCTGCCATATAAGCCCAACCATCAGCGTCAGCGTTATCACGAACCGAGTTTCGTAAAATACTGATCAGTCGGGTATCACAACATAGATCGCGTTTTGATCTTTTACCATCATCGGTTTTAGATTGTCGCTTGGCTGGGGTTGCTTCGGGCACCTCCTCCATTTCAGGTACTCTTAACACTTCGGTATGAATAAAATCATCACAAGCGTTGCGAAATGCCAACGGGGTTTTATTCTCACCTACACCAAAAACATAAATTTGTGACTCTTTCAGCCGTGAAGCGAGCTTCGTGAAATCGCTGTCACTGGATACCAGCGCAAATGCGTCAAACTTATTTGAGTACAGCAAATCCATGGCATCGATAATCATTGCTGCATCAGAAGAGTTCTTCCCCTGGGTGTAAGAAAACTGCTGAACTGGATTTATCGCTAACTCGTTGAGAGTTTCTTTCCAATTCTTTAGATGGGCACTACTCCAGTCACCGTATGCCTTTTTAACTATGATATGACCATGCTTGGCGAGCTCAGATAACACAGCCGCTAACACAGAGTACTGGGCATTTTCGGCATCAATCAGTACTGCAATTTTTTTCTCTGAATGTAAATCCTTCAATCATAACTCCCTTTAGATATCCAAACTTTCACGCCTTAAAGGCTTACACCTGAAATCGGGCTGACGCCTACCAGTATCACAATGAGGCATTCAATTTTCATTACCGCTAAACAATCCTGAATTTATTTTGATAGAGACGGTGTTTTAACCCCCTCTGTTACCGCAAACAACTACTTTTCACGTTTAGAATTACCTCTGGAATAACGTGAAAAAAGGTGAAACTATGAACCAACTAAAAAATTTTATAATTAGCTACTCGTATCAATATCAAGCTGATGATCTGGCACTGGTGCTTCTTTGCTGCATAGTAGCGCTAGTCACCGGCGAAATTTCAGTCGCGTGTGATATCGGTATTATGTATTGCCTGACCAAAATTTACGGTGTTCCCGATCTACAAAGTCAACTTTAGTTAACTTATTTATTGACTAAGTAATCACTCCACACTAAAGTGATCAGTAACACGGCCCCTATCGGTAATGTTGCTTCGGCGACCAAACTGCTTAGGGGTTTTTTATTGCCATTTGTTCTGCCAATCATTAATTATCCCCATACTACGTAAATCTAAACCTATGTGAGATAAGTCTGGGAAATCAAGTAATTGTGCTCGCATCTTATCTGGCCAAGTTGACGCCGGATTGATGATGCCGATTAAATGCTGGCAAATCTTAAGAAGCAAAAAACAACGCGCAATAGCATGGTTGTTATTAATAAAATCTGTTACCCAAGCTGCTTCTGCAACAACAGGTAGCTTCGGTTGGTCAACTATATTCCGGTTCCACAACCTGCTGTGGTGCGCACACACATTGCGCAGATAATTTAAACTGCGTAGCCAGGAGGCAAAAACCCGGCCATTTGATACACCATATAAAGCAGAGATAGCATCTTGCTCCTGCTCGCGCATACCACTAAACAACGTGGATAAGGTGCCAAAATCCCACACCTCGCACACCACCCAAATCGGCAGCGGCAACCCATATTTGGCTTTATTATGTTTTACAAACTCTTCTTTCGAACGGCTTATAAGCTGAGCATGTTTAGATAGCCAACTATGGTGATCTGTCACTCCGGTACGTGGATCAAGCTGTTGGCAAAACTCATCAAACAGCAGTTCTGGTTTTAGGTAAGCGAAAGGATCAAGATTGCCTAACGCATGCGATATATCTACCCTCAGCGCTATTTCTATTCGTTCTAGCGCATCCATCACTAACAGCCGCAGGCGTTTATCAAACACATACAGATCGACAGCATTTTTAAAAGTGGCACCCGCTTTAAAATGGTCTAACGCTATGGTGGTACATTTAAGCTTTTTCGGCTTTTTACCTTTATCATCCAGCAATACCAGCTCGCCAGAGCGCTGGCGAAATGCATACCAGTAGCCACTTAAACGGTAGTAACCTATCCGTTCTAAATACTCCAGCGCTGCTGCCTGATCGGTAATTGACAAACCACGGCTTTCCAGCAAGGCCAGTTGGTCATCATAACTTAACCAGGGTTTGCTATAGGGCATTATGCCACCACCTGTCCAACCAATGATTCAGCTAAAACTGATTGGGTTTGTTTTGTATTACTCACATTTTTTGCTAACACATCACACAGCTCAAATAGTTGAATCACTTTATTTGAGATTTTTACTTGTTCGTTTAATGGCGGCAATAGAACAGGTATTTCTTTCAATCTGGACGCTTTGATACCTGTAGCTGTCATTCCTGTTGCTTGTAAAATTAACTGTTGTTGAAACGGGGCACCAATAAGCTGGAATAACATAAACTGAGAGATTGCTTTAGTATGCCATTGAAAACAAATAGCTCTTTGTGCGAGGGCGAAAGGCTCAACTAATTCAATTTTTGCGACATTGCCTAAAGGAGCCTCAGTTGTGAATAGTACATCACCTACTTCAGGGAAACCTCTTGTCATCCAACTTTTATAATCATCGTGAGAAATATATTCCTCTGGATTCAAGTCTATATAACCGTACTTGATGTTCTTTGCCGTAATTAAACGAACACCATTATCGGTTTTAATTGGTGTTTTTCCACGATAATCAATAAATTTTGCCAAATTACCTAGCCTTAGCCACTTCCAGCCCTCAGGGCAACTTAGGTATAACTCATCATCATCAATCTGTTCATTTGCAGATGTTTTTAAACCTTCATTGCTTGCAAGGCGTTCTCTGACCTTCGTTATTTCAGCATAAAGTTCGCTGGCGGGTTCGTCGTTGGGGTCTTGTTTGCACAGCTTCCCCATTACTGCCAGTTGCAGAATGGTTTGTTTTAGCGAGTTAATGCTGTATCCGGTGGTGAAAAGCGTATCAAAATGTGCGGCCAGGCGCTGCCAGTTGTTGGCCAGTTCATCGGCGTTCTGGTTTTGGGTTAGGGTGGCCAGTAAGGCATCAACCAGTTGGTTATGGGCATCAAGCTGCTGGTAGCTTTGCTGTTCCAGTTGATCGCAAAGGGCCATTAGCTCGTCGACTTTTGCGACGATTCGTTCTTATTCATCTAGAGGTGGAATACCTATAGGAATAAGCGATAATGTGCCTTGGCTTAAGGCTGGCACCGAAGTTCCAACTTGAAACTTAGTAAAATCAACAGATAAAAGGAATAGATACAGAAAATCTACTGACAAGAGTCCATTAGTTCGTGAAGCCTAGAAACAATTCTTATTTGCTCACATTTTGGCGGGATCGGAATTATAAAACCTTGAATGTCGCCCATTGAAATGTTGTCGTTGGTTGAGTTCTTGGCTTCATTTATAATATTTTGAACCAGAGGAGTCTTGATAACTGCTGATACAAACTCAGGTAAAAGACCGCCGTCAATTTTTATGGAAGCAACCCTTTGATTGACGACCATAAGCTCATCAACTTTCTTGACTAGAAAAGCTTTACCAACTGTTCCTCCAGTCATCGCCATCAGAATTGTATTCTCTTGCAGTTTAAACGGTTCTAGAACAGAGCTATATTCATGTTTTACAATTGATTCTGATTTCAAACCTTGGTCATCAAAATCAGATATTCGAATTACTCTAGCTCCTTCGCTTGAATAATTTGTACTTTTAAAAGCAAATCCACCATTTATAACACTTATCTGATGCAGCTTAACGAACTGCCAACCACTAAGAGGTTCAAACGGTTTTTCCTCATCCGTAATCAGCGGCAATGGCTTTTGCTTTTTAAGCTTCCCCGCTTTTACCAATGCCTCTTTCTCAGCTGCGATCCGCTTTAACAGCTCACTGGCTGGTTCATCGTTTGGGTCTTGCGGCACTAACTTACCGCGCACAGCCAGTTCTAAAATCAGCTCGCGCAGTTTTTTAATACCAGTTAGCTCAATCTTGTTATTGCTGCCACGGCCGCTGGTACTTTTGGCGATTTGTGCCTGTGTCCACAGGTCTAAATGTTCGGTTATCAGCTGTTTAACTTGCACTGCCATGTTACTGACCTGCCTTGCTGCTTGGCGACTTTTCACCTTTGGCATGGCTTGGTGCCAGGGCTTCGGCCAGTATGCTTTTTAGCTGGTCGCGTAGCTGTTGTATTTCCTGCTGCTGTTTAGCGTAGCTGGCTAACAACTCTTCTGGATCATGGCTTATTTGCTCGCCAATATGTGGGTTTTTGCAATCGAGGTTGTAGTTACGCGCTTTAATATCCGCTGCTGACACCTTCCAGGCAAACTGGTTTTCTTCCCGTGTGGCAAAGCCATCGGTGGCGTTGCCCCACCAGCCTTCTTCTACTGCGAACTCTTCAATCCGCATTGGCCGGGTTTTGCTGTAGTTTTTTACGCCTTGTGGGTATTGGTGCTCGTAAAACCAGATGTCTTTGGTGGGTGTGCCTTTGGTAAAAAACAGCAGGTTGGTTTTAATGCCGGTGTAAGGGTTAAATACACCATTGGGCAGGCGCACTATGGTGTGCAGGTTACACTCTTCCAGCAGCTTTTCTTTTAAGCGCGATTTCATGCCCTCGCCAAATAAAAAGCCATCGGGCAGTACTACTGCGGCGCGGCCACCGTCTTTTAGCAGGTGGATAATCAGCGTCATAAACAAATCAGCAGTTTCGCGGGTGCGCAGTGCCTGCGGGAAGTTGGTTTCAATGCCGTCTTCTTCCATGCCACCAAACGGCGGGTTGGTAATAATGCAGTCGACCCGCTCTTTTGGCCCCCAGCTGATTAGCGGCCTGGCCAGGGTATTGTCGTGGCGAATTTGAAACGGCACTTCAATACCATGCAAAATCATATTGGTGGTGGCCAGTAAGTGTGGCAGTGGCTTTTTCTCTACCCCAAAAATACTGCTTTGCAGCACTTGCTCGTCGCTTGTCGTTTTAACGTAATGCTTACGCTTATGCTCGATAGTACAGGTTAAAAAGCCACCCGTACCACAGGCCGGATCAAGCACCTTGTCTTCCAGCTTAGGGCCAACCATCCGCACCATAAACTCGGTAACCGGGCGCGGGGTATAAAACTCACCGGCGTTACCAGCGTTTTGTAAATCGCGCAGTATTTGCTCGTACATATCGCCGAACAAATGGCGTTCCTGCGCTTTATTAAAGTCGATACCTTCCTGAATTTTATTGATCATCTGCCGTAGCAGCTGACCAGATTTCATATAGTTGTAGGCATCTTCAAATACACTTTTAATCACAAAAGCACGCTGATCATCGCCTTTTGGTTCGAGGTTTTGAAGCGAGGGAAATAGCTCTTCATCTATGAATTTCTTGAGCTCAACACCAGTTATACCTTCTGCATCGGCTGCCCAGTTACACCAGCGCAAGTGCTCCGGAATGGGTGAGCTGTAATCGCCGAATAACTCCCATTCCTGCTCTTTATCATCATAGATTTTTAAAAACAGCATCCAGACCAACTGGCCAATACGCTGGGCGTCACCGTCTACGCCAACGTCTTTACGCATAATGTCTTGAATGGATTTAATGGTACTGCTAATTGACATGGTGTTCCTTTTAACTTAATTGGTTCGGCGAGTAGCACCGAACCGGTTTGCCTACGCCAACACGCCGTAAACCCATCCCTGGGGGCTCCTCTCAGCCCGTCCAGGGCTGAGACGGTTGGCTTAAGGCAAACCGATTCTGCTTTAATGCTCAGCGTTCTACTTAAGCAATGCTTTTATCGTCGTAAAGCGCTTGTTCTAATTCATGCAGGGCCTGCTCGTAACCAGCTTTACCACCAAAGGCATTCACCAGCTCGACCATCGTGCCCATGGTATTAAAAGGCGGCAGCTGTAAAATTTTAATATCTTCAATATGGGCAATGCCGGTGTCGGCGTACTTTTCCAGCAGGTTTTCCAGCACTTGCAACGCTGCTCCCTGGTATTTGGTAAAGTAGTTGCGCTTTTTCACGTTATTGGCGCGCTCGCGCCGGGTAAGTGGCGGGGCATCGTAAACGATATGGGCAATTAAATCGAAGGCATCCAGCTCGCCGCCTTGCTTTTGCTTAACTTCTGCGCGCAGTTCATCCCAAAACACGCCCTGCTCGGCCAGCTGCTGAATAATTTCCTGCTTACGCTCGGCGCTGCTCCAGTGCCGGAAAAAGTCTTTTAAAGTGGCAAACTGCTTTTGCACGCACTGTTTGGTGTAATCGGTTAATGATTCGGTGATCAGCTTACCGTCCGGGCCTAAAAACTGTACCCGTTCGCCAATCATGTTTACCGGCTGGCCATTAACAAAGAACTTCTGCCTTTTCTCGCCGCCGCCTTCACCACCTGAGCCAAAGCCATCATCTTCACCCTCGCCGCTCTCTGGCGTTGGATGATAACCTGGCCCTTCATCTTCTATACCCCCCGGTGTTTCTTCCGGTGGCACCGGATCATCACCCGGTTTGGGGTTATATACCATTACCGGATCACCATCAAAGGCCGGATCGGCAAACAGCTCGGTGGCCTTTTTAAAGTCCATAATGGTAAACCACAGTTTGTCGTAGTCTTCATTAATGCGGGTGCCACGGCCGATAATCTGCTTAAATTCCGTCATCGATTGGATGCGTTGATCTAACACGACCAGCTTGCAGGTTTGGGCATCCACGCCGGTCGTCATCAGTTTGCTGGTGGTGGCAATAACCGGATAACGGCTTTCCGGGTTGATAAAGTTATCAATCTCGGCCTTGCCTTCGTTGTCATCGCCGGTAATGCGCATAATGTATTTGCTGCTTTCGCGCACCCGCTCCGGGTTCAGGTTTACCAGGGCCTGACGCATACGTTCAGCATGGTCAATGTCATCACAGAAAATAATGGTTTTTTGAAACTCGCCGGTTTTTTGCAGGTATTCGGTAACTTTTTGCGCCACCAGCTGTGTGCGCTCGTCAAATACGATATTGCGATCCATATCCAGCTGGTTATAGATCCGGTCTTCAATCTCCAGGCCGTACTTATCTTTCTGGCCTTTCTTTGGCCGCCAGCCTTGCAGGTCAATATCAAAATCAATGCGCACGACTTTGTAAGGCGCTAAAAAGCCATCATCAATGCCTTGTTTGAGGGAGTAGGTAAAAATAGGCTCGCCAAAATAATGGATATTACTGACTTCTTTGGTTTCTTTGGGTGTAGCAGTAAGGCCAACATGGGTAGCGGTTTTAAAATAATCCAGAATGTCGCGCCAGGCTGAGTCTTCCCGTGCACTGCCGCGGTGGCATTCGTCTATAACAATTAAATCAAAAAAGTCGGGCGAAAACTCACGGTAGATGTTTTGCTCTTCTTCGGTGCCGGTAACCGCCTGGTACAACGACAAATAGATTTCATACGACTTATTAATCGTGCGCTTGGTAATTTTGGTCATGGCCTGACCAAATGGTTTAAAGTCGTTGTTTTTGGTTTGGTCGACCAGAATATTGCGATCTGCTAAAAACAAAATGCGCTTTTTCTGCCGTGACTTCCAAAGCCGCCAGATAATCTGAAACGCGGTATAGGTTTTACCGGTGCCGGTGGCCATAACCAGTAATATTCTGTCCTGGCCACGCGCTACCGCCTCTACCGTGCGGTTAATGGCGGTCATTTGGTAATAACGCGGGCTGCGGCCACTACCATCATCATAGTATGGGGTATCGACCAACTGCACGGCAGCGTCTTTAAAACCATGATGCTGGCAATACCATTGCCATAGTTGTGCCGGAGAGGGAAATTCAGAAAGGCTGAGCTCGTGTTCGGTTTTACCGCTTAAGCCTGTTTTATCATGAAATAAAAAGCCATCTCCATTGCTGGAGAACACAAACAGCACATCCAGCGCTTCGCTGTAAGCTAATGCCTGCTGCATACCAGAGCCCAGGCTGTGTTTATTGTCTTTCGCCTCTACCACTGCCAGCGGCAGGTTCTTTTTATGATACAGCACATAGTCAGCACGGCGCTTTTCACCACGGGTATGCATGCGGCCACGTACTATTACCCTACCGGCAGTAAAAGTGAGCTCTTCACGTATTTGGCTTTGCAGATCCCAACCGGCCTGCAAAATGGCAGGGGTAATAAATTTGGAGCATATATCGCGCTCACTCAGGGCTTTTTTATTCATGCACTACATATCCGTATGACAATCAACCGATTGTATAGGAAATGGTGACGGGGTCAATTACCGTTCTTTGCCAACAGTTGTGCTAAGTTTCTGCTTGCTCGCCACGCCCTTAAAAGTTACTATTTTTTAACTTTAAATTACAAGGATGCAATATGAAGCAGCCAAGCCACCAGTTAGCCGATAGTACTTATGCCCAATTAAGGGAGCAAAGCAGAAATATGATTACTGAGGAGTTACCACTTCGCTATCGTGAGTCAATTACGTTTGATGATATTACCGGCCGTGCGATAGCTCAGTTATCACGCTGGGAAGTACACCCAGATCGCCGGGTGATGTGGTCATGGCAGCAATGGGCAAGCCGGTATGCGGCTATTTACCCAAAGCGGTTTGAGCTAACAATATGGTTTCATAGTATGTTGTGCAGTGTATCGTTAGGACGGCCAACCTGGGGCGCAGGTAAATTACGATTAGATATGATTGAATCTTCTCCTGAGAAAACACCTCTAAGTGGGAACACCGTTAGTTTGACGGTTACAGCCGCTCAAGCTTATGCTCGAACAATAGGCGCAAGCCAAATCAGGATTATGAATCCGATCAACAGTAAAGTGCGGTCACATTATGAGTCACTTGGTTTTACCTATGTAGGTGGCAAAAGCGATTATTGTATTAAGGACTTAGCATGAAGACGAATACCGAAAAGCCAAAACCCGGCACACCAGAGTTCGATAAATGGTTACGTGAAAAAATACGGGAAGATTTTAAAGCGTTTGAAAATGCACCCGAGTTAGAAGATGAATTCGGTGTGTTGTCCGGTAGCCTGGAAAGTATGACCAATACCGATGCCGAAGCATTTCCTGATGAGCCGGAAGAATATATGCCGCATGAGCGGGTAAAGATTGTGGTTGATAATAGCAAGAAAGAAGATAAGTAAGTTGGTCGAACCGTAAGGTTCGAACCAAATCCTCGTCTCGACCGCGTTAAAACAAAAGGCCCACGCTTTGGGCCGAGAGAGGGATTCACTCGCGCCATCCATGGCACTCGCCCTTCGGGTGGCAGGGCCATGCAAAACGGCTATCCTGCCGTTTTGTGCCAGCACCTTCCATGGTGCTGGCCCTGCGGGCCGCACTGAAGTGCGTTCCAATTCTCTCCCGGAGAATTGGTCGAACCGTAGGGTTCGAACCAAATCCTCGTCTCGACGCTTAAATGAAAAAGGCCCATGCAGTTGACCGAGAGTCGGGATTATTCCGGGCTTCCTGCCCTCCACCCCTTCGGGGCCGCACTAAAGTGCGTTCCAATTCTCTCCCGGAGAATTGGTCGAACCGTAGGGTTCGAACCAAATCCTCGATCTCTGCCGTGTTAAATGAAAAAAGCCCATGCAGTTGCATGGGCCTTTTTCATTTAATTGGCGGAGAGAGAGGGATTCGAACCCTCGTTAGGGGTTAACCTAAACACACTTTCCAGGCGTGCGCCTTCAGCCACTCAGCCATCTCTCCGGAACTTGCGTTGCAAGCGCGGCTATACTAGGGAAATTCCCTGCGCGCTGCAACTGTTATATGTCTAACTGCTTTTTTATGGCTGCTTTTTAAGCAGCCGGTGTAAGTTTAATGCCAGCGGCTGACTTAGGCGTTGCCTTTAACCTGCATTTTCAGCTCTTTTGCGAAGTTCAGCATCCGGTTTAGCGGCACAAGGGCTTTTTCGCGCAGTGCGGCATCAACAAAGATCTCATGGCCGGTTGTATCGGTTAAGGCTGCCTCAATCGCTTTTAAGCCGTTCATTGCCATCCAGGGGCAATGGGCGCAGCTGCGACAGGTTGCGCCGTTACCGCCTGTTGGGGCTTCGATAAAGGTGCGGTCTGGCATTTGCTGCTGCATTTTATAAAAAATACCCTTGTCGGTGGCGACAATAAAGGTGCTGTTTGGCAGGGTTTGGCTGGCTTTAATTAACTGGCTGGTTGAGCCTACCGCGTCGGCTAACTGCACTACGCTGTCGGGTGACTCGGGGTGCACCAGTACTGCCGCTTCAGGGTATTGCTTTTTAAGCTCGACCAACGCATTGGCTTTAAACTCGTCGTGCACGATACAGGCCGCATCCCACAGCAACATATCGGCGCCGGTTTGCTTTTGTACATACGCGCCCAAGTGTTTATCGGGGCCCCAGAGAATTTTTTTACCCTGGCTATCTAAATAGTCGACCACATCTAAGGCAATAGACGAGGTTACTACCCAATCAGCGCGGGCTTTAACCGCCGCTGAGGTATTGGCATACACCACCACTACCCTGTCAGGATGCGCATCGCAAAACGCTGAGAAAGGCTCGGCCGGGCAGCCTAAATCGAGTGAACAGGTCGCTTCAAGGGTTGGCATTAACACGGTTTTATTCGGGGTCAGTATTTTGGCTGTTTCGCCCATAAACTTAACACCGGCGACAATCAGGGTGTCTGCCGGATGTTCATTGCCGAAACGGGCCATTTCTAATGAATCTGAAACACAGCCGCCGGTTTCTTCTGCCAGGGCCTGAATTTCAGGATCGGCATAATAATGGGCAACCAGTACCGCATTCTTTTGCTGCAGTAACTGTTTAATGTGGGTTTTGTAACTATTTTTTTCGTCGGCAGACAGTGGTGCGGGTTTTCTGGGAAACCTGAAATCCTGTTCACTAAAATAGATCGACTGCGTCATAACATCAGACCAATAGCATAAAAAGGCGCGTATTATACACCTGGCGGGTTAGCAATAACAGAGAATATAGATAAGGTGTCTGGTGGGTCGTGCTGGATTCGAACCAGCGACCAATTGATTAAAAGTCAACTGCT
>CAXBHB010000029.1:0-27762 GCA_963975465.1 uncultured Chromatiaceae bacterium
ACCAGCGACCAATTGATTAAAAGTCAACTGCTCTACCAACTGAGCTAACGACCCACTTCAATGTACTTGTTTGTGCGGTTTGGTGGGTCGTGCTGGATTCGAACCAGCGACCAATTGATTAAAAGTCAACTGCTCTACCAACTGAGCTAACGACCCACTTCAATGTACTTGTTTGTGCGGTTTGGTGGGTCGTGCTGGATTCGAACCAGCGACCAATTGATTAAAAGTCAACTGCTCTACCAACTGAGCTAACGACCCTAACCGCGGAGGCATATCTTACTGATTTACGGCGACAGTGCAACCGAAAATTGTTAATTTGACCGCCATCCTGGCCTGACTGCACAAAAAGCCAGCGATATGAAACGCTAATGCCAGCTAAGACGCTGGCAAACTGCGACTATTTAAGGGCGTTAATCCGCTCTTGAGCCAAACGTGCTGAGGTTGCAGAACCAAATTCGCTGGTTAAACGACGGTAAAAACGCAGCGCGGCATCGTTGTTATTTTCCCGCTCTGCCACCTGGCCTAACTTCAATAAGGCATCAGGTACTTTATTCGAAGTCGGGAAATTGCTGACAACACGTTCGAAATGGGTTTTCGCTTTTGCCAGTTCATTATTGTTAAACAATAATTGCCCTAACCAGTAGTGCGCATTAGGTGCATAACCAGAGTTAGGATAACTTTGCAAAAAAGCTTCAAATTCAGGAATGGCAGCATCGTAACGGCGGTCTTTTAGCACCATATTGACGGCTTTATCGTAGGCGTCATTTTCCGACATATCGGAAGAGTACGACACTACTGGCACGTTAGTGACCTCGCTGCTGGCAGCTGGTTGGGCTGGCGAAGTGTTTTGCAGTGCACCAACACGTCGATCTATTTCCTGGTAGAGGTCACGCTGGCGTTGCAGCATTTCTTCCAGTTGATAAGCGTGGGTTTCGGTAACGCCACGTAACTGACTGACTTCTTCCAGTAAAACCTGCAGCTGTTGCTGCATACGGAGTTGCCCCTGAGCCCGGGCTTCAACTACCCGCTCCAGTGTGGCAAGACGCTGTTCCATGGTACCTGTACCAGCACTGTTTAACTGCTGGTTGGTTGCGGTATTTCTGCCCAGCTCAGTGACCGGTGCCGGGTTAGCCCAGGCACCGGTACTTACTAAGGACAGAGTAATCCACAGTGCTTTATTAACTGTCATGATCACTCATATTTGTTAGTAGCTGTTAGTAAACCAAAACCGCACGACGGTTTTTAGCGAAGCCTGTTTCAGAACGTGATCTGTCAACCGGCTTTTCTTCACCGTAGCTAACTGTTGATAACTGACCGGCTGATACACCCAGGTTTTGCAAATATTGCACAACTGACTGCGCACGACGCTCGCCCAGTGCAATGTTGTACTCTGGCGTACCGCGTTCATCTGAATGGCCTTCGATGGTTACACGAACACTTGGATTGGCACGTAAAAAAGTACCATGTGCTTCTAATACTTCAACAAACTCAGGGCGAACGGTAGCCCGGTCAAAGTCGAAATAGATTGTATTTTCCTGGCGCAGTGCTTCCAGCTTCTGACGCATTTGCTCTGCAGGGCTGATTACCGGCTCTGCCGTTTCAACCTGAACAGTTTCGGTGACCTGCTGCCCGGCTTGTGAGGTGTTGGCATCGTCAGCAGAGGTTGATGACGTTGAGCTACAGGCGGCCAGAGTCATCACAGGTAATGCGACGAATAAAGCCTTTAACACTTTGTTTAAGTTCATTTTGTTGTCCTTAGTAAGTTAACCACGTTTTTGTTTTATAAAAAAGGTGACCACGCTGGCGATTTAACCTGTCCATTTACCGCCGGCAGTCGGGCTTTAAAACGACCGTCCATAGAAACCAGTGCCAACACCTGCGATGAACCATGCATGGTGCTGTATATAATCATTGAGCCGTTTGGTGCAATACTGGGTGACTCATCCAGATTCGTTTTAGTCAGTACCTGCAAAAAGCGGCTTTGCCGATCCATCTTTGCAATATGATACTGACCCTGCGTCCGGTTAACCATCACGATAGTACTGCCATCCGGCGTATAGGCGCCCGCCAGGTTCATTTCACCTTCAAAGGTTAAACGTCTGGTAGTGCCTGTTGTTAAATTTACGCTATATAGCTGGGGATTGCCACCTCTGTCCGAACTGAACACCAGCTCTTTGCCATCAGGCGACCAGCTTGGCTCTGTATCAATAGCCCGGTTGTTGGTTACCCGGCGCATTGCCTTGCTTGCAATGTGTAAGGTATAAATTTCCGGATTGCCATCACGGGATAAAACCAACGCCAGGCTCTCACCATCCGGCGACCAGACCGGTGCGCCGTTAATACCCGGGAAAGTACTGACGACTGTCCGACGGCCGCTATAAATATCCTGCACAAAAATTTGTGCCTGGCGCCGTTCAAAGGTGACATATGCCAGTTTAGTGCCATCAGGCGACCAGCTTGGTGACATTAATGGCTCTTTCGACCGCAGTAAAATCTGCTCATTATATCCATCGTAGTCGGCAACCACTAACTGATATGGAAATTCATTATCCGGCTGCACCAGCACATAAGCAATTTTAGTTAAAAACGCGCCCCGCTCCCCGGTGAGCTTCTCGTAAACAATGTCGCTGATCCGATGTGCATACTGGCGGAACTGGCTACCATTAATGGTAGTTTCCCGACTGTCCAGCACATGTTCGTTACTGGTAACTAACCGGCCCGCATTCAGCATTTGGGAATTGGGGCCACTATTACCTTTAAGCACATCAATCAGTTCGAAGCTGACCGTATAGCGGTCAATGCCAATCTCATTAATCTGCCCCAGCACAATGGCCTCGACGCCTTCTCTGGCCCAGGCTGCAAAGTCAATATCACTGGTTTTAGCAGGCCGCTGCGGCATTTTAATGCTAGCCAACGGGCTGAATTTGCCGCTGCGCATTAAGTCGGCTGAAACAATCTCAGCCAGATTTTCGGTTGGTCTGGTCGTGCCGTTAAACGTAAAGGGCAATATTGCGACCGGCCTTGCTGAGTCTATCCCTTCAGTAATGACAATTTCCAGCGAAGCCCGCGCTAAAGCAGGACAGATCAAAATTGCCAGAATTAAGGTCTTTTTCAATAAATTAGTCATCATCTGAATTCTGGTGCCACCGTTAAAGTTATATCTTTCAATTGATTATACACATCAGGGTCGGTAGACATTGGTAAAGTACCGGCCCTGTTCACCGCGCGCATTCCAGCCTCGGCCACCTGACGGTCGCCACTAACATAACGGACATCGGTTACAAAACCGCTGGTTGCCAACCTGATATTAATCCGGGCCGTCTTGCCACGCATATTTTCATCAACCAGTAAATTTCGTTGTACAACATCGCGGATCATCGCCGTATATCGATCGACTTCTTTTACTGCCTGCTGAGCTCTGGCCTGACTTCTCGCTTCAGCTTCCCGAGCCATTTGCTCCTGTAACTGACGTTCACGCTCCGCCTGCTCTTTGGCCTCACGCGCTTTGCGCTCGCGCTCAGCTTGCGCTTTGGCCGCTTCTTCTTCAGCCTGTTTACGTCGCGCTTCTGCAGCCTTTGCGGCCTCTTCGGCTTTTTTCTGCTCAGCCTCACGTGCTTTGCGGGCTTCTTCAGCTTGCTTAGCTTTCGCTGCTTCGGCCTGTTGTTGTTTCTGTGCTTCTGCCGCTGCGGCTTTCGATTTACGAGCGGCTTCATCCGCCTGACGCTTTTCCTCAGCGACGCGTTTTAAACGTTGCTCTTCAGCTGCACGGTTTCGCTCAGCTTGCAATGCCCGCTTTTCCAGCGCGGCTATCCGGTCTTCTTCCGCTTTTTTAGCATCGTCCCGGTTTTTCTGAATTTCAGCAACCCGCTGTTCCAGTTGCTGACGGTCAATGGCGACTGCTTCAACCGGCGCAGGATTAGCCTGCACAGATTGCTCCGCGCTAACCGACAGCTCAGTGGTTTTGCGCTTAAAGCTGATATTGGCGCCAAACACCAAGGCCAGTATCAGGGTGATATGCAACGTCACTGATTTCGCCAATGGCGTGGTCAGTGTTGGTTTAAGCTTATCAAACTTCATTATCAGTCATTAAACCTACAGCCGGCGCGCCGGCATTTTTTAAAACATTAATAAGGCGGATAACTGCGTCGTAACTTACCGAACCATCGCCTTTAACAATAACCTGCGTACCAGGTTCAATTGACAGCCAACTGGCCACTTCAACCTGCAACTCTGCGCTGGTAAACGGCCCCTGCTGATTACCATCTTTTTCAAAATAATACAGACCGTCACTATCTACTGTGGCAACCAGCGGTGTTTTACCCTCAGTCATCTGCGCAATAGGTTCAGCAGCGGATTTTGGCAAATCCACTTTAACGCCCTGGGTAATCAGTGGCGTGGTCACCATAAAGATAACCAGCAGCACCAACATCACATCGATATAGGGCACCACATTTATTTCGGCCATCATCCGCCGCTTTTTCCGGACGTACATCAGGCGGCCTCAGTGCTGTTAACTGCCTGGCGATGCAGAATGTTAGAAAACTCTTCAACAAAGTTAACGTAGCTGCTTTCCAGTAACTCAACCTGATGCGAAAACTTGTTATAGGCAATAACGGCCGGAATGGCCGCAAACAGACCGATCGCAGTCGCAATAAGTGCTTCGGCAATACCAGGTGCCACCATGGCCAGCGTTGCCTGTTGCACCGCGCCCAGAGCTATAAAAGAATTCATAATGCCCCATACCGTACCAAATAAGCCGATATATGGGCTGATTGAACCAACCGTTGCCAGAAATGGTAAATTGGTTTCGAGCCGCTCTACTTCGCGTGACAAACCAACCCGCATCGCACGCTGCGCCCCTTCCATTACTGCAGCAGGCTGTTGCCGGCTACTTTTGTGCAGCCGGGCAAACTCTTTAAAGCCGGCTTTAAACAGTGCCTCAAGGCCAGCGTTGCTTTGCCGGGCACTGATTTCAGCGTAAAGTTTTGATAAGTCGACACCCGACCAAAATTTATCTTCAAACTTTTTGGCATCTGTCAGGGCATCTTTCAATACTTTCTTACGTTTAAAGATCATGCTCCAGGACGCCACCGACATACCAACCAAAATAAGCATGACGACCTGCACCACTATGCTGGCATCGAGTAATAAATGAAGAATGGAAATTTCACCTGACACGCGTTAATACCTCTGCAATTTCCGCCGGCATAGGCCGGGCTTTCATGGCTTGCTTGTCGATACAAGCAACTTTAATCTCTGCCTGACACACTAATTGCGCCGAAGCATTAAAAATTTTCTGCGAAAAAACCAAACTCGCTGACTTTAAGGTACTGATTCGACTGGAAACCGTCAACAGTTCATTAAATACTGCACTTTTTTTGTTATCCATTAAAACCTGAGTTACAACAAAAGCGATATTATTTGACAATAGCGTGTCTTGTTCAATGCCAAGCGCGCGCAGCCATTCAGTGCGGGCACGCTCAAAGAACTTCAGATAATTTGCGTAATAAACAATGCCTCCGGCATCGGTATCTTCATAATAAACACGTACAGGGAAATCGAAAGTATCTGTCGTCATTATTTACCACTACTAAATTGCTGCGTATGATAATGAGCCATACTAACAAACTCAAGAACCTGACCAGCATGTTAACCACTATATTTATTTGCGGCGCTATCTTGTATTTTGCGCAAATTAAAGACTGTGGCGCTGGCACGAAGTTCAACCAGTTTTTTTACTCACTAAAAATTCAATAACAGAGCAAATAAGACAAAAAGTAATCCGAGCTATCATCCACATTCAAACTTAATCGCTGATGAATAAAGGCCTCATAAAACATTGAAAACTGAGGCTGGCTATTAAAGCAGCAAGTAAAAACCCACCAGGCATTAGAAAAACTAATGGCACGGCGCTAATTTTTCTCGTTTGAAGTAATTACTCGAACTCTTTAACATACGCATCGTGTTCTGAGCTAGCGCAAAGGCAAGGTAGGAGAGTTACCTTGTTTAGTAAAGATCACTTCGCAGCATGACTGATAGCTAAGATTAGTTTTGTTGCCGTTTCAAACATGTTCCCTGGATTATTGAAGCACTCCTTCAACTTGTTGCTTGCCCGCTCCTTTGAGCGGGCTTTTTTTTATTCGCGTCCTATTTGGCACTACAGCGTTGTTGCCTGCATTAAAGTACCTAACTCACATAGTCGACTATGCTCGTCAGATACTTTAATTTGCCGCCTAGCTGCAGCACCAACTAGTTAGCGAATAGGATATGACCTATTTGAAACTGCAGCGGTGTTGGCTTCGCTCTCTCCCTGGTGCGCCAGTCCGACCCAATCGCATGCGATACGACAATTCATTCTGATTTGGGTAAGTCAAAGCCAAAATGCTGATAAGCGCGGGGGGAGGCTATGCGTCCTCTTGGGGTGCGCTGAATAAAACCCTGCTGAATTAAAAACGGCTCGATAACATCTTCTATCGTTTCTTTTTCTTCGCCAATTGCGGCAGCTAAGTTATCAAGACCCACAGGGCCGCCCATAAATTTATCAATAATAGCCAGGATCAGTTTGCGGTCCATGTAATCAAACCCTTCTGCATCGACATCGACCATTTGCAGGGCCTGCGCCGCAATAGCAACCGATACCGTGCCATCAGATTTAACCTGTGCATAGTCACGAACACGCCGCAATAACCGGTTGGCTATCCGGGGTGTGCCGCGCGAGCGCCTGGCAATTTCAGTCGCCGCATCTTTTGCCAGCTCTAAGTTAAGATATTGTGCTGAGCGCTGAATAATATCGCTCAGCTCATCGACTTTATAGAATTCCAGACGCTGCACTATGCCAAACCGGTCACGCAGTGGCGACGTTAAGGCGCCGGCACGGGTGGTGGCACCAATAAGCGTGAACGGCGGCAACTCTAGTTTAATCGAGCGGGCAGCTGGCCCCTCGCCAATCATAATATCCAGCTGATAATCTTCCATCGCCGGATACAAGATTTCTTCAACCACCGGGCTCAACCGATGGATCTCATCAATAAACAGCACATCGTTCTGTTCAAGATTGGTCAACAGCGCAGCCAAATCACCGGCTTTTTCCAGCACCGGCCCGGAGGTGCTTTTAATATTGACCCCCATTTCATTAGCAACAATCATTGCCAGAGTCGTTTTACCGAGCCCCGGCGGGCCGAAAATCAGCAGATGATCTAATGGGTCACCCCGGCCACGCGCGGCTTCAATGAAAATCGCCATTTGCTCACAAACATGCTGTTGGCCGGTATAATCTGCCAGCGTTTTCGGTCTTATCGCCCGGTCAATCACTTCATCTTCGCGGGTGGCAGTGCCCTGGATCATTCGATCAGCTTCAATCATATTGGCTATATCATACTTTTAAGGGCGGCCATGATCAGCTGTTCACTGCTCATGTCAGCACGTTTAACTAATTTAACCGCTTTGCCAGCCTGCGCCTGCGAGTATCCCAGCGCCAGTAAGGCACCCAACGCGTCCTGCTCAGCGCTGGCCGGTGGGGCAAATATAGCCTCTTCGCCTGCCAACGTCAGCTTGTCAGTGACCGGAGTAGACATTGCACCCCAGTCTTTTAAGCGGTCACGCATTTCAATTACCAGCCGTTCAGCCGTTTTCTTGCCGACACCAGGCAGTTTTACCAATGTACTGATTTCATCGTGCAACACACAGTGGACAAATTGTTGTGCTGTCATGCCTGACAAAATGGTCAGTGCCAGTTTCGGCCCTACCCCATTTGCCTTAATCAGTTGCCGGAACAAGCTACGCTCGGTCGTTGTAATAAAACCGTATAATAGCTGGGCATCTTCGCGCACCACAAAATGGGTATATATGGTTGCCTGGTTGCCAGGTTCAGGTAGCTGGTAAAAGCTGGTCAGGGGTAATTGCACCTCATACCCTACGCCGGCAACATCCAGCAAAATATCGGGTGCCTGTTTTTCCAGCAATACCCCTTGTAAACGTCCAATCATCAGGCTGTTCTTCTGTGTTTTAAAATTATGGTTAACCCTACCGTCTCACATTCAGCGTAAGCGACGGCGCACGGTTTTACTGGCCTGGCCGGCCATTGCCACTAAACTTTGCTGAGTATGCCCGTGACATAATGCCACTGCAAGTGCATCGGCAGCATCGGCCTGTGGACTGGCACTTAGCTGCAACAATGAACGCACCATATGCTGCACCTGTGCTTTGTCTGCAGCACCGGTACCAACCACAGCTTGCTTAACCTGACGGGCAGAATATTCGAAAACCGGCAAGCCAGCATGTTTAGCTGCAACGATAGCAGCACCGCGGGCCTGACCTAATTTTAACGCTGAGTCCGGATTGCGGGCCATAAATACCTGCTCTATGGCAAATACGGTTGGCTGGGTCTGGCTGATAATTTCTGAAATGCCGTTAAAGATGCGTATCAACCGCTCGGGCAACTCATCGGTACCCAGCCGGATACAGCCGCTTGCCAGATAGATAAATTTGTTGCCCTGCTGGCGCACGACACCATAACCGGTCAGCCGGCTACCCGGGTCTATCCCGAGAATGATACTCACCGTTAACCGTGCCCGGCCAGCAAATCGTCGCTGATGTCGGCGTTATGATAAACATTTTGAACATCGTCAGAGTCTTCCAGCATATCGATAAGCTTAAAAAAGCGACCGACGTTATCAGCATCAAGCTGGGCCCGGATTGACGGGATCATATCAATCTCTGCGTTATCTGCCACAAAACCAGCAGCGGTCAGACTGTCTTTAATATCGTTGTACTGCTCCGGGCTGGTAAACACTTCTATACTGCCGTCTTCATGATTCTGAATATCGTCAGCACCCGCGTCCAACGCCGCATCCAGTAAGTTGTCTTCATTAACGCCCGGGGCAAACAATAGCACGCCACGGCGGGCAAATAAGTACGAGACAGAACCAGAAGTGCCCAGATTTCCGCCATTTTTTGTAAAGGCATTGCGCACATCGGCCACGGTTCTTTTATTATTGTCGGTCATGGTTTCAACAATAATGGCTACTCCGTTCGGCCCATAGCCTTCATAGACTAATTCTTCGTAATTTTCACCTTCAGTGGCCCCGGCACCACGTTTTATGGCACGATCTATGGTGTCGCGGGTCATGTTTTCAGACAGTGCTTTGTCAACCGCGAGGCGCAGTCGCGGGTTAGCGCTGATATCAGGGTTGCTGCGGGCTGATACTGTCAGCTCGCGAATAATTTTGGTGAATATTTTACTTTTTTTGGCATCCTGGCGGGCTTTTCGATGCTTCATGTTCGCCCATTTGCTATGGCCGGCCATATCGTACTCCTTGTATGCGGCAGCTAACATGGCTGCCGCAACTGTAACACTAAACGCGTTTTACTGCTTACTGACAACCTGAATACTGAGTTCCGCCAGCTGAGCAGGGTTAGCCTCGCCTGGTGCATCGGTCAGCGGACAGGCTGCAGTAGCCGTTTTAGGAAAGGCCATAACATCCCGAATCGATGTTGCACCGGTCATCAGCATCACCAGGCGGTCCAGACCAAATGCCAGACCGGCATGCGGCGGCGCACCAAATTTTAACGCCTCAAGCAAGAAACCAAACTTCTCTGCCGCTTCTTCATCGCTTATGCCCAGTAATTTAAAGACTTTCGCCTGAACCTCAGCATTATGAATACGCACCGAACCACCACCTAACTCAGTACCGTTTAACACCATATCATAGGCATTAGATAATAAATTAGCATGGTCCAGCTGGCCCACCGGTGTGCTCAGAAACGCCGCGGTATCCAGCGGTGAAGTAAATGGATGGTGCACGGCTGTATGGCTACCATCATCATTCTCTTCAAACATCGGGAAATCAACGACCCACAGCGGTTGCCAACCCGGCACCGTTAAACCTAAATCTTCACCCAGTTTAAGGCGCAGCGCGCCCATCGCTTCACACACCACTTTGTAACTGTCGGCTCCGAAGAAAATGATGTCACCATTGGCTGCACCGGTGCGCGCGAGAATGCTACTGACAATATCTGCTGATAAAAACTTTGCAACCGGCGATTGTACCCCATCAATTCCGGCATTAACGTCATTTACCTTCATCCAGGCCAGGCCTTTAGCACCATAAATGCCAACAAAACTGGTGTAATTATCAATATCTTTACGTGATACCTTTTCGGCACCACCCGGTACTTTCAGCGCCACTACCCGGCCTTTCTGATCATTTGCCGGCCCCGAAAACACTTTAAACTCAACATCTTTTACTAAGTCGGCGACATCAACAAACTGCATCGGGTTTCTAAGATCCGGTTTGTCCGAACCGTATAAACGCATTGCTTCGTGGAAGGTCATTTGTGGAAAATCGCCCAAATCCACGTCCAGTTGTTGCAGAAATAACTGGCGTACCATTTGTTCAGTAACCGCCATTACCTGCTCTGCACTCATAAATGAGGTTTCAATATCTATCTGGGTAAACTCAGGTTGCCGGTCAGCACGCAAATCTTCGTCACGGAAGCATTTTACAATTTGATAGTAGCGATCAAGACCAGACATCATCAGCAGCTGTTTAAATAACTGTGGCGATTGCGGCAAAGCAAAAAACTGGCCTTTATGAGTACGGCTCGGTACCAGATAATCGCGGGCGCCTTCTGGCGTTGCTTTGGTTAAAATAGGGGTTTCAACGTCAAGAAAACCGTTACTATCCATAAAGTTACGGACAAAACTGGTTACTCGGGCGCGAAACTTTAAACGCTCACTCATTACCGGACGGCGTAAGTCTAGGTAACGGTATTTCAGGCGCTGCTCTTCACTGTTATCGTGGTTAAAATCCAGTGGCAATGGTGCCGCTTTGTTAAGTACGGTTAAAGCAGTGGCATACACTTCAATTTCACCGGTCGCCATATCAGCATTTATCTGGGTGGCAGGCCGAGACCGGACTTTGCCGCTCACCTGAATACAAAACTCGTTGCGCAGCGTGTATGCCAGGTCAAACAACTCAGTAAGATCAGGGTCACAGATCACCTGAACCATACCTTCGCGATCACGTAAATCAATGAAAATAACGCCACCAAGATCCCGGCGCCGGTTTACCCAACCACATAATGAAACTTGTTGCCCGGCATGTTGAGCATTTAATAAACCGCAATAATGGCTACGCATTAACCCTTCCTTCTATCTCGTTGGTCAGCCGCTGTAAAATGACCGCCAATTATATAGAAATAGCGCTTAATGTCACTGCCCGTTCATGAAAACTCTCGCTCAGTAAAACTGTAACC
Organism: uncultured Chromatiaceae bacterium; assembly: GCA_963975465.1. Classification (GTDB taxonomy): domain Bacteria; phylum Pseudomonadota; class Gammaproteobacteria; order Enterobacterales; family Alteromonadaceae; genus Alishewanella. The sequence continues at coordinate 11,257 of CAXBHB010000029.1, forward strand.
ATTTTTACCCTGTTGCTTCGCCAGGTACATTTGTTTGTCGGCTTGTTTAAGCAAATCATTACAGGTAGTGGCGTCGTGCGGGTATATCGCGATGCCAATACTGGCGCCCACATTCACTTCACCAAAAGATAAATACAATGGCTGCTGCAACTGAAATAGTATTTTTTCCGCAACAATTGCCGCGTCGTCCCGGTGCAACAACGCTGTTAACAGCACCACAAACTCATCGCCACCGAACCTGGCAACGGTATCACTTTTACGTACACAATCCTGCAACACGCCAGCCAGTTTAAGTAACAGCTCGTCCCCCGCGTCATGACCATAGTGATCATTGACATGTTTAAACCCATCCAAATCAAGAAACAGCACAGCTAAAATTTCATTGTGCCTGCTATGTTGCGCGACGGCTTGCTCAATTAGCTCTTTTAGCAGAGACCTGTTCGGTATACCAGTGAGTTCGTCGTGAGTCGCCATAAAACGCATTTTTTGCTCTGCGGTACGACGTAAATTTACCTCACGGCGCAAAAATAGATTCCAGATAACAAATACCGCTAGAAATATCAGTGCAACGCCTCCGCCCTGCCAGATAATTTGTTTTACCTTTTTCGCGTCAACACCCTGGGTTATCTCAAAGTCAAACCAATGCTGATAAATTTGCTTGCGCTCACTCTCGCCAATACTGCGCAATCCCTTATTTAAAATAGCGACCAGTGGCTGATAATCACTGCGTACCGCTATTAAAGAGGGGTAATCCGGTACATCATCGATAATTTGCATTCGCAGATTAATTAAATTGGATTGGGTTAATGCCCGGCTTCCCGCCTCGACTGAATCAAGCACAAAATCTACCTGATTAGCCTGCAGCATTCGAATACCATCTGTAACGCTGTTAACGGCAATAACCTCAACATTTTCAACCAGGCCTGCTAATTGCTGTGCCAGCTGATAGTCTTTAAAAACAGCAACCCGTCTGCCACTTAGTCGTTGGATACTATCAATATTTGTACTGGTAAATTGGCTGATAACCGCCCATTGAACAGACCAGAATGGTTCAGTAAAACGAGCGTACGCAAGCCGTTCAGGTTTAGGGGCAACATTAGTAACCAGGTCAAGCTTGCCGTTTTCCAGGTCGCTGAGAATCGTGTCGAAGTCATCATAAACCCGCAGATCGAACTGAACATTCAGACGTTTGGCAAGCAATTGTAAAATTTCATTACTAACACCGGCTATATTGCCATCGTCATCAATAAACTCCATCGGCGGCCAGTTATTGATAAGCCCAACCCGCAGCGGGCTATGTTGTTTCAGCCACTGTCGCTCTTCTGCATGTAGCGGTACGTTATCCTTAAAGCCACTGAAGTAACGCTGCTCTGCTGCAGCAATCCACTTTTGTTCAATCTGTTCCAGTTCAGCCAGGCTGATATCGTTAAACCCGTCGGTGATTTTTGTCGCAAGCTCAGGGTTGCTCTCGTGCACCAGCACGTACAACGGCGCGTATATACGTGTAGTCGGGGTGACCACAAACTCTTCCCATAAATTCAATTGTCTGAGCCTGACATCTACAATCACTTCCGCACCAAAAAAACCATCAATTTCACCGGCTAAAGTGGCGTCGGTTAGTGTTTCAAGCGACGGATACCGGCGAAAGTGAACCTTTGGATACTGTTGTTGTAACTCATCAAGATAAGTGGCATTTTCGAATATGCCTACCTGGGCCCGGCTATTGCGGTCTAGTAAAAGCGGGGTATCCGTTTTCAGGGTGTAGTAAGCCGTCGTAAAACTGTATATATGATAGGTTTTAAGCAGTTGTGGGTTTAATCCGTCAATAGCAGGAAAACCGATATGCGCATCAGTCCGTCGGTTAGCCAGACTGGCCAGGCTATTTGCTGAGTTGTCAGGCACAAAGGCCACACTTATACCCGTTTTCTCTGACCACAGCCGCCATAAGTCAACCAGCAGCCCCGTTGCTTCGCCCTGAGCAGACACATGCATGTATGGCTGATTTGATACGGCCAGACCAAGCAACAACGTATCGTCCTTAGCCGAGGCAAAACCCAGCCACTTCCGTTCCAGCTCATTTTTTTTATCAATTGATACGGCCTCAGTGTAACTTTTCAGCAAACTGCTAAGCTGCGAATCGCGCGGTACCCCAAAAACCAATTCAATTGTTTGTAGCGGTATTTTTTTATAGAGCGGAAACTGCCTGTTAAGCTCCTGGTAGCCGGCATAGCGTGGCGGCAGCCGGTCAAGCCCAGCAAAGGCTTTTAACTGCCCCGCCAGTGCAGCGTCATACACCTGCGTTGCTGTGTTAAAAATACGCAGAGGGGCCTGAGGCAATTGTTTAGTCAGGGTTGGCACGTGGCTTGAATTTTCCAGCACACCTATTGCGTAGGGTGTCAAATCGGCGGAGGTCTGGACGCCAACTAAATCACGATGGACAAATACATTGCTGTAAATAGAAATATTGATACTGTGCAGCTGAAACTCTGCATCGCGCTGCTCGGTGTAAGCCATTCCACCATGCAAATCGACCTTGCCATCTCTTAACATTGCCAGGGTTTGCGGCCAGTCAGCCATCATAAAATCGATGCCAATCTGTTGTTGACGGCCGATAGCACGCCAGTAATCGACTATAAGGCCCGCGGGCAAACCCTGCTCATCAACAAACATGTAGGGATAAGTATCGTTGCTCAGGGCAACCTTTAACGTTTGCGGCTTTTCACTTGCTGTTGCCGGCATTGCACAACAAAACATCAATGCCACGGAGTAAACAAAGTGTCTGATCATGATTTCTGGCTGATAACGAACATCCTATGCTTGTACCTTGACTATGGCATCTGGTCAAGTATCCAGCCAGGGCATGTTGACGTTTGCTGATTTGATGCAATCAAAAAATCATATCACGTGGGTAAGTATAGCTTTTGGCGCGCTAAGACAAATCAGGTAAACTAGTCGTCATGTTTTCACAGTGTTGCCGGCGCAATGCTTTTTACTATCGGCGGGTGTTGTAACGCATGCAAAAAGATCATATTTACGCTGAGCCGTTAGCTCAGATCCAGGATTTTCGATTTGACGATCAGGTGGCTGAAGTTTTTCCGGATATGATCCAGCGTTCAGTTCCAGGCTACCAGACCATTATTCAGACCATCGGTAAACTCACAGCCCGCTTTCAACAAGCCAACAGTAACTATTATGATTTGGGCTGTTCGCTGGGAACAGCCAGTCTGGCAATGCGTCGCAATATAACCAGTAAAGGGGCCACGCTCATCGCGGTCGACAATAGTAGTGCGATGCTGGAGCGTTGCGAACGGCATTTACAGGCATTTCGCTCAGAGGTACCTTTCAACCTGCAGCTGGCTGATATTCGGGAAATTGATATTCAGAATGCCGCAGTCGTCGTCATAAACTTTACCCTGCAGTTTCTGGCACCACAGCATCGCGATGCGTTGATCAATAAAATTTACCAGGGTTTAAAACCGGGTGGTGTACTGATTCTATCTGAGAAATTTGTTGCGCATAGTGACGCCACTAATAGCTTGCTGGTTGATTTACATTTAGATTTCAAACGTGCCAACGGTTACAGCGAACTTGAAATCAGCCAGAAGCGCTCTGCGCTGGAAAACGTGATGAAACCCGATACGTTGGCGCAACATCAGCAACGGCTTAAACAGGCAGGCTTCAGTGAACAAAGCTTGTGGTTTCAGTGCTTTAATTTCTGCTCAATGCTGGCTGTAAAATAATGATTGCTGATATGCCCTTTTCTTATATCTACCATTTAACAGGACCGCTGCATGCTTGATTTCAGCCCTTTTTATGCCCAATTGGCAGGTAACCGGTTGTACAACTGGCTGCAGACGTTACCGGCTCAGCTGGCGCACTGGCAACAACACGCGTTGCATGGTGAGTTTAAACAATGGCAAAAAATCATTGGCCACCTGCCTGCGACTCAGGTTAGTCATATTGAACTGAGTTCAGCCGTACAATTTGGTGCGGCGGCTGATATTGGTGCTGGTGAGGCTGAGCGGATCCGATATTTATTGCAGCAGCTGAAACCCTGGCGCAAAGGCCCTTTCAATATCCATGGTATTGATATTGATACCGAGTGGCGTTCAGATTTTAAATGGGATCGGGTACTGCCCCATATCAGTCCGCTGCAAGGACGTTACGTTTTGGATGTCGGTTGCGGCAGTGGCTATCATTTGTGGCGGATGCGTGGCGCAGGAGCCGAATTTGTGGTTGGAATTGACCCGTCACAGCTTTTTTACACACAGTTTGAGGCCATTAAACACTTTAATCCGGATCCGGCGGTCAACTTGCTACCGGTAGGTATTGACGATATGCCACCATTGGCACAGTTTGACACCGTCTTTTCGATGGGTGTGTTATACCATCGCCGCTCGCCACTGGACTTTTTACAGCAGTTAAAACAACAGCTTCGTCCCGGCGGCGAACTTATTCTGGAAACACTGGTGGTAGACGGTGATGAGCATACTGTACTGGTGCCAGGCGAACGCTATGCCAAGATGCGTAATGTCTGGTTTATTCCAAGTACATTAGCATTGTGTCACTGGCTCGGTCGATTGGGTTTTAACAATGCCAGGGTAGTTGATTTAAATCACACAACAGTGCTGGAGCAACGCGCAACAGGCTGGATGGAAAACGAAAGTTTGATTGATTTTCTGAATCCGACTGACCATAGTAAAACCATTGAAGGTTATCCGGCGCCACAACGTGCTGTGATTATCGCGACGGTTTAAGCAGACACAGGACGCCGCCATTTATGCCCTACCGCCCCCGCTCAACCCTGGAACAATGGCGCATTTTGCAGGCTGTGGTAGATGCTGGTGGCTACGCGCAGGCCGCTGACTTGCTGAATAAAAGCCAGTCGTCACTGAACCATGCCGTTGCAAAGTTGCAATCACAACTTGGGGTAGAACTACTGGAAGTGATTGGTCGCAAGGCGCATCTAACCGATGCGGGTGAGGTCATGCTGCGCCGTTCCCGGGTGCTGACCCAACAAATTGAAGACCTGGAACTACTGGCAGACAATATTGAGCGCGGCTGGGAGCCGGAAATTCGGATTGCCGTTGAGCTGGCGTACCCAAAACAGTATTTGTACCGGGCGTTACAGGCTTTTTATCCACAAAGTCGTGGCAGCCGGGTGCAAATAATCGACACGGTATTAACCGGCACCAGTGAAATTATCGTCCAGAAGAAAGCCGATCTGGTGATAGCCGGCGTGGTGCCAAAAGGGTATTTAGGCGAGCCGTTGTACGTAAGCCGGTTTATCCCGGTAATAGGTGCACAGCACGAATTAGCATCGCACCCTGTACTGGAGCAGAGCCAGCTCAGCCAGTACTTGCAAATCGTTATTCGTGATACGGCGCAAAAACCGCAGGAAAATGTGGGTTGGTTAAAAGCCGAGCAACGCTGGACAGTGGATAACTTTAATGAAGCGATTGATATTCTGCAACTGGGGCTGGGCTTTTGCTGGCTACCAGATTTTTGCGCTGAACAAGCGCTCTCAGCAGGGACATTAATTCAGTTACAGTTGACCAATAGTTCAGAGCGGTTGGTTCCTATGTCACTGTTAACCCCTCAGGAAGAAACCCTGGGGCCGGGTAGTAAACAATTACGGCAGTTAATTCTGGCTGAACATCAAAAATAAGGTTTATTATGCAACCGAATGACATTAACAAATTAATGCAAGATGCCGCTCAAGATGCGGTCACTTATGTCGAAGATCAGCATCAGTTACAACTTGATTTTACGATTAGCAGCCTGGCATCAGTCGACACAGTGCTGACTACATTACATCAGCAACAAGCACAACAAAGCCATTCTGCTGAACTACTTTTTACCCTGAGCAATATTATCGGCGCCTATATTGGTGAAGTATTCATCGCTAATTATGGTGGTTATTGGCACAGCAATACTGCGGACAGTGCTGCTCCGTATATTTCAGTGCACCTTTCAGATAAAGAATTTCCTTTTGCCTCAGTCTGTTACCATAAAATTACTCAGGACAATAGCATCAGTGTTGCTGACTACGTCAAGCAAGCAGCGACAAATGTGATGCAGTAAAGCTTTTGTCGGCGCCATTATGCAGGTAAAATACGCGCCGAATCTGCCAACCAACCAAGTTATCCGAGGAAAGCCGTGAGCGAGCAAAACACATCATTAAGCTACAAAGACGCCGGAGTTGATATTGATGCCGGTAATGCCCTGGTAGAACGGATTAAAGGCGCAGTAAAACGCACCCGCCGTCCGGAAGTCATGGGAGGCTTAGGTGGTTTTGGCGCCCTGTGTCAAATTCCCGCGGGTTATAAAGAACCTGTTCTTGTGTCAGGCACTGACGGTGTTGGCACTAAATTGCGCCTGGCGATGGATTTAAAAAGACATGACGGTGTTGGTATCGATTTAGTTGCCATGTGTGTCAATGATTTGGTGGTGCAAGGTGCTGAACCTTTATTTTTCCTTGACTACTATGCAACCGGCAAGCTGGATGTTGAAACAGCCTCTGCCGTCGTCAGCGGCATAGCTGAAGGTTGTGTGCAGTCAGGTTGTGCACTGGTAGGCGGCGAAACTGCAGAAATGCCGGGTATGTATCATGGCGATGATTACGACATTGCCGGCTTTTGTGTTGGTGTGGTGGAAAAAGCCGACATTATCGATGGCACGAAAGTTAAACCAGGTGATCAGCTTATTGCCCTTGCATCCTCAGGCCCGCATTCAAATGGGTTTTCATTAATCCGTAAAGTACTGGAAGTCAGCGGTCAGTCAGCAGACACCCTGCTCGACGGTAAAAGTCTGGCCGACCATTTGCTTGAGCCGACCCGTATCTATGTAAAAAACCTGCTGGCATTAATCAAACAAATGCCGGTACATGCGCTGTGCCACATCACTGGCGGTGGTTTTTGGGAAAACATTCCGCGGGTACTGCCTGCAGATACTAAAGCCGTGATTGATGGTAACAGCTGGCAGTGGCCTGCTATTTTTAACTGGCTGCAGCAACAGGGAAATATCAGCCGTCACGAAATGTACCGCACTTTTAACTGTGGCGTGGGCATGATCCTGGTGGTGCCCGCTGAACAGGTGCAGTCAGCGCTGAGTAACCTGCAGGCTGCCGGTGAAAATGCCTGGCATCTGGGCGAAATTCAGCAGGCAGCTGCCGAAGAAGAATTAGTCATAATTAACGAATAAGGTTACCGATGAAATCGATAGTTGTACTGATTTCCGGTAACGGTTCAAATCTGCAAGCAGTAATTGATGCCTGTGCCAGTGGTTTTATCGCTGGCCAGGTAACTGCGGTCATATCCAATAAAATTGGTGTCTACGGTTTACAGCGAGCTGCTGATGCTGGCATTGCCAACCATGCGCTAAGCCATAAAAACTTTGCCAGCCGCGATGCTTATGACAAAGATCTGATTAGTCTGATAGACAGCTATCAGCCTGATCTGGTGGTACTTGCCGGCTTTATGCGGATCCTCACTGCCGGTTTTGTCAGCCACTACTGTGGAAAATTATTGAACATTCATCCTTCTTTATTGCCGAAGTATCAGGGACTAAATACCCACCAGCGGGCAATAGACGCCGGTGATACCGAACATGGTTGCAGCGTTCACTTCGTTACAGAGCAACTTGACGGCGGACCGGTCATCTTACAAGCCAAGGTACCGGTGTTCCCTGATGACGATGCTAAAACCGTTGCGGCAAGAGTACATGAACAGGAACATCAGCTTTATCCGCTGGTTATTCGCTGGTTCTGTCAAAACCGTTTACAACAACGCGGCGATAAGGCATGGTTAGACAATAATTTATTGCCAGAACAAGGATATGCGAATGATGAGGACGAAACTTAAATGGCGCCTGCTGGCGTCATTGCTTTTTACCAGCCTGCTTAGCCAATCCGCGGTTACCTTTGCCCGGGACGCCGTGTCTCCCGCTCCAGAAAATGCTCAATTTCGTCCCTTTTCGGCTGATTACATCGTATACCGCGCCGGCAAAAAGCACGGTGAAGCCAATCGCTACCTTAACTTCAGCGATGGCAGTTATCAAATGGGTTACAGCAGTGATATCAGCTGGCTGATTTTCAGTGATAAACGACAGGAAACCAGTGAGTTTATCAGTCGTAATAATCAGATCCAGCCCCTGCATTATATTATGAAACGTCGGGGTACCGGACCCAGCCGCCATTACGAGTTGCATTTAAATCCTGACGAGCAGCAGCTGATGGTGGGTAAAAACCGCGAACTAAAAGCCGGCAGCTGGCAGGACAACTGGCTGGACCCACTCAGTTACCACCAACAACTTGTGCTTGACCTGCGGGCGGGCAAAACCGAGTTTTTTTATGACGTACTCAACCGAAATGGCAATAGTAAAACCTATCATTACAAGGTGGTGATGGAAGAGCCACTGGCCTTGCCGTATGGCACAGTACGAACTTTACGAATAGCCAGAATGGACGATCCGGAAAAACAAGTTTACGCCTGGGTAGCACCCGAACTGGATTATATGCTGGTACGTCTTTGGCGGGGCGAAGATAACGTTGAACAATTTGATGTTCAATTACATAAACTTGAGTTTACCCCTACCGAATAAATAACCTCTTCATGCCATAAGGCGCCTGCTTTGTATTATCACCAGCACCAGCGGGCGCAATAACACAGTCAATTTTCAGCGTTTGATCCCGCTACCAGAAATTACCTGCTACTGAGCCAGCAGGCTATTCTGATACGTACTTATAATACTACGTATCGTCGACCAATAGCCAAACCAGGAAAAGATGGATAACGCTTGCAACTTCTTGTAAAGCAATCTAAGCTTAATGGTTAGTGGTCAGACCTCTTTTTGGGAGTTAATAATGAATCTGTTTTTTATAATCGTTGCCATTGTCGTAGCAATTGGTGTGTTAGCTTACTATCGCGCCAGCTTAACCATGTTTACCGTGGCCATTGCCGCATTGTTGGTAGTGGGTAGCCTGACAGATACCACCGGTATTTTTGCCTGGCTGGTATTTTTAGCCATAGCCTTGCCACTTAATATCGCCAGCATTCGCCAGCAGTATATTACCAAGCCGGTTTTAGGCCTTTATCGCAAAATAATGCCTGAAATGTCGACCACTGAAAAAGAAGCGATTGATGCCGGTACTACCTGGTGGGAAGCAGACTTGTTTCGTGGCAACCCCGACTGGCACAAAATGCACAATTTCCCGCAGCCACGATTAAGCGCTGAAGAGCAAGCTTTTTTAGACGGTCCGGTTGAAGAATTACTGGCCATGGTCGATGACTGGCACAGCACCCATGAACGTGCAGACTTAGCTCCGGAAGTTTATGACTTCCTGAAAAGCAAAGGTTTCTTTGCAATGATCATCGCCAAGAAATATGGCGGCCTGGAGTTTTCTGCTTATGCTCAGTCATGTGTACTGCAAAAACTGACCAGTAAAAGCATGATGCTATCCAGTATTGTTGGCGTTCCAAACTCGCTAGGTCCGGGCGAGCTGTTACAGCACTATGGTACTGACGAGCAGAAAAATCATTACTTACCGCGTTTAGCCAAAGGCCTGGACGTACCTTGTTTTGCGCTGACCAGCCCTGAGGCCGGCTCAGACGCCGGTGCTATTCCGGACTTTGGTATTGTCTGTAAAGGCGAATGGCAGGGCAAAGAAGTACTGGGTATGCGCCTGACCTGGAACAAACGTTATATTACTCTGGCACCTATCGCCACGGTATTGGGCTTAGCGTTTAAATTGTATGACCCTGAAAAACTACTGGGTGAGCAAGAAGAACTGGGTATTACCTGCGCCCTAATTCCGGCAAATACCCCGGGCGTTAAAATTGGCCGTCGTCATTTCCCGTTAAATGTGCCGTTCCAGAATGGTCCTACTCAGGGTGATGATATTTTTGTGCCGCTGGATTACATCATTGGTGGCGCACCTATGGTCGGCCAGGGCTGGAAAATGTTGGTAGAATGTTTGTCAGTTGGCCGGGCTATTACCCTGCCCTCTAACAGCACCGGCGGTATTAAAGCAGCTGCTATGGCTACCGGCGCCTATGCCCGTATTCGTCGCCAGTTCAAATTACCAATTGGTAAAATGGAAGGCGTAGAAGAAGCAATGGCCCGGATAGGTGGTTATGCCTATATGGCAGATGCGTCAACGACAATGTCAGTTGGTGCTATCGATTTAGGTGAGAAGCCGTCCGTTATTTCGGCCATAACCAAATACCATATGACCGAGCGGATGCGTACCGCGATCAACGACGCGATGGACGTGCACGGTGGTAAAGGTATTTGCATGGGCCCTAACAACTATCTTGCCCGGGGCTATCAGGGTGCACCAGTTGCCATTACCGTCGAAGGCGCCAACATCTTAACCCGTAATATGATTATCTACGGTCAGGGCGCCATTCGTTGTCATCCGTATGTATTGGCTGAATTACAAGCTGCTCAGCTGGAAGACGAAGGCGCCGCGGTAACTGCCTTTGATAAAGCCGTATTTGGTCATATTGGCTTTGCTATCAGTAACTTCTTCCGCACTTTCTGGTTATCATTAACTGGCGGCATGTTCAGCCATGCCCCCTATAATGATGCGACAGCGAAATACTATAAACAGATGAACCGTTTTAGTGCGGCCATGGCATTAATGTCTGATGTCGCAATGGCTACCCTGGGTGGCGATTTAAAACGGCGCGAGCGCATCTCAGCCCGGCTGGGTGATATCTTAAGTATGCTGTACTTAACCTCGGCGGTGTTAAAACGCTTTAACGATGAAGGTCGTCAGGTGCAGGATTTACCACTGGTACAATGGGCCTGTGAAGACAACCTGGCTAAAGCACAGTTGGCACTGGATGAATTGTTCGATAACTTCCCAAATCGCATTGCCGGTGTGGTGTTAAAACGCATTGTCTTCCCATGGGGCCGTACCCTGCGTAAAGCGTCTGATAAAATCGAGCATCAGGTTGCCCGTATTATGCAAACCCCGTGTGAAGCGCGCTCACGTTTAGGTTTGCACTTATATCTGACTGACGAGCCGGGTAACCAGTTAGGCCGGGTTGAGCAAGTCCTGCTGGATATTCTGGCAGCTGAGCCTCTGTTCGATAAAGTCAGCAAAGCAGCCAATAAACGCCTGCCCTTCTATCGTTTACATGAAGTGGCTGATTTAGGGCTGGAACTTGGCGTTATCAGCCAGGAGGAAGCAGCTAAACTGCGTTTAGCAGAAGAAGGCCGGTTATTTGTCATCAATGTTGATGACTTTGAGCCAGAGTATCTGGCGGCAGATAACAGCCTGACCCAGCAGCCAAATGGAGCTGATGCGCTGAACGAGCAACAAACAAAGAAGACCAAAGCAGCCTGACGGTTTGCTTAGGTAATAAAAAACCTGCCAGCTGGCAGGTTTTTTTTTGCGTTAAACTGAGTAGATAACGATCACTACTTTGTTGCTGTATATGAACCGCTAAAAGTTTATTACCAGAGGCTCAGAACATTGTGCGGTAGCGTCCAGACACAGGCGATAAGTCGCAGTGCTGGCATTAGCATCTTTGAACTGATCATTGTAACGTCCAGGCCGGCTTAAGCTGGCAACGGGGCTATCATTCCTGTACAAGGTCAACGCCTGGTCCACGTCACTGCTCCAGCGCATCTGCACCAGAGTCGCACCAGAACGGCTGCGGTTTACCCGGACAAGCTCCAAGTTAATCATCACTGGTGGTAATACCGGCGTTAAGTTTAATTCAACCACTAACGGATCGTGGTCTGATGAACGAAACGGATCAGCGTTATAAAAGCTGGCGGGTTTATCAAGTCCGGCACGCAGCGGCGCTTCACTGTAATTAAATTCGCGTACTTCATCAGCATTAATATGCCAGGCAGCGGCGGTTAGTACCTGAGCTTGCATAGCCGGGCTGGCGAAAGCATGGTCCAGGCTACCCGCTTCACCCATAAAGGTATAGCTATACACTGCCGGATCGCCGCCATTGGCTGCAACTGCCAGGTTCTGATAACCCTGCGCCGTTAAAGCTGTTAATGGATCTTCCATCGCGTAGGCATTGAAATCACCCAGAATCAGATAATCATCATCGCCAGATGCTGTTGGATCGGTTGTCAGCCAGTTTGCTAAAGCATTGGCAGATAACGTACGCCACAAATTCCAGCAGCCCTGACCATCACCCAGATCAGCATTAGGATCCGACGACGCAGGACAAGATGCTTTGGCACGCAGATGCACCGCTACCGCGGTAAATTTGCTCATATTGGCGGCGACAAAGGTCTGGGCCAGGGCCGGACGCTGGCGTGACGTATCGAAATCCGGGTCAACGCTTGAATCCAGTACCGCGAAGGCTCCCTCTGGAGTGACTTTGCTACTGCGATAAATAAATGCGGGTTTAATCGCATCGGTACCTAAAAAGCCAGTGGCAATATAGGCCCAGTCAGCATTGACGTCCTGGTTATTTAAAGTCGACGTTAATAACGCCAGGGTGGCATCATCAGCATCGTTTTCTATTTCGATTAACGCCACGACATCAGCCTGCAACGCCAGCAAAGTTTCAGTAATTTTTGCCAGCTGTCGATCCTGCTCTGACACTGTAGTAGCACCACGACATCCTAATGCATTAGGGCCACAAACATTACCAGACACCTGTAAGGTATTGAATAAGTTCTCGACGTTGTAGGTTGCCAGACGTAAATTACCCGGAGCAGTAGCCGGCTGATCAAGCCGCGGGTTAGCATTAGTGGTAAATGCCCCGGCCTGTAACGAGCGCAGTCGGTAGGCACCAAATGAATAGCTCATTATGCCGCTAAAGCCAGCATAGAGCAGATAACCATTACGCAGCGGATTGGCTGCAGAGAGCTCATTAATGCCATCTGCCCCGGCGATAAATGGCAACTGGTAAGTGCCGGTACGGCCATTATCGATAATAATTTTGTTTCGTGCATTAGCCTCCATTAACGCCGCGACCTGCTCCCCTGGGTTTACAACCTGAGTAGGCGTAAACAAGCGGCCGTTAGATACGGTATATTCACCAAAGCGCGCGGCGTTAAATACATCACTCACCGTAAGGTCTGCCCCGGTGTTCAGCCACATGCCTTCAGTGTTTTCAAACCGGGCAAAGCTACTTACCGGCAGGTTCAGGCTCTGCGGAGTCACACCACCGAGTTGGAATGTTGCGCAAACAGCAACATCAGTAACCTCAGTGATTTGTGTCTCTTCAAAGTATTCAGCCACTGTACCGCCCACCCGAACTAAATCACCCGGGTTAAGACTGACACCAAAACCATTGTCGTAGACAAAGATACCCTCTGACGTCAGCGGATTACTATCGGCATTTACGTCAAGCTCCTGCAGGTAGAAGCCAGCCAGGCCGCCATTACTGGTATCCTGGAAACTGGCAGTTACGACAGCTTCGACCTGCACGTAAGCCCCCTGGACCGGGCTCTGAAACCCCGCGCCCTGAATACTATGAATACGATTAACCGGGTTATTACAGGCAAAATCGGCTAAATTGTTGTTGCCGTCAGCGGTAATTTCAAAATTGGCCAGGCGCCAGGTACTACAACTACCACTTTCGAAATTATAGCGAAACGCAACATAAACCTGACCGACAGCGCTGGCTAATTGCTCAAAGCCATCAAAACGTACCGGAATATTGTTAGACGTGAAATCCTCGCTGGAAATAGTCGTCAGTAAAATCCAGTCGGCGGGGTTAATTGACCCATCTCCGTTATAAGATGTTGAATAATAAACTTCCAGCGGGTTAGTACCGCCAAAACCACGGGCGATATCAAACGCCAGACGCTCTGACGTCTGAGCACTTAAATCAATGGCAGGAGAAATTAGCCAGTTGTCGTTAGCCCGGCAAGCGTCATCTATAAATGGCGCAAAACTGACATTACCAAAAGAGCCGTTCCAGTCCCAGCCCTCAGTGCCACTGACACTTGTTTCAGTCCATCCCGCATCGAAAGGATTACTGGTAAAGTCACGATCATAAACGGTTACCCGGCCTACATCTGCAGCCGCTGTGCCCAGCACCAACAGATTATCGAAACGGTTATTACCTGAAGCCGAACTGGCGCCGTCGAGAGTAATCTTAAAAAACACCTGCGCCTGATTGTTCAGCTCCGCAACTGCAGAAAAATCAAAACTACGACTTTGAAAAGCGCTGCTAAGTACACCGCTGTCTTCTGCAAAGAATTGATAACTAACACCGTCAACTGACCAGCTTATTTGACGGGATGTAAAGCCGGTAGAAGTGCCACGCTGGGCCCAGCTCAGGATAATATCCAGATAGTCTGTGGTATCAACCTGAATAATGATTTCTGAGCCGTTGTTACTGTTATCAGGGCCACCTTGCACTGACAGTGTCTGACCTGCAGCAAAACCACTTAAGCCATTAACCGTTGAACCGGCAAATGCCTGGATCGTGTTATAGGTGCCGTTGCCATCAACAGTTTGGTCAAAATTTTGCAGGAACAGATCACCGGCACCAACATCAGCTGCCTGCGGAAATGAAGCCGGCGTAAAACCATTGCCACCAGACGGTAAGGTATTAAAATTTTGCGACCAATACGCAATAGGTTGTTGCGCCCATGCTGGCAGCAGTACCAGTAACATGAGCAGGGATATTATTATTCTCATCATTAGCAATCCATGTTGTTTAAAAGATGACGTACTGCTAAACCGTCTGTTCCAGCAAGCCTGATATTGTCGTTATGCTTCTGTAACACCTGTCTGCAATTAGCCGACAAGTAACTATAAGTTTTATTTATGGCATTTTCATTAAATTAATTAGATTGAAACAATAATCCCTCACAAGTTACATTGTCGAAATGCTTTACAACCAAACATAATTAACACACCCAAGCATTCAGACATCTATACTTCTTATTTTACAATCAGCGCGATTTCAGGTTTACTGGATGGCCAAATTTAAAGGAGTTTTCATGTTTAAAGTTAATCAGTATTTTGATGGCAACGTTGCGTCTATCGCCTTTGCCGGCGAGCAACTACCTGCCACTGTCGGCGTAATGGCCACCGGTGAATATGAGTTTGGTACCAGTCAGCACGAAGTAATGACAGTAATCAGCGGCGCCTTAACGGTATTGCTGCCAGGTACTACTGACTGGCAAACGTTCAACAGTGGCCAGCATTTTAACGTTGCGGCTAATGTTAAATTTCAGGTAAAGGTAAACCAGGATACCGCTTACCTCTGTACTTATGCATAATACTCAGTAGTCATTATTAAACAGAGCAGACTATGCGCGGGATGCGAAGTACAGCCAAACAACCGGAACCGCAAAAGCGCCCTGAGGCACTGCAACTGGGCCAGACCGTCGCCACGCTCTGGCCTTATTTAATGGCTTTTAAAGGCCGGGTATTGCTGGCCATTCTGGCACTTATTGCCGCTAAAGCCGCAACGTTAACCATGCCCTGGGCATTAAAAGAAATTATTGATGCGCTGGACCCCAGTGTCAGCAGTGTGGTGCTGCTACCCGTCGCCTTATTGTTATTGTATGGTGGCCTGCGTTTTGCCACGGTATTTTTTGGCGAGTTGCGCGATGCCTTGTTTGGCCGGGTTACTGAACATGCAATGCGCCAGATTGGTCTGAAAGTTTTTAAACATCTGCATAGCCTGGAGCTGGCGTTTCATCTGGATCGGCAAACCGGCGGCATCAGCCGTGATATCGAGCGCGGTAGCAATGGCCTGAGCTTTTTAATGCGTTTTTTAATGTTTAATATTGTGCCTACCCTGTTCGAGATACTGGCGGTAGCCGTCATATTCTGCCTGTTGTTCTCCCCTCTGTATGCGGTAATTACCGTGATTGCCGTGGCGTTATATATCTTTTTTACTGTAGCTGTTACCGAGTGGCGCAACAAGTTTATCCGTGAGGCTAATCAGGCCGACAACACCACTAACAGCCGGGCCGTCGACAGCTTGCTAAACTACGAAACGGTAAAATACTTTAATAACGAAGCGTATGAAGCAAAAACATACGATGGCTTTCTGGCCAGCTGGGAGCAAGCCAGGCTGAAAAACCGCTTAAGTTTACTGGCGCTAAACTCAGGACAGGCGCTGATCATTGCGGGCGCCATAACCAGCCTGATGTGGCTGGCGGCTGCAGAAGTGCGGGCCGGCAATATCAGCATTGGCGAATTAGTCATGGTTAACGCTTACATGATCCAGCTGTTTTTGCCGCTGAATTTTTTAGGTTTTGTTTACCGGGAAATTCGCCGGGCCCTGACAGATTTGGAGAATATGCTGGGGCTGCTCGGCCGCACGCCCGCCATTGCCGATAACCCCGATGCTAAGCCACTTAAGGTTAGCCAGGGCGGCATCACCTTTGATAATGTCCAATTTGCTTACCAGGCTAACCGCGCTATTTTGCAAGGCTTAAGCTTTCAGGTGCCCGCCGGCAGTAAAGTCGCTATTGTCGGGGCTAGTGGCGCGGGTAAAAGCACCCTGTCCCGTTTATTATATCGTTTTTATGCCATTACTGGCGGTCAAATCAAGA
>CAXBHB010000030.1:0-24268 GCA_963975465.1 uncultured Chromatiaceae bacterium
CGCAACAAGTTGCTCGCGTTTGTGGCGGGCGTTATGTACTTAGAGGTTCGCAATGAAATATCAGGTTTTACTTCGCGGTGAGAACTTTGAATTAAACTGGGAAGGTAAAATCAAAAATCTTGGCTTTTTCACCACAAGATGTGTAAAGGCTGACTCAATAGAAGACGCTGAAAACAAGGCTGTTCAACTTATTCAAAATGACGAGTGGCTTAAAAGTGCTTTAATCGAGAAATCCGAATATTCTCCAATGGTTTACATGGAAGAAATATCCCAAGCCAAATGGTGGAAGCGTGTTGGTGGTAAAGGATATACATTCTGGGAAATGGGCAATGAATAAGCACGTACATAACAAACAAATTTTAACGCCAGCAAACAGCGCTGGCTGCGACGTCAACCCGCTGCGCGGCTTTCCGCGCTAAATTTGGGCGTTAGCAGGTTTTCGGGTTTTAACGGTTTTAGTCAGTAGCTTTTTTCGGCCTTGCTCGTGTTTGGTTTTCTTAGCGGCAGGGCCAAAAGGTTAAGTTCGCCAGTTTGTGGGTTTAGTGCAAACGGTGGTGGCGGTAGCGTTGTTCTTAGTGGCTTCGCTCAACAGTTTTACAGGTTCCGGTTGGCTCGCCGTATCGCAGTTAACGGGTTTAGTTTTTAATTAAAAGCAGCTTGCCGTTGTTCGGGTTTGCCAGTGCGGCAAGCCGCGCAAGTCCGGTGTAGGCTGCTAACAAGGCCAGTCAAGCGACGCCAAACAGCGTCGCGCTTGCTGGCAGCGTTATGCAGGTTGAAACATCACCGATAGTCTCAGAAACAACAACAACAACAACAACAGTGAAACAGGGAAAGTAAATGTTAATATTTCTTAAATTTCGGCTAGTCATTTTAGCTTGCTTTAGCCTTGCTCTATCTGCATGTATTACGTGGCCCGGATATCGCCATACAATAGATCAAGAAAACTTCTATTTACATATCACGGCCTCATCACGTGCTATAAACGAAGAAATTCGTTTTAACGCTGAAGAAACCGAACTATTATTTTTACCCGAAAGTGCTCAGATAGAGTTAGTTGTTGTAGATGATATGGGAAAACATCAACTTACGATAAAAGAACACCAAGGTTCGATAGTTTATCACTACAGGTTAAATGGACGTAAAACGACGTTTGGAGCCAAAGAAAAAGAGTGGTTCGCATCGCAAGTCCCTTTAATCATTGAAAAATCTAAATATCAAGATGCTCCGAGTCAGGCATAACAAACGCCAGCACAACGCGCCTTTGGCGCCGACTCGCAACAAGTTGCTCGCGTGTGTGGCGGGCGTTATGCATATCAGGAGTAAACGTTGAAGAAGGTGTTCTGGATTATTTATGCCGTTTTGTACATAGCTTTGATGCTAACAGGTACATACTACGTGCTATCAACTAATGAGCTTTCTATCTCAAATATGCTTAGCCCCGTTTTTTCAATAATCTACCTGACTGGTTTGTTTGGCTATATTTTTGAAAAACGAGTATGGACAGCAACTATTTGGCGAAGATTCTTTTACCTAATTTGTTTTGGAACTGGAATTACGCTCTTGGTTGGAGTCTTTTTTTCCGCAGGCCACAGCTTAGCCGACTCGATATTCGGGACGGTTTTTTCTGTCCCATTAATTTTTGCTTTATATCAATACAGCAAGGGTGATCAAAGCTTTTGGGTGAATGCTGAAGAAAATACTAAAGGCAATATTATCAGTGTCTTGATGGGCAGTAATCCGGCGTTAGAAATAGAAAAGCAAGTTGGTCCAGCAAGTGCAAAAGTTCAAATAACAAAAGACGGTAATCAGTACGTTGTGAACATCACCAGAGTGACTTCGGAAAAAGAAGAATCGTTCAAAAATACGTTCACGAACACAGGCCAGCTAGCATTATTTATAGAGCAATATACATTCATCAAAGTCGCTGACTTTGAGAGTAAATATGCATAACAAGCAAAGCCAGCCGACGCGTACCGCGCAGCTGCTTTGAGCGTTATGAGTTTTGATGATGCGAACCCCAAAGACCGGTGAAGTAATAATTCTTCAGAAGTTATTCGAGCGGGCAGCGATGCCGTTTGATGCAGAATCGTTATTGGTGGATTCAATGGATGACGGCGGTATGGGCAGCTTAAAAATTGGGAAAACTCATTCTGAACGCAGCTTTGGCTCAGAGTGTGCAGAGTTAGAACTTAACGATGATGATGGCAAACCAGTGCTATTTTCATTGTATCTGGATACAGCTGGCGACCCTTATGAAATGGATGTTTTTAAGAGTGACTACAGTGAAACAATCATGCTCAAAAACAACTCATAACAAACGGCCACAACGCGTCTGCGGTGGGCGTTAGTGCGCAAAGGAAATTTAATGAAGCATTATGTATGGGCTCTGATTTTTATATTTTTTCTGGTTGGATGCGATTTCCCAAAAGAAGCAGATCAGCAATTTGGCGATCAGCACTTTAAGACAGCCATTTCCCTGATAGAGCTACATAAAGTGCGTTTTGGGGAATATCCGAGTACGCTTTCGGAATTAAAATTTCTTGGAGGGTGGGATGAAATTGCTTTGCAATCAGTAATATACTCGAAGTCTGAAGATGGCTATACATTGACCGTATCACGCGGTTGGGTAGGCAAACCAGAATTGCAGTATCCTGCTGATTTTTGGCAAGGACTTGGAATAAAAAGCACTCAGAAGTCAATTCAGCCGACCGCTAACGTGTCGACTGATTGATGCGTTATATGCAAGGAAACCTATGCGTAAATTTCTAGTTTCGCTCTTCTTAGTTGCACCTGTTGCTGGTGCAACTCAAATTGATGCTTGTGACAAAGCCAATACGGCATTTATTCACTCAAAAATTGAAAAAAGCCAAAACTCTAAGTCTTATGTGCCGTTTGTTAAGTAACTTGCCTATAGCAGTATTGGCAGCCGAAGCATCCCCCAAAGCTGCTTTGGGTGTTAAGTGACTCGATAAGATGAAATTACCAACAAAAAGTGAAGCTATTTTAGGGTTTGTATTTATCTCCGTTGGTGTTCTGACGTTGGGTTTGTTTCCAGCGTTTATTACATCTGGCTGGTATGCAATATTTTTTGGCGTAACATTTTTTCTTTTCCCAGGGCCTCAACTCAGAGAAAAGTACAAACAAACTGAAGAAACAAAAGAGCGCTGGCGGCAAAGCGCTAAAGCAGCAAGTTCAAAAGACTTAAGCTGGTGGGAATCACCTTTTCCATGGGCTTTTTTAATTTGTTGTGTTGTGGTTTTTTTTGCAATCCTCTCATAACAAAAAATATTATCGACGGGAAAACACTGGCTGCAACGTCAACACATTGCCTGGCTTCCCAGACTAAATTCAGGCGTAATGTTTACCAATAGAAAGGACTCTGCTAAATGCTACCTAAATGTTTAAAATGTTCAAATCGATTATCTTTGAGTTGGTTCCTTGGTTCTTTTATGTCGACTAAGCATAGGTGCGTCAAGTGTGGCGCATTGCATGAGTTTACTTCCTTGCATCGGCTTTTAGGCGTTGTAACAGGTCTTACAATATTTGGCGGGGCACTATTACTAGAATCTGTCATTCCTTGGTTTTTTGGCAGACTGTTAGTGATCATATTAATAGTTTTAACTATGACTTTAATAATTCCAAAGCAACATCGATTATCCTTAAGAGACAGCTTGGATTGCCATAAATAATTGATAGTTTAACAGCACAATCGTCAGCTTAAACGCGCCGGCGGCATGCTCAACTGCTGCAGATCCCTTAAATTCATCACTACATGTACCAAATTTCTACCCATAAATACATTGAATACCTGAGCGATATTCGGTAAATTCAAATTTGTTACAACAGCTGAACTTCCATTTACATTGTCGGTGAATGTTAAAAATGGCTTGGTTGTTCATTAATATAATAACCGGAGACTGAAAAATGCTTAAATTATCTGCCTGCGTGTTGCTGTGCCTGTTAGCAACAGGCTGTTCCTCTAGTGCAAGTTCTTCACACCAACTGACCGGCCAGGCACTGGCTGCCATTTCACCCTCAGATGTGGTGGTTTTCAGTGAGCCGCCGCAGCAATATTCAGAAATTGCTATTGTTACCGCTACCAGTGGCGCGTCTACAACTGCAGCAAACAAGACTAAAACGGATCAAGTATTAAATGCGTTAAAAGCCGAAGCAGCAGCGCTTGGCGCAAATGGTATTGTTATTACCCTGATGCAGGAAGACGCAAGGCTTGACAAGGTGCCAATATCAGATGGCACTCAGGGAGGCATCAGAGAGGTAACTAAGTATTATCAAACCGCACGGGCTTCTGCTGTGTTTGTTGATTAGCGTACTTTAGCAACGCCATTTTTGTGGTTTAACAACGTGCATTAATAGTAAATAGCTTGATGGCGAGCGACAGTTAACGCTAGTTCAGTAGATAGGGAAAGGTTAAGAGAGAATATGTTCAGGTTTATAATTTTATTGGTTATTTTAAGTGCAGTGGTAGGTTGTTCGGTATCGCCAGCGACAGGTGATATCAGGGTTGATGCAACCACAGAGCAGACATTCGAGCGAAGTTTTGGCCGTTTAACTAATGCGCTTTCCGGTAAAGAGCAGCAGCAGTTGGTGTTTGCTATCCTAAAAATTAACCTGGAAGGCATTGAAAGTGCCCGGGAACTGCTGCAAAAAGATGATGGAATGTCACTTTCCGCCATGACAATTAAGGACCGGCTGCATGGTTTGAATTATCAGGGTATTATTGAACTGTCACAGAGCGTGCAATCCGTTGAGGTGCGCCTGGAAGGCGATGAGCCTTCTCCTGGACTGACCGCGGAATTTAGTACGCCACTGGCGATTGACGAGCAGGCAACACAAGATGCCATGCTTGCTGACACCGCGTGGCTACTGACGACTGATACAAATGGTCATATCAGGCAGAATTACATTTTGTTTAATAGTGATGGCCGGGTGTCGTATTTAGATCCAGCAAAGAATAGCCCCGGTCCTCATGTCTGGCAGCAACATGATCAAAAAGTCCGTTTCACCTTCAATGACAGTTATGCCGTTTACCTGGGCGAGATTACTGACCAAAACGTTATAACCGGCAAAGCGGCTAATGTGAACGGGTCTAAATGGACCTGGCAAGCAGAAAGAGTGGTAAATTAAGCCTGCTCGAACAGAGCCTGTCAGAATGGCTATTCGCATCAGCGTTTAGCCGACGCGATGTAATCAACAGTTGCCGAAGACCTTATCAATCATTATTTTGATCAGTTGCCCTGGCCAGACCCAACTTGAAAGCACGCGACAGTTACCGCCTGGGCCGCGGTGCACATTAGCAGTAATAATGTGCACCTCCAGCAGCACCATGCTGGCGTTAAACATTAATCTGACCGGCGTTTTACCGCCATGGCAGTAATCAGTTCCCGTACGTCGCTTTGTTGCAGGGCCTGCTCAAACTCCAGCGGTAATTTACGCCGCCAGTTGGGGTATTCGGTGCTGGTGCCGGGAATATTGACCGGGGTGGCGACAAGAAGCAAATCTTCCAGCTGGTAAGCCATTAATCGTGCCGGTGTGGCCGCCAGGTATAAATGGCTGTTGCGCACCAGTTGTGATACATCGCCATGCTCAAGCTGCAACTCGTCGCATAACAGCTGTTTTTCATCTTTACGCAGCTGCTCAAGGTTGGCAGCAATTTGCGCGCTGGGGAACAAATCCAGCTGGTGGCGCAGGGCTAAATCATGCTCGTGCCAAAAGCCCACCAGGGTTGGCATATCATGGGTGGTTACCGTTGCCAGCGCCAGCGCCGGGTAGGTTTGGTCACGGTGCTGGTAACTGCCAGCTTTTTGTTCCAGCATAAATACCCGGTATGACATCACCTGATATTTCGCCATTAACTGGCTTATTTCAACCGGCACCGTGCCTAAGTCTTCACCAATAACCACACAGTGATTGCGCTGGCTTTCTAGTGCCATAATGGCAAATAAATCGTCGGCGGGCATGCTGATATAACCACCGGCGGTGGCGTCAGCACCGGGCGGGCAGCACCATAACCGGAGCAAGGCCATAACGTGATCCAGCCGCAGGGCGCCGGCAAAACGCATATTGGCGCGGATCAGCTGAATAAACGGCTGATACGCCTTTTGCCGAAGGGTTTTTGGATTGTAGGCCAGCAGGCCCCAATTCTGGCCTTTGGGTGCCATAATGTCCGGCGGCGCACCTACGCTTAACTGCATTAAAAAGTCTTCCGGCGCCCCCCAGCTTTCAGCACTGTTGCTGTTAGCTCCAACGGCCACATCACAATACAGGCCAATAGCCATGCCGCGTTGCTGGCATTCGGCTTTAACTTCGGCAAGTTGCAACTGGGCCAGCCATTGCAGGTATAACTGTTGCTCAATAGCATCACTATTATCTGCAGCGAATTGCCGGACGGCCGCACTATGCGGGTTCTGATATTCCGGCGGGAAGTTTTGCCAGCAGGCCATGCTCATATCACGCGAAAACAGCACGGCCTGCAATACCTGGTATCTGGCCAGAGTAAGCAAGCTGGTGTCACTTTCGGCAATAAATTGCCTGAACTGGGCAGCCCGGTCACTGTTACACGCCAGATGTTGCTGCTTAAAGTGTTGATACAACAGCGAGCCGACCTCGGCTTTCAGGCTGCTGACCGCATGATAATCAACATCGGCCGCGGCGCGGCAACGTTGTAAACGGGTTTGGAATTGCTGACTTTTCACTAATTGTTGTGCGGCCTGACAGTCGCTAAAATCGGGGGTTTGTTCCAGCGCAACATATAGCGTATTTAACCACTGCCGGCTATTCGGGCTGTAGGGGCTGCAGTCCTGGGGTAAGCCGGGATACAACGCATGTAGCGGGTTTAAACCAATAAAGTCATTCCCCAGTTCCGCCAGTGGGGCCACCAGATTTTTTAAATCGGTGAAATCCCCAATGCCCCAGTTGCGGGCCGAGCGCACAGCATACAGCTGAATCGCCGGCCCCATCGTTTTGTGCAGTATCGCCTGATCCTGCAGCTGAAAGCAGCGCGCTGGCGTCACAATAAGCTGCTGCTGATATTGTTGGCTACCGTCTGACAGGGTTAACTGGTGGTAGCCCTGGGGTAACGCAATATCAATGGTCAGGTTCAGCGCCAGATAGTCGGTACCGGCAATTTGCTGGCGTGCAATAATATCGCTGGTGGCAATGTTCTGCTGGCCGGAAAAATGCTGCTGCTCTTCTGTTACAATTTGCCATTGCCAGTTGCTGCTGGCCGTGGTTGCCGGCTGTTGCAGCCGTACCATTAGCGGCGAGTGCTCGGTCAACACTTGCACCGGCGCAACCACATCTTGCCACGGTTGGCGCTGTAGTTGCTCAATCTGTTTTGCTATGGTTTGCGGGCTGGTTAAGTCGCAGCCCATTGCGCTTAGCAGCGCCTGTTGATCAGCCAGCGCGATGTGCTCAATATGGCCCTGAGCATGCACATAGCTTTGTTGCAGCCCCGCTAAGTTGGCGAGTTGCTTAATTGGTTCCATACATCACCTGTCGGCTGGCCTGCGAAAAATCAGAATAACGCCGGCTAATTTTCATATTGCTGCGCTGGCGATACACACCAGGTGGGCAACCTTGCCAGCTTTTAAATGCTTTTTGAAAACTGCTTTGTTCTTCAAAACCAAGCTGGGTAGCAATTTGTTGAATGTTATATGTATTTTGTTGTAAATACTGCTGCGCCAGCTGATGGCGACACTCGTTTACCAATTGCCGAAAGCTGGTGTCATTGCTTTGCAGATAGCGCTGCAACGACCGGCAACTCATATTAAGCGCCCTGGCTGTCTCATTTAATTTCGGTAACTGGGGTAATTGCCGGCAAATATGCTGGCGTACGATCTGTAACGGCTGGCGATGCCAGCTGCTGTTACCCTGCCTTTCAGCGCTGTAGCGCTGAAACCCGGCGGCTGCAATTGTCATTGTGCGGTGCTCCAAAAAGGCAGCAAAGCAAAATCCCAGGCTCTGCCCACAGCTGCCATTAATTGGTGCAAGCATAAAACAACGTTGGTCTATAGTTAAACATGCTGCATACGTATGCAGCGAAAATAGCTGGAAATGCCACCAGTTAAAGTGCTGCCGGTGTGGTTGTTTACTTTCAGTTCTGGCAACAAATCCGATGCGAGCGGGTCGGTCTGATGGCTTGTTGTACAAGGGGCGCACCGTAATTGGGCGTTAATCGGGCATGTTGCGCCGCAATTGTGCAATCACACTGCTATGAATACGTATTCATGTTGAGGTTAGGCCCGAATAAGTTTAATAAATGACCATAGTAAAAGTTGGTTGGTAAGCTTTCACCGCAGTACCGTTAAAAGTCAGGTGCCAGTTGCTGCCGCAAAATAACAACCTCACCGGGGATAAGGGTAATGAAAAATTTTAAATTAAATATGCTGACTGTCGCGCTGATTGCAGCCGGCGCCAGCTCGTCAGTTGTCGCTCAGCAAGCTACCGATGCCAGCGAGCAGGCAAAAGAAGACGCCATTGAAGTGATCGCGGTAACCGGCTATCGCGGCAGCCTGCAAAAAGCCCAGGCCATTAAAATGAGCGAAAGTTCAGTCGTGGAAGTGCTGTCGGCAGAAGACATTGGTAAGCTGCCAGACACCAGTATTGCAGAGTCTCTGGCGCGCTTACCTGGCCTGGCTGGTGAGCGACGTAACGGCCGTACCAGCGGTTTATCGGTACGCGGTTTTAACGAAAACTACGTCGGCACCTCGCTAAACGGCCGTGAGCTGTTAGGTATGGGTGATAACCGTGGCGTTGAATACGATTTATATCCGTCTGAAATTGTCTCTACCGCTGTGGTATATAAAACCCCGGATGCCACTGTTATGGCGCAGGGCATTGGCGGTACCATCGATTTACAAACTATCCGGCCACTGACTGCCGAATCAACCTTAACGTTTAATGCCAACTTTGAGCAGAACGGCGAATCATCAGGTAACCCGGATTTTGACAACAGTGGCCATCGTTTCTCGGTAAACTTTGTTGATAAATTTGTCGATGACACCCTTGGCGTTGCTTTGGTGGTGTCGTCAATGGAAACCCCACGGCAGGAGCAACAGTTCCGTGGTTGGGGCTTTGCCGAAGTTAACCTGGCGCGCAACGAAGACGGCAGCTTTGTTAACCCACGCCGTGCGACCGACACCGTAGATGTGCCGGCAGGTACTGTGGTATCCGGCGGCCATGACTCTTTTACCCGTTCAGCTATGCTGGAGCGTGACTCGTTCGCCGCCATTGTTGAATATATGCCAACTGACAAACTCACCCTGAAGTTTGACGCCTTGTATATCGATTTTGTTGAAAACGATGTGCGCCGTGGCATAGAAGAAGGTGGTGCTGAGTGGGGTACCGGCGACTATACCATTACCGGCGTGGAAAATGGCCTGGTAACATCGGGTTATTATGATGGTTTCTACTCAGTAGTACGTAACGATGCGCGCCGCCAGGAAGCCGACTTACTAACCTTTGGCTTAAACCTGGAGTATGAGCTAAGCGACGACTGGACTGCCCAAGTTGACCTGTCCAGTGGTAAAGTGGAAAAAACGATTACCGATGTAGAAAGCTACTCTGGTGTAGGCCGTGCTGGTATTGCTGGCCGCCCGCTGGCCGCCCGTTCATGGCAGCTTACTTCTACCGGTGTGATCTACAGCGACCACCCAACTTTACCATCGGTTGATTACACCGACGCCAGCCTGATGCGCTTGGCCGGTCCGCAGGCCTGGGGTGGTGCATTAAACCCGATTGAGCGTTTTCAGGGGCAAGCAGGTTTCGGCCCGGATACGGCCCAGGATGGTTTTGTTAACCAACCGGTATTTGAGGAGACTTTAGACAGTATCCGGCTGCAATTTAATGGTTTTGTAAACTGGGGCATTATTACCGGCGTAGAAACCGGCCTGATGTATCAGGAACGTTCAAAAACCAAAATTAACAATGGTGCATTTTTAACCGCGCCAAGCTGGCCGGGCGATGTGGCTATTCCTAACCCGCTTGGCGTGGCCGATTTAAGCTTTGTTGGTATTGCCGGCGTTACCGCTTACGACAGTTTAGGCCTGTATAACAGCGGCTACTTCATTGAAACCGATGCCGCGCTGTTGGAAAACGGTCGTTTTGGTGACACTTATAAAATTGACGAAGAGTTAACCACCGCCTTTGCCAAGTTTGATTTAAATACCGAAGTTGCCGGCATGATGGTGCAGGGTAATTTTGGCTTACAAATTGTGAATGCCAAGCAAAGTGGTGAAGGTTTCAGCACCACCAGTAATGCCCAGGGCTTTACCGTGGCGACCCCGGTGAGTGACAGCGATGACTATACTGATATTCTGCCAACCTTAAACTTAAGTGTGGAAGTGGCCGATCGTCAGTATGTGCGCACGGCCATGTCAAAAGTAATCAGCCGGCCACGGATGGACAACCTGCGCCCGAATGCTCAGGTAACTTTCCAGTTTAACGATGGCAATATTCTAAGCACTGATCCGGCCAACAGCCCCTGGGGTGGTAATGCCGGTAATACCCGGTTAAAACCGCTGGAAGCAAATCAGTTTGACCTGGCTTACGAGAATTACTATCACGACAATGGTTTTATTGCTGCCAGCTTCTTCTTTAAAGATCTGAAAAACTGGCACCGCAATGAAACGGTAATTGCTGACTTCTCTGATGTGTATATACCGGGCTTCCACCAGTCATCAGATGCTACCGGTAATTTACCTCCGGCTTTGTTTGTCGGCGGTATTTCACAGGTTACAGATGGCTTGCAGGGCTTTGTCCGTGGCTACGAATTGCAGGCCAGTGTACCGTTTGAAATTGTGCACGAGGCTTTAGACGGCTTTGGTGTGGTTGCCAGCGCCACCTTTATGGATGGCAAGTTAGATGACGGCGGCCGGGTGCCTGGCTTATCTGAAGAAATTTATACCTTAACGGCTTACTATGAATACAAAGGCTTTGAGTTCCGGATTTCCGGTACCAAGCGTGATGCGTTCCTAAGTGAAACTCGTGGTTTAAGTTTGTCACTGGCAACGGTAGAAGATATTGGTGCTGAGCTGTGGGATGCGCAAATTGGTTATGACTTCAGTGAGTCAGGTATTGATGCACTGGATGGCCTGCGGTTAACCTTCCAGGTGCAGAACATCACCGACGAGCCAACGCTGAAAACCAACGGCGCTGATGTTCGTCAGGTGACTGAGTATCAAAGCTTTGGTACTAACTATATGTTAGGTCTGAACTATAAGTTTTGATGCATAAGTTCTGAGCAGTAAGTTCTGATAATTCTGCAAGGCCTTGCCTGCTATAGTTAGTAGCAGGCTGGCAAAGCAGAGCAGGTTCTCCCTGGTAAAAGCCCGGCCTGATTTAAGGGCCGGGTTTTTTTTAAGTAGGTAGTTATGAACAACGCAGTTAAAAAAGTGGTGGTATTGGGCGGTGGCACAGCCGGCTGGATGACAGCCGCCTTACTGAAAAAAGTACTGGCGGGTGCGGTTGATATTGAACTGGTGGAATCAGAAGACATTGGCACAGTCGGTGTTGGAGAGGCGACTATTCCGCCCATTCGTTTGTTTAATAACGTGATGGGTATTAACGAAGCTGAGTTTTTGCGTGAAACCAAGGCCACCATTAAACTGGCGATTAAATTTGATAACTGGCGGGTGGCGGGCGAGGGGTATTTTCATACCTTTGGCGCACCGGGTAAAAGCCTGGCCTTTTGTCATTTTCATCATTTATGGTTGCGGGCGCGCCAGCACGGCGATAAAACCGATTTATGGCAATACGACTTAAACTACCTGTGTGCCATGGCTGGCAAGTTTGCGCCAATTAATGCCAAAGACAGTATTCTGGAGCTGCCGTATGCCTACCACTTTGATGCCGGCCTGTATGCCCGTTACTTGCGTAAGCTTAGCGAGCAGATGGGCGTGGTACGCCATGAAGGTAAGGTGCAGCAGGTGTTTCAGCACCCCAATGGCGATATTAAATGCCTGGTGCTGGACGATGGCCGCGAGCTGAGCGGCGACTTATTTATTGATTGCTCGGGTTTTCGCGGCTTGCTTATTCAAGACAAACTGAATGCCGGCTATGATGACTGGAGCCACTTTTTACCCTGTGATCGGGCAGTCGCGGTGCCATCTGAGCGCTTTGACAAAACAGTGCCCTATACCCGCTCTATTGCTCATAGTGCCGGCTGGCAATGGCGCATTCCGTTGCAGCATCGCAACGGTAATGGCCTGGTATACAGCAGTTCGCACTACTCTGACGAACAGGCAGCCGACTTATTGCTGGCAAATTTAGAGCGTAAAGCGCTGGCCGATCCTAAATTTCTGCGCTTTAAAACCGGTCGCCGCCGTCAGCAATGGCAACGTAATGTGGTGGCAGTAGGCCTAAGCAGCGGCTTTTTAGAGCCACTGGAATCGACCAGTATTCATCTTATTCAGTCGGCCGTGGTGCGGCTGATTCAGCTGTTTCCGCACAAGGGTATTTGCCCGAGTGCCATTAAAGAATATAACCGGCAATCTGAGCTGGAATATACCCAAATTCGTGATTTTCTGATCCTGCACTACCACGTCAATGAGCGCAGTGACAGCCAGTTCTGGCGCGATATGCAACAGCTGGCTATTCCGGATAGTTTGCAGCAAAAAATCGCCATTTTCGCCGATAATGGCCAGCTTTTCCGTGATCAAAACGATTTGTTTCTGGAAAGCTCCTGGCTACAGGTAATGTTAGGCCAGGGCATAGAGCCGAAAGACTACCACCCGATTGCCGGTAATTTCAGCCCGGATAAACTGCGCGATATGCTGGCGAATGTTATGGCTATTAAGCAAGAGCCGCTAAGTAAACTGCCGGATCATGATACTTACATTAACACTATGATTGCCCGCAGTTGACCAAAGAAACCTGGTTAATTTTGCTTCAGCGTGGCGTTTTGCCATAAATTCTGGTGCGCCGGATCAGTAAAAAACTGCTCCGGTTGCCAGCAGCGCGGCAGTAATTTACGCAGATAACGGGCTTCGCCGTCTTCATAGAGCGCATTAAGCAACGCTTTTAACCGATGCTCGGGCAGTACCTCTAACCTTTCCCGCGCCGCTTTAAAATACAGGTTGTAATCGGGTTGCAGGCTGATGTCGATACCGGTATTGCGGTACTGTTGCTGGCGGCTAACTACCCGGCAATTTGGCTGTTCAGGCTTTTGCGGGTAAAGGCCGTTAACAATAGCAAACTCGTAGCGTTCCTGGGGTTGCTGATCGTCAGCCAACGGGGTAAATACCACACCATAACCCTGCGGAAATAAGCCAGTGATCCGCAGCAGTTGGTCAACCAGCAGGCCGTTATACTCATTGCGCTTGGCCCCCTCACGCATTAATAGCGCAGCTTTAGGTAGCATGGCGTAATTAAAGCGCTGCCGGCCGGGCAACATAATTGAGGTATAGACCTGCGGTACTTTTAGCAGGCTGCCAAATAAGGTTTTATCGGTTGGGTTAAGTTGTAATAACTGGCCAAGCCAATGCAGCCGTTGCTGCTGAGCGGCAAAGTATTGCTCACGTTCGGCTTTGTCATTGCCTTTATACGGTGCAATGCCAAAACCTTGCTGTAATAATGCCAGGC
The DNA here is from genome assembly GCA_963975465.1 of uncultured Chromatiaceae bacterium. GTDB lineage: Bacteria > Pseudomonadota > Gammaproteobacteria > Enterobacterales > Alteromonadaceae > Alishewanella. Next base: position 13,600 of record CAXBHB010000030.1, read on the forward strand.
TGGCATCGCTACTAACGCTGAGTAAGCGCTGACGCTCGGTAACACTGAGTGAACGGCCGGCATCAAACTGGGCTAACTCGCCCTGCACAATACCCACTGCTTCAGGGTGCAGCAACCCAATGTCCTGCAGCAGTATGGCCATTACAATAGGTAGCTGTACATGCTGACGGTAGGGGCAGTGGTCGGGATCCTGACGGTTGCGCAGCTGATAGTGGTCAAGCAACGCCGGGTCGTCCAGTAGTTGCTGTGTTAGCAAATGATCAAGCAGGCGCAGGCTCAGCACCGCCCGGTACAGCGGTTTATAAGCAAACTGTACCAGTTCCCGCTGGCGTTTGGCCGTGGGCACCATAATTTGTAAACAACCCAGCAGCCGGGCGCTGAACGCCAGGGTTTCGTTGCTATTCTCGCCTTCTGATAATTGCAGCAGTTGCTCGGCCAGTAGTTGTAAATCGGCCCAACGCATTAAGCGGGCTTTTTCGTCCTGATATTGCAATTCAGTATAGTGCTGACGGGCTTGTTGACGCTGGGCTTGAGGAGCACTGGTGTCTTGTTGTAACTGTTGCCAGCGCTGCTCTGCTTGCTGTAGCGCACTTTGCTGCTGCCGGTAATCGGCAAAAAATGTTTTGCAGCGCTGAAAAAAGCAGCCTGGCTCCGCAGAGTATAACACCGCCAGCAAGCGTTCCAGCCGGTACACCATCACAGAACTTTTGGCTGACTTTTTCACCACACCCATTCCTTTATTGCAGAAGCGCTTAACAACGCCAGATGCTGCGTAACATAGCCTGAGTGCATCTAAATGAAAAGCCCGGCCAGGCGTTGCACCATTCTGGTTACCGGCAAATGACCATTGCGCCATTTTAGCGCTTGTGAATACGTATTCATATTGCCAGCTGCCCCAAATAGGTTAATAACTAAGCTTAATACAAATATGGCTGCATTGTTTCGTGCCCGAGTCGGCTGACCCGCTTCGCATGGATAGCGCAACCAACATGAAAAACAAAACGGGGACGAAGGTATGAATAAGTTTAAACTTAGTCTGCTTAGCCTTGCTGTCAGTGCAGCAGGGCTAAGTTCGTTGGCGGCGGCGCAGCAACAGCCACCGGCAGACGAACCGACAGCAGAAGAGCAACAGGTTGAGGTGATCCAGGTGCGGGGCTTTGCCAGCAGTCTGTTTCGCTCGTTAGATAGTAAGCGCTTTGGCGATGTGGTATCGGAAACCATCTCTGCCGATGATCTGGGCGCCCTGCCCGATGTATCGATAGCCGATGCACTGACTCGCCTGCCAGGTATTTCAGCGGTACGTACCGGTGGCCAGGCGGCTGAAATAAATATTCGTGGTATGTCGGGTGGTTTTGTGTTTTCTACCCTAAACGGCCGCGAGCAGGTGTCTACCAGTGGTAAGCGTAATATTGAATTTGACCAGTATCCGTCAGAATTAATTAACTCGGCCGCGGTATACAAATCGCCCAAGGCATCGTTAATTGAAGGCGGGGTTGCCGGTACTGTTGAACTGAAAACCACCAGCGTATTACAAAACGACAAAGACCATAGTTTTAATGTTAATTTGCGCGGTATGTTTAATGACCGCGCCGACGAAGTGCCGGATGGCCAGGATACCGGCCACCGCTTTAGTTTTTCTTATCAGGGAAAGTTTTTGGATAATACCTTAGGCTTGGCCTTAGGTTATGCCCGTTTGTACCAACCCAGTGTTGCTACCCAGTTTATCGGTTTGGCCTATAACGGCCAGAAAGATGTTGCCGGGGATGAGCAAAACGAATTTATCAGCGAAGGTTTTGAAATACAGCATTTAGGTGGTGAAGAAACCCGTAACGGTTATCTCGGTTCCATTGAGTGGCAACCCCATGATGCCTTTAGTTTAAAAGCTGATGCCTTTATTTCGCAGTTTGATAAAGAATCGTTTGCCCGTGGTCTCAGGGTTAAGTTTGGTGGTGACGCTGCGGCTGTGGGCAACCCGGTGCTGAATAACCGTTCGGTGATTGGTGGTACCTTTAACCGCACTTCGCAAAGTTTTACCCGGGTAGAAATTGTTACCGACGATAACCGCGATTACGACGAAGTAAAAAGCTTTGGTATCGCCGCCGACTGGGATATTAACGACCGGACTAATCTGATTTTTGATGTGTCGCACTCTGCGGCCAGCAGTGACTTCAGAAACGGCCTGTTATGGGCCTTGGTAGCAGAAGATGCCACGGTAGCTGCACCCCAGCTTGATACCAATGTGTCTATTTCCTACCTGCTAAATGGGATGAACCTGCCCAGTGTTGGCTTTAACCAGGCGGATGCCTTTTCTGATATTGACCGGGTAATGGTCAGTAAATACGGTATTTATCCGTTTGTTAACTCTGATGAAGTCAATGCGGTAAAGCTAGACCTGAGTTACGATCTGGATTTACCTATAGTGCGTTCGTTTGAGGTGGGTGTACGCTATTCTGAGCGCACTTACAGTAATGACCGCTCAGTGTTTGAGTTCGGCAGCGATGGTGCCTTTTTAAACTCGCAGCCACCGCTGCGTTTAACGGCAGATATGGCGAAAGTAGTCGACTTTAAGGGCGATTTTGCTAACTACCCCAGCTATCTGGCGATTGATCTGGATAAAGCATTAGCGGCCTGGTTCCCGCAGGGTATACCACAACCGGTACAAACCTGGGGCGCTGGTAATGTTGGTGTAATTAACCGCGATGAAACCTCTAACGTTGATACCAGCTGGTCGGTATTGCAAAGCGGCGAGGTGTATGAAGATGTGCTGGCCGCTTATTTGATGGCTAACCTGGATACCGAAATTTTTAATTTACCGCTAACCGGTAACGTCGGTGTGCGGCGGGTAACCACCGACCAATCAGCCACTGACTTAACTGACGTAGGCGGCGATGTGCTGCGTGGCGCCCAGAATATTACTGATGACGCCGGTTTGGTGAATAACCAGTATGCACCAGGAATATTGGGTGAAAAATACACCCACTATCTGCCCAGTATCAACCTGAACCTAAGCCTTACCGATAATACCCAACTGCGTTTTGCCGCGGCTAAGGTTATTTCGCGGCCACCGATTAACCGGCTGGCATCGAACACCTCTATTAATATCAGCGATGATGGTGAAATTAACGGCTCCAGCTCAAACAGCCCCTTCCTGCGGCCGTTTGAAGCCAACCAGTACGACTTGTCTTACGAGTACTATTTTGGCAGTGGCGCTGTGGTAGCTGCATTATTTTATAAAGATATTCAAAACTTTATAAACGATTTTACCATTCAGGAATTTGACTTTGCCGGCGCCGGTTTTGCGGTACCCGATGTGATTATCAACGAAGATGGCGTACCGCGTACTACCTTCAATGGCGCTTTTTCTACGGCAGTAAATAACGACCGGGGCGGTTATATTCGTGGTCTGGAACTGGCTTACACCCATGTGTTCGACTTTTTGCCCGATTTCTGGTCAGGCCTGGGTGTGAGTGGCAGTTACTCCTATACCGAAAGTGAAGTTGAGCTTATCAATACCCTCGGTGGCGAAGCCATTACCACCACCTTTGAAGGGTTATCAAAGAATGTCTTTAACGGCACCTTGTTTTGGGAGCATGAGGGTGTGGAAGCCCGGGTTAATGCCCGGTATCGCTCACCCTTTGTGTCCAGCCAGGTGGGGATAGATGAGCAAATTACTAACTTCGACAGCGAGTTAGTAGTTGATATGCAATTTGGTTACGAGTTTAACGACAACCTGAAGCTGCTATTCCAGGTGAATAACCTGACCGATGAGCCGACCAAAAGTTATTTTGGCGATAAAGCTCAAACCGGTACCTTGCAGTTTTTTGGCAGACAATATTTTGTCGGCGCCGTGTACTCGTTTTAACCCAGCATAGCGCCACACTGCAGGCTTGCCCTGGTGTGGCGGGAAACAGAATAATCTGGAGTAACTGAATAATGTTTAACCCAATGTTTAATTTAAAAAGTCTGCTCAGACTCAGTACGCTGGCTGTCACAGTAAGTGTGCTGGCCGCCTGTGGCGACTCAACCGAACCCGGCGAAGTATTATTAACCTGTAATGTACCGCAAATACCCAATGCCAACGGCAGTGCCTGTATTGATCCACCGCCGATTTCCTGCCCGACCGGTACCTTCCCTGATGCTAATAATGAAAGCTGTGTCAGTGGCCGTGACCCGAATGCGCCCGACCCGGTGGTATTTGCCGGTGAAAATCAGGCCGTGTTGTTTTATAACCGGCCGCAGGATGATGCTTATGATGGTTACCGGCTGCATACCTGGAACAATGAAGCCTGTGATGCTTATGCCACATCATCAATTGCCAGATCCTGGGACAATGGCTTAGTTCACGACGGCGTTGACCCGAATTACGGCGCCTACTGGATCCTTAATTTAAAACCCGGTTATGCCGGCACAGCCGAAGCCTGCGGTAACTTTATTATCCACATTGGTGCTGATGACGCCGGTAAAGATCCTGGTCCGGATATGCAAATGCCGTTATCACAGGATGACCCGGACTTTGCCCGGATGAACTGGGTATTCTCCGGCGTAAACGGCGTATTCGAGTTTCCTATCTTGTCGCTGGGTGTCAGCATTCAGGGGGCGTCCGGTCATTGGTTAGATACCAATACCTTTATCTGGAATGCGACTGCGGCTGATACTGCGCCAGTCGTAAAACTGTTTTATTCAGCGGATGCTGACCTGGCGGTAAATAATAATGATGAGCTAGAAGGTAGCAGTATTGAACTGACGCCGGTTACGCTTAGCGATGCGCAAAAAGCGCTGGTGCCACACCTGGCTAATGCTGCGGCATTCAGCGTTGATTTTGATGCCGCAGAAGCAAAAGCGATGGCAAAAAACCAGTTGGCTCTGGCCGCTTACAACAGCGAAGGTGGGCTGGTAGCGGCCAGTTATGTACAGGTTGCCAAAGTACTGGACGATTTATATGCCAGTGGCGATAACAGCGCCTTAGATGCCCAATTAGGCGTGCATTATGCCGACGGTAATATTACCGCCGCGGTATGGGGGCCAACTGCCCGCAGCATGACCTTAAAAGTGTATAACGCCGATAAAACCGTTGCCGCCAGCCACCCGATGAGCCTGGATGAACAAACCGGAGTCTGGTCGTACAGTGGTGCAGCAAGCGCGCTGGACCGCAAGTTCTATCGCTATGAAGTTACCGTTTATCACCCGTTAACCCGGGCGGTCGAAACTATTGAAAGTACTGACCCCTACTCAGTGAGTGTTTCAACCAACGGCGCATACAGTCAGTTTGTTAACCTGGCCGATGCCGATTTAGCACCAGAGGGCTGGAGTGAGCGTACTGTGCCAGTGGTGGCGAACCCGGAAGATATCGTGATTTACCAAGGCCATGTCCGTGATTTCAGTGTGCGCGACATGAGCACCAACGAAGCCAACCGCGGTAAATACCTGGCCTTTACGGAAATGGACTCTGCCCCGGTTAGCCACCTGAAAAAACTGGCGGATAATGGTTTAACCCATTTCCATGTGTTGCCGTTAAATGATCAGGCCAATATTGAAGAACGGGCCAACCGCCGGATTAACTTAACCGACACCGTAGCTCAGCTGTGTGCATTAAATGCTGAAGCACCAGTTTGTGGCGTGGAAAGCGATAGTGCAACGCTGCTGTCAATTCTGGAAGGTTACCTGCCGTACAGTGATGATGCCCAGGCATTGGTGGAATCTATCCGTCGTATCGATGCCTTTAACTGGGGTTATGACCCGCATCACTTTATCGCGGTTGAAGGCAGCTATGCGTCTAACCCTGAAGGTGAAGTGCGGATTAAAGAAGTCCGGGCCATGGTTAAAGCGCTAAACGATATTGGCCTGCGGGTAGCGCTGGACGTGGTATATAACCATACCAGCAGCTCAGGCCTGTTTGATAACTCGGTATTCGATAAACTGGTGCCGGGTTATTACCATCGTTATAACGAAGTCAGCGGTGCTATTGAGCGCTCAACCTGCTGTGAAAACACCGCCACCGAGCACAAAATGTTCGATAAGTTTATTAAAGACTCTCTGATTATCTTAGCCCGCGACTTTGGCTTTAACGATTTCCGCTTCGACATTATGGGCCACCATCCGAAAGACAACCTGCTGGCCGCACGCGAAGCAGTGCGGGCGGTTGATGCCAATACTTACTTCTACGGTGAAGGCTGGAACTTTGGTGAAGTGGTAAACAACCGCTTATTTACCCAGGCCAAGCAGCAGGATATGGCCGGTACTGAAGTGGGCACCTTTAACGATAGAACCCGCGAGAGCATTCGAAGTGCGGCTTTATTTAAAACTGAGGCCAGTGATGCCAATCTTGGGGAGCAGGATACTATCCGCATCACTATGGCGGGTACGCTAAAAGATTATGTGTTGGAGAGTTTCAGAGGCATTTCTGGTCCGGCATCCAGCTTTACCTGGCTTGATCAGGCGGCCGGTTATGCTGAAGACCCGGCCGATATTATCAACTATGTGTCGAAGCATGATCAGGAAACGCTGTGGGATAAGCTGCAGTATAATTTAAACACCAACATGACTGCGACTGAGCGGGTGCGGGCCCAAAATATATCTATCGCTATCCCATTAATGAGCCAGGGTATTCCATTTCTGCAAATGGGTGGCGACTTCCTGCGTTCCAAATCAATGGACCGTGACAGCTACGATTCAGGCGACTGGTTTAACTATGTTGATTTCACTATGCAAACCAATAACTGGGCGGTGGGCTTACCCAATGCTGAGAAAAACCGGGATAACTGGGACAGTATTGCCGGTTTATTCCTGAATCCGAACACTCAGGTGGTCAGTACGGACATTATGTTTGCTGCGGATGTATTTAGTGAGTTCCTGGCAATACGCAGTGGCAGCCCGTTATTCCGTTTAACAACCGGCCAGGACGTTATAGACCGGGTAGGTTTTCATAATATCGGCACTAATCAGACCCAGGGCGTTATCGTGATGTCGATTGACGATGGCACCGGCCTGACTGATTTAGACCCGATGCATGACGCCCTGCTCGTAATGATTAACGGCAGCGCGCAGGAGCAGTCGCATACTGTACCTACCGCCGCTGGTTTTGATTTACATCCAATGCAGCAGGCGTCAGTAGACAGCATGGTCAGTATGGCCAGCTTTACCGCGGGCACCGATGAAGGCACCTTTACCGTGCCGGCCTATAGCATGGCGGTATTTGTTAAAACGCAAATGGGCGAGCAAGGCTCCGGCTTGTCGGCTGATGCAACTTCAGGCGCACCGGATATTCCGCCTTATGCGGCAACAGATGTGTTTGTGCGCGGTGGTATGAATGACTGGGGTGAAGCCGATGCCTTTAACTACGCAGGCGCCGGTATTTACAGCGCAACCTTAAATATCAATGCCGGTAGCTACGAGTTTAAAGTTGCCTCAAGTGACTGGGCGACCGTGAATCTGGGCGCTGGTGCGGCAGGTAATCAGGTAATAGTTGATGAGCCTATCGTTATTGAACCGAGCAACGACAACCTACGGATTGATATTGCCAGTACGTCGTCTTATGTCTTTACGCTGAATGCAGCAAACCCGGCGGCACCGACCTTGACAGTTAGTGAATACGTGCCTTACGGTTCTACCACCGTGTTCCTGCGCGGCGGTATGAATGACTGGGGTGAAGCCGATGCCTTTGAATATATTGGTTCAAACCTGTATAGCGTGGATATCAGCATAACCGCCGGTAGCTATGAGTTTAAAGTTGCCTCCAGTGACTGGGCGACAATAAACATGGGCGCAGGACCAGACGGCGCTACGCTAACCGACGGAACACCGCTGCGTATTCAGGCTAGTAATGACAACTTGAATATGGAGTTCGCTGAAGATGCGGTATATAACTTCCTGTTAGATGCCACGTTAACGGAAACGCCGGAACTGACGGTGACCAAGCAATAAACCGTAAATAATGATAAAAAGCTGCAGCAGGTCTGCAGCTTTTTTTTGCTGGTAGTGAAGTATTGTATTAAGCGTTGCGTTGCTACTAGCAAATATTGAGGAATTAGATATGAAAAATATTACTGTCGTACTGCTAATTCTCGGGATTGGGGCCTTGGTTAAATTCAATGCCCTGGCGATTGTTAAATATATTCCTGAATACCTCAGCGCAATAATATTTTTTGCAGTTTTCATCTACTCCTTTATTAGTATTATTAAGTTTATATTAAAGAAAAAATCTAAAAGTGATAAGCCTTAAAAGTACATTTGCTAATCTTTTAAACGTGATTTTTCGGTTCGCTTCCAGCAGGTTTTACCCGTTTTATGGATAATGACTTCATCCACGACTAACCGGCCTTTAAAGTAGCTAACTTGTTGATCTACCGCTGAAATATAGGTTCCCCACATCTCCACCCATTCACCGTTGCAGCTTGAGAAAGATAAACTATTTTCCTCAGTGTCATCTAGAACATTTACACCCATAGCGCGCAGCATATGCTCGGCGTGCTCACTGCTGAAATACAGATTATTCTCTGCATAGCCAACGAAGAAGCCGTCTATTAAGATGTTTTTATCATAGTATTGTTCTGGTGCTGAGAGCACGTGAACTACTGACGTGTGAATATTGTAGTTCTTATCTTGCTTCGCCATACAAGCTGTAGAGTTTAGTAAAATGGCTAAAAAAATGCTGAACTTGTAAAATTTTAACATTCTTAATTACCTTACTCGGGTTACTGTATCACCATCTGTTACGTGAAAAGTACCAATCGCGTTGGTGCCAGTGCCCATTACAAATACTGGGCGTTCGGAACGTAATGATAATCTTTTGTAGGTATTCATAAAATGAACAGAATTAAAACTTTCTAATCTTACATTGGGTGGAGCGCCTACCAAAACCGCTACAGCATCAGGATCATTTTTTATCGCGATAAAGTTGCAGATTAAACCATTATTACTGTTACATTCGTTAGCATTCATCACGTTAGTGCCAACACGGCTATACTTATAACCGCCTTTCCCATTTCGGCTAATAACTAATCCCATAGACCTGTTAGCTCTGATTCGATCATAACCGGCACCTGAACTTGCCGCCCGAATTTCGGCCCCAACCTGTCCTCTTGCCTCATTCAAGACGGAAATAAATTTCGCATCCTGGCATAGCGTTTCGCATTCTTTAATTGTTTCCATTTTCGCTTTCCTTTCGCTTAATTTTTCACACTATAATAACAACTGTTGTCATGAGCAAGCTGCACCCTCTTTTATTCACAATTAATTTAAGGTAGCGACAATGATATCTTGCATTTAACTGCCAAAATGCTGGTCTATACTAATGCAGGTTTTACTGTAAAAGGAGTCGCTGAATGAAGCAGGTGTTAATGGGTGGAGTTGTGGCAGTGCTGTTGTTAAGTAGCCAGCAATTGTTGGCGCAACAACAGCAGGGACAAAGTATGCATTGTCAGTTAGGTGATGCGATACGGGTGATTGACGTGGTTTATCCGCAAGGTGGCGAGTTGCCTTGTGAGGTACGTTATAGCAAAGATGGCACAACCAGTGTGTTATGGCAGGCCAGCAACGAAGCAGGTTATTGTGAACAGCAGGCAGCAGACTTTGTTGAAAAACAGCGTGGCTGGGGTTTTGAGTGTGTCGCCATGCCGGCGGGCAGCAACGCTGAAGCCGATGATGACGATAGCTCTGGTAGCTAACAGCTCTGTTAATTAACAACAGCTAACCTGGCGCTTATAAACTCTGTCTGTAATGCCAGCGGTTCATAAAGGCAGGCTGGTTTGCAGGTGCTGTATTTGCTGCTTCACCTGTGGTGATATTTTTGGCGCCAGTATCGCCCGCTGCAAATAGCCTTTTGCTTCGGCTTGGCGGCCGGCTTTTAGTAGTATTTGCGCGGCTTGTAAATTGGCGTTAGCGTCGTGTGGTAGCGCATCGGCAATTATCTTCAGCGTTTTTAACAGCATATCTCCATCGCCCTGCTGGTGATAATACTGCGCATTGCGGTTTTGCAGGCTAAGCCAATCCAGTTTGCCCTCGACATACGCCTGGCCCCACTGCTGCTGTGGCGTTTGTGCTACCGGAAACTGCACATTTATAGGTTCGTCCCTGAACGGATAATCAGCTTTTAGCTGTAAAATCCGTAAATAGCCGGCGTATTCCTCTGCCGGGGTAATGGGTCGCTCCTGCCAGGCAATCTCTGCCGGCACAAGACGAGCGGGTTCAGCCAGTTGCCAGCGGGCAAAAGCCTGATTACGGGCCAATGCTTTGTAAAAACTGTCGGCCAGTAAAAAGTAGCCCTGCACATTGGGGTGCACATGTTCCAGTAGCAGGCTGTTCCCCACCAGACCCTGCGGCGAGTTGGCGATAAAGGCCGCTTCGCTGTCTACCAGGGTGGCGTCATAACGCCCGGCCAACTTACGGATTTGCTGGTTAATGGCTTCGGGTGCCCGAAAACGCAGTAAGTCATGTTCTTTTGCCAGCAAAAACTGGGCTTTGGCGTGTTCAGGCATGCCTTGCTGTTGGTAATGCTGGCCCAGTAAATAATGAAAATCAGCCGAACCGGCACCGGCGGCCTGGGCGGCAAGCGTGTCCAGCACAGCCAGGTCAACTGACGGGGTGCCAGTGGCAGATACCGCCGGTAATTGGCTTAATGCCGCCCCGGGTATCGGTGTGCTATTAAATGGTGGCTGATCGGCGAGATTAATGA
>CAXBHB010000031.1:0-22550 GCA_963975465.1 uncultured Chromatiaceae bacterium
TTGTTTGTAATTTACGTCCTTATTTTTATTGGACGTTACTATGAAAAAATTGCTGATCGCGACAACTGTTTTTATCCTGGTTCCTTTGGTGTATATATCGGTGCCGATATATCAGGGGTTGGCCCATCGCGGCATGGTACCCATGATTGGATTAAATTATCAGACTTGGCCAACTGAACAACCCACGACCCAGCAAGTTACCGACCAGAGCTTTAAAACAGCTGGGTTAAAAGCACTCAATTTATTGTCAGCAACCCAAAAGGCGGTGTCCGCGCCCGGTTATACCGCTGCAGTGGCAGTTAACGGTAATATTGTATGGGCTGGCAGTGTTGGCTGGGCAGATATTGCCAACAAAATTGAAATGACTACCGAGACCCAGCTGCGTATCGGTAGTACTTCGAAAGCGATAACGGCCACCGGTCTGGCTCGGTTAGTAGCGGCCAATAAGTTAAATTTAGACGCACCACTATCTGACTATTTTGACTCACTACCAAACCCCAATTGGCACAATATGACCGCCCGTCAATTGGCGTCACACATGGCTGGCGTCCCGCATTATGGTGAAAATACAGAAATTTTAGGTGTGCTTGAAACCGTAAGTGCTCAGACCCACTATTCCAATGTACTTGATGCCATAACCTTGTTTGATGACAGCGACCTGCTGTTCGCCCCGGGAGAGCAGTTTAGCTATTCCAGCCTGGGTACTGTTTTACTGAGCGCATTAATTCAGATAAAAGCGGAGCAATCTTATCAGGATTTTATTAAGCAGGCGGTTTTGACCCCGCTTAATATGAATGCAACCAACACCGGCGCACCGGAAGAGGCGGCCCCCCACTTGGCGACATTTTATTGGCAGGACGAGCAACAACCTACCAGGCTCAAGCCCTGGTATAAGCTGGATCTGAGTCACCGCCTGGCAGCTGGCGGTTGGGTATCCACCTCTAAAAATCTGGTGCAACTAGGGCAAGGCTTTATGGACGATACCTTTATCCCTAAGCAAGTAACAGACACTTTCTGGACGCCGCAGCAACTTAACAATGGCGAAATTAATTCGCAAAAATATGGCATTGGTTGGCGTATCCATGACCTGGAATTAGGAGAAGGTTACAAATCCCTGAAGTCTATGCATCACGGCGGCGTGTCTGCTGGTGCTCAGAGTTTTTTGATTGTTATTCCTGAATACAAACTCTCTATCGCCGTAAATGCCAATGTTACCACCAGGGAATTCTGGGACTTTGCTAATGTCGCATTCGACATCGCCAAAGTGTTTATCGACGATTTGGAAAAATTAAAGTAGCACTCACTGGATCCTCACCGAGACCGAAAGGGTCAGGTGCATTGATACTGCAGCAGTTCAGCTGTAAATCAATGACACTGACTCTTTTGATTTTTATTGGTTGGTCTCCGCTGGCTGACGTATACCGTAACGGCGCTGCACAGCAGCAATGGAATTGACGATTAGCTGCTCTAATACATTGCAGTCGAGATCAGCCAGCCGTTTGAAATACAGGCAGGATTTGCCCATCTTGTGCTTCCCAAGCCTGGCCAGCAGTTTTTCCTGCTCAGCATCTTCACAAGACAAATAAACGACAAGCTCCCGCCCCCTAATGGCGAATCCCGTCAGGCACATTTCGCCGGTTCTTCCGCTGTCATAGACATAACGATACGAGCCGTAGCCAACGATGCTTGGCCCCCACATTTTCGGGCTCTGCTGGGTAATATTCTTAAACATCGACATCAGCACCTGGCAGTCAGCTTTCTGCTCGTCAGACGCCCGTGAAGCTATGTACTCTTCCACACTGGCAGCTGTTGCCTTAGTTTTAAGTTCCGCCATATCTTCAACTTTATCTGTTATAAAGCGTTGCCCGGCAAACGCATCGAGCGAATGGCTTCCAGCTGAAACAAAGTTTACACCGGTCAGTTGATATAAGTAGTGTTCGATAGGGGTATTTACATTTCAGCAGAAGCAATGCGCTGTAAATCAATGACATCGACTCTTATCAATTTTGAAAATTTCAAGCAGCATGAGGTGAGATATCTCTACTAATTTTCTCACCGTTTTCTAACTCAGCCAGTTTAAGGTCATGTATTGCCTGTAAGTTAAGCCAGCTTTGGGCATCGCCGCCAAAGTAGCGAGCCAGCCGAAGTGCCGTGTCAGCAGTAACACCGCGTTTTTCACGCACTATTTCATTTATCCGTGCAGGTGTTACCCGCAGCGCCTGAGCCAGGGCATTGGCACTCATATTCAGTGGTAACAAATAGTCTTCACGCAATACTTCACCAGGGTGTACTGCGCGCATGCCGTTATTAAACATAACTCCCCCTACTTATGGTAATCGACAATTTCAACATCCCAGGCATTACCGTCATGCCAACGAAAACACAACCGCCACTGCTCGTTTATACGAATACTATACTGCCCTGCCCGGTCGCCTTTTAACGGTTCCAGCCTATTGCCAGGTGGGCTGCGCAAAAACTCTAATGTGGTTGCTGCCTCCAATTGAGTTAGCTTACGCGTGGCAACCTTGGAAATAGCAGACCACCGACTAGAGTTGCCGGTTTCAAACAGGTGCTGTGTATCCGCACATTTAAAACTTTTAACCATGCCCAATCATATATCGATAATCGATAAACTGCAAGCTGAGACCGATTGCCGCATGTCTTCACATTTGTCTTTTTTAAGGGTGTATTACCAGATGACCCAGCAACCCTCATTGAAGAAAGCACTATCTGCGTCTCCCCTAGAAAAGGGGTCAGAGCTAATTAGCATCCACCCCGCTCTGCCTCAGGTCTGCCTGGCCCGCATTTACCCAGCCGCACACCCAACGTATGCTCTATTTCTGCCCGAAAGCGCTCGCCACCTAATGGGTAATTGTGCGTTAAACTCTGGCGAATAGTATTAAGTTCAACCTCACCGAGTTCTGTTGAAAACAGCGCCTGGTAAGCCTGATATCGGCTTTCACTGTTGTTCGCTAATCCAAGGTACAACGGATGTGGAGTCAAGCAACTAATCGGTTTACCTAAGCCATGGTACTGATAGCTTGACCAGTGATACTCTGCCGGATGCAGCACCATCTTTGCCCGAACCGGGTTTAGCTCTATGTAACGCTGACATTGCAGTAAATACTGCTCACTGTCTATCAGGCTGGCTTTGTGTCGCCCCTCAAATAAGGTGCCACTGCGCCGGTAGTTTTTGTTAACATAACGTACATAGTCTCGACCGACACTTTGCATCACACGCGAGATACCCTCTGCATCGTCTGGCGTCATTAACAAGTGAACGTGATTGGTCATTAACACAAAAGCATGCAATTGCACGTTGTATTGCTGCAATGCTGCCTGCAGGCTGTTTAAGTAAAAACCAAAATCTTCATCGCAGAAAAAACAGGCTTGACGATTGTTGCCGCGCTGTACGATATGACAAGGAATTCCTTTGAGGTAAAACCGGGGCTTTCGGGCCATCTTGACAATCCACTGTTACTATTCTGCAACAAGTGTAGACTACAACCTATTTATTAGCTCCGACCCCTTTTTCGCTGAGTTTGCTGGTGGTAACGCGCGCGTGGCAATAGCATTGGCTAATCGGGTGGATGCCGATGAAACACTGACTAAGTTTTCTGATGATGCACTTTTCAAACGACTGTTCAGCCAGAGGAAAGAGCACTCTGACAGCTTGTTGATCAACGCTGAAATTTTGTCTTTGGTTTATTCATTCAATGTGTCAGCTAAAGAGTTTAATGACGAACTTAGCGTGCTAGCAAACATCGGTGATGTTAAGCGGAAATCATTACATAGAGACCAAGTTGAATTGCTACATCGTCAACTTATTCAACAACGGGGTAACTGGCGGGCAGTTTTACCACATGCACTTGCTAACCGATTGGCAAGTAGAGCATTGGAAAATATCGCACCTGATGAAATCAATTCAGAGCTGTTCAAACTAGAAAATATCCGGTTACTCAAGTCTTGTGCGCACAGGCTGGGCTATTTGCATGACTGCCAAGCAGCGCATGAACTCGCAAGCAGTTGGCTTCAGCCCGGAGCACCGCTGAACAACATTGCAGCCTGTGACCCGGAACATTTGGCCATACTAAGTTATATTGCTCCTGTCTTTCCCGCCACAGCTCTTTCAGCCATAGAAAAAGCATGTGAAGACAAAAAGTTTGCCTCCAGAAAAAACGTTTATTTCTCAACTGTTGTCTGCCTACTTTGCAAACTGGCGTATGAAGATGACATGTTTGATAGAGCTGCGGCGGTGCTGCTGAAATTCGCTGAAACTGAAGATAAAGATGAAAATAACGACAATATAGTCGACAAGCTCAGTCAGCTATTTTCACTATACCTCTCCGGTACTCAGGCAACCCCAGAGCGCAGACAGAAATTTCTGCAGCTTTTACACTACAGCGATAACAAAAGGCATCAGGAAATCGCAGAAAAACTATTCCGCTCTGCCTTTGAAGCATACCACTGGTCTTCCTTTGGCGGTTTTAGCTTTGGTGCCCGTAAACGAGATTGGGGCTGGCAACCCCGGACAAACGCAGAAGAAAAAGCATGGTATGAGGGATTTATTGATATCTTAAAATTCGGTCTTGAATCTACTGATGAGAACATCAGGAATCGCAACCGGAGTATTTTATCTGCTGGCTTTCGCGGTCTTTGGTCAAAAGCACATTGCTTCGAAACTCTAGATATATTAATTAGACAGCAGATTGCTAAAGAGTACTGGCCTGAGATGTGGAGGTCAGTAAAACATACTCTGCATTATGACGGGAAAATCCATACACCAGATTTACTCATCTTACTGAAAAAAATAGAAAAAGAACTAGCTCCTTCGAATTTCATTCAAGACTTAAAAAATCATATTTTCTCTAATACTCATGCTCTTACTGAACACTGTGACAAAAGCTACTCAGAACGTTATAAGGTTATCAGCGAAAAAATCACTAAGTTCGGTGAGATTGTCGCAACACAACCAGATACATTGGAAAATCTGGCTCCCAACCTTTGGTCCGTAAATACAGATTCAATTTGGCTGTTCGGCAAAGGACTCGCGCAAGGAAGCCGAGACAAGTTCAAAGCATTTCATTCACTTGTCTCGTTGATGCAGAAACAAAAGTTAACGGTAGTTTATCCGGACTTATTTGCTGGCTTTATCAAAGCTGTTTATTTAGAAAATCGTGAACTGGCAAAACAACTACAAGAACAAACACTATTGATCCCAGAATTACGGCTGCACTTTGTCTACTTGCTTAGCACAACACCATTAGACCGATGGGGGGCAAATAAACTGCTTGAAGTGGCAAATGCAGGATTTCTGGAAGCGTGGCGGTTTGACCGCATAGGAACGGGCCGAATCCATGAAACAATTACGGACGATGATTTGGCTGCAATACTCGATGCAGTTAACAAACTAGATAATGGTGTGTTTTCAGTTATTGAAATACTTGGTATGCGATTCTTCATCGATAAAAATAGCACATATGTACCTAAAGAAATTCTCAAGAAATTGGGGCGTAAAGCTATTTCCAGCTTACTTTCTGTAGATAAGGATGACATTCACAATCATCAGACATTTGGTTTGGATAGAATTATTGAACAGTGCCTAACTGAAACAGCTCCAAAAATGGAAATTAATGAAATTATCGAACTGTTATGTGAAGGAATAGTCAACTACCGGCTTTTCAGGTCAGATCTAACCAAAATAATTTCGGCATTAGTTAACAACTTCCCCGAGCTTGTCTTAAACAGAGTATTTAATGGTGACAATAGGCAAGAATATCTTGCATCCCGTTTATTTAGGGATAACTTTTCGAGGCATGTTTCTTATCTAAATGAAGTGCCAACCAGTCGTTTACTTGCTTGGTGTAACAAAGATGAATTACGTATTCAGGCGGTCGCTAAATCCATCTCTGCATTCAAACATTTACCTAAAGATCCCGATCAAGATAAAAAGCTGAGAGTGGTAACTCTGGCTGAACATGCGTTGGTTTTACTAGACGTGGCCAAAGATAAACTGGCTATTGCGAATGAAATATATGAAGACATTTCCCCACACTCTTGGTCAGGCTCAAGAGCAGATATTATGGAAGAGCGGATGACAGCTTTTTCGGCACTAACCAACTACGCGGCCCCGGAAATAAAACAGTTTGCAGAATCTAAGATTTTGATTCTTAGTGAAGCCATTCGTGAGGAAAGGAAATTCGAAGCGTCTCGATTTGCCGAGCGCGAGCAACGGTTTGAATAAAAAACTGCTTAATATTCGAACACGGCCCTGAACTCGTAAAAAGTTAGAAATGTCATGTTTTGGCACTGAACTGCTCAACGCCTTGAGCGAGTAGCGGACGGCGAGACCCAATTCTACAAAGTAGTAAGCAAGTAATTTAACGATGTGTCCGTCACACTGGGGTCTGCCTTAATACATGACAATCTCGGAAAAGAGTGTTATAAATACAGCATGTTTATCGAGCCAATGGGAGTCCTTCAATGGGTGCAATCATCAACTGGATTGTAGGTTTCGATGCTGACAATGATGTCGTCCAGAGCCTAAAATCCTCTGCGAATAAATCTCGCAAAGTCGTGGGACGCGGGACGTTAGTGGTCGATGCTGATGAAGTTCGACGCTCAATTAAATTTAAGAGTGATGCAAGGAAGGCAGCCGATATTGTTAGGCTGAGCAAATCCCAAGGATAATAAATGCTCGCATTTTTGTTACTACCCGTACTTACGTGCGGGTTTTTTGTTTGTTACTACAGTCTTCCTCATTTTTATAAACTTCACCGCTATGAAGGCCAGCAACTCTATTTGAAAAGTGCTTTTCTCGGCGTTCAGTGTCTTTTTTACGCACTTTTAATCGTAGCTTTATTAAATACTTTCGTTCCTACAACTCTGTTCTGTGTTCCGGTTGACCTTTACTCCTTCGTACTAACTCTTGTTAAAGGAATTGTTCCCAGTGACTCAAGTGCCAATGAACTGACTTGGCTATTTTTGATAGCAGTTACAATGCATGGCATCGCTTTTATTCGAATTTGGGTTACAAATTGGGCTATGAATCAATTTCAGAAAAAAGAAGGTGTCGACCCAAAGATAAAGCTAATGTCAGACGTGCTCTCTGATAGCCCATTAGATAGCGAACTTTTGTATTCATACATCAACGACCAATCGGTCCTCATCTCATTATCAAATCGCAAAGTGTATGTCGGGCAGGTAGTTTCGATGGGGGAACCAAATGAGTCAGAAGGAATGGATCAAGAAATATCAATACTCCCACACATATCAGGTTATAGGGATAAAGATAACCTCACAGTAAACTTCACAACACAATATGAAAACATCGATACAAAAGTTGAAATAAAGGTGACGCTGAGACAAGAGCTTATTGAGTCAGTGTCGCGTTTTGACTTTGACGTGTATCAGCAGTTTTTGGAGCGAAAAAAGGAATTCAAAGAAAAACCAGTGCGAGTTCCTTTTTCAAAAAGATTGTAAACGTTAGCATTTTAGAAATTGAATAGCCCCCACTCAAATCGGAGTGTAATGGCATTTTAATTGTCCGCTTTTGGCACACAGCAGTCCATCAGACAAAAGTAACCTCACATTTAGTAAATAATCTCCCATAAAAAACCCCGGCACGCTGGCCGGGGTTTTTAGTTATTACTGTTTAACGCTAAGCGCTTAGTAATTCACTTACCGATACGCCTCAGGACTAGGACATGCGCACATTAAATTTCTGTCGCCATAAACGTCATCAATCCGGGTAACGGTTGGCCAGAACTTGTTCTCGGCGACAAAGGCTACCGGGAAGGCGCCGTAGGTGCGCTCGTAGGCGCGATCCCAAGCTGGGTCAAGAATGTCGGCCATGGTGTGCGGGGCGTAGGCCAGTGGGTTGTTGTCCACTGTCCACTCACCTGCTTCTACCTTGGCAATTTCGCTGCGGATACTGGTCATCGCTTCAATAAACTTATCCAGCTCGGCTTTGCTTTCTGATTCAGTTGGTTCAATCATCAGGGTGCCAGCTACCGGAAAGCTCATGGTCGGCGAATGGTAGCCATAGTCCATTAAACGCTTAGCAATATCCATTTCGGTAATACCGCTGGCTTCTTTTAGCTGACGAATGTCGATAATACATTCATGGGCTACCCGGCCGTTGGTGCCACGGTACAGTACCGGGAAGTGCGGGTTCAGTTTATTAGCCATATAGTTGGCATTTAAAATGGCAAACTCGGTGGCCTGTTTTAAGCCTTCCGCGCCCATCATGGCGATGTACATCCAGCTGATGGGTAATATGCCAGCACTACCAAATGGCGCTGCCGATACTGCACCGTTGGTTTCACCGGTACCGTCAATTTTTACCAGCGGATGGTTAGGTAAAAACGGTGCTAAATGGCTTTTTACGCCGATAGGACCCATACCCGGGCCGCCACCGCCGTGTGGAATACAGAAGGTTTTGTGCAAGTTTAAGTGCGATACGTCAGAGCCGATAAAGCCTGGTGAGGTTAAACCAACCTGGGCGTTCATATTGGCGCCGTCCATATACACCTGGCCACCGTATGAGTGAACGATGTCGCACAGCTCCTGAATGCTCTCTTCAAACACACCGTGGGTAGACGGGTAAGTGACCATGATGGCTGCTAAGCGGTCGCCCACTTCGGCGGCTTTGGCTTTTAAATCGGCCATATCGATATTGCCCGACTTATCGCAGTCAACCAGTACTACGTCGTAGCTGGCCATTGCTGCTGTGGCCGGGTTAGTACCGTGCGCCGATACCGGAATTAAACAGATATTACGATGCCCTTCACCACGGCTTTCATGGTATTTACGAATGGCGATCATGCCGGCGTATTCGCCCTGCGCACCCGAGTTCGGCTGCATTGAGATATTGTCATAACCGGTAATGTTCACCAGCCAGTCGCCAAGCTCGGTGATCATTTCATAGTAGCCATCGACCTGGTCGCGCGGTGCGAACGGGTGCAATGAACCAAACTCCGGCCAGGTTATCGGGATCATCTCGGCGGTGGCGTTTAGCTTCATGGTGCACGAACCTAACGAAATCATCGAGTGATTCAGGGCTAAATCTTTGTTTTCCAGCTTTTTAATATAACGCAGCATCTCAGTTTCACTGTGATACTGGTTAAATACCGGGTGGCTTAACAGCGGATTGGTGCGCTGTAATTCAGCCGGAATAGATGCCGAGCCATTGCTAACGATATCGCTATCCAGCGTTTCAACTTTCTGACCATGATTTTCACCCAGTACGATATCAAATAACTGAGCAATGTCCGCCGCCTGGGTCGCTTCGCTAAAACTTACTGCTAAGCTGTCGCTAACGTCAGTACGCAGGTTTACACCGGCCTCTAAGGCGCGTTTAATGACGCTAGCACGATCGCTTACTTTAAAGGTTATGGTATCGAACCAGTGGCTGTTAACTAACTCAACGCCTTTGGCTTTTAAGCCGGCAGCAAAAATATCGGCACTGCGGTGAATGCGCTCAGCAATATCTTTTAAACCCTGCGGGCCATGATATACCGCATAAAAAGAGGCGATATTGGCCAGTAATACCTGGGCGGTACAAATGTTTGAGTTGGCTTTTTCGCGGCGGATGTGCTGCTCGCGGGTTTGCATGGCCATGCGTAGCGCCTGATTACCGCGACGGTCTTTCGACACACCGATAATCCGCCCTGGCATAGAGCGCTTATACGCATCACGCGTGGCAAAGAATGCCGCGTGCGGGCCGCCGTAGGCCATAGGTACCCCAAAGCGCTGCATCGAGCCCAGTACCACGTCGGCACCAAGCTCACCCGGCGATTTTAACAACATTAATGCCATTGGATCTGACGCTACCGCGACTACCGCTTTTTTCGCTTGCAGTGCAGCAATTAAGGCGCTGTCGTTACGGATATCACCGTTAGTGGTCGGGTACTGAATTAACGCACCGAACACATCGTGGCTGACCGCTTCTTCTGCTTTGCCAATCACAATATCAAAGCCGAACATTTCAGCTCGGGTTTTTACCACGTCAATGGTTTGCGGGTGCACATCGTCACTTATAAAATACAGGTTTGCTTTGCTTTTACTCACCCGCTTGGCTAATGCCATGGCTTCAGCAGCAGCGGTAGCTTCGTCCAGCAATGAGGCACTGGCCAGCTCCATGCCGGTTAAGTCCAGCGACATTTGCTGGAAGTTTAACAAGGCTTCTAAGCGGCCCTGGGCAATTTCCGGCTGGTACGGCGTGTAAGCCGTGTACCAACCCGGGTTTTCCAGCACATTTCGTAAAATAACATTCGGGGTAAGCGTTGGGTGATAACCCATACCAATGTATGACTTATACATTTTATTCTTCGCTGCCACCGCCTTTAAATGGGTTAGTGCATCATTTTCAGTGCGGCTATTACCGGTGGCCAGCGGCTTGGGTAAGCGGATACTGGCCGGCACGGTTTGGGCAATCAGCGTTTCCATGCTGTCTACGCCCAGTTCGGCCAGCATTGCGGCAGTTTCAGCCTCGTCCGGGCCAATGTGGCGTTGAATAAATTCGTCGTGGTTCGCAAGTTGCGACAGGGTTTTCACAGCGGTATGGGTCATGCTTTGAATGTCCTAATATTGTTACAGCGTTCAGAACAGCTGTTAGTAAGATAAAGCCCCGGTAAGTACGGGGCTTTATGCTATAGCGATCTGTTTATTAAGCTTCGTCGATGCTGCTTTTGTAGCCAGCCGCGTCTAATAAAGCGTCCAGCTCTGATTCATCGCTTACTTTAATTTTAAACATCCAGCCATCAGTATAAGGGCTGGCGTTTACCTGCTCTGGCGAATCAGCCAGTGCGTCGTTAACTTCAACAACTTCACCGGATAATGGCGCGTAAATATCAGATGCCGCTTTTACTGACTCCGCTACCGCACAGTCATCGCCCTGAGTGACGCTATCGCCCACTTCTGGCAGTTCAACAAACACCATATCGCCCAGCAGCTCCTGCGCGTGCTCGGTAATGCCTACGGTGTAAATACCATCACCGTCGTTGCGCACCCATTCGTGGCTGCTTGCGTATTTTAATTCTGTAGGGATAGAGCTCATTGTAAATTCCTTAGCTGTCTTAACACGTATATTTTAATGATCAACCTGGGTTGCCACGTTTGTTATTTTAGATGACTTTTTTACCCATGCGCACAAAAGCCGGCTTAACCACTTTAACACTAACCAGTTTGCCGCGAATATCCACTTCAGCAGTATCAGCCGTATTGGCTGGCACCCGCGCCATAGCAATACTGTAGCCCAGAGTTGGCGAGAAAGTACCCGAGGTAATAACCCCTTCGCCGCCTGCAACCACAACCCGCTGGCCGTGGCGCAATACACCTTTTTGCTCCATTACCAGGCCTACCAGTTTATCGGTACCTGCAGCTTTTTGGGCAGTAAGTGCCGCGCGGCCAATAAAGTCGCGATCTTCAGGTGCCCAGGCAATGGTCCAGCCCATATTAGCTGCCAGGGGTGATACAGTTTCGTCCATATCCTGGCCGTATAAATTCATGCCGGCTTCCAGACGCAGGGTATCACGCGCGCCTAATCCGGCCGGGGCGACACCGGCGTCCAGCAGTTTTTGCCAGAACTCAGCTGCCTGCTCGTCTGGCATGGCAATTTCATAGCCGTCTTCACCGGTGTAACCGGTGGTAGCAATAAATAATTCACCGGCCTGTTTACCAAAAAACGGCTTCATGTCCGCAACGGCCGCTTGCTGCTCAGCTGTTAATAAGGTAGCCACTTTGGCTTTGGCATTCGGGCCCTGCACGGCAATCATCGCAAATTCCGGGCGCTCGGTTACCGTTACGTCAAAAGCTTTGGCTTTAGCATTAATATGCGCCAGATCTTTTTCACGGGTGGCCGAGTTAACAACAAGGCGGAAAAAGGCATCTTCAATAAAATACACGATTAAATCGTCAATCACGCCGCCCTGCTCGTTCAGCATACCGGTATAAAGTGCCTTTCCGGGTACCGTCAGTTTGGCCACATCATTAGCCAGTAAATAGCGCAGGAACTCGCGGGTGCGGCTACCGGTCAGGTCAACAATGGTCATATGTGATACGTCAAACATACCGGCATCGCGACGGACGCCATGGTGCTCTTCAATTTGTGAGCCGTAGTTAATTGGCATTTCCCAGCCAAAAAAATCGACCATTTTGGCACCAGCAGCAAGGTGGCTGGCATGTAACGCAGTTTTTTGAGCCATTATTTTTTCCTACTTATTGTGAGGGCCACAAGCGGTAAAACCAACAATAGCAATAAGCCTTATTTTTCAGGCTATTACGTAAAAATACTAAGCTTGAGACTAAAAAATACCGGCCGATTATACCGCATACCCCCCGCAGCAAACAGCCCAATTTGGATTACTTTTTGTAATGCGACAAGCTGAGGTACAAATAAAACTAAGGCAAAACGTCAGCCGCTGCTCCCTGCTTTTTAACAAGCTCGGGTAAGTCGCCTTTTAAACCAAGCGCA
This sequence comes from uncultured Chromatiaceae bacterium, assembly GCA_963975465.1. GTDB lineage: Bacteria > Pseudomonadota > Gammaproteobacteria > Enterobacterales > Alteromonadaceae > Alishewanella. The sequence goes on from CAXBHB010000031.1 coordinate 12,476, forward strand.
TAAGCCATTAACTGCTGTTTCAGTAATGGCAGACTATCGGCGGCTAACAAACTCAGGCCGCGCAGCAGTTTAACCAGTGGCGGTTTGGCGGTAAAACCGCGTTTAAAGGCTTCCATCGCGACGATCATGCTTTGCGCTTCGGCTTTACGCCAACGTTCAAACCGGCGCAGCATTTTTGTGGCGGCAATATCCTCACCCGCTGCTTGCTGTTCGCTTATTAACTGTGCCAGTGCGGTAACATCCATCAGGCCTAAGTTCATGCCCTGGCCAGCCAGCGGGTGAATACTATGGGCGGCATCGGCCACCAGCACTACCCGGCCACGCTGCCAGCGACTGGCATAACGCATGGTTAAACCAAAGGCCTGGCGCTCGCTTTGTAGTGTTACCGGCCCCAGAACCGCCTGGCTGGCTGCACACAGCGCCTGTTCAAAGGCAGTGTTGTCCAGCGCCATTAAGCGTTTGGCTTCAGCGGTTTCAGCACTCCAGACAATTGAACACAGGTCCGGTTCAGGCAGCGGCAACAACGCCAGCGGGCCAGTTTCTAAAAATACCTGGCGCGCCGTCAGCTGATGGGCCTCGGTGCAACGGATTTTGGCGACAATAGCGGTATGCTGATAATCCCAATGGGTTAACGGCAGTTGCATATGCTGGCGCACAAAGGAGTTAACGCCATCGGCACCCACCAGTAACTGGCTTAAAATCAGCTCGTCGTTATTAAGCTGCAGCATCACGTCGCGCTCGCCTTGCTTTAACTGGCTTATTTCGACATTAAAATAGCACTGCACATTACTGTGCTGCTGCAATTGCTGAAACAACAACGAGCGGATCTGCTCGTTGTCGCAAATATAGCCCAGCGCCTCAACTTGCTGCTGCGCGGCTGCAAAGCTTATTTTGGCAAAACTGTCGGCTTCCCACACCTGCATATCGGTGTAAGCCGCAGCACCGGCCAACAGTTGCGGCCAGATCCCTAACTGCTGAAATAAATTACGCGACGCCAGATTAAGTGCACTGACCCGCTGATAGTCGGGTTGCGCATCGGCTGGCGCAGGACCTTTTTCGACCAGCACTACCCGCAGTTGCTGCCTGGCCAGCAATAAGGCCAGGGTCAGGCCGGCACTGCCGCCACCGACGATAGTGATATCAGTATTTTGCATAAGGTTGTCCCTGGCCCATGGCCTGCATCGCAAGCGGCCGTTTTAACGGATCACACAGCAGCATCGCGGCCAGGCCGGTATTACGTGCCAGCGCCACCAGCCCTGAATTATTGGAAAAGCCGCGTACTAAGGCATCGGTAAACCAGACTACCCGCTTAATGTCCTGCTCGCGCAGCTGCTGGTAGTGGCGCAGCACCTTATAGCTTCCGGGATCTGCAGCATCGTCACTGCTTTCTCCCAGCGCCAGCAATAGCGCCTGAATATCGCGAATGGCCAGATTAAAGCCCTGACCTGCTATCGGGTGCAAATTATGTAAACTGTTGCCAAGCAGCGCACTGCGATGGCGCACGATGTCATCGGGCCGGCGCAGCGTTAAAGGATAATGCGCCCGGGCGCCGGTGCTGGTAAATACACCGGCCCGGTAACCAAAGGCCTGTTGAATGGCCGCAGTAAAAGCGGAATCATCCAGTGCCAGCAAGTCAGCTGCGGCATCACGCGCTACCGTCCACACCAGCGAATAACGCTGGCCACTCAGTGGCAACAGCGCAATAGGGCCATGCTCTGTAAAGCGTTCAAACGCGGTATGCTGATGACTTTGCGCCAGGGCCAGATTGGCAATAATGGCCGTTTGCCGGTAATCATCACTGCTAACGCTAAAGCCCGCTAATTGCCGGGTTTGCGATAAACCCCCTTCGGCTATCACTAATAACTTCGCGCTAAGCTCTGTACCGCTGCTAAGTTGGATCTGCTGGCTGTTAATGGTCGGGGTAACCGAACTGATAACATCGGGCTGAAAAAAGGTAACAGTGCTGTGCTGTGTCAGCTTGTCGGTTAGTAATTTGCCCAGATGCTCGACTTCCAGCACCTGGCCCAGGGCCGTTTGCTGATACTCGGCCGCTGTTAAGCGGGCTTTACCAAAATGGCCACGATCGGACACCCAGATTTGTTTAAGCGGGCATGCTTTATCAGCCAGCTCCTGCCACAAACCCCAGCGCTGCAATAAAGTGACACTACCGGCGGCCAGGGCAATACTGCGGCTGTCAAAACTGGCTGGCACCTCAGCCTGGGCGCTAGCCTGGCGTTCAATCACGGCAATACGCCAGTCTGGCCGGGCCTGGCTCAGGCACCAGGCCAGCAAACTGCCTGCCATACCACCGCCGGCAATCACCAGATCAAACGCCGGGTTGCTGCTAGTCTCAGCCATTCGCAGTCGCCATTAATTGCTCAATTGCATCAATTTCTTTGGGAACTGCCGTGGTTAAATTTTCATGGCCATCTGCAGTTAGCAGCAGATTGTCTTCAATCCGCACCGCTAAGTCCCACCAACGCTGCTCGGTTGGGCTACCAGAGGGAATATACAGCCCGGGCTCAATGGTCAAAACCATGCCTGGCACAAACGGCTGCTCAGCCATTTCACCATCCGGCCGCGCCACTTTATAAGCGCCAACATCATGCACATCCAGCCCCAGCCAGTGGCCAATGCCATGAATAAAATATTGTTTACAGGCTTTATCAGCAACCAGCTGGCTAAGCTCGCCCTGTAAAATGCCCAGCCCCAGCAGCCCTTCGGTTAACACCTGCTCGGCAGCCGCGGTAACGGTGGCAAAATCGCTGCCCGGCTTTACCGCATTGCACGCCGCGTACTGGGCATCTAACACCAGTTGATACAGCGCGGTCTGCTCGTCGCTAAATTTGCCATTGACCGGAAAAGTACGGCTGATATCGGCGGCATAGCCTTGCAGTTCACAGCCGGCATCAATTAACACTAAATCACCCGCGACCATGGCACTGCAGTTCTCAGTGTAATGCAAAATACAGCCATTATTACCACTACCGACAATACTGTTATAGGCCGGGTGCCTGGCACCGTTAAGCGCGAAGTGATGGAGGATTTCGGCTTCCAGCTGATACTCAAACCGTCCCGGCCGGCAATACTGCATAGCCCGGATGTGCGCCTGGGCACTTATCTGGCCGGCTTGGCGCATAATGGCTATTTCATGTTCATCTTTAATCAGCCGCTGGGCGGCACTTAGCGGCGCTAAATCTATTAGCTGCGAGGGCGCGCTATCACCGCGTTTTTCACGTTGTTTCAGAGCTTGCATTTGCCCGGTAATTTGCTGCAACAGCGCCGGCTGGTCTGTCAGATTAAGGTATACAGAAGTACTGCCGTTTAGCGCCTGATTTAACACTGTGCTTTGCTCACTAAGCGATGAGGCCTGTAATTGCAGGGTTTCGCTGGCAGCCGCCGGCCCCAGCCTGCGGCCATGCCATACTTCCTGCGCGGGGTCTTTGTCACGGCAAAGCAGCTGTGCAGGGGGTAAATCGGCGCGGTTAGATAAGATCAGTAGTGCGTCTGCTTCATTAAAGCCGCTGTAATACCAAAAGTCGCTGTGCTGGCGAAACGGGTACTCAGTATCGCGGCTACGGGTGTGTTCCGCTGCCGCGCTGATAAGCGCAACCGAATTGGGTTGCATAGCCGCAATTAACCGGGCCCGGCGCTGCACAAATACAGAATTATTCATTACTATCCTTCAAAGCCAGGTTGGCCAGATAACCGCTGATTAATGCAGTGTTTTACCGTGCGGTGGTTGTGGGCTGTACTTCAACCCGACTTCATTAAAGCAACACAGCACCATAATACGCACATGTTCCAGCACCAGATAATAGGCTTCTTCATTCTCATCTTTGCTGCCATCGGTTACGGTATTAATATCAACCCGGGTCACTTCAGTCAGCTGATCCAATGCTTCACGCACGTCGTCTGACAACAGCGATAAATCGGTTTGCTGCACGGCAAAGCCGACTAAAAAGGCCTGCGACCACTCGACCAGTGCTTCCAGCCGTTCAAACAAGGCATCATCGTCACTAGGCAGTAAAACGTTAAACGAAAAGTCATTCTGGTTCAGGCTTTTAGCTGTGGCATCCACCAGCTGCTGCACCTGGCTTTCCAATGCTGCCGGCAATGCCTGGCCATCGTTCAGAAAATCGTACAGCACCGGTAACAGCGCCTTGGCGTCAGCCTTAACGCCGGCGCTTAACATGCCGGCAATTAAACCATGCAACTCAGCTGCGGAGGCCATAACATGCGCATGCTCCAGCTCACTGCTCCAGCGGTCATAACTTTGAATAAGTGGGTTGCTCATAGAATTATCTTTGCTGATTGACACGGCAATATCCTACCATCGCCGTTACGTATCCGCCAGTAAACCGCTGCTGCCGCGGTAATTGCCGGAAAACTGCGCAGGCAGTTGGCATTTATCGGTGGCCCTCTTATAAGGTTGCAATGCAGCTGCTATACTTAAGGCGTTCTCTGGGTTGTTTGTAATGTTGTTGACGTCCCTGAGCCGATAATTGTTTTATCCAGGAATTCTTCTGCGTTGCTTTTGTGCAGGCCCGGCTTGTACCGGGAAGCCTACGGTAACCATGAGACTTCCGCCTTGAACCGTGGGTTCAAGGGCTTAAATAACAAACGGCAATTCGGAGAACCCTCTTCAGTTTTATGCTCCGGCATTATTGACAGCCAAGGTATTTTGATGTCTCTATCGCAACAAGGCGTGAAGCCAGAGCATTCCCGGCAAAGCATTCGCCAGCAGGTACGCCTGCTACGCCAGCAATTAACTGCTGCCACCCGTGATAAAGCCGCTGCTGAGCTGGCCGAACGCATTACCCACAACCGTGATTTAATGGCGAAACAACATTTTGCGCTCTATCTGGCTAATGACGCCGAACTTAGTACAGAGCCGCTGATTCAGGTATTGTGGCAAGCGGGTAAAGCGATATACCTGCCGGTTTTACACCCTTTTTGCCCGGGCTATCTGCTGTTTCTGCGGTACGACAAGACAACCAAAATGCAACCCAACCGGTTTGGCATACCCGAGCCGCGGCTTAATTGCGCCAACATCATGCCCGTTGCGGCGCTGGATATCGTCTTTACCCCACTGGTGGCGTTTGATGGCAGCGGCAACAGGCTGGGCATGGGTGGCGGTTTTTATGACCGCACCTTATCGCAACTACCCGCCAACAGCCCTTGTCAGGTTATCGGTTTAGCGCATAATTGCCAGCAGGTAGCTAACATCCCCACTGCAAGCTGGGATATTCCGTTGCAGCAGCTTATAACGCCTGCTAACTATTTTGATTTTCGCTGATATTTTTTCGCTATTCATTTAATACTTAACTTATGAAAGCAGGCCAAAAACCCGATCTGGTCGTCACAGAGTGTCTGAGCCCTGCGAGTTGCTGTGATGAGCCAGAGCGGGTATTGTGGCCTGCGATATGTATAACTCACCATCTGTTAAACTGTTTTGCCCTTTTTCGGCTTTTGCCCTTTTTCTGCCTCCGCTTTCGATATAATATCCATCTGTACGGCTAAACGCTAAAACCCGCTGAATAAAAAGAGACCTGCCATGACCCAAGATGAAATGAAACGCCATGCTGCCTGGGCAGCCCTGCAATTTATCAGCAAAGACAGCATTGTCGGGGTGGGTACCGGTTCAACCGTCAATCATTTTATCGATGCCCTCGCCAGCATTAAAGACAACATTCGTGGTGCGGTATCAAGCTCTGAGCAGTCCACCGCTAAATTAAAACAATTGGGCATTGCCGTGTTTGATTTAAACGACGTTAGCGAGCTTAGTATTTATGTCGACGGCGCTGATGAAATAAACGCCGATAAGCAGATGATTAAAGGCGGCGGTGCAGCCTTAACCCGCGAAAAAATAGTGGCAGCCGTGGCCAAAACCTTTGTTTGTATTGTCGACAGCACTAAACAGGTTAACGTACTGGGCAAGTTTCCGCTGCCGATTGAAGTGATCCCGATGGCCAGCAGCTATGTCAGCCGCGAACTGGAAAAACTCGGGACAAAACCAGTACTGCGCCAGGGGGTGGTTACTGACAATGGTAACCTGATTATTGATGCTCATGATTTGCAGATTACCGATGCGCTAACATTGGAGCAACAGCTGAATAATATTGTTGGCGTGGTAACCAACGGCTTGTTTGCCCGCCGTCCGGCCGATATTGTGCTGGTGGGCAGCAGCGATGGTACCCGCGTACTTAAATAAAAAATATTAAATAAAAAGTATTAAATAAACAGCGGCCAAAACCACTAGCCACGCTACTACCTTTTTTAAAATTAATGTAACGAGAGAACAATGGAAAAATATTCACTGGCCAAAGACAAAATAAAGATATTGCTGTTGGAAGGGTTACATCAGAGCGCCGTAAAAACCTTTACGGATCAGGGATACACCAATATTGAATACCTGAAAACCTCTTTACCGGAAGACCAGCTAATCGAGCGGATCAGCGAAGCGCATTTCGTTGGTATTCGTTCCCGTACCCAGTTAACTGAGCGGGTACTGGACGCGGCCAATAAGTTAATGGCCATTGGTTGCTTTTGTATCGGCACCAACCAGGTTGATTTAGACGCCGCATTAAAGCGGGCTATTCCGGTATTTAATGCACCCTTCTCCAACACCCGTTCAGTGGCTGAATTAGTATTAGGCCAGATAATAATGTTGTTACGGGGTATTCCACAACGCAATGCGGCGGCCCACCGTGGCGAGTGGCTGAAAACCGCTGATAATTCTTACGAGGCCCGTGGCAAAACCCTGGGTATTATTGGTTACGGCCATATTGGTACACAGCTGAGCATTATGGCCGAGCATATTGGCATGCGGGTGCAGTTTTATGACATCGAGAGCAAGTTGGTGCTGGGCAACGCCAATCAGGTTGATCTAGCCACCCTGCTGGCCAGTTCAGATGTGATTAGTTTGCACGTACCAGAAACACCGCAAACCAAAAATATGATTGCGGTAGCCGAACTGGCGCAAATGAAGCAAGGCGCTATTTTAATTAACGCCTCACGCGGCACGGTGGTCGATATCGATGCATTAACCGCCAGTTTACAGAGCAAAAAGCTGGCCGGGGCTGCTATTGATGTATTCCCGACTGAGCCCAAGGGTAACGATGAAGAGTTTATCTCGCCACTGCGTGCGTTTGACAATGTGTTACTGACACCGCATATCGGTGGCTCTACGCAGGAAGCACAGGAAAATATTGGCTATGAAGTGGCCGGTAAAATGGTTAAATACAGTGATAACGGCTCAACATTATCGGCCGTTAACTTCCCGGAAGTGTCCCTGCCGGAACATAAAGGCCGCTCACGCCTGCTGCATATTCATAAAAACCAGCCAGGCATGATGACAAAAATTAACGAAACCTTTGCCAAGCATAATATCAATATTTCCGGCCAGTACTTACAAACGGTGCAGGATGTGGGTTACGTAGTTATTGATGTTGATTCTGAAGATCATGAACTGGCGTTAAATGAGTTAAAAGCTATTCCCGGCACCTTACGGGCGCGGGTTCTGCACTAAGTAGCACAAGCGATAAACAGGCTGCCGGTTTGCAGGCAGCCTGTTATCAACCCTAAAACGTATAAACCAGCGACGCTGCCGTCTCTGTATCCATCGTTTTTAAATTACCTTCAGGACGCGAGTTATGGCGCGCGGCAAAGCTGAAACGCATTGATAATTTGTCAAATAACTGCGATGTGATGCTGCTGCGACTAACAAAAGTAGAGTTAGCCCCGTCCAGCGACACGGAACCCTCAAAGGTTTGCCGGAAACTACTGCCCTCGTATATTTTTTGCTCCAGATTAAACGCCAGAAACCAGATTAAACCGGTGTTAGTGTTACCACTGGCCGTGCGCTGATGCGCGAAGCCCGGCCCGGTTTCTAAATCAATATAATTGGTTTGCATTTCATACACCCGGTTGCCGTAGCCCACTGCCAGCGAGCTTTGCAGTCTGAATGCACCAAACTTGTCGTAAAGGTAAGCACCGCGACCAAACAAGGATTGGCGGCCAACTAAAAACTTGTAGTTGCTTTGACCGGTAATACCGTAGCGTTTAGCGGTGGTTGTATCGTCTTTATGACCACTGTCCGGGTTAATGACTTTACTGCGTTGAATCCGGCCATAAACCTGGTATTTATTCCTGAAGTACTCCAGCTCATGTAATAACTCACTGTTTATACGCACAGAATGCGCTTCAGTGTTGCCTGTATTTACCAGCAAGCCCAGTTCAATATCACCGCCAATGGTACCCAAAAACTCCAGTGGCAATTTAAAGGTGGGTAAATCGCCGTCAGCCACCCCATCACCGTCAGTATTAACATCGGCATACACCGGCGCAGCGGTTAGCAACGCAACCGCTATCAGCCACAACCTTAATCGCCGGTTCAACACAGTATCAGTTTGCCTCTGCCCGTTTACTGATAAAATCCAGTGCCAGGTCAATTCGGGCTAAGGTCCGCTCCCGGCCGATTAGCAGCAGGGTATGATCCAGCGCGGGTGAATTACCACCACCCGTTACCGCCACCCGCATCGGCATGCCCACTTTACCCATGCCAACGCCAAGTTGCTCTGCTGCAGCGTTAATCGCGTTATGAATATCTTCTAACTGCCATTCGTTTAACGCGGTCAACTTCTCTTTGACAACCGCCAGCGGTTCAGCCGCGACTGGTCGTAAGTGTTTTTTAGCGGCATTTTCTTCAAAGTCACTAAAGTCTTCATAAAAATAACGACTGACTTCAACCAATTCTTTTAAGGTTTTTACCCGTTCTGCCTGCACACTGATCACGTCTTCAATAGCAGGGCCATTGCTGATATCCAGCTGTTGTGACGCTAAGTGCCATTGCAGCTCTGAGGCAACCTGTGCCGGCGGCAAAGTTTTCATATAGTGCTGATTTAACCACAGCAATTTTTCAGTATTAAACGCAGATGGCGCCCGGTTGCAATCGGCTAAATCGAACAGCTCAATCAGCTCGTCTTTGCTGAAAATTTCCTGGTCGCCATGAGACCAGCCCAGTCGCACCAGGTAGTTAATCAGCGCTTGTGGCATAAAACCATTGTCACGATACTGCATTACCCCAACCGCACCATGGCGTTTTGATAAGCGTTTACCATCATCGCCCAGGATCATCGGTACATGGGCATACTTAGGAATATCGGCGCCCAGAGCTTCCAGAATATTCATTTGCCGCGGAGTATTGTTTACATGATCATCGCCACGGATAACATGGGTAATGCCCATTTTCCAGTCATCAACCACTACTGTCAGGTTATAGGTTGGGGTGCCATCGCTGCGGGCAATAATTAAGTCGTCCAGTTCGCTGTTGGCGATTTCAATCCGGCCCTTAATCATGTCATCAATGACCACTACACCCTGTTGCGGGTTTTTAAAACGGATAACAAAAGGTTTGTCTGCCGGGTGGTCGGTGCGCTCGCGCCACATGCCGTTATATTTTGGTTTTTCACCGGCGGCCATTTGCGCTTCGCGCATTGCGTCAACTTCTTCTACTGTACAAAAACATTTGTAGGCTTTACCGTCTGCCAGCAGCTGGGCCACCACCTCTTTGTATAAGTCAAAACGCTGCGTTTGATAATACGGGCCTTCGTCATGCGCTAAGCCTAACCACTGCATACCTTCTAAAATTGCATCGACCGATGCCTGATTAGAGCGCTCTATGTCGGTATCTTCAATCCGCAGAATAAACTTACCGCCACGTTTTTTAGCATAAAGCCAGCTGTATAACGCAGTGCGGGCACCACCAACATGCAAATAACCGGTAGGGCTTGGTGCAAAACGGGTAACTAACGACATAATTAATCCAAAAGAAGCCGAAAACTAAGATTGCGCTATTGTAACAATGCTGAGGTAATGATGCACCACCTCTGCACAGCCATTCGTCGGCCTTTTACAGCCCAAAGCCGCTAATGTTTACTTTTGCAGCAATCAAACCGCTTTTTAAAAAATAAAGTTGACAGTAAATTCATGCTCCCTATAATGAGCGCCATCAAACAGCGTGGATTGTTAGCTCAGCTGGGAGAGCACCGCCCTTACAAGGCGGGGGTCACTG
>CAXBHB010000032.1:0-20073 GCA_963975465.1 uncultured Chromatiaceae bacterium
CATAGCGACAGCAGGCTTGTCTTAAAGGGTAGAACAGCAGTTTGGCGCCATCTCAATGCGTTGAGGCACGGCACACCCAATCAACACTTTATAATCAATAAAGCTACTGGCGAGCTTCCCGGTCTGACTACTCAGCCTGCTATGCTTAGCACAAAAAACACTGGTACAATTCCCGCCAGCACATGCTTTCATATAAGGAATAGCCATGAAAAAACAACTGCTCTGTCTGCTGGGATTAATGTCACCTTTGTATGCCGCTGACACCCTGCCAGATGACTTGGTCATTATTCAAAAACCCATTATTTTTGATGAAAAGCGCAAAGCGCTTACCCTGCAGTATATGCAGGAGCGCTATAACATAGTGCAGGATGAGCCGGTTATTGAACCGCGAATGGTGGTGGTACACTGGACCGTTATTCCGACTTTTGAAAAAACCTTCGGGGTGTTTAATCCGCCAGAGTTGCCAGCTGCCAGAGACGGGATCCGGGCCGGAGGGGACTTAAATGTTTCCAGCCAGTTTGTTATTGACCGCGATGGTACTATTTATCAGCTAATGCCAGAAACAACTATGGCACGGCATACCATTGGCCTGAATTACGCCGCAATTGGTATTGAGAATGTTGCGGATGGTGACAGCCTGCCAATGACCGATGCCCAGCTGGATGCCAATAGCCGGCTGATACGTTATTTAGCCGGCAAATTCCCGATAGAGTATGTGCTTGGCCATAGTGAATACCACAGGTTTCGGGATACCGACTGGTGGAAAGAAACAGACGCCAGTTATTTTACCGAAAAAAATGACCCGGATATCGCCTTTATGAACCGGTTACGCAGCCAGCTTAGCGATCTGCAGTTAACACCCCTACCCTAGTTACAAATTTAACGTTGCTTACGCCGCTGCTGTTTATCTTTATACATAGCGGCATCTGCCTGGCTTAGCAGTTTATCGCCATCGGTGATGTCGCCCGGCTGCCATTGCACAACGCCCAGGCTTGGGCCTGCATACTTGAAGATCGCGTCGGTTAATTCAAAATTGCCGCTGGTGGCCGCGCGAAACCGGCTAACCAACTGCTCTGCCTGCAACGTGGCACTTGCCCCTGCGGAAAACTGACACAGCATGACAAACTCATCGCCGCCATGACGGGCAGCAAAATCGCCACTGCGCATCGCTGTGCGGAGGCGATTAGCAAACTCCCGTAAAAACTCATCGCCGGTTTCATGACCATAAGTATCGTTAATGGCTTTAAATCCGTCTAAATCAATAAACAGAATAAAGAAGCTAAGCTGCTGACGGCCTGCCCGCGCTATTTGCCGTGCCAGTTCATCAAACAGATAACGGCGGTTAGGTAGTGCAGTCAGGGCGTCATGCTGTGCCTGGTATTCAAGTTGCTGATTAAGCTGGGTCAGTGCCTGGTGATCAACCAGCCGGCTTGCCATTAAAGACAATGAGTTACTGACACTCGCCAACACGGCTTTATTTTCCGGTAGCTCAGCGGCTGCAGCGGCCAATTGGATATATATAGCCGCCACCAACTGGTGCTCTGCAAACACTTTAAGCAACAGCGCTGCCTGCTCCGGCTGAATGAAATCGCTAAATTTTTGCTGCAGCTGGTCACTGATTTGAATTGAAATAATACTGCGCCGCCGGGTTTCCGGGTTTAGCCCGGCGCGCAGGGTGTTCACTACCTCAGCCCACGCATGTTGCTTAGGATCAATCGCCACAAATTGTTCGTTTACCAACTCAAACGCAACGGCCTGACTGCATAAACCGCTTTCAAACATATACTCGGCGGTTTGGCCTGCCGTTAAACTAAGTGACTGGCCGGCAACACAAAGCTCAGAAACTTTTGCTATTAACCGCACCCGGCTAAGTTGCAGTTCGGTTTCGGTAGCACGCTCGTCGGCCAGTTTGGCAACCTGCTCGCGGCTTAACTGATGGCCAATTAGGTCTGCACACAAGCGCAATAATTCGGGTAAATGTGGCATATTGCCCAGTGCCACACTATGGGAGCTGGCACCGCACAAAGTACCAAAAACCGTACCATCCGGATTCATCACCGGCACACTGATATAGCTTTTTAAGCCCAACTGCCGGGCAGCGTCGGAGTCACCCCAGCATGCAGCGACATCTTCGGTAACAAATTGCTGGCTTTCCAGTGCTCGTTTACACAAGGTGTCCTGCCACGGAACGGTCAATGCTTCAGGTAACAGCAAGGCACCGCTGTTGTTAGCAATCAGTATATGTTGAACGCCGGCTGTTGCATCAATGGCAGTAAGGTACGTTGATTCGAGGCCGGTAATCCTCTGCAGTAACGCCAATAGTGGCCGGGTTAACCCTTCGACATCGTCGGCTGTGGCCACAAACCGGGCTAATTGCTCTAGCTGTTTGTCCATTGCTGCATCACCATATTTCAAAATTAGTTTTATCTAACAATATGTTAGATAAGCTTAGTTGCACTAAGGTGTTCTGACAATGCTAATTAGCCGCCAGTTGGTTTGCAAAATCGTGGTTAACGTCCCGATGCCCCGCCTCGTCTGCACGCACCGCAATAATCACCTCGCGTAAGCGCGCATCGGCAGCCAGCTTCCAATAATCGATGGCCACCTGCGGTGCAGCAATATTGTCTATTGCACCACTATCAACCTCGTCCAGATAACAGCTGTAACTGAATACCGCTTCTTCTTCAAAGTACCCCACTAAACGGTGCGCTGTTTTGGCCGAAATGATATACAGCAGTAAAAAACCACTGAAGAACATGCCCTGGGCAATCAGAATAAGCAGCCGTTCAAACCAGTTTGGTTTAGCAATTTCGATAAAGGTCATCAGGTGCATTCGTTCATTTTCTGCTTCATCCAGCAGGGTGCGGATCCAGCCATGGTCGTCTTCCATCCGCCGTAAACTGCGCATATGACGCAGCATCCCCGCCACCATTCCCGGCACCCCGGCTACCGTTTCCAGAATAACCGCGCGATGGCCATAACGTTTGGCAAAAAAAGTGTCGGCACAAAAGCGCAACATTTTGGTCAGGCGAAAGGCAATGCGATCGGAGACATTGGCTGGCGTATGGTGGGAGGCTAATGGATCGTCGCTGGCGTTATCGTTTTCAGGGGTATCGTCAGGTGCGGACATCGGTAGCTCCCTTGCTATGCAGAATAAATAAACAGAACAGTTAATTAAGGTGCCAGCGTAACGCTTAACCCCGACTTAACTCAGTTTTAAGCCGGGGTGACTGCATCGTCGCCTGGTCTATTCAGCTTTTTGGCGGAATACGCTCAAGCACCGCCAGCAGCAGCTGCCAGTACTGGCCGACGGTTTCAATATTGACCATTTCATCCGGCCCGTGCGGATAACGGATAGTCGGGCCAATCGACACCATGTCCATATCCGGGTAGGGCTTTTTAAACAGGCCACACTCTAAACCTGCGTGAATAACCATAACCACCGGCTGTTTATTATAAATATCCTGATAGGTATCGTTTACTATTTTCATCACAGCTGAGTCGGGATCAGGCTTCCAGCCCGGGTAAGCGCCACTGAATGTAACCTGTGCCCCGGCCAACTGTGCCAACGACGCAAGCATGGTTTCAACATGCTCGCGGCCCGAATCAATTAACGAGCGAATTAAACACAATACCTGTACCTGATTGTCGTTAGTGCTGATAACCCCCATATTCAGTGAGGTTTCGGTCACACCTGGGACATCATCACTCATTCGCATTACGCCATTAGGGCAGGCATGCAGCAGGTTTAGCAAGGCTTGCTGGCTGCTACTGTTCATTACCTGCTCTGGCATGTCAGTTTGTGTCAGGCGGAATTTAATAGCCGGCTCAACCACCGCCAGCTCTTGCTGCAACAGCTGCTCGAAACGTTGCATTTTTTGTTGCAGCAAATCAAGTTTGGCAGCAGGTAAACACAGGCTGACGGCAGCTTCGCGCGGAATAGCATTGCGCAGCGAGCCACCGGTTAACTGACTTAGCTGCAACTTTAATTCGGCAGCTTCGGCCACCAGAAACCGTGCCAGCAGTTTATTAGCATTGCCGCGGCCCAAATGAATATTCACACCGGAGTGGCCGCCTTTCAGCCCGCTTAAACTCAGGGTTACCGCGGTGCTGGCAGGCGCAGCGCTTTGCCAGCTTACCGGCAGGCTGAACTCAGCATCCACACCCCCGGCGCAGCCCATATAAATTTCGCCTTCCTGCTCGGAGTCGGTATTAATTAATATTTCCGCCTCCAGCACACCCGGCTCTAGGCCAAAGGCGCCGGTCATACCGGCTTCTTCATCAATGGTCAGCAGCACTTCCAGCGGCCCATGCTTTATTTCGTTACTGCCTAAGATTGCCAGTGCTGACGCCATACCAATACCGTTATCAGACCCCAGGGTCGTGCCATTGGCAGTTACCCAGTCGCCATCAACGTAGGCTTCAATAGGGTCTTTGGTGAAATCATGCACTTTATCGGCATTTTTTTGCGGCACCATATCTAAATGCGCCTGAATAACCACAGGCTTACGGTTTTCCATACCCGCCGTAGCCGGCTTTTTAATAATCAGGTTGCCAACCTTGTCTTCCAGTACATTTAATCCAAGCTCACGTGCCCAGGCCTGAATATGCTGACTTAATGCTTGCTCGTGCTTGGATGGATGAGGAATAGCGCAAATCTGGGCAAACCATTGCCATAACGGTTGCGGATATAAACTACTTAATGCCGTCACAAATACTCCTGATAAGGTGGTTAACTCAGTAAAATCTGCACCAGTTTAACATAAGCGACCGTTCGCGTTGAGCCACCCCTGCCCACCTTCCCGGGCAACTGTAAAGTTGTGCTGCCAGTGGAACAGGCAAAGCAGCACCATCAGGACGGGCTAAGCTGAACCACCAGCCTGCTAATCAGAAATTCTGCCGGTTTCATCAGGGCATACCCCAGCTCTATTACCAACTGCTGCTGATTAATATCATGCTGACTCATTGTTTCACCCAGGCCACAACGGACAAAAAATGCCTCGCCGGGCTTTGTTCCCTGCATAGCGCCGGCCCGGAACAGCGTTAACATAAAGTTGTTTAAGCTGCTGCATACCGCCTGCCACAATGGCTGATCATTGGGCTCAAACACGGCCCATTGCAGGCTTTGCAAAATACTTTGCTCAATAAACATGGCAGTGCGCCTTGCCGAGATATAGCGCCACTGTGGGTCCGCTTGACTGGCCAGAGTGCGGGCACCCCATATTACGGTGCCCACCCGGGGCAAGGTTCTAATGCAATTGATACCCAAAGGGTTAAGTTGTTGTTGAACGCTGTCATCAATATCCACCACCAGCCCGGTAATGCCCATCAATTTAGCGGTAACGCCGGCAGGCGCCTTCCACACGCCGTAACGTGCATCATTGCGACAGTATAAACCGGCCGCCACTGCGGCGGGTGGCACGGCCAACGTGCCTTTTGCCAATGGGTTGGTTAGGGTTAACCACGGATAATACAGGGCGGCAAAGCTGGATGCGGGTAACCCCAGCGCACTGACACCAGCGGCATTGCTCAGTTGCAGTTCCGCGGCTAATTCCAGCAGTAACATGCTGTGTCCCTGCTGCTGACAAAACGCCAGGCTGGCACTGATTACCGCATTACTCTGCGCATGTTTATCACTTTGCCAATGCTGGCCCGGTAGCAGCAACAGGCTGTAATCAGCTAACTTTGCCAGTACCGTCTGATAAAACCGGGTGTAATCATTCACCGTCAGCGTGGTAACGTCATCGTCGTCATCCGCACTATTCAGGCGGCAAATATACGCATCTTTACCCCCATTACCAAAGAACGCCATCACAGCCAATGTCATTGCATCGGGTTGCCGCTGCTGCTTTACTGCTGCCGGGCCCAGAAATTGCTGCTGATACTCAGTAAAACCCGTAATTAAAACCGGCTGATTAACCGGGCCGCTGGCAGCACAGCCGACAAAAACAACGGTACTGGTCGACACCGCCACCACAGGTTGGGGACTAACTGCTACTTCGTTAATGTAAACGCCGGGCCGGGTATAATCTGGCATGGTTCTGCTTTCCAATGTGACAGGCTTAGCGTTAAAGATAGTCAGTAAAAGGTGCTATTGCTATTGTTGCTGATTGCTTTTTGTTCGCCACTTTAAGTCGCCATCACAGCCAGATGTCGGTATTATGACCTGTTTAACAGCGACTGACGGCATGCAGGGTGGAGCAGTATTAGTGAGCAAAGCACATTATTTTAAACTTAGCATTGTAGTGTTACTTTTTGGTTGTCTGGGTTATGTGACTCTGGCAAATTTTAAGCTGGATTTAAACTACGGCAAAGCGTCAGCAACCAACCGGGCAGCAGCAACGGCTGCCACGTCAGAACAGACTGAATTATATCAACAACTGGCCAAACCCATTATTGAGCAACGCTGTGTGGTGTGTCATGCCTGTTATGACGCGCCCTGCCAGCTGAAAATGAGCTCGGCGGCCGGCATAGAACGTGGTGCCAATCCGGATTTAGTGTACGACGGCGCCCGCTTAACGGCCGCAACTCCCAACCGGCTTTTTATCGATGCCTCCGGCCCCGCTGAATGGCGCCAGCGCGGTTTTCACCCGGTATTAAACGAACGCCGGCAAACTGCAGAGGCCAATATTCAGGCCTCTTTGCTGGCACAAATGTTATTGCTAAAACAGCAGCATCCGTTACCGGCTGAACAGTTACTGGATGACAGTTTTGACCTGAGCCTTGGCCGCGAACAACAATGCACCACCATTGAACACTTTGACAGCTACGCTAAAAAACAGCCGCTGGCCGGTATGCCTTATGGCCTGCCAGGCTTGGCGGAGGATGAGCATGCCACCCTGATAGAATGGCTGGCGCAGGGCGCCGCGATGCCCGAAACGTTGCAACTGACCGCTGCTGATCTGCAGGCCGTAGAAAAGCTGGAGCAATTTTTAAATGCCGACAGCCTGAAACTACAATTGAGCGCACGCTATATTTACGAGCATTTATTTGCCTCGCATCTGTATTTCGATGCGCAGACAACGGCAGACCAGCCACCGCAATTTTTTACCCTGGTACGCTCTGTTACCCCTCCAGGCCAACCCGTGCAGGTTATTGCCAGCCGCCGGCCCTATGACGACCCGGGTGTTGACCGGGTTTATTATCGCTTACGGCCGGTGGTGTCCAGCATTGTGCATAAAACCCATATGCCATATGCCATTAATAATAAACTAGTGAGTAAATGGCAGCAGTGGTTTATTGATGCAGAATATACGGTAGCAACCCTGCCCGGCTATCAGCCGGAAATTGCAGCTAACCCCCTGACAGCATTTGCCCAACTGCCGGTAAATGCCCGTTACCGCTTTATGCTGGAACGGGCCGAACATACCATTATGGGTTACATAAAAGGCCCGGTGTGCCGGGGTCAGGTTGCCTTAAACGTTATTAACGACCATTTCTGGGTCTATTTTGTTGACCCCGATATCATCAGCTCCGCCAGGCTTGATACGTTTTACGAGAGTCAAAAAGCCAATTTGCGGTTGCCGGCTGAAGATGAAAGCACCACGCTGCCTACCCACTGGCTGGAATTTGCCAAGCGCCAAGGCAACTATTTGCGGGCGCGCAACGACTTTATGGCTAAAACAGTGGATAACGGGCGCTACCTTACGCCAGCGTCTATCTGGAATGGCGAGGGTGAAAACCAAAACGCCAGCCTGACGGTGTTCCGTCATTTTGATAATGCTACCGTGGTAAAGGGTTTAGTGGGCGCATCACCGAAAACCGCCTGGGTTATCGACTATGTGCTGCTGGAGCGGATTCATTATTTACTGGTAGCCGGCTTTGATGTGCACGGCAACTTTGGTCATCAGTTAATGACCCGACTGTATATGGACTTTTTGCGGATGGAGGGAGAGTCAAACTTTCTGGCTTTTTTACCGCCGGCTGAGCGAAGGGCACAACTGGTAGACTGGTACCAGAACTCGGCGCCTGAACTAAGCCGGTTTCTGGATGAAGATATGACCCCTTTTAACCAGCCCAGCGGTATTAACTTCAGCACAGATGACCACAAAGCCGAGCTTTATCAGTTATTTGGCCAGCACCTTCGCCGGGTACAACCCGCTCAATACCAACTTAAAAACAGCAGGCTCAGCAGCAGCAACACCGAACTACTGGCGCAGCTTGGCACGTTAACCGGTGTGCCGGCCACGACCTTGCCAGAAATCAGCATGCTGATGATAACGCCGGCTGATGGCAGCGAGCCGGAGCTGTTTACCCTTATTCGTAACAGTGCCCATTTTAATGTCAACAGCCTGTTTGCTGAGGAAGACAACCGTGATCCGGCAAACGACAATATGACGCTAGTACATGGTTTGCTTGGCAGCTACCCTGATGCCTTCTGGCAATTGCAGGAGGCTGATATTGCTAAATTGGTAACAGCAGCACAGCGTATCGGCAATGAACAGGATTACGCCGCGCTGCTTGATCAGTTCGGCGTCCGGCGCACGAACCCAAACTTCTGGACATTTAGTGATAACATAAATGCCTTGTTCCAACAGCGAAACCCGATCACCGGGGGCTGGCTGGATTACAACCGGCTGGAAAACCGCTAAAACTGTGATATGCAGGCTACAACAATTAACCTAATGGGCTGTCGGAGTTAAATAATGAAACTAAGGTTTTTTATCAGCGCTATAACGCTTGTATTGCTAAGCCAGGTTAGCCTGGCGCAAAGCATTGCGACTGACAACAAGGCGCTGCCTCACGCGTTGACACTGGCAGAAGCCAATAAGCTGGTCAGCTTGCCGCTGCACTGTGTTGAAACCCGCTACCCTTATAAAACAGGAGTGACACTTGCCAGCGCAGCAGATGTGAAAGAGCCCATCGCCATGCATCCGGTGTTTTATGGCTGCTTTGACTGGCACAGCGCCGTTCACGGCTACTGGTCAATGGTAACGTTGCTGCGCCAGTTTCCACAGCTAACGCAAGCCGCAGAAATTAGGGCCATGCTTAAGCGCAATTTAACGGCCGAAAACGTCGCGCAGGAAGTGGCGTTTTTCAGTAAAGATATTAATGCCTCGTTCGAGCGCACCTATGGCTGGGCCTGGTTACTGAAGTTGTCAGACGAGCTACATGCCTGGCAGGACCCGCTGGGACAAGAGCTTGCTGGCAACTTGCAGCCCCTGGCTGATTTAATTGTTAAACGCTACGCTGACTTTTTACCCCGGCTGCTGTATCCGGTGCGGGTGGGCGAACATACCAATACCGCCTTTGGTTTAAGTTTCGCTTACGATTATGCGGTAAACCATCAGCACACTGCGCTACAGCAGTTAATTAACCAGCGGGCAAAAGACTATTTTTTACAAGACAACAACTGCCCTATTAGCTGGGAACCCAGCGGCTATGACTTTATTTCACCCTGTCTGGAAGAAATTGGCCTGATGCAGCGCATTTTACCCGCCGAACAGTTTTTACCCTGGTTGCAGCGTTTTATGCCACAACTGGCTGCCACTGACTACCAGTTAGCGGTTGGCAAAGTCAGTGATCGCAGCGACGGTAAACTGGTGCATTTAGACGGTTTAAATTTCAGCCGGGCCTGGAATTTATACGCCCTGGCTAACCAGTATCCGCAGTATGGTCACTTACGCCGCGTTGCCGATCAGCACATGGCTCACTCCTACCCTAACCTGATTGGCGACAGCTACGAAGGCGGCCACTGGCTGGGCAGTTTTGCCATCCATGCTCTAAACAGCGCAAATCCGTAAAGGAAACTGATGAAGATTATCGTTAAAAGCTTACTTAAAGGCCTGGCCATTGTTCTGCCATTGGTGATAACTATTGAGGTGTTACGCTGGCTGTTAAGCATGGTTGAAAGCGGTCTGGCACCGCTGCTGCAGCTGATACTGCCCGGCGAGTGGTATGTGCCCGGCATGGCTATTCTTGGCTTTGTGCTTGTTTGTATTGCCATTGGCTACAGCACCCGCTGGCCAAGCCTGGATTGGCTATGGCAATTGCCCGGCAAAATTCTGATGAAACTGCCCGGTACTAAACAGGTTTACGGCATCCTGCAGGATATTATGGATGTGATGTCGGGTAAAAACTTTACCGATGGCTCAGTGGTAATGGTGAAACTGCCCACATCAGAGATTGAGTTAATAGGGATTGTGACCAAGCAGGGTGGTCAGCTTAATGATCGTATGTCGTCTTTAATGCAGGAAGATCAGCTGGCGGTATTTATGCCCATGGCCTACAACGTCGGGGGCTACACCATTATTGTGCCACGCAGTTGCACCCGTAATATCGACATGAAACCGGCCGAAGCGCTGCAACTGGTATTAAGCGGTGGTTTAGGTAGCAATAAAGCACCCGGCAAAAACCTGTAAACCGGGTCGCTGTGCTAGCCCAGCAGCATCCAAAACGCCACGCCAAACATCAGGCTGGCGCCAATGCGGTTTAAATACTGTACCCGGTTGGCTTTGCCGAAAAACAGCGCCAGCGCTTTGCCGCCACTGGCATACAGCAACATAGAGCCAAATTCCAGCAGCAGAATAATCGCCACTAACACCAACAGCTGCGGCCAAAACGCCAGTTGGCTGTCGATAAAAGGCGGCAATAGCGCCATATGAAAGGCCCAACCTTTCGGGTTAGATACCGCCGTAATAAACCCCTGGCTAAACAAGGTACGCCTGGGTAACAGTTGTGGCACCAACCCTGCGGCGGGTATCGCCAGTTTGCCTTTCGCCCGCCACATCTGCACACCAATATAGGTTAGATAGCAAGCACCGAGCACTTTAAACCACTGGAACACGGCCGGAAACTGCAGCATCAGCGCGGCCACGCCCAATACTGCCAGTATAGCGACCAGCGCCACACCCAGCATTTCGCCCCACATCATCCAGAAGGTACGGCGCACCCCCTGGCTCATGCCAAGGGTCATTGCCAGGGTCATACACATACCCGGCGTCACCGACACAAATAAAAATGTCGGAATAAATGCACCCATCAGGGCCAGATTAACCATAGCAACCTCAACTGCAAACTGGCGCTATTCTCTCTGGTTGTTCAGCACTCAGCAAGAGGCTTGAGCAGGGTTTTTAGTCAACTGAGCGCAGCGCGCTTTAGTCAAACCAATTCTCTACAATCAATCCGGAAATTCGGGAGAATTCGCTGGTATTGCGCGTAACCAGTATTGCTCCTGTTGCTAATGCGCTGGCGGCGATAAGGTTATCCAGCGGGCCTATCATACGGCCTTGTTGTTCCAGTTCGGCGCGAATATCAGCTGCTATGCGAGCAGCTTTGGCCTCAAACGGAATAATCTGAATAACCTTTAACAATTCATTAAGTTGGTCACGCCGTTTAGCCGGAGCATTTGATTTGGCAATACCGGTTTCCAGCTCATACAACACCACTGCTGGCAGCAAAATATCGCCCGGAGCTTTCATCAGAAGCTTTGGTGCAACATTGCCCATGCCTTTGAAGAAGTAAATCAGGGTGTTCGTATCCAGCGCGTATTTCATAATGGCTCTCGCGGTGCATCTTCCCCTTGTTCAGCGCGCAGGTCATCTTGCTGTGGAAATACCTGCCAGGTGCCTGCCATTTCACGCACTGCCTGTGGCCAATCGTTGTGACAATGCTGACGGATAAGATTGGCAATCCACTGGCTTTGCGATACCTTCGCTTCAGCAGCAGATTTTTTTACTTGCTGGATTAGCTCGTCATCCAGATAAATAGTAATTTGGGCCATAAGCACCTCCGCTCCAACATATAAGTGCAAGTATAATTGCACTTATATCAGATGCAAAATATTGCCACAAACAAATTTCGACCCTCCTGTCGAATCCCTCCCTGCTGCTTCGACTAAGCTGTAATGCAGAAAATTATTGAGTTAGCGCAGGAGAATCAACATGTCAGGCAATACCGTAACATTGCACCGGGTAATGAAAGCCACACCAGAGCGGTTATACCGCGCCTTTTTAGATGCGGATGCGCTGGTGAAATGGTGCCCGCCGCATGGTTTTACCGGCAAGGTGCACAGCATGGATGCGCGGGTGGGTGGTGGTTATAAAATGTCGTTTACCAACTTTAATACCGGTAAAAGCCATAGTTTTGGTGGTACGTATCTGGAGTTAAAACCCAACGAGTTAATCCGATATAACGATCAGTTCGACGACCCCAACCTGCCGGGGCAAATGCAGGTAACCATCCGGTTAAAACCGGTACTGTGCGGCACTGAGCTGACTATTGAGCAAAGCGGTATACCCGATGCGATACCGGTTGAGTTTTGTTACGCCGGCTGGCAGGAGTCGTTGCAGCTGCTGGCGCTGCTGACCGAGCCGGAAATACCAGACAACCCATAACAACAGAAACTGCGGCGCGGGCTTGTCCACTGCCTGCGCCGCTATCGCTGCTTTAGCGTTAACCCCGGCTGTCAGCCTTTTCTACGCCGATAAAGCGATATTGCTCGGGTGCAGGATTAAAGCTGTGCTCAGCAAAATACATCATTGCCTCGTATAAATGCTCCGGTAGCGCCGGGTCATAATACGCGTACATTTCCTGCGCCAGTTCTTCTTCAATTAATGCTTCTGTCAGCATCAAAAAGATTTCACCGGTCAGGCCTTGATAAGCCTCATCCGACATCATCTGGCATAAAAAGCGGTTTTGCATGGCAAGGTGCTGCAGTACCTTTTGCTGCACGGCTTCATCCTGCACCGGTAAGGCCAGTAACGGCAGATACTGCACCACCCAGTTATCAAATTCCTCTGTCAAATGCTGTGATTGCGCTGAGCTTACGTTACCCATTGCCTGTAGCGCCGCTTCGTACTCGCCAGGTTCTGCAAACTGGCTGGCAAAATCTTGTTGCCATTGTTCCGCTTTATCCTGCGGCACAGTGCTAAACAAGATCTGCATATTTTGTTTCCCTTGTGCAATAGTCATAGCCACCTCAATGTTGTTGATCATCTGCTGAGTTGCATCGAGTTTGCTAAGTAGCAAGGCATGTTGTTGTTGCAATGCGCTGACAGCGTCAAAGTCTGGTGCCTGCATCATGTCGCGGATCTGCTCCAGGCTAAAATCCAGCTGCCGGTACAGCAAAATTTGCTGTAGCTTTGCCAGATGCTGCTCTGAGTAGCAGCGGTAACCATTATCCCGTTGCCGCAATGGCGTCAGTAAACCTATCTGATCATAATGATGCAAAGTCCGCACGCTGACCCCGGCAAGCTGACTTACCTGACTAACACTAAACCACTTTTGCATGCTGCTACGCCTCCGCCTTACTTACCACACTCACCCGATGCGCTAAGCCTCGGCTATAACGTTGCGTTAGGGTCAAGTTGTATGATGACTTTTTAAGCTAACATAGCAAAGATAAAAAACGGTTGGCTGTCTGCATTACATGTTACCCCCGTCAACCATGCCAAGACTGATTAGCGGCAAATCTGATGTTTCAGCGGAAATGGCTATTCGGCTTGCTGCCGTTATCGGTAGTTCAGGGAGCGACTGGATGGGTATGCAGGATGCCTATTATCTGTGGCATGCAAGGCAAAAAATACAAACGTCTTAACTGCAGCGGTTATGAAGCGCTTAACAGAAAAGCGCGGGCAACCCGATGACAACCAATGCCTCTGTCCCTATTGATTCTATTGGTTCCACCTAATTACGTTTACAGTTTGTTGTACTCGGCTCTGGCCTGTTCTAACTCTTGGTTAGTGGCATCTATTCTGGTATTCCAAACAGTTGTTGTCGCAATAATGGCAGAGTTAAGTTTATCTTCGTGCAATACACCGTATAAGTTCTGCACATAGCGGCCTTTTTCGCTATTAATCTTGGCTACCTCAGCGTCTCGCTGGCGGGCCTGCCGCTCTGCCTGTCGTTCAAGCCTCTTTATTTTGGCATCAAGGTCACGCTTTTTAATGTTAACGCCGATACGATCATGCGTTGCATTGGCTTTTACGGTTTCGGCGTTTTGAGCTGGTGCGGTTGCATCAGCCGATGCCGGGTTAACCACGTCAATGGTTACCGCTTCGGCGTTATCACCACACGGCACCTGGCTAAAGGTGGTTTGGCCGTTGTGTTCGCACTTATACACCTGCGCCTGGGCGCTGAATGCCAGCAGTAATACAATAGCCGCTATGTATTTCATTGGGTATTCCTTAACGTTGTTTACTGTACCGATTACTAAGCAGTATAAACAATAAACAAGGTTAAGAAAAAGTGAAACCCTGCTGCGTTTTACCAGCAGGGCTTATACGATTACGG
Source organism: uncultured Chromatiaceae bacterium (assembly GCA_963975465.1). Taxonomy (GTDB): domain Bacteria; phylum Pseudomonadota; class Gammaproteobacteria; order Enterobacterales; family Alteromonadaceae; genus Alishewanella. The sequence goes on from CAXBHB010000032.1 coordinate 14,233, forward strand.
TGGCGTTAGCAAACTCGGTGGTAGTGGCAGTTGAACCTGCCGGGCTTGGCTTTAAAATCAATGTCTCTGACCCTATTGATTCCCGCTGTTGCTGAATGCCTGTTACAAGCGAGGTATTTACTGGAAATCACAATAGCCTGGCTAAATTCCAAAAATTAAAGCCGGGCGAACCCGGCTTTTTCATTCAAAAAAACTAAATCAGCTGTATCCCACCACCAAAGCTGCGGTAGATGCCAACCAAACGGGTAAAGCTTTGCTGTTGCAGTTGCGCTAACTGATCACGGCTTTGCAGCAGTTCGCGCTCGGCATCGAGCAGGTCTAAAAACTCACCTGTACCGGCGTTGTAACGCTGGCGGGCAATTTGCACGGCTTTGTTACTGGACTGCCATTGTAGCTCGGTGCTTAGCTGCTGCTCGCGGCTGAGGTTGTAGCTTTGCAACGATAACTGCATCTCGTTAATGGCGTTAAATACCTGCTGTTCAAACTGGGCCAGTGCCATTTGGCTACTTGCCTCGGCCTGGCGGATACGGGCTTTTACCGAGCCTAAATCTGCCGCTTGCCAGCTTAACGTTGGTGCGACCGACCAGCTTTGGGTTTCACCACCCAGCGTTAAACCAGGGCCGGAGATAAAGCCTAAAAAACCACGTACCGACAAATTCGGATATAAATCGGCCGTGGCTACACCAATTTGGGCGGTGCGGGCAGCTAATACCCGCTCGCTACTTGCCACATCGGCGCGATAACGCAAATAGTTTTCACCTTCTACCACTGCTACCGGCTGTTTTAACTCGGGCAAATGCGGCACAGCCCCGAGTTTTAGCTGGCCGGGTGGCTGTGCCAGTAAGGCCGACAAGGTGGCATCTGCCGTTAACAGCGCCACCCGATACGCAGGCACTGCTGCCTTTACCTGATGCAACTGCACCTCTATCTGCGCCAGCTCCAGCTCAGAGGCCATACCGGCCTCTAATCTTGCCAGCACTATGGCGCGGCTTTGCGTAAGGTTTTGCAGGTTTTGCTCTGCCACCACTAAGCGCAGCTGGGCACCACGGTATTCACCATAACTGGTGGCAACCTGGCTGATGAGCTGTACCTGTGCGTCGTGCCATAAAATATCGGCTTGCTCGGCCTGCGCTTCAGCTGCTTCAGCGGCCCGGCGTAGTTTGCCGAACAGGTCGATATCCCAGCTTAAATTAGCACCGGTGCTGTAACCCCGGCTGATTACCCCGTCATCAGCTGGTGATATCGTCGGATTTTCACTGGCCTGATAACCGGCGTCCAGCGTGCCTTTGGGTAGAAAGTCGTTATTGGCATCACGAAACACCGCATACGCACGGTCTACGTTAGCTCTGGCTTGCGCCAGCGTTCTATTTTCGGCCAGTGCCCGGCTAATAAGCTGGTTTAGCGCCGCATCGTCAAATGCCTGCCACCAACTTTGAGCCTGCTCTGCCTGCTGGTACGGGCTGCTAAAGCTGATATTCGCCACCTTGGCCGGGGTTTGGTAATCCGGCCCTACAGCACAAGCACTTAATGACGCCGCTACCAATAACGCCAGCGCAGAATGGTTGAGGAATTTACGCATGATGTGCTCCTTTCGCGTCAGAATCGTGCTCATCAGTTACTGTTTTAGACTCACCGCGCTTAGCCAGCATGTAGTAAAACAGCGGGGTTAAAATTAAGCCAAATATGGTTACGCCTATCATGCCAGAGAATACCGCCACCCCCATGGCCTGGCGCATTTCGGCACCGGCACCACTGGAAAACACCATTGGCACTACCCCCATAATAAAGGCAATAGACGTCATCAGTATGGGGCGCAAACGCAGGCGACCGGCTTCCAGAATGGCTTCCATGGTACTCATACCGTGGTCCTGCAGCTCTTTGGCAAACTCGACAATTAGAATGGCGTTCTTCGCCGCCAGCCCCACCAGCACAATTAAACCTATCTGGGTAAGAATGTTGTTGTCCCCGCCATAGATAAGCACACCGCTTAACGCCGATAACAGGGTCATCGGAATAATCAGGATGATGGCCAACGGCAAAGTTAAGCTTTCGTACTGCGCAGCCAGCACCATAAAGACCAGCAAGATAACCAGCGGATAAATGAACATGCCCGCATTACCGGCCAGAATTTGCTGGTAAGTCAGTTCTGTCCACTCGTAGGTCATGCCGTTCGGCAAGGTTTCAGCGAGAATTTTTTCAATGGCCGCCTGTGCTTCCCCTGTGCTGTAACCCGGCGCAGGACCACCGTTAATTTCAGCGGTGGTAAAGCCGTTGTAATGCATGACTCTATCCGGTCCTGCGGTGTTGGTAATGTTCATAAAGGAGCCCACAGGAACCATTTCACCACTGCCGTTACGCACTTTCAGCTGACTGATTTGCTCAGGCGTTTGGCGAAACTGCTCATCTGCCTGCATATTCACCTGATAGGTACGCCCGAACCGGTTAAAGTCATTCACATACACTGAGCCCATATAAGCCTGCAAAGTCTGGAATACCTCATCCAGGCTCACATCTTGTTGCTTAGCTTTCGTACGGTCGACATCGATATCAAGCTGCGGCACATTCACCTGATAACTGGAAAATACGCCGGTCAGTTCAGGCGTCGCCCAGGCCTTTTGCATCACCTCCATATTGACCTTATACAGCTCTTCGTAACCATGGTTAGCACGGTCTTGTATTTGCAGACGGAAACCACCAATAGTCCCTAACCCTTGCACTGGCGGGGGCGGGAATATGGCAACGTAAGCTTCATCAATAGCCGCGAACTTCTGGTTCAATGCGCCCGCTATTGCATTAGCCGACATTGAAGAATCCGTTCGCTCATCAAAGTCAGTTAGCGACACAAACACAATTCCGGAATTCGGACTGTTAGTTAAACCGTTAATACTCAGACCCGGAAAGGCAATTGAGTTCGCCACACCCGGATGATCCAAGGCAATACTCGACATTTCTTTAATGACCGCAGCGGTGCGATCCAGCGAAGCGGCATCCGGCAATTGTGCAAAACCCACCAGGTATTGCTTGTCCTGACTGGGCACATAACCAGTAGGAGTCGTCGCAAACTGCAGACCGGTTAACCCTAATAAAGCCACATACAGAACGCCTACAATGACGCCATAGCGGATCACTTTTTTAACCAGCCAGCCGTAACCTTTAGACAAACGGGCAAAAAAGCGGTTAAAGGGTTCAAATAACCAACGGCCTAACAGCTTATCCATACCGCGGGTCAGTATGTCTTTTTTCTCGCCATGACCTTTTAACAGAAGCGCCGCCAATGCAGGGCTCAGCGTTAGTGAATTGATGGATGAGATAAAGGTAGAAATGGTAATGGTTAACGCAAACTGCTTATAAAACTGACCGGTTAAGCCCGACATAAAGGCGGTTGGAATAAATACCGCTGCCAGCACCAGTGTCGTCGCGACAATAGGACCAGTCACCTCTTTCATGGCTTTTTGTGTAGCAGCAATGGGGGACAAACCTTCGCTAATATTCCGCTCTACGTTTTCCACCACCACAATGGCGTCATCCACGACGATACCAATAGCCAGCACCAGCCCAAACAGCGACAAGGTGTTTAACGAAAAGCCCAGCAAGTGCATGAAGGCAAAGGTTCCAACCAGCGACACCGGTACCGCGACCAAAGGAATAATTGAGGCGCGCCAGGTTTGCAAAAACAGCACCACAACCAGTACCACCAACAATACAGCTTCGAGCAGAGTTTTCACTACCGCATCAATAGAGCTGCGCACAAAAACGGTTGTGTCGTACACAATGTCGTACGTTAAACCGTCAGGAAAACCTTTCGACAATTCCGCCATTTTGGAGCGAACATCGTCAGAAATTTGAATGGCATTGGAGCCAGACGCCTGGAAAATAGGAAGCGCTACCGCGTCTTTATTGTTCAGTAACGAGCGCAGCGCATAAGTTGAAGCGCCAAGCTCAACACGGGCGACATCTTTTAAGCGACTGATCTCGCCGTTCTCGCCCACCTTGATAATAATGTCTTCAAACTCTTCGACGTCTGTCAGACGGCCTTTCACATTGATAAGCAACTGAAAATCAGCGTCACCGCTTGGCTGAGAACCCAAACTGCCAGCTGCCGCCTGTTGGTTTTGCTCACGAATTGCCTCGGTAATTTGCGCCGGGGACAAACCCAGTGCGGACACCTTATTAGGATCCAGCCAGACCCGCATGCTGTATTCGCCAGCGCCAAATAACCAGACCGCCCCAACGCCTTCTATACGCGCCAGTTCGTCTTTGATATTTAAGTTCGCATAATTCGACAGGTACAGCATGTCGTAGCGATCATCCGGTGAGGTTAGATGCACCATCATGGTTTCATTTGGAGACGACTTCTCAGTCACTACCCCCAAGCGCTGCACCACCTGTGGCAGGCGCGGTTTGGCTCGCTCTACCCGGCTTTGCACCTGAGTTTGCGCTAAATTGACGTCGGTACCGATAGCAAAGGTAACGGTCAGTGTCATACGACCATCCGAGGTGGCCTGAGAGGACATATACAACATATCCTCCACACCATTAATTTCCTGCTCCAGTGGCGAGGCCACAGTTTCCGCTATGACTTTGGGGTTAGCACCCGGGTAGTTAGCCGTTACTACAACCGTTGGTGGCGCCACCACCGGGTATTCGGTAATAGGCAGTTGCCATACCGCTATCGCACCGGTAATAAAGAACAACAGCGAGATAACCGCGGCAAAAATCGGCCGTCGGATAAAAAATTGAGAAAACATTCAGTACCCCTTAACCGTGGTTATCTTCTGTAGATGTCTGCGCCGTTAACTCGTTATTGGCTTCGTCCAGCAACTGTTGCACTTTACGCAACCGGACCAGTTGCTCACTGCTTGCCATTGGCACCAGTTGAGGATCAACTTTCATATTGGCTCTAACTCGCTGCAAACCGTTCACTACAATTTTGTCCTTTGGCGTTAAACCTTCTGTCACTATGCGCAGGCCATTAACTTTTTCACCCAGCTCAATCGCCCGATACTCCAGCTCATTATTACTATTAACCACCAATACAAACTTGTTATTCAGGTCGGTTCCAACAGCCTTTTCGTCAATCAAAATGCCTTCATAAGAGTCGCTGCCCACCAAACGAATACGGGCAAATAGACCAGGTAACAAGTCGTTGTCATCGTTAGGGAAACTGGCTCGTACACGAATAGTGCCGGTTTGCGCATCAATGCGGTTATCGACAAAATCGACCCGGCCTACGTGCTGATAATTGCTGTCGTTAGCCAGTGCCATATAAACGGGGTTCGAGGTCGAGTCGCGGGTATCAGCTCGTTTCCCTGTTTCAGCCAGACGTGCGTACTTGAGGTAGCTCTGCTCGTCTACATCGAAATACGCATACATTTTCTCGGTTGAAACCAGGCTGGTAATTTGACTTTGTCCCGCGCTCACAAAGTTACCGGCGGTAACCTGAGCATAAGATACCCGGCCGCTAATAGGCGCGGTAATGCGGGTGTAGCTTAAGTCGAGTTCAGCGCGTTCAAGTGCAGCTTCAACCGAAGCTACTGTTGCCGCTGTTTGCTGTTTACGAGCTAAACGACTGTCCAGTAGTTCAGCAGAAATTGCCCGCTGGCTACTGAGTTTTTCAGCCCGCCGGTATTCCTTTTCCGCCTGAACCGCAGCGCTTTGCGCACTTTGCAGCTCAGCTTTAAGCCGCGCAACTTCGGTAGCGAAAGGTTTAGGATCAATCTGTACCAGCAAGTCTCCTTTATCTACCAGAGCCCCCTCGTTGAAATGAACTTCCTCGATATAACCAGAAACTCGGGGTATCAACTGAACCGTCTGTGGCGCTTGCAAACGGCCGGTGAATTC
>CAXBHB010000033.1:0-18306 GCA_963975465.1 uncultured Chromatiaceae bacterium
CTGGTGTAGTATCAAAAATCATCGCTTAATTATTTATAATTAGCAGTGATGTAAAGAAGGCTCCCCTGTGGAGCCTTTTTTATTGCCAAAATAAAATTCAAACATGTGTTTGAATGCCTTGTTTGAAAGTTTGCCTTATGCCATATTGCAGACTCATCCGTCCAGTGAGGAATTCGCTATGAGTAGCTATCAGGCCCCGATAAACGATATGACTTTTAATTTGTTCGATGTCTGGCAGTTAGACCAGTATTGGCAAACCAATGCACAGTTGCAGGAGCTGATAGAGGCGGATACGGCAAAAGCTATTCTGGAAGAAGCTGCCAAAATATGCGAGCAACAAATTGCTCCCTTTGCAGCTGAAGCTGATAGCGTTGGTGCACAATTAGCTGATGGTAAAGTAAGCTTACCCGGGCACTACCATACCGCCTATCAAAGCCTGGTTGACGGCGGCTGGACGAGTTTAAGTGGTGACGCGGAATATGGTGGCATGGGTATGCCAAAGGCGTTGTCGATGATGGTTGATGAAATGCTTTGCAGCGCTGATATTGCTTTTTCGTTATATCCGGGGCTTACAGCAGGCGCTTGCGTCGCGCTGTTGCAGCATGCGGACGAACAGACAAAAGAGACCTATTTACCAAAAATGTATAGCGGGGAATGGTCCGGGACTATGTGTTTAACAGAGTCGCATGCCGGCTCCGATCTCGGCATTATGCATACTTCAGCTAAACCAAACGACGACGGTAGCTATGCTATCAAAGGCTCGAAGATTTTTATAACCGCAGGCGAGCATGAGCTTACCTCTAATATCATTCATCTGGTGCTGGCTAAATTGCCCGACGCGCCCGCTGGTAGCCGTGGCATTTCGTTATTTTTGGTGCCGAAGTTATTACTGGACAACAACGGGGAACCGTCTGTCCGCAATGACGTCAGCGTGGGATCTATCGAACATAAGATGGGCATTAACGGCTCGGCGACCTGCGTTTTAAATTTCGATGATGCGAAGGGCTATCTTATCGGCGAACCACATCGTGGTTTGAGTTGTATGTTTACCATGATGAATTACGAACGTTTGTCGATGGGTAGTCAGGGACTGGGCGCGGCAGAGCGGGCTTATCAAAATGCGCTGTCTTACGCTAAAGAGCGGCTGCAAGGACGAGTTACTGGCCAGAACCCAAATAAAGCTGATTCCATTATTGGTCACCCCGATGTAAAGCGTATGCTATTAAACATCAAAGCGATGAACGAAGCGGGCCGAACTTTTGCTACCTGGGTTGCCGCGCTGCTCGACAAGTCTAAATATGATAACTGCAATGTCTCCGCCCAGCGTGCAAACTTACTGACTCCCATTGCCAAGGCTTTTATGACTGATCAGGGACTGGATGCCTGTGTTGCCGCACAACAAATCTTTGGTGGCCATGGCTATGTCAAAGAATGGGGCATGGAGCAGTTAGTCAGAGATGTAAGAATTGCCCAGATATATGAAGGTACTAATGGTATTCAGGCGGCAGACTTTATGTTGCGTAAAGTTGCTGCAGATGACGGCACAGTGTTATTTGGCCTGTTAAAGGACATTCAAAACGAATTAACGGTTAAGCCAAGTGCTGCAGCGGCCTCACTGACTAGTTTGATTGACCAGCTAGTGGATACAACCATTCATCTGCTTAAACAGGACAAAACAGTTTTAGCCGGCGCCGCGTGCGATTATCTGGCGATGGTATCATATGTCTTGTATGGCTATATGTGGTATAAAAACCTGGCGGCGCTGGATGCCAGCAAGCACAGTGACGGTTTTATTCTCAGTAAAAACCATACTGCAAGCTGGTACTTCAGCCGGATGTTACCGCGGGCGGCTGGCATTGCCATCATCCTTAAAACAGATTCAGCATCGTTGTATCAATTGACCGCAGAGAATTACTAAACACTTGCGTAGCAGCCTGTAACTTTGCTACGTACTAACGCTGTTATAAAGGGTTCGATATGAAGTTATTACTTGGTTGGCTTTTGCTGTGTCTGGCACTGCCATTGCTGGCAGCAGATGCTCTGGATAAGCGATTAAAAGCCGAACAGTGGGATGAGTATGAGCCCTTTACGTTACTACCACACGAATCAAATTTTCTGCTGCCGATAAGTTATGTCGATGGTATCAACGGCACCATAAGCCGGGACGGTGTCAGCGCTCCTGCTGATAACCTCGAGGCTAAATTTCAGTTAAGTCTGAAAACACCGTTGTGGACAAAAATTTATAAAGACAGAGGCTATTTGTTCTTTGCTTTTACCCAGCAGGCCTACTGGCAAGCGTATAACTCGGACGTGTCGTCCCCATTTCGTGAAAATAACTACGAGCCAGAGCTTATCTTAATGCTGCCGCATTACCAGAACTACGAAGAAGCGGCTAGTCGGATTATCAGTCTTAGCTTATCGCATCAGTCTAATGGTCGCTCAGGTGAGCTGTCGCGCAGCTGGAATCGGCTGAAGTTAAGCTGGGTAACCTCTATCGGCAATGTATTTATAAACTTTGAACCCTGGTATCGCTTTAATGAGCGCGAGAAAACATCAGTCGACGACCCGAAAGGTGACGACAACCCGGATATTACTAAGTACATGGGGTGGTTTGAGTTGTCAGCGGCGTATAAGCAGGGTGATGCCACCTGGCGGATGATGATGCGAAATAATCTGCGAAGCAATAACAAAGGCGCGTTGCGGTTATCATACTCACGGCCATTTAACCGGCACATCCGCTTATATGTTGAATTATTTAATGGTTACGGTGAGAGCCTGATTGATTATGACCGTTCACTCACCCGACTTGGAATAGGGTTCGAACTGAACGATATCCTCTGATCTCGCCATACTTTAATCACCGCAGTCACAGCACAAATTATAAACAATGCTTGCGTTTACCAATGCTTTGAGTATAATGCGCGGCCAGTCGATTTAATTCTGACTGCAGCGGTTAACAGCACTGAACTCGTTTCAGGCTAAATTAGCCGCTCAACAATGCTCCCAATTGGGGAGCAACTGTTACTTTGGTGCATAAGCATACCCTGATAGGGTTATGGCTTATGTTTATTTTTGCTCTTTTTGCTCTTTGAGGCTTTGATACATGAGTAGTCAAAGGATACGCATCCGTCTGAAAGCGTTCGATCACCGTTTGATCGATCAGTCAACTATGGAAATCGTTGACACAGCTAAACGTACTGGCGCCCAGGTTCGTGGTCCAATTCCACTGCCAACCCGTCAGGAACGTTTCACTGTTCTGATTTCTCCTCACGTCAATAAAGATGCGCGTGACCAGTACGAAATCCGTACCCACAAGCGTTTAATCGACATCGTTGAACCAACCGAGAAAACGGTTGATGCGCTGATGCGTTTAGATCTGCCTGCTGGCGTTGACGTTCAAATTAGCCTGGGTTAATCAGACAGGTTTTTAGAGAGGTTTAGGAAATGGCTATCGGTCTTATCGGTCGTAAAGTGGGCATGACACGTATCTTCACTGAAGATGGCGTATCAATCCCTGTAACCGTAATCGAAGCGACACCAAACCGCGTTACTGCTGTTAAAACGCAAGACGTTGAAGGCTATAGCGCGCTGCAAGTGACTGCCGGTACTGTAAAGGCTAATCGCCTGAACAAACCAGAAGCGGGTCACTTTGCGAAAGTGGGTGTTGATGCTGGTCGTGGTCTGTGGGAATTCCGCCTGCAAGACAACGAAGGCGCTGACATTCAGGTTGGCAGCGAGATTACTGTGGATATTTTCGCAGAAACGAAAAAAGTTGATGTGTCTGGCACATCAAAAGGTAAGGGTTTCCAAGGTGCTGTTAAGCGCTGGAATTTCCGTACCCAGGATGCTACGCACGGTAACTCTTTGTCACACCGTGCACCAGGTTCTATTGGTCAAAACCAATCGCCAGGTAAAGTATTCAAAGGTAAAAAAATGGCTGGTCACATGGGCGCTGAACGGGTAACCGTACAATCGCTTGAAGTGGTTCGTGTAGACGCAGAGCGTAACATTCTGTTAGTAAAAGGCGCAGTGCCTGGTGCTATCGGCGGTGACGTGATCGTTAAACCAGCTGTTAAAAGCTAACGTCTGAGGAGATAAGTGATGGAATTAGCATTACGAGACGCTCAAGGCGCTCTTGAAGTTTCCGAAGCTACCTTTGGACGTGAGTTTAACGAAGCTCTGGTACACCAGGTAGTAGTTGCATATGCAGCTGGCGCCCGTCAGGGTACCCGTGCACAGTTAACTCGTTCAGAAGTTCGCGGTGGCGGCAAGAAGCCATGGCGCCAGAAGGGTACAGGTCGTGCCCGTGCTGGTACAATCCGTAGCCCAATATGGCGCGGGGGCGGTGTGACATTTGCGGCTAAGCCACAAGATCACAGCCAGAAAGTAAACCGTAAAATGTATCGCGGTGCGATCATGAGCATTCTGTCTGAATTAGTTCGTCAGGAGCGGTTAATCGTGGTTGAAAACTTCGCAGTTGATACCCCGAAAACCAAAGATTTATCTGCCAAGTTAAAGGCAATGGATCTGAAAGACGTATTAATTGTGACTAACGAAGTAGATGAGAACCTGTTCTTATCTGCACGTAACCTGTACAAGGTTGACGTACGTGACGTACACGGTATCGACCCGGTCAGCTTAATCGCATTCGACAAAGTGTTAATGACTGCTGCTGCAGTTAAACAACTTGAGGAGCTTTTAGCATGATCCGTGAAGAACGTTTACTGAAAGTGATTCTGGCTCCGCATGTTTCTGAAAAGAGCACTAATGCGGCAGAGAACAACAACACTATCGTTTTCAAGGTATCTACTACCTCTACTAAGGCTGATATTAAAGCTGCTGTAGAAAAACTGTTTGAAACAGAAGTAGTAGGTGTACGCACTGTTAATGTTAAGGGTAAGACCAAGCGCACTGGTGCGCGGATGGGCAAGCGTAGCGATTGGAAAAAAGCTTACGTTACTCTTAAAGAAGGCAGCGAAATCGATTTCGTTGGCGGCGCTGAGTAAGAAGAGGAGTTAGGAAATGGCACTTGTAAAGTGTAAACCTACGTCACCAGGTCGTCGCCACGTATTAAAAGTGGTTAACCCAGACCTGTACAAAGGCAAGCCTTATGCCCCTTTGTTAGAGAAGAAAGTTAAAACTGGTGGTCGTAACAACAAAGGTCGTATCACTACCCGTCATATCGGTGGTGGTCATAAGCAACATTATCGTGTTGTCGACTTCAAACGCACTAAAGACGGCATTCCAGCTAAAGTTGAGCGCTTAGAATACGATCCGAATCGTACTGCTAACATCGCTTTAGTACTGTATGCAGACGGTGAGCGTCGTTACATTCTGGCACCTAAAGGCCTGAAAGCTGGTGATGCAATTATTTCTGGTATGGACTCGCCTATTAAAGCGGGTAACACTTTGCCACTGCGGAATATCCCGGTTGGTCAGGTTGTTCACAATATCGAAATTAAACCAGGTAAAGGCGGCCAGCTGGCTCGTTCAGCCGGTGCTTTTGTACAGATCCTGGCGCGTGACGGTGAGTATGTAACTCTGCGTCTGCGTAGCGGCGAAGTACGTAAAGTATTAGCAGATTGTCGCGCGACTATCGGTGAAATCGGTAATGCCGAGCACATGTTACGTCAATACGGTAAAGCTGGTGCTATGCGCTGGCGCGGCATTCGCCCAACCGTACGTGGTGTAGTAATGAACCCGGTTGACCACCCACACGGTGGTGGTGAAGGTAAGACTTCTGGTGGTCGTCACCCTGTTACTCCATGGGGCGTACCAACTAAAGGCTACAAAACTCGTTCAAACAAGCGTACTGATAAACTTATCGTACGTCGTCGTGATAAATAATTTGTGAGGAATTGCCATGCCACGTTCTCTCAAGAAAGGTCCATTTATTGACCTTCACTTGCTGAAGAAGGTAGAGAAAGCGTTGGAAAGCGGTGACAAGAAGCCTATAAAGACTTGGAGCCGTCGTTCAATGATCATACCTGATATGATCGGTTTGACCATCGCTGTCCATAATGGTCGTCAACATGTACCGGTGTTTGTCTCGGAAGAGATGGTTGGTCACAAGTTAGGTGAATTTGCACCTACTCGTACTTACCGTGGTCATGCAGCCGACAAAAAGGCCAAGAAGCGCTAAGGGGTAAATGATGCAAGCATTAGCTAAACACAAATTTGCCCGTTCTTCTGCACAAAAAACCCGTTTGGTCGCTGACCAAGTGCGTGGATTGTCAGTTGATAAGGCGCTGAATGTACTGACTTACAGCCCGAAAAAAGCTGCCGAGTTAGTTAAAAAGGTTCTTTTATCAGCCATTGCCAACGCTGAGCACAACGAAGGCGCGGATATTGACACGTTGAAAGTAAAGACCATCTTCATTGATGAAGGTCCGTCTATGAAACGTATCAAGCCACGTGCTAAAGGTCGTGCTGACCGTATTGTTAAGCGCACCAGCCACATCACTGTGGTTGTAGCTGATAACTAGGAGATAGAAATGGGACAGAAAGTACATCCTAATGGTATTCGCCTAGGTATCACTAAGCCATGGAGCTCAACCTGGTTCGCGAATACAAAAGACTTCCCGGATTTCTTAAACGGTGACTACAAAGTTCGTCAGTACCTGACGAAACAATTGAAAGCCGCTTCTGTAAGCCGGATTGATATTGAGCGCCCTGCGAAAAGCATCCGTGTGACTATTCACACTGCTCGTCCAGGCGTAATTATCGGTAAGAAAGGTGAAGACGTTGAGAAGATCCGCAAGCAAGTTGCCGCAATTGCCGGCGTGCCTGCGCAGATCAATATCTCTGAAATCCGCAAGCCTGAGTTAGATGCCAAATTAGTTGCTGACTCTATCAGCAGCCAGTTAGAGCGTCGCGTTATGTTCCGTCGTGCTATGAAGCGCGCTGTACAAAACGCCATGCGTATTGGCGCTAAAGGTATCAAGGTTCAGGTAAGTGGCCGTTTAGGCGGCGCTGAGATTGCCCGTGATGAATGGTATCGTGAAGGCCGTGTGCCACTGCACACCCTGCGCGCTGACATTGATTACAACACCTCAGAAGCTTTAACTACTTACGGTATCATTGGTGTTAAGGTGTGGATTTTTAAAGGCGAGATCTTAGGAGCTCTGCCATTAAGCAGCAACACCAACAACGCTAACAATAACAACCAGCCTAAAGCGCCGAAAAAACCGGCACGTAAGGCTAAGTAGGGGTATTGAGCGATGTTGCAACCAAAACGTACAAAATTTCGTAAAGTGCACAAAGGTCGTAACCGTGGTTTAGCCCAGGTAGGCGATAAAGTATCTTTCGGTACTTATGCACTGAAATCATTAGAACGTGGTCAAATGACTTCACGTCAAATCGAATCTGCACGTCGTGCTATGACGCGGGCTGTTAAGCGTGTTGGTAAAATCTGGATCCGTGTGTTCCCAGACAAACCAATTACTGCTAAGCCGCTGGAAGTACGGATGGGTAGTGGTAAAGGTTCTGTTGAGTACTGGGTATGTCAGATTAAACCTGGCAAAGTTCTGTATGAAATGGACGGTGTGTCTGAAGAGTTAGCGCGTCATGCATTTACGCTTGCTGCTGCTAAGCTTCCTTTTAAGACAACCTTTGTAACGCGGACGGTAATGTGATGAAAGCCAGCGAATTAAAATCGAAAAGTGTTGAAGAGTTAAACGCTGAATTATTAGGTCTGTTACGTGAGCAATTCAATATGCGCATGCAAGCAGCTACTGGTCAGTTAGCTCAGACACATTTAATGAAGCAGGTGCGTCGTGATATCGCGCGCGTTAAGACTATCTTAACCGAGAAGGCAGGTGCGTAATGACTGAAGCGAATATCCGTACGCTGCAAGGTAAAGTGATCAGTAACAAGATGGACAAGTCTATCACTGTTGCTATCGAACGTTCAGTGAAGCACCCGATTTACGGGAAATTCATTAAGCGTACTACCAAACTGCACGTACATGATGAAACCAATCAGTGTAAAGAAGGCGATGTTGTCACTATCCGTGAATGTCGTCCTCTGTCCAAGACTAAGTCGTGGACCCTGGTAGCGGTAGTTGAATCAGCGTCTTAATAACTAAGACTCTGAAAGAAACGGCCCAGTAGGGCCGTTTTTTATTATTAAACTATCCATTTAGTAAAAGTGCTGTTATAATCACGCGCCCTTCTATCTGGGGGGGTATTTATTATCGTAAGCAGCGTAGTCCGAGAGGGCTATATAGTAGAATAGCGGAGCACTAAGATGATCCAGATGCAATCTATGCTGGAAGTCGCAGACAACAGCGGCGCGCGCAGCGTAATGTGTATTAAGGTCTTAGGTGGTTCGCATCGCCGTTATGCCGCAATTGGTGACGTCATTAAAATTACTGTTAAGGAAGCAATTCCGCGCGGTAAGGTTAAAAAAGGTGACGTTCTGAATGCAGTGGTGGTGCGTACACGCAAAGGCGTACGTCGTCAGGACGGGTCATTAATCCGTTTTGATCGCAATGCAGCAGTGTTATTAAACACCAAGCTGGAACCGATCGGCACACGTATTTTCGGCCCTGTAACACGTGAACTTCGTGGCGATAAGTTTATGAAGATCGTGTCACTGGCACCAGAAGTACTGTAAGGAGTCACAATGGCTAGTAAAATCCGTCGTGATGATGAGGTGGTTGTTCTTACTGGTAAGGACAAGGGCAAACGTGGCAAAGTAACGAAAGTTTTACTTTCTGAAAGCCGTGTTTATATCTCAGGCGTTAACCTGGTTAAAAAGCATCAGAAACCTGTTCCTGCGCTTAATACCCCGGGTGGTATCGTTGAGAAAGAAGCCTCTATTCATGTTTCAAATGTAGCGATTTTCAACCCTAAAACGGGTAAAGCTGATCGCGTAGGTTTCCGTTTTGAAGATGGCAAGAAAGTCCGCTTCTTCAAATCGAATAATGAAGTAATCTAATTGCTATTGGAGTAATACGATGGCGAAACTGCATGAAATTTATAAAGACACCGTAGTCCCGGAACTGTTTAAACAGTTTGGCTACACCAGCGTCATGCAAGTCCCTCGGATTGTTAAAATCACACTCAATATGGGTGTGGGTGAAGCAGTTGCAGACAAGAAGATCCTTGATAACGCAGTAGCGGATTTAACCGCTATTGCTGGCCAAAAGCCACTGGTTACCAAGGCTCGGAAATCTGTTGCCGGTTTCAAAATCCGTGAAGGCTACCCTATTGGCGCAAAAGTGACCCTGCGCGGCGAGCGTATGTGGGATTTTTTAGAGCGTTTAGTCTCTATTGCTATCCCGCGTATTCGTGACTTCCGCGGTGTAAACCCGAAGTCATTTGATGGCCGTGGTAACTACAGCATGGGTGTACGCGAGCAAATCATTTTCCCGGAAATCGAATACGATAAAGTAGATGCTGTACGTGGTTTAGATATCACTATTACAACTACTGCTCGTACCGATGACGAAGGACGTGCTTTACTTGCCGCGTTTAACTTCCCGTTCAAGAAATAAGGTGTAGGGTCATGGCAAAACAATCAATGAAAGCTCGCGAATTAAAGCGTGCACAACTGGTAGCCAAATTCGCTGCAAAGCGTCATGAGCTGAAAGACCTGATTGCCAATCCGGCGACGTCTGATGAAGACCGTTGGGCAGCAGTTCTGAAGCTACAGACGTTGCCGCGTGATTCCAGCCCTTCACGTCAACGTAACCGTTGTCGTGTAACAGGTCGTCCACATGGTTATCTGCGTAAGTTCGGAATGAGCCGTATCAAGGTTCGTGAAGCAGCTATGCGCGGTGAAATTCCTGGCCTTCGTAAGGCTAGCTGGTAAGAATCACGGGAGTAACGAGCTATGAGCATGCAAGATCCAGTAGCGGATATGTTTACTCGCATCCGCAACGGCCAAGCTGCCAATAAAGTTGCGGTTAAAATGCCATCTTCTAAATTGAAGGTGTCAATCGCGAAAGTATTAAAAGACGAAGGTTACATCGGCGATTTCGCTGTGTCTGGTGATGTTAAACCAGAACTGGAAGTTACATTAAAGTATTTCCAGGGCAAATCAGTTATTGAGACTATCGATCGTGTTAGTCGTCCAGGTCTGCGAATCTATAAGAAGAGCGGCGAATTACCTAAGGTAATGGGCGGTTTAGGTGTGGCCATTGTGTCAACATCTAAAGGACTAATGACTGACCGCGCAGCGCGCAAGGTTGGTATCGGTGGCGAAATCATCGGCTACGTAGCGTAACGGAGGTAGTAATCTATGTCTCGTGTTGCTAAGGCCCCAGTCACTTTACCTACCGGCGTTACTTTAACGCAAAACGGTCAGGTTGTGACGCTGAAGGGCAAAAACGGCGAGTTAACGGTTAACGTTAACCCTGCAGTTGAAATCGTTGTCGAAGGTAACGTTTTACGTACCAATCCACGCGACGGTTTCGAAAATGCAAACGCACAAGCGGGTACTGCCCGTGCATTGATCAATAACCTGGTAACAGGTGTCAGTGAAGGTTTCGCTCAGAAACTGGAACTGGTTGGTGTTGGTTACCGTGCAAAAGCAGAAGGCAAGGTATTAAACCTGAGCCTGGGCTTTTCTCACCCGGTAGTTTTCGAGATCCCTAACGGTATCACTATCGAAACTCCTACCCAGACAGAAGTCGTGGTGAAAGGTGCTGACAAACAATTAGTTGGTCAAGTTGCTGCAAACATCCGGGCATACCGTAAACCAGAGCCTTATAAAGGCAAAGGTGTTCGTTATGCGAATGAAAACGTGCGTCGTAAAGAAGCGAAGAAAAAGTAGGGTAAGACGATGGATAAGAAACTTGCTCGTCTGCGTCGTGCCAAACGCACTCGCAGAAACATTATCGAACAAGGTGCGAATCGCTTGGTTGTACACCGTACACCACGTCACATCTACGCCCAGCTTATCGCACCAAATGCTGAAGTGATCGTTGCGGCTTCTACTGCAGAAGCAACTATTCGTGACTCATTGAAGTACACAGGTAACGTAGATGCTGCAAAGGCTGTAGGTAAAGCGATTGCCGAACGTGCAGTAGCTAAAGGCGTTACTGCTTGTGCTTTTGACCGCAGTGGCTTCCAGTATCATGGTCGCGTGCAGGCGTTAGCAGACGCAGCGCGTGAAGCCGGTCTTCAGTTCTAGGAGTAGCTCATGGCTAACGAAGAAGCTAAACAACAATCTGATTTACAAGAGAAGCTTGTTGCAGTAAACCGCGTGTCAAAAGTAGTTAAAGGTGGTCGTATATTCTCCTTTACTGCATTGACTGTAGTCGGTGACGGCAACGGCCGCGTTGGTTTCGGTTATGGTAAAGCACGTGAAGTACCCGCTGCTATTCAAAAAGCAATGGAAAAAGCACGTCGCAACATGACCCAGGTTGAGTTAAATGGTCACACTTTACACCACCCAACTCGTGGTGTGCATTCAGGCTCTAATGTATTTATGAAGCCTGCATCAGAAGGTACTGGTTTGATCGCTGGCGGTGCAATGCGCGCCGTATTAGAAGTAGCGGGCATCCAGAACATTCTGTCTAAGTGTTACGGCTCAACTAACCCAATTAACGTAGTTCGCGCTACCATTAATGCTCTGGCTTCTGTGAAGTCACCGGCGCAAGTGGCAGCTAAACGCGGTTTACGCGTTGATGACATTTTGGGGTAATTTGCCATGGCGAAGAAGACAATTAAAGTAACCCAGACTAAGTCGAGCATCGGTCGTTTACCGAAGCATCGTGCATCGTTATTGGGTTTAGGTTTGCGCCGTATTAACCATACTGTCGAAGTAGAAGATACACCTTCTGTTCGCGGTATGATTAACGCTGTGTATTACATGGTTAAAGTGGAGGAGTAAAAGATGCTTTTAAATTCACTGTCTCCCGCACCAGGTGCAAAGAAAGATAGAAAACGCGTAGGCCGTGGTATCGGTTCTGGTTTAGGTAAAACTGCAGGTCGCGGTCACAAAGGTCTGAAGTCACGTTCAGGCGGTAAAGTGCGCCCTGGTTTTGAAGGCGGTCAAATGCCATTGAAACAACGTTTGCCTAAGTTCGGTTTCACCTCACAGAAATCATTGGTTTCTGCTGAAGTCCGGTTACACGAGTTGGCTGCTGTTAACGGCGACGTAGTTGATTTAGCAACCTTAATGGAAGCTAACATCATCTCTCGTTCTGTTAAGTTCGCTAAAGTTGTGCTGTCAGGCGAGATTGCTCGTCCTGTGACTGTTAAAGGTTTAGGCGTAACTAAAGGCGCGCGTGCTGCCATCGAAGCCGCCGGCGGTAAAGTCGAAGAATAATAAGGATAGTACGCATGGCTAAACCAGGTTCGGACTCAAGAGGTGCAAAAGGCGGATTCAGCGAGCTGAAATCCCGTCTGTTATTTGTACTTTTGGCCATAATCGTTTTTCGGTTAGGCTCCTTTGTGCCAATTCCTGGAATTGACGCCAACGTGCTGGCTCAGTTATTCGAGCAACAAAAAGGTACCATCGTTGAAATGTTTAACATGTTCAGCGGTGGTGCCCTTGAACGGGCTTCTGTATTTGCGTTGGGTATTATGCCCTACATATCTGCTTCAATTATTGTTCAACTGCTAACCGTGATGCATCCGCATCTGGCCGAGTTGAAGAAAGAAGGCGAAGCCGGTAAGCGCAAAATTAATCAGTATACCCGTTACGGTACTTTAGGTTTAGCAATACTGCAGTCTATTGGTATAGCTACTGGCTTACCCAATATGATGCCGGGGTTAGTACTTGACCCTGGCTTTGCGTTTTACTTCACTGCAATCATTAGTTTAGTTACCGGTACCATGTTTTTAATGTGGTTAGGTGAGCAAATTACTGAACGCGGTATTGGTAATGGTATATCGCTGCTTATATTTACCGGTATTGTTGCTGGCTTCCCGTCTGCCATTGGCCAGACGATTGAGATGGCACGTCAGGGCGATTTGCACTTTTTACTGTTAGTAGCTATTGGCGTTATTGTTATTGCGATTACCTGGTTTGTGGTGTTCTTTGAACGCGGCCAGCGTCGTATTGTGGTTAACTATGCTAAGCGTCAGCAAGGCCGTCAGGTGTTTGCCGCGCAAAGCAGCCATTTACCGTTAAAAGTAAATATGGCCGGTGTTATACCACCAATATTTGCGTCTAGCATAATTCTGTTCCCAGGCACTATAGCCAGTTGGTTTGGTGCAGGCGAAGGTATGGTTGCTAACTTCCTTCAGGAAGTTTCGCTAGCTTTATCTCCGGGACAACCGTTGTATATGATGTTATACTCGGCGGCTATCATTTTCTTCTGTTTCTTCTATACTGCGTTGGTGTTTAACCCGCGTGATACAGCAGACAATTTGAAGAAATCCGGTGCTTTTATCCCTGGGATCCGTCCTGGTGAGCAGACATCAAAATACATTGATAAAGTGATGACCCGGTTAACCTTAGCAGGTGCCTTGTATATTACTTTTATCTGTTTGGTTCCCGAGTTCATGATGGTTGCATGGAACGTGCAATTTTACTTCGGTGGTACATCGTTACTGATTATCGTTGTTGTTATTATGGACTTTATGGCACAGGTACAGACCCATCTGATGTCTCATCAGTATGATTCTGTGCTTAAAAAGGCAAATCTTAAAGGCTATAGCCGTTAAGATATATTTGCGGAGTTAAGTTATGAAAGTACGAGCTTCCGTTAAGAAGATCTGCCGTAACTGTAAAGTTATCAAACGCAACAATGTTGTGCGTGTAATTTGCAGTGAACCTAAGCACAAACAGCGCCAGGGTTAAGGTAGAAAACACATTATCGGGCTGAACGTTTTGTTCGGCCCCTTAATTGTTTGCAATATGAGCGCTATTTGAGTATCCTTACGGGCTTTTCAAATTGGCACCTTTTAATTTTTTATAGGAGAACGTTAGTGGCCCGTATCGCTGGCATTAACATCCCCGATAATAAACATGCAGTTATCTCTTTAACTTATGTTTATGGTATCGGTAAAACCCGCGCTAAATCAATTTTAGCTGCTGTGGGTATCGAAGAAAGTATGAAAATTGCTGCATTATCTGATGCACAGTTAGATACGCTTCGTGACGAAGTTGCTAAGTACACCGTTGAAGGTGACTTACGCCGTGAAGTGACATTAAACATTAAACGTTTAATGGATCTTGGTTGTTACCGTGGCTTACGCCACCGTCGTAGTCTGCCAGTTCGTGGTCAGAGAACTAAGACCAATGCGCGTACCCGTAAAGGTCCACGCAAAGCGATTAAGAAATAGGACGGGGTAATAACATGGCAAAAGCACCAGTTCGTACTCGTAAACGGGTAAAAAAGCAAGTTTCTGATGGTATGGCTCATATCCATGCTTCTTTCAATAATACCATCGTTACGATCACCGATCGTCAGGGTAATGCTCTTTGCTGGGCAACTTCTGGCGGTTCAGGTTTCCGTGGCTCACGTAAGTCTACGCCGTTCGCTGCTCAGGTAGCTGCTGAACGTGCTGGTACTGCTGCGTTAGAATATGGTCTTAAGAACCTTGAAGTGTTTGTAAATGGTCCAGGCCCAGGCCGCGAATCAGCGATTCGTGCACTGAACGCCGCTGGATACCGCATTACAAATATCACCGACGTGACGCCTATTCCGCATAACGGATGCCGTCCCCCTAAAAAACGTCGCGTGTAATTACAGCGCTTCACGGATTATTGGAGAAAGAAGATGGCAAGATATTTGGGTCCTAAGCTCAAACTTAGTCGTCGCGAAGGTACAGACCTGTTCCTGAAAAGCGGCGTAAGAGCAATTGATTCAAAGTGTAACTTAACAACTGCTCCTGGTCAGCACGGCGCTCGTCGCGGTCGTTTATCAGATTACGGTTTACAGTTGCGCGAGAAGCAAAAAGTTCGTCGTATGTACGGCGTGTTAGAGAAGCAGTTCCGTAATTACTACAAAGAAGCTGCTCGTTTGAAAGGTAATACCGGTGAAAACCTGTTAGCGTTGTTAGAGTCACGCTTAGACAACGTGGTTTACCGTATGGGTCTGGCCAGTACACGTGCTGAAGCGCGTCAGCTGGTAAGCCATAAAGCCATTTTATTAAATGGCAAAGTGCTTAACATCCCATCATACACTGTGTTACCTGAACAAGTTATCTCTGTGCGCGAGAAGGCCAAGAAGCAAGCACGTATCAGTGCAGCTCTTGAAGTAGCCGCGCAACGTGAGAAGCCAACTTGGATCGAAGTTGACAACACGAAGCTGGAAGGCGTTTTCAAACGTCAGCCTGAGCGTTCTGACTTGTCTGCGGACATCAACGAACAGTTAATCGTCGAGCTTTACTCTAAGTAAAGCTAATTGTTAAGAGAGGATATATGCAGGGTTCTGTCACCGAATTCCTTAAGCCGAGATTAGTTGGTATCGAAAGGATCAACCCAACTCGTGCCAAAGTTACTTTGGAACCACTTGAGCGCGGTTTCGGGCATACCTTGGGCAACGCGTTACGTCGTATTCTGTTATCGTCAATGCCAGGTTGTGCAGTGACTGAAGTAGAAATCGACGGCGTGCTCCATGAGTACAGTGCCAAAGAAGGTGTCCAGGAAGATATCATTGATATCCTTCTTAACCTGAAAGGCCTTGCCGTTCGCCTGGAAGACAAAGATGAAGTCACGCTGACTTTAACGAAGAAAGGTGCCGGCCCTGTAACTGCTGGAGACATCCAGCGTGGCGACGGTGTGGTTATTACTAACCCTGAGCACGTTATTTGTAATCTGACTGGTGAAACTGAATTCAGTATGCGCCTGAAGATTGAGCGTGGTCGCGGCTATGTGCCTGCATCAGCTCGTTTGTCCTCTGATGATGACGAACGTCCGATAGGTCGTCTGTTGTTAGACGCGTCGTTCAGCCCGGTAGAGCGCATAGCTTATACTGTGGAATCGGCACGGGTAGAACAGCGTACTGATTTGGATAAACTGATCATCGACATGGAAACCAACGGCACTGTTGAGCCTGAGGAAGCCATTCGTCGTGCAGCGACAATTCTGGCTGAACAGCTGGAGTTCTTTGTTGAATTGCGCGATAAGAGTGAGCCTGAAAAACGTGAAGAGAAGCCGGAGTTCGATCCGATTCTGTTACGTCCTGTTGATGATTTAGAGCTAACAGTTCGTTCTGCTAACTGCTTGAAGGCAGAGCAGATTCAGTATATCGGTGATCTGGTACAACGTACTGAGGTTGAGTTGCTGAAAACGCCTAACCTTGGTAAGAAGTCACTTACCGAAATTAAAGACGTGTTGGCGTCGCGGGGTTTATCTCTGGGCATGCGCCTGGAAAACTGGCCGCCAGCTAGTTTGGTAAATAAAGACTAACCAGACACCAGTTCCTGGTTTAGTGAGAAGGAATAGATCATGCGCCATCGCAAGAGTGGTCGTCAATTAAATCGGAATAGCAGCCACCGTACTGCAATGTTCCGCAACATGGCAAGCTCGTTGGTGAAGCACGAAATCATCAAAACGACTTTGCCAAAGGCTAAAGAGTTACGTCGAGTGATTGAACCATTGATCACTTTGGCCAAAAACGACAGCGTTGCAAATCGCCGTTTAGCTTTTGCCCGTACTCGTGATAAAGAAGTTGTTGGTTTGTTGTTCAATGTTTTAGGACCACGTTACAACGCGCGTCCAGGTGGTTACACTCGTATTATGAAGTGTGGTTTCCGTACAGGTGACAATGCACCAATGTGCTATATCGAGTTAGTTGACCGTCCAGAAGTGGATACTCTGCCAGTTGAAGAAACTGCTGCCGAGTAAGCTAGTCTCTAATCAAAAAACCGGGCTTTGCCCGGTTTTTTTATAGCTGTTTGTTATTAATATGAATTATAGCTAAGCTAGAAACACGTTGGTTTCCGGGCAAAGTGTTATGCAACTAACAGTTAAGTTATTAATAGCAGCCTTAGTAGTATTGCTGCTGTCTTGTTCTGCTCAAGCAAAAGGATGCAAAGATGTGAGCAGTGACGTGTGTTATGAACTCGAACCGCTACTAAAAAGCTCATCCTCGCAGTTCGACGTGTTACAGCAAGTACTAAAAGTACCTGAAAACTTCAATGTTCAAATCCTCTACACCCAGATTGACCGTAACCTTGATAACAAGGTCAAATTTAGCCACTACCAGTTTGGGCTAGATGAATCCCATTATTTCTATCCTGCCAGCACGGCGAAGCTACCGCTATCCATACTGGCGTTACAATGGCTGGAACAGCAAAACATTTCGGGTTTGAATAAAGATACAACAATGCTTACTAAAAGCAGCAGGCCGGGGCAGACAGCTGCCTTGACAGACAGTACGGCAGAGACATTATTGCCAAGCGTTGCTCAGTACATCAGGAAAATACTACTGGTTAGCGATAACGACGCTTATAACAGACTGTATGAATTGCTGGGCCAGGAATATATAAACAATCAATTACAGCAGAAAGGGCTAACCAATACCGTCATTAATCATCGCCTTAGTTTGTCGTTACCTGAGCCTGAACAGCGGCACTATAATGCCATCGAGTTTGTTGACACGACTAATCAACCAATATTGTCATTAGAAGCACGTAGTAGTGATACCCGGTATAGCAATCCTTCCAGGCCAACGCTGGGTAAGGCTCATATGGCTAATGATAAACACATATCGGCGCCGATGGATTTCACTGATAAAAACCGTTTTTCAATAGTTGATTACAATAACGTTTTAAAGCGCATATTATTTCCGGAGTCTTTTAGTTCGGAACAGTTATTTAATATTAGTGAACAGCACAGACAGTTCATTATCCGCTATATGGGGCTAGCGCCCTCGTCCAGTGCCTTCCCCGCGTATGATGAAGCAGAATATCCTGATAATTATGCGAAGTTCTTACTGGTTGGTGGCGTTGCTCAGCCGATACCGGAACATCTTAGAATTTTTAATAAAACAGGTTGGGCCTATGGCCATGCTATCGACGGAGCTTATATTGTTGATATTGAAAACAATATTGAGTTTTTACTGGTAGCAGTTATTTATGCAAATGAAAACGATGTTCTTAATGACGACACTTATCAACTAAACGAGATAGCCAAGCCATTTTTGCGTCAACTGGGCCAGTTGATCTATCAATATGAATTGCAACGTCCTCGCAAAGTAGCGCCAGATCTTTCGCATTTTAAAAATCTGACCGAATAACTGCTTAAACTCTGGTCAATTTGCAGATAATTCCTGCTGATCGCACAAAAAACACCCGGTCAGTCATCTTTCTGCAAAAAAGATCTTGATCATGTTTGCCGGATCTCTATAATGCGCATCCACAGACGGGGCAGCGGTAACGCAGCCGACGACTGGGAAAG
>CAXBHB010000034.1:0-18151 GCA_963975465.1 uncultured Chromatiaceae bacterium
TGTCATCTCTTTTTCGCTTAGTTTAATGAAATGACACAGAATTTTGAACACTACCTGGCGAAACAGCAATCTCATGCTCTGCAATAACATCAGCGGTATCTCCATGCTATGAATAGCCATTTCCTTTGAGTACGTTGGTAGAGGTATAACCAAAAAGCTATAACGCTAGTATTTTTGTTAAGTCACTCCACGTACATGCAGGCGTTGAAAGTCACTTTCATATTCTCTCCCCAAAACTTTTTCTATTTTTCGGGGAGGGAACTTCGATTCACTATTTTCGTTTCGCAGATGCAAACATTTCAACTTGTTTTTTCACACAATCAGAACTTTCCAGCATTTTGCTAGTTGAGTCACTAAGAACTAATTTAAGATTGTCAAATTCTCTTTCGTAATCAATATATAAACGAGCAAGCATATTCTCAAAATCGTGCTTTGCAGCTTTGGGAACTTCATTCTGCACTGGAAGTATCATATTTTCATCCACTCGAGAATTATCGATTAGCTCCTTTAGCTCGTGAGTGTATTGAGGAAGGCTATTTTTTCTTCCTAAAGAATATACAGGTTTCAATTCGATTGGAAACTCCTCAGAGCTTACAATTCTAAGAAATGAAAATGCAGCATTTAAATCATACTGCTCAATGCCGTATGCTGTGTAAGCCAAAGCCCGATAAAGATTTCCTTCAATATCTGCATTTATCTTACCTGTATTACTGTAAGCCATTTTAGCGTTAGTTAACTCGATAATAACTAAGTTCGACAACGCTAAGCCTGTGTGCCCTTTAACAACAAGTCTCTGAGAAATCTTAAGTTGACTATTAATGTCAATATCCTCTCGATTCAAAGCAGCCATCATTGCAAATTCATTATCGTTTCTAATTTGAATCCAAAGATCTTCGTAGTTTGACTCTATATAAGGGGCAAGATATTGGCTGTTGCCCGATGAGTATTCATTCCCAGCTTCATCCTTAATTGCAGGAATAACTTGTCCTCTAGTTAATCTCCAATCTGCTACTTCTTCATTAAAATATGAAATATCAACCGGGTCTAAATCTGACGTCGCGATACACCAATCAGATTCATAATCCATTTTACTATTACTAGATCTAACAGCATCTTCTCTTAGCTCTGACACCGCTAGTCGGGAAGCATCATTACCCATATTGTATTTTGCGCCATCAAGGTCTGATTCGCCGATATTCGATTTAGGCTCTGGCCGATCTTTAATGATTTGAGAAGATTGCCCAATGCTAAATTCATTTCCGCCAAATCGCCCCTGAAATAACAAGAATACAAATACTAATATTCCAATTATGCTTAGTGTAATAATGCTTCCTTTTTTCATAAAATCCTCACTGCTATTCTGCCTAGTTCAAAATATTCTATTCTAAACAATTTAATCTTTGAAATGCGCGATTGACATCACAGTCGTTTAACAACGCTGTTTGCATTGAATTAGCAGTATTAACGCACGAATCGTAAGAACGAACTGTAACACTACCAAAAATGACACGAGCATCGCCCCCAATCTCAAGATCTAAGAAGTATGGACAAATATTTCTCATTGCATCGAGGTGACTCATATAAATAGGAGCTTGGCACTGTTCATACCTAACTTCGGCTCTAGCAAGACAGACTTCTGGTGATTCTTCTTCTGGATCGTCTTCTGGGGGTTCGATAGGCGCATCACCGCCACCGCCGCCGCCCAAACCACCGCCGCCGCCGCCCCAACCGCCGCCGCCGACCCAACCGCCGCCGCCCCAAACACCACCACCGCCTGGAGCCGTAATGACGATAACCTCAATCTCTTCGTCATCATCATTCTCTTCTTCATCGTTTGCAATTGCTTTATTAACCCAACTAATTGCAACACCGTCCTCGCTTTCAACATCAATGTTCATATTCACCAATACAAACCCAACCACAATTGTGAATATAATGCTTATAAAGTGTCTCATTATTACTCCTTGTGAAAATTTCAACCTAGCTTAACACTTAAAATGTAAGCAAACATAGGGTAATAAAATTATCACATTTGTCAAGCTTTAAGAAACACTTTGGCAACAACAAACATTGCCAACACTGGAAATTGTAAGCATATAAACACTGCGATCCTACTTATGGGCCGATTTATGATTTTTTTGTAAGCATTAAATAGATAAATTTCTGTCGCCTTTTAGCGAAAAATAGACTTTCACACTCTGTTTCTTACGCTAAATTGTTTTTCAGGGTCGACCAAAACGGGGGCAGCTGTTCTCTTTTAGGAACTTTGAGTCGGAACAAAATAAAGTTATCTTACCGCTTTTGGCACTTTGCGGAACAACGCTTCAGATATCAAGTAAGGAATTTATTAACTGAAGCTCAAAAACTCTAGGATTTAAATTTGGCATGCCAAATTTCAGCTATCACTCTTTGCCAGTATAAGTTCTGCCAGGTCATCTTCTATGCAAAACAGGTAGGCCGTTGGGACCTGCAATACCTTAGCAAGTGCTATAACGGTTTTAAATTCCGGCGCATGCACTCCCCGCTCATACTGGTTCATTCTTGCAGACGCGACAAAACGGTCCATCCCAGCAAGTATGCCGAGCTGCTTTTGCGACAAGCCACGCATTAGGCGGGCTTGTTTCAGACGCTTTGGTAAGGGCGAACCGTCAGTATTATTCACAGTGTGAGATATTGGCTATTGAAAACTAAGATTTTCTTAGCTTTAATAGCAGCTAGATACTAAGGAATACTTAGCACTCTGAGTTTCAGGCTGGCGAATATTAAAATGACCGGCATTTACCTCACATACGGTGCTACTTGAAAACACTGCCGGCGATTGCAGCTCGGTCATAACGCCGACCAAAGGCTAATTTATTAATTAAAAATTTGGCATGCCAAATTCCCATACAAGGTACCCACTATGTTAGGTAAAGTATTAAAAGTGACGGGCTTGGTAGCTCTTGGAACATTAGATGTTCTTTTATCTGGGTCAGAGGGCAACGATAATGATCAGCTGGACATGCTGGATGACGGCATGGGCAGTGTTATTGCTGACGGAGAGCATATGAGTCGGTCAGAAGCCGAAGACGCTCAGGCTTTAGGTCAGCTCTACGATACCTTCTACTGAATTTCCTGTAATAGGAATTTGGCATGCCAAATTTTTTAGCTTATTAAGCGTCGGCTAAATACATTAAGGCTGCTTTTTTGTGCTAAACAACATATCAGATAACGTCATATTAAATAATGGGTTATCGTCAACAATTTCTTTCTGAAGTCGCCCCCACAGAGGCTTTAACTGTTTACGGATTGCCTGCGACTGCATTATTTTTGCAGCACGATAACCATAGGTAACGAAATTGCGATTGCTGAGGTGTGAGTAACGTTCGTAAAGCTTGTGTTTAAATAATCTGGTAACTTCCTTCCCTGCAATAATTTCCTTGTAGTTAGCCTTACGTTGAGTTTTTTTAGCCAGGCGAACGCCTGATTTCATTCGGCCCGAAAATTTTGCCAAAGCTGCTGAGCGAATTAATTTATGCTGCCCATCAAAAATAAAACCAAGGTACTGTAATGGCTTATTTGATTGCATCACGGAACCAAATGGCCAAAAATCACGGATCTCAGTTTTTTTAGGGTTAATATCTAGTTTTACTTTGGCAATCTCTGCCATTACAGCCTTTTCAACCAAGTCTTTATAAGCCGTCGGGACGATAAATAACATGTCGTCGCAGTATCTGTAGTAACAGCCATCGTACTGTTCAGCGATATTCTTAGCTGCAACATCAAACGTCAACATATAAATATTCGATAAAAGAGCGCTAATAGGAGAACCTTGTGGTACCCCCTTTGAGTCCGCATTTACCTGAATCAACTTATCCGCACGAATAACGCGACGGAACACTTCTGGTTCACATATCTTAAATCGACCATTTTTGGGGTTGTTCTTCGCTATTTTTAATCGTTCATATACCGTATTACGGCATACTTTCGAAAAGCGGGTAATCGAGCGGAATACATTAAAATGATCATTTGGGAGCTTGTCGGCCCCTAAAAGGTAACACCAATGCTCTTTTAATATTTGATGATCTAAGTTGTCGAAAAAACCTGTTATATCAAGTGCTATGGCGCTGCATGATCGACGCTTTTTAATTTCCTCAAAAGCGTCATTAGCAAAATCAATATTACTTTTACCCAAGGCCCGAAATGCAATTACGTTCTTATCTAGGCCTCTTTCCTTTAGAGCGACCTCATATTTAGCAGACAATAGTCTGGAATAATATGAATAGATATGGGAATCAAGATGGCCAGCATAAGCTATGGGGCGTTGTTTTACTTTCTTTTCAACTTCACCTTGGTCATTCTTAACAACCTTGAAGCTTTCGATGGTGTAATGTACCAAAGGAAAAAAAGCATGTGTGGCAACACGATTGGTATTTGTAACAATTGCAGTCGCTTTTTTTAAACCGATTGGTGCATCAAAGTGGATATACCCCCGCATTCGATACCAATCATGTTTTTTTACCATGAGCTAATCCTTGCTGCTCAGTGCAAAACCTGAAAAGGTAAGAGATTGTGGCCTTCCAATTCCCGATCCAGGCTTAACAAACGTATTTTATTACGCATTCACAGCGCTAGGCGCTGGGCCACGAATGTCAGTTATGATGTATAATATCATAGTGTCAGGAGTGTTCGACGTGAGTCTATTAACCGCCTGCTGTAGCTTCAAGAAGCGCCTGTTCCAGTTCATGGTTCAGGTAGCCCTTGACAGCTTGTGATACACCTCAGTCCCTAAAGAACTGAGCGAATTGATATTATTACCTTATTCAGTAACATTCAAGGCAGAAAAACTATCAACGGTAAGATTTTTCTATCTCAATCTCAGGCTCTTTATCTTTTGGGGCAACCACCAAAATATTACAGCCGAAAAAGGTGCGTGACATATAAGCTAACGCGTTGACAGGAGGTGCACTTCGCAATTTATTCGCAGTATCCTTACCATACCACCGGAAATGTGCTCGGTGCCTTTCAATAATATTAATTAGGCGTTCATTCCAATCAACCACACTCTCCAATGAAGGGCTCAAACGTTGATAACGCATAAACCCCTCATAAAGAACTTTTTTAAATGAACTTTGATCTGTGCCGTCATCTCTTATTTTTAAGGGATCAACACTGCATCTGAAAGCTGGTGCTCCATTTTTGAAAGTTATATGATGTGCGTCGTCATCAGGAAGTGCACCTATTTCAGATGGTCTAAAAAAAACCGAACGCTGCACCACTGTTGAATTAATATATGCGTCATTAAGCTCCGCTGGAGTATCAAAATGTGGTGCTGCATAAAATACTGCAGCACCTGACTCCTCAAGTTCGAGCAACATAGGGTGTTGTCTTGAATGTTTTGTGGGACGTAAATGCATCCGGTAAAAAGGTGTAGTAATAAGGTTCATCTGCGCTTCAAATGCTGAATCGCGAATCATTTTATGCGACAGCTTGAACTGCAAAAATAACGGAAAACCACTGAAAGGTATTTGAACATCGTAACCACCGCCAGGTTTCCCCTCATCCTGCAGAGATGGAAAAATAGGAGCTGCTCTAACGCTATGTTCTCTTATTAGTGACTCGGTTAGTGCGTAGCCATAACTGAATTCTGAAATGTCGGGATGCATGCCGTTCTCTCGTAAAACAAAATGTTAATTTAATTCACATATCATCACCATATCAATAAAAAATTCGGAAAATCCACCTTCGAGTTAAGATCAACAAGTTTTAGTCCAAATTACGATCAAGTAAGTATCTTTGAGTACTAATATACTCATATTGTGCCCTACTATAGCCATCATTTTTATAACGCTTTTGCCGGATGGCACTGCGTAATTTCTGGATGTCAGCAGGGCTAAGCATTGCTGCTATGATGCCTTCAACATCGACACAAACGCGATCTACCGCATCCAGGTATTCCTGATCGCGTAGTTCCAGCATGGCTTCTTCCAACGTCAGCGCAGCTTGTAGTAATTTAACCCGGTTTTTACCCTTGGTGATTGTGGTATCACTGCTATAAGCACGGCGCGAGACGGTAAACACCAGCAGGTATTCAATGACATACTCCAGATCCTGAACGTTTACTTTGGTTGTTGCTACTCTTGCCATGCTGAAAACCTAATTACCGCTGCTTAATTAACGTCTGAGAATTTGGCATGCCAAATTCGTGTCAATCAGAGTCTAAACGACGGGGCCAATGCATTTCAGTGAAAAGCTATCCCCAAATTTCATAGGTTTTCTTTCGGTACAGTCAGCAAAGCCACAAGCAAAAAATTTGGCATGCCAAATTCCCAAATCCACAACAAAAGATTTAAGGTAGGCATCATGAGCAAATGCCCCCTTTTTTTGACTGGCTGCCTGCAACATGTCACCCATCAGGGCAATCACGTAAATCTTCCTATATTAACGCGTTTAACTGCTGCGTTTTCCCTATGCATTTTCGGCGAGATCAGTCCGGCCGGTTTATCTAAACGAACAGGGGCGAATAGGCTTAGTTGCCGCTGAACTGGAGCAATCCAGTCAGTTAGTTCTTACAACTCTACAACCCTATTCCCTGACAGGTATTTGCAATGACTAAATTTGATGTTGAAACAGAACTGGCCAAGTTAAAAGCTGAAACCCGTGCCCTGCGCCAAACCCGGTTTAAAAACTCAAGGCTAAATGCTTATCGTGGCGAGCTGGTAACGATGCATAAAGAAGGTGCAACCGTTGCCGAATTGCAGCGATGGCTTAAAGCAAAACGCATCTCGGTAGCCTGGACTACCGTTAAACGCTGGTTAGATAACCATGGCTAAATTTGCCAAGCCTGCCAAACAAGCTGCAGCTGTAATGAAACAGTTGCAAGGCGATGTGGTTAAATCAGTCGGCTCAGTGCGTAACTATGAGCAGGCGTTAACCAGTATTGCCGACTACTGCCAACAAATGAAGCTGCCGAGCTTAAGGGCAATGTCGATAGGTGATGCCATTACCTATCTGGAGCTACGCGGCCAGATTGTTGGGCAGAAAACCCTGGACTTAGAACGCCAGGCGCTGCAAATCATGTTGCATCATGTTAGTAAGGCTTTACCAGAAAATTCTCGCCTACCGGTTATCAAATCTGAACAGCAACAAGTCTTAAAATCCCGCGCTTACACTGAGCCGCAAGTAGAGATAGTTGCAGGCAAACAATTTGCGTCGAATTCACTGGCCACGCAGCTTAGCTATGCTGCTGGTTTACGTGCACACGAACTGCTAACACTGGCCCGTTGCAATGAACGGTCTGCAGATAAGCGACCGGCAAACGAATACAAATGGGCCGGGCGTGATGGTGTTTTGTATACGGTGCAAGGCAAAGGTGGCCTGATCCGCCAGGTTCTGTTGCCGACCAAATTAGCCGAAGAGTTGGAGCAACATCGCAGATCACAGCCTGTTACTGTGCGCGACCGGGATATTAACTACCTAAGCCGATATAACATTGCTGGCGGCCAGCGCTGGTCGAATTCATTTAGCGCGGCATCTAAGCGAGCATTAGGCTGGTCACGCGGCGCTCATGGTTTACGCCATAGCTATGCCCAACAGCGGATGTATGAGCTGCAAATACAGGGTTTAATAAGAGCTGTAGCACTTGAAACCGTTTCACAGGAAATGGGGCATTTTAGGCCGGAGATTACCGAAACGTACCTCAGATAGGAATTTGGCATGCCAAATTCCTTCACCCTGCGGCGGGCGTCTCTTTTTAGCCAAAACTAACCCAAACTTAGCTTTGCTTGAATCTATTGCGTACGATTCGAACTGCATCCCCTGTAGCAAGCTTTTCCACTGGTAAATCAAGGACAACATTGATGATGTCTGCCATTGCGTTATTGCTAAAACGAAATTTTGTTGGCAGTCCATTGGGCTCATCAAATTTGCTGTCAAATGCAAGTACGAAGTCTTTAATATCCGACTCTCGGCCATTAATAACATGCTCAGGATATTCAGAATGGGCAGGCTCCGGTTGCTCTTTCTCAAATTCAGCAATCGCTACAACTAGATCAGATACATCAGGCCAGTACTTCAAATCATACTGATACGTTAGCGCTTCTATTTTTTCAGACACGTGAGTCTGATATAGATAATTATTTTTGCATGCTAAGCCAAGTAAATCAGCGATAAATTGATAGTCTGATTTTAAAAACCCCGATTTTTCATACAGCTCGGACTGCCTCTTTAATTTACCAGATAAATTGAGGGCAAGATTTACTATATCTTGCTGTAGCTCTTTCAGTTCCTTGAGGTCAATTCTTGCCTGTGTCACATCTTTCTTGCTGTAATTGATGCTGCACCAAATATGCTCCAGAGTAAGCCATAGATATGAGTTGTTGGGCGGCGCTTGTTCCATCATATCCATATATCCAAACTCTCCAACCAACTCTTCAAAGGGCTGAGTCAGCTCATTCGCTCGCTGAATCATACTCTCCATTGTTGGCCAGTAAGGCATCCCAATTCGTTTTTCTCTATCACTGTTAAGCTCTCGCTGAATAAATGCTTTGCAGAAATTGCGCGGACTGTCTTTCGGAAGTGTCATTCAATGATTCCTGTTAATTGAATTGCTATTGAGGCTAACTCACTGTGAAATCAGCGTCCGTATCTGAACAAAATTTTTCAGCGCACTTTCAGATCGTCAACAGTAATATCGTCATTTTTGTTCAAGGATATTGCTGTAACCATTACCGTTCATTATTAGTGAAACTTGAAAGCTAAGATTATATTAGTTTTAATGAGCCTTGAAATGCTAAGGATTTCTTAGTTAGAAATTTGGCATGCCACATTCCTTTTTAAGGAACGCAGCTTGCCGATTGGTCATCCTGGAGAGTACATGAACACTGACAATCTTTATCAGATAGCAGAGTTAAGGCCGTTTATACCTACTATTATCGAGTTACAAAACCGGATTGCTGGCATCGAAAAATACCGCGAACCGCTAGGTTTTGAGCTGGCAGAATCTTATGAGACTGAAGAGCAACTGTTTCACGATTTGTTCAGGCAGAAAGCCTTTGCCTTCCAGGTTAGCAACGAGCGAGAAGAGTGTTGGGACATTCTGACTGCAACCTTCAGCCAGTTTGCGGCGCGCAGTGTAGACCTGACCTTTGCTGCCAAAGGCAATAGCCCCGAGCGCTTACAAGCAATAAGCCGGTGGCTGATCCTACTCTGTGACTGGAACCAGACAGGCATTGTAGACACGACAAAGCACTGAACATTTTCCTGAATTGATAACGGAATAATTTGGCATGCCAAATTTTTTTGTCTAACGCAGAGCTTTTGTACCTATTTTTCTTAAAACCCCACAAAATCCACCCCACCTTTTCGCTGAAACCATTCCCGATATGTGAACAATAGGAAGCACTTTGAACTAAAAAGAGAAGTGCTAATGAAACCCTTGTTTTATCGCATAGAGGAAATTGCTGCGCTGCTGCATGTTTCCAAGCAAACGCTGTACAACCACATTAACCACAACAAAAAATCGGCAAATCAATATCCGGTCCCACCTTTTTTAAGGATCAATGGCAGGTTACTGTTTTCCGTTGCTGAATTCGAAGCATGGGTGAAAGCCCAACCTCGTCATTAATGGTGGTATATATATGAATGACAACATATTCGAATGCAATCTCAGGGCCCCGTACTCACTGAAATCCGACTTATTTTCATTAGAACTTCCTATCTATGCGATAAGCAGCAAATCTAGGGAACCGGTAGAGCTTAAATATAAAGACACTTTCGTTCGCATTACCCCGAGCCATATAGGAAGAGCAACCGTCAAAGACAAGGAAATAGTTATTTATTGCCTAAGTCAGTTGATGGTACAGCTGAATAGTAAATTACAGCCAGGCGAAATAGCATCAGTCTGTACATTCGACTTTCTTAAAACCACAGGACGTGGAGCATCAGGAAGAGCTTATCAGGACTTCAATCTTGCATTAGAGCGACTTAAAGGCACCATAATACAAACAAATAGAACTATAAATGGTAAGCCCATAGACCAGATTTCGGGCATTATTGAGTCTTACAAAATCAGCGAGTCAAAGAGCCGTCGGGTCGAAATTAAACTTGCTGACTGGATAATACAAAGTGCTCTGGAGAACAAGATACTAACTCTTGATCCATCTTATTTCGGCATAAAACGTTCTTTTGATAAACGAGTTTACGAAGTTTGTCGCAAGCTCTGTGGCAAGTACCACACACTTAGCATTCGTTTGGAAAACTTCCATACCCTTGTAACAGGGACTGGAACCGCGGCAAAATTCAAACGAGATTTAACTTTGCTTATATCTCGAGGCAAGATGCTTGGATATAGAGTAAAGCTCAAGGACCAAATGGTTCGGATTTACAAAGATACACCAGAAGGTAAAAAGTTTTTGACAAAAGACATGCTGGCAGGGATTGTCTAGCTAACAGGACCTATCGTGGATTTGGTTGTGGATATTACCGTGCAAATGCGTTTATTTACCGTACACATTGGCATTAAGAATTCGTACATTTTAATGTCAGACCACAGCGGTAGCGCTTATCACTTATGGCATATAAATCGCTTAACAAGGTCTTGGTGGAGTAACTGTACTAACTAAAGATAAAATAACTGGCCGTCTGTCAGTTTAATAAAGCAATTGAATAGTACTAATCACTAAATGCAAGCAAAGGGATCTTGTACCCCGATTATGTTGTAAGTGAGAAAGATGCAAGGTAATGTTGAGTACATTAGATGTATGTCGTTAATTGTATCCATATTTAACTAAGGGTGCACCGATAATTATCCGTAAATTTTCTCTGGAGATACATTGAGTAGGCATGCGTTAGACCTATTAATAGATTCAGGACTGCTCACTGCGTCTGGAAAACCTACAGAAATTTCTAGTCTCCCAGACGATGAGATATCTGCTCGTATTTCTCAATATATTAACGCTAGAGCTCAAACGGTTGATGCAGAAATTGAAAAAATCGAGCTTTCAGAAAGACTTAGTGCACTATTTAGCTCAGAATCTACAGAATCTTCTGTTGTAAAATTGCTGCCTTCAGCGCTGGTTTATAAAACTATAATAATTGACGATCCGTTAGTATCTTCAAATAAAGATATCAGTTATGACACCATTAAAGACGGCTTAGATTTATTTTCTAAATATTTCCAACTTATAAAAGCAGATATCGTAAGAATAATACCGTTATCATTCATAAATAAGCCAAGCGATGAAGTGCCGCTTCTGATCTCAGACGATGCTTTTAGATCGAGCATACCTGACGATTTACATGACTTTATTCATAGCAGGGCTCAACTCAAATCTGTTATCAGAGATGAATTCGGTAGAATGCTGATATTGAATGAGATAGCTTCAAAGAATCGAAGGCCAGCTTTGAATGTTGGTTTTAAAGGAGATTTCTGGAAAAAGGGTGTTCAGTTATACCTGTTTCAAACATTGGAAAAAATTAAGGAAGCAAACGGCGATATCGAGTACAAGCAAGTATGGGAACCAAATAAGTCGTTATCAAAAGAAAAATTCGACCAGTGGGCGTATCAAGCTATCAACCAGGCTATGAGAATAAGGCTGAGAAATATATATAATGAAACAAGGCTCGCTAGTAAATTACAACATACATCTGTCACCGAATCACAGTTCGAAGCCGAATTGTTGAACTACTCCGGAACCAAGAATACGTCCCCGCCAAATAATCCCTGCAGATTTCTCGAAGCCAATAAAGCGTTAATTGATGTAGCGTCACCGGAAATGGTTGTTGAGTTGCGTGATAGGTACTCCGGAGCTTTTGAGAGGTTCAATTCCTCCTTGCTGAACGCTGTTGAACATTTAAAAGATGCAGCCCCAAATGAATTTGAAGCTAGAGCTCAACATTACTTCATTAATGAAATCTTGCCTCAAATAGATGAGTTGAGAAGTAATGCTCGGAATATTGCTCGATCAGCAACCAAAGGGTCTTTGGTATCGCTAGGTGGGATAACAACAGCGATGCTCTCTGGTTCTTACCTACCATTAATTCCGTCGCTTCTGATGACAGTAGCAGGAGGTGCTTCGGAAATCTTGGATTCAGTTGGTAGACACCAAGATTTTAAGAGAACTCCAGTTTATATATGGCATCGCATAACCAAAGCACGATAACAAAATTGAATTAACCACTGAGATTTTTTATGGAACAGCACGATATACACGGATTTTCATCTGATAGACCAATAACAAAGATTGAGGACGACTTACTAGGTCGTTCAGACTTCTCCGCAGATTTAGCAGCAGCAATGGCCAGCTGGCATGGGAACGACAGTTTGGTAGTAGCGTTACATGGTGATTGGGGCTCAGGTAAGTCATCAATTAAGAATATGGCACTTTCTAATCTTGCCACAAGAGAGAATAAGCCGGATGTTATTGAGTTTTCTCCGTGGGAGTGGGCTGCTCAAGACAAGATTACAGCTTCTTTTTTCGAAGAAATTTCAAAATCCATAGGGCGAAAAGACAAAAGCAAATCTGGAAAAAAGCTAGCTGCATCTCTAAAAAAATATGGGCGCTATCTAAACACAGGTGAGTCAGTAGTCACTGGTCTTTCAGCCGCTCTACCTACATTATTTTTGCTAGCAACTTTAATTGGACTTGGGGGAAACTTTTCTGATAAAGCATGGGTAAATAACATTAGTACATTTATGCTCATTATTTTAGCCAGTTGGGCGGGGGCATTAAAGTGGGGGGAAGGATTTCTTAAAAAAATAAGTGGGAACGCCGAAGCAACAGCAAAGGATAGCGAGCAGAATCTAAGCGATATTAGGCAAGAGCTAAGCAGTTTATTACTAAATAGAAATAAACCTTTAATAGTCGTTATGGATGACTTAGATAGACTGACCTCTACTCAGTTAAGGTTGGTTTTCCAACTTATCAAAGCAAACTTAGAATTTCCAAATGTGGTTTTTCTACTTTTATTTCAAAGAGATATAGTAGAAGACAAAATGAACGATGGCAAGCAACTAGGCAGAGACTATCTAGAAAAGATAATCCAAGTGCCCTTTAATATACCCTCTATAGAGACAACAAAACTTCACAATTTATTGTTTAAAAAGATAGACACAATATTAGAGCAAGATAATTCTGCTGCGAAGATGTTTGACTCTGGCAGGTGGGGGAACATCTTTTATGGTTCAATGCAAAGTTACTTTGATAATCTAAGAAATGTTTACAGATATACTTCTACTTTATCCTTTCACTTTGCACTCCTTAGAGGTAAAAAAGCCTTTGAAGTAAATCCTGTAGATCTAATTGCAATTGAATGTTTAAGAGTTTTCGAACCAGATGTTTATAGAGAAATAGCACGTTCAAAAGAAATTCTCACTAAATTTAATACTGATAGAACTGACAGAAATGAGGATGCAGCCCTAATAAATGGAATATTTGATAAAGCGTCTATTAACAAAAAAAACTTAGTGAAAGAAATGATGGAGTACCT
The DNA here is from genome assembly GCA_963975465.1 of uncultured Chromatiaceae bacterium. GTDB lineage: Bacteria > Pseudomonadota > Gammaproteobacteria > Enterobacterales > Alteromonadaceae > Alishewanella. Next base: position 13,468 of record CAXBHB010000034.1, read on the forward strand.
GTTCCCTACCATTGAAAGCACTTTAAAAGGAGTGATTTACTCAATAGATTTTCAGAGAACTTGGTTGAGGGAGATGCGTATCTGCCACCCTTCAAATTTTGAAAAATACTTCCTTTTTTCAATTCCTATCGGAGAACTTTCTAACTCAGATCTTCAGGAAATGCTTCACCTTACCGCCTCTTCTGAGAAGCTTTCTTCGTTCATTTTATTACTAAAAGAACGCGGCATTCTTAAAAATGCACTATCACAGTTTGAATCATTTACTAATGAAATCCCATTAGATAACGGAAGTGCCTACATCAAAGGTATATTGGACATTGGCGATCTCATTGATCATGAATCAACAGGATTTACTTTTTTTAGCTCTAACACACATGCTACAAGACTTGTTGTCTGGTTTCTTAGACGTATAGATGATGTGGAGCAAAGAGGAAAATTACTGCTCGATTGCTTTAAATCATCAGATGGGCTGTCTATTGTTGAGCACATATTGCAAAGCGAAGAAAATCGCCGGCAAAAAGCTGACTCTGCCCAAACACTTAGAGACGATGAGTTCGAACTTATTAAATTAGAGTTTGTGAAAAAATTAGATGAAATGTCTGCTAATTCTCCAGACAAATTACTTAATCATGAACACTTGGTTTCTTTTTTATACAGATGGAAGCGTTGGGGTGATGAAAGTAAGGTAATACACTGGTTGGAGCTACAGGTTAAAACTATAGAAGGATGTATGAAGTTATTAAAAGGATTTGTAACTAGATCAGCCTCTCAAACAGTGGGGGATTATTCGGTTAAGATCAAAACATACATTAAGCTTGAAAATATTGAGAGTTTTTTGGATATTGAATCAATTCGTCAACAAGTAAGTGAACTTGATGAATCCAAGCTTGATGCCGAAGATCGGCAAGCATTAAAAGCTTTTCAAGATGCTTTGGAGAATAGGGCTAATGGAATTACTGATGATGACTGATAATTTTACAGTCTAATCCAGATCGTAACTTGAAGTTGAGCAGCCTGTCAGACATGGTCACGCTTTTACCTGAAAAAGCAAGTATACTTTATTAACTCAAACAGTCATTCACGTCGAAATGAATGTTTGAGTTGGTCCTTCATTTATACTAAAAACTCTGCCAACAAAAAAAGCTTTTGTTCCTTCGTCATTCCCGATAACAAAGCCTTGAGACTATTCATGTCAGCCACAGGAGCTTCAACTGCACGCCCGGCATATTGATTTATCCGCGTTACAATGCGCTGCGCGGGCTCCTTCAGCTCCTCCGCAGTGAGCACTGTATAACCAGCAGTAACGTCGTTACGACCCGTCTTGTGGTTTAGTAACCGCTTAATGGTGTAAGTGCCTATACCCAGGCTCTCCGCGATTGAGCAGTAGGTTCTTCTCAGGTCATGCAGGGTAAAGCTGATACCTGCCTGCTCGTTAATCTTTTGAATCACCTTTTTCGGCTCTGTAATGCGGCCTAAGCGATTATTAGCCCCGAACACGAAGTCCGTTACCTTGTATTCCTTACGTCGTAGCAGAATGGCTTTTAAAGGCCCGGTAATCGGCAATTCAAGATCATCATGGTTTTTGGTATCACGCAGGATAAACAACTCATCTTTCAGATACACATCTTGCCATTTTAGATCCAGCAGCTCGGTTCGGCGTAGGCCGGTAAAGGCGGTAAATTCGACGTAATCACATACCGCGACAGTGAAATCCTGCCGATAAGCTATCGCTTCATCGCGCAGTGCATTTATTGCCTGCATAAATGGCTTTAACTGCGATGGCCGCAGCCTTGTCTGGCGACGGGCCACGTTATTCCAGGCGCGCTTTTCAGATAGCACTACCACGGGGTTTACCGGAAACAAAGTGCGGTTAGCCGAGTCTTTATATTCCGCTTTAGCAAAGTTAAACAAGGCTCGTACTGTACGCATGGTGTAATCAGCTTGTGCCCTGCTTGACTGGCTGAGCTTTTGATGGCGTTTGTACACCATATCTTCACTGATATCGGCCATCCGCTTTTGCTGCCAATCAGCGAGGTAGCATTTCATTAATTGTTGATAGCCACGCAGTGTGGTGTCTTTTAAATCACGCTGTTCAAGAAAGCGCTGGAATACTTCGGAGAGTTTAACTGAGGCAGCTCGAAACTGTCGCTTGCTGTCATTCGGGTTGATACCATCTGCCATATCCGCCATCGCTTTACGCGCTAGACGGCGGGCGCTATCTACCGTTAGTGCCGGAAAATCGCCTAAAGTTACTGACAAGGGCGTTGCCCTGCCCGCCAGCTTTTTATAAACACGAAAGGCCTTTTTGCCGGCAGTGACATCGAGCACCAAACCTGGCATCTGGGTGTCGTGCCAACGGGTACGTTTTTCGGTGATGGGTAAGGCTGATATTTCAGCTTCGGTAAAGCGAAAGTGGTTGGTTCTGGTCATAGCGGTGCTACCTCTGTGCTACTTTCAATGCAAAATCGACGGCGTTGTTTTGCAACGCATTTATGCATCAGAGGTAGCTAACCAAGCAATAAGCTGCTGAATTAGCTATGTAATTTAGTAAAAGTCTATTTCAATCAGTAAACAGCGGTAAACCGCCTTAGAAGGCCTCATAATCGATCGGTCGCTGGTTCGAGTCCAGCTGGGGCCACCATTTCAAGCTTCGCTTTCATGCTAACCCTCAGCGGACTAACCAACTATACTTTACTGTGCTGCTAGCGCTACCTGCGGCATTAGTGCCTGCCACCAAAAGCTGTTTTGCGCCACGCTGTGGTGCAGTTTTGACATAGACACCACCTGACCAAAACCGGGTGTTAACAGCGCCGAGTCCGCTTCTGCTGCGGCAGCAGTTACCCGCTCAAGTGGCTCATACCAGGCATGAAAGGCTAAATCAAAAGTACCATTATGTACCGGCACCATTACCCGGCCTTTTACATCCAGATGTGCCTGCACGCTTTGCTCGGGTGTCATATGGATATCCGCCCAATCAGCATCGTATGCACCGGTTTCAATAAAACTGACATCAAAGGGGCCGTATTTATTGCCTATTTGCTTAAAGCCATCAAAGTAGCCGGAGTCACCACTGAAATACACCGCACCTGCCGGAGTTTTAATGACCCAGGAACCCCACAACGTATTATTGCCATCACCAATACCGCGGCCAGAAAAATGCTGCGTTGGCGTAAAGGCAATCAGCGCATTGTCGCTGATCTGCTCCTGCCACCAGTCAAAACGCTGAATGTTCTCTGCTAACACCCCCCATTTCTGCAAGTCGGTTTCTACCCCCAGTGGCACCAGAAACTGCGTGGTTTTCGCCGCCAGTTGTTTAATGCTGGCTTTGTCTAAATGATCATAGTGGTTATGTGAGATAAGCACTTTAGCAATGGCTGGCAGCTCTGCAATACTGATTGGCGTTTGGTGAAAGCGTTTCGGGCCTAAAAAAGAAAATGGCGAAGCGCGCTGCGAAAATACCGGGTCCAACAGCCAGTATTCCCCATACACTTTTAACAGCACCGATGAATGCCCCAGCTTAACAAAATGTACATCGTTATCCGGCAAGGCATCAAGTTGCTGCCTGCTCAATGGCTGCAGCGGTATGGTTTTCACCGGCACCTTGTCTACGGCCGGCTCAGTGAAATAACGTTTGGCAATCTGCAGGGTTTTCAGCAAACCCGGTTGTTCAAAAGCATGCAAATTATGAAACTTGCCATGCTGATACCTACTAGTGTCGGTTAAGGTCGTTGCATCAACACTCGCTACTATCTTGCTATTTAGCATCATTATTCCTGCCCCTGTCAGCGCCAGACTGCCCAGCAGCCAGCTTAGTGGTTTAATTAATTTGCGCATAAGCTCACCAGATATAAACTACACCGTGCAGTTTACATATAAAAATGCATAAGTAAACTGGATAGTGCAGTTTCTTCTGTGCTGCGCTACAATAACTGCACTAATGTAAGGCTGTAAACGATGAAACTAACCGACAAAAAACGTATGCAAATACTTAATGCGGCAGAGGAACTGTTCCACAGCAGCGGTGTGGAGCATACCAGCATGGACCAATTGGCACTGCAGGCTAAAGTATCAAAACGCACGGTATACAACCATTTCGCCACTAAAGATGTGCTGTTTCAGGCGATACTGCAGCGTATGTTCGACAAACTGGCGCAGGGCGGTGAAGTACGTTTTAACACGGCAGAGCCTGTTGATCAGCAACTGCGCCGCATAGCGCAAGATGAAGTCTCACTACTCAGTTCAGCAGCCTTTTTACGGGTAGCCAAAATTGCCATTCTGCATGTTATGCAGCACCCGGAGCTGGCACAGTTAATGAACGACAGCAGCATGGGTTGCAAGCGCTATATAGATCACTTTTTAACCGATGCCTGCACAGCCGGTGTGCTGCAAATTGCTGATATCCCTTTTGCCGGCAAGCAGTTTATTTATCAGTTAAAGTCTTTTGTGTTTTACCCCAGCCTTTTTGGGCTGGAGCAACAAACCCCGGTGCAACAAGCCTATATTATTGATGAAGCAATAGCCTTGTTTCTGGCGCGCTACCAGGTGAAATAAGCGCTGCTTAGCTACAGTGTCAGCCGGTGTTGCAAAAGCTGGCAAAACTAGAAATGCCCCTTTGGGGGCAGGTCTAATGTGTGGTGGTTCACCAAGCAGCTAGTAACCGATAAACCCGACGCGTCGTCGCAGT
>CAXBHB010000035.1:0-15944 GCA_963975465.1 uncultured Chromatiaceae bacterium
TATCGCCATGGTTCATCTTGCTATGGTCCATCTGGCTGTGGTCCATCGCCTTATCGTCATGGTTCATCTTGCTATGATCCATTTCGCTGTGGTCTATTGCCGTATCACCATGCTTCATCTTGCTATGATCCATTTCGCTATGGTCCATTTGGCTGTCTGCCATCACCCCAGCATTTACTAGCAATAAACTCGCTGTTAACGCAATCACCGGCGCGCTACTGACTAATTTTGTTATTTTCATGACACCACCACTTCTCTAAACATACCTGCATCCATATGAAATAACAGATGACAATGCCAGGCCCACCGTCCTACATCATGCGGCGTTGTTAAAAAACTAATTCGCTGAGCAGGTTGCACCGGAATAGTATGGCGTCTGACTTGGACTTCACCACTTTCACTTTCTAAATCACTCCACATTCCATGCAAATGCATAGGGTGAGTCATCATAGTGTCGTTTTGTAAAATCACCCTAACGCACTGATGTAACTTCATATGCACAGGTGTACTTTGGCCAAACTCTAAACCATCAATTGACCAGCTATAGCGTTCCATATTGCCAGTTAGGTGCAATTCAATTTCAGCTTCAGGACGCTGTGGTTCAATAACACCTTCTAGTGAGTGTAAATCGGATAACGTCAGCACTTTTCGGCCATTATTGCGTAAACCAATGCCCGGATCGTCCAAGTTAGTTCTTGGCGTATCTACCCGCATATCAACCGAAGGGCCATATTCAGTACTGGCATGGCGCACTTGCGTGCTGGCTTTAGCATAAGCAGCGGCCGGCCCTGCATGCTGACTTAAATCCATCGGCATAGCTGCGCCATGTTGGCTATGATCCATAGCGCCCTCTGTCATTGAACCGCCATGGGACATATTGCCCATCATGTCGGCCATCGCTAACCACTCTACTGGATCGACTGCCGGTACGGGTGCATTAATATTGTCGGCTACCGCTAGGGTGCCTCGAGCATAACCGGTGCGTTCTATGTTCTGGGCGAAAATGGTATAAGCATCAGATTGCGGTGTGACCAGTACATCATAGGTTTCACCCGGGCCAAATCGGAATTCATCAACGGTTACTGGATGGACATTTTGGCCATCTGACTGTACTACGGTCATTTGCAGTTCCGGGATACGGACATCGAAGAAGGTATTGCTGGCGCCATTAATAAAGCGCAAGCGAACTTTTTCGCCTTTTTTAAACAGGCCTCGCCAATTGGCCAGCGGTGTGCTGCCGTTAAATAAGTAGGTTAGTACAGCGCTTGACAAATCTCCCAAGTCTGTCGGGCTCATGCGCATTTCTTGCCACATTTTACGTTTTGATAATGCTGAACTAAGCCCTTTTTCTGACAGGTCTCGGAAAAAATCTCGTACTGTTGGTTGATTATAATTGTAGATATCACCTTGCACTTTTAGTTTACTAAATACTTTCATCGGGTCATCATCGGTCCAGTCTGAAAGCTGTACCACATACTCCCTATCAGCAACGATGATATCTTGCTCTCTAGGCTCGATGATTAGTGCACCGTACATGCCAGTCATTTCTTGGAAGCCACTATGAGAGTGATACCAGTAAGTACCGCTTTGCTGCAGTTTAAACTTATAGACAAAGGTTTCACCGGGCATAATGCCCTTAAAGCTTAAGCCTGGTACCCCATCCATTTGATAAGGTAAAATAATGCCATGCCAGTGAATAGAGCTAGGCACCGATAAGGTATTGGTCACTTTAATCGTCACCTCATCGCCTTCGCGTAAGCGCAGCGTTGGTGACGGAATAGAGCCATTAATGGTGGTTGCTGTACGTACTACACCGGTAAAATTGACTAAGGACTCAGCAATAGTTAGCTCGATAACTTTGCCGCTTAATTCTGGTGCAGAACCTGTCGCGGCATTGTCTTTAAAAGAGCTACCGGCGCGAACAACATGCGGGAAACTCGCTATAACGCCTCCGACGGCAAGACCTTGTACAAAGCGGCGCCGTGAGATAGAAGCTGGTAATTTGAACTTGTTATCATCCATTTATATAACCCTTGAGCTTATTTATTTCATCTAGTTTAGCTATTTATAACTGTCAGCAACATGACTCTGGCATTACAAAATTGTAATCTTGTTGTCATCGAGCTGACAGTCTGTTTATTGCAAACTATCAGTAACCCTTATTTACAGGAAAGGCTATGCGATTACTGATTGTGGAAGATGAGATCAAAACGGGTGATTATTTAAAACAAGGCCTTACTGAAGCAGGTTTTCAAGTTTCGCTAGTCAGAAATGGTTTAGATGGTCATCACCTTGCCATGACCGAAGTATTTGATTTAATTGTGCTAGATGTGATGTTGCCTGATGTAAATGGCTGGCGAATAGTGCAATCCATTCGCGAACGCAATAACCTGACACCAGTATTATTTTTATCCGCTCGCGATAGCGTTGATGACAGAGTTAAAGGCTTAGAATTAGGCGCGGATGATTACTTAATTAAACCCTTTGCTTTCTCTGAAGTGTTAGCTCGGGTACGCAGCCTAATACGTCGCGGCCAAACCATCGCCACGCCAGATTTGCTTCAGGTGGCCGATTTACAATTAGATATTCCCAAAAGAAGAGTCATGCGTAGCGGAGTCAAAATTGCCTTAAGCCATAAAGAATTCTCTTTACTAGAACTTTTAATGCGCCGCAGCGGCGAAGTCTTACCCCGATCGTTAATCGCCTCACAGGTATGGGATATGAACTTTGATAGTGCCACCAATGTTATTGATGTCGCGATAAGAAGGTTACGGGCTAAAGTAGATGATAATTTTACGCCTAAACTAATCCATACCGTGCGCGGCATGGGCTATAAACTTGAAAACGAGCAAGCGGATGAAGCATAACACTAAACGGCCACTGTCCTTGACCCAGAGAGTGGTACTGTCTGTCGTTGTCACTATTGCGGTTTGTTTACTGGTTGTTAGGCAACTGCTTATCAGTTCTATAGAGCACCATTTTATCGAACAAGATGCCGATGAACTTGGCGTTATTGTTCACTCTGTTCAGCAAGTTATCCTAAAAGAGCCTACAGATCCGAAAACTTTAGCTCAATCATTATCCCAAGCTGTTGCCGGACATCATGGCGTGTATTACCAGATAAACAATTCCCAGCAGCAAATTATTTATAACAATGCTAATTTTGATTTAAGCCAACTTACAGATGCTGATGAATCCATAGATACATTTAAAGTTGAAAATATTCAACACTGGCAATATCAAGATAAGGCCTATCGGGGTATTGCTCTGAACATCGCTACTGCAAACGATAACTACCGGTTAATTGCAGCCATTGATATGGAATTTCATATTCACTTTTTACAACAACTCGGTCAAAGTCTTTGGATCATTTTACTCGGTTCCTGCCTCCTTACTTTATTAGCAGCTTGGGTTGCGGTGCATCAAGGCTTAGCTCCTCTTAGGGGACTAAGTGACAATATGCGCGATATTCAAACCAGCAAACTCGACATTAGATTAAACGCCAACGAAGTACCTTCTGAGTTAACGCATATGGTGCAGTCATTCAACCACATGCTAAACCGCTTAGAGGATGGCTTTACTAAGTTATCGCATTTTAGTGCCGACATTGCTCACGAAATTCGCACCCCTTTAACCAATATTATTACCCAAACCCAAGTCAGTTTATCTCGGCAACGAACGGCTGAGGAATACCAAAACGTGTTATTTTCAAATTTAGAAGAGCAAGAACGGCTTAGCAAGATGGTTAGCGATATGCTGTGGCTAGCCAAAAGTAAAAATGGTTTAATTACCCCGAACAAACAGCCTTTAAATATTGCCGATGAAATCTCGGCCATATTCGAGTTTTTTGAAGCTTTAGCAGAAGAAGCAGGAGTCAAACTTGCTTTTTCCGGTCAGCCTAGCGTCATCAATGCCGATCGCTCTTTACTAAGGCATGCTTTAACTAATTTGTTATCAAATGCGATACGACACACCGCTTCTGGCCACAGCATTGTGGTTAACAGCTATCAGCATGCTGCTAACACGCTTTGTATCAGTGTCGAAAACCCAGGCCCTGCAATATCTGCCGAGCATTTGCCGTATTTATTTGAACGTTTTTATCGCGCCGATCAATCAAGACAACGCCACAGTGATGGTGCAGGTTTAGGTTTGGCTATTACCAAAGCCATTGTTGAGGCGCATGAAGGTCATATCAGTGTCGAATCAGATCAGCAGAGCACCCGCTTTGTGGTCAGGCTGAAAACAGCCTGACCACTACCTAACCTTAGAGACTGCGCTAAAGCTTCCCCGCGCAGTTTCTGTTTTAGCTAACTGAACTCATCAAAGGCGATGTTGCTTTCAGGCACCCCTTTGTCACGCAGTAACCGGATCGTGTCATCCATCAAGCCTTTGGGCCCGCACAGATAAAATTCAGGTTCACCTTGCTCAACCACATTCTGCCAATTCAACGCCAGCACGTGCTGCGCATAGCCGGTCGCACCCAGCCAACCTTTGTCCGGCCGTGACAACACCGGGTAGTAATGAAAATGCGCATACTGCTTCGCCAGCTGATAAAAGTAGTCGACGTAAATCACATCATTTTCATTGCGGGCGCCGTAAAAGAAATGCAGCGGCCGGGGCGGCTTGTCGTCTTTATTGTTGCGATGCAGCGCTAACTGTTCTTCAATCAGCGCTTTTAGTGGCGCCATGCCCGAGCCTGCCCCCACCAGTACCATGGTTTTGTCACTGCCTGGGTTAGCGTAAAACTCTTCAAACGGCCCTAAAGCCTCAACCCGGTCACCAATGCGTAAGTTACCCAGATAATTAGAACCAATACCGGGCAATACCGACGGGTTAGTTGCGCTTTGCAGCTTAATGACAAACACTAACTCGTTTGTAGCTTCATCTATGCCGGCTAAGGAATAGCTTCTGCTACAGGCTCCATGTTGATAGTTTAACCGGGCAATGTGCTGCCAGTCCGGTTGCAATGAACCTGGCACATCTGCCGGCACGGAGCAGCCACTGGCCTTCGGGATAAAGAAGCGCATAAACGCACCGGCTTTATACCGCATGGGTACTTTAGACTGGGTGGTAAAGCGCAACTCTTTAATAAACGGGCTTAAAAAGGTGCTGTTGACTAATTCCAGCTGATACTTTTTCGCATCGGTAATATCCATCAGTGTCATATGTTCAACATCATCACTGAAGTGCTGGCAAGCCAACCGGTAGCCCTGTTCCAGCTCAAAGGCGCTGAAGTGCTGTAAATCCGCTGCGGTGGTTTTCACATTTTGATTTATCATAATGCGGCACCGGCCACAGGTGCCACCGCCGCCGCAGGTGGAAGGCAAAATGATATTGTGCTCAACCAAACCATCCAACAAATTTTTATGGTTGGAAAAAGCCACCTGACCGAGGCTTTTCTGGTTACGGTCGAATAACTTAACTGTGGTTTTACGGGCAAACAGCTTAATTTTATACTGACCGCGCAGCGCCAGATCGACCGTCCAGACCATGCCAGTGCCGCTGAGCCACAAGGCGACAAAGGCAAATACCATCATCAGCACGCTGTTAAAACTGCCTTCGTTGGCATAATCCATAAAATGCAGTTTCAGGAAAAAATCCGCCAGCCGTTTGTCATCATCACTGTGGCCGGCAATACGGCCTGAGTCTGCCTCAACATAGACGCTGGTATTAATTTCATCGGCAAAGTTAACCTGCCACACTGCATTCTTTTGTTTGAGTAAATCGGCAATCGGCGGCTGCAGCAGTGTTGCAGACACGATTTCACCCGGCCCGCTATATGAGGCGCTGGCCAACTGCCGGGCAAAATCCGCATCGATCGTCAGCGGCTGGCCTGTCTGCGCATCGACCAAGCTGTGTTTGTTGACAAAGTTAGCGTACAAACCGCGCTGATGGTTAAGCAAATAATACGGTTTTTGCGCCAACTCAATTAATGTCAGCGCGGTGCTGGGCGCATTCTGCCGTAACACCTCGGCGGGCTCCTGCAACGTCAGCGTATGCCACGCCAGCGACGGATGCTGATGCGCTTTGTAGGTGTGTCCCGCCGCTTTGGTATGGTCCATAAAGTTGAAGTACATGCCGCTGCCCAGCCAGATAAGAAACTGGATACCGACGACAACGGAGGCCCATTTATGCAGTTTTCTGACCATATTCATCGCACAACTCCTGCTGTATGGCTGTCATCGCTAGCCGGCGCAGTTAATGCTTCATCTGTTTTACGAAACACACGGAAATAGGCCAGCACCATGCCCAGTACAGAAGCTAACATACCGAACAAGGTAAACCAGAACAGCAGGCTGTTATCAATATCCGCGCCGTCATCGTAATCCATCACGTGAAAGCGGAACATCCAGTCAAACAGACGCCAGAAACTATGCCGTTTACCAACCAATAAGCCCGTTTCGGCAGACACATAAATTGCCGGGGCGCCAAAGTCAGCGAAGTTTACCCGCCAGGCTGGCATGACCGCCGGATTAAGCTCAAATGGGGCATTTTCAGTTATAAGCTCGGCGCTTTCGACTGTGCCGGTACCGCTATAATAAAACCGGGCGGCTTTTACCGCCTGAGCCTTGTCTAACGGCGGCATTACCGCACCGCTAGTGGCATCAATGGCTAACTTTTGTTCTGCCAGTGTAAAACGATAAACCACCTTATCCAGATAACGGCCCAACGTAATGGCTTTTGCCTGCGGATACTGTTGTAACAAGCTTTGCAATGAATAGGTTACCTGCTGCGGGTCGATTTTATCCTGTTCGTTATTCACCAGGGTATCGCCATGGATATAATCAATATCAAAAAATACCATATAGGCCCCAGTTACCGACCAGATAATAAACTGCAAGCCAATAAACGCCATCAGCCATTTATGGTATTTCCTGCTGGTTTTCAGCAGCCGCATTGATTTATTCATTCCCAACCCTCTAGTCCGGCACGGCATGATCTCACGCGGCAGTTTAATAGCAGCGCATGAGGCCAGTGGCCTGGATAAAACCATTAATTACTGTTATTGAGCAAAATAAACACCAGGGCCGTATGGTATACGGGCATACGGCCCTGGTGCTACCGATAAAAGCTGACTTAGAACTGATAGGTTGCACGGATGAAACCGCGGCGCCCCAGCAGATCATATGTCATTACATCGGTGTTGGCATCGTTCCATGACGTCAGGTACGGTGCTTTTTTATCAAAGATGTTGTCAACACCCAGGCTAAACGTTAACGCATCACTGTAGTACCAAGAGGCTGATACATCGGAATAGGTAACTGAACCGACTGATTTACCCAGCGGGTCGATATCTGAGCCGTTGACATCATCGGCACCGCCTATATAACGCAAGGAATAGCTCGCTGACCAATCATCTGTCATCACGCTGTAGCTGAAGTTACTACGCCATTCTGTATAACTACCCTGGTCTTCCGTGATAAAACCCACTTTATCAATGGTTGGCTGACCTTTGAACGGTGTGCTTTCATGCTTCAGTAAACGGGTGATATCCAAGGTCGCCCGGCTGCTCAAGCCAAATAAGGTAAATTTATAAGCCGTGTTCAGGTCGATACCACTGACGGTTTCTACTGCAGCATTCACCGGGCGCTGATTCAGCTCATTAACCTGGTGTGTTACCGGATGCCGGGTAAAGGTATCGCAGAATTTCGCATTGCCGATAGGGTCTTCGTAGCATAACCGCAGCATATCGGAACCATTGACTGATGTAATAGCTTCGTCGATTTTAATGTTGAAGTAATCTATCGTCGCGGAAAAACCGTCAAGGAACTCGGGCTGCCATACGATACCTACCGTAGTGGTGTCAGCCGTTTCTGGCTCCAGCCTGGGGTTGCCACCAACACTGGTTAAAATTGTCGTGCCGTCCTGTACAAAATCTGCCGGTACACCGGCCGCCAGACAATTTGCCGCTATGGTGCCAGTAGCATTTTCACAGGGGTCTATCGTGCGCAGATTTTCGCCATTAGTGCCACCAAACCGTTCTGTAATCACCGGCGCGCGGAACGCGGTAGAACGCACAGCCCGCAGCATCAGGCTGTCGTTAACATTCCAGGTTAAACCCATTTTGTAGGTGGTTTCCGCACCTGCAGTGCTGTAGTCAGAGTAACGCGCCGCCAGCTCAACCGACAACCGCTTGGCTAAATAGGTATCAGCCAATATTGGCACCGATAGTTCGCCAAATACTTCTTTTACATCATAGCTACCGCGGATCGGGTCTTCTAAGCCGTTACGCAATACGGTAGAGTCCGGGTCGCGCCAGCCTGTTTCGCTGCGACTTTCTGCACCGACCGCAAAGCCAATACCTCCGGCCGGCAACTCGTACAAATAGCCATTCATATTCAATGACCAGGTGCGCATTTCATTACCACCTGTGCCCTCACGGCGGTATTTTACATAGTCAATAACGTCCTGCGTCAGCTCGTTTTTACCAAACCAGTCACCACAAGGAATGCCATTGCTGTTGTCATAGGTACAAATGCTGTCGTCCAGCGTATGCGCTGCACGGTCAGGGTCAATGTCGAAAGTCCAGCCATCAGTACCGGTATTGCGGCCATAGTTGTAAGATAAATCCCATTCCCAGCCATTGTCTAATACACCGGTTAGTCCCGTTACAATGCGAACGGTATTGGTTTCCTGGAAAAAGTAAGGCGCGCCCAGTTCGGTGTTGCGCCGGCGTAAAAACTCCAAATCCTGACCGGTAGGGTTGTATTGGAAATCGGCATCGACTTTAATGCCGGCAAAACCATCCCTCGGCGTAACGATTTGCTCGCCCTGGCGGTTAGCGTAACTTGCTTCTACAAATAACTGCACCGAGTCATTGATATTGTAGTTAGCAAAGCTGGATAAATTTATCCGCTCCATCGGGCTTACGGCGTTAAGGTAAGGAATATAGTTAAAACTATGCAGTGCGCCATTGTAAGGGCCATAGTTGTTGCCGTTAGCGGCGGTATCGGGGTCCAGGTTAAACTGCACCTGAGTACCGTCAGCCAATAATGCACGGCCACCTTCGCTGGTGCTGCTGCCAAAACACTCAAAGGTACCCTCTTCCGTACCGTACTTAGAGCAGGCAATACGCTCAGACTGACGCACCGCAGAGGTGTTGCCGTAACTCAAATTGACAACCACATTGCCCTTGTCAAATTCGCCGCCCAGTGTCAGGCTCAGATCCTGATTTTCGGCATCGCCCTTATCTGCCATGCCCGCCTTTACACTGAGCTCAGCGCCGCTGAACTCTTTTTTAGTGATGATATTCACCACACCGGCGACCGCATCAGCTCCGTACACAGCCGAAGCACCATCTTTTAATACTTCGATTCGTTCAATCATCGCTGTCGGTATCATATTTAAATCCACCGAACTATTGGCACCGGTTCCCCCGCCGACCACGCGGCGGCCATTTAACAATACCAGGGTGCGCTTAATGCCCAGGCCACGCAAATTGACCTGAGCCGTGCCATAACCACCACTGGTCCAGTATGCGTTAGTTGCATTACCGGCCACGCCGGCTGAAAACGACATTTCCTGCAGCAGGTTTTCTACATTGGTAATACCTGATGCACTGATATCAGCTGAAGATATAACCGATACCGGACTGGCTGTTTCAATATCGGTACGTTTAATTTTTGAGCCAGTAATTTGAATACGTTCGACCGACTCACTATCCTGCGCCTTCGTTTGCGCGGAAACCGCCACTGCACCGGCCATCAGCATTGCGGTATATACACGACTAGACGTCAAATTTTTTTCTGTCATTCAATGTTCTCCTGAGTAGCATCTGTACCAGCTGAAGCCGGAATTTATTATAAGGTTGCTGTCTGCTCAAATGTTATACAACAGCATGCCGGTATATACAACGGCAAGACTGGAAATAATTTCATTATCTTTGTGATGAGAAATATCGATTGAACGGATAAAAAATTGACAGCATAGTCGCGTAGTATATACTGGCGTGGTGTTACTGACATGTTACTTGTGCGACAAACCTATTTAACGCCAACCAGGCAGCAAAAATCTGTTGGCGAGAGCGCAATGCAGTATAGAATGACCGGTTCCACACTGAAGTGTAATGGTATAGCTGTATATGCACTTCAAACTTATTGTTTATAGTTAATATGGACATTGCATGAAGCTGCCAAAGTATCGTCTTATTTCTAACGAGATTAAAAAGAAGATAAGCGCCAGCTTATGGAAAGCAGGCTCTCAGATCCCGTCGGAAACCGAACTGGCTAACCACTTTTCGGCCAGTAGGATGACCGCGCGAAAAGCCGTCGAAGAGCTGGTCAACAGTGGCGTACTTGAGCGCGTTGCCAGTGTAGGTACATTTGTAAAGGAACCTGCCGCGCAAAGTTCGTTATTGGAAATCCGCAATATCGCAGACGAAATTCGCTCCCGTGGTCATGTGCATAAGATGACCGTGTTAAGCAAGCTGACGCTAATCCCCAACGACGCCATCGCATTTACGCTGTCACTTAATAGCAGAACGGTTTATAAAATTATCATCGTGCACTCAGAGAATGAGCAACCTATTCAGTTGGAAGAACGTTATGTAAATGCTGAACGGGTGCCGTTGTTTTTGCAGCAGGATTTTAGCAAGATAACTGCCAGTGAGTATCTAAACTCAATAGCACCAGTCACTGAAGCTGAAATAACGGTAGAAGCGGTGATGCCTACGAAAATACTAAAGCACAACCTTCAAGTGGACGATGGAGTACCGTGCCTGAAAGTCACCCGGATTACACATTCTCACGGCCAACCGATCTGTTATGCAGTTCTGTATCACCCTGCCAACCGGTTTAAACTCACAAGCCACCTGGATATCAATGCTTGATTTTGCCCATGGTGTAATTCACGTACACTTCGTTTAATATTCAATAATACAGTCTAAATATTACTGGCTCTGACGGTTACTAGGCACTTTGCCATAGCAGATGTGTAGTTCCAGCTAAGAGCTTTGAGGAAAGTATGTGAACAATAAGCCTCTTGCATTACTACAACCTTGTCGCTGAAGATATTTCGCATAAAAAGACATTGACTGCGGATAATCATTCCGTAACTAGGCAGAAAGCAGTGCAAATTCTGCAGGAATGGTATTGGACTGGATTTGTTGTCACTTGTAAAACTTCTCGCTGACAATAGCAAGAAGGGAATTGTTTTGATGTTACCCGGGTATCGCTGTAATCAATGGTATCAGGTGGGCGAATCACATTCTTGCTATACCGAAGCACTGAAAAGCTTAGGAACCCTAATAGACAGAGTTCGGGTTCCAAGGTAAAGCGTTACTACAACATAGCAATTCTGGAACGCCACGTTTCATTGCGCTCTATGATGCTATTGGCATTATTTATCCAACTGCTGTAATGCCCTTCCGACACTGATACTGAAATTTGTTTCAGCTCAGCCATACTATTGTAAAACGCTACGCCATTATCACTTCCGTAAGACTCAAATAAGTAACGTGTAGCACTGCTTAATACAGAGGTTCCTCTTGCTAATGGATAGACAACTCGCTCATGCTGGCCTTGCTCAAAACCGGGTGAATGATGAAGAACAAACCGACTGTTTGAAATCAGGTTTTTTAACTCAGTAAATGGTACTGCCGGCAAGTAGCAATGAGAGTCGTACTGATGCGTCTTATCCCAGTTACTACCGACAATGGTTAGTGCAAGCCCTGCCTGATGACATTCTTTTATCAGCGTATTTCTATCACGCCCTCGTAAATATAAATCGCACCGCCGAAGGAAAGTTACAATCTGATCATTAAGCTGAACGCTTGGCGATATTCCAGACTGCATAAATCCGAGCATTCTTAACACATCTGAAATGCTGCGAACATTAGCGTCGGTTAACTTCGCTGCGATATTCGGGGCGACTTTATTGATTTCAGCAAAATGTGCGCTTTCATCTGTAAATGAGGCTGGAAAAAGAATGCCTTTCTTCTGACTAAAAGGGACATATTCAGCTGATAGTTCAGTATCGCACACTGCATGCGGCCAGAACTGAGCTTGAATACCAAGTTGTGATAGGAAAGTGACATGCTCTTTGTCTACACAGAGAAGCTTTGCTTTGGTGCCATAAAATCGCGGTAACAAGTGGATTGGATGGTCAACTAGGTAAGTGTAAAAAGGGATCGTCGCGAGCTGCGGCAATTTGTTTATCAGCTCAACGGCCAAGGCATTGACCGACAGTGCGAGTTTTAACTGAGCTGTATCAATAAGTGATAGCTGGCTGAGCAGTTCGTCATCGGAGCTTTTATCTTTTAAGCTAACCTCATATACCCGATATCCAAGCAGCTCAAATGCCCGTTTTATACCGTTTATAAAGTCGTCTACTACACCATACTGAAAACTGCCGGAAAACAATAATACATTTTTGGACATGCCATCTGGTTCCTATCAAGCAATTATGTCGTAGAAATACGACGCTAAATTGAGGATTATAATCCTCAATTCTGAGTGTAATTGGCTAATAGTTGGAAGGCAATTTTTTAAGTTATGGGTACTATTTGAAGAACGTTGTTACTCATAGGCATACAGAGTATGCAGTGAAAAAAGAAGGCTTTTCTTTTACTCGGGTAAAAGGTCTCTGGGATGACAGTTGAGCACTGAAGCTAGCTTATACAGCATATCTAGAGTGACGTTTGCCTCACCACGCTCGATTCTGCCGATATAGCTTCGGTCAACTTCAGCAGTTAAAGCAAGATTATCTTGGCTCAAGCCAATTGCCTTGCGCTGCTTTCTCAGATTGAGTCCGAATTTGACCGAAATGGTGCTCATTACACTTCCTCTTAAATAGAAGTGCACTATGAGAATTTAAGGACTAATTCGCCACGGATTATAGTCCTCAAATATACCTTTGAGATTTATCATTGTTTCTATTCACCTCGACATCTTTAACGTTAACCGGAAAATTATTTTGCTGCAGCTGATGTGGCTAGTGGCAAGAGGTGGCGAAATCTACAGCTGCTGTACCGATGAACTGACCTGTTT
The DNA here is from genome assembly GCA_963975465.1 of uncultured Chromatiaceae bacterium. Lineage (GTDB taxonomy): Bacteria > Pseudomonadota > Gammaproteobacteria > Enterobacterales > Alteromonadaceae > Alishewanella. Next base: position 12,987 of record CAXBHB010000035.1, read on the forward strand.
AAGCTCTCTGATAGATAGAAGTCGAACTGCAATGCCGTAACCTAACTGAGCACGCATTGCAGTCATCGGTATCAGAATTGCCAATTCTGGCCTGGCTGATATACTGTATATCCATACATATACGAGGTGGATATGTCAGCAGTATTTATTGGTAATGCCGATTTCTGGCCGAAACAACAAATTCCCTTCTATAGCGACCCGGTCAAAGCAGGCTTCCCGTCACCTGCACAAGACTATGTTGAACGCACGCTGGACTTAAACGAGCTGTGTATTCGCCACCCTACCGCCACGTTTTTTGTTCGGGTTGAAGGTGATTCGATGATAGAGGCAGGTATTTATGACGGAGATGTATTGGTAGTAGACCGCTCCGTTGATGCCGAGCATGGTGATATCGTGGTCGCAGCAGTAGGCAACGAGTTTACGGTTAAAGAGCTATGTACCCGGCCATCGCTTATGTTGTTACCGCGCAATCCGGCTTACAAACCGATACGACCACGTAACGGTGAAGAGCTGAACATCTTTGGCGTAGTGACCAATGTTATTCGGCAAATGAAACGCAAATGACAAACCCCGTATTTGCGCTGGTAGACTGCAATAACTTCTACGCCAGCTGTGAAAAGCTGTTCCGGCCTGACCTCACAGACAAACCGGTCGTTGTGTTATCTAACAATGATGGCTGCGTGGTAGCACGGTCTAAAGAAGCGAAGAAACTCGGCATTAAAATGGGTGTGCCGGTTTTTCAGGTGCGTGAGTTAATCCAGAAACATAGTGTCGTAGCATTCTCTTCCAACTATGCCCTTTATGCTGATATGTCGCAGCGGGTAATGAACACTCTGGAAAGCCTGGCCCCAAGGGTGGAGGTGTATTCCATCGACGAATCTTTCCTGGATTTAACCGGCGTTGATTTTAGCCATAGCTTTACAGACTTTGGCATTCAAGTACGAAAGGTAGTGCAGAAGTGGACAGGCATTACCGTCTGCGTGGGTATAGCGCCAACCAAAACACTGGCAAAACTGGCTAACCATGCAGCCAAAACATGGCCGAAAACCGGTGGCGTAGTCGATTTAACAGAGAAAGTACGTCAGCGTAAGTTGCTCGCCTTATTGCCGGTAGATGAAGTGTGGGGTATCGGCGGCAAGCTGACTAAGCGGTTACAGCAACTTGGTATTCATACCGCCCTGCAACTTGCCGATGCTGATACAGAGTATATTCGCCAGCAATTTTCTGTAGTGGTTGAACGTACCGTACGCGAACTGAACGGTGAAAGCTGTATTGCATTGGAAGAAATAACGCCGACTAAAAAGCAGATTGTCAGCAGCCGCGCTTTTGGTGAACGCATCACCGATAAGCAGCAAATGCGTGAGGCAATTAGTGAATATATTAGCCGTGCTTGCAAGAAGCTCCGCCAAGAACAACAAACAGCTAAACACATATCGGTATTCTTACGCACCAGTCCGTTTAGTGACAAAGATGCGCCTTATAGCGCCAGCAAAAGTGTTGAACTTGATACGCCGAGTAGTGATACACGCATCTTCCTTATCCATGCAATGAAACTGCTAGATGGCCTGTGGTTAAACGGTTACCGCTATGCCAAAGCAGGAGTAATACTGGCCGACTTCTATGATCCCGGCGTGTATCAACCTGGCCTGTTTGATGAACCCATGGTACAAAAAGAAACTGACCAGAAACTGATGCAGCTGATGGATACCCTTAACAGCAAACACAGCAAAACACTATGGTTCGCCAGCCAGGGCACCAAGCAAGAATGGGGTATGAAACGCGAGTTGCTCTCGCCAGCCTATACGACAAACTGGCGTGAACTTCCGGTGGCGAGATAATTTTTGCTTTGAGCGAGAAGCGGTCATTAGTAGTTCGAGAAATTTTACATCGTATTGATATACTAATGTCATGAAGTAGGCTGATTTTGTGGTTATACGATGAAAACGATAGGTAAGTTGGCTAAAGAACTTGATTTAGGCGTAGAAACTATACGGTTTTATGAGCGAGAAGGCCTAATAAAGCAGCCCCAAAAACCTCAAAATGGTTATCGGGTGTATGACGACTCAATCACCAAGCAATTACAATTCATTTGTAAGGCTAAAGCACTTGGCTTTACTCTAAAGGAAGTAGCGTCTTTGATGTCAATGGATGGCGATTGTGCCAAAGTTGAATCTCTAGGTTTGCAGAAACTGAGCTTAATTCAAAGTAAGATAGCTGACCTTCAACGCTTAGAAGTCGTCATAAAAGAAATGACTAATTCATGCCGCAACAATAACGACCAATCTCACTGCCCAATAATCGATTCGCTAAAATAGCATTGACTCCGTACCTATCTACGGAGTTTACACTCAAGTCATTCAAATAATGTTAGACGTTAAAAATGATTAATAAGATTTTAGATAAAGTTGGCTCAGGTGGTGTTTGGCTTGCAGCCCTCAGTTGTACGGGGTGTTTCCCTGCTCTCGGTTCATTAGCATCAGCATTGGGATTAGGCTTTCTCTCTCACTTTGAGGGGATTGCTGTAAATACCTTGTTACCTATATTTGCAACTTTGGCGTTGTTGGTAAATTTGTATAACTGGTATAAAAACCAAAATCATACGAGAGGTACTCTTGGAGTTATTGGGCCTATAGCTGTTTTGTTAACCCTCTATCCACTATGGCAATATGACTGGAGCACTTATTTGTTCTATGTGGGTATTTGTTTGATGATTGTAATGTCCGTATTGGACATTGTTAAACCTTTGAAGGAGCAAACATGCGAGGTATAGAGTTAAATTCTACCATTACTTGCCCTGAGTGCGGTTTCAGTAAAACCGAAGAAATGCCAACCAACGCTTGCCAGTGGTATTATGAATGTGAATCTTGCAAAGTTCTCCTAAAGCCTTTGAAGGGCGATTGTTGGTAAGCGTCCGGCCATCACATCTTTTATTTGCTGACTGATCACGCATCATAGCTA
>CAXBHB010000036.1:0-15598 GCA_963975465.1 uncultured Chromatiaceae bacterium
CTGGTGTAGTATCAAAAATCATCGCTTAATTATTTATAATTAGCAGTGATGTAAAAAAGGCTCCCCTGTGGAGCCTTTTTGTTTGTGGCAATAAAATTAACCCAAATCTTAGCAGGATAGGCACAGTAAGCTTGTTTTAGTTAGCTGAGACAGTATAATGAGCGGCTATTTAATGGCTGGGTATTTTATTAGCCATTTAAAAGATTGAAGGGGCATAGTTCCAATTGGTAGAACAGCGGTCTCCAAAACCGATGGTTGGGGGTTCGAATCCCTCTGCCCCTGCCAAATTTAAGGGTGCAGCCGATGAGCGCTGCAGCTGGTAGTTAATAATGAGCGGTGTGAAATACGCCAAATTGAAGTGAGTTAGAGCATGAGCGCAGCGAGCGAAAACCCAAAAAGCGGACTTGATCTGGTTAAATGGTTATTAGTGTTAGCCATTCTGTCAGTGGCAGTGGTTGGCAACTATATTTATGAGTTGGGTGCACTGGAGCGCGCTATTGCAGTTGTGGTTTTAGTGATCATTGCAGGTGTCATTGCCGGTCAGACAAACAAAGGTCGTACGTTCATTAATTTTGCAAAAGAGTCTCGTACCGAAATACGCAAAGTAGTTTGGCCAACCCGTCAGGAAACAATGCAAACTACCTTAGTAGTAATAATTGCGACCATTATTATGGGCTTGTTGTTATGGGGCCTGGATGCCATTTTATTACGAGTAGTATCTTTCTTTACCGGATTGGGGATCTAAAGCATGGTTGCAAAAATGCGTTGGTATGTCGTGCAAGCGTTTTCAGGATTTGAACAACGGGTTGCCACATCTCTGCGGGAATATATCAAGCTGAACCAAATGGAAGAAAAATTTGGTGAAGTACTGGTTCCAACCGAAGAAGTCATTGAAATGCGTGCCGGCCAGAAACGTAAATCTGAGCGCAAATTCTTTCCAGGCTATGTATTAGTTCAGATGGAAATGTGTGAAGAAGCGTGGCACTTAGTGAAGAGTGTACCTCGGGTACTGGGTTTTATCGGCGGCACTTCAGATCGTCCGGCCCCTATTTCTGAAAAAGAAGCCATGACGATCCTGAATCGTCTGCAGGATAACGCCGACAAGCCGAAACCAAAAACCTTGTTTGAAGCAGGTGAAGTGGTTCGGGTTACTGAAGGCCCGTTTGCTGATTTCAACGGCGTAGTTGAAGAAGTCGATTACGAGAAGAGCCGCGTAAAAGTGTCGGTACTTATTTTCGGCCGGGCTACTCCGGTAGAGCTGGAATTTGGCCAGGTCGAGAAAGCGTAAATATAGTAGTTGTAACGGGGCGCTGATTAAAATATAATCTGCGCCCTTTTTATCGTCAGGGGAGCCGTTTGAGTAAGTGTCCTCGCACTTACAAGGCTACGACCCTATAACAGAGGTGAAACATGGCAAAGAAAGTCACAGCACTTATTAAGCTGCAGGTTAAGGCCGGTATGGCTAACCCGTCGCCACCAGTTGGTCCTGCATTGGGTCAGCACGGTGTTAATATCATGGAATTCTGTAAAGGTTTTAACGCCCGTACTGAAAGCCTTGATAAAGGTATGCCGATCCCAGTAGTAATTACTGTATACAGCGATCGCTCATTCACATTCGAAACCCGTACCCCGCCAGCGTCATTCCTGCTGTTAAAAGCAGCGGCACTGAAGAGCGGTTCAGGTCGTCCGAATACCCAGAAAGTAGGCAAGGTTACAGCTGCACAGGTAGACGAGATCGTAAAGATCAAGCAACCTGATTTAACAGCTGCAGATCATGCTGCTGCGGTGCGTACCATCGAAGGTACTGCTCGTTCAATGGGCTTAGTGGTGGAGGGCTAATCAATGGCTAAATTAACAAAACGCGCTAAGTTAATCCGCTCTAAAGTAGATTCAACCCGCGAATATGACATCAACGAAGCGGTTGCTTTGTTAAAAGAATTAACTGCCGGCAAGTTCGTTGAGAGCGTTGACGTTGCAGTAAACCTGGGTATTGACGCTCGTAAATCTGATCAAAACGTTCGTGGTGCAACAGTATTGCCACACGGTACTGGTCGTACGGTTCGCGTTGCAGTATTTACTCAGGGTGCTAATGCTGAAGCTGCTAAAGCAGCCGGTGCTGACATTGTTGGCATGGAAGACTTAGCTGAACAGGTTAAGAAAGGCGTAATGGACTTTGACGTGGTAATCGCTTCTCCGGATGCAATGCGCGTTGTTGGTATGTTAGGTCAGATATTAGGCCCACGTGGCTTAATGCCTAACCCTAAAACAGGTACTGTTACCCCTAACGTAGCTGACGCTGTTAAGAACGCCAAAGCAGGTCAAATTCGTTACCGCAATGATAAGAATGGTATTATTCATTCTACCATTGGTAAAATTGACTTTGATGCCGATAAGTTGAAAGAAAACTTAGAATCGTTAATAGTTGCGTTAAAGCGTGCTAAGCCTTCAGTGGCGAAAGGTATTTTCATTAAGAAAGTAACCATTTCGTCTACTCACGGTGCTGGCATGACGTTAAACCAAGCCTCTTTGAGCGCAGTGGTTTAACACTCAGCTTTACACCAGGGCGGGGTTGGTCTATAATCCCGCCCTCAAAAAATTCGGGTAGAAGTGCTGGTTTAACGGGTAAAACCATAAATTAGTACTTCCGTCCAAGACCGTAGGTGCAATAAAGCGCAAGCTGAGTTGCTTAAAATTACAACCTACGCAGACGGTGCAGGCCCCAGAAAGAATTAAATTCAATCTGGTCTCACCGTAAATCGCGCGCCCAAGGGTGACCTTAGGCGATGTGTAGGCAACCGGATAATACTATCCGGATGAACCAGGAGTTAAGAGCCAATGGCTATTAAGCTTGAAGACAAAAAAGCAATTGTTGCTGAAGTCCAGGAAGCTGCCAAAGGTGCTTTATCTGCGGTAGTCGCAGATGCTCGTGGTGTCACTGTAGGCAACATCACGTTATTGCGTAAGCAAGCACGTGAAGCTGGTGTTTGGATGAAAGTGGTCCGTAATACCTTAGTTCGCCGCGCAGTAGATGGCACCGAGTTCGAGTGTCTGAAAGATGCATTCGTAGGCCCGACACTGATTGCGTTCTCTAAAGAGCACCCAGGTGCTGCAGCGAGGATCTTTAAAGATTTCGCGAAAGATAACAAACAGTTCGAGTTGAAAAGTGCCGCTTTTAACGGCGAAACAGTAAGCATTGATGTTTTAGCATCGTTACCAACATACAACGAAGCTATTGCACGCTTAATGAGCACCATGAAAGAGGCAGCAGCCGGCAAACTTGTACGTACAATTGCCGCGGTTCGCGACCAAAAACAGGATCAAGCCGCGTAATTTTGCGTGTTGTTTGGTGAGTGGAATTTAATTCGGGATCCGTCCCCTAATTTAGGAATCTGAGCAATGTCAGTGACTAAAGATCAAATCTTAGATGCTATCGCAGCAATGTCTGTAATGGATGTAGTTGAGTTAGTAACTGCAATGGAAGAAAAGTTCGGCGTATCTGCCGCTGCTGCTACAGCTGTTGCTGCTGGCCCGGCTGCTGCTGCTGAAGAACAAACAGAATTCAACGTAATTCTGGCTGCTGTTGGCCCTAACAAAGTATCTGTTATCAAAGCAGTACGTGGCGCTACCGGTTTAGGCCTGAAAGAAGCGAAAGACCTGGTTGAGTCAGCTCCTGCTGCCATCAAGGAAGGCGTTTCTAAAGATGAAGCAGCTGCTCTTAAGAAAGACCTTGAAGAAGCTGGTGCATCTGTTGAAGTTAAATAATCCGGTAAAAACCGGGTTAACTGCCTGAAATTCGGGCTGGGCTGGTGATGAATTAATCACCGGCCTTTTTGCGCTGTGGGACAATGATTTCCCCACCCCTGCTGTTACCATGTCTGGTAGCAATAAATTACCGGTAATTCGGTAGTTGGGAAAAAAATCAGCAAGCTGAGGAACCCCATGACTTACTCTTATTCTGAGAAGAAACGTATCCGTAAGGACTTCGGCAAACGTCCGGAAGTACTGGATGTGCCATACCTGCTATCGATTCAAATCGAGTCTTTCAGCAAATTTATCGAGCCAGATCCGGAAGGTGAATACGGTTTAGAAGCCGCGTTCCGCTCTGTTTTTCCAATCAAAAGCTATTCAGGCAGCGCGGAATTGCAGTATGTCAGCTACCGCATTGGGGAACCTGTTTTTGATGTAAAAGAATGTCAAATCCGCGGTGTAACATATTCTGCACCACTGCGTGTCAAATTACGCATGGTATTGTTTGACAAAGAAGCACCAGGCACGATTAAAGATATTCGTGAGCAAGAAGTTTACATGGGTGAAATTCCCCTGATGACCGAAAACGGCACCTTTGTAATCAATGGTACCGAGCGGGTTATCGTTTCTCAGCTGCATCGCAGCCCGGGTGTGTTCTTTGACCATGACCGTGGTAAGACGCACTCCTCAGGCAAAGTATTATATAACGCACGTGTCATTCCTTACCGTGGTTCATGGTTAGACTTCGAATTTGATGCCAAAGACAACCTGTTTGTCCGGATTGACCGTCGTCGTAAGTTACCGGCAACTATTTTGTTGCGGGCGCTGGAGTTCAGCACAGAAGAAATTCTGGCAACTTTCTTTGAGAACACCAAATTCGAAATTAAAGATGGCAAGTTATTAATGGAAGTGGTCGCTAACCGCTTACGTGGTGAAACTGCTGCCTTTGATATTAAAGATAACGATGGTGAAGTGATTGTTGAACAAGGCCGTCGTATTACTGCCCGTCACGTTCGTCAGCTGGAGAAAACCGGTCTGACCATGATGGAAGTACCACACGAATACGTGGTAGGCCGGGTACTGGCAAAAAATTACGTTGATACAACCAGCGGTGAAATCGTTGCCGAAGCAAACGCTGAATTAACACTTGACCTGTTAGCAAAACTTACCAGCGCCGGCTATGACAGTTTTGAAACACTTTATATCAACGATTTAGACCAGGGTTCGTATGTTTCTGAAACCATACGTATCGACCCTAGTAATAACCGTATTGAAGCACTGGTAGAAATCTACCGGATGATGCGCCCTGGTGAGCCACCAACGCGCGAAGCAGCCGAAACCTTATTTGAAAATCTGTTCTTCTCAGAAGACCGCTATGACCTGTCGACCGTTGGTCGTATGAAGTTTAACCGTCGGGTTAACTTTGAAGAAAACATTGGCGCAGGTGTACTGAGCAAAGAAGATATTCTTGCGGTAATGAAGGTGTTAATCGATATTCGTAACGGTAACGGCGAAGTTGATGACATCGACCACCTGGGTAACCGCCGCATTCGTTCGGTTGGCGAGATGGCAGAGAATCAATTCCGTGTCGGCCTGGTTCGGGTTGAGCGGGCAGTGAAAGAGCGTCTGTCACTGGGTGATTTGGACGCGGTTATGCCGCAGGATTTAATTAACGCCAAGCCAATCTCTGCTGCAGTTAAAGAGTTCTTCGGATCCAGCCAGTTATCGCAGTTTATGGATCAGAATAACCCACTGTCTGAAGTGACGCACAAGCGTCGTATTTCAGCCTTAGGCCCGGGCGGTTTAACCCGTGAACGTGCTGGTTTCGAAGTACGTGACGTACACCCAACACACTATGGCCGCGTATGTCCGATTGAAACGCCGGAAGGCCCGAACATCGGCTTGATTAACTCATTGTCAATGTTTGCTCAGACCAACGAGTATGGTTTCCTGGAAACCCCATATCGTCGCCTGGAAAACGGTATTGTGACTGATGAAGTAGATTTCCTGTCAGCGATTGAGGAAGGAAACTTTGTTATCGCTCAGGCAAATGCTGAGCTGAACGACGAAAACCGTCTGTCAGAAGAGTTAGTCCCATGTCGTTACAAAAATGAATTTACCCTGATGCCATCATCAGAAGTTCAGTATATGGACGTAGCACCTCAGCAGATCGTGTCAGTTGCTGCAGCGCTTATTCCATTCCTTGAGCATGATGATGCTAACCGGGCGCTGATGGGCTCGAACATGCAACGTCAGGCTGTGCCAACTTTACGAGCTGATAAGCCGTTAGTCGGTACTGGTGTTGAGCGGGTTGTTGCTAAAGACTCAGGTGTTACCGTGGTAGCGAAACGTGGCGGTACGGTTGACTATGTCGATGCCAGCCGAATTGTTATCAAAGTACACGAAGAAGAAATGATTGCCGGTGAAGCCGGTATTGATATCTACAACCTGACGAAATACACCCGTTCTAACCAGAACACCTGTATTAACCAGCGTCCTTGCGTTAACCATGGCGAGCCAATTGAGCGCGGCGATGTTTTAGCCGACGGTCCGTCTACTGATTTAGGTGAGCTGGCCTTAGGTCAGAACTTACGCGTAGCCTTTATGCCGTGGAATGGTTACAACTTCGAAGATTCGATTTTGTTATCTGAGCGTTTGGTGCAGGAAGATCGCTTAACCACTATTCATATTCAGGAATTAAGCTGTATCGCACGTGATACTAAGCTTGGTGCTGAAGAGATTACGGGTGATATTCCGAACGTTGGTGAATCTGCACTTAGCAAACTGGATGAAGCAGGTATTGTTTACATCGGCGCTGAAGTGAAAGGCGGCGACATCCTGGTCGGTAAAGTTACGCCAAAAGGCGAAAGCCAGTTGACGCCGGAAGAAAAACTTTTACGCGCTATTTTCGGTGAAAAAGCGTCTGATGTTAAAGACACGTCACTGCGGGTGCCAAACTCAGTAACGGGAACCGTTATTGATGTACAGGTATTTACCCGTGATGGTGTTGAGAAAGATAAGCGCGCCCGTGAAATCGAGGAAATGGAAGTCAAACAGGCTAAGAAAGACCTGAATGAGGAATTCCGTATTCTGGAAGCCGGTATTTATGACCGTGCCCGTAACTTGCTTGAGCAAAGTGGTTTAGACCGCGCCAAGTTGGATACGCTGAAAGGTGATGCCTTGTTTAATCAGAGCTTAAGCGACGAAGACAAGCAAAATGATTTAGAACAATTAGCCGCTCAATATGAAGAAATTCGGGTTGAGTACGATAAGAAGTTCGAATTAAAACGCCGTAAAATCACTCAGGGCGATGACCTGGCACCGGGCGTACTGAAAATTGTTAAAGTGTATCTGGCGGTAAAACGTCGGATCCAGCCAGGTGATAAAATGGCCGGCCGTCACGGTAACAAAGGTGTTATTTCAACTATCGTGCCGGTAGAAGATATGCCGTATGACGAAAAAGGTCAGCCGGTCGATATCGTACTGAACCCGTTAGGTGTACCTTCGCGGATGAACATCGGTCAGATTCTTGAAACGCACTTAGGCTTAGCGGCCCGTGGTATCGGCGACAAGATTGACGGCATGATTAAAGATCAGAAAGAAATTGCTGAAATCCGTGATTTCCTGGTTAAAGTGTATGCGTTGGGTGAGTCTCGCCAGAACGTTGATGTTGCCAGTTTCACTGATGACGAAGTTCGTCGTCTGGCTCAGAACCTGCGTAAAGGTCTGCCTGTGGCAACACCGGTATTTGATGGTGCTAAAGAATCAGAAATCAAAGAGTTATTAACACTTGGCGATTTACCGACCAGCGGTCAGATCACTTTATATGATGGTCGTACCGGTAATACCTTCGAACGTAAGGTGACGGTTGGCTACATGTACATGCTGAAACTGAACCACTTAGTTGACGACAAGATGCACGCTCGTTCTACCGGTTCTTACAGTCTGGTTACTCAGCAGCCGCTGGGTGGTAAGGCGCAGTTCGGTGGTCAGCGTTTCGGTGAGATGGAAGTGTGGGCGTTAGAGGCTTATGGTGCGGCTTATACCCTGCAGGAAATGCTTACTGTTAAGTCTGATGACGTCAACGGTCGTACTAAGATGTATAAAAACATCGTTGACGGCGACCACAGAATGGAACCTGGCATGCCAGAATCTTTCAATGTACTGATGAAAGAAATCCGTTCGCTCGGTATCAATATCGAATTGGAAGAGGAATAAACCGACTGTTTAGTTGGCGGGGCAGCGCGCTGCCCCATTCCGGTTTACCTCTTACAGGAGAGCAAAGGTGAAAGACTTATTAAAGTTTCTGAAACAACAAACTAAAACTGAAGAGTTTGATGTTATTCGTATTGGTTTATCGTCACCGGACATGATCCGTTCGTGGTCATTTGGTGAAGTTAAAAAGCCAGAGACGATCAATTACCGTACCTTTAAACCAGAGCGTGACGGTTTATTCTGTGCCCGCATTTTTGGCCCGGTAAAAGATTACGAGTGTTTGTGCGGTAAGTACAAGCGCTTAAAGCACCGCGGTGTTATTTGTGAAAAATGTGGCGTTGAAGTCACCTTAACCAAAGTGCGTCGTGAGCGGATGGGCCATATTGAGCTGGCCAGCCCGGTTGCCCATATCTGGTTCTTAAAATCGTTACCAAGCCGGATTGGTTTGCTACTTGATATGACCTTGCGTGATATCGAGCGAGTACTGTATTTCGAAAGCTATGTCGTTACTGAGCCAGGAATGACTTCTTTAGAGCGTCGTCAGATGTTAACTGAAGAAGAATATCTTGATGTGTTGGAAGAGCATGGCGATGAGTTCGAAGCTAAGATGGGCGCTGAAGCCGTGCTGGATATTCTGCGGGGTATCGACTTAGCAGTCGAAATTAAGCAGATGCGCGAAGAGCTGCCGACCATCAATTCAGAAACCAAGCGTAAGAAGATCAGCAAGCGTTTGAAACTGATGGAATCTTTCTTCACGTCTGGCAACAAGCCAGAGTGGATGATCATGACAGTACTGCCAGTGTTACCACCGGATTTACGTCCTTTGGTTCCGTTGGATGGTGGCCGTTTTGCAACGTCAGATCTGAACGATTTATACCGTCGGGTTATCAACCGTAACAACCGCTTGAAGCGGCTGTTAGACTTATCTGCACCTGATATTATCGTTCGCAACGAAAAGCGGATGCTGCAGGAAGCGGTAGATGCGTTATTAGATAACGGTCGTCGTGGTCGTGCTATTACCGGTTCAAACAAACGCCCTCTGAAATCTTTAGCCGATATGATTAAAGGTAAGCAGGGTCGTTTCCGTCAGAACTTATTGGGCAAGCGCGTTGATTACTCAGGCCGTTCGGTAATTACCGTAGGTCCTACTCTGCGTTTACACCAGTGTGGTCTGCCAAAGAAAATGGCACTGGAACTGTTTAAACCATTTATTTACGGCAAGCTGGAAGCGCGTGGTTTAGCTACCACCATTAAAGCTGCAAAGAAAATGGTTGAGCGTGAAGAAGGTGCAGTATGGGACGTTCTAGACGAAGTAATTCGTGAACATCCGGTACTGTTAAACCGCGCACCAACCCTGCACCGTTTGGGTATTCAGGCGTTCGAACCGGTTCTTATTGAAGGTAAAGCGATTCAGTTGCACCCGTTAGTGTGTGCGGCCTATAACGCCGACTTCGATGGTGACCAAATGGCAGTACACGTGCCGTTAACCATTGAAGCCCAGTTAGAAGCTCGTGCGTTGATGATGTCAACCAATAACGTGCTTTCACCTGCCAACGGTGAACCTATTATCGTGCCTTCACAGGACGTTGTATTAGGTTTGTATTACATGACGCGTGAGGCGATTAACGCCAAAGGCGAAGGCATGATGTTCAAGAGTGCGAAAGAAGCTGAGAAAGCCTTCCGCGCTGACTGTGCCAGTCTGCATGCTAAAGTAAAAGTACGGATCACTGAAGTAGAAATTGCTGAAGATGGTAGCCGGACAGAGACCGTAGCCGTGCGCGATACTACGGTTGGCCGTGCGATCTTATTCTCTATCCTGCCCGAAGGTCTGGCGTTTGATTCAATCAACCAGCCAATGGGCAAGAAACAGATTTCACGCTTATTAAACGGTGCTTATCGTCGGATCGGTCTGAAGCAAACAGTAATTCTTGCTGACCAAATCATGTATACCGGTTTCCATTACGCCATGTTATCTGGTGTATCGGTCGGTATTGATGACATGGTTATCCCGGAAGCTAAAACCGAGATTATCGATGCGGCTGAAACTGAGGTTGCGGAAATTCAGGACCAGTTCCAGCAAGGCCTGGTAACCGCCGGTGAAAAGTACAACAAAGTTATCGATATCTGGTCAACAGCTAACGAAACCTTGTCAAAAGCGATGATGGACAATTTGTCTAAAGAGTCTGTGGTTGACCGTGAAGGTAATACGGTTGAGCAGCAATCATTTAACTCTGTTTATATGATGGCTGATTCAGGCGCCCGGGGCTCACCAGCCCAGATCCGGCAGTTGTCAGCCATGCGTGGTCTGATGGCTAAGCCAGATGGCTCAATCATCGAAACGCCGATTACCGCTAACTTCCGTGAAGGTTTAAGCGTACTGCAATACTTTATCTCTACGCACGGTGCCCGTAAAGGTCTGGCCGATACGGCACTGAAGACGGCGAACTCGGGTTACCTGACCCGTCGTCTGGTTGATGTTGCCCAGGATTTAGTGGTAACAGAAAGCGACTGTGGTTCAGATCAGGGCATCATTATGAAGCCATTGATTGAAGGTGGTGACGTAGTAGAAGGCTTGCGTGAGCGCGTACTGGGTCGGGTCGTTATTGGTGATGTTGTATCACCAACCTCAGCAGAAGTACTGGTAGCTGATGGCACCATGCTGGACGAGCAACTGTGTGATTTAATTGAACAAAACTCAATTGATGAAGTGCATGTACGGTCAGTAATTACTTGTCAGACTGACTTCGGTGTTTGTGCCAAATGTTACGGTCGTGACCTGGCTCGCGGCCACCTGATCAATGCTGGTGAAGCAGTAGGTGTTATTGCAGCGCAGTCAATCGGTGAACCGGGTACCCAGTTAACCATGCGTACGTTCCACATTGGTGGTGCGGCGTCACGGGCCTCTGCAGAAAACAGTGTACAGGTTAAAAATGCCGGTACGTTAAAGCTGCATAACGCTAAGTTTGTGCGTAATGCCGATAAAAAAATCGTCATTACCTCACGCTCAGCTGAAGTAACCGTATTTGATGAATTGGGTCGTGAGAAAGAGCGCTATAAGCTGCCATACGGTTCTATTCTGGCAACTGACGACAACGCTAAAGTTGCGTCTGGTCAGATTGTTGCCAACTGGGATCCGCATTCACACCCAATTATCGTTGAACGTGGTGCTAAGGTAAGCTTCAGTGACGTAGATGATACCAACACCGAAGTGCAACAGGATGAACTGACCGGTTTAACCCGGACAGTAGTTAAAGATTTGGCCAAAGCTAACGCGAAAGAGCCAAAACTTATTCTGGCGACCGACGATGGTGGTTTGCAGGAAATTCGACTGCCAAGCTTCACTACCATTGAAGTTGCGGATGGTGAAGACGTACCAACCGGCGGTGTGTTAGCACGTATTCCACAAGAAAGTTCGAAAACCCGTGATATTACCGGTGGTCTGCCACGCGTGGCTGACTTATTCGAAGCACGTAAACCAAAAGATCCGGCCATCCTGGCGGAAATTTCGGGCGTTATCAGCTTCGGCAAAGAAACCAAAGGTAAGCGTCGTCTGGTTATTACTCCGGAACAGGGTGATGCCCATGAAGAAATGATTCCAAAATGGCGTCAGGTTAATGTGTTCGAAGGTGAACGCATTGAAAAGGGCGAAGTTATTTCTGAAGGTCCGGAATCTGCACACGATATTCTGCGTTTACGTGGTATCCACCATGTTGCCAGTTACATCGTTAACGAAGTACAGGATGTATATCGTTTACAGGGCGTTAAGATCAACGATAAGCACATCGAGACCATTATTCGTCAGATGCTGCGTAAGTGCTTAATCACCAGCCCTGGTGACAGTGAGTTCTTAGAAGGCGAAATGGCTGAGGTGGCGCGCGTCAATATCGCGAACCGCGATCTGGAAGCCGCCGGTAAAATGCCAGCTCAGTATGAGCGTTCGTTATTAGGTATTACCAAAGCGTCTCTGTCGACTGACTCGTTCATTTCGGCAGCCTCGTTCCAGGAAACAACCCGTGTTCTGACTGAAGCTGCTGTTGGTGGCAAGATTGATGAGTTACGTGGTTTGAAAGAAAACGTTATTGTTGGCCGCTTGATCCCGGCAGGTACTGGTTTTGCATATCATCAAAACCGTGCCCGTCTGCGTCAGCGTGGTGGCAATACCGACGTTGTTGAACCGTCAATGAGTGCGGAGTCTGCCGAACAGGCGCTGACCGATGCACTTAATATGAATTTGTCGGGCAACGACGAGTAAGAAAGGAGCAAGCACTTTGCGGGTCATTAAAAGCCGGCAAAGTGCATTGTAACTTGACAGGTCAAAGCTTGACCATTAGAATTCCGCGACCCTAATTTTGGGGTGCGGAATTTTCACGTTTATTGGGTATTTATTAACCAGGAGTATTTAATGGCAACAATCAACCAGCTAGTGCGTAAGCCGCGCAGCCAGAAGGTAGCCAAGAGCACCGTTCCGGCGCTTGAAGCTTGCCCGCAGAAGCGTGGTGTTTGTACCCGTGTATACACCACTACACCTAAGAAGCCAAACTCAGCATTACGTAAAGTATGCCGTGTTCGTTTAACCAACGGATTCGAAGTTTCTTCTTATATTGGTGGTGAAGGCCATAACCTGCAAGAGCACAGCGTTGTGCTTATTCGCGGTGGCCGGGTAAAAGACCTTCCAGGTGTGCGTTACCACACCGTACGCGGCACATTAGACTGTGCAGGCGTTAAAGATCGTAAACAAGCCCGTTCTAAGTACGGTGCGAAGCGGCCTAAGAAATAACGGTACTCCGTTAGTAAGGCCAAACTAAACAACTTTTTTTCTTTAATGTATTAAAAGTTTTGGAATCACCTGAAGCAATCGGAGTTACGAATGCCAAGAAGACGCGTCATAGGTCAACGTAAAATTCTTCCAGATCCTAAGTTCGGAAGTGAATTACTTGCCAAGTTTGTAAATGTCGTTATGGTCGACGGAAAAAAATCCACAGCCGAATCAATTGTATACGGCGCCTTAGAAATTGCTGCTACCAAATCAAAGAAAGAGCATATCGATCTTTTCGAAGTGGCATTAGATAACATTCGTCCAACCGTCGAAGTAAAATCACGTCGGGTAGGTGGTTCAACCTATCAGGTACCATGTGAAGTTCGTCAGGTTCGTCGTAATGCTCTGGCTATGCGTTGGTTGGTAGAAGCTGCCCGTAAACGTGGTGAAAAATCAATGGCTCAGCGTTTAGCTGGTGAAATGCTGGATGCCATCGAGAACAAAGGTTCTGCGGTTAAGAAGCGTGAAGACGTGCACCGTATGGCCGAAGCGAACAAAGCCTTCGCTCACTTCCGCTGGTAAGCAGAGTTTAAGAAGAGGACACTATTGTGGCACGTACAACCCCAATAGAACGCTACCGCAATATTGGTATTGTTGCTCATGTAGACGCGGGTAAGACCACGACTACAGAACGGGTACTGTTTTACACCGGTCGTTCGCATAAGATCGGTGAAGTACACGATGGCGCAGCAACCATGGACTGGATGGAGCAGGAGCAGGAGCGTGGTATTACTATCACATCTGCTGCAACGACTACCTTCTGGGCAGGTATGCAGGCACAGTTTGACCAGCACCGGGTAAATATTATCGATACACCTGGCCACGTTGACTTCACTATTGAAGTTGAGCGTTCGCTGCGGGTGTTGGATGGTGCTGTGGTGGTTCTGTGCGGCTCTTCTGGGGTACAACCTCAGACCGAGACTGTTTGGCGTCAGGCAAACAAGTACGAAGTGCCTCGGATGATTTTTGTCAACAAGATGGACCGGACCGGTGCAGATTTCCTGCGGGTAGTTAAGCAGGCACGGTCCCGTCTGAACACCACTATTGTACCTATTCAGTTGCCAATTGGTGCTGAAGATGACTTTAACGGTGTCGTTGACCTGATCAAAATGAAAGCAATTAATTGGAACATGGACGATCAGGGGATGACCTTCAGTTATGAAGCAATCCCTGGCGACATGTTGGCGCAGTGCAAGCAATGGCGTCAGAACCTGGTAGAGGCAGCAGCAGAAGCCAGTGAAGATCTGATGGAGCGCTACCTCGAAGGTGATGAATTCTCTGAAGAAGAGATAAAATCAGCTCTGCGTGCACTGACATTACGTAACGAAGTGGTATTGGTATTGTGTGGCTCGGCCTTTAAAAATAAAGGTGTACAGGCCATGCTGGATGCGGTTATTGAATATCTTCCTTCGCCAACTGAAGTGAAAGCTATCAATGGTATTTTGGAAGATGAGTCTGAAGGCGAACGTCATTCAAGTGACGAAGAACCTTTTGCAGCACTCGCATTTAAAATCGCAACTGACCCATTTGTTGGTACGCTGACCTTTTTCAGGGTTTACTCCGGTGTTGTAGAAACAGGTTCTGCTATCTACAACTCAGTAAAGCAGAAGAAAGAGCGTATTGGCCGGATGGTACAAATGCATGCCAATGCCCGTGAAGAAATAAAAGAAGTTCGTGCCGGCGATATTGCCGCCGCAATCGGCTTAAAAGATACCACAACAGGTGACACCTTGTGTGATCAGGATAATATTATTATTCTGGAACGCATGGAGTTCCCTGATCCGGTTATCTCGGTAGCTGTTGAACCGAAAACCAAGGCTGATCAGGAAAAAATGGGTATCGCGCTGGGGAAACTGGCGGCTGAAGATCCTTCTTTCCGGGTTCATACTGACGAAGAAACCGGCCAGACCATTATATCCGGTATGGGCGAATTACACTTAGACATTATCGTTGACCGGATGCGTCGCGAGTTCAAAGTTGAAGCTAATGTGGGTAAACCACAGGTTTCATACCGCGAAACGTTGCGCCAGGCCACCGAAGTTGAAGGTAAGTTTGTGCGTCAGTCTGGTGGTCGCGGTCAGTTTGGTCACTGTTGGCTGAAAATCGAACCTCAGGAAGAAGGTGCAGGTTACGAGTTCGTCAACGCGGTAGTGGGTGGTGTTATTCCAAAAGAATACATTCCTGCCATCGATAAAGGTATACAGGAACAGATGAAAAACGGTGTGTTAGCGGGTTATCCGGTAATCGACGTTAAAGTCACTGTTTTTGATGGTTCATACCATGATGTAGATTCTAACGAAATGGCATTTAAAGTTGCTGCTTCAATGGGATTCAAGAAGGGAGCGCTGCAGGCGAAACCAGTAGTACTTGAACCTATAATGAAAGTTGAAGTCGTAACGCCAGAAGAGTTTATGGGTGATATTGTTGGTGACTTAAATCGTCGCCGCGGTATTATTCACGGTATGGACGATGCCCCTGGTGGTATCAAAATCGTTGATGCAAATGTTCCGTTGTCAGAAATGTTTGGTTATGCAACCAACATGCGTTCACTGAGCCAAGGCCGTGCGTCTTACTCAATGGAGCCTCTGAATTATCAGGAAGCACCAAACAACGTAACTGAAGCGATTATCGCTGCACGTAAGTCTAACTAATCAATTAGTATGGCCCGGTACAATTCGGGCTACAATTTAATATAGAAGGGTCTACACATGGCTAAGGCTAAATTTGAACGCGTAAAACCGCACGTAAACGTTGGTACCATCGGTCACGTTGACCACGGTAAAACTACTCTGACAGCTGCTATCACTAACGTATTAGCTA
>CAXBHB010000037.1:0-14616 GCA_963975465.1 uncultured Chromatiaceae bacterium
TTGCAATGGTTTGAAGTTGATCAGGTGTGCCGCTTTCAATGGTATTTAAACGGTCGTTAATGCGTTTAATTTGTTTATCGGCATAACACTGGCGGATCTGTCTATCAGGGCTGAAACAGGTCAGGCGCTTGGTTTTGCCCGACATTAAATAACAAAGGTGCTGCAAATCTGGGTTGAACTGAGCAACGGTTTTTAATTCTTGTAGTGAGCATTGCAGGCTGTGCCTGATCGACTCTTGCAGTTGTGCCAGTCCGTTTATGCGTTTTCGGTTGCTGCTGAATGGTTTTTTATAGGACGTTTTACGGTAGTTGATAAACTTAAATAATGCTGTTGTTTCTCTCATAGTTAGTAATTTTTTTTGTTATGCGAAAGTAAGTAATGGCTTTCGTATAACCAAAAGAATTAGACCCGCGGTAGCGCCATTTATAGTGTCATAGAACTTTTGCGCAGCGAAAAGTGCAAGGGCGCTAAATAAATGGTTATTGAAAATCATTACTTATGATTTACATCTAACATATTGAATTAAAATGTCAAACGCCGAAAATTTTTGGTGTTGGTGTTGGTGTTGGTGTTGGTGTTGGTGTTGGTGTTGGTGTTGGTGGTTTGGTTTGGTTTGGTGGATCTTATTTCTTTTATTTTTCACCGGCAAACCAAGCCCCTACCCAGTTAAGGTATGGTTTGGATTACTCGGTGCTTTTTCACCTTGGCCGATCTTGTTGCTGAACACATTCGACTGAACAAAACTTACAACCCTTGCAGCGGCTGCCTATCCACCCTTTTGTCCGTGATTCCCTAATATTTCCTCATTGCTGTACTGCCGCTTTTTTTTACCGTGATAGCGTTGTTTTCCCCTCTGTTCACATATTTAGCCTTTGCTGATTTAACACCTGAAACCACCCTCGCGGGCGCCGCCTAGGATCGTCCTTGTAAGCGGCCTGACCATCTACAGTCCAACACATCTTTATTCCAAACTGTAAATGACACTTTAAGTATGTATTTAAATACGTCATTAATTTACAGTTAACATATAAAAAACAAGTTTCAAGAGGGCTTTTAGAAATATCTTCTATTCCTCGTCATCGTCGTCGTAATCATCATTGTCATGCTCGTCTTGATCAGCGCCTGACATAAGGCCTTTAAGGTGCAACGCACTTCGAAACTGGTCGTTAGAAAAAATATGATTAACGTCTGTATTGGCGATGGCGTCAGCGTAATAGTCTTCGATCATTTGCATTGATGTTCCGCAGTGTTGTGCCAGTAAGAATAGACTTTTACCTTCCTTGATTTTTTCGGTAATAAAGGTGTGTCGCAACTGGTAAAGAGTAAGATCATAAACATTATTAGCCTGATACCAGTCTTTATAGCGGTTGCGGTCTTCTTTTAAAATGTTGGTAAAGTCGGGGAATACGCCAGGCTCTCTGCTAAATACGTGCTCTGTATCCAGTCCGCGAATATTTTTCTGTATTTTGACAAACTGAATGACTCTGTAAGCATCTTCGCTAATGATTATTACACGGGGCAGGGTTTTGCTTTTAGTGACAACCAGCGTATAAGCATCCACACCGCCGATTTTCTCCGGTCTAACGTCTGCAAATGTGATCTGTTGTAGCTCACCATAACGCAGGCCAGTAAGGTGCAGTAATTTAATAAACAGACTTAGCAGGATAAAGTTAATTTTACCTGTGGCATTTTTAGACGTTTCTGACTTGATAAGAAAACGCTGATGCAAGGCTTTGATTTGCTCAGGAGTTGCAGCACTACGTTTATTTTTATCTGCAATGCGTGATTCCGGTAATTCGGGTTTAACATCGATATATTCAGCGTCAATACAAAAGTCGAACAGCAGTTTAAAGGCGCGGTTGTAGTTCCTGACCATTGTCTCGGACATTTCGAGGTTATATACCCCGTAAAGCTCTTTACGCTTTAACTTTTTAATATCTGTTTTGCCAAACTGGTCGATAATTTTCAACAGAAAACGCTTGTTGTCTTTTAAGCCTCTGGCATTGCGCTGCTCTAAATGTTCGATTGTTTCCTGTGCGGCCTTTTCAACCGTGATAAAGCTGCGTGGTGCAAGATCGAGCCGGTTTTCACGAACCAGTTTTAACACCAGCATTTGCTCGTCCAGCATTTCTTTGGCTTTATCAAAGTCAGTGGTTCTGGTGCTAACCTGCCGCCTTTTGCCAAACTGATCGTAGTAGTCCATATACCATTTGGCTGAACCGCCTTGCTTGTAAAGTCGTGCTTTTCCGGATGGGTGCTGGTAGGTCATTTGTTATAGTTTCTGTTATAGTATTTAAAAACGATTATAACAGTATGTTTTTAATGGCATAAAAATACAAGCGGTCAATTCAAAATCCGCCGGGGGAAACTCCGTGTCGGTTCGAGTCCGACCCTAGGCACCAATATTCCTGAAAATTAAATTCATTAGATAACCTAAGCGATAGTTCTTTTCGTTTTGCTGCCGCTCTTTGTCGATCTTCATATTGTTTATCCGACTACGTAAAGTAAGTTAATCACTGCTATCTTTGCTGCAGTATTTGCCGCTGATGCCGGGCCACAGGTCACGGCTATGCAATTTATAATCACTTTACTAATGACATTTCAGGAGCAACGCAATGAAATTTAACCCGGTAGTGCATTTTGAAATTTATGTAGACGATATGCAGCGCGCCAAAGCATTTTATCAAACACTGTTTGAAATTAAGCTTGAACAAATACCATCGCCTACGCCAGAGATGGAAATGGATATGTGGTTCTTCCCAATGGATAAAGAAAACGGCATGAGTTATTACGGGGCTGGCGGCAGCTTGGTGAAGATGGACGGTTATAGCCCTGGCGGCGGGGGTACTTTGGTGTATTTTGGCTGTGACGATTGTGCAGTGCTGGCTGAGCGCGCCGCAGCGAATGGCGGTAGTATACATCAGCCAAAAATGGCTATTGGCGCACATGGTTTTTGCGCCGTGGTGCGCGACTCTGAAGGTAATTTAATTGGCCTGCATTCCATGCAATAAAAGCCTCCGCGCGAAGGTATGGGTTTTGCCATGAAAAGTGAGTTATTGCGGTGCAATTCTGGTTGGGAAGGGCACAGTCAGGTTGATACCCAGCGCCGTCATTTTGTTAAATTGCTGGCCGGCAGCGGCTTACTGTTAAGTCCGTTGCTAGCCGGCAAGCTTGCTTTTGCCAGTGGCGGCAGGCAACCCGGCATTCAGCTGTATACCGTCAGAAGCCTAATGCAGCAGGATGTACGGAGCACGTTGCAGCTACTTGCCGGGTTAGGTTATCAGGAAGTTGAATTTGCCGGCCTGTTTACACACTCTGCTACTGCGGTTGCAAAGTGGTTGGCTGAATATGGTTTGTCGGCTCCGGCCGGGCACATCATGTTACAGCCACTGCTGCACGAAACAAACCGGGTATTAGATGATGCGCAAACCTTAGGCCATCGCTATCTGGTTATGCCGTATTTGTTTGAAAATGAACGCAGTGAGGGCCTGACTAGTTATCACAAGCTGGCAGAGAAGCTAGACCGTATGGGGGAGCGCTGTCAGGCTGAAGGAATAACCCTGGCGTATCATAATCATGATTTTGAATTTGTCAGGGTTGATGACACTACGCCTTATGAGATATTGCTGACGCAAACCGATGCAACATTAGTAAAAATGGAAATTGATTTGTATTGGGCCGCCAAAATGCAGGTAGATGTACCCGCGCTGTTTCAACGCTATCCGGGCCGTTTTCCGCTGTGGCACTTAAAAGATATGGCAGCTGATGGCAATTTTGCGGATCTTGGTACTGGCATCATAGATTTTACGGCAGTGGTAAAGGCAGCCGATGTCGCTGGCTTACAACATGCCTTTGTCGAACGCGATAGCACTGATAATTTACAGCTTACTTTGCAGCAGGGGATCCGCGGTTTTAAACAAATCTTCGCTGCGCAAAAGTATCTGTGATAATACCTGGTCAGCAGTACGCATCGAAATAGCTTGTGCTCTTCGCCGGGGGATCCTATCCTGCACCCGGCGGGCAATTGACCGCCTAAATTATGTTTTAACCGCATGACAGCGCTTTATCTGCTCAATCATCGCCTGGGCCAGAGGTGTTGCAGAGTGGCTTTTTGAAGTGATTAACACCACCGGAATTTGGTAGCAATATTGCTGGGGTAATATGGCTTTGAACAAGCCTTTGTCTACCCAGTGGCTGGCGTAGTGTTCGGGCAGGTAGCCGATAAATTTACCGGACAATATTAAATGCGCTATGCCTTCGTCATGGTAAGCCGTCGCGTTGTTCTGGTAGTTTAAGTCGTCATTGCGCCGCTCTTTATCGCGCAGGTAGTTACTGGTAATCATTTCCGCACGGGCCAACAGTTTGCTCATTTCCTGCGTTTTGCAGTTAAATAACGGGTGGCCGGCGGCGCAGTACAGGTAGTTGGTTTCGTTATGCAGTGGTGTGTAGTCCAGGCCGCGAATATGGTGGCGGCTGACGCCTATGCCCAGCAAAGAGCGGCCATTGGCTACTGCCGTTTCAACTTCACGTGCTTCACAAACATAAATATCAAACTGAATACTGTCACTTTTATGCTTTAATGCCGCTATAGCCTGCGCAACACCGCAACGTGGGTCGCTGACCAGCGTATCAATAATGGCGATGGTTACCCGGCCAGAGAGTTTATGCTTTGAGCCGGCAACCGTATTGGCAAAGGCTTCACACTGCTGCAGTAATTCTAATGATGCCTGATAGGTAATGCGCCCAGGCTCTGTGAGTTCAAAGCCGCTGCGGCCACGTTTACATAACTTAACGCCTAAGCGCACCTCTAAGTCGGATAAATGTGCACTAATAGTAGAGCGACCAATATTAAGTCGCGACTCGGCCGCCGACAGCCCGCCGCATTCGACAATAGTGACGAAAACTCGAAGTAATTTAAGGTCGACATCATGAACTTGCATAGTGCTGGCTCTTTAGTTCGGTAAATCCGGAATAAGTTACGATTATTATGTATTTATAAAACAAGCAGGGCAAGCTAGCATAAGGGTAATTTGGCCACAGGGCCCGGAATAACTGCGTTGAGGAGATTAGAATGACGTTTCGCTATGGTATAGACCGGATGGATTTAGCTACCGTTAACGGTATTGCTGATGGCAGTATTAAAGCTGAACTCTGCGCTGAAGCTATTACCAGAATTAATACCAGTCGTAATAATGTCGACATTATTGCCGGGTCTGATAAAGCGGTATACGGCATAAACACCGGCTTTGGTCCATTGTGTGATACCCAGATTTCTAAAGCTGAAACCGCACTGCTGCAAAAAAATCTGCTTATTACCCATGCAGTTGGCGTAGGTGAGCCCATTGCCAAAGCCATTTCCAAATTGATGCTCATTACCAAAGTACATGCACTTAGTCAGGGCTACTCAGGTATCCGCCTCGAGGTGGTACAGCGGATGTTGCAGTTTCTTGAGCTGGATCTTATTCCACAGGTACCCGAACAAGGCTCGGTTGGTGCTTCAGGCGATTTAGCACCGCTGTCGCATTTATTTTTACCCTTAATAGGTGAAGGTGAATTCTGGAAGGGTAAAGACACCATTCCGGCTGCAGTGGCGCTGGAAAAATATAATCTGAAGCCATTGGAGCTGCAGGCCAAAGAAGGCCTGGCGCTGATTAACGGCACCCAGTTCATCCTGGCGCATGCCATTACCGCATTGACTAAAATGCGCTATCTGCTGAATTTAGCGGATGTTGCCGGGGCCATGAGCATTGAAGGCATGCAGGGCAGCAGCTCGCCATTTCGGCCAGAATTGCACCAGCTTCGTGCCTTTGCCGGTAATGTGGAAGTGGCGGCCCGGATGCGCCGTTTGTTTGAAAATTCTGACAATATGGCCTCGCACACTGGCTGCGCCCGGGTGCAGGATCCTTACTCGCTACGCTGTATTCCGCAGGTGCATGGTGCTTCGCGCAATGCTTTTAACCATTTAAATGAGCTGGCTGAAATCGAGATGAACTCGGTTACTGATAACCCTATCGTGATAAGCAGTGAAGAAGCCATTTCCGGCGGCAGCTTCCATGGCCAGCCTCTGGCGATGGTGCTGGACTACAATTCTATTGCGGCAGCTGAACTGGGAAACATTTCTGATCGGCGTTGTTACCTGATGCTGGAAGGCTTGCATGGCCTGCCGCGTTTGCTGACCAAATCGGGTGGCTTAAACTCGGGTATGATGATCCCGCAGTACGTTACTGCAGCGTTGGTAACCGAAAACAAATCACTGTGTTTTCCGCCGTCCGCTGATAGCGTGCCGACCTCGATGGGGCAGGAAGACCACGTGTCGATGGGCAGCATTTCCGGACGTAAACTCAACCAGATTTTAGGCAATCTGGAGAAAATTCTGGCCATTGAGCTGATGTACGCGGCGCAGGCACTTGAATTTCGCCGGCCAAATACCTGTTCGGATCTGATTGAGCAGAATTTTGCACTTATTCGCAGCAAGGTGAAGAAGCTGGAGCAGGACCGGCTGTTAAAGCCGGATATCGACGCCATGATCGAGCTGGTAAAAAACCAGGCCTTTACTGTCGATTTTGCACTGAATTAACAGGGGTATTTGCATGACATTTCAGGATCAGATTAAGCAGGGCATTCCGGCACAACTGCCAGCGGCTAAGGCTTACCCGGCAGAGGCGAACCGGGCACCGAAGCGGAAAGACATTCTTACTAACGCAGAAAAACAGCTGGCTGTGCGTAATGCGCTGCGCTACTTCCCCAAAGCCTGGCACAGCGAACTGGCCCTTGAGTTTGCCAAAGAGTTAAACGACTTTGGCCGAATTTATATGTACCGTTTTAAGCCCGATTACCCGATAACAGCGCGGCCAATCGGTGAATATCCGGCTATGTGTCAGCAGGCGGCAGCCATAATGTTGATGATTGACAACAATCTTGACCCGGCGGTGGCACAGCACCCGGAAGAGCTGATTACCTATGGTGGTAACGGCGGTGTGTTCCAGAACTGGGCGCAGTACCGTTTAACAATGCAATATTTAAGCGAAATGCATAGCGACCAGACCTTGCATATGTATTCCGGTCATCCTATGGGGCTGTTTCCGTCATCAGCCGACGCGCCCCGGGTTATCGTTACCAACGGGATGATGATCCCAAACTATTCAAAGCCGGACGACTGGGAACGGTTCAATGCCCTGGGCGTAACCCAGTACGGCCAGATGACCGCCGGTTCCTACATGTATATTGGCCCGCAGGGCATAGTACACGGCACCACTATTACCGTAATGAATGCGTTTCGAAAAGTGCTGCAGCAGGGCGAGAGCAGCAAAGGTAAAATCTTTTTAACGGCCGGCTTAGGTGGCATGAGCGGCGCTCAACCGAAAGCAGGCAATATTGCCGGTTGTATTACCGTGTGTGCCGAGGTTAACCCTAAGGCCGCCATCAAGCGCCACCAACAGGGGTGGGTGGACGAGCTTATCGACACTATGGATGCGCTAATCAGCCGGGTAAAACAAGCTCAGGCGAATGCAGAAGTGGTGTCCATTGCGTTTATCGGTAACGTGGTTGAGGTGTGGGAAAGCTTCTACCAAAGCGAAATTTTTGTCCATTTAGGCTCGGATCAAACATCGTTACATAACCCCTGGTCGGGTGGTTATTACCCGGTGGGTGTAAGTTACGACGAAGCCAACCGCCTTATTCGTGAGCAGCCGGAAAATTTCAAAGCTAAAGTGCAGGAAACGCTGAAACGTCATGCCGACGCGGTAAATAAACATACGGCTAAAGGCACTTACTTCTTCGATTACGGCAATGCCTTTTTGCTGGAAGCCTCACGTGCGGGTGGCGATGTAATGGCCGACAATGGCATTGATTTTAAATACCCGTCTTATGTGCAGGATATTCTGGGCCCAATGTGTTTTGACTACGGCTTTGGCCCGTTCCGCTGGGTGTGCACCTCTGGTAACCCGGACGATTTAGACAAAACCGATGCCATTGCCGCTGCGGTGTTAAAGCAGATAATGCGCGAGGCGCCGGCAGAAATTCAGCAGCAAATGCAGGACAACATTACCTGGATTGAAGAGGCTAAACAAAACAAACTGGTGGTAGGCTCGCAGGCGCGTATTTTATATGCCGATGCTCAGGGCCGCATGGAAATTGCGGCCGCGTTTAATCAGGCCATTGCCCGCGGCGAGATTGGCCCGGTGGTGCTGGGGCGCGACCACCATGATGTCAGTGGTACCGATTCGCCATACCGCGAAACCTCCAACATCTATGACGGTAGCCGCTTTACTGCCGATATGGCTATTCATAACGTGATAGGTGACAGCTTTCGCGGTGCCACCTGGGTGTCTATTCATAATGGCGGTGGCGTAGGCTGGGGTGAAGTGATCAACGGTGGCTTTGGTTTGCTGCTGGATGGTTCTGATGATGCCGAACGGCGGCTAAAATCGATGCTGTTGTTTGATGTGAATAACGGCATCGCGCGGCGCAGCTGGGCCCGCAACGCCGAAGCCGATTTTGCCATTAAGCGTGAAATGGCACGTACGCCTAAGTTGAAGGTCACGCTGGCTAACAGTGTTGATGACGATATTCTGGCTAAACTTCGGTTTTAAATCAGCTGTTCGCCGGGTAACGCTCTTGTTTGGGCGTTACGCCGGTTTTCCGCCCGGGGTATCTCACTGGCGCAGTTAAAATAGCCGCTGCGAAAGGTTGCTCAGGGCCAGTCGTTTAATATTTTCTGATACAAGCCTGATGCCTGCATGTTGGCCAGCTCGCTATCGAATTGTTGTTGTAACTTTTGATCTTTGATAATAGCCCCGTAAGACTGGGTGTTAAAAACGGGGTGGATAGCCAGCCCGACATCCGGAAATAAGTTACGGGCGATATAGGTCAGTAGCCGCCGCTCACCAATAACAACGTCGGTTCTGTCATGCACTAACAGTTTTAACTGTAGTTCCCGCTCAGCAACCTCCAGGTAATTGGCATCTTTTATCACAGTTGCAAATTCGTCACCCAATACTGAGCTGGCAAATTGATAAGCAATAATATTTTTAGCTTTTAAATCATCCATTTGGTTAATGGTAAGCTTGTTTGCTTCTACGGAAACGGCAACATCCTGAAACGGCAGATATGCGGCGGTAAGATGGCCTTTGTCAGCAGGAAATGCCGCAGGACTTGCTACGTCAAATTTGCCTTCGTTAAACTCTTTGATCAGCCGGTTGTATCCCAGCAGGTGAAATTCCGTTTTATAGCCAAGCTTAGTAAAAATGTGCCTGATAATTTCAACATCTATGCCGGTAACGCCATGCTCTTCGTCATAATACGCCCAGGGCGGGCCGATGTTGACAGCAATATGCAGGGTTCCCGGTGCAGCGAGACTCTGCCAGCTTAAGACAAAAAGCAACCACAATATGCGCATCAGTAATACCTGATAACTGCTGAAGCACGAAGTATATCATCTTCGGACATGGGTTTCAGTTGCACTTTTTAGTGGCACATTTAAAGGTACTTTTTTCGGTGCTTTTAATCGTAATGCAGCGCTATTCTGGCGGTGCGGTATTTTTGTACTCAGTCACCGGCTCTTTGCCTGATTGTTAAGGTTGAGCCTGGCATACTTTGTTGCGACCAGCCGCTTTCGCTTGATAAAGTGCGCTGTCAGCATGTTGGATCAAGCTGGCTGCAGTATCTGTTTTTCGGTATTGTGCTACCCCAATACTGGCGGTGCACAGCGGGATGCTATTGTGTGCTGAAGTATATTGCTGCAGTGAGACCCGGATCCGCTCTGCCAGCTCTGCGGCGTTGTCGATTGCAGTATCAGGCAAGATGACCAGAAACTCTTCGCCGCCAATTCTGCCAACGTAATCTGTTTTTCTAAGCTGCTGTTGGCAACATTCAGCGGCCACTTTTAACGTTTGATCGCCAATATGATGGCCGAAAGAGTCGTTAATGGCTTTAAAGTCATCCAGATCCAGCATCATAATGCAGCAGGCTGATTGCTTGCGGGCGGCACGGGACAATTCTACATCCAGCACCCGCATGGTTTCGCGACGGTTAATAATACCGGTAAGCTCATCAGTGGTAGCCATTTTTTCCAGTTGTGCAGTACGTTTTTTAACTTCGGCTTCCAACCGGTTATTTGAATCTGCCAACTGTTGTTCTGCCCGGGTAAGTTCGGTAATTTTAGCCTGCATATTGCGTTTACTCGGCAGGGCAATAGCTTGCGGCAGCAAATACCACAACAAAATGGCGGTTGAGATAGAAATAATACCGGTTGTGGATTTAATAATACCGTGAATATAGTAATAACCATGCCAGACATTAATGATGCCCAGTAAATGGGTCGCGCCGCAGAAAAAAATAAAGCCGGCAAACATCAGAAACATCCAGTCAAAACGCAGGTCGTCTCGTGCTTTTACCAACCGTATCAGGGCGATAGGGATTAGCATATACGCGATAAAAGTCAGTATATCTCCACCAACATGCAGGATAAGCAAATCCGTTCGCCACAATAAACAATGGCCGTGTGGCATAAAATCGCCATTTAACAACTCTTTGAAAAACTCCATTTTTTAATCGGATCCCTGATGTTAAACAATGATTCTAGCTAAGAATAAAAAAACTTGTAGTAACAAAAGAAACAAATAAAGCCCGTATTGAACACGCACAGAAGCTGAACGACATCATGTCATTGTATCCGGCAACATAACATAAATAAGGTTTACGCTATGACGCTGTATGCGGCACGACGGTATTCCTCTGCCATTTTATATGTCGCCTGCACTGTCCTTTCACTTTGTTCACGGTTGCGGCTGGCTTGCTCTACCAGGCCTTCCAGCGCTTTCGCAAACTGCTCGAGTCTGGCATCCAGCGCCGCTATTTGGCTATCACGTGCCGGGCTTTGTGGTTTGAGCTGAAGCTTGTCTTTCTCTGTCTCTGTTTCTTTTATTTTCTCTGTTATTTCATCGAACTTTTGCTTATCCAGACCAATACGATTAGCCAGCATCTGCTCCATTAGCTGGTCTAAAAAGGCCTGTTGCTGTTCGCTGAATTCGTCCGGCGATTCTGGAGCGTTTTGTGTTGCAGTGTTTGCCGCTGGAGTAATAATTGCGGCAAGTTCTTGCCGCAACGTGCTCGGCTCAATAGTGATTGTTTTATGCTGAACAGGACGATTTGAGTAGTTAAACTGATTAACCGTAAGACCTGACACTGTCATTTGCTTGCTCCGTATTGTTCTGACGGGGTGATCATGTCGGAACAACAGCAGAAACTGTGCCAAAGCAGCTCGGGTTTGCTTTGTACGTTGTGAATGCTTAACTTAAGCCAACAGCAGTAAACCAAGTTAGGGTGTAAAGATACCATGAGTACCACCAGCAAACAGCCAGAGTCTGACTGCGAGATCCAGCAAGGTTGCGCCGCGATAGCGCTGATTATTGAACCCCGGCCCCATGATCTGGGCGGTTTTACCGTTCGGCGCAGCTTACCCGTGCGCCAGAAACGCAGTATCGGCCCCTGGATTTTTTTTGATGAAATGGGCGCCGCCGAGTTTGCGCCGGGTAAGGGGGTAAACGTCCGGCCGCACCCACATATTAATCTGGCCACGGTAACCTATTTGTTTGACGGAGAAATTTTGCATCGGGATTCGTTAGGCAGCTATCAGCCGATAACGCCCGGTGACATCAACCTGATGGTAGCGGGCAGGGGCATTGTTCATTCAGAGCGCGAGCGGCCCGAGATCACCAACAGCGTGCACCGGTTACATGGTCTGCAGCTTTGGATGGCATTGCCTGAGGCGGATGAAGAAACCGAGCCGGCATTTTATCACTATCCTGCTGCCACCATACCTGCCAGTCTGATTGACGGCGTGCCAGTGCGGGTGCTTATTGGTGAAGCGTATGGCTTTATCTCACCAGTGAAAACCTTTTATCAGACACTGTATCTTGAAGCCACCCTGCAACCAGGCCAGAGCCTGCAGTTGCCGGTTGCGCAGGAACGTGGCTTATATCTGGTCTCGGGCCAGCTTACTTTGCAGGACAGCCAGTTAGAAGCCCAACAGCTGGCGGTGCTGGGGCCGGCAGCAGGGGTGACTATTACTGCGACAAAGCCAAGCCAGATAGCACTGATAGGAGGGGAAGCTATTAGTACGCGTTATATGGAATGGAATTTTGCATCCAGTCAAAAGCAACGGATAGAGCAGGCCAAGCTGGACTGGCAGCAGGGCCGCTTTCCTAATGTCCCTGGCGACGAGGAAGAGTTCATTCCGCTGCCTATATGAGCAAAATAGCTTAGTTTTGGTCTGGATTGAAGTATGCCAGCCGTGAATTGATATAGTTGCGACACAGTGCTGCTTCTGCATAATTCTGTGGAATAGCGCCGGATTCCTGCTCACTTTGATAGATAGCAAACCCGGCTTTTTGATATGTAGCCAGCGCTGCCGGATGATCGACGGAGCAGGTATGCACCCAAATAGGCTGGCTATTATCTGCCGCCGGAAGCTGGCTTTTAAGCCATTGCCGGGATAATGCAATCGCCGCCTGAGCCAGTTTCGGGCCCAGGCCCTGCCCTGTAAAGGCAGGTAGTAAACCAAAAAACTTCAGCTCAACGCTGGGGGCTTGTTCAATGTACTCAGTACCAGTGTGATAATTGAGCTCAACGAAGCCTGCAATTGTGCCTGCCTGATAAAGTACCCAGGTCCGGACTGAGTCTTTGCTTAAATAATCAAGCCATTGCTGATAATTCCAGCTGAGCCGGCTAAACCAGCGCCAATGATTTCCTACCGCACAAAACAAAAACTGGCTAAGCTCGGGGCTGGGGATGCTTGCTTCCATTAATAAGGTGTCAGCCGGCCAGTCGGGCAGGGTTGGCGTTGGTCCCTGGTAGCGCAAATACCAGATGGTAATAAGGTTGTCAGACATAGCAAATTACGTTGTCAGGATGAGTACTAAGCATGCTAGCAAAGCACACCAGCCTGGTAAATGACAGGTGGTCAATCTAAGATTGGCGCGAGGATGAATAATCAGGGTAAGCTGTATGCTTTGTGTCAAAGGATAAGGAACCTGTTAATGAGAACGTGGCTGCTCTTAAGTTTACTGTTGGTTATTTACAGCGGCACTGTGTCTGGCCAGCTACCAGACAAGCCGGTTGTTGTGCAACATCCAGACATGCTGCAACTGGTGGCAGCGGACGCCCGGTTTGACATACTGGCTGAGGGCTTTCGATGGTCGGAAGGGCCGGTTGTAGAACCTGGTACGGGTGATGTGTTGTTTTCCGATGTGCCGGCAAACACTGTGTACCGCTGGAATAAAGCGGAAGGGCTAACAGTTTATCTGGCGCCATCGGGCTATACCGGCCTGTATCCGGCTGACAACCCGCAGCAAGGGGCGAATGGTCTTATCTTCAATCAACAACAGCAACTGGTGCTGGCGCAGCATGGTGATCGACGTCTGGCGCTGCTAACCGGTATTGCGGACGGTAAGCCGCAGTATCAAACCCTGGTTAATCATTTTCAGGGCAAGTTACTAAATAGCCCGAATGATTTAGTGCAGCATAGTAGCGGTGCGTATTATTTTACTGACCCGCCTTATGGCTTAAAAGGTGGCGATAATTCAGCGCAAAAGCAGCTAGCGGCAAACGCCGTTTACCGGCTCGGCACGGACGGTACGTTACGTCAGTTGGTCACTAGCTTAAACCGGCCCAATGGTTTAGCTTTCTCGCCAGATGAGAATTGGCTATATGTGGCTAATTCAGAGCAGGGGACAGCGCAGTGGTGGCGTTATGCTGTTGGCGCCAATGGCAGCCTGGGCCCTGCTGAACTGTTTTATGACGCGACAAGTTATACCAAAACCAACCGTGGTTTGCCCGACGGTTTAAAGGTGTTACCAACTGGCCACCTTCTGGCTACCGGCCCCGGCGGGGTATGGGTATTTACTGCAGACGGCACTCATCTTGGTACTATTCAGACCAGCGTTGCTGCAGCTAACGTGGCATTGGCACCGGATAATCGCTACCTGTATATCACGGCCAGCAATTACCTGCTGCGAATAGCATTAAAGCCGCTAGCTAACCGGGAATAATACCCAACCCAGGGCTTTTTGAGCGGCAGTATTAAATACCCTGAGTATTGCATTTATTATTGCTTCAGCCAGTTGCAGGGTGACGATAGCCAGTGAGCGCAGCCGCGCTCTGGCCACCATGCGCTGGTCTTCAAGAAAGATTTTGGCGCCGTATTCATCGATCTGGCCCAATAGTTTCTGGCGGGCAATGTAATCCAGATCAATGAGAATGCTGCGGGCAATATTATCCACCATATCGCTGACAACCGGCCAATTGCTTTGTGCTGCCTGCTTAGCGCTGGTCATGGCGTCGGCAAGCACATCACCCACATCTATGTTGTTCAGAATAGCCATAAAGCCTCCGTTAGCGACTGGCCGGGCGCATTTTTGCTGCCTCAGCCTGTTGCACCGCCACAATATAACGAATTAAGGTAACATGCCGACGCGACCAATCGGCCTGAGTCAGCACTTTTCCGGGCGCTGCGGTATGTTGTGCTTGCCAGGTAACGATAAGACACTTTAAATCAATAAAGTTTGGGTATCCGGAATTTCTGGTTGATAAAATGCCAAAGATGTAAAGAAGAAAATC
>CAXBHB010000038.1:0-14497 GCA_963975465.1 uncultured Chromatiaceae bacterium
CCCGCCATAGCGCTGGCGTGGCAAAGTTACCCGAGGCCCAGCTGGCCGGGTAGCCCTGCTGTTGCTGCAACTGCTGATAAAAATCCGGCAAGGCACTGTCTTGCAGCACGGTATTTTCTGCTGGCAAGGCATCAGCATGGGACGCGGCGTTCAGTAACAGTAGCAGCAGGCTGAAAAACATCATTGTTAGACGCATAACTTAATTCTGATAACGAAGCAATAAGGACACGTTAACCCAGCAGCTTCATCTGTTACAGCGCTAAAAGCCCAAAAATTCCATATACGAAGCATTAGCCATCCAAAAATGAAAATGGCTTGAAGCAACGGCGTTGAGCGCTTAGCGTATCCCGCTTAACCCCGGAGGGTAATATGCCTGCGTTTAGCCCGATGCTACTGTCACTATGCCTTTGTATTGTCACCCCGTTTGCAGCGGCCAATGCGGACAAATGGCAAGCGTACTATCAACACTCGGCACAAACTCTGGCAGCCGATCAGGCTGTAATCGACGCAGAATTGACAGCTCTGGGGTTAGCCACCGCCGGACTGCCAGCCTCAGACCGCCGTTTTGGCTTTGACATTGCTGCGCCAGCAAGCTGGTATCAATCAGATGAGGGCAAGGCGCTACTAGATAGCCTGCTGAGTTTGCAGACACCTTCAGGCGGCTGGTCGAAGCGCACCGACATGAGCACCCGCCGCCAGCCGGGTCAGCAATTCGGGGTAGAAGCGAATTACGTACCTACTTTTGATAACAGTGCCACCACCACCCAGCTTAGAGTACTGGCAAGGGCCTATACTGTTACAGGCACGCCACATTACGCTGCAGCTTTTTACCGCGGCCTGCAACTGATATTTCAGGCGCAATACCCTAATGGTGGTTGGCCGCAAACCTATCCGCTGCGCGGTGGTTATCACGACCATATCACCCTGAACGACGGCGTTACCGCTGATATTCTGAACTTGCTGCTGGATGTCAGCCTGCAAACTGGTGATTTCGCCTTTGTCAGCGGCCCGGTACAACAACGCAGCCAGCTGCATTTTAACCGGGGCATTGCGCTGTTGCTGACACTACAGGTTAAGTCAGATCAAGGCTTAACCATCTGGGCCGGCCAGTACAACCATCGCACACTAGCTCCCGCCGCCGCCCGCGCTTATGAAATGATTGCTTTGGCCAGTGCAGAAAGTGCTGCTATTACCCGGTTACTGATGCGGATAAATAACCCAGAACCGGCCGTCATTACTGCAGTAGAGCAGGCAGTTAGCTGGTTTTTGCAAAACCAGCTGGCTAATGTGTACTGGCATCCGGTAGACAGGGTGTTAGTGGCGAAACCCGGCAGTCACCGGATCTGGCCAAGATTTGCTGAAATTGGCAGCAACAAAGCGCTGTTTGCTGATCACGACGGTAAAATACTTTACGATGTACACCATGTCTCGCTGGAGCGTCGCCAGGGCTATGCCTGGTACACCGATACGCCGGAGCAAACCCTGCAACGCTATCAACAATGGCAAACTGAACATTAACTCAGTTTGGAAATTTAGTATCGCTTTACTTGGTTAAAATATCACCCGCCTGCTACGCTTACTCTGATAATGCTAAGCTGCTAAATTATATTTAGTTTATATAGATCGTAGTGCAAACCAGTGCCACCATTTCAGGGTCAGGGAGACAAGCGTGAAAGTAGTAATGAAGTTTCTATCGGAATTACGGCGACGCAAAGTTATCCAAACTCTTATTCCCTTTCTGGGTGTCATCTGGCTGCTGTTACAAATTATAGCTGTGGTAACCCCGCTACTGAACTTAAGCCCTTTTGTTGCCACCAGCCTGACTATTTTTCTGTTTGCCTGTTTTCCGGTGGTATTTTACCTGGCCTGGTATTTTGATATTACCCCGCAGGGTATTAAGGTTACCGACGTTGATTACAGCGAAAACCCTAAGCCCCTTGGACCTAAGTGGTGGCTGGGTTTAACGGTGGTAATAGTGGGCTCATTAATGCTGGGCCTGCATTATTTTGACAATGCCCGTACAGACTATGTTAAACGCAGTGAAGGTCTGAACAACAACGTTAAAGCCAATTCTATTGCGGTACTGCCGTTTCGGGACCAAAGCCCTGATAACGACCAGCAGTATCTGGCAGCAGGTGTTACCGAAGAGTTGGCCAGCCTGTTGGGCGGGTACCGGGCCTGCAAGTCGCCTCAGCCAGTGCCGGTTTTAATTTAGCCCGGCAAAACCTGCTACCGGTTGATATTGCCAGGCGTTTGCAAGTCGATACCTTGCTTAGTGGCAGCGTTCATAAAATTGGCAATCAAATTCGGCTGCGGGTAGAGCTGATTAACGCCAAAGATGGCATGACCTTATGGAGCCAGAGCTTTTCGCGGGAGCTTAGCGATATTTTTGCAGTAGAAACCGAAATAGCCCGGGCCATTGCCAACTTGCTGCAACAACGTTATTTAGAAGCTGGCAGCCTGACCAGTCTTAACAGCACGGCCAGCACCGATGCCTATATGATGTACCTGCGCGGTCTCGAGCAATACCGCTTGCAAACCACCGAGTCGATTAAAGAAGCACGCCGCTTATTCGAGCAGGCGCTGGCGCTCGATCCGGAGTATGTTATGGCCTATGTTGCACTGGCCGACACGGTTATTTTACTGGCCGAAGGCAGTGCCAGTTTTGGTGTATTAAAAGCCGATATTGCCGCCACCCTGGCAGAACAACATTTAGCCAAGGCCCTGGTGCGCTCGCCAGAGCTGGCCGAAGCCCACGCCGTGCGCGGCTTATTATTGTTTTACTTGCAAAGTAATTACGATGCGGCGCTACCGGCGCTGGATAAAGCACTTAGCCTCAACCCCAATTTAGCCCGGGCTCATTTATGGCGCTTTGCCGCTTTAGAACAGCTTGGCCGCAATCAGGATGCCTGGCAGGCGCTGCAACAGGCGCACCGGCTGGACCCTGTTGCTATCAGCCATCAGTACAACCTGGCGA
Organism: uncultured Chromatiaceae bacterium; assembly: GCA_963975465.1. Lineage (GTDB taxonomy): Bacteria > Pseudomonadota > Gammaproteobacteria > Enterobacterales > Alteromonadaceae > Alishewanella. Next base: position 2,978 of record CAXBHB010000038.1, read on the forward strand.
TTAAACTGGCCGAGCGCGGCGAGCTTAGCGCCGCAAAGCAGCAATACCAGCAGCTGATAACTGATTTCCCGGTCTCTCCAGCGGGGTATCTTGGGTTAGCCAAACTTAATAGCGCCGCGCCCTACCCGGAAAACCTCATGCTGAGCCATATCGAAACCGACGCGTTACTGAGTAATATTGAGCCGCAGCTACTACAGGACATCAAGGCGCTGGGATGGCAAAAAGACTAGCGCCCCTGCTGCCCGTTATCACATTATTACCGGCGCAATTTAAACACGGCAGCATCAACGCTGCGCTGCATTACTACCCGCAACAACACCGTTTGATGCGGGGTAAATAACCAATCAATTTCATCGGGTTGCAGTTTTAACCCCGCAGTGTCGGTCGCCGCGACACTGGCATAGCCTACCGGCTGGCGCGGTGGCTTATAATGTGGCTCGGCATTAAAGCTGATGTACAACTGCTTAAGCTGATAGCGCTGGCGCAATTCGGTCAGACTGGTCAGATTAAAATACAACGCGCGATTAGCGCCGTTATCACTATAGGCATGCACCCCGCATAAAAACTGCTGATACAACTGCTGCTCAAACTTCTCATCTTTTTTACCGGTACGGTAAAACTCAACAAAATAGTCCTGCACATTGTTGGCCAGATGATCTGTTAACTGACATACCACCTGACTGCGCTGCGGGCTTGTGCTGATAACGGCCGGGTCCAGTGCATTGATTTGCTGCTGCCAGTTAAAACTGTCGGCCAGCGCCTGATAATCTGCATCTTCTACCTGCAACGCCTTCTCTAAAATCGTGCGGGTAAGCGGGTTGTTCGGGCCCTTATCTTTAAATACCAGGGTACCGTGGTTTTCGTTATCCAGAATGGCCAGCGCGATATCACCCTTGCTCCGGCTAAACTGCAAACTGCCGGGCAATACGCACTGCTGCTCATCCAGCGCCACCGTAATGCGGCTGCAATTAAGATTAGCGCCACTGATCCTTACGGTGCCGTCAGAGCCTGCTTCATTCGCAATAGCGCTGATACCCGAGTAGCCAGTATTGCCAATCATGACCGTCGCCAGAATTTTTCCTGCACCATACCAGCTGTCTTCGGCAAATAAATCGTTGAACGCCAGTTGCTGGGTATAAGGCGAAGCAAGCTCCAGCCCTTTAAGGATTTGAGTACCCGTTTGAAAGCCCGGCTGGCCCCAGCCTTTTACCGCCCGGCCAAAAAAACTACGGCCCTTGTGGGCTAAGTGCGAGCCAAAATTGGCCGGCGCCATCATCACAAAGCGTTTTACCGGATTATGGCTGGCGCTGTAAAACTGGGTAAGCCACTGCCTTGCCACTAATGACCCCGTGCTGTGAACAACTAAATCGACGCTGCGATCACCGGTTGGCAGACCCATTTCATGCCAGGCACGCTGCATAGCGGTGGCTAAGTCGGTGTAGGTGACATCGTCGTGCATCGACAACCAGTCACCCAGATGCAAATGCACGGTTTTTTTATTAGGTAATTGTTTGATAAATTTACTGATAGTGGCAAAAGAGCGACTATTGTCGCTCCAGCCATGCAGAATAATGACCGGGTTGTCCATAACGTTTTCCTTGTTGCCAGCCGGAAAACCAGACATCACCCGCAAATTACGCAGATCTTGGTTATAGTTTTAAAAACCTGATGAGTATAGCACTCTTTGCTAGTAGCCTTTATTTTGTAAAAATTCTAACGCCGCAACAATAGCGGTAACCTGCGCGACAATACACTGCTCCGGGCTGGCATTCGGGCTGTCGGGGTAAACCTCAGTGGTGGTAACGTAAGGCGCGTCAGTAATACCGCCACATAAACCCAACGCTTTTTTCGGATAATTTACCACCCCGGGCTGGCTGATAGCCTCGCCAATTAAGCAACCATTGGCATCGGCTGGCGCTATCTGGGTTACCTTACTTACTGCCTCGTTAATGGCTTGTTGAAAATCAGCAGCCGGCTTTTCGCTGTCGCCGACTAAATAAAAACCGTCAGGTATATCCCAGTTGGTATTCACTTCACCATCACGCGCTGCTTTGGCCGGCCGGAACTCGCTGTTATCCGAGTCGGTGGTTTCATGCAAATCGATATGGGCCAGCACCGGCAAGCTTAATTGCTGCAAAAAAGTCACTACTGCCGCGGATTCAGCAACCGGACTGTCAGCGGTAAAGTGACGGTTAGGATCCAGCGCCAGCGGATTCCAGCGGTTAATGGTTTCATAGCCCCAGGGGCTGATACAGGGCAGCACCACAATATTAAAACGGTCACTGTAATTCACTGCTTCAGTTTGCAAAAAACGAATAGCACCCTGTACGCCACTGGTTTCATAGCCATGCACACCACCGCTGATTAATACCGTTACTTTATCAACTGCTAAACCATTACCAAACGCATAAAGCGGGTACACGCCACCACCATACTGGCGATAATCGAGCTCGCCGTATTGCTGGCGGCTAAAGCCCGGAGTAACCTGCTCTAATTCAGTCAGCACCTGCTGCTGATAGCTGCGCTGAATTAGCTGACGGGCCAGCCACTGTGCTTTTTCGGCATCGCCCCACGGTTGTCCTGGTACCCCAATATCGTATTCCGGATTTACTGCCATTTCGCTGTCTCCATTACTATTTTGTCCTACGCTAGCGTTTTTTAGTGCAGCTGGCAATTTGCATACGTTGCGCTGCCCGGTCATTGCGCTTAGTCGCGATGAAACCGGTTATCTTCTAATTTGTAGGATAAACCTGCCACTATTATCCAATATCGCTGCTTGGTCAATTTGGCTAAAGTGTCTGCATATCGATTCCGGCCAATTTATGCCGGTTATTTAAGCTGAGCAAATACTAAGGAGTCTGACATGGGTTTACTGGTAAACGGTAACTGGCAGGATAAATGGTATGACACCGACAGCAACGAGGGTGAATTTAAGCGGGAAAACGCCCAGTTGCGTAACTGGGTTACCATGGATGGTAGCGCCGGCCCCACTGGTAAGCCGGGCTTTAAAGCGGAGAAAGACCGTTACCATTTATACGTATCATTGGCCTGCCCCTGGGCACACCGTACCCTGATTTTTCGTCAGCTGAAAGACCTGACCGACTATATCAGCGTGTCGGTAGTCAGCCCTGATATGCTGAAAAATGGCTGGGAGTTTGACACCAGCAACCACAGCAGCGGTGACAGCCTGTTTGGCTATGATTATTTACACCAGGTGTACACCCGCCACCAGCGCGATTACAGCGGCAGGGTTACGGTGCCGGTACTGTGGGATAAACAGCAAAACTGTATAGTCAGTAACGAGTCGGCTGATATTATCCGGATGTTTAATTCTGCCTTCAACCCGCTTACCGGCAATACTGACGACTATTGCCCGGCGGATATCCAGCCACAAATCAATCAGATTAACGAGCTGGTCTATAACAACATCAACAATGGTGTTTACCGCTGTGGTTTTGCCACCAGCCAAAAGGCTTATGAAGAAGCGTATTCACAGTTGTTTGCCGCGCTGGATAAAGTAGAAACCATCCTGAGCAAAAACCGTTATTTAACGGGTGCGTTACTGACCGAGGCCGACTGGCGCCTATTTACCACCTTAATCCGCTTTGATGCGGTATATCATGGCCATTTTAAGTGTAATAAACAGCGGCTGGAAGACTACCCCAACCTTGCCGGTTTTACCCGCGAGCTTTATCAGTGGCCCGGTGTCGCCGACAGCGTCGATTTTTATCATATTAAGCGCCATTACTATTTCAGCCACACCATGATAAATCCGAGTCAGGTGGTGCCTGTCGGTCCCGATATTGACTATCAGGCGCCGCATCAGCGATCTGACTGATGGCGGTTGTTTAATCTGGCCGGATTATTAGAAAAAACGAAAGAACCGACTATACTTTGAGGAATTAAATTATTTAAGCTTTGTATTAATTAGCGTGGAGCAAAATGCGAACCACCTCAATGCAAACCGGTGTCAGTAAGCTGGCAGTGTATTCGCTGTTCAGCGCCATGTTGTTGCTGGCTGGCAACGAGGTGCTGGCTCAAACTCTTAGAGTTGCCGTACCCGACTATCCACCCTATACCTATGTGCAAAATAAACAAATAACTGGCGAGGGCTTTCAGGCCTTCGACAGCATTATGACGCAACTGGATGTTAACTACCGCGCTGAAGCAGTACCCCATTTTGGGCGCGCCATTATCGATATGGAAAATAACCAGGTTGATGCCATGTTACTGGCAACTGAAAGTCCTGAACGCAACCAATTGGCAGAATATTCTGAACCGCTTTTTTTTACCGACTGGGCCTGGGTCTGGCTGACTAAACGAAACGATATACAGCCAGACAGTAACGAGTTTAAAGACGTTGCTATTGTTTCAGCTCAGAAAAATAGCAATATTTACCGCTGGTTAGCACTGCAAAATTATCAAATTACCCCAGGAACGAGCGATATCAGGGATCTATTAAACCTGCTGGACCGCGGCAGAGTCGACGCCATCATGCTACCGGCATTAACAGCAACCACATTAATTAATAAAAACCAGCGTGACTCAGCAAAATATAATATTCATAAGCACATTCAACTACCTTATGGCATATATGTCAGCAAAGCTTATCTCGCCAATAATCCTGATTTTATGCTGAAGTTAAATCAGGCCATCAAAAAATATAATAACGACAATAAAAAACCGAAAACAGCTAAAACCGAAATTGCCGCGCCAAATAACTAAAAGCTTGAACCCGGCTGTTTTAAAAATTCATGTTCTTCATCCGTCGATTCCCGGCCCACAATAGCATTGCGGTGTGGGTAGCGGCCAAAACGATCAATAATGGCTTTGTGTTTTAACTCAAACTGGTAGTTGTTGTCCGGGGCATGTGCCTTGTAAAGCAGCGCCGCCAACTCATGGATATGTTTTGACTCACTGTGCATGTAAGGTAATAGTAAGAAACTGCGCTCATCGGCGCTCAACTGCTGTAAGGCACCGCCTGCCACAGCCTCTTGTGCCAATGCTAATGCCATAGCATCCTGACTAAACGCTGCAGCAGTGTCGCGATAGATATTGCGGGAAAACTGGTCCAGCACAATTATTTCAGCTAACCGGCCTCTGACGTCACTGCGCCAACGATACAATTCGCCCTGTTTTGCCTGCTGTAGCACCGCACCAAAACGGCTGGCGATTAACTGGTCAAAGTCGGTATCTTTAACCCACCATTGGCTGGGTTGTATTTCAGTAAACCAAAAATCTAATATCTGTTGCGGCATAATTATTCCTGCTTTGTGATGCTTTCTATCCCGGCTTGCTTTAGATGTTGCTGCAACTGCGGATAGAAGTTTAAAAAGTCCTGCTCCAGTGCAGTATAGCGTGGCATGATTTCAGTAATAATGCCGCTAAAGTTATTAGCAAAACGGATGCGGCGGGCAATATGATCCAGCGCCTGACCAAGTTGCGGCAGCTGCTGGTAGCTGGCAAACCAGTCATAGCGGCATACCCGCTGCATAGTATCGCGCATCGGTGCCGGCATCAGTGGCATGGCGTCATTCAGTTTACGATATAACTGCGCTTTATATTCAGTAAAAGGCTGAGGGTAAAACTGCTGCCAGTGACGGATCAGATAGTGATCAAACAATACATCCAGCGCGACCCCGGCAAAACGCCGCCTCGTTGCTGAAAACTCGACTTTAGCGGCTTTGACAATCGGATGGTAATCGGTAAAACGATCGGTAGCGCGATGATTTTCCAGCCCCGCTCTTACTGCAGGGTGCAGCGTTTCAAGCTGCAGACCTTTACAAAAATCGCCGAGCAAATTACCCACCAGCGAAAATTGATTAGGCTGTGCCAGCGCTGCATGGGCCAGATAATTCACGCGATTCTCCTGATATTTGCTATACTCGCGGCGTTTTTTTATAACCTGCAGAGTGACTAATGCGTTCGATTATTCGTTTATTTTTCCGATTACTCCGGCTTATTTTAACGCCCTTTATGCTACTTGCCGAATGGATAAGCACACCTAAAGCCATTTACCGCGATAGCGCGCAACAGGCCGCGGTGGACAATGCCTGCCAGCAGCTGGCGTTATATCAATTTACGGCCTGCCCGTTTTGTATCAAAGTGCGTAAAGAAATCGCTCGGTTGGGCCTTAACATTGAAAAACGCAATGCCCAGCATAATCAACAGCATCGCAATGAACTGGCGGTAGCAGGCGGTAAAATAAAGGTGCCTTGTTTACGCATTGCCGCCGACGGACAGCCAACTCAGTGGCTGTACGAGTCAGCTGACATTATTGACTATTTACAACAACGTTTTAGCCGCACTTCGCCGTGACAATTCATCGGGTCAGCACCACTAGCACACCGCTCCAGTCCAGGCCTCTGCTTCTGCCGGCCTGGGGCGCTATTTCCACGCCACAGTAAAAACCCAGTAATGGCACACCTGCAGCCGTCAACAGTTGTTGTACTATCAATGCATCTTCCTGGCCACTTTGATCAAACTGGGCAACCCGACCGGCACAATCCATGTATAAAGCAAATAGTGGCTGCTTGCCATCTTGTTTGATTTGTTGCAACAGACTGTCGGTGCTGGTTAGTGCAGAAGCACGACTTAATGCCGGGCTGCGCCGCATTAACTGAACTTGCATCCCTTCATGCATATCAGGTTCAAATAACACCAAGCCTTCGTTATTTGGCATAACGCCGCTGATAAGGCGGTTACTAAAACTGTTGTCATCAACTAATGTACCTGCGTTGTCTGCCGGGATCCCAAGGCAAAGCTGATTTACCGGTGCAGACTGCCGCCAGCTGTCACAACCAAAGGCCTGGTCAATAACCTCAACCACCGGTTTTCCGTCTAAGGTATATAAAAACTGACCAAAAATTCCGGTTACTGTATAGCGTCGGTTGCTAAGCGGTTTACAGCCGTGCATTACCGCGATATACGGTGATAAATTACCCCCGAACACCAGGGCACTGGCGCTTTGCTGGTCAATAGTTTTACCATTAAACTGCTGCGTATGATTAAACTGATAATCACCAAGCAAACCTGCACCAACGATGGGTAGCGCTGCAGCTAAATTTAGCTCCAGCCCTCTGATTAACGGTGAAGACGGATTCATTACCGCAGCCACATTTTCAGAGCCAGAAAATTTTATTGAGTCATACAGCAGCAATAACAAACTGGCATCGGGCAACAAAGGTAGGGCCGCCGCTAATTGCTCACCAGCCGCAAACGGGCTGTTAAATAAGCCCTCGGCAACGGCCATCTGGCAATAATTATCCTGAAATTTTATTAGGGCAACAGCAGCCGGAAACCCCTCATAAGACAAATGTTTATTTGTAATAACACCAATAGCAGAGCCGCCATAAACATTTATATCCTGACCGACGACCTTACGCAGACCATGGTAAAACGCCTGATGGTCAGTGTTGCCACTGCAAAATGCTATTACCAAATCAGCTTCTTTAAATCCCGCCTGTTCCAGCGCATTTTGCGCAGCATGCTGCCCGGCAGTAAAACTATCCTGACAATTACTGTACCCTATACCAACTTTCATAATCCCTCATTATGCTGGTGAAGCAACATCAAAACCAAACGCAAACCAACAGCTAACGAATATAACACCATATTAACCAATGCAGGAATAACAATAACAGCAAGATTTCAGCTTTTCAGGCGAAGTTGATATAGTCATTATCTTCGTCAATTAAGGTTTTTTTTGAGGGTAATACGATGCAGGTAACGCAATGCGATTAACATGGACCCTGATTCTGCTGTTACTGAGCGGTTGTGCAGCGCAGAACCCGGCTGTTACGGCTGTTAGCCACCCTCTTAGCGCCGCTGAACAGCTAGTATTAGCTGAACACGCCGGCCAGCATGTCGTAACCTGGCCGGAACAGCGGAGCAGCCGCCAGCTGGTCAATAACCGTCGTGTGTTCACCGGTTGGCAGGGCCAGGGGGTAGTATTAATTGATATGCTGCAGGCTGAATCAGCCGTAATTGCCGTTAATGACAATATCATTCCGTTAAACCGTCAACCTGCTGGCCAGCCTTTTAAAATAGATATTGCCCACTATACCCATAATGGCGCTAACCAGATTAAGCTTATTGATGTGCAGCCTTCATCGGCTCGAATTACCCTTGCCCTGCCCTACCCTGAACTTGCTGATCACAACAGCAATAGTGAATTAAATCGTCAGCGGTTTGCCGGGGTTGACCGTTTGATTGCACAGGAAGTTGAGGCCGGATTTCCCGGTGCTGTGCTGCTGGTGGTAAAAGACGGCCAGATTATTAAAGAAACGGCGTACGGCTTTGCGTTACGTTATCAGCAGGACGGTAGCGAGTCAGCTGCAGCTGAGCCGATGCTTACCACCACCCTGTTCGATATTGCCTCTAACAGTAAAATGTACGCCACAACCTTTGCCATAATGCAGTTGGTGAGCAGCGGCATGTTGGATGTAAACCGGCCAATATCAGAGTATATACCTGAATATCAGGGAGAGGGCCGGGAACAAAGGCTCGTCAGTGATCTGTTAAACCACACCAGTGGCTATGCGCCTGAAGTCCATTTTCACCGCCCTGACAACCGCCATGGCCAGCAGTTTTATTCCCTTAATAAAGCCTATACCGATCAGCTGTTGTTAGATCAGGTGCCGTTTGATTATGACCGTGGCATCAGCGCCCGCTATAGCGACGTCAATTTTATGCTGCTGGGGTTACTTGTTGAAAAACTCACTGCCAAACCGCTTGATCAATACCTACAGCATAATATTTATCAACCACTTGGCTTAAATAATGTCATGTTTAATCCGTTGCTGGCGGGTGTACCGCTAGAGCGCATTGCCGCAACTGAACTGGACGGCAACAGCCGGGGTGGCAGGGTGAGTTTTCCGGCTAATCGGCGTGGTGTCATTCGCGGCGAGGTGCATGACGAAAAAGCCTTTCATGCGTTGCAAGGGGTTGCTGGCCATGCCGGTTTATTTGCCAGCGCCCGTGATCTGGCGGTATTGATGAGTGTAGTAGCGCAACAAGGCGGCTATGGCTGGCAACGGTTTTTCAGTCCGGCTGTGGTGCAACAGTTCACCCGGCCGTCAAGTTTTGACCACCGTTTTGGACTGGGCTGGCGCACTGCCGCCGGCGGCGATTTAAGCTGGCACTTTGGTGCTTATGCCAGCGATTATGCCTATGGCCATACCGGCTGGACCGGCACTGCGACCCTGATTGACCCTGCTCACAATTTACTGGTGGTTTTGCTGACGAATAAGAAACACAGCCCCATCGTCAATTCTGCCACCGGTTATGAATTTAGTGGCGACAGCTTTGAAACCGGGGGCTACGGCAGCATTATGAGCCTGATTTACGAAGCCGTAGTACCGTAGACGCCAGCCAGTATTAGTCGGCGTTGTTAGCACTGTCTGCATTTAAAAACTGCAACTGCGCCAGCTGCTGATAAAGCGGGCAGCTCTGCATCAACTCGCTATGCTTACCCACCGCAATTAGCTGGCCTTTATCCAATACTACAATACGGTCAGCGTGCATTACCGTACTTAACCTGTGGGCAATAATTAAGGTGGTTTTGCCTTGCATTAAATGGTTTAGCGCCTGCTTAACAAGATGTTCGCTGGCAGCATCCAGTGCACTGGTTGCTTCATCTAACAATAACAACGGCCTGTCGGCCAGAATAGCTCTGGCAATGGCTATTCGCTGTTTCTGACCACCTGATAAACGCACCCCACGCTCGCCCAGCTGGCTGTGATACCCCTCGGACAGCCCCTGAATAAACTCATCAGCTTCTGCCGCAATACAGGCAGCTTTCACCTGCTGCTCACTGGCGTCGGGCCGACCATACCGCACATTCTCCAACACACTGTCTGCAAAAATCACCGCATCCTGGGGTACCAGTGCAAACTGTGCGCGAAGCTCGGCTGGATCAAGCAAGCTAATATCAACCCCGTCCAGTAAAATCCGGCCCATCGGCAAGTTGTAAAACCGCTGCAGCAACTGAAACAACGTGGTTTTGCCGGCACCACTCGGGCCAACCAGGGCCACCCGCTCCCCTGCTGCAATATGCAGGCTAAGCTGCCTGAGCACGGTTTTATCCGGCAACTGCGGATAGTAAAAGCTAATATCGTCAAACACCAGGCTGCCAGTAGCAGGCAACGCTAAGCGGGCGGGTGTGGCAGGTGCCGCTATTTCCAGCGGTATGCTGGCTAATTCGATTAACCGTTCAGTTGCACCGGCCGCCCGTTGGATCTCACCAATCACTTCGCTGATGGTAGCGACAGAGCCCGCTACGACCACGGCGTAAAATAAGAAGGCTGTCAGCTCTCCGGCGCTAATACGCCCCGCCAGCACATCGAGTGCCCCCGCCCAGCCGACCAGAGTAACGGCGCTGATACTCAGCAACATGACAACGCCAATTAACAACGCCCGGTAAAAGATACGCTGTTTGGCAGCCGCCATTACCTGCTCAATTTTGCTGGCAAACTGTTGCTGGTCAAGAGCTTCATGCCCGTATGCCTGCACGGTATGAATTTCATGCAGGCTTTCATCAACATGAGCGCCAATATCGGCCAGCCGATCCTGACTGGCCCGCGCCATATTGCGCACCCGCCGCCCCAATATAAAAATCGGCACCAATACCAGCGGTACCGCAATTAATACTAAACCGGTCATTTTAAAGCTGGTAAAAGCCATCATCAGTAAACCGCCAATGGCGGTAACTGCCGATCGCAGCGCCATCGAAAAGCTGGAGCCCACCACGGTTTGCAGTACCGTGGTATCGGCAGTAAAGCGGGAAATAACCTCGCCGGTGCGGGTTTCACTATAAAAAGCGGGTGATAATAGCAGCATATGGCGGTACACATGGTTTCGAATATCAGCGCTGACCCGCTCGCCCAGCCAGGTCATCAGATAAAAGCGGCAAAATACCGCTGAGGCGCTCACGCAGGTAATCAGTAAAATCAGCAGGATGATAGAATTAAGCCGGCCGCTATCACCAGCGACAAAGCCCTGATCGACCAGCAACCGCACGCCCTGACCAAGGGCCAGCCACGCCAGAGAGCCAATCAGTAAAAACAACATAGCAGCAACTACCCGCCCACGATAAGGCATTAAAAAACCGGCCAGCCAGGGCAAAACCGCCTGGGGCTTGCTGCTTTTCGATGTAAAAAGAGAACTCATATCACCCCAGAACGCATTAGTTATCAGTACAGTAAATATCTTCTTGCTCGCATCATAACAGGCTCTGCCGCCCAAACCACAACCCATGATGTAAATTAAACGCCATAATAAATTCTCAGTTTATCGGCCGTGATTGGGCTTATTTGTGCGGATGTTGCCATTGTGGCGTACCGGTCATAATCCCGCTTCGCAAACACCGCAAACTGCTGTAAAATGCGCCACCTTAATTTAGCGTCAGCAGCTGCTATGTTGTCATCCAATGCCCTGTATACCGATTTATCGGCTTACTACGATTTAATGTGTTGCGACATTAATTATCTGGCCCAAAGCAATATGGTGCACCGGCTTCAG
>CAXBHB010000039.1:0-12260 GCA_963975465.1 uncultured Chromatiaceae bacterium
GCAACAAAAACTCCGTCTGCTTCTTTGATTTCTTTTTCTGGGTTGTCAACTTTCCATTGTTCAAGTTTCTGACGATCAGACGCAAGCTTTGCGTTAAATCTAGCAATCCTTTCTTGTTCAAGGTTTGATCTGGCAGTTTCCGATGCTTGAGCGGCTTGAACGTCCATGACTGGTCTGCCGTTAGCATCTTTAACAGCGTGTGCCAGCTGCTGTTCTATCCATTCAATACGGAAGCCTAAAACCTCATCCAACAACGTCCGGGCCATAGCTCTAAAGCCATGCGGTGTTAAGGTGTCGTTGTCATAGCCCATTGCCCGGAGCGCGGTTCTTACTCCGTTTTCAGATAGCGGCCGGCTTTGCCCCCTGGGTGACGGGAAAACATACTTAAGGCTGCCGGTTAGCGGGTGCAGTTCTTCCAGTACCGTTTGGGCCTGCTGGCTCAACGGAATTAAATGAGCTTCACGCATCTTCATTTTTTCGGCGGGGATCTCTATTCTGGCTTGCTCTATGTTGACCTCTGACCATTCAAGGTGGCGTAACTCGCCCGGGCGGCAAAATAGCAGTGGGGATAGTTTCAGCGCTGCCTTAACGATGTTGGTGCCAGTATAGTTGTCTATTGCCAGCATTAAGCGGCCGACCTCAGCCGGATCGGTAATTGATGGGAAGTGCTTACCAACTGGATTTTTAAGGGCGCCTTTCAGGTCTGCGCTTATGTCCCGCTCTGCTCGGCCGGTGGCGATAGCATAACGAATAACTTGCCCAGCTGTTTGCTTTGCTCTGTGGGCGGTTTCAATTGCGCCCCTGCGTTCAATCCGGCGCAGCGCACTTAGCAGATCAAGCGGTGTAAGTTCGGCAATAGGCTTACGGCCAATATAAGGGAATAAATCTTTCTCAAGAGCATTTCGGGTGCGATCCCGGTGGCTTTCGCTTTTATCTGCCATTTTAATAGCCAGCCATTCACGGGCGATCACTTCAAAGCTATTTGCGGCTGACTGATTGCCGGCCAGTTTACGGGCCTGCTTTTCTGCGCTGGGGTCGATCCCTTGTGCTAGTTGTCGCCGGGCTTCGTCCTTAGCCAGTCGAGCATCTTTTAAGCTAACGTCAGGATAAACACCAATTGCCAGCAAGCGTTCTTTGCCGGTAAAGCGGTATTTTAAGCGCCAATATCTGGCGCCACTGGTTTTAACCAACAGATAGAGGCCGTTGCCATCGGGTAATTTATAGTCTTTTTCTTGGGGCTTCGCTTTTTCAACCTGCGTTGCTGATAACGGCATGTTGGCTTCTCCGGTTTGCTGGCGTTACTGGCCCACAGCTGCCTGGGGGTATCGGTTTGGGGGTATCACTTAGCGAACTGGCCAATATACCCCCATAGATACCCCAATAATTCGGGGGTATCTGTTGGACCATATTAGACCACGATAGAATGGCAGGCAATAAAAAACCCAGCATTTACGCTGGGTTCGTAGCCTGTTATAGACTTGCTTAGTCTGTTGTGTGGTGGAGCTGGGGGGAGTTGAACCCCCGTCCGAAAAACCTACATCTTCGGTACTACATGCTTAGCACATTCATTTAGTTAACCCTATGAGCGCCGAATGGCAGGCTATCGTCGGGCGAGCCTGATTGGTTTTAACGTGTTGTCTCCAGGCGAAGACGCGACGCGATTCTGTTAGGGGTGATCTTCCAGAGTCTCAGCTTACAGACATGCGTGAGGGGAAGAGCTCTCTACTGCCTATTAAGCAGCGAGTGCGTAGTTTTCGTCGTTTGCGACTAGTTTTTTGCGGTTTTTTTACGAGGCCTACCGCACCTCGGCATGCACCTAGGAGTTCGTGAATCCCGTCGAATCCAGTATCAGCCCCGAATTCTGTGGTTTAACACTTACACTCTCAGTGTTTGGCTATTGTACGCCTGCAATTTGCTTATAACAAGGAGCAAAGCTTGGCAGTAAGTTCAATCGCCGTTTTTACCAGCAAACTGACTGTGGCAATTTTCAACTGCCACAAACTATTAGATGGAGATGGTTAACGATAGTTTCAAGGGGTGCTTAAAATTAACGTTTACTGTGTTTCATCATCCGTTCTTTTTCACGCGACCAGTCGCGGTCCTTAATGTCATCACGCTTATCGTGCTGCTTTTTACCTTTAGCTAAATGAAACTCGACTTTTACCCAGCAGGCTTTCCAGTACATGGCGGTGGCGATTAAGGTGTAACCATCACGCTCTTTTAAGCCAATAAGTTTCATTAGCTCACGTTTATTCAGCAGCAATTTACGGCTGCGATCCGGGTCACAGATAACATGGCTGGACGCGCTTTTTAACGCCTGTATTTGCGCGCCAAATAAAAAGGCTTCGCCATCTTTCAGAATAACGTACGCATCAGACAAGTTTACTTTGCCTTCGCGGATACTTTTAACTTCCCAGCCCTGCAAACTAATACCGGCCTCGTATCTGTCTTCCAGAAAATATTCGTGGCGGGCTTTTTTATTGGTTGCGATAGTGCCGTTGGTATTTTTAGTTGGTTTTTTTTTGCTCATAATTCGCTATTTTTGCTAACGCGCTGACCGGGTACGCTGCTCTGGATCCCGATGGGGCCGTGCTTACCGGCCTTGTTGCCCCGCGTTATTCTGTTACAATCAGCAGCGAGTTTTAAGGGGAGTGAGTATGCCACAAATTGAGCGCAGTTCCTTGGTTTTTTACAGTGCGCAACAAATGTTTGACCTGGTTAACGCCGTACCAGATTACCCAAAGTTTTTGCCTGGCTGTACTTCAGCTAACATTCTAAGCCAGTCTGAAAATGAGATGGTGGCGAAGTTGCAGGTTTCCAAGGCTGGCATCGGTCAATCTTTTACTACCCGTAATATTCTTCACCCAAATGAACGGATAGACATGCAATTAGTCGATGGTCCCTTTAAGCGTTTGCAAGGTGGCTGGCACTTTACCCCGTTAGATGAACACTCCTGTAAAGTCGTGCTGCGACTGGAGTTTGAGTTTTCCAGCAGATTGGTTCAATTTGCTTTTGGTAAGGTATTCTCCGAGCTTACCGCTGCCATGGTAAATGCGTTTACCAAGCGCGCGAAAGTCGTATACGGGGCTAATAATGGCTGATCAGTTAACTGTCGAAGTCGCTTATGCCTTGCCCGAGCAGCAAACGTTATTAACCTTATCGGTGCTGCAAGGTAGCACGGTACAACAGGTGATTGAGCAATCAGGTATTTTGCAACAATACCCGGATATTGATTTAAGCCAGCAAAAATTTGGCGTCTGGAGCCGGCCGGTTAAAGCAGACGAGTTGGTAAAAGAGGGTGACCGAATTGAAATCTACCGGCCGCTGATAGCTGATCCTAAAGATTTACGTCGGCGCCGGGCTGAGAAAGCTAAAGAAGAAGGGCGGGCAGATAAAGTGACGGGTGGTCGCAAGCAGGAACACTAAAAATTAAAAGGCCTGCAAGCAGGCCTTTTAATTTTTAAATGAGGTCGTCAAAAACTAAATATCCAGCGGAGTATTAAAGTCTTCTGACTTCTCGAAGTCACCGGTCATATCAACCAGCTTGTCGTTCTGAAACTCAACAATAAGTTGTTTTTGGAAGTTGTTACCACGGCCACCTTTTAACGAGTAAAAATAATGCCAGGTGTCGTTATCAAAGGCATTTTCTGCCACCGGGCTGCCCAGTACAAACTTGACCTGTTCTTTGGTCATGGCAACCCGCAGTTTATTTATGTCTTTTTGCTCCAGAAAATTACCCTGGGGTACATCTATGCGGTAAATGACATTTGAGCAAGCCGTAATGCTGACAAGCAAGCCTATTACTACTAAAAATTGTCTTACTGTTTTCATCGTTATCGTCTGTTAAATCCGGTTGAGGCTATCATACAGCATGACAGCCTTACTGAAAAATCTTCTTTCAGACTGCCGGGGCACACAAAAGTTCACGGGCATTAGCCAGTGCGCTGGCACTGATGTTTTCACCGGCCAGTAAGCGGGCTATTTCGCCAATGCGTTGCTCGTCTGTTAAGCAACGCATCCGGGTTTCTGTAGCCTGACCATCGGTATATTTTTCGACAAATAACTGCTGGTGTCCCTGGCTGGCAACCTGTGGTAAATGGGTGACACAAATTATCTGGGTACTTTCACCTAACTGGCGCAGTAATTTACCGACCCCGGCCGCAACCGGACCGCTGATACCGACATCGACTTCATCGAAAATCAGGGTTGGCGTGGTGATCTTATCGGCCAGAATAACCTGCACCGCCAGGCTGATCCGCGATAGCTCGCCGCCCGAGGCAACTTTTGCCAGTGGTTGCAGTGGTTGGCCCGGGTTAGTCGACACACTAAAGCTGATTTGATCCCAGCCATGGCTGCTGGCTTGCTCCAGGCTGAGCGCTTGCACGCTTATTTCAAAGCGGGAATTCGCCATGCTTAGTTCATGCATGCTATCAGCGATGAGTTTGCTAAGTTTACTGGCGGCTTGCTGGCGTTGTTGATGCAGCTCAGTGGCAAATTGCTGATAGTGCTGCTCGGCTTCAGTCAGTTCTGCTTCTAATTGCACTAAACGTTGATCGTCACCTGTCAGTTCGGCCAGTTGGCCGGCCAACTGCTGGTGAAATTCAGGTAACTGCTCAACAGTTAATTGATGTTTACGGCTCAAATTCAGCCACTGTCCCATGCGCTCGTCAATGTGTTGCAGTCGCTCCGGATCCAGCTCAACTTTTTCGGCATAGCGCCGTAATTCGCGGCTGGCTTCTTCGGTTTGCATTAAGGCATCAGCCAGCATTTGTTGTAATGGCTCGAGGCTGGCGTCAAGCTGACACAGCTGCTGTAACTGCTGATTCACTGCCGACAATGCCTGGTAAACAGAGCCCTCGTCACCGTCGTACAATTGTTCAATGCATTGCTGACTCTGGCTTAGCAGGGTCTGGCCATGGCTTAAGCGGCTTTGTTCGGTTTCCAGTTGGCTGAACTCGTCGTCACTCGGCGCAAACTGGTCTAATTCTGCTACCTGATACTCCAGTAACTGACGCTGAGCGTCACGCTGTTGCTGGCTATGCTGCAGCTGCTGATATTCCTGTTTTAACGACTGCCATTGCTGATAGCATTGCTTTAGCTCGCTGCGCAGCGGTGCATTGTCGGCGAACGCATCCAGTAGCTGGCGCTGATAGTCGGCTTTAAGTAGCTGCTGGTGGGCATGCTGCCCATGAATACTTAATAAGTACTGGCCTAACGCTTTTAATTGCTGAGCGGGTACCTGTACGCCATTGATGTAACCACGGGAGCGCCCTTCATTATTAATAACCCGGCGCACGATACATTCACTGCCCATGGCCAGGTCTTGCTGCTCCAGCCAGCGCTGTGCTTGTGGTAGTTTAGCGATATCAAAGGTCGCGACAATATCGGCTTTGTCTGCCCCGGGCCGCACGACGCTGGCGTCTGCCCGCTCGCCTAAGCAAAGCGACAAAGCATCAATGGCGATAGACTTGCCGGCACCGGTTTCACCGGTAATGGTCGACATGCCGTGTTGCCAGTCTATTTCCAGGGCACGTACAATGGCAAAATTGCTGATATGCAGGTGGCTTAGCATGCTGCGACTCCCGTCAGGAATAATTACTGTTAAACTGTGTTTAAATACAGTGTAAATTTATACAGTAATTCGCAATTGTGCAAGCCTGTTTGAAATTAAAATTGCGCTGTCCTAATAAAGCTTGGCACCCCAACCCAGTTTATTGCGTAGTACATGGTAGTAGCTGTAGCCGGGTGGATGCACCAGCCGCAGCGGGGTAGGGTGTTTACGGATATAAATTTCATCGCCCGGCATTACCGCCAGAATAACGTGACTGTCGCAACTGATTTGTAAATGGGCATCGTTGCTGTCTGCCACTTTTAAACAAATTTCACTGTTGCCCGAAACCACCAGCGGCCGGCTGCTTAAGGTATGCGGAAACATTGGCACCAGACACATGGCATCTAAATCCGGTGTTAAAATTGGTCCGCCACCAGATAAAGAATAAGCGGTTGAGCCGGTTGGGGTGCTGACAATTAATCCGTCTGAGCGCTGACTGTAAACAAACTCGTTATTTATATAAGCTTCAAACTCAATCATATGCGCGACTTTATCAGCATGCAGTACCGCTTCGTTAACCGCGCTGTTGCTGCTTTTTATACTGCCATGCCGATGGACCGATATTTCCAGCAGGTTTCTTTTTTCAGTGACAAAGTTACCGTCCAGCACATCTGACAGCGGTTGCTCAAAAAATTCTGGCGCTAAATCAGTTAAAAAGCCTAAATTGCCGCGGTTAACCCCGAGTACGGCGACATCAAACCGGGCCAGCACTCTTGCCGCGCCCAGCATATTGCCATCACCACCCACCACAATGGCCAAGTCACAGGTTTTACCCAAATCAACCAAATCAAGAACTTTAGCGTCAGCCAGCGCGAGTGACTGAGCGACACGTTCTTCAACGTAAACTTCCAGCCCTTTGGCTGTTAAAAAATGATACAAACTAACCAAGGTATGGTTAGCCCCCTGATGATTGGGTTTACCTATCAGACCAATTTTTGTAAATGCATGACTCATAACGTAGTTCCGGGCTGGTGTAATGGCAGTATAGCGGTGTGCTGTGCCGGCGACCAGCGTAAGCGCTATTTTAGTGATTTATCAACTTGATATTGTTATTTTAACCCCCAGATCCACTAACAACTGAGAATAAGGTATCAGGTAGTATGGCGCTGGCGCTAAGCAGAACAGAACTGATCTTAAAGTTGATTGTGGAGCAATATCTGGCAGATGGTTTGCCGGTTTCCAGTAAACTTATCGCTGAAAATCAGGCGTTGGATGTCAGCTCAGCAACCGTACGCAATACCATGGTGCAGCTGGAGCAGCAGGGCCTGATCCGCTCACCACATACGTCCGCTGGCCGGGTGCCAACCACCCGCGGTATTCGTTTATTTATTGATAAAATGCTGACCATGCAGCCGTTAAGCACACGCTGGCAGGCTGAAATTCAGCGCCGGCTGGCGCCAACCTTACCGGTGTCATTACTATGCCAGCAGGCCGGCCAGTTGCTGACTAACCTGACCGGTTGTGTTGCGATTATCAGTGCTCCCAAAGCCAGTGGCCGTGAAGTGCGGCAGATTGATCTGGTGCGTCTGGCCAGCGACCGTTTGTTGCTGGTGGTGATTGACGAAGATGGCGATATTTTGCACCGGGTACTGGATTGTGAGCAAAGCATTGATAGCACCACGCTGGGTAAAGTGCTGTGTTTGCTGAATGCCGCACTTGCTAATGGCCAGTGGCAGGATGGTATTGCGCGACTTGCCAGCATTGCCAAAAGCGAAAGTGGCACCGCGCAACTGCTGATCAGTAATGTGCTGGGCCAGCTAAGTCTGGATGAGTTTTTGCAGCATCAACCGTTAGTTTTTGGCCAGCATCAGCTAATGCTAAGCCCGGAGTATCAGCATAACCCGGCATTGCAGCAGGTTTTTCAGATGCTGGAGCAACCCGCTGGCCTGATTAACTTGCTGCAACAAGTTACCAGCGACGGCCACCCTAAGCTTATTCTGGGTAAGGAGTCGGGGTTTGTTGACTTGGCGCCGGTTAGTATTATCAGCCAGCGTTATCAAACGTCGCCGCATCGCTTTATTGCTTTGCTGGGGCCGCGGCGGATGAATTACGCCCGCTTGGTGCCATTAGTGGAAGCCTGCGCTCATCGTTTAAATTTAAACTTGAATCGGCAGAATCCATCCCCATAATACACCTACTTTCATTTGGAGTAGTTAGCATGACAGAGCAAGCAAAGCCGAACGAACAGGCTGAAGAGATAAAACAGGACAACCCGGCAACTGAAAACCCGGAAAATGCTCAGGCCGATACCGTTGAATTGTCTGGCGAGCAAGCCATAATTTCTAAATTAGAGACCGAATTGGCCGAGGCTAAAGCTAAACTGGCAGATCAGCAGGATTTTATGCTGCGTGTAAAAGCCGACGCTGAAAATGCCCGTCGTCGTGCCACGCAGGATGTGGAAAAAGCCCATAAATTTGCTCTGGAAAAATTTGCCGGAGACTTATTGCCGGTAGTCGATAATCTGGAGCGGGCACTTGGCTTTATTAACCGCGAAGACGAAGCGTTTGCCGGTATTGTCGAAGGCGTAGAGCTGACGATGAAAAGCTTCCTGGACACGGTTGGTAAATACGGCGTGCAGCAAATTGACCCGCAAGGCCAGCCCTTTAACCCGGATCAGCATCAGGCCATGACGATTCAACCGTCAGCGGATGTGGCACCCAACACCGTTACCTTTGTTATGCAAAAAGGGTATGAGTTAAATGGCCGGTTATTACGCCCGGCCATGGTGGGTGTCTCAAAGGCACCTGAGTAAACTGAGCTAAAGTAATAAAAAACCGGCAAAAGCCGGTTTTTTATTACTTGCGTGACGTTAATTGTGGTTCCTGGTTAACACCGGCTGCTAAGGTTAAAGCAGGCCAGTGGCAACAGATCAGCGCATAGGGCACAGGCCACTGCTATTGCCAATAAACTAAAAGCGGCCGCCTGAGGAGCAACAGATGAGCAAACGTATTGTGATTATGGGCGAGTGTATGGTCGAGCTGTTTCAGCTGGTCGACAACGTCTACCACCAGAATTTTGCCGGCGACGTGTTTAATACCGCCGTGTATTTAAAGCGGACCTGCGAAGTGCCGTTAGATGTGCAGTTTTTCACTGCTGTCGGCACCGACCGGATCAGCGACAAGCTGGTACGGGCGGTTGAGCGGGAAAAAATTGATACCAAACTGATGCTGCGCAGCAAAACGACCCGTCCGGGTCTTTATATGATCAACACCGACGCCTTTGGTGAGCGCAGCTTTGTGTATTGGCGGGATAATTCGGCAGCGAAGCAGGTAATGCAGTGTTATTCGGCGCAGAGTAATTACGAGGCGCTGAAAGGCTGCGACATGTTTTACTTTTCGGGCATCACCCTGGCTATTTTATCCGATGCTGACCGTACCACTTTATTTACCCTGGTAGAGCAGTTAAAGCAGGACGGCAGTCAGATTGTGTTCGATCCGAACTACCGGCCCGCGCTCTGGCCTGATAGCGATACCGCCAAAGCCGCTTTTATCCAGGCATACCGTTTAGCCGATGTGGCGCTGCCGGGGCTGGATGACCACAAAGTGTTGTTTGAGGCTGAGCGTACTGATCAGGTGGTTGAGCAACTGACTGAGCTGGGCGTCGCCGAAATTATTGTTAAAGACGGTAAAAACGGCATTAATGGCCGCTTTGAGCAAACCTGTTTTACTGCGATGGCTCACCCGGTGAAAACCGTAGTCGATACCACTGCTGCCGGTGATTCATTTAACGGTGGTTATTTAGCCGCGCGCTTAGGCGGCATAGCACCGCAGCACGCAGTGAAATTTGCTGCCCGGCTGGCTGGTTTTGTGGTCGAGCACACCGGCGCCATTGTCAGCAAGGAGCACTTTAACGGCTTCTGGGCCAAGCACCGGCCATCGAATTTTGTGAAGTAACCGCGAGTTGCGGTGGCTTTGTTACGAACCGGTTTGCTCACGCCGACACGCCGTGAATACATCCCTGTAGGCTCGTTTCCGCCCGTCCGGGGCTTCAACGGTCAGCTTAGAGCAAACCGATTCTCACTTTGGTCGTAACGCCAGGGTGATAACGTCAAAAGCAGGTTGGAACCCCGAAGCGCACAGCCACAGAGTGTCTGAGTGAGCGTATGCGAGCGAGTTGCTGTGGCGAGCACATCGGGCGTTGCAACCGGAAAAAGATAACAAACAAAAAAGATCCGGCGAAAAGCCGGACAAGCGATATATCTGACCCTGACTAACAACCAAGGCAAATTTTTGTTAGAAGGAGCAAGCAATGAGTTTAGCAACACTGTTTCCGCAAGCGGCCGATATTCCGGCGCAGTTTGCCCACAACGCGGTGATCACCCAGCGCGAATATGTCATTAATGGTGAACTGTTAAGCTGGGCCGGCGAGCTTAGCCCGGTACTTAGCCCGGTGCATATTCGTGATGGTGGCAGTTTAAATCAGGTGCTGCTGGGCCATACACCTTTATTGGATGAGCAAGCCGCACTGGCAGCACTGGATTCGGCCGTTAAGGCTTATAACTTGGGCCGTGGTGCCTGGCCCAGCATGCCGGTATTAGAACGCATTCAACATGTAGAAAAATTCTTAAGTTTAATGCAGCTGAAACGCGACGAAGTGGTGCGCTTGTTAATGTGGGAAATAGGCAAACCCTATGCCGATGCCGCCAAAGAGTTTGAACGCACCTGCGATTATATTCGCGATACTATTGCTGCCTTAAAGCAACAAGATCGTGACGCCAGCCATTTTATAATTGAACAGGGCAGCTTAGGCAAAATTCGCCGGGTGCCGGTAGGCGTGGCACTGTGTATGGGGCCGTTTAACTATCCGCTGAATGAAACCTTTACCACGCTTATTCCGGCGTTAATTATGGGTAACACCGTGATTTTCAAACCGGCTAAATATGGTGTGCTGCTTATTCAGCCATTGCTGCAGGCCTTTTTACAAAGCTTCCCGGCCGGCGTTATTAACATTATCTATGGCCGTGGCCGCGAAACCGTCGGTGCACTGATGGCCAGCGGCAAAATTGATGTATTTGCTTTTATTGGTACCAACAAAGGCGCCAGCGATTTAAAGCGGATGCACCCCAAACCCCACCGTTTGCGGGCAGTGCTGGGGCTGGATGCGAAAAACCCGGCCATTGTGCTGGCTGATGCGGATATGAACCGCACCGTTAAAGAATGTGTCGCCGGCAGCTTGTCATTTAATGGCCAGCGCTGCACCGCGTTAAAAATTCTGTTTGTTAAGCGCAGCATTGCTGATGAATTTGTCAGCAAATTAACCGAGGCGGTATTAGCATTGACCGCAGGCATGCCATGGCAGGCCGGTGTAACCATTACCCCGCTGCCAGAGCCCGGCAAAACCGGCTTTCTAACGGAATTGTTAGAAGATGCCCTAAGTAAAGGTGCTAAGTTGCAAAACCCGGAAGGGGGCCAAACTGTCGCCTCGTTCTTTCAGCCCGCCGTGCTGTATCCGGTTAGCAGCGATATGCGCTTATACAGCGAGGAGCAATTCGGGCCACTGGTGCCGGTGGTGCCGTTTGATGACATCTGCGAAGTTATCGACTATGTGGTCAACTCCAACTTTGGTCAGCAGCTGAGTATTTTTGGCCAGGACGCAAAGCAGGTAGGCGAGCTGGTCGATATTTTTGCTAACCAGGTGGGGCGGATCAATATCAACAGCCAATGCCAGCGCGGGCCGGATAGCTTTCCGTTCAACGGCCGCAAAGACTCGGCTGAAGGCACCTTATCAGTAGTTGATGCGCTGCGCCAATTCTCCACGCCAACTTTGGTCGCGGCTAAATATCAGGATAGCGATGTCGACTTTGTGAAGCAGATGGTGAAAGCCCGCAGCTCACACTTTTTAGCGACAGATTTTCTCTTCTAGGTATTTTTCCGGTAATGGGCTATGCCATGCTAATGCGGGCATAGCCAAAACAACCAAAACCTGTTATCAAATAGGTTAAATGTAGTTTTGAGACATTATGCTGTGGCATTACCTGTTGCGTTTCAACAAACTGTAAAAAAGCTGATACCCGCTGAGCGCTATTTTGACGACCCTATCGCTACTTTGGCTTATGGCACTGACGCCAGCTTTTATCGTTTGCTACCAAAATTAGTGCTGCGGGTAGAATCTGAAGCAGAAGTGGTCGCGCTGCTCAAGTTGGCTAATCAGCATAGTGTCGCCATTACCTTTCGGGCGGCGGGCACCAGTTTGTCCGGCCAGGCGGTGACTGATTCGGTGCTGCTGGTGCTGGGCGAAAACTGGCAGCACCGTGAAATACGAGGCCTGGGCGAGCAAATTCGCTTACAACCCGGGGTTATTGGCGCGGCAGCCAACAGTGCTTTAAGCAAGTTTCAACGCAAAATCGGCCCGGATCCAGCGTCAATCAACAGCTGTAAAATTGGTGGTATTGTTGCTAACAATGCCAGTGGTATGTGCTGTGGTACCGCCCACAACAGCTTCAACACCCTGGCCGCTATGCGCCTGGTATTGTTTGATGGCACAGTGCTGGATACCGAGGATAATAATAGTGTTACAGCATTCCGGCAAAGCCATGCCTGTTTACTTACCGAACTGGCGAACTTAGCGGAGCAAACCCGCAACGATACTGCGCTGTGCGCCAAAATCCAGCACAAGTATCGCTTAAAAAACACCACTGGCTTTTCCCTGA
>CAXBHB010000040.1:0-11517 GCA_963975465.1 uncultured Chromatiaceae bacterium
AATCTAATTTACTGAAATTGCCAGCTTGCAGCATCCGTTTTGCCAGTTCAGCCCCGGCTTCCGTAGTGGTATACACCTGCTCAATATAACGCAGTACCTCTTGTGCGGCCACGGCATTCCAATAGGCGTGGCGGGTATCTGCAATGATACCGGCAATACGCTGCGCGCTTACTAAACGTGCCTGTTCAAATCGGTTCGTTTCTAATTGGCGCACTTTAGGTAGCGTTAGCAGCGACAGGATATT
This sequence comes from uncultured Chromatiaceae bacterium, assembly GCA_963975465.1. Taxonomy (GTDB): domain Bacteria; phylum Pseudomonadota; class Gammaproteobacteria; order Enterobacterales; family Alteromonadaceae; genus Alishewanella. The sequence continues at coordinate 245 of CAXBHB010000040.1, forward strand.
AAAACCAAACTCTAATTCGGTTGAATAATTGCCATCAGATACATTGCGGGTAAGCATAATGGCTGGGTTGGGTAGTTGTGACGCCTGTTGCAGTTCTGAAGCCGATACCCCCAATGCAAATAATTCCGCCTGCAACGATTTATTATTAAGTACGGCGATTTCCACCGCGGTATCTAATGTTAAAGGGTGCAGTAGTAACCCTTGTACCTGCTGTTGTATTTGTTGCTGTTGCTCGTCATTTTCAATGCGTTGCAACGGCGTTGGGTTGATAGCAGCGATTTCAGCCTGCACCGTATTTATCGGGTCGCCTGGATTAACCGCACACGCTGTCAAACTGGCTAATATGGCTGTTACAACAGCCAGCTTCACTAAGGATGTATTAGCGAGCTTTTTTGAAGGCATTGACATAATCAGTGGCCCTCGTGATTGTTATTTTTTGGCTCAGGCTGCTCAGGCTGCTTATGATGCTCGTGGTCCATCGCCCCCTCAGAGGCATAAAACATCCAGCCACCAATTTCGTGGACACGTTGATTAACTTCTGCCCAGTTACTGACAACCGGGACCTTCATTTGCTGCGGTGCAACCGGCATATAAGGTGATGCTGTCTGCATGTCATCATTTTGCAGTGGCGCCGGTATTGTTGGTTCGTTTGCTATCACACTATTCGCAGCAAAAATGCTGAATAGCCAAAGCCCAGCGACCGCCAACCCTTTCGTGGCAATGCTCTTACACATATAAATATCCTCAATAAATTTAACTACATGATGCATAGGTGAAAAATGTCAGCGAACCAACATGGTTGCCAAGCATTACATCGGTAATTCTAGGTCGAACTAAGAGGGTTATGCGGTCTTTGGTGGGCGTTCTTGTGGTAAAACAATACCGGTAGTGGGGAAGTAGGCATTTTGCAGTACTTTGTCATGACAAGCTGTTTCAGCTGCTGCAGATACCAGTGGTAAAGGCACACAATGAATTGAGCAGCAATGGTCACAGGCTTCGCAAGGCTCTGCACTGGCTAAATAAGTATTACCCAATGTGTTATCTACAAGCATGTTTGGTGATGTTTCGGCACCATCTGATGAAGAGTGATGATGATTGGCGTATGACTTCTGATCAGTCATTGCATCTAATGTTATTGAGCTTTGGTGGTGTTGTTGGCTTTGGCAATGGACCATAGCATACAGGCCAGTTCCCTTAAAGAGAAACAGCAAGCAAAGTACTATGATAAATAAATTACCTGAGCGCATGCGTGATCCATAATTGTGTTGAGCATATGATAAGTCAGTTTGCATGAAAGTTCAAACGGCCACGGAAAGTACTCGGATAATCTTCTTATATATGACCTGGTGGTAATAATATCCGAAAAGCAATCGACCGAAATACAAACAGGCTTTAATAACGCAACCTTCTACTTCAAGCGTCAATTAAAAATGGGTTTATTACCATAGAATCACTGTAATACATGCAACATCGGCTAAAGCTGGCCAGAAGCTTAGTCAATGAAGTCGCCAAGGAAACAATAAAAACATCGGTAAGGTTGGCGCCATATACCAGAAAATATACCAAGCGTGATTGGCAATTTTTTCCAGCGGTTACTTTTCGGTATACTGTCAGATCATCGCAATAATCGTGACCAGCGGTAGCGCGACAATAAATGCTCCGAGAATGTCACTGCGTTTTGCTAACTCTAAGGCCGCAACCTCTATAGCCGCCGTTACCAGATACTTAATAATTAACCAGCTCATATTCACCCCTCAAAATAAAAAACCGATTGCCTGTCGGTTTTTGTTGTGCCATGATTATGCCCACTGTGGTAAGAGAAATATGTCATGCAGTTAGGTGAACTGGAAAAACAGGTTTTGCACTATTTGTGGAATGCTGCTGAATCTGATGCCAAGCAGGTACATGCCGTGCTTGGACAGTCGCGCGGAAACTCACTCAATACCATTCAAAGCACACTCGATCGGTTATTTAAAAAAGGATTACTGGGTCGCACCAAGCAAGGCCATGCTTATTATTATAGCGCCAAAGTAGACCGTGAGGCCTTGATAGCTAAACTTATCACCAACGTAACCAGCGACTTTGTTGCCGATGGCGAACATAGCCTGATTGCTGCTTTTAGTTCAGCCTCTGCCAACCTGAATGATGCTCAGCTGGATCAGTTACAGACATTGATAGAATTCCAGCGTAAGCTGCGCAGAGGGGGCTAAGCATTATGCTGGTTGGGGATCTGGCGATAGCACTGAATTTGCTCAGTATTGCCGTGTTGGCTTTTGCTATCAGCGTTGTCCTGCTCTGTATCAGTTTCCGTGCCATATTAAACCGCTTAGCGCATTTTACTTTCGGTCTGCGTAAAGCCATCTTATGGGCATGGGTAAGTGCTCCCTGGTGGATTGCCGCCGGTTGTGTCGCTGTGCTGTGGCCAAGCCTGTCAGATATTTTTGCCGCAACCTGGCTAAGTGGATTGGCGCACTGGCATCATGTCGATCTGTTTAGTTTTACCAGTTGGCACGCTATTACCTTGTTTTCAGCGGCTGCCTATGCGACGTGGTCAATAGCGCGCAACGTGTTTTATCGTCGCAAACAAGCCAGCGCGATGACAGCGTTGCTAAGCTTGTCTGATATTAAGCCAGAGACAACGACTGAGCAGAGTCGGTACTATTCGTTAGCGTTGTCTATTCCTACGGCCTTTACCGCTGGTCTTATTCGCCCCAGAATTTATGTCACCACAGCACTGCAGCAGCAGGTTAACCCGCAGCAACTTGATATTATCGTCAGGCATGAAATGGCGCATGTTGCTGCCAGAGATCCACTGTTTAAGACCGTCTTTGCCGCTCTTGCCTGTTTTTACCCTGCAGGAATAGCCCGTAGTTTGATCACGCAATTTACCTTGTTGACTGAGCAGATAGCCGACTGCGCGGCTACGGATGCTTATGATAATCTTGATGTTGCCCAAACGCTTATTGATGTCGCCCGTTTACAGCGCAATCTGAATTTCGGCAATAAAAGCCCATGCTGCGATGGCGTAGCCAGTTATTTTGGTAACGACCAAACCAGTGTGCGGGTACAGTGTCTGATTAACCCTGCATTATCGACATCGCGGTCGGCAATCGTTTTGGCCCTGCTGCTGTTTAGCTGTTCGCCGCTGCTGGTGGCGTCAACGGTGGATAGCCTGCATCACTTTATTGAAACCTTTATTACCCATTAAATAAGGACCGGGAATGACAGTTATGTTGTTTAAACGCAAATTCAAAAAACCGATTGGCTATCGGTTTTACGCTGTGCTAATAGGGATAAGTTTATCTCTGTCAGCCGCTGCACAAGAGCCCATAGTACGCCCCCAGGTTATCAGCCTGGCAGATGCAGTAACGCTGACACTGGAAAAACACCCTGATTTGCAGGCGCTGGTATCACAACAGCGTGTTTTGCAGGGCAGAATTGAGCAAGCGGGGGTTGGCGAGCGGTCACAAATCGACTTTATGGTTGAAGATGCGCTGGGGACAGGTGAGCACAGTGGAATTAATAGAATGCAGTCCACACTGACATTTTCCTGGCTACTACAACAAGCGCAGATAGACAGCCGGGTTAGCGCGGTAAAAAGTGAAGCCGATACGCTGGCGTTGCAAAAGCACATTACAGCGCTCGATTTATCTGCGGTTGTAGCAAAACGCTTTATCGATATTCTGGTGAAACAACAGCGTCTTAAGCTCAACCAGTTAGCACTGCAGCAGGCAAAGGACGTGGTGGCAGCCATTTCAAAACGGGCGCAAGCCGGTAAAAGCTCAGGTGTTGAAATACAGCTGGCAAAAGCAGAGCTGATCCGCCGTGAACTGGCGGTAGAGGATGTCGAGCATGAACTCAACGCCAGCCAGTACCAGTTAGCTTCGCTTTGGGGCGCGCCGGGCACTCACTATCAGCTCACCGGCAATTTACTGAACATACCAGCAGTACCCCCGGTTGAAGAGCAATTGGCACGGTTGAAACAAAACCCACGGCTGCAACAATTCGGCAGTGCTCAGCGCATTGCGCAGTCGCAGATGGAGCTGGCAAGAATAGACGCTAAACCGCAATGGCAGTTTACCGCCGGGGTGCGTCGCTATGAAGCCAGTGATGACTTTGGTGTAGTTGCCGGTGTGTCCATTCCGTGGGGGGGCAGCAACCGTAATGCCGGCACGCTGGCAGCGTTGCAAGCCCGGCAGGATGTGTTGGCAAGCGAACAAACTGCCCTGATGCAAACCCTGGATGCTCAGCTGTATGTTTTGCTGCAGGAAATGGCGCATTCACAGCATGTTATTAATGCCATACAAACGGCGATTTTGCCCACCTTAGAACAGGCGCTGACAGAGGCAAGTAATGCCTTTGAGCGAGGGCAACTCAGTTACAACCAATACAGCGGGGTGCGCCGGGAATTGCTCAGTGCCCAGTCCCAACTGCTTGAGGCGTTTGAGAGTCTGCATTTGCAGCACATCGAAATTCAGCGCCTGACCGGTACTTCTATTTCTCAGTGAGACAAACTATGAACAATAACAGCACGTTTTCGTCAATCAGTCTGGCGCTATTACTGAATATCGGTATGGCCACCAGTGCTTTATTACCTGCAACAATAATGGCGGCATCGGCACCTGCTGCAGAGCAAGCCGAACCAGAAAAGGGCCCGCACGGGGGGCGGATGCTACGCGACGGTGAATTTGCGTTGGAGCTGGCAATTTTTGAAACCGGAGTACCGCCTGAATTTCGGGTGTGGGTTACTGATGACGGTAAAGCGGTCGACCCGGCAACAGTAGATTTGAATATCAAGTTAACCCGATTAGGCGATGGGGTGGACGATATCAACTTTGTGGCACAGGGGGAGTTACTGCGCGGCGATATGCAAATCTTCGAGCCGCATTCTTTTGTGGTGACGATCACAGCTCAACATCAGGGCAAATCATACCGTTGGCAATATGACAATTTTGAAGGCCGAACCACTATCGAACAAGCCGTGGCTGAGGCGATGGATATTCAAACCGACATAGCAGGCCCGGCTACCTTGCACCAGACGATCCCTGCCTATGGCACGCTGGCACTGCCAGCCGGTGCAGAGCGCACTATTGCGGCCCGGTTTGATGGTGAAATTACTAAGTTGCATGTGGCGCTTGGTGACACAGTGAAAACAGGCCAAACCTTATTAACAATCGAGAGCAATGAGAGTTTGCAGCCCTATCAGGTGAAAGCGCCGCTAGCAGGTGTTGTCACTCAACAGTTTGCCGGTAACGGAGAGCAAACCGCTGGTCGTGCTTTGCTGACGATTTCCGACCTCAGCCACTATGTGGCAAAACTGGCGGTATACCCTAAAGATTACCAAAAAGTCCGGCCCGGCTCCCCGGTTAGCTTAAAGGTAGAAGGCTCAGACAATACATACAGTGGCAGTATTGCCTTTGTAGAGCCACAGGTACGCGATGACCAGGCCCGTATTGTCTGGGTAATGCTACCCAATAGTCAGAATGAACTTACTGCCGGCAGTTTTGTCACTGCCCAGATTGAAGTGGCCACAATAGATGTGCCGCTGGCGGTTAAACGCACCGGCCTGCAAGCGTTTCGGGATTTTACCGTGGTGTATGCCAAAGTCGGCGAGCAATACGAAGTTCGCATGCTGGAGCTGGGACGCAATGACGGCGAATGGATTGAAGTGCTCGGTGGCCTGAAACCGGGCACGGAGTACGTCAGCCAGAACAGCTTTATCCTAAAAGCCGACATTGAAAAGTCTGGCGCCTCTCACGACCACTAGGAGCGTAAATAATGTTGGAATCAATTTTACGCTTTTCTATCAAGCGAAAATTTCTGGTGCTGGTTATGGTATTGGCCGTAGCCGGATTAGGACTGTGGAACTTCACGAAGTTACCCATTGATGCGGTGCCCGATATTACCAATGTACAGGTAATGATTAACACTGAAGCACCGGGCTATACCCCACTTGAGGTGGAGCAGCGGGTGACCTTTCCATTGGAAACCGCGTTGGCGGGTTTACCGGGTTTAACTTATACCCGTTCAGTATCCCGCTATGGCTTGTCTCAGGTGGTTGCTATTTTCAGCGATAAAACTGATGTGTATTTTGCCCGGCAACTGGTAAATGAACGCTTATCAGCGGCCCGTGCAGAGCTGCCGGCCGGCCTTGAGCCGCAACTTGGGCCTATAGCGACAGGTTTAGGCGAAATTTTTATGTTTACTGTCGATGCCACGCCTGGCGCAACACATGCAGATGGCTCGCCCATTACGCCGATGGATTTGCGCACCGTACATGACTGGACCATCAGACCCCAGCTGATGCGGGTGCCGGGCGTTGTTGAAGTGAACCCAATTGGCGGCTTTGAGCGCGAAATCCTGGTAGCCTTTAAACCCGAAAAACTGCTGGCGTTTGGTTTAACACAGGCTGATGTCGTCGATGCGATTACTACTAACAATCAAAACCGTGGTGCCGGTTTTATCGAGCAAAATGGTGCCCAGTGGCTACTCAGAATGCCCGGCCAGGCCGAAGACATTGCGGTTATCGCTGATATTCCGCTGCGCTCTGACAACGGCGCGGCACTGACCATTAAAGATGTGGCGGATATTGAAAATGGCCAGGGGCTCAGAACCGGCGCAGCGACCCAAAATGGTCGTGAAGTGGTGATGAGCACTGTGTTCATGCTAATTGGCGAGAACAGCCGGACCGTGGCACATGCGGTGGGCGAAAAACTAAAGGAAATCAACACAACTTTACCTGAAGGCGTCGTGGCCACTGCGGTATATGATCGCACTACGCTGGTGGATAAAACATTAATAACGGTACGAACCAATCTGGTAGAAGGCGCTATTCTGGTTATCGTGGTGTTATTTGTGCTGCTGGGTAACTTCCGCGCGGCATTTTTAACCGCCCTGGTGATCCCCTTTGCTATGCTAATGACCGTTACCGGTATGGTACAAACCGGTGTCAGTGCAAATTTGATGAGCTTGGGGGCACTGGACTTTGGCTTGTTAGTCGATGGGGCAATTATTATCGTTGAAAACTGTTTGCGCAGGCTAAGTCAGGCCGGAAATAATCCTCTGCCATTGAAAGCGCGCATGCAACTGGTGTTTGACGCCACCCGGGAAGTGATAAGACCGGCATTATTTGGCGTTTTTATTATCACCGTGGTGTACTTGCCCATTTTTGCGCTGGAAGGGGTGGAAGGCAAAATGTTCCATCCGATGGCCATTACCGTGGTGATTGCGCTACTAAGCGCTATGTTGCTGTCTGTCACCTTTGTGCCTGCCATGGTTGCCTTATTATTTAAAAAGCCTGTAAAAGAAAAACACAGTCCGCTTATTCGGGGAGCGGCGGCTTTGTATCGCCCCGCGTTAACCTGGGTGCTTAAAGGGCGCTGGCTGGTCGTTATTGCCGCCTCCACGTTGGTGGTGGTGTTTGGTTACCAGGTCAGTAAGTTGGGTAGTGAGTTTGCCCCTAATCTGGATGAGGGCGATATTGCCATGCATGCCCTGCGTATTCCCGGCACTTCACTAAGCCAGGCCATTGCGTTACAGGAAACACTGGAAGATAAAATCAAACAGATGCCGGAGGTTGAGCGGGTGTTTGCCAAAATAGGCACCGCAAATGTGGCAACTGATGCCGTACCACCCAGTGTGGCTGATAACTTTATTATCTTAAAACCCCGTGAGCAGTGGCCAAACCCCGATAAACCCAAAGCGCAGCTTGTTGAAGAACTTGCTGCTTTGGTGGAGCCCATTCCCGGTAACCGTTACGAGTTTTTACAGCCTATTCAGATGCGGTTTAACGAGCTTCTGGCCGGGGTGCGCTCTGAATTAGCCATTAAAGTGTTTGGCGATGATTTTGACAGTCTGGCCGCACTGGGAGAAGAGATAGGTTCTGCCATCGCACAAGTTGAGGGCATTGCCGATATTCAGGTTGAACAGCTTACCGGCTTACCGATGCTGAACCTGGTGCCGGATCGGCAAAAGTTAATGCAGCATGGTATCAGTATGGCTGAGCTGCAGTCTCAGGTTGCCACTGCGATGGGCGGCACTGTGGCGGGCAAGTTTTATCAGGGCGATGTTCGTTCTGACATCGTGGTGCGCCTGGGTGAATCGCGGCGACAGGATGTGGATGCGCTCAGTTATCTGCCCATTCATTTGCCGGATGGCCATACGGTTCCGCTACAGGAGTTGGTGTCACTGGAGCTTGTCTCGGGGGCGAATCAGATTAACCGTGAAAATGGAAAACGTCGGGTGGTGGTTACCGCCAACGTACGCGGGCGTGACCTTGGCAGCTTTGTGACTGATATTCAGCAAGCCGTAGCAGACAAAGTGGATATTCCGGCCGGTTATTGGTTGGAATACGGCGGGACTTATCAAAAACTGCAATCGGCTTCACAGCGCCTGAGCATCGTGGTGCCGGTTACTTTGCTGATGATAATCGGCTTGTTAATTCTGGCGCTGAGTTCGTTCAAAGACGCCATGATCATCTTCACCGGTGTGCCACTGGCCCTGACTGGGGGTATTGCAGCCTTATTGCTGCGTGATATTCCGTTTTCTATCTCGGCTGCGGTTGGCTTTATTGCCCTATCCGGTATAGCGATTTTAAATGGTCTGGTAATGGTGTCGTTTATTCGGGAACTGCGCAAAGAGGGCATGGGGCTTGAGCAGGCCATTTTTGATGGGGCTTTAACGCGGTTACGTCCGGTTTTAACCACAGCATTAGTGGCTTCGCTTGGCTTTATTCCAATGGCGCTTAATACCGGTATCGGCTCTGAAGTGCAGCGGCCACTGGCCACCGTGGTGATAGGCGGGATTATCTCGTCCACCTTACTGACGCTGTTTGTTATTCCGGCGCTGTATCGCATTTTACATAAAGATAAGGAGTCACTGTTGACTGACGTTGAAGTATTGGAGTCTGTCGATGCCAAATAAATTAATGCAAACGGGGTTATGGCTGTTAATCGGCGTGTTATCGCTGCTTAGCATCGGCGCTTTTGCCCATGGTGTGGATGACAGTACCAGAGCATTTTTAGAGCAAAATCAGGGTGTACAATTCATCCCGTTTTTATATATCGGTGCCAAGCATATGATCACCGGCTATGACCATTTGTTGTTCTTAGTCGGGGTGATCTTCTTTTTGTACCGCAGTAAAGACGTTTTACTCTATGTAACCATGTTTACGCTGGGCCACAGCATCACGTTGTTGTTCGGTGTCCTTAACGATATTCAGGTCAATGCGTATTTGATTGACGCCATTATCGGTTTATCAGTTATCTATAAAGGTTTCGACAATCTGGGCGGTTTTAAGCGCTGTTTTAATTGGCAACCGGACACGCGCGCAGCGGTGCTGATCTTTGGTTTGTTTCATGGTTTTGGCCTGGCAACCAAGTTGCAGGAATTTCAACTGCCACAGGAAGGACTGTTAACCAATTTAATTGCCTTTAACATTGGTGTTGAACTGGGCCAATTCGCGGCGTTAGCGTTAATTCTGCTTGTAATTAATGCCTGGCGAAAAGTGCCGTCATTTCAGCGCTTTTCTACCCTGACTAACACCGCCTTGATGAGTGCCGGCATTATGCTGATGGGTTATCAGCTGACGGGTTACTTCATCAATTAATTTACTGAACAACATTACTTAATTTACTGAACAATGAAGAGAATACTATGCAACATACGGTAAGCACTAAAACCTTGGTTAAAGCCAGCGTGGCGGCGGCAGTTGCCGCAGTTATTGCACTGGTAACGTTAATTCTTCCTGCCGAGTACAACATTGACCCGACAGGTATTGGCAAACAGCTGGGCTTGACCAGTATCGCACAGGCGGCAAACGCTGAACCTGCTGCAGTGCAGGCATTAGCAAAGGGCAGTGCTGAGTTTCAAACGATTGAAATCGTAGTGCCGGCAGGTCGCGGGGTTGAGTACAAATTTGCCATGCCACAATACGCCAAAATGACTTTCGAATGGCTGACCGATGGCGAGCCTTTGTACTACGACCTGCATGGCGAGCCAGAAGGCGATACCACCGGATACTTTGAGAGCTACACCATCGCCACCAATAGTGAGGTTAAAGGTAGTTTTACCGCGCCTTTCGCAGGCTCACACGGCTGGTACTGGAAAAACAAATCGGATAAACCGGTTGCAGTGCAACTGATGGTAAAAGGCCAGTATGACGTCATTGGTCTGAAGCAATAATTCAACCAACATAAATCGGAGATACAAATGAAAAAATTAGTTTCAGTAGCAGCGTTGTGCTGCATGTTAATCAGCGGCGGCACAATGGCTCATGCGGACCACGGAATCATTAGTAGCCAACAGGCTGTGGCTATAGCGGTGAAGTCGGTGCAGCAGATGACGTTTAAAGATTTTGGTTTTGCTGTCGGCAAACTGGATACGTCATGGAAAGAGCTGGAAGCAAAGCAATTCTCGGTCGTCAGCATTGAAGAGGGCTTTTACATAGTGAGCGCGGTTAATAACAGCAAAGCTGAACAGGTCTTTTTTAAAATCGCCAACAACGGCCAGGTATTAGATGTAAAGCCCGTTAACGATTTTTAGTTGTCCGCTAAATCTAAAGGCACTGTTAGCATGCTAACAGTGCCTATGAAGGGGGGAAGGAAGGCCAACATATCATCTGGCTAACTCTCAGTGGCTTAGCTTGCTAAACCTATATTTTACTGCTGAATTTCTATATACATCATGGGGTTGTCGCTTTGCCTGCTCATTAGACTACCATCTTGATGCATTAGGATTCTACCAAGAGGCCATGAGTTTTTAATCTGAAGAAGAACACTGGTCTCTGCCTCTATGTTTCGCGTCATAAAGTAGCAGGTCTGCTGCTTTGTATAGCTCTTCAAAGCTCCCGGTAAGGGATGTTGCAACACCTATGCTTACTGTTACGTCAATACCGTGTATTTTTTCAGTTCTAATCACAGCAAGCAGTTTTTCCGCAAAATGTGCTGGTACCGTATTGCTGCTGTTCATGGTGAAAATGGCAAATTCTTCGCCACCAATACGCGCCAAAATGTCGCTCTCGCGGCAGTTGTTCTTTAGCAGTTGAGCAATTTTTCGTAATACTTCATCACCAATATCATGGCCATACTGGTCATTGATGTCTTTGAAGTGGTCAATGTCGAGCATTAAAAACGAATAGGCGTTTTGCAGGCGGTTTGCTTGTTTAATCAGCGCATTAGCCTGTAAAACAAAGGCGCGCCGGTTCATCAAGCCGGTAAGCTGGTAGTGTTCAAAATTCTGTGTCATTTCATTAAACTAAGCGAAAAAGAGATGAC
>CAXBHB010000041.1:0-9586 GCA_963975465.1 uncultured Chromatiaceae bacterium
CTTAGACGCTCATATTGACCTGTGACCAGGCTGACACAGAATATTGAACACCCTCCATAAATTTCCACATAATAAATCCAGTGAACTGGCTGTCTCTGTGTAATTGGTTCAGCCAGTTTAGACAGTGTAAGAAACTTTACCCCCCGTTAGCGCTAAGAAACTCAATAAGTTCACTTACCGCAGTATCGTAGTCAGCCCACTCATGTCTTTCCATTAGAGATCTAAGTTGTTCTCTGGTCGTGGTAGTTATCCTAATTTGGCACTTGCCCTCCATATATTTCCTGTTCCTAAAAACCCCATAAAAGATATCGCGATCATCTGAATCCATCTCATCCAAAATTTCTTCTATCGCTTTTATAAACGCCTCTCTCTTTTTTGGTTGCTTACTAGATTTTACCTCCCGTAATTCGAAAATCTTCAGCCTGAGATTTTTGTTTCTAGTTCTGTTAATAATATTTTGTAAGTTGGGTAGGTTATCACGCCACTCCTCATAGCTTAACTTGGTATTCATATTACTGACTCCAGTTGAGAGCTCTCTACTCAAAATTGACAAACACATCAAATAATTTAAAAAACGATCGTCGTAACTACGACAATTGTAGTTAGTTAATACAGACATTTCAACCGTCGTAACGACGTAATGTATATTTTATAAGGTAACTTTTTACAGCCGTCGTTACGACGTGAAATTTAAAACATTATTAGTAAATATTAGACCATCGTTACGACGGTCTTTTGAAGCATTACTTTCAACCAAAAATCAGCGTCGCAACGACGATTACAATTAAGTCAAATCAACTATATCAAAAACTTATGCACACTAATTAGTACATTCTAGTACATGTATGCACGCATGATATTCCAATATAGTTATAGCATGATCCACTAGTAAGCTATTAGTAACATGGGTAGGTATATGTCTGTAGTACACAGCTACAGATCTAACTAGAAGAGATCAGTAGAGAGCTCTAGATGTAGGATCTAGGTAGATATATTCAGTGGGTAAACATCTCATAGTTTTTTGATCACCGTTCTTACTTTTTTAAATCTGTAAATCAGTAATCGATCTGCAGTGAAGCATTATTTTGCGTCACCGCATTTCGGGCTGAACTCGCAGAACTTTTACTCACTTCTCTGTGAATTCAAAACTGTAAATCAATCATCGGCTCAATTGCATGAGCCGATCACATTTGTCACTAATTTAGTAAGAGAGAAAATTTTATGTCTAAGAATAAATCTACGATCAGCAAAAATGCTGGTAGCAAAAAGGTATTAAAAAAGGATGCAGTCTCAGTTGCTCTCAGGGCAATAAAAAATCGTGACTTCAAATTTAAATCAGACCACCGGCAACTAATGGAAAACGGTCTTAATGATGCCGCTAAAAACCAGAAGCTCTTGCTACTAGCTGTTGAGCTCCGCAAGGGATGGGATGTATTTGGCAAACAATCAATGAAAGAGTTTATGGAGGAAAATTTCCATGAGCAGTATGGCACCCTCAATCGTCAGTTAGTAGCCGCCCGGGTTGCATATCGCTTTGGCAAATTAGACGCGGTGAACAAATACAGTGACGACTCAATGCAGCAGATGAGTAAGCTGTCTAAGGAACAATGCTTGAAAGTACTTGACCATATCAAACATAAAGTCGGTGACGACTTCAACGAGAAGTCCGTAACTAAGAGCAGCGTTATCGATGCCATGATCGCGCTGGGGTACAAGCAACCACCTAAAGAGCCAAAACAAGATCCTGTGCAACAGCTTGAGAAGACTATCGAGAAACTTGTGGATGGCAAGCTGCGACCCAAAGCACTGGCCACAATTCTTTGTAATAATTTTGATAAGAAGTTTATCAGCCAGTTGACTAAAGCACTTAAGAAGTAAGGACTCTACATGAAAATCAAAAATATTATACCTTCATTTCGCGTCGGAGTTGATAAGCTTACTGCAGTAATTCAAGGGCTGTTCGACACTAGCGAAATTGAAAGCAACATCAAACAAATAATTGCAATGCTATGCAGTGTGCATGGCGTTAGTCCGTTTCAAATCAGTACAAGTCAAAATGGCTATGCCTATAGCATCGTCCTGCCCTTAAGCAAGGAATTGGACTTGAAGAACAAGTACAATAATCAGGGCATTCCCAAACTGATTGTGCAGGTGAAACCTAATGCTCGCACACGTCCTTTTATTCGCTTTGAGTTGACGGGCTTCCCATTGCTTCGTGGCGACTATTTCATAGCACGCCGCTGGCTTGAGTATATTATTGGCCGCAAATCAATTCTGTACCTTAATCCGAACAAAGTTAAAGTTACTCGTATTGATATCGCACATGACTTCGAAATGGGCATGGATGAAATCAATGTTAACTTCACTCATGCCATGAAGAGCGCGTGCTTCTTCGGTAAAGATGGCAAACCGGAAACCTTATATTTCGCCATCGATAGCGTCCAGAAAAAGCTTATCGTTTACAGCCTTAAAGCAAAACGCAAACGTGATGGCAAGCCTGACATCGACGATTATGACGCGCGTGCTGAATTGAGGCTCCAGCCAAAATGCTTTCTCAGTGATTTGCCTGAAAAGGTAACTGCGAACAGCTATATTGACCGCATTGAGTTTTTTGACCTCAGCTTATTTGATGATGAACAGATCTTAAAACTTGAAAAGAATTACATTGCTATGTTTGGTATCAAAGCGACCCTTCAGGCGATGGATAAGAACCATCGTCGCAGCTTTCGTCTGAAGCTCGCAAAGCACAAAATTCAATACTTCGATACGGACTTAATTGATCAGAAGTTGCAGAAAGAGTTTAAACATATGCGTGGTCTGTTACCGGAGTATAACTACTCTCATGTTCAGGGCCATGCTCAGCATAAGTTCGAAGCTATTTTTCAATCTTACCTCGGCAAATCTGATAAAGATTATACCGTGTCATAAACACCGCTAGCCTTTCCCACATATCCAGCGCTACCATAGAGTAGCGCTCTATTCCTACCGCGCACGACTATCCCCAAACTACTTAAATCAGAGGTGCTCTATGAGTACAGCTTGCCCCTGCGCGCTGTATCTGGGCCGTCTATCGCCTAACAGTCGTAACTCAATTGCGTCACAGCTGAACAGTGTCGCTAAGCTTATGAACTGGCCTGATGATTACGGCTCTTACTTCGCAAAAATTGACTATCAACAGGCCTTGGTTATACGTGCTGTGCTGATTAATGCTGGCTGGCAGCCACGCTCGGTTAACAGAGCGATGATTGCTATTCGTGGCATTGTTAAAGTGGCTGTAATGCTGGGTACTGTCGATCAGCGAGAAGCTGCCCACATTGCCACTATTGATAGGCTTAAGCACCCCGAACATCAGGGCTCGCCGCTAAGTGCTAAACAGGTCAATCAGTTGTTCACTATGCTGGAGCGTGGTCGCTCTGCTGTGGCTAAGCGAAATGTCGCTATTTTTGCGCTACTGCTTGGCACCGGACTTAGACGCAGCGAGTTAGTGTCGTTAATACTGAGCGACTACAACCGGCGCGACCATACCTTGTTAGTACGCCACGGCAAGGGCAACAAGAGCCGGTTACTGTTCTTACCCAAGTGGTGCCAGGAACATCTGGCCGAGTGGTTAAAAATACGCAGGTTAGATGATGGTTATCTGCTGTGTAAAACCTACACCAGTGGCAAAGTGGTGCTGGATATTGGACTTACGGTATCAGCTGTTTATCGGCTGATAAAAGACAAGCTGGCAGCTATCGGTGTGCCGAATGCTTCACCGCATGATATGCGCCGTACCTTTATTACCCGCTTGCTTGAGCAGAATGTGGATATCAATACTGTGCGCCAGATGGCCGGTCATGCCGACATCAGCACTACTACTGTTTATGACAAGCGCGACCACCAGTTTATGAAGCAGGCAGCACAGACGCTGAGCTATACATCAGCAGGGGGTGAGCATGATAGTTCCACCTAAATCACCAATGCCATGCCACTACCTGGCCTCTCAGTATGCCAAGCGAGTGATATCCCTGATAGACGTTGATATCTGCTGCACCAGCATTAATCGCAATATGCTGCGCCGGGTAACTGGCAGAAGTTTAAATGAAGATAAGGAACTGGTTACAGCCACGGTGCTGGACTATCTGGATTTTGATGACGATACGCCGGTACTAACAGCCCGAGTGCGTCAGAACATGGTTACGCTATGTTCGCTATTTGATGTTAAGTGCGAGTTTGCCCCCGCCCTGGGGTTTTTATCGCTGATGAATATTAATCAGGGCCTGAACCACCTGATTGATTTCTTAGGTGGGCATTTAGAAGAGCATGCGTTGGAGCGGTTACTAAGTGACTTGTCGGGCCTTAGCTCCGATGAAGTGGCTAACTGCTTAACCCAACTGCAGCAAAACGGGGTGTTGCTGATAGACCGGTGGTTAAATGAACCACAGGACATCACCATGCCGGGCAGTATGCTGTATGTACTAACCACCGAGGTGGTAGTGAGCAAAGAGCAGTTGCTAAAACATGCGCTGTGCGCCAGCACACCCACCACACTAAAGCCCGATGACTTCAGCTATGTCGATATTGACCTGCTGCAGGGGTATCTGAGCCAGGCTATCGAGCAGAAGCATAAAGGCATCAACATTCTGTTATATGGCGAGGCCGGTAGTGGTAAGACTGAGCTGGCTAAGGTGCTGGCTCATAGCTTGACATTAACCCTGTTTGAAGCCCGGAACCTGCGTATTGATGAGGGTTTTCTATCAGGTGAGTTTGGCGCGAAAAACTCAGACACCCAGCGCCTGCAGTACATCACCATGGTGCAAAGTTTAATGGGTGGCAGTGACATGATGCTGCTGGTCGATGAGTGTGAAAGCCTGTTCTACAGTGCTGATACCCATTACTCCAAAGAGTCAGTCCATCGGCTGCTTGAGCAAAATGCCGTGCCAACCATCTGGATAACCAACCATGTGCAACAGTTGGAGCACAGTTATATCAGGCGCTTTAAGCTGGTTATGCCGGTGCATTCACCTGACGATAACGTGCTTGAGAAAATCAGCCGTGCCGAGTTTAAAGGGTTAGGCATTGCCAGTGAGTTTCATACCGTACTAAGTAAGACGCCTAACCTCACCCCGGCTCTGCTGGCGAATGCAGGCCATGTAGTCAGAACCATCGGCTTTAAACGCTCGCTGGCGCAAGGCGTAATTGAAGATGTGGTAGAAAACGCCCTGACAGCCTGTAACCTTTGGGATGACACCTTACGTTACAAGCCTGAGCTTAGCTTTGATATCAGTATGCTTAACATTAAACAGCCAGCTTCGGTGCTAAAGCAGATAAATCATGCAGTCGCAAATAATGCCCCCATAAGGGTGCTGATTAGTGGCCCACCAGGCACGGGAAAGACCGCCTTAGCGCACCATATGGCCGAGTTACATCAGCGTGATATTAAACGTGTACTTAGCTCAGATGTGATTAGTAAGTACGTGGGCGAGTCAGAGCAGCAAATTGCCAAGTTATTTCAGCAGGCGCACCGGAATAACCAACTGTTACTGCTGGATGAAGTGGATAGCCTGTTAACCAGCCGGGAGCGACTAAACGCGCATCACGAGCGGCAAGTGGTTAACGAACTGCTGGCACAGCTTGAGTGTTACAGTTACCCGCTGTTTGCTGCGACTAATTTCGAAACGGCTTTGGACAGCGCCGTGCTGCGCCGCTTTGACTTCAAGCTTGAGTGTGACTATCTGACAGCGCCGCAAGTTTTAGCGCTGTATAAGCGCACTGTGAGCGTTCCACAGCTATCGAAGAATGAGATTGAACAGCTGAGTCGCCTCAGCAGACTGACACCCGGCGATTTTGCACTTTTAACACGTCGGCTGCGCTTTACTGCAGCTCACGAACACCGACTGCTGGCGCTTACTGTGCTGGCAGAAGAAAACAACCGCAAGCAATCAACCCCAACCATCGGCTTTGTAGGTTAGCGCTTGCTAGCACCTAAGCCAAACCAACAATAAAGGAAATACCCATGACATCATTATTGAGTTCTCTCAAGGTTATCGCACGCCCAAAAATCGAAGCCAAGCCACCTATCTTAGCAAAGCGCATGCGTCTTATCGAAAAGCTGGACGAGCAGCAGGCCATGGCGCAAGCCATGTTAGACGGTCAAGCCTATGAGGCCTACAAAGATAAAAAGGTTAAAGATCCCGAAACCGGTGAGCGTAAAACCGTACGCACCCGCAAAGCGGTACGCCCTTGGTACTTTGATGACGACGAGCATTACTACTTTGAAATCAAGGTAGGCCTTAAAACGCTAGAACTGGATAAAGGCAAAGCGGCAATTGATGTCGGCAAAAAAGAAGACTTACCGGCAGTTATCAGCACACTGATTAAGGCTGTCGAAAGTGGCGAGCTGGATACACAAATTCTTCAGCTGTCACCGGCAAAACCCCCGAAACAACCCAAGCAGGCAAAAGTCGCTGATAAGAAGTAATTCAGATTGGCCGGCACACCACCGGCCAAAGCTTTTGAGGGTTTAGGAGGTAACCAATGCCAACCCTACGCGAAATAGATGTGAAGTATCGCTTTAAAGAAATCGACTGTGACATTACCGGTATGCCGGTACACCAACCCGCAGCCATAGCCAGGCTGTTCGACTACTTAAAGTATGAAACCAAAGAAGTGTTCATCGTCGTCAACCTGACCAAACAACACGACATTAACTGTTTTGAGGTAGTGGCAACCGGCAGTGTTGATGCCGTTAGTCTGCGACCCGCTGAAGTGCTTAGAACTGCCGTGATACTTAACTTAAAAGTGGTGATGCTTATTCATAACCACCCATCGGGTAAAACAGAGCCTAGCCGGGCAGATATCAACATCACCCGGCACATTGTAGAGGCAGCCAAAACACTGGATATCACGGTATTGGACCACATCATTATCGGCCTGAACCAGTACACCAGTTTACAAGAAACCCACCCAGACATTTTTCAGTAATTTAGAGACACACTTAGGAGTAAACATCATGCGTATTTTATATGGAGACTTAGTGCTGCCCGTTAGTCGGCAGCTTGGCGATAACCTGTCGAGGTTATTACTACAACGTGAAAACAAAGAAGCCCGCGAAGCGGTGATAAGCTTTCGGGACCCAAGCTATAGCGCTGAACATGGTGGCTACCACCCGGTTGAAATTAGACTTGAACGTAGCGCTCACAACTGGAGGATTTGCTACATCACCGACTTTGCTTATGTCGGCCAAGGCCAGGATGTCGAGCTAGCTAAATCGTTAGACTTTGATTTTCAGGCAGGCATGTTTCAGGACATCAGCGGCTACTACCCCATCGAAACTGCATTGCAAATATACCCTATCTGGGAAGAAAATTTCTTAACCTACTGGCTGGAAATGAATGTATTCGAAGTGGAGGTGAGCTAATGGCCAAATATATAACCAAACGCAGCAAGTCTGATTTGAACGGTAGCCCAAAACGTGTGGCACTAGGCAACTGGCTGCGTGAACAACGGGAAACAAAAGGCCTAACCATGCGCGACCTCAGCGCTGTTAGCGGCAAGCCGCATAGTTACTTTGGCAAAATTGAGCAGGCGCAACGTGGGCTGGATGTACTGGAGTTCATTGAGTTGTGTCAGTGGCTGGATCTAAATCTCGTAAAATCGCTGAAGGATATACAAAGCAAGACTAAACTAAATAAGCCTGAATAACATTACTAGGCGTTGCAAGAGGCAGCGCCTCTTTAAACTAACCAATCGCTGCGTCTAGCTGTTCAAGATAGCCAATAATCATTTGTACAGTGTATCGATCAAACTCTGCTCGGTCAGTTTCCTCATGGGTCCCTTTATTAAGGTATCTCCATTCTCGGCAATCTCCATTAATCCCTAGCAAAGAATTAATTGGTTCATAAATTAAATTTTTATTTGGGTCACTAAACTCAGCCCTATTAATTTTACTACGAAGCTGTTCAGTCAAATTTCGCAACTCAATCGAAGCTGAAGAAGCACGTAACTTAATGCTTAAATTGCCATCGCCATATTTGCTGACATAGCTCCAAATTTTCCCTTTTGTAAGTGCTTCCATTGCTTTGCGGGCTTTGGATAAAGCTTCTCTTACTTCATTTCGTCGAATATGGTTTGTTGCTGCCAAGATGTAGTTTCTGGGTGCGCAATTGAAATCTACACTTATATGCTGCTCACCTAACCTCGGTAGAAAACTAAACAGTTTAGCATTCCGCCTGACGAATCCCCACGAATGGCATAAATAAAACAAATAGTTAGAGGCGAAGGGAACATTCATGGCAGTTCCCGATCAGATCATTCGCCAAAACTCTCAAACCATGAGTGCCGCCATGAATGTAAAAACAATGCTCGCCGATTTCCTCTCATTTGTCACCCCAAAATATATGCACAAAGCCCGGTTTTTAGCTTTGGGGGCGGCAGTACAAAGCTTGATGCAGAATGGTCAATGCACGGTAACGGCTATCGGCCGTGATTTTGACAGTGAAACGTCAGAAAAACACGGCATCAAACGGGCTGACCGTTTGCTAAGAAATGAAGCGCTTCAAGCAGAGGCGCCGCTTATTTATGGCGAAATGACCCGCTTGCTACGTCAGGGCAAACAGCCGCTGATTTTAGTGGACTGGAGCAATGCCGACACAGAAAAGCGCCATTTTATCCTGCGTGCCAGCCTGGCGCTGGAAGGTCGCCCACTGACGTTACATCAGGTGGTTGTGCCAATGGACGAGTATACGTGCCCACACGTACACAGGGCGTTTTTATACCGGTTAAAGCAGGTACTGCCAGCAGATCTTAAGCCGGTGATTATTACCGATGCTGGTTTTAAAGTGCCGTGGTTTAAGCAAATACGTAAGCTCGGCTGGCACTACATTGCCAGAGTGCGTGGCAACCAGACACTGCAACTGCCTGGACAAAATGACTTTGTCACGGTGGCAAAAGTGTACAAAAAAGCGCGCGCCACGCCGCAGTTGTTAGGTGAAGTTCAGCTGACCAAAGCCCGGCAATATCGTACTCAAGCCGTACTCGTTGGCACCGGTTGGAAACTGCGTAAATCCGACAAACACAAGCAATATAAAGAGCCGTGGTTGTTGGTCTCATCCTTGCCCAATTGCTTCGGTTACGCGACGAAGATTGCCAAATGCTACGGCAAACGCATGCAAATAGAAGAGAGCTTCCGCGACCAGAAAAGCCAGACCTATGGCTTAGGTAGCGAAGCCCACCGTACTTATAAACGTGAACGGCTGGAAGTGCTGTTGCTATTGGCGGCACTGGCAAATTGGTTGCACTACATGATAGGGTTGGCGGCAGAGCTGGCCGGGAAGCACTTACAGTTTCAGGCTAACAGCATCAAGCACCGGCGCGTATTGTCGTTCAACTATCTGGGAATGCGGTTATGTAAGCTCGCCCAGCCAGGATTGACTGAAGAAGAGATACAAGCGGCGAGGCAGCAAATCATGCTCTGGGTAGCAGAGTTTGACTGGGGTGTCATCAAACTGGAAAAGAGCTGATACTATGGTCAAATTCGAGGGGATCCCTCAGCAAAAAGTCAGTAAGGTAATTGATAACGTGTCTAAACGAACCATAAGTATGTTGG
>CAXBHB010000042.1:0-7863 GCA_963975465.1 uncultured Chromatiaceae bacterium
AATCTTCAGGGACATGACTTACTATGAAGCTGTGTAGCGAAGTGTTCAAAAACATGTTGTTACATAGGTCTGCTCTACAGGCCGAATAGAACTATAGCAGTTTTGTCGCGAATGTATAGTAATTATTGCCCATAGCGGCGTACCGATATTCAGAAAACAAAAAACCGGCCAAAGGCCGGTTTTGCTTACTAAACGTAGTTTGCTATTACAGCAGAGTTACGTTAGCAGCTTGAGGGCCTTTCTGGCCTTGTTCGATTTCGAAAGCAACGCGCTGGCCTTCGTTTAAGGTTTTGTAACCTTCAGTCATGATTGCACGGAAGTGAACAAACGCATCAGCGCCGCCGTTATCCTGAGTGATGAAACCGAAACCTTTATCTGCGTTGAACCACTTTACTATACCAGTTACTTTAGCCATGAATGACTCCTAAAAATTTAATTAAAATTGTAACGCTTGATGCGCTGTCAGGCTTACTGTTGCTTTAACTTATGCGGGCAAACGTACGTGAATCTTCAGGGACATGACTTACTATGAAGCTGTGTAGCGAAGTGTTCAAAAACATTTTGTACATAGGTCTGTTCTACAGGCCGGTGTGCACTTTAACAGGTCTTGGCGAAATGTATAGCTTTATTATTAAATAATTTAAATAAAGTCAGTTATAAACAAAAAAACCGGCCAGAAGCCGGTTTTCAATGAACAAACTGGTTATAGCTTGTTGCTAATTGCCTGTTCTGGCGCGACGTAAGCAAAACCTAATGCCTGGGCGACACTCTCATTGGTCACTTTACCATGATATACATTTAAGCCTGCCAACAAATGTTTGTCGTCCAGTAATGCCTGCTTGTAGCCTTTATTGGCCAGCCGAATAATGAACGGCAGGGTGGCGTTATTCAGAGCAAATGTTGAGGTCCGCGGTACCGCGCCTGGCATATTTGCAACACAGTAGTGCACGACATCATCAACAATATAAGTAGGGTCCGCATGGGTAGTCGGTTTTGATGTCTCAACACACCCGCCCTGATCGATAGCAACATCAACAATGGCTGAGCCAGGTTTCATCCGTTTAATGTGATCAGCGGTAATCAATTTTGGAGCAGCAGCGCCCGGTACCAGTACGCCACCAATCACTAAGTCTGCCGCCAGCACTTCGTGCTCCAGTGCAGCAGCAGTGGAGTAAATAGCTTTAACTGCGCCGTTAAACTGCGCGTTAATACGGCGCAAAACATCTACATTCCGGTCCAGTACAGACACGTCCGCACCTAAGCCAAGCGCCATCTGTGCAGCATTGGTGCCTACCATACCGCCACCGATAACCACAACCTTTGCCGGTGCAACGCCAGGTACACCGCCCAGCAACATACCACGACCACCGCAGGATTTTTCCAGTGCACGGGCGCCTGCCTGGATAGACATACGGCCGGCAACTTCGGACATTGGCGCTAACAGAGGTAAGCCGCCTTTGCTGTCGGTAACCGTTTCATAAGCAATACAAACCGCTTTAGATTTAATTAAATCTTCAGTCTGTGGCATATCGGGTGCAAGGTGCAGGTAGGTAAACAGGATTTGACCTTCACGCAGCATGGCGCGTTCAGCTGCTTGTGGCTCTTTCACTTTTACAATCATTTCAGCTTTAGCAAACACGTCGGCTGCACTGGCCAATACTACGGCGCCGGTATTCGTGTAATCTTCGTCTGTGAAACCAATGCCAATACCGGCGTCATGTTCAATATAAACACTGTGACCATGTTCGATTAACTCTCGCACACTGGCTGGTGTCATACCGACCCGGTACTCGTGGTTTTTTATTTCTTTTGGTACGCCGATAATCATATTATTCCGCCCTGTAGGTTGTAGGTAAAATTTGTGCGCAGTATACAGTCAAAAATACAGAATTAATGCTTGTTTTAACCCCCATGGGTAGTGCAAAATCCTGTTTAAATTTCAAAATAGGTGGTTTTCACTGCTATGTACTCTTTAAGTAAGAGCATCAAGAAGTTAGACCGGATTGACCGCAAAATTCTGACTGAACTACAACATGATGGTCGCCTGGCCAATGTCGAACTGGCCAGGCGTGTTGGCCTTAGTCCTACTCCTTGTCTGGAGCGGGTTCGAAAACTTGAAACTGAAGGTTATATCATAGGCTATACCGCGCAGGTTGACCCACATAAAGTTGGTGCTGCTTTGTTGGTTTTTGTTGAAATAACCCTGAGCAAAACCTCACCGGAAGATTTTGATGAATTCAGTAAAGCTGTGCAAAAGCTCACTGAAATTCAGGAGTGTCACCTGGTGTCCGGTAGTTTCGATTTTCTGCTGAAAACGCGGGTGGCGAATATGGCAGCCTACCGCGAACTATTGGGCGAAACCCTGCTCAGATTACCCAGTGTGCGGGAGAGCCGCACCTACGTGGTGATGGAAGAGGTAAAACAAAGTAGTTTTGTGGCAATGACCGCTTAAATTGACGGGTAAAGCCAGGGTTAATTTAACAAGCGTTAGGCTGCATAGGGCAGGTGTAGCGCTGAACACTATCCGGGAACAATACCTGGCCAGATGCTATGGCACAGATGCACTTTTTTGCTGGCTCTGGTATGGTAGCAAGGTCTGCGCAGACAGAATAAAAATAACGAGGCCCATCATTTGCAAAGCAATCAATTATTTCCTTTAAATGGCGTGCAACGCCTGCTCGAAGTGGGTTTAATCCTGTTCTGGGCACTTGCGCTGTTTTTATTATTGGCATTATTTTCTTTTGATCCTGCAGATCCAAGCTGGTCGCAAACCGGATATCAAAGCAGTGTAAATAATTATGCTGGTCCTATCGGTGCCCGTGTCTCTGATATGTTGTTGTTCAGTTTTGGCTGGATTGCGTATCTCGTACCATTTTTAATTGCTGTTTTTGGCTATCTTTTGTTTAAGCGTTATCACGATGTGTTTGCTCTGGATTACCTTATTTTGGGTTTGAGGCTGATAGGGCTGGTTTTAACTTTAGTCTGTGCTACCGCGATCAGTAGCATGAACTTCAATGATATTTACTATTTTTCGTCAGGTGGGGCAGTCGGAGACGTAACAACCAGTATATTACTACCGTACTTTAATTTTATTGGTACCAGCTTATTGCTATTAGCGGGCTTTGCGACCGGTCTGACATTGATGACTGGTATTTCCTGGTTAACAGTAGCGGACTATCTTGGACTGGCGTGCTTTAAAGCCTGGCAAGGCATGTTAGCTCTGCCGGGTTGGCTAACTGAGCGTTTTGGCAGTGCACCACCAGAAGATGAAGATGAGGGTACTATTGCTGCGCCACCCTTGGCGCTGACTAAAAAGACGCTACCACCCCGCGCCGAGCCGGCGTTGTTTTCTGAGCCTCAGATTACTGAACCCTTGCCGATTAAACCGTTGAATCCGCAAACTGAAGCAAAATCCTATTACAGTATGGATCAGTTGGCGGATGAACAATTGTCTTTCAGTGCAGTAGACGAGCCGTTAAACCGTGAACATGTCTCCAAAACTCTGGCTCAGCTAGAGCCGCAGGAGCAACTCGACCCGTTAATGCAGTTTCCGGAAGATGAAGACGACACTGATGACAGTGAAGAAGTACAACATACCCTGGAAGAATTGCCATCTCTGGCGTTACTTGACCGGCCTGACAAAGCGCAAAACCCAATTGATCCGGCTGATTTGGAGCGGGTATCACGTCTGGTCGAAGCCAAACTTCTGGACTTTAACGTAGAGGCACGGGTAGTCGGTGTGCACCCCGGACCGGTCGTTACCCGGTTTGAACTTGATTTAGCGCCTGGGGTAAAGGTTAGTAAAATTACCGGTTTAGCGAAAGATTTAGCCCGTTCGTTGTCGGCAATCAGTGTGCGGGTGGTCGAAGTTATTCCGGGTAAATCTTTTATCGGCCTGGAGCTGCCTAATCAGCACCGGGAAATAGTACGGCTGTCGGAAGTGATTGGAGATGAAGTCTTCACTGAATCTAAATCAGCACTGACCATGGTGCTGGGTAAAGATATCGCCGGTAAGTCAGTTGTCGCCGATTTGGCTAAAATGCCACACTTACTGGTTGCCGGTACCACAGGCTCAGGTAAGTCAGTTGGCGTTAACGTTATGATCTGTAGCTTACTGTATAAGTCGACTCCAGATGATGTGCGCTTTTTAATGATTGACCCGAAAATGCTGGAATTATCAATCTATGAGGGTATTCCGCATCTGTTGACCGAAGTGGTTACGGATATGAAAGACGCGGCCAATGGCTTACGTTGGTGTGTCGGTGAAATGGAACGGCGTTATAAACTGATGTCAGCATTGGGTGTCCGAAATTTAAAAGGCTACAACGCTAAGGTAAAAGAAGCTATTGCTGCCGGCGAACCGCTGAAAGACCCGTTGTGGAAACCATCAGATGATATGCGTACTGAGGTACCTCTGCTGGAAAAACTGCCGGCTATAGTGGTAGTAATAGATGAATTTGCTGACATGATGATGATTGTTGGTAAAAAGGTTGAAGAGTTGATTGCCCGTATCGCTCAAAAAGCCAGAGCGGCGGGCATACATCTGATCCTGGCAACACAGCGTCCGTCAGTTGATGTGATAACAGGCTTAATTAAAGCTAATATTCCAACCCGAATTGCTTTTCAGGTGTCATCAAAAATTGACTCCAGAACAATCCTGGATCAGCAGGGAGCTGAAAGTTTATTAGGGCAGGGGGATATGTTGTATCTGCCCCCTGGCTCAGGTGTGCCGAATCGGGTGCATGGTGCCTTTGTCGACGACCATGAGGTCCATGCGGTGGTAGCCGACTGGAAAAAACGTGGTAAACCAAATTATATCTCTGAAATTTTAAGCGGCGAAACCAGTGAAGAAAGCTTGTTACCCGGTGAAACAATGGAAGGTGATGATGGCGAAGCCGATCCGCTGTACGATCAAGCGGTTGCACATGTTATTGAAAGCCGTCGGGCGTCAGTGTCGGGTGTTCAGCGTAAATTCCGGATTGGCTATAACCGGGCAGCACGTCTGGTCGAACAAATGGAAATGAGTGGTGTCGTAAGTAGTCCGGGCCATAACGGCAATCGTGAAGTAATGGTACCTGCCCAACCTAAAGGTTATTAAATGAAAAGTTTCGCGTTAGCAATGATGTTTGTCAGCAGCCTGGCTTTAGCGCAACAGCCGCCGGCCGGTAACTTTGCGCCGCATCTGGCGCAGGCACAACAGCAGCGGCTGAGTGCCCCGGATGCCAGTGTTTCCTTATTGCAGCAATTAGCGACTATTGATAGTTTTTCCGCAGATTTTCAGCAACAAGTGTTTGATGATCAACAGCAACTGTTACAACAGGGGCAAGGCCGGTTACTCCTGAAAAAAGTCGCCCGCTTTCGGTTTGAGGCAGTAGAGCCAGAGCCGGTTTTATTAGTAAGTGATGGTGATAACTTATGGTTTTACAACGAAATACTTGAGCAGGTAAGTATTTACGATGCACAAGCTCAGGTGAGCCAGACGGCATTTGCTTTATTAACCACTACCGATCAAACCCTATGGCAGCAATATCAGGTGATCGAGCAGCAAGGCATCTTTATCATTCATCCGCTGGATAGCAACAATCCGGTGCAGCAGCTTACGTTGGCGTTCAACGACACCGGCATTAGTGAAATGACCGTGATAGATATTAATCAGCAGCAAAGTGTATTTCGTTTTAGCCAGGCTAAGTTAAACCCGGCCATTGATGATAATCAGTTTGATTTTAGCATTCCTGAAGGTGTTGATATTGATGATCAGCGTCAGCGCTGAAATTTATGGCTAATTTACCGTTAGACTTTTCTGATGATATAAGGCCGCTGGCGGCCCGTCTGCGTCCGCTAACGCTGGCTGACTACGTTGGTCAGCAACACTTAGTTGGCCCGGGTACCCCGCTGCATCAGGCGATACTGGCTGGCAAGGTTTATTCTCTTATCTTGTGGGGGCCTCCCGGTACCGGTAAAACGACTCTGGCAGAGCTTATCGCCGGCCATGCTGAGGCCAAATTACAAAAACTGTCTGCTGTAACCAGTGGCGTCAAAGACATTCGTCAGGCAATAAGCGATGCGCAGCAGTTACAGCAGCAATGTCAGCAGCGTACCCTGTTGTTTGTTGATGAAGTGCATCGTTTTAATAAAGCTCAGCAGGATGCGTTTTTACCTTACATTGAAGACGGTACCATTATTTTTATTGGCGCGACGACCGAAAACCCAGCGTTTGCCTTAAACAACGCAATTTTATCCCGGGCCCGGGTTTGTGTCTTAAAAAACTTAACGGATGCCGACTTACGACAGGTATTACAACGGGCGTTAACTGATAGCAAGCTTGGCCTCGGGGCGATGCAACTGAGTATTGCCAATGATGCTGAACAATTGTTGTTACAGCTGGCCAATGGTGATGCGCGTAAATTACTGAATATTCTGGAACAGGCAGCAGAACTTTGCCTTGCAAATAGCGCTTCTGATGCTGAGCGGCAAATTAGCAGCGCATTGCTCAAACAGATAGTGCCACGGCAATTGCCGGGCTTTGATAATCAGGGCGATATGTTTTATGACCTGATTTCTGCCTTTCATAAATCGGTGCGGGGCTCAGATCCAGATGCTGCCTTATATTGGTATTGCCGGATTTTAGCGGGCGGTGGAGACCCGCTGTACGTTGCCAGGCGTTTATTGGCTATAGCCAGTGAAGATATCGGCAATGCCGACCCGCGTGCATTGACATTGGCCCTGAATGCCTGGGACACCTTTAGCCGGGTTGGGCCGGCTGAGGGCGAAAGAGCTATCGCTCAGGCGACGGTTTATCTGGCGTTAGCGCCCAAAAGCAACGCCGTATATCAGGCTTTTAACCAAATGCGTCAGCTGGCCGAAGAGTTGCCTGATTATCCGGTGCCAATGCATTTACGCAATGCACCCAGTAAATTGCAAAAACAATTGGGGCATGGAGAAGGTTATCGCTATGCTCACAACGAGCCTGGCGCCTATGCTGCTGGTGAGTGCTATTTACCACCTGAGCTGGCCGATAAAAGGCTGTATCACCCAAGCGATCGGGGCATGGAAAAGCAGCTGGCAGAAAAGCTCCGCTATTTACGTCAGCTTGATGCGCAAAGCAGCCAGCAACGACATAAAGAATAAGGTTTCTTTGCACTATGTTTAACTCAGGCATTTCATTTTCTGCCCGAGCTGGTTAATATTCGTGGTTATTATTTTTAACCTTATCCGCCACATTTGGCCTGAGCCGACAGAAGTATCACTATTATGTTAGATCCAAAATTTTTACGTACCGAATTAACCGAAACGGCACAGCGTTTAGCCAGTCGCGGCTTTGTGCTGGATATAGAGAAGTTCAGCGCCCTGGAAGAGCAGCGCCGGGTATTGCAAATGCAGACCCAGGAATTGCAGAATCAACGCAATAGTAAATCTAAAGGTATTGGCCAGGCTAAAGCACGCGGCGAAGATATTGCCCCTTTACTTAAGGAAGTCGAAGGTTTAGGTGCTGAGCTGGATGCAGCAAAGGCCCAACTTGACGCCATACTGACTGAAGTCGAGCAACTGGCACTGACTATTCCGAATTTGCCTGATGCCTCTGTGCCGGTGGGCAAGGATGAAACAGAAAACAAATTAGTACGTCAGCAGGGTGAGCCTCGTAAATTTGATTTCCCGGTGAAAGACCATGTTGAACTGGGCGAAGCCTATGCCGAAGGTCTGGATTTTGCCGCCGGCGTTAAGTTATCAGGTACCCGCTTTATTGTAATGAAAGGACAAATGGCGCGTCTGCACCGGGCTCTGGCGCAATTTATGCTGGATCTGCACACCGCTGTCGGTGTCCCCCGCCATGATGGCGCGCTGGACCGGCGCCGCACCGCGCCA
>CAXBHB010000043.1:0-3664 GCA_963975465.1 uncultured Chromatiaceae bacterium
TAGCTAATACGTTAGTGATAGCAGCTGTCAGAGTAGTTTTACCGTGGTCAACGTGGCCGATAGTACCAACGTTTACGTGCGGTTTTACGCGTTCAAATTTAGCCTTAGCCATAAGTAACCCTTATTAAACAAAACGGCGGTTTTATTAAATTGATTTGTATAAAAACGAGAGGCGAACAAGATGGTGCTGATACCCAGAATCGAACTGGGGACCTCATCCTTACCAAGGATGCGCTCTACCGCCTGAGCTATATCAGCATTTTACATGTTGTGGAGCGGGCAGCGGGAATCGAACCCGCATCATCAGCTTGGAAGGCTGAGGTAATAGCCATTATACGATGCCCGCGGCCTACTCGTAGCTATTTGACTGACTGAATGGTGGAGGGGGAAGGATTCGAACCTTCGAAGGCAGTGCCGGCAGATTTACAGTCTGATCCCTTTGGCCACTCGGGAACCCCTCCACTAATGGTGCCGCTTATCCGAGTCGAACGGATGACCTACTGATTACAAGTCAGTTGCTCTACCAACTGAGCTAAAGCGGCACTACGTCAGTGGGTGCGAATTCTAGTAGAATGCCGTAAGCTGCGCAACAGAAAAAACCAAAAAAGCGGGTTTTTCTTGTCTGACCGCTCAATTCCTGTGCAAATATAGCGTTAGTGGTCGATATAACGGGCAAGACCATGAAAAATCAATAAAGGTTCACTGGTCACAGTTAAATCAGTTAACTGTGCTTTTAAGTAAAAAGCATCACCACCAGTCAGCACTAAGTGCTCTGCTTTATCCAGTAACCAGCCTTGACGAATAGCACCAATGACAGCTGCCAGACAGCCATTTTGTAAGCAGGAGGTCGTTTCTTTACCTGGAATAACCCGTGCATCCAGTATTTCTTTATTAAATACTTTAGCGGTTTGTTGCACCACACTCTGCTGTTGCAGACGTAAACCTGGCATGATCCAGCCCCCCTGATGCATACCGCTACTATCCAGCCAGTCAATTGTTAGCGCAGTACCAGCATCAACAATCATTACAGATTGTTTTGCAAACAGCTGTTGTGTGCCTAGTAAGGCCAGCCAGCGGTCAACCCCTAACAATTGGGGTTCTGCATAGCAGCTGGTCACCCCAAAAGCATGGGCTTCAGAACTAATCTGACGCCAGGGTAAATGATCCAGGCCTAGACTGGCTTTTAACATTCCTAAGCGGCTGTCATTAGCCACACTGGCAAAATACACTGCAGTGATAGGCAAGGTTGCCATACTTGCTGCGGTTAATTGCGGTAGCGGCTTAATTTTGCCTCCGCTAAACAAAGCGGCTTTCTCCCGGGTATTACCAATATCCAATAATAAATACATTCAAGCCCCCGCCCGCAAACTTAACTCGCCGCCATAATACACGTCGGTAGCATGCTCGGTTTCTATGATAATACCACCCTGCTTATCGACTCCCCTGCAAATACCAGTGAGAGGTGATTTTGTTGTCAGACATACCTGGCGGTTCGCGTATAAGTCGTGTTGATTAAACTCGTCAATAAAAGGAGCAAAACCATCCGTATTAAATTGCTGTAGCACAGTAATTACGTGACGTTGTAATTGAGCAACCAGACTATTGCGATCAATATGCTGCGATGTCTCAGAACGAAGATCGGTATAGGGTTGGTCTATATGATGCGTACTCTGCGAGGGCATACCAACGTTCAGACCTATACCAACGATAACATCACACCCCGCATTAATCTGCCCGGTTAATTCAATCAGAATGCCTGCCAGTTTCTTTTCATTAAGGTAAATATCGTTTGGCCACTTAACTTTTACAGCAAGCTGATATTGCTGCTGTAGCAAGCGACATACGGCCAGTCCAATAGCAAGGCTTAAGCCCATTGCGGCAGATGCGCCTTGCTCGAGGCGCCAATAACAGGAAAAGTATAGATTGCTGCCAAAAGGCGAATACCAGGGTCTCTCGCGGCGGCCACGTCCTGCTGTTTGCGTTTCAGCGACTATTACAGTGCCAGAGTCGATTAACTGACCAGCCTGTAATCTTCGCAATAGTTGAGTATTGGTTGAGTCAGTAATATGTTGGACCAGGATCTGTGGGCTACCAGCTTGCTGGAATGATTTGATGCTATTGGCATCGAGTAGCTGAATAGCTTGTGCCAGCTTATATCCCCGGCCTTTTACACAGTACAACTCAAGTCCATATTGTTGCAGCTCTTTGAGATAATTCGCAACAGCTGTTCGGCTAACCCCAAGCTGTTCTGCCAGCCATTGCCCGGAATAAAATTCACCGTCGGCAAGATACTGCAATAGTTGACGCTGACATACCAGGCTGGATTTAGACATAGTGCTGACCATCACTCGTCAATAGTCTGACTTCAGGCTCTAAATTTATTTGATAAGCTGAATTAACTTTAGCCTGGATCCGGGCAATCAGTTGTAGCAGGTCCTCAGCAGAGCCGTCGCCATAGTTAACCAACACCAGCGGTTGCTTTGGGTAACAGCCAATATCATTAATCTGATAACCTTTAAATCCTTGTTGATCTATTAACCAGGCAGCAGGCACTTTAACCTGATTATCTTGCTGAATATAGCCAGGAATAGTCGGGTAAACTTGCTGCAACCGCTGATAATCAGCTCCACTTATAACCGGGTTCTTAAAAAAACTACCGCAATTCGCTAAGTGACGGTAGTCCGGTAATTTACTATTGCGAGTAGCAATTACCTTTTGATATATCTCATTAACAGAGCTGGTTACCGGCAAACTATCCAACCCCTGATAACTGAGAACCGGTTTAGCTTCTTTGGTTACGTTTATCCCGACAGCAACAATTATGCCCTTGCCGGCTAACTGATGTTTAAACACACTGTCCCGATAACCAAATTTACATTCTGCTACCGCCAGCCGTCGCAGGCTTTTGCTTTGCCAATGGAAATAATCGACGTAAGAACAAACATCGGCCAGTTCTACTCCATAAGCGCCGATATTCTGTACCGGTGCCGCCCCAACGGAACCCGGAATTAATGCCAGATTCTCAATACCCCATAGCTGCTGCTCTACCACCTTGGTGACAAGTTGGTGCCAGTTGCAACCAGCTTCTACATGCAACAGGCAGCGTTTATCATCGAGCCAATGCTCAGCAACGTTAATTCCGGTAAAACGCACAATCGGCCTTGCTTGTGCTTCAAGGAATATTGTATTGCTGCCCTCGCCTAACACTAGCGGTACTGGGAACGTATCGATCTGCATTAAATCAGCTAAACTGTTTGCTTCAATGACTGCGGCTAAGCGGGTTTTCAGGCGAAAAGTAGAATAAAGTTCCGCGGGCTGATCATGGAGAATATGCATAGTAAGGCCACTGGGAATATGTCTGAATATTGTAAAGCTGATAATTAATCAGCGCAATGCTAAAAGCCCACTCGATTGAGTGGGCTTTTGGGCTTTATTGGGAGCCTTCATGCCCCTCGCAGAGCTCGTGCGTTCTGCCGGCGACAAGCCAAACTGTTGGCTTGTCGAAAGACCGGCCTCACTGTACTACTCTCGCATAGTGTAAAAGCAAAAAGCCCACTCGACTGAGTGGGCTCTTTGGCTTTATTGGGAGCCTGCGGGGCTGGCTTTCCACGGGGCTGGCCGACCAGCGGTGTACTACTTTGCTCGGCTCTTCCTGAGCCTCGTC
>CAXBHB010000044.1:0-1934 GCA_963975465.1 uncultured Chromatiaceae bacterium
GGCTGGATGGTTATCAGTCTTACCATGAAATGGCCGACTGGGGCATGGATCTGCTGAAAGTAGGTAAATCGCTGGGTGCCGGCGGCTATGGCTACTGGAACGGCGAGCAGGTGCAATTAGTGTCTGAACTTGCCGGCCATAGTGCAAAAGTGATTGAAAACGGTGATTTATATTCTGCCTTGCAAATTCAGTACAAAGACTGGCAGATTGCCGGCAAAACACTGGGGTTAACCGCCAATTTAAGTATGACGGCCGGTAGCCGGCTGGTGCATACCCGGCTGTCATTATCAGAGCCTCTGGATAATCTGGCGATTGGTCTGGTAAAGCTTCCCAATACCACTTTACTGCAGGGCGAACTGGATATTCCTGGCCACAGCTGGACGTATCTGGCGACCTATGGTGAGCAAACCCTTACCGGCGGCAATGACAAACTCGGCCTGGCCATTTTGTTTAAGGCCGGTGCCAATCAGACGATAACCAGCGATGCCAGCAGCCATGTAGCCGTAATGAAACCCGCAGGTACAGAACTGGAATATTACTTTCTGGCAGCCTGGGACGGTGAACCCGGCGGCATCACCAGTGAAGCAGAATTTGTCCGGTATTTGCAGCAGCAGGTTGAACAACTGACATTAACGCCAAGACAAACCCTGAAAACGGCGCTGGCTCAAGCGCAAAAAACAGGGCCGTTGACGGCACAGGCTGCGCTTAACTGGAGCGAGCGGTTAGCAGAAAGCGAAATGACCCGCCAGACGCCTTTTTATGCCTATGGTGGATGGGATTATGAGCGCCAGCGCCCTAGTAAATGGGAGTATACCACCGGCTTACAGCTGCAAGCCTATGACGACTTGCTGCAGCTACGCCCTAACCCGGCATGGCAGCAAGTGATCAGTGACGTTGTCGATTCATTTATTACTGCTGAAGGTGAAATTCGTACTTACAAAGTCAGCAATTACAATATCGACAGTTTAAATACCGGCAATATACTGCTGCGCGAATATCAGCGCTCGCCCAAGCCGCATTACAAAAAAGCACTGGACTTACTGCGCCAGCAATTAACTGAACATCCACGCACCAGCGAGGGCGCGTTCTGGCACAAAAAAATATATCCGCATCAGCTCTGGCTGGACGGGGTCTACATGGGCATGCCATTTCTGGCCAGTTACAGCAAAGCCTTTGAACAGGGCCATGCTTTTGATGAAGTGGTAAAAGAGTTCACCATTAGCCGCGATAAACTACGCGACGCCGAAACAGGCCTGTACTACCACGCCTGGGACGAAGCCCGCGAGCAAAACTGGGCCGATAAAGAAACCGGCCTGGCCAGTCAGTTCTGGGGCCGCGGTTTAGGCTGGCTGGCCATGGCACTGGTGGATGTGCTGGAAATTATTCCTGAGCAGCAGACTGAACTGCGTCAGCCATTGTTAGCCATGAGTGCTGAATTAGCAGAAGCGCTGGTGAAGGTACAGGATGCCGATACCGGTGTCTGGTATCAGATCCTGGACAAACCTGCGGCACCGGGCAACTATTTAGAATCGTCCGCCAGCAGCATGTTCACCTACTTTTTTGCCAAAGGGGTTAATAACGGTTATCTCGACAGCCGCTACCAGGCAACGGCATTGAAAGCTTATCAGGGCCTGTTGGATGAATTTATTCTGGTCCACCCGGATAACAGCATCAGCCTGGTTAATACCGTACAGGTCGCCGGCCTGGGCTTTTTCGGAACGACGCTAAAGCTAACGGCCCCTTTATTATGGCCGGCGTGCAAATCGCGAAACTGCTTGGCACGCCTTAAATTTTCTTCCCGGTGTATTGGGCCGGCATTAGCCGGCCATTTTTTTGAGGTGCAATATGAGAAAAATGCTGTGTCTGCTCGCCCTGCTGTTTTCGGCACAGTGTTTCAGTGACGTGATCAGGTTAAACGTGGCACTGGATAAGAG
>CAXBHB010000045.1:0-1693 GCA_963975465.1 uncultured Chromatiaceae bacterium
GCTCTGCCGGGCCGGACTACCAAAGGCCGGAGAAGGTAGAAAGCATTAACCTAAGCCAGCCGTATCAGCAGGCCGAGCAGGCTTTGAACTGGTGGCAGGCGTTTGACGATGCTGAGCTTAATCAGTTGGTAGAGCGTGCTCTGGAGCAGAACCGTACCCTGGCGCAAGCCAGGGCGAATGTCGACCGGGCTTATGCGGTATTTCGTGATGCCGACAACGATTCATGGCCGAAAGGGACGCTGGAAACAGGTTATCAGGCGAGTGAAAACAATACTCTGTCGGCAGACGATGATGACGTTATTACCCGCGGGTACAGCAGCGGTGCCAACTTAAGCTGGGATCTGGACTTGTTCGGCAAATTACGTCGAGCCAGTGAAGCGGCGGAGGCTCAGGCGCAGCAAGCCGATATTCTCTGGCGCGACGCGCAAGTGCGACTGATCAGTCAGGTGGCCACCAGCTACGGCGAATATCGTGGAGCGCAGTTGCGGCTGGAGGTTGCCGAAGAAAATCTGGAAAACCTGCAGCAAAGTCGTGCCATAGTGCTGGCCAGATTAGAGGTCGGCATGGCTTCGGAGCTGGAGTTAGCACAAATTGACGTGCAATTGCACCGGGTGAAAGCGTCAGTGCCCGCATACCGGGAAGCGCTATCGGCGGCGGATGCAACCTTGTCAGCATTGTTGGCGTTAGAACCGGGTCAGCTGGAGTTAAGTGCTGATCCGCAATTGCCCCAGCTAAAGCGTCCGGTGGCTGTGGTCGACGGTGAGAACTATCTGCGCCATCGGGCGGACGTGGCAAGTAGCGAGCGGCTATTAGCAGCTCGTACGGCAAATATTGGTGTGGCGACAGCGGATTTATATCCGAACCTCTCGGTGCGTGGTTTTCTCGGCTTTTTATCCGGCCCCGGGTTAACACTGGGTAGTGAAACACAAAGCTGGTCAGTGGCACCGAGTTTAAGTTGGCAGGCTGCCGATTTAGGTTCGGTAAAAGCACGTATCCGTCAGGCCGAAGCCAGTGCGCAAATGGCACTGGCTCAGTTCGAGCAACAGGTATTTGACGCTATTAACGAAATGCAGTTATCGCTGAACAGTTACAACCTGAGCCGCGAGCAGCAACTTAATACAGAGCAACAGTGGCAGGCCAGTAAAAAGGCCGTAGAAATTGCCCGTCAGCGATATGAAGCGGGTAGCAACGAGTTCCTGGATTTGCTCGATGCCGAACGTGAACTGCTGCGCAGTCGCGACCAGTTGGCTCAACTGCAAGAACAGAGCTTTGTCCGCTTAGTCGATATCTACCGGAACTTTGGTGGCGGCATCCAGTTAAGGTAAATAGAACTTTAACCCAGGATCCGCAATAAGCAGATGGGGTGAGTATTCATAAAAAGGTGATTCCAAAGTAAAAGTTTTTTGATGGACGCTGACCCTGTCATTTAAGTGAAAACAACAAGTATGTTGGTGAACAACTATGTCTACCTATTTGCTGATCAACAGTGACACTTTGTTAGCTAAGCAGTTTGTGAAAACAATTCGACCTTCGGACGACGCCGTTTGGGAATTACATTTCGCAGAGGCAAGTGTGACTGAAGAAAGAAATAATGAAGCTCCACACCTGAGTGTCTGTGATCCTGAAGATGACTGGCGCCTGAATTATGAACTTGAGAGAGCCTTTTTGGAGTTCGGCTATTTTGACGACGTCA
>CAXBHB010000046.1:0-1676 GCA_963975465.1 uncultured Chromatiaceae bacterium
TTTTATTGGTATCCATCAGTTCTCCGCCTCTGTCTGTCTGGCTTGCGTCAGTGCTGTGGGATGACAAAATAGTCCTAAAATAAACTACGCTACAAGCCATATTTTTTGGCTCTACTTTAAAAATAAATGACAAAATAGATCTAAAATAAATTTTAAGCTTGCCATAATCTCGCACCCAATAAGTGACAAAATAGATCTAAAATGATATCAGGACATGGTTAAACATCTGTTTTAAATCAACTTTTATTTGTTTAACTATTTAACCGACCCACAACCGAAGTTTCTCATAAACAAAATCGATAGGTAAACGCTCTTGCTCTAAACGAGTACAGCCGAAAGTACCATTACGTAGCATTCTGAAGAGAATCAGCTCGCGGGTACGTCTTAAGGGATTGGAACATTGATTGCTCACCTGAGCATGAGTTACAGGGAGCAGAGTTTCATTTGTGGCTTAAAAACACTCCCACCTGCATAACGGCACCCGAATTTACCACCACGACCACTGGTTGATCACCACCCGTTGTGTTTTCACGGAACCACCATGTTCAGCAATCATCCAGTTACTTGATTGCCTGCTATGAGCGAAAAGCGGACATTCAAAAAAACGTTATTTTGATAAAGAGTAAGCACCACGACGGGTAGTGAAGTGCTTACCCTTAGTGATATTAAAATGCGTTACTTGTCTTTACATCTAACATTCGACCGCTGTTTGATATTTTAAAGAACAAAGTTTTATCACCGTTTTTACCA
Source organism: uncultured Chromatiaceae bacterium (assembly GCA_963975465.1). GTDB lineage: Bacteria > Pseudomonadota > Gammaproteobacteria > Enterobacterales > Alteromonadaceae > Alishewanella. Next base: position 751 of record CAXBHB010000046.1, read on the forward strand.
CTGACAACATAGTAGCCATCTTCAATACTGACCACTGAAAATTGCTCGGCTGAAACTGCTTTCCATGATTCATCAAGCTTGCCTGCTTCAAACCCCATATCTTTAAACGTCATCTGCTTAACCGATTTTAACGCAACGCTAACTGCTTGTTGGCCGCTGATTTCATCATGGTCACTGTGCGCTTTAACATTCACGCTCAGTAACACACTACACAGTATCAGCGCAGATAATAGTTTTTTCATCTTAGTCTCCAATTTTTCACCTATTATTGTTTCAAACCAATCACTTCATATTCCCCCTTAACCAGCAACTGTATACTTACTGGTTTGGCTGTCTTATTTTTCCAGTACCAGCCATGTGAGCCATTAAAGGGTGCTGTGAAGCTGCCCTTAACATCAGCATTCGTTGCAATGGTATAGCTTTCAAAATAGCCGGTGGTATCGCCTTCAGGTTCTCCATGTAAGTCATAAAATAACTCCCCACCATCCGTCATCCATTCATAGGTCATTTTGGATTGTTTAGTCATTGCAAACTTATACTCAACCCCCTTACCTGCTGGAACAAGAATGGTTATTGTTTCAAATGCATCGCTACCAGTTCCTGCTGCAGTTGTCGCAGAGCCGTTTGACTGGGACGCTTGAGCAATGCTTGTTAATCCAAGCGCTTGTCCAATACCCGTTGGGTCTACATTATATTCTGCAGGTAGAATGAATGTTACTAATGCTACAATTGCCACGCCAATGGCGGCAAAGCCAGCTTTAATTAAGGTTTTAGTGCTTACTGTATGTTGCATAATTCTCTCGTTCTTACTTATATCGTTAATTAATAAAATAACCTGTCAGCTGATAGCCCATCAGCATCACGCCGGCACTCATTAATGCCGTGTTGGTTAAAGTGGAGAAACGTTGGAAAGAAGGCCATTTACG